>JAEKKN010000071.1 GCA_019510305.1 Microbacterium sp.
ACCGGAAAAAGAGATCTACACCTGGTCCATCTCGTTCGATCTTGAGGCCAGCACACCCCTGGAGTCTTCATCCCCGAGTCGTAGCCTTGCAGCAGGAGGCGGAACGTGGTGAAGCGGTTTCGGGGCGGCGCGGTCGGCGAGAGCGAGTACCGGTCACGCACCTGGGCCGGGGCGGCGTTCTTCACCAGCCGGCAGCAGCACGGTGACCTGACCATCGCGGTCAAGCGCTTTCCGCAACGGGATGGCGTCGATCCGGCCGCCGAGACGTTGACGTTCGTGATGGTCCCCGGCATCGGGGTGTCGTCGCGCTACTTCCAGCCCCTCGCCGCCGAGCTCGCACGGCGAGGCAGGGTCTTCCTGGTCGACCTTCCCGGATACGGCGCGGCGCCGAACCCTCGGCGCGATGTGCCCCTCACCGGCCACGCAGACGTGCTCGCCGGCTTCCTTCGCGAGTCCGGCATCGAGAACCCGGTGCTGGTCGGCCATTCGATGGGCAGCGAGGTCGTCGCGATCCTGGCGGAGCGGGATCGGGATGTCTCCGACCGCATCGTTCTCATGGCGCCGACCCTCGAACCGCGGAATCGCACGAGAGCTGCGGCGATCCGCAAGCTGTTGCGTGACTCGCTGCGCGAGCCGCCCAGGGTCGTCGCGATTTCGGTCACCGACTACCTGCTGCGCTGCTGGCCGCCGTACCTGTTCATTCAACTAAGGCACATGCTCGCCGATCGCCTCGAGGACCGGATGTCGGCGATCACGGCCCGGGCGTTGGTGGTCACTGGAGATCGTGACCCGATCGCCCGAGTGACCTGGGCGGCAGCGCTCGCCGGCCTGGCCCCGGATGCCGAGCTGCGGGTCGTGCAGGGACCGCACGTGATCATGCACACCGACCCGACCACCGTGGCCCGGCATGTGGTGGAGTTCGCCGACGCGGTGCGGGCATGAGCGACGACCGCGGCCTCACCCGCCGGCGGCACGCGGCGCGTCTGCTCGGCGACTATCCCAACGCGCTGCGCTTTCGCGCGCATGCGGTGCGATACCGGGCCGTTCCCAGCGCCTTCGCCCACGGAAGCCTTCGACCGGTCGTCATCCTTCCCGGGATCTACGAGAGCTGGCACTACCTGGGCCCGATCGCCGAGCGGCTCAACCAGGCCGGGCATCCGGTGCACGTCATCCCGGCCCTGGGTCTGAATCGCGCGCCGATTCCGAGGACGGCCGAGATTGTTCATGCTCAGCTGGTCGAGCACGGTCTCCGCGGCGTCGCCATCGTCGCCCACAGCAAGGGCGGCCTCGTCGGCAAGCACGTGATGGCGCTCGATGATCGGGACGGCCGGGTCGACCGGCTGGTCGCCATCGCCTCGCCCTTCAACGGGTCGGCGATGGCCCGGCTCGCGCCGAATCCTGCCCTGCGCGCCTTCCTGGCCGACGATCCGGTGATCTCGGCGTTGGCGGCGGAGCGCGCCGTGAACGAGCGCATCACCTCGATCTATCCCAGTTTCGATCCGCACATCCCCGAGGGGAGCGCGCTCGAGGGAGCCAGGAACATCGAGGTTCCTGTGGTGGGTCATTTCCGGATCCTGCTTCAGCCTGCCGTGATCACCGCCGTGGTCGAGGCGGTCGACGCCTGAGCGAGCGCGACATCCGCCGTCGGGGCTAGCGTGAAGCCGTGACCAAGGAACAGCGGCTCGTCCTCGCCATCGCGATTCTCGCCTCACTGGTGTCCTTCCTCGACGGCACGATCGTCAACGTCGTCCTGCCGGCGATTCGGCGCGAGTTGCACGGCGGGCTCGAGGCGCAGCAGTGGATCGTGTCTGCCTACCTGATCACCCTCGGCTCACTGATCCTGGTGGCCGGCTCGCTCAGCGATGTCTACGGCCGGATCACGGTCATCCGCGTGGGGCTCGTGGCCTTCGGCGTCGCGTCCCTGGCCATCGCGCTCTCGCCGAACGTCGAGTTCTTGATCGTGGCGCGCGGCATCCAGGGAATCGCCGGTGCGCTGCTGGTGCCGAGTTCGCTCGCCCTGATCACCTCGAACTTCCGAGGCGCCGCGCAGGCGAAGGCGATCGGCACCTGGACGGGCATGACCACCATCGCGATGATCGCCGGCCCGGTGATCGGCGGGCTGTTCGTGGACTTCCTGTCCTGGCGCTACTCCTTCGTGATCAACGTCCTCCCGATCGCGGTGACCCTTGTGCTGCTGAAGCTGCTCGGCCAGAAGGACGTGCGCGAAGAGGGCGTCGCGATCGACTACCTCGGTGCGGTGCTCTGCAGCCTCGGCCTCGGCGGTGTCGTGTTCGCGCTCATCGAGCAGTCGACGCTGGGCTGGGGCAGCCCGGCGATCTACCTGCCGTTGGCGGGAGGCGTCCTGGCGTTCGTCGGCTTCCTGATCCGTCAGCGGGTGCACCGGAACCCGATGCTGCCGCTCGGCCTGTTCCGCGTGCGCAACTTCTGGACCGGCAACATCGCCACGGCCCTGATCTACGGCGCCCTCTCGCTGAACGGATTCGCACTCGGCGTGTACCTGCAGCAGGGCGCCGGGCTGAAGGCGACCCTGGCTGGGCTCGCCTCCATTCCGGTGACCTTCATGATGATCCTGTTCAGTTCGCGCGTCGGCGCCCTCTCGGGCAAGTTCGGCCCTCGGCTGTTCATGACGATCGGGCCGATCATCGCGGGGCTGGGCGCCCTGTTGATGTTGC
>JAEKKN010000064.1 GCA_019510305.1 Microbacterium sp.
GATCACGTCGAGGATCCCGAGCAGATCGGCCATGCTGCGCGCGTGCGGCACCACGACGTCCATCGTGGGCACGAGCGGCCAGTTGCCTCGCGTCGAGATGACGCCGCGCGAGGGCGTGTACGCGCACAGCGCGTTGTTCGTCGCAGGTCCCCGGCCGCTCGACCACGTCTCCTCGCCGAGGCCGAAGGCCGCGAAGCTGGCCGCGGTCGCGGTGCCGGACCCGTTCGACGAGCCCGATGCGAAGGGGGCGGTGAGGAAGTCGGCGTTGTACGGGCTCTCCGCGCGACCGTAGACGCCGCGCTGCATGCCGCCGTTGGCCATGGGCGGCATGTTCGTCAGACCCAGGCAGATCGCTCCTCCGGCGCGGAGGCGCTCGATCGTGAAGGCGTCGCGCTGCGCCACGAGGTCCCGGAAAGCGGGGCTGCCGGATGCGGCGGTCAGACCCCTGACGAGGTAGCTGTCCTTGGCGGTGTAGGGGATGCCGTCGAGCGGGCCGCGCGTCTGGCTGGCCGCACGGCGGGCATCGGACGCTTCGGCTTCGGCGCGTGCGTCGGGGTTGTGCACCACGACGGCGTTCAGCGCCGTCACGGTGCCGGGTGCGTCGTAGGCGGCGATGCGGGCCCGGTACGCCTCGACGAGTTCGACCGCCGTGGTCCGACCCGATTCGAGCGCGCGCCGCAGATCGGCGATGGAGGCTTCATGCACGTTGAACATCGTGAGTCCTTGTCGGTTGATGCGTTTCGTCTCGTCGCTTCGCTCCTCGCTCAACGACCCGCAGACGGGCGGTCGGGTCAGAGCGACGGCTGCTGTTGGGTGATGCAGTGGATGCCGCCCCCGCGGTCGAACAGCGGGCGTGCGTCGACTGTGACGACGGTGCGCCCTGGGTAGGCGTCGGTGAGGATGGCGCGGGCCGCGGCATCCGCCTGCTCGTCGCCGAATCCGCAGGCGACGACACCCTCGTTCGTGACGAGGTGGTTGACGTAGCTCCAGTCGACGAAGCCCTCGTCGTCGCGCAGCGTGGCGGGTGCGGGGAGCCCGATGATCTCGAAGCCGCGGCCGGCGGCATCCGTCTGCTGCTCGAGGTGCGCACGCAGCTGCCGGCTGACCTCGAAGTCGGGATGCTCGGGGTTCTGCTGCTCGTGCAGCAGCAGGCGGCCGGGGGAGGCGATGGTCGCGACGATGTCGACGTGGCCGTTCGTGCCGAAGTCGTCGTAGTCGCGGGTGAGGCCTCTGGGCAGCCAGACGGCTGCGGTCGCGCCGATCGTGCGCAGCATCTCGGCCTCGACCCGCTGCCGGTCGGCGAACGGGTTGCGGCGCTTGTCGAGCTGCACGGTCTCGGTGAGAAGAACGGTGCCCTCCCCGTCGACGTGGATGCCGCCGCCCTCGTTCACCAGCACGGAGCTGACGAGCTCGGCCCCGACGGCGCCCGCGATGATGCGGGCGTGCTGAGCGGCCTTGCTCCACTGCGCCCATTCCGGAGCGCCCCAGCCGTTGAAGATCCAGTCGACCGCGCCCAGGCGGCCGTCGTCGGAGACGACGAAGCTCGGCCCCGAGTCGCGCATCCAGAACTCGTCGACAGGCGCCTCGACGATCTCGATCGTCTTGCTGAGCATGCGGCGCGCCTTGTCGAGCTCGCTCGGGTCGACGAGCATCGAGACCGGGGTGAACTCGGCGGCGGCGTGCGCGACGGCGGTCCAGGTGGCGTAGCCCTCTTCGCGTTCGGTTGCGTTCTCGCCCAGGGTCTGCCCCTCGGCCGGGAACGCCATCCAGATGCGATCGTGGCGGGCGGTCTCTGCCGGCATTCGCCAGGTCATGGGGTCTCCTCGGGGTGCCGTGCTTCGCCGAGATCGGAACCGCGGCGGATGCCTATTGAACGGGTGGCCAACAGGTGCTACGGTATCCCGTGATGAACAACACGTCAAGAGCCGCGGCGAAGCGGCTGCCGCCCGCCGAGCGCGAGCGTTCGATCGTCGACGGCGCCAAGGCGCTGGCGTGCGAGAGCGGCATCGACGCGCTCACCGTGCGCGCCGTAGCGAGCCGCGTGGGAGTGACGCCCGCGCTCATCGCGCACTACCGGCCGGTGATGGACGATTTCGTCGCCGAGGTGTTCGGAGAGATCGTCGCCGCCGAACGCGAAGAGGTTCTGGGCGGCTTCGTCTTCTCGGGGGACCTCCGCGAGAACCTGCAGCGCCTGATCGAGACGCTGCTCGACGACGCCCGCGAAGACGTCGCGCTGGTCTGGGTGCAGTCCTGGTCGCTCGGCGCTCGCAACGAGGCGCTCGGGCAGCGGGTCCGTCATGAGATGGATCTCTGGCAGTCCGGACTCGAAGACGTCATCAGCCGCGCATCCGCAGGAGCCGTCGATCCAGAGCCCGCCGCGTGGCTGCTGCTCGCGATGGTCGACGGCATGAGCGCCCACTCGCTGGTCAAGTGGACTCCGCACGACCGGGCCGACCTCGCCCGCCGCACACTCGCAGCCGTCCTCGGCTGACCCCACACAGAACAGGAAAGCGCATGGCAGCTGAACGCATGCACGCGGCTTCGGCCGAATCCACGGCGATCGTCGACGCCGTCCTCGACTATTCGAGGCGACGGATGCTGTCGGACTTCGTGCCGCTCGACAAGCCGCAGACACCGGGTGAGCTCACCCGGCTGACGGGTGGACGCACGATCACCGACGAGGGGCTCGGCGCCACCAGGGCGCTTGCGACCTTCGAGCACGTGCTCGCCCCCGCGTGCCTCAGTACGAGTCATCCGCTCTATCTGTCGTTCATCCCGACCGCGCCCACCATGGCCGCGATCGCGTTCGATCTCGTCGTCTCGGCCTCCGGGCTCTATGGTGGCAGCTGGCTCGAGGGCGCGGGCGCCGTGCACGCCGAGAACGAGGTGCTCGCCTTCCTCGCCCGCGAGTTCGGTCTGCCTGACACCGCCGGCGGCGTCTTCGTGCAGGGCGGCACGATCGGCAACCTGTCGGCTCTCGTGGCCGCACGAGAGGCCACCAAGGCTCGACTGATCGCTGCGGGCAAGGAGCTCCCGACGCGCTGGAAGATCGTGTGCAGCACTGAGGCGCATTCTTCGAACAAGTCGGCCGCCAAGGTGATGGATGCCGACGTGCTGCTGGTCCCGGCCGGCGCCGACGGCAGGCTGCACCCTGAGGGGGTGCGTGCGGCCCTCGCCGAGCACGGTGACGAGGTGTGCGCCGTCGTCGCGACCGGGGGATCAACGAACTTCGGGATCGTCGACGATATCGCCGGCATCGCCGCCCTGAAAGACGAGTTCGACTTCTGGCTGCACATCGACGGCGCCTACGGGCTCACCGCGATGCTCGCGCCCGAGGCCCGGCACATCTTCGCGGGCGTCGAACGCGCCGACTCGATGATCGTCGACCCGCACAAGTGGCTGTTCGCCCCATTCGACTGCTGCGCACTGCTGTACCGCGATCCCGACAGCGGTCGCCGCGCCCACACGCAGCACGCCGAGTACCTCGACACGCTGACGGATGCCGACGACTTCAACCCCTCGGACTACTCGATCCAGCTCACCCGGCGTCCCCGCGGCCTGCCGTTGTGGTTCTCGCTCGCGACCTATGGCGTCACGGCCTACCGCGAGGCGGTGAGCGCGACGCTCGCGCTCACGCAGCGCATCGCCGAGGAGATCGCCCGACGCCCCGAGCTGACGCTGGTGCGCGACCCGCAGCTGTCGGTCGTGGTGTTCGAGCGCAACGGTTGGGACCGCGCCGACTACGATCGCTGGTCGGATCAACTGCTCGACACGCAGCACGCCTTCGTGGTGCCGAGTTCGCACGCGGGCCGCCCCAACACCCGATTCGCGATCCTCAACCCGCTCACGACGTTCGACGATCTGGTGGGCATCCTCGACACCATGAAGTGACGCGCGCGGCATCCGTCCGCCTGCACCCGTGCCGCACCGTTCCGATCCGGGGGACGACACGCCACATCGGGGACGAAACACGACTTTCGTCCCCCGATCTGGCGTGTCGTCCCCCGAACTGCAAGGGCCGGAAGCCGGAAGACGGAGGTCGTCAGTGCGTGGTGTGCGCGTTCAGGAAGTCGATCGTCTTCTGCAGCGCGGTCCGTGCATCGGGAGTGTCGAGGTGGAACTGATACTCGTGCGGGAGCGACGGCTCGTGGGGAGCGGGCCAGAAGAGCGTCGTGACCTCGACGCCGAGCTCGTCGAGGCGC
Organism: Microbacterium sp.; assembly: GCA_019510305.1. Classification (GTDB taxonomy): domain Bacteria; phylum Actinomycetota; class Actinomycetes; order Actinomycetales; family Microbacteriaceae; genus Microbacterium; species Microbacterium natoriense_A. The sequence continues at coordinate 4,203 of JAEKKN010000064.1, forward strand.
TTCGCCATCGGGATGGACTGCAGCCAGGTCAGCCCGTCGCCGTTGCCGCCGGAGATGTAGGTGGTCGGGAAGTCGGCGGTGACCCAGTCGATCGTCGACATCGTGGCGCCGGTCGAGCCTTCGGCCCAGTCCTTCGTGCCGGCGTACGCCCACATCGATGACTTGAAGCCCCAGCCGACGAGGCCCGTGAGCTCGGCGAGCGCCGAGAGGTCGTAGACGCCGCAGTTGAGCACCGTCGCGACGACCTGATCCGCCGTGAGCGCCGGAGTCATGTCCATGATCTCGGCATACTCGGGGTTCGTGATCAGCGTCGCCATCTGGCTGGCCAGCTGCCCGCCTGCGGAGTCCCCGGCGAGCACGATCTGCGTCGGGTCGACTCCGAGCTCGTCCGCGTGCTCGTCGATGTAGGCGAGGGCGTCGTTGAGCTGGTGCACTGCGAGGGGATAGACGCCCTCGGGGCCGATCGTGTAGTTCACCGCGATCGTCGTGTACCCCTCGGCGGCGAGGATGCGCATGTACGGGTCGACGTTCTCCTTGGAGCCTGAGATCCAGGCGCCGCCGTGGATCCACACGATCGTCGGCAGCGGGCCCGTGGCGGATGCCGGGGAGAAGACGTCCATCGTGGTGTCGACGCCGTCGTCCGAGTAGGCGACGTCGAGCGTCTCGGTGAGCTTCGTGTCGGGGACGTGCTTGTCCATCTCGGCGGCGGTGTCGTCCCCGCCCTTCGAGAACACCGAGCGGATCACCATGGCCGAGGGCCACGGTGTGATCGATCCGACGATCGCGACGACCGCGACGACCGCGACGATGATGCCGAGCGCGATCCTCGTGCGCCGCCATCGGCGTCGCTTCTTCGGGTGGACGAAGTCGTCGGTGCGCTCTTCTGCGGCGTGCGTGCTCATGGAACCCCTCCCACCGACAGTGTGGCAGTATTCCGGTTCGTGTGGCGAGGGGCGGATCTAGAGTGCGGCGAGGACGCTCGCGGTGTCGGCGATCGTGATCTGGGGCGGGTACAGGCCCATGACGTGGAGCGCGGGTCGACACTCCGGCAAGCACGACGTGCGCCCCGTGCCCCACGATCGCCTCGATCTCGGCACCCCACTTGCCGAAGGTCGGAAGATCGAGCGTCGGATGCGGAGTCAGGTGCGCGGCATCGGGGACGAGGTCGTACAGCGGATCCGTCGCCGGTCGATCAGCGAACGGCCATGCCGCGAAGTAGTCGCCCCACGAGGTCGATCGATCGGCTGTCGGCATCCATCTCGTCACGATCACGCGCTCGCCGAAGGCGTCGGCCAGCTCGCTGATGCGCGGCATCGCCGCCGCGAAGAACGGCGATCCCCAGGCCGATTCGGGGGAGGCGAAGATGTTCTGCGGGTCGATGACGACCAGCCACTGCGTCACGCCTGCTCCTGCCGCCGGATCGTTCCCGCCCGTCCGAACCACGTCACGAGGAACGACAGCACGAGGGCGAACAGCACGCCGAGGTTCGCGTAGCCCCAGTCGTCGCGCCAGCCGAACAGATCGAGGAAGTAGCCCTGCCAGTCATTCCAGGGGGTGCCGGGGATCTGATTCATCACGAAGCCCCAGCCGATCGCCGTCGCGACGAGCATGGTGCCGATCGACAGCCCGTCGACCGCGCCGTAACGTCCGCGCGAGTCGAACAGGGCCGCCTCGTCGTAGTCGGCGCGGCGGCGGAGGATGTCGGCGATCAGGATGCCCGCCCACGACGCCATCGGCACGCCCAGCGTGATGAGGAACGACTGGAACGGCCCGATGAAGCTCGTCGCGAAGAACACCACGAAGATCGTTCCGGTCGTGAGGATGACACCGTCGACGGCGGCCGCGGCTGGGCGGGGAATCCGGATGCCGAGGCTCAGCAGGGTGAGGCCGGAGGAGTAGATGCCGAGCACCGCGCCGGACACGAGCGTGAGGATCGCGACGATCAGGAACGGGAACAGCAGCCACGGCGGCAGCAGGGTCGCGAGGGCGCCGATCGGGTCCCCGCCGACGGCTGCCGACAGCTCGTCGTCGGATCCCGCGAGCAGGAGGCCGAAGAAGACGAGGATGACAGGAGCGACCGAGCCGCCGATCGTGTTCCAGGCGATGATCTGCCCGTCGGATGCCGTGCGCTTCTGATACCGCGACCAGTCGGCGGCGATGTTGATCCAGCCCAGCCCGAAGCCGGTCATCACCATGACCAGCGCTCCCACGGTCTGCGCGAAGGTGCCGTCGGGGCGGGAGAACGCGACGTCCCACTGGATGTGACGGAAGGTGAAGATCAGGAACAGCACCGTCATCGCACCGGTGAGCCAGGTAAGCACCGACTGCAGCTTCATGATCGTGTGGTATCCGAGCACCGAGGCCCCCACGATCAGTGCGGCGACCGCGATCGTCGCGATGATCTTCACGGCGGTGTCGTCGTTCCCACTCACCCATCCGAGCGTGCGCAGGATCGTTCCCGTGGCGAGCACGGCCGTGATCGCCAGCGACGTCTCCCAGCCGATCGAGGTCAGCCACGACACGATGCCCGGAAGCTTCTGCCCCTGCACCCCGAAAGCCGCGCGCGACAGCACCATGGTGGGGGCGGATCCGCGCTTGCCGGCGATCGCGATCAGCCCGCACAGGAAGAACGACACGACGATGCCGATCACCGAGACGAGGGTCGCCTGCCACAGGGAGACGCCGAAGCCGAGGATGAACGAGCCGTACGACATGCCGAACACCGACACGTTCGCGGCGAACCACGGCCAGAACAGATCGCGGGGCTTCGCGCCCCGGTCGGACTCGGGGATGATCTCGATGCCGGCGCGCTCGATCAGCGCACTCCTGTTGTCGCTCATGTGCACATCCTGGCACCGCGAGCGCCGGTGGGGAATCGGTCGGCATCGCGTCGCCCGCTCTGCCACCACTTTCGCGACGCGCCACCATGTTCTTCACGCCGATTCGGCGGTGGCGCGTCGACGATGTGGTGGCGGGCGGTCCTCGGAGGCTCAGCCGGCGAAGAACGCTCCGGCGACGCGCGTCAGATCGTGCAGGTCGGAGACACCGGCCAGTTCGCGGGCGGAGTGCATCGAGAGGATCGGGATGCCGACATCGACGGTGCGGATGCCGAGACGCGTCGCGGTGATCGGACCGATCGTCGACCCGCACGGCACGTTGTTGTTCGACACGAATTCCTGGGGGCGCACACCCGCACTCTCGCACCAGGCCCGCCAGGCGGCGGAGCCGACGGCATCCGTCGCGTAGCGCTGATTCGCGTTGAGCTTGAGGATGGGCCCCGAGCCGAGCACCGGGTGCACGACGGGGTCGTGCTTGCCGACGTAGTTCGGGTGCACGGAGTGACCCACGTCGCTCGACAGGCACCACGACGACGAGTAGGCGCGCCGGCGCGCCGAGGAGTCCGCGCCGAGCCCGGCGTACACGCGCTCGAGCATATCTTCGAGGAAGGGGCCGCCGGCTCCCGAGCGGGAACCGGAGCCGAGCTCCTCGTGATCGAAGGCCGCGAGCACGGCGATCGGGCCCGCGTCCGTGGAGTGCGAAGAGAGGGCGACCACGCCCGCGTGCACGGAGGCGAGGTCGTCGAGGCGGCCCGATGCGAAGAAGGCGCTGTCCTTGCCGAACACCGCGCCCCGTGCGGAGTCGGCGATGACGACGTCGTACCCGCGGATGTCGGATGCCGAGACCCCGGCGGACGCGGCGAGCTCCGCGAGGATGTCGTTCTGCGTCGGATCTCCCAGGCCCCACACGGGCTGGGTCTGGAACTGCTTGTCGAGTGCGAGACCGGTGTTCGCCTCGCGATCGAGGTGCACGGCCAGCTGCGGCAGACGCAGCAGAGCGCCCGTGTCGGCCAGCACCACCCGGCCGTCGGCGAGGGCGAGGCGCCCGGCCAGGCGAAGCTCCCGATCGAGCCAGGAGTTCAGCAGCGGGCCGCCGTAGACCTCGACGGCCGCCTGCAGCCAGCCGGCCGACCCGGTCGTCGGCTGGGGCTTGAGCTTGAAGCCGGGGGAGTCGGTGTGCGCGCCGAGGATGTGAACGGGCGTCGTGGCGACGGCATCCGAAGGAACCGTCCAGGCGATGGCGGCGCCGTCGCGCACCACGACGTAGCGGCCTCCCGGCTGCACCGACCAGGCGTCCTCTTCGCGAAGCCGGGCGAAACCCGCCGACTCGAGCCGGCGGGCCACCTCCTCGGCTGCGTGGTAGCTGGACGGAGATGCGGCGACGAAGTCGGCGAGATCCTCGGCGTGGGCGAGGGCGTGCGTGGAGACGGGCATGGCGACCTTCCTGCGGGCGGGCACCTTCGATCGTAATCGGGTCTCGATCCCGCATCGGAGCACAGGACGAGTATGGCTCTGCGCTGACGACTCCGTTAGTGTCGGATGCGGAGAGGTGCATCGCCCGAGCGATGCGGGGAGCCTCTGGGGAGAAATTAGGGGACGGCTGTGTTTTCACACGCTCACGCGCGCCTTCGGCGCACCATCGCGGCGGTCACGTCGACTCTGCTGCTCACGGCGGGACTCACGGTCGTGACCGAGGCAATCGCGCCGACGTCGGCGTCGGCGGCGCAGAACCCGACGCAGTGCCAGGGCACGGTCTCGCTGACCAACGGCTCGTTCGAATCGCCGGCGATCGGCAACGCGACCTACCGACTGATACCCGAGGCTCAGGTCCCCGGGTGGCTCACGAACGACAGCGCGAACCAGATCGAGGTCTGGTCGAGCGGATTCCAGGGCGTGTCTGCGGCGCAGGGGCGGCAGTTCGCCGAACTCAACGCGAACAGCGCCAGCATGCTCTACCAGGACGTCGCGACGACACCGGGCCAGACGCTGGCCTGGTCGCTCAAGCACCGCGCGCGCCAGGGCACCGACGTCATGAGGGTCGTGATCGGCGTCCCGGGGGGAACGCTCGTGCAGAGCGGGCCCAATCTCTCCGACACCACGGCCGCGTGGGGAGCGCACTCGGGCACCTACACCGTGCCGGCGGGCCAGACCGTGACGCGCTTCGGGTTCGAGGCGGTCAGCGCGGGTTCGGGCAACGCCTCGGTCGGCAACTTCCTCGACGACATCACATTCGGCACCGGCCCGTGCCTCGTGACGACCAAGAGCGTGACGAACCTCACGCGGGGCGGGTCCACGGCCGAGGTCGGCGACGTCCTCCGATACACGGTCACCACCGTCAACAACGGCGGAAACCCGGCGACGCAGGCCGTCTCGACCGACCAGCTGGCCGCCGGGATCGACTTCGTCCCCGGATCGGTCAAGATCACCGCCGGCGCCGGCGCCGGGGCCCTGACGGATGCGTCCGGCGACGACCGCGGCGAGTACGCCGCCGGGTCCCGAACGGTGCGAGTGCGCCTCGGCGACAACGGCAGCGCCACCGTCGGCGGATCGATCGGCGTGGGAGCGAGCACGAGCTACACGTTCGACGCGAAGGTCGCGGTGTCTGCTGCGGCCACCACGGTCCTCAACGAGGCGAACGTCGCCTTCCACGACGGAGTGGTGAACCAGAACCGCACCTCGACCAGCAATGAGGTGCAGACGCCCGTCAATGCGGCGGCCGATCTCGCGATCGCCAAGACGCTCGACACCTCGCCGCTCGTGGCCGGCGAGCCGGCGACCTTCACGATCACCGTCACCAACAACGGCCCGCAGACGGCCACCGGCGTGTCGGTGACGGATGCCGTGCCCGCCGGGTTCGCGGTGACCCAGGTCACTCCCGCGCAGGGCACGTGCACGATCGGTGCGAGCATCAGCTGCACGCTCGGGTCCCTCGCGGTCAACGCGAGCAGCACCATCACCGTCACGGGAACCGTCTCGGCGTCGATGAGCCCCGGCGCAGCGCTCACGAACACGGCGTCCGTGTCGGGGACCCTCACCGATCCGAACCTTTCGAACAACACGGCTTCCGCATCCGGAACCCTCACGGCCGAGGCCGACGTCTCGATCGTCAAGACCTACGCGCCGGCGGCGCCCGTAGCAGGGCAGAACGTGACCTACACGCTCGCCGTGCACAACGACGGCCCGTCCGAGGCTCGCGACCTGCGCGTGACCGATCCGCTCGACCCCGCGACCACCTTCGTCAGCGTGAGCCCTCAGCAGGGCTCCTGTTCGATGACGGGGCAGACCCTGGGCTGCCTCGTCGGCACTCTCGCCCCCGGCGCGACCACGACGATCACCGTCACCGTGGCGCTCGCCTCCGGAGCGAGCGCCGTCGTGCAGAACTCGGCGAGCGTCACCAGCAGCACGCCCGACCCCGACCCGTCGAACAACGTCGACTCCACCAGCTTCAACCCGACGATCATCGCCGACCTCGCCGTGACCAAGACGGCATCGGCCGCACAGGTCGCCGCCGGCGGCACCGTCACGTACACCATGGTGGTGACGAACAACGGAACCTCGGATGCGGTCGACGCCGTTCTCAGCGACACGCTTCCGACGGGACTGACCGTCATCAACGCGACGGCGACCTCCGGCAGCTGCACGACGACGTCGGGTGGCGTCGAGTGCACATGGCCGACACTCGCCGAAGGTGCGTCGAGCACGGTCACCGTGCAGGCTCTGGTCGCGGCTGACGCCCCGGCCGGCACGCTCACGAACACGGCATCCGTGGCCTCGCCCGCCCAGGACTCGACCCCCGAGAACAACTCCGATTCGGCCGACGTCGAGGTCGTGCAGAGCGCCGACATCAGCGTGGTCAAGACCGCCGACGCCTCGGCCGTGCCCGGTGGCGGATTCGGTTACACCCTGACCGTCTCGAACGGCGGCCCTTCGGTCGCGCGCGGGGTCGTCGCGAGCGACACCCTTCCGGCCGGATTCGTGATCGGCGCGACGCCCGCGGGCTGTGTGCTCTCCGGCAGCACCCTCACGTGCGCGGTCGGAGACCTGACCGTGGGCCAGGTCGTGCAGATCCGCATCGAGGGCGCACTCGCCGAGAGCGCGACAGGGACCCTCAGCAACACGGCGACGGTCACATCGCCGACGCCCGATCCCGACCCCTCTGACAACACGTCGACCGTCGACAAGCCGCTGACCCCGAGCGCCGACGTCGTGGTCACGAAGACCACGAGCACCCCGAGCGTTCCGCTCGAGGGCGAGGCGAGCTTCATCGTCACCGTGCGCAACGACGGTCCGTCCACGGCAGCCGGTGTCGTCGTCGATGAGGCGGCAGCGCCCGGCCTCATCATCGTGAACGCCACGCCGTCGGTCGGCACCTGGTCGGCCGCCGACGCCCGCTGGACCGTGGGCACGCTGCTCCCCGGAGAGTCGGCGACGCTCACAGTGACAGCGCGCGTGGTGGCGACGGGGGCAGTGACGAACACCGCCACCGGCACGTCGCAGACGCCCGATCCTGATCCCTCGAACAACACGGGTACATTGACGATCGACGGCAGGCCCTCTGCCGACCTGTCGATCGTGAAGACGGCATCCGTGAACCCGGCGCAGCTGAACGCGCCGATCACCTACACGATCGTCGTTGCGAACAACGGGCCGAGCGCGGCATCCGCCGTCTCGGTCACCGATCCGCTCCCGGCGGCGCTGCTGAATCCGACGACGCCCACCTCCGGGTGCACGATCACCACGGCTCAGCTCGACTGCACGGTCGGAACCCTCGCCGTCGGCGCCACGTTCACGGCGACCGTGACCGGCACCGTCGACCCGGCCACGCCCGACGCACAGCTGTCGAACACCGCGACGGTGACCTCGACGACGCCCGATCCCGATCCGTCCGACAACAGCTCGACCAGCACGGTCCCGGTCGCCGGAACCCCGCGGATCGAGCTCGAGAAGGCGGTGGCCGCTCCGGTCGACGCGAACGGCAACGGCAGGATCGACCAGGGCGACACCGTCGCGTACACGTTCACCGTGCGCAACACGGGAGACGCCACGTTCACGAGCACGCAGATCACCGACTCGAAGCTCGGCGGCGCCGTCACCTGTGCGGCGCTCGGCGCACCGCTCGCGCCCGGAGCCGGGGTCACCTGTGCGCCGGTGACCTACACGCTCACTCAGCAGGACATCGACAACGGCACCGTGCACAACGAGGCGACCGTCACAGGACAGTCTGCTCGAGGCACCGCGACCGACGATGCCGAGGCGAACGTGATCGTCCCGAGCGTGAACAGCGTCAGCCTCACGAAGACCCCGAGCACGGTCGTCGACATCAACAGCGACAACCAGGTGAACGCGGGCGACACGATCCAGTACACCTTCACGCTCACCAACACCGGGACGACGACGTTGCACAACGGGCAGATCGACGACCCGATGCTCGGGGGAGCAGTCACCTGCGACGCGCTCGAGGGCGCAGTGCTGGCGCCCGGACAGTCCGTCACATGCGACCCGGTGGCGTACACGCTCACGCAGGACGACATCGACAACGGGGTGGTGCGCAACACGGCCTCGACAATCGCTCAGGGACCCGACAACCGCTTCGTCGAGGACACCGCGTCCGCGTCGGCGGACATCGATCAGACGGCCGGCATCGAGCTGACCAAGAAGGCCGGTCAGGTCACCGATGCGAACGACGACGGCTTCGTCGGCGCCGGCGACACGATCGACTACTCGTTCACGGTGCAGAACTCCGGTAACACGACCCTGACTGATGTCGCCGTGACCGATCCGCTCCTCGGGGCCGGTGCCCTGTGCACGATCGCTGAGCTCCTGCCGGGTGCGAGCGCCGATTGCGGCCCCTTCACCTACGCGTTGACCCAGGCGGACATCGAGGCGGAGCGTCGCCCGAACACCGCGACCGCGACCGGCGACAGCCCGATCGGCGAGGTCGGCGACGAGGGTTCGGCCGAAGTGATGTTCGCCGGCACGACGGCGATCGCACTGACCAAGACCCCCGGTTCCATCGACCCGGGTGCCGACGGCATGGTCGGCGCGGGCGACACCGTGCCCTACACGTTCACGGTCAGGAACACCGGAACCACGGCCCTGCGGAACATCGTGCTGACGGACCCGCTGCTGGGCGGAGAGCTCGAGTGCCCCGCTCTGGACGGGCTCGAGCTGATGCCCGGTCGGGACGCCACCTGCGGCCCGATCGACTACACGCTGACGCAGGCGGATGTCGACGCCGGAACCGTGCACAACACGGCGAGCGTCGAGGGCGAGTCGTGGAGAGAGGTCGCCGAGGCCACGGATGAGGCGGACGTCGCGGTGATCGGCACGGACGCGCTCTCCCTGCTGAAGTCGGCGGCGGCCATCGTCGACGCGAACGGCACCGGACGCACGGACGCCGGCGACACGATCGCCTACACGTTCACCGTCAGGAACACCGGAACCACGACGCTCACGGGCGTCTCGGTCTCCGATCCTCGGCTGACCGGCGACATCGTGTGCGACACGACCGAGCTCGCGCCGGGCGCCTCCACGGTGTGCACGGGCGAGCCCGCTGTGCTCACGCAGGCCGAGGTCGACGCCGGCGAGATCATCAACACCGCCACCGCAACGGGCACCGGAACCGGCGAGGAGCCGCCCAGGATCGAAGACACCGTGGTGACGCCGATCGAGGCGCAGCCGGCCATCGCGCTCACCAAGACGGGTGGCGACTACGCCGACGCCGACGGTGACGGCAGGATCAACGCGGGCGACACGGTGAAGTTCCGCTTCACGGTGACCAACACGGGTTCCCGCACGCTCACCGGCATCGTGATCACGGACCCCATGCTCGGCGGCGCGATCGACTGCGACATCGCAGATCTCGCTCCTGGTGCGGCGGCTGACTGCGGACCCGTGACGTATGCGCTGACCGCGGCGGACGTCGCCGCGGGCAAGGTCGTCAACGTCGCGACCGTGAGCGGCGCCGCAGGCGCGGTCACCGTGACGGCAGCGGCGACGGCATCCGTCGACTTGCAGGTCCTCGCGACCACGGGTGGCGTCGTCACCGGGCTGGGCTGGGCGCTCGCTCTGCTCGCGATCGGCGCGCTGGTGCTGCTCGTCGCGAGGGTCCGCCGCCGGGAAGCCGCGATCTGATCCGGCTCCGGTCGTGAGACCCGCCGTTCGCCGTGAGAGCCACGCGCGGACGGCGGGTCTCGTGGCAGGACCGGAATCCCGCGACGGAAGCGGGGGCACGCGCTCGGCCGCTTCCTCGCCGATACGGTGGGACGATGCATCAGGACGCGAAGACCCGAGCCGCTTGGGACGAACTGCCCTCCGGCCTGCATCTCGCGGTCGAGGACGTGCTGGGCGACGTCGTGATCGAGGCGAGCAGCCAGAGCGACGGCTTCTCACCGGGCAGCGCCGATCGTGTCCGCACCGCATCAGGTTCCCGCGCTTTCGTGAAGGCGGTGGACCGGCTCCGCCACAGCGGGACGTACGACCTCCATCGACGGGAACTCGCGGTGATGGAGCGGATGCCGGCAGGTGTGAGCGCACCGCGACTGCTGGGATCGTACGTCACCGACGAGTGGGTGGGCCTCGTGCTGGAGGACATCGAGGGAGCGCATCCCGGCGCCGCGGCTGACGGGCGCGACGTGGATGCCGTCCTCGATGCGCTGGCCGGCTTCCCTCGCATCGCTGCAGGAGACCCCGCGGTTCTGCCGGACGGCGCCGCGGAGTTCGCCGGCGACGCCGAGGGGTGGTGCCGGCTCGAGGCCGAGGGCGTGATCGGTGAGCTGCCCGAATG
>JAEKKN010000069.1 GCA_019510305.1 Microbacterium sp.
CCGACCTCGACGCGTTCTACGCCTCGGTCGAACAGCGCGATGCGCCTGAGCTGCGCGGGCGGCCCGTGATCGTCGGCGCTGGTGTGGTGCTCGCGGCGAGCTACGAGGCGAAGGCCCGAGGGGTGCGCACCGCGATGGGCGGCCGCCAGGCGCGCGACCTGTGCCCGGAGGCAGTAGTCGTGCCTCCGCGGATGGAGGCCTATTCGGCGGCCAGCAAGGACGTGTTCGCGATCTTCCGCGAGACGACGCCGCTGGTGGAGGGGCTGTCGATCGACGAGGCGTTCCTCGAGGTGGGCGGTCTTCGGCACATCGTCGGCACGCCCGAGCAGGTGGCGGTGCGGCTGCGCGAGCGCGTGCGGGTCGAGGTCGGGCTCGCGATCTCGGTGGGCGTGGCGCGCACGAAGTTCCTCGCCAAGGTCGCCAGCGCGGTGAGCAAGCCCGACGGGCTGCTCGTCGTCGAACCCGACCGCGAGCAGGAGTTCCTGCTGCCGCTTCCGGTCGAGCGGCTGTGGGGCGTGGGCGCGGTGACGGCCGCCAAGCTGCACCGGTACGGCATACGGACCGTCGGCGAACTGGCCGAGCTCGAGGCGGCGACTACCGAGCGGATGCTGGGGCGAGCAGCTGGGGCGCACCTGCACGCGCTGGCTCGGCTGCGGGATCCGCGGCCGGTCGAGACCACGCGCCGCCGCAGCTCGATCGGCTCGCAACGGGCGTTGGGTCGCGGGCCGCGGTCGCCCGACGAGCTCGAGCTCATCCTGACCCAGATCGTCGACCGGCTGGGCCGGCGCCTGCGCGAGGGCGACCGGGTCTGTCGCACGGTCGTGCTGCGGCTGCGCTTCGGCGACTTCACCCGAGCCACGCGCTCGCACACGGTTTCCCCGGCGACCGACCGCACGACGGTGCTGCTCGCCGTCGCGCAAGCGCTGCTCGCCGCGGCTCAGGGAGAGATCGCCGAGCGCGGGATCACCCTCATCGGCCTCTCGCTGTCGCAGCTCGGGCGGGTCGATGATATCCATCCCGAGCTGCCGATCGATTGGAACGAGGGTGCGCGACTCGACTCGGTGCTCGACGCGGTGCGCGACAAGTTCGGGACGACCGCGCTCGACCGCGCCGCGCAGCTGGGTCGCGACCCGGGCTGGTCGACGCCGCTACTCCCGGAGCACGAGTGACATGAGGTGCTGCATCCCGGGATGCGACGCGGCCGCGGCACCCGACGCGCCGCTTCCGCTCTGCGAGACGCATCTAGCCGTCGCCGCCGACTGGGCCGCGCGCACGGAGGGGGTCACCGACCTCCTCCCCTCGCCCTGCCTGGCCTGCGGCTCGCGGATCGGGGTGCGCTTCCCGTCGGGGTGGACCTGCGCCGTGTGCGAGTGGCGGTACGGCGACGTGCCGGATGACGATGCGGCACCTCCGCGCGTCGACGTCGTCTACTACCTGCGCAACGGGGGCCGCGTGAAGATCGGGACGACCGCGAATCCCCGCCAGCGGTTCGCGGCGATCTGGCACGAGGAGGTCATGGCCTTCGAGCGGGGAGACCGTCGCCTCGAGCGGGCCCGCCACGAGCAGTTCGCGGCGGATCGTTTGGGCGGGTCGGAGTGGTTCCGCCTCACGCCGGCCATCGCCGAGCAGGCCGACGCCATCGCCGCCGGCCGCGACCCCTGGGACGTCTACGCCCGCTGGATGAGCGAGGCCGCGGCGCTCGCGAGCGGTCAGCCCAACCGCTCACGCCGGTAGGCCTCGACGATCAACTCGCCGCGGATCGCTCGAAACGCATCGAGCAGCGCGGCGAGCGTCTTCTTGCCCGTGCCCGATACCTGCAGGTCCCACGGCCCGAGCTTCTCGAGCCGTCCGGTGCGGATGCGCACGACCTCCCACCTCGCCTGCCGCAGCGCGCGGTCTTTGCGCAGGTCGGCATCCTGTCGCTTGCCGACGTGCTCGAGCCCGTGCCTGCCCGTGCTGTCGTATTCGACGGCGATGCGCAGCTCGGGGATCACGATGTCGGGCCACACCTCGACATGCTCGAAGAACGGCCGCGCCACGCGCACCGCCGTCAGCCCGGGCGTGAACGCGAGGCGCTCGGCGAGGTCCTGCCGCAGCTGCGCCTCGACGGCGGAGGCCGTGGCCGGCGCGCACTCGCTGGCGAACGCCTCGCCGACGGCAAGCGGCGGGGTCTTGGGGCAGAGCGGCTTGGCGCGGGATGCCGTGGGCGACGCCATCCGCGATGCTGCACGGGCTCGCGCCTCATCCGCCGGCCGAACCCGCGGCGGCTTGGCCAGCACCGCGCACTCCGGGCACCACGACGAGCGCCGACGCTCGCGCCCCGGCCGCTGACGCTGCTCGCCGGGAGTCGCGGCGAAGAGATGCCCAACCTCGCATTGCCACAACAGGAGCACCTCGGCGGCCGGGGGAATCTGGGTGAGCGTGATCCCGGCATTGAACTCGGGGTGGTACTGCCGGATGAGGGCGGGATACGGCGCCCACGCCTCGCGGTACGTTCCGACCGGAAAGGGCACGTCGGTGTCGTGAGTGAACTGCCGTCGCGCCCACCACGCCTCGACACCTTCGGACATGCGCTGAGGATACGAGTCGCATCCGACGACGGGCGCAGCCGCGGCAGTGGTCGGGATCGGCCTGCTCGCGGCCGTCCCCGCGGCTTTGCCGCCCT
>JAEKKN010000046.1 GCA_019510305.1 Microbacterium sp.
TTCAACTCACGATTCGGCGAGACGTTCGTGGTGCCGCGTCCGGTCATCCAGAAGGACACCGCTCGCATCTACGACCTGCAGAACCCGACGTCGAAGATGTCGAAGTCCGCCGAGAGCGACGCGGGCGTGCTGTGGATGCTGGACGACCCGGCGAAATCGGCGAAGAAGATCATGCGGGCTGTGACCGACAACGAGGGCACGGTGCGCTTCGATCGCGAGAACAAGCCCGGAGTGTCGAACCTGCTGACCATCTACGCCGCTCTCACGGGGCGGCAGATCGGCTCGATCGAGGATGAGTATGCCGGCCGCGGCTACGGCGATTTCAAGAAGGGTCTCGCCGAGGCGGTCGTGAACGAGTTCGAGCCCGTGCGCGCACGCGCCCTCGAACTGCTCGACGATCCGGCGGAACTCGATCGCATCCTCGCTGCCAATGCGGAGCGAGCGGATGCCGTCGCCGACACGACGCTGGGCGCCGTCTACGACCGCGTCGGACTGTTGCGGCGCGTCTGAGCATCACCGCCTTAGGATGGGGGCGTGACTGATCCGCAGCTGCCCCCGCCGTCCGGTGCTGTTCCCCCTGCGCCTCCCGCGTTCCCCGCTCCGCAGAGCGCGGCTCCAGGGGCGCAGCCCGAACGCCCGGCGGCCCCGGCGGCAGCACCCGCGCCGCAGCCGCCCGCAGCTTTCCCGCCTCCGGCTGCAGCCCCGTCAGCACCCGTGACACCGGCCGCTCCCCCGGCTTATCCGGCCGCAGCCCCGTCCTACCCCGCTGCACCGGCCTATCCCGCCGTGCCCCAGGCTCCCGCCGTTGCGCAGGCTCCCGCTCCGCAGGCTCCTCCCGGGGCGTACCACGTCCCCGTCGGCGGCTACGCCGCGCCGCAGGGCGGGTATGTCGCACCGCAGGTCGCGCCGACGCAGTCCGGCGGCTTCCTCGGCATCCTCTCGCTGATCCTCGCCGGCATCGCTGCGATCATCATCCCGATCATCGCCGGCGTTGCCGGCTTCGAGATCGGCGTGCGCATACCCTCGGGCATCGACACGACCGACCCCGACTTCCTGAGCGCCCTCTCCCCCGCACGCACGCAGGTGCTGTGGGCCGAGATCGCCTTCTGGGTGGGCACGGCGCTCGGCATCGCCGCGATCGTCGTCGGGATCATCGCGATCCGCAAGAAGCAGCGCCGCGCCCTCGGCATCGTCGGCATGGTGCTCGCCGTGCTCGGCGCGGCCATCTTCTGGATCGTGCTGGTGGCGACGTTGTCGGCCGGTATGGCGACGGGCTTCGTCAACTACTGATCAGCGCGGGGCGTGGTGCTTCTGCTGCGCTGCCAGCAACCCTTCGGCCACGAGCATCTCGACCGCATCGGCGGCATCGGACACGAGGACCGGCAGGTTCGCACGCTCGTCTTTTCCGAACGGCGAGAGCACCCAGTCGGCCGGATCCTGCCGCCCTGACGGACGCCCGATGCCGACGCGCACGCGGGGGAACTCGGGTGTCGTGATCGCCTTGGCGATGTCGCGCACGCCGTTGTGGCCGCCGTGTCCGCCTCCGATCTTGAGCTTGACGGTGTCGAACGGGATGTCGAGTTCGTCGTGGACCACGATGAGGCGCTCGGCCGGCACGGAATAGAACCTGGCCAACGCGGCCACCGGTGTCCCCGAGACGTTCATGAAGGTGTTCGGCTTGGCGAGCACCAGCTTGTCGGCGCCTGGGCGAAGCCAGGTCTCGACGACCCGTGCGCCGCCCTTGTGCTCCCGAAAGCTCTCACCCCGCCGCGAGGCGAGTTCGTCGACGACCATCTGGCCGACGTTGTGCCTGGTCGCCGCGTACTGGGGGCCGGGGTTTCCGAGACCGACCACGAGCCAGGTCGATGCCATGTGAATGTCCTCTCTGCGAGCCGCGCGGCCTCGGTCAGGATACGACAGAGGGGACGCGATCTGCTCGCGCCCCCTCTGCGGTGGATCGGTCGGAGATTACTCCGCAGCGGCCTCTTCGGCGGCGTCGGCCGGAGCCTCTTCAGCAGCCTCAGCCGAGACGGCCACGATCAGCACGTCGCCGTCGGTGATGAGCGTCGAGCCCTTCGGCAGGACGACATCGGCAGCGGTGATGTGGGTGCCCTCTTCGAGTCCCTCGACGGAGACCTCGACGTTCTGGGGGATGTGGGTCGCCTCGGCCTCGATCGAGATCGTGGTGGCGTCGAGGTTGACGATCGTGCCGGGAGCGGCCTCGCCCGTGACGAGCACGGGGATGTCGATCGTGACCTTCTCGCCCTTCTTCACGACGAGGAGGTCGATGTGCTCGATGATCTGCAGCACCGGGTCACGCTGCACGTCCTTGACGAGGGCGAGCTCCTGCGTGCCCTCGATGTCGAGCTCGAGCAGGGCGTTGGCGCGACGGATGATCAGCGAGACCTGGTGACCCGGCAGCGCGACGTGCACGGGGTCGGTGCCGTGGCCGTAGATGACGGCGGGGATCTTGCCGGCGGCGCGCAGGCGACGGGCGAAGCCCTTGCCGAACTCGGTGCGACGCTCTGCTGCGACCTTGGTGTCTTCAGACATGTGGTTCTCCTTCGGGGCACACAACGGGAGCTGTGCGGTGGTCTGGGAAATCGTGATCTCGAACGCAGACACGTGAAGAAGCCGCATGGCTCTCGCCGCGTCGATAACGGACGTCCGCGCACGCGCAGAAGCATCCCTCGCCGAGGTACTCCTCAATGGTACCCGATGACCCGGTAGGCTGAGAACACCGGTCCCTTCCTCGCAGATCACGGAGAATCCCATGCTCGACGGCGCTTTCCTCTCTCACGCAATCGGCTGGCTGATCGGTGCGATGACCGTGTGCGCCGCCGTCGTCACGTTCGGAGCCCTGTTCGCCATGGGCCGCTCGGGCTACCGCAAGGACTGAGCTACGCCGCGGCGGCCTCGGCGATCCTCGCCGCCGCCGTCGCCACGTCTGCCGATTCGTCGATCCGGATGCCGCGCTCGTCCTCGCGCAGAGGCTCGAGGGTTTGCAGCTGAGAGTCGAGCAGAGACGCCGGCATGAAGTGTTCTCCCCGCGACAGCATCCGCTCCGCCAGGGTCCGCCTCGCGATGGCGAGCTCCCCGAAGAAGGCGTCGGGCGCCTCGGCCCGGATCGCGTCGCGATAGCGGCGCTTGAGGGCGCTGCACGCGATCACGATGTTCGGCGACTCCTGCAATGTCGCACCGACCAGCTGCAGCCAGGGCATCCGATCCGCATCGTCCAGGGGGACGCCGGCCGCCATCTTGGCCACGTTGGCTTCGGGGTGCAGGTCATCGCCGTCGACGAATAGCGCCCCGATCCGCTCGGCGAGCGCGAACCCCACGGTGGATTTGCCGGAGCCGCTGGGTCCCATCACGACGATGCGCACATTCAGTCCTTCAAGCCGAAATCGAGGAGCACCTTGCAGGAGCTCGAGGGATCGGCGGCGAGAGCGAACGCCGCGAGAGCGTCGGCAGCCGGCCGCACCTCGCTCACGATACCGGTGACGTCGAGCGATCCGTCGGCCAGCGCGGCGATCACGTCGTCGAACTCCGCAGCGAACCGGAACGATCCCGTCAGGGTCAGCTCACGCGTGATGGCCGTCGACAGCGGGACCGCGACGGCTCCGGCACGCTGAAGTCCGAGCATCACCACGGTCCCACCCCGCACAGCGGCCGAGATGGCTGCGGACAGGCCCGGCTCCGTGCCGCTGGACTCCACGACGACGTCGGCATTCAGGGAGGCGATCGCATCGGCATCGCGGGCGTCGAGCGAGCGGATGCCACGCGCCTCCGCGATACGGCGCGGCTTCTCGTGCAGGTCGGTGACGGTCACGACCGATGCGCCGGCACGCCGAGCGACCGATGCCACGAGCTGGCCGATGGGTCCCGCGCCGATCACCGCCACGCTCCTGCCTTCCACATCCCCCGCGCGAGCCAGCCCATGCCAGGCGACAGCCGCAGGCTCGGCGAGGGCGGCGACACGCAGGTCGAGCGATGCCGGAACCTCGTGCAGCATGCGAGCGGGAACGGCGACATGCCGGGCGAATGCGCCCTGCGTGTGCGGCAGATGGAGAGCCGAACCGAGATAGCTCGATGCGGGCGCGAGGTTCGGCCGATCCGCCGGCCACGGGGTGACGCCGTCTCCGTGCGGGGTCAGCGGGTGCACCGCGACCGGGGTGCCCACCGCCGGTCCCGAGCCGTCGGCGGCCGCGACAGCGACCACCCCGGACACCTCGTGGCCGAGAATCATCGGCTCACGAAGGATCGATGCGCCGGCCGCACCGTGGCGCCAATAGTGCAGATCGGACCCGCAGATCCCGCCGTAGGCGATCTGGACGACGGCCTCGTCGGCGGCGGGCATCGGAGCCCCCGCGTCCTCGACACGAAGGTCATCGGCCGCATGGGCGACGACGGCGAGGTTAGGCATCTCTGTTCCTCTCACGTCACACCAGGGGCGTGACCAGTTCGACTCCCGCCACGCGGATCGTCACGGTCTGTCCGGGGCTCACCGGAGACTGGGAATGCGGGGCGCCGGTCATCACGAGGTCGCCGGGTCCCAGTGGCGTCCAGAGCGCGACATACGCGAGGCATTCCCTGATCGCCATGGGCAGCTCACGACTGCCGGTCTCCGCGACGCGGACACCGTCGACCTCGACGGCGAGCGCGACGTCGTCGATGCGGGCATCCGTGTCGATCCATGCAGCGAGCGGCGTGTATCCGACGCCGGACTTGGACTCGAAGTTGCGAGGATCGGCCACCCCGCGATCAGGGCTGGAGAGGTCGTTCACCGCAGTGACCCCCAGCACGTACTCGTGCGCGTTCTCGACGGTGAGGCCCGAGGTCGCAGCACCCATCACGACGCAGATCTCGCCTTCGGCGACCGCTGTTCCGGCGTCGCGGCGCAGCACCACCTCCGAACCGCTCGCGATCACGGTGCGGGGGCTCTTGAGCCACGCCTGCACCGGCGAGGGATGAGCGGGGCCGTTCTGGGCGATGCCGACTATCACCGCCGGATCGGCGGCGGGGAGCTGCTCCCCATCGACGCGGGGGCCGAGCACGGCGGGAGCACGCCCGGCGGCGAGAGCGGCGAACGGGTCCTCGACGAGCGATCGATCGCCGTCGACCCAGTGCACCCCGTCGGCGTTGCGGATCCTCCCGATCAGCATCAGACCACCGCCGTCATGCCGCCGTCGACGAACAGCGTCTGTCCGTTGACGAAGTCGCTGGCCGCGCTCGCGAGGAACACGAGGGCGCCCACGAGGTCCTTCGTGTCTCCCCATCGCCCGGCGGGCGTCCGGCCGCGCACCCAGGCTGAGAACGTCTCGTCCTCGACCAGCGCTCGCGTGAGCTCGGTCGCGAAGTAGCCGGGGGCGATGGCGTTGGCCTGGATACCGTGCGGCGCGAGATCGGCGCACAACCCCTTCGTGAACATCACGATCGCTCCCTTCGTCGCCGAGTACGCGGCGATCGACGGACGCGCGAGCTGCGACTGCACGCTGCCGATCTGGATGATCTTGCCGCTCCCCCGCGCGATCATTCCCGCAGAGACCCGTCGCGACAGGTGGAACACGCTGGAGAGGTTGGTCTGGACGAGCACGTCCCAGTCGGCGTCGGAGAACTCGGCGATCGGCGCACGGCGCTGCACGCCGGCGTTGTTCACCAGGATGTCGGGGGTGCCGATCAGCCGCTCGACCTCGCTGAGGCCCTCGTCGACGGCTGCGGCATCCGTCACGTCGAAGACCACGCTGTGCGCGACGCGGCCGGTCGCCGCCGAGATCTCGGATGCCGCACCGGCGGCCTTCACCGCATCGCGACCGTGCACGACCACCGTGGCTCCGGCGACGGCGAGGCCCTCGACGAGGGTGCGGCCGATGCCCTGGCTCGATCCGGTCACCAGAGCCGTCCTGCCGGTGAGGTCGAAGGCGGCGAGGCCGGTCACAGCCCGATGGCCTTGATCGAGACCGTCGTGGCGTAGACGTCGTCTCCGCCCTCGTTGCGAGAGACCTTGATCGCGTCGTCGGTCCTGGTGAGGTCCCGGCGCAGCGTCTCCGGCACGAGGAACGTCGATGCGGTCGTGATCAGCGCGAGCGTCGCCATGTACGTCGCGAGCAGCACCCAGTCGCCACCCGAGACGCTGATGATGTACGAGCCGAGAACTCCTGCGAGACCGCCGGCCAGGACGGCAGAGATCTCTCGCGCCATCGCGACGCCGAGGTAGCGGTGCCGGTTGCCGAACATCTCGGGCAGCATCGCGCACTGCGGGCCGAGCATCGTGGCCACCGCGAAGCCGATTCCGATCGCGATGACGGCGATGGCGATCGCGTGGTTGCCCAGCGACAGCAGCCACCATGCCGGGAACGTGTAGACGAGCATGAACACGGCACCGGCGCGGTAGATCGTTCGGCGGCCGAAGCGGTCGGAGAGATGACCCGCGAACGGCACCGAGAAGACGCCGATCAGGGACCCGATCGTGACGCCCCACGTCAGCAGGCTCTTGTCGGCCGAGGGGCCGAGGACCGAGACGAAGAAGGCGAGCCCGAGGGTCTGGAACATGTACGAGCCGCCGTTCTCCGCCATGCGGAGCCCGATGCCGACGATGACCCCGGGAAGGCCGTGGGTGAAGATGTCGCGAATCGGGCGGTCGGCGATCTGATCGTGCTTCTCGAGTTCGACGAACGTCGGGGTCTCACGCAGGCGCATGCGGATGAACAGAGCGAGCAGGATCAGCGCGAACGAGGCGAGGAAGGGCACGCGCCAGCCCCACGAGAGCAGCTGGTCCTCGGGGAGGAGCGCGATGACGCTGAACACGAGCGCGGCAAGCAGCGTGCCCGCCTGGATGCCGATGAACGGCAGCGCCGAGAAGAACCCGCGTCGCTTGACGGGCGCGTACTCGGCCATCAGGACCGTGGCCCCCGCCTGCTCGGCGCCGGCGCCGAACCCCTGCAGCAGCCGGAGCACGACCAGGATCACAGGCGCCCAGAACCCGATGGCCTCATAGGTGGGCAGCAGGCCGATCGCCGTCGACGCCCCGCCCATCAGCAGGATCGTGACCACGAGGACCCACTTGCGCCCGAGCCTGTCGCCCAGCACGCCGAAGAACAGGCCGCCGAACGGACGGGCCAGGAACCCGACGCCGAACGTGGCGAAGGCGAGCACGGTCGCCATGCCAGGATCACCCTGCGGGAAGAACAGGACGTTGAAGATCAACGCGGTCGACAGGCCGTAGAGGGCGAAGTCGAAGTACTCGAGCGCGCTGCCGAGACTCGAGGCGAGCGTCGCTCGACGCAGATTCGCCGCGTACTCGGGGTCGTCGTGCACCGGGCTGGTGGTGAGGGGGGAATCGGTCACTGCCATCTCCTTCGATCGGCTTCGCCCTTCGGCGTCATCTCGAATGTACCAGCCTGTTGAATTCGGTACAACCCTTTGGACTTTCTTCGGATGCAGGCCAACCCACCAGCGCGGAGCCAGCCTTCAGCGCCGTCGAGCCGCGGCGCTGAAGGGGTTCGTCAAGGCCGCGGCGGCAGCCTGCAGCGCGTCGCCGACGCGCTCGATTCGTTCGTAGTCGGCCTCGGCGGCGCGGATCGCGACGCCGAGCGCCAGCGGCGGGTCGGACGGAGCCCAGCCGTCCAAGGGCACGGCCACCCCGACGACGCCGCGGAACGACTCCTCTGCGTCCAGCGCCCACCCGCGCTTGCGCGCAGAGGCGAGAACCTCGAGGAGTCCCGACATGGTGGTGGTGCTGCGTTCCGTGAGCGCGGGGAAGACGGCGTCCGCGCCGAACAGCGCGGTGACCTCTTCGTCCGTCATGCGCGACAGCAGAGCTCGACCGGTGGCTGACAGCGGGGCCGGAAGCCGGGAGCCGAGCGGCGTGCCGAGGCGCAACGAGGACGAGCCCTCGTGGCGCGCCAGGTAGAGCGCGTCTGCGCCGTCGAGCATCGCCACCTGCACGAGCTCCGTGCGCAGCACTGCTGACGAGTCGCACACGGTGTAGAACTCGCGCACCTGGTTGAACTGGGCGGCGAACGCGCCGCCCAGTTCGGCGGTGCGCAGCCCGAGTCGATACCCCTGCGCGGTGCGGTCGATCATCCCGGCCGCCTCCAGGGCGAGGCACAGATTCGCCGTCGACGACTTGGCCAGCCCCAGCGCGCCCGCGAGCTCGGTGAGGGTGAGCGGTGCGCGAGCGTCAGCCAGCAGACCGAGAAGTCGGATGCTGCGCGTGACCGCGGGCGCAGGATCGCGCCCTTCCTTGACGTCCTCGTCCATGCGCACCCCTTCAGAGCGAGTTCAGTAGAACTCGACCGTATCGACCACCGCACGCAGCGGGTGACCATCGAGCAGGCGCGCCGCGTTCTCGGCGAAGCGACGGGCGATGCGCTCCTCCTCCTTCGAGCTCAGAGCGGCCGTGTGCGGACTGACCAGGACGTTCGGGTGCGACCACAGCGGCGACTCGACGGCGAGGGGCTCGTTCTCGAACACGTCGAGGGCGGCGAAGGCGATCCGCCCGTCATCGAGGGCGGGAAGAAGGGCCTGCTCGTCGATCACGGTTCCCCGACCCACGCTCGCGAGGATCGTCCCCTGGCGCACCGCCTCGAAGACATCGGCTCCGATCAGGTGGTGGGTCTGCTCGGTGCCGGGGAGCGTGACGACGATCGCGTCGACGTGACGAGCCGCGTCGACGAGGCCGTCGAGCGGCACGAGGCGATCCACGCCCTCGACGGATTCTCCCGAACGCGTCGTGCCCCAGACCTGGGCGCCGAGCGCGTGAAAGCGCCGTGCGCATTCTGCGCCGATCCCGCCGAGACCGACGACGAGGACCGTCATCTCGTCGAGCTGACGCATCTCCCACCGCTCCGGCCACACGCGGTCCTGCTGGTCGCGCGCCAGGCGCGCGAGCCCCTTGGCGCCCGCGAGCACGCCGAACACGGCGAACTCGGCGAGCGGCCCGCCGTGCACGCCCGCGCTGGTCGTGAACGTGATGCGATCGAGGTCGGCTCGCCCAAGACCTGCGGACTTCACCTGCGCACCGCCGCCCGCCGCCGTCGTCATCACCCAGCGCAGACGCGGGTTCGCGGCGACGGTGCGCGCCAGCGCCGCCGGGTCGACGTCAGGGATGCCGAACAGCGCATCGGCCGAGTCGATCATGGCCTCGAACGCCGTCTGCTGCTCGGCGGTGCGGGTATGCTCCGGATCACCGGACCAGTCAGCCGGGCCGCGCATGGGGTGCATCAGCGAGTGATCGCGGATCATCTCGACGCGCGGCTCGATCTCTTCGATGAGCCGGCAGAGCTCTTCGGTCAGGGGCACTGCGGCGACGGCGCGCAGCTTGTTCTCGATGTCGGCCATGCTCATCCCTTCCTCGGGAAGTCTCTCGATGAGATCAGCCTAGCTCAGATCCACTCTGCTGAACACTATTCAATCCATTGGATCTTTGCTACCGTGGCAGCATGAGCACCTCTTCCGCCAGCGTCGGCATCATCGGACTCGGCGCGATGGGCCGCCCCGTGGCCGATCGCCTGCTCGCCGCGCACGGCACCCTGCACATCCACGCGCGCCGCCCGCAACCCGAACTGGTCGCCGCAGGAGCCACCTGGGCCGACAGTCCGCGTGAACTCGCGGCGGCGGTCGACGTTCTCGTCTCCTTCCTTCCCGACCTCCCCGAGCTCGAGGAACTGCTCTACGGCGACGACGGCCTGATGGCGGATGCGGGCGACCTGCTCATCCTCGTCGGCTCGACGTCATCCGCCCCCGCCGTCCGAGAGCTCGCCGAGCGTCTGCACACGCAGTCGGGCGGACGCGTGCGCATGGTCGACTGCCCCGTGTCCGGCGGCGTCGACGGGGCGATCTCCGGAACCCTCTCCATCATGCTCGGCGGCTCGCCGGACGACGCGGCCCTCGCGGCATCCGTCCTGGCTCCGTGCGGCACGCCTGTGCTGCTCGGTCCACTCGGGGCGGGCGAGGTGGCCAAGGCCTGCAACCAGCTGGTCGTGTCGGCGACCATCCTGGCCCTCGGCGAGGCGACCGTCCTCGCCGACCGCTCCGGCCTCGACCTCGACGCGCTGTGGACGCTGCTCGGCGGCGGCTATGCCGGCTCCAACCTACTGGAGAGCCGCCGGCACAAGCTCGTCTCCGGCGACGACTCCCCCAGCGGCATGGCGAAGTACATGGTGAAGGATCTGCGGTTCGCGGCCGACATCGCCGAGGCGACCGGCATCGCCCCCGTGCTGCTGCCCGCTCTCCGCGCGGCCTTCGACGGCATCGTGGACGCCGGTCTCGGCGATCGGGACATCTCGGTGGCACGCAGGTTCGTGCAGTCCCGTGACACACAGGCGTCCTGACACCGGCCGCCACGATAATCTGAGAACATCCCCTAACTTCACGATCGAGGAGCCCTCTGTGCCCGAAGCATCAGCGAACATCGGAGTCGTCGGACTCGCCGTCATGGGTTCGAATCTCGCCCGCAACCTCGCGAGCCGCGAGGGCAACACCGTGGCGATCTTCAACCGCAGCTACGAGAAGACCCAGTCGGTCCTCGACGCGCACCCCGAAGCGGGCTTCATTCCGGCGGCGACCTACAAGGAGTTCGCCGACTCGCTGCAGAAGCCGCGCACCGCGATCATCATGGTCAAGGCCGGCGCCCCGACGGATGCCGTGATCGACTCCCTCGTCGAGGTCTTCGAGCCCGGCGACATCATCGTCGACGGCGGCAACGCGTTCTTCCCCGACACCATCCGCCGCGAGAAGGCCGTCCGCGAGACCGGCATCAACTTCGTCGGCGCTGGCATCTCCGGCGGCGAGGAGGGCGCGCTCCTCGGTCCGTCGATCATGCCCGGCGGTTCCGACGAGTCGTGGGTGACCCTCGGGCCGATCCTGAAGTCGATCGCCGCGGTCGCCGAGGGCGAGCCCTGCGTCACGCACGTCGGGCACGACGGCGCCGGCCACTTCGTCAAGATGGTGCACAACGGCATCGAGTACGCCGACATGCAGCTGATCGCCGAGGCGTACGACCTGATCCGCCGCGGCACGGGCAAGTCGCCGGCCGAGATCGCCGAGATCTTCGCCGAGTGGAACAAGGGCGAGCTGGAGAGCTACCTGATCGAGATCACCGCCGAGGTGCTGCGCCAGAACGACGCCGCCACCGGCCAGCCGCTGGTCGACGTCATCGTCGACCAGGCCGGCGCGAAGGGCACCGGCGCCTGGACCGTGCAGACCGCGCTGTCCCTGGGCGTGCCGGTGTCGGGCATCGCGGAGGCGACCTTCGCCCGCTCGCTGTCGTCGCACCCCGAGCAGCGCGCCGTGGCATCGGCTCTTCCCGGTCCCGACGAGGAGTTCACGGTCGCCGACCAGGACGCGTTCATCGAAGACGTGCGCCTCGCGCTGTACGCCTCGAAGATCGTCGCCTACTCGCAGGGCTTCGACGAGATCCGCGCCGGCGCCGCCGAGTACGACTGGAAGATCGACCTCGGGGCGATCTCGAAGATCTGGCGCGGCGGATGCATCATCCGCGCCCAGTTCCTCAACCGCATCGCCGACGCCTACGACGCCGAGCCGGGCCTTCCCGTGCTGATGACGGCTCCCTACTTCGCCGAGGCCCTCACGCGCGCTCAGGCGTCGTGGCGCCGCGTCGTCGTCTCGGCGGCCGAAGCCGGCATCCCCGCCCCCGCGTTCTCGTCGTCGCTGTCGTACTACGACGGCATCCGCGCCGACCGTCTGCCCGCGGCGCTGGTGCAGGGTCAGCGCGACTTCTTCGGAGCGCACACCTACAAGCGCATCGACAAGCCCGGCACCTTCCACACGCTGTGGTCGGGCGACCGCACCGAGATCGAGGCCGAAGACACGCACTGATCGCGTCCGCACACGAAGAGGGCCCCGGCATGCGCCGGGGCCCTCTTCGCATCTCCCGGGATCAACCGACGGTCTCAGGCGTCCCCTTCCAGGGCAGCGCCGGAGTGCCTCCGACATCGACCTGCACGCCGAGCAGAGCGCCGTCGGCCGGCGCGGGGTCGGTCAGACCGACACTCGCCGTCGTGATCACGAGGAGCCGGTCGACGAGCGTGACAGCCGTGGGCCTCGTCGCGGGAAGGCGGATGGTCTCGTCGAGCGCCCCCTCCGGCGAATAGCGCCGCACCTCGGCGGCATCCCACACCGCGACCCACAGCATCCCCTCCTGGTCGATGACCATGCCGTCGGGATTGCCCCCCTCGACCCGGCACACCGTGCGACGCCTCGAGAGTTCGCCATCCGGGGCCACGTCGAACGCCTCGATGCTCCGATTCGGCAGCGTGTCGATGTAGTACAGCGTCGACCCGGAGGGATCGAAGGAGAGGCCGTTGGAGACCGTCACCCCGCCGAGCCGCTCAGTGGGCACTCCATCGGCGTCGATGCTCCACAGGGAGCAGTGCGGGTCCCTCGGCATGGCTTGGCTTCCCACCCAGAAGCGCCCGGCCGGGTCGCAGCCGCCGTCGTTCATGTAGTCGCCCGGCGCGGCGAGATCGGTGACGACCGCCGACACGACATGGTCGTCGCCGACGTGCACCATCCCGCGGTCGACCGCGACGACCCACCCGGCACCCGGTTGCGCGAGCGGCGCAGGAGCCCCGATCTGCGCCCCGACGAACACCGACGACTCCGGCACGATCTTCTCCGCGTCGAGCCGGCCCCGGTGCAACCGCCCTGTCGACATGTCGATCCACGCGAGCCGGCCGTCGCGACCGTCCCACCGCGGCGATTCGGCCTGCACGTATCGCGCCTCGGAGAGGATCTCGACGGTTCGTGAGCGGGGGGCGGGCGACATGCTGACCATCTTTCGCTGGTAAGGGCTAACCGTTATGTGGCAGACTATCTCACAATATGCATACCACTTGCGAGAATGTGATTCTTGCGCAGACGAAGCGGGGAACCGGTCGATGACTCTGACACTCCACGGGCTGATGCCCATCCTGGCGACGCCGTTCGATGACACGGGCGCGCTCGACCGGGTCGGACTGCGCCGGCTGGTCGAGTTCCAGCTCGCCTCCGGCGTCGACGGCGTCGCCGTGTTCGGCATGGCCAGCGAGGGCTTCGCCCTCACCGCCGATGAACGAAGGACGATCCTCGACGACGTCGTCCGGATCGTCGACCGGCGGGTCCCCGTCATCGCGGGGGTGAACGGCACGTCGACCGCCACCTCGATCGAGCAGGCCCTTCTCGCGGAGGAAGGGGGCGCCGACGCGCTCATGGTCCTGCCGCCGTTCATGGTCAAGCCTCCTGCTTCGACCCTCGTCGACTTCTACGGGGATGTGGCCGCGGCCACCTCCCTGTCGGTCATGGTGCAGGACGCCCCAGGGGTCACCGGCGTCGCCATGCCCGCGAGCCTCATCGCCGAGCTCGCACGCCTCGACAACGTCGACTCCGTGAAGGTCGAGGCCCCACCCACGGCCCCCAAGGTCGGCGCGGTCGTCGACGCGATCGACGACGCGGATTTCGCCGTGCTCGGCGGTCAGAACGCGCAGTTCTGCCTGGAGGAGTATGCGCGGGGCGCCGTCGGCACCATGCCCGCCTGCGAGTTCCCTGATCTGCTCGGCCCGGTGCTGGCCGACTTCGTCGCGGGGCGCGTCGACGAGGCGCGGGCAGGCTTCCGTCGTATGCTCCCTCTCGTGCTGATCGGACTGCAGGGCGGCATCGCGTGGGCGGTGCACAAGGAGATCCTCGTGGCGCGCGGCATCATCGAGCACGCGACCGTGCGCTACCCGGCGGCTCGCCTCGATGCGGGGAGCCGCGCGGCGGTGGACCTCGTGATCGAGGAGCTCGACCTTCCGCAGCTGCCGACGGCGGTGCGCGTGTGACCGGCCGCGGTGTGCTTCTCATCGGCGGAGGCTCGGACATCGGGCTCGCGATCGCGCGCGCCTTCGCAGCGCAGGGCGACCGGGTCGTCGGCGTCGGCCTCGAGTCCTCGGCCGACCAGGTGTTCGAGGACTACCTCGTCGCCGACTGCAGCCGAGCAGATGCCGCCGAGGGTGCCGTCGCGGATGCCGCAGCGGCCCTCGACGGCATCGACGTCGTGGTGCTCGCCGCCGCGCGCATGCCCATCGGACGCGCGGATGCGACGAGCGACGCGGATTGGCGCGGCGCTCTGGGCGCCACGCTCGACTCCGCCTTCTTCGTCGCCAGGGCAGCGCTGCCCCGTCTCGCGCGAGGTTCGTCGATCGTCGCGGTGACCTCCGTCAACGCGACACTCGCCGCCCCCGCTCTTCCGGCATATGCCGCAGCGAAGGCGGGCGTGGAGGCCCTCATGAGGCAGCTCGCTCTCGACTTCGGCCCGCATGGGATCCGCGTCAACTCCGTGCAGCCGGGGAGCATCTCCTCGGTCGACACGGGCGAGACCGAGGGATATCCCCTTGGCCGGATCGGGCGGCCGGAGGAAGTCGCCTCCGTCGTCGCGTTCCTCGCATCCGACGCCGCGTCCTTCGTGACCGGCGCCACGATCCCCGTCGACGGCGGCCTGTCGATGTCCTCCCCCGCCGCCTGGCTGAAACCTGCACTGCGCGAGCGCTGGCTCTGACCCCGGCACCCGCCTGACGAACGAATGCCGCGCCGGAGATATCCGGCGCGGCATTCGTGTGCGGAGATGCTCAGGTGTTCGAGTCGAGCAGCCCCTGCACCTCCTTCTTGAGAGCGTTGAGACCGGTCTGCACGTCCACCTGGCCGGCGAGGATGGTCGCGACCCCGCCGCCGATCGCGGTGTCGATCTGGGCGGTCACCGCGACACGGTCCCACGCCGCGCCCCGCGCGTGCTCCGAGACCTCGGTGCGGAAGGCGACCTGGAACTTGTCGGCGGCGAGAGCCGGGATCTTGTCGGCAACGCTCTTGGCTGCGGGTGCCACCGCGGAGCGCTCGTAGAGTGCGGTCGCCGCCTCGACGTTGGTCGCCGCGTAGGTGATGAACTCACGGCTCGTGAGCTCGCCCTCACCGGCACTGGCGAACAAACCGCCTCCCCATGCCCGGTTGAACGACTTCTTCTTGCCGGAGGTGGGCCTCGAGATCGCGCCGATGTTGTCGACGATGTTCTGGGCCGCCCCGTTGGTCTTCACGAAGGTCGAGGCGAGCGGTGCGTCGTCGTAGAGGGCCGCCCGTCCGCTGGCGAACAGGATGCGGGCGTCGCTGCGGGCGACGTTCGTCTGCGTCAGCCCGTCGTCCTGCAGGGACTTGTACCAGGTGATCGCCTCGACGCTCTCGGCGTCGCCGATCGTGCAGGTGAAGTCGTCTGTGACGACCTCGCTGCCGAACCCCCACATCCAGTGCACGGCGTCCTTGAGGTCGGGGTTCTTCGTGACCGCCGCATACGGGATGAGCGAGGAATCCTGGGACTTGATCTTCTCCAGCGCGGTCGCGAACTGCTCGACCGACATGCCCGACTTGATTCCCACGCTCTTGGCGATCTCGCCGTTCGTGATGAGGCCGATGCCGGCGGCGGTGAGCGGCAGCACGAGGAGCTTGCCGTCCATCGTGTAGGAATCGAGCACGCCCTGCGGGATGCCGAGCCCCTCCGCCAACTCCGAGAGGTCGGCGAGCACGTTCATCGGGGTGAGCACCTGCCAGCCACCGGACTGCCCGACACCGAGGAGCTTGCCGGAGCGGCCGGTCAGGGCCAGTTGCGTCGCGGCCTGATCGTAGGGGTAGATCACCGGCGCCACGGTCACGCCGGCCTTCTTCGAGAAGCCGTCGAGGATGCCCTGCCAAGCGGGCTTCAGCGCCTCCTCGCCGAGCGAGTTGCCGTAGAAGTTGATGGTCTTGGCCTTGGTCGCGGCGTTCTCCGCCGTACCGGGCGGAGTCGCGACCGGCGTGGCGCAGCCCGCGAGGGTGAGGGCGCCGAGCGCGACCAGTGCAGTGCTGCCGCCGAGAAAGGCGCGACGACTCAGCTGCGTGTGGGAGATGTTCATGGGCACTGCTCCTTCGTGGATGGGATCGGGTTATTCGAGGACATTCCGCTACCCCTTGACGGCGCCGGCTGCGAGGCCGGAGACGAAATAGCGCTGGAGGAGGACGAAGATGATGACGAGCGGCAGCGATGTGATGAGGGATGCCGCCATGAGAGCCGGCCAGTCGGCCGTGCCCTCGCGGATGAACGCCTGGGTGAGGCCTGCCGGCAGCGTCTGCTTGTCGGGTCCGGCGAGCGTGAGCGCGAAGAGGAGGTCGCTCCAGCCGCGCATGAACGCGAACATCGCGGCCGTGATGAGCCCGGGCACCACGAGGGGGAACACGATGCGGAACATGGTGGCCGTCCGGGAGAGCCCGTCGACCTTCGCCGCCTCGAGGATGTCGTCGGGGAGGCCGTCCATGATCCCCTTGAGGAGGAACACCGTGAGCGGCAGCGTGAAAGTCGTGAACGAGATGATCAGCGCGGTGTACGTGTAGAGCAGGCCGGCGGAGCTCAGCATCAGGTACAGCGAGATCAGCAGCAGCGCACCGGGGATGAGCTGTCCGATCAGGAACATGAACATGATCGCGTTGCGGCCGCGGTAGCGGAACTTCGACAGCGAGTAGGCCATGAGCCCGCCGACGAGGACCGCGAGGAGTGCCGTGCCGCTCGAGACGATGATGCTGTTGCCGAGGTTCTTCAGGAGCGCGTCGTTCTGGAAGAAGCCGACGAAGTTCTCGATCGTGGGGTTCACGGGGAAGAACGGCCGGTCCTGCGAGAAGACGTCCTCCTTCCTCGTGAACGCCGTGGCGGTGAGCCAGTACACGGGGAGCAGGCCGAAGAGGGCGAGCAGGAGGAGGGCGATGCGCCCCGGGATGGACAGGCGAGGGCGGATGATCGACTCGCCGATGTCGCGGCTGCGCAGCATCACTTCTCCAGTCGTCGGTTGAGGAGCAGGTAACCGCTCGAGATGATCGCGAGCAGGACGAGCCAGAGCGCGCCCATCGCGGAGGCCTTGCCGAGCTCGTAGCTGCCGAAGGCCAGGTGGTAGAGGCTGACCGCGAGCGTCGTGGTCGAGTCGCCGGGGCCGCCGCCGGTCATGACGAAGATCGTGTCGAAGTTGCCGAAGTTGTAGATGAACTCGAGCACCGCGACGAGTGCGACCGGGCCGGCGATGTGCGGCAGCGAGATGTAGCGGAAACGCTGTGCTCTCGTCGCGCCGTCGATCGTGGCCGCCTCGATCTGCTCACCGGGCAGGGTCTGGAGCACGGCGAGTGCGACGACCATGATCCAGGGGAAGGAGTGCCAGGTCTTCGCGATGATGACGGCGGCCATCGCCCCGGTCGGATTTCCCAGCATGCTGATCTCAGGAAGCCCGAAGACCGCGAACACGTGGTTCACGACGCCGTAGCTGTCGTTGAAGATCCACGCCCAGAGGAAGGAGACCACGACGCCGGGGAGCAGCCACGGCAGCATCAACGCTCCCCGGAGGATGTTGCGCCCGCGCATGCGCGAGTTGAGGAGCATCGCGAGGGCCACGCCGAGTACGAGGGGGAAGACCGTGGAGAGCGAGGCGAACACGAGGGTGGTCCCGAGTCTCGCCACGAACTCGTCCCAGATGGCCGCGTAGTTGTCGAAGCCGACGAACGTGCGCTCTGGTCGCAGCAGCGACTGGTCGTACAGACTCGTGCCGATGCTCGACACCAGCGGGAAGATCGCGATCACGAGGAACAACAGGACCGCGGGAAGTGCGATCATGAAGCCGAAGGTGCGGTCCTTGGCGCCCAGCGTTGAGCGTCGCCCGGAGCGCGGCTCGACCTGCTCGCGACTCGCGGGCCGCTCGAGGGTGGCTTGTGGCATTGGATTCACTTTCCGAGTAGGGGCGACCCCGTTCGGGGCCCTGCACATCGTCGTCGCAGTCGTCGACGATGACGTCGGGCCAGTTAACCACAATGCGGATTCGAAATCCATAAAATGCATAACGCACCCATATTTGTCTTGCCTGGTGCAACGACTCTCATTAGGATGACTGGCAACGGCGTTGCAGATGCGGCGCCGGCATGGAGGAGGACTCACGATGGCATCGGAATCGGTGGGCGGCACACAGACGGTCGAACGGGCGATGTCGCTGCTCGCATGCTTCACCGAGGAGTCCGGTGAGCTCAGGGTCTCCGAACTCTGCACTCTGACCGGTCTCGGACAGTCGACGGTGTCGCGCATGATGTCTGCTCTCGACCGGATGCGGTTCGTCGTGCAGGACGGACGGACGGGTCTCTACCGGCTCGGCCCCGCAGCCGTCTCGCTCGGCACGATCGCCCTCAACGGCTCTCCCGTCTTCCGCGCCTCGCGGCAGATCGCGCAGAATCTCGCCCGACGCATCGAGATCGGCGTGAACGTCGCCGAGCTCAGCGGGTTCACCTTCACCTATCTCTGCAACTTCGAAGGCGCGCTGGCGCCGAAGTCGTTCGCGATGGCCGGCCGCACCGGCCCGCTTCACGCCACCGGCCTCGGCAAGGCGCTGCTGTCGGGGATGCCGGATGACAAGGTCGACGCGTACTTCGAGCACTCCCCTCAGCGATTCACCCCGCACACGATCGTCGACCGCGAGAGCATGCGTGTCGCGCTCGACGAGACGCGCAGTCGCGGCTACGCGACCGAGATCGAAGAACTCGCGTTCGGCCGGGCCTGCATCGCCGCGCCGATCCACGACCGGGCCGGAGACATCGTCGCCGCCCTCTCCGCGAGCGGTCCCCTGTCGGTTCTCGACCTGCACGCCCCTCATCAGGAGCTCGCCCTGCAGCTCATCGAGGCGGCCGACGAGATCTCCGTCGCGCTCGGCTACAGCCCCTCCCGCTCGGCGACGGCGTTCGCCGCCCTCTGACCTGCGACGCCGCATCGACTGCGGCGCCCTGACCCCTCGCCGAGGCACCCCGCCGTCGGCCTCTTCCCTCACGACTGTCTTCGGAGACCCCTGTGAAAATCGCGCGCGTGCAGACCTTCCCGCTCTTCCTGTCGAGGGAGGTTGCCGATGACTCCTACGCGGGTGACACGGGCGTGGCGCATCGCGGCTACGTCGTCCGACGACCGTGGCGGAGCCTGTACTCCCCCGGCTACGAGACCCTCCTGGTGAAGATCGAGACCGACGACGGCCTCATCGGCTGGGGAGAAGCACTGGCCCCGGTCGCACCGGAGGTCGCCGCCGCGATCGTTGATCGCCTTCTCACGCCGCTCATCATCGGCGAGGATCCCCGCTCGGTCCGGACGCTGTGGCATCGGATGACGGAGTCGATGCGCGAACGCGGCCACCTCACGGGCCATCAGGCCGATGCCATGGCAGCGGTCGACATCGCCCTGTGGGATCTCTGGGGTCACGCGACCGGTCTCTCCGTCTCGGAGCTCGCCGGCGGGCGCTTCGCCGAGGTGCTGCCCACGTACATCTCCGGCATCCGCGGGTCCGACGACGCGGACAAGGCCGACAAGGCCGCCGAGATGGTCGAAGCCGGCGTGCGGCGGATCAAACTGCACCTCGGAACCGACATCCGCACGGATCTCGCCACCTACGACGCCATCCGCGCCGTGCATCCCGATCTCGATGTCGCATTGGACGCTCACTGGACCTACCGCCTCGGCGAGGCGAAAGCGCTCGGACGCGAACTCGACGACCGTCGGGCGTGGTTCTTCGAGGCGCCGCTGGCGCCCGAGGACGTCGAGGGCCACCGCGACCTCGCCGCCTCGCTCGCCACTCCCATCGCGATCGGCGAGGCGATGCGCAGCCGGTTCGAGTTCACCGACTGGCTCACTCGGCGCGCCGTCGGGCTCACGCAGCCCGACATCGGACGCACCGGCATCACCGAGGGTCTCGCGATCGCCGCCGTCGCCGATGCGTTCCACGCTCAGGTCGCACCGCACCACTCGGCGGCCTTCGGCATCGCGATGGCCGCGGGAGTGCATGTGGCGGCGAGCGCGACCTCTCTGCTCGCCTTCGAATACCAGCCGTTCACGCTGCCGGTGGCGAACCTCATCCTCACCACTCCGCTCGAAGTCCAGCCCGACGGCGGGTTCGTCGTCCCCACAGGACCCGGGCTCGGCGTGACCGTCGACGAGGACGCCGTCCAGCAGTACGTGCGGCGCTGAACGCCTGCAGGAACCGCCGAGAGGGGGCGGATCGGTTCACACCGGTCCGCCCCCTCTGTCAGTCCCCGGTGCGGACGAACTGGGCGGCGCTGACCCGGTGGATGCTCGTGTTGCGGACTTCCAGCCGCACCACCCCGACCGCGCCGGCGTCGTATCGGAACGTGCCGAGCGCACGCCAGGCGCCCGCGCCTTGGGTCTGGTCCACGATGACCTCGCTGCTGCCGCTCTGATGCTCGACGACGTAGGCCGCCGACGTGGTCGTCGTCGGGTTGGTCGGATACCAGACCGAGACACGGTAGAGCCCGGCCTGCGGCAGCTCGACGTTCCACGTCACGGTGCTGCCGACCGAATCGGTGTCGCTGTAGCGCGTGCGGGTCCCGTTCCACCCGGACAGACCGCTCGGGTACCAATGGCCTGTCTCGAGGTATCCCGGCCACGGCGACTGCGTGTGCGCGATGATGCCCTCGTCGGCGACCCGGACCAGCACACCCTTGCGCAGCGTCTGGTCGAGCCGGGCCTCGAATCTCGTCGTCGACCCCGGCGCGATCGTCGATCCCGCCGTCACCGTCCACGTGTGGGTGACGTCGGAACGCGGAGGCACGACGACCACCGCATCCCGCTGACCGATCGTCCATCCCGTGGCGCCGTAGAGACCCAGCGTCCCCTGCAGCGGTGTCACACCGGTGTTGATCACCAATGCGGTCAGCTTCACGACCGCTCCAGGGCCGCTCGCGATCTCGGTGTCGCTGGTCAGCGAGACGAGTCGGCGCCTGTCGATCACCTCGACGGTGGCCGGACGCAGGGCGAGCGCGGCAGCCCCCGGTTGTGACAGGGCCGCCGACACCGCGACCTCGCCGGGAGCAGCCGCCGATCCGATGACCACCGCCGACTCCACACGTGTGGTCCCGTGTGCAGGAACCGTCACCGGCGGCACTGTGCCCTCGAGCTGCCAGCCGCCGGGCGGCGTCAGCGCGACGGTGCCCGATACCGGGTGACCGGTGCCGTTGCGCACCTCGATGATCAGGGGAACCCTGTCCCCCGCCGTTCCTGTGGCCTGGGCCACCACGTCTCCAGACACCTCGGCGCCGACGCCGGCGATGCGCCTTGGCAGCTGCAGGGTGACTTCGTCCGTGGTCGAGCCTCCCGAGGTGACCGTGTAGCGGAAGGTCTTGCGTGGATCGTCGACCCCGATCGTCCACTCGTAGGGATACTCCTTGAGCGGGGCCTGCTGCGCGGCCTGTCCGCCGATCCTGTACATGAGCGTCGCCGCCTGCTCGGTATCGATCTGGACATAGGCGTCGTAGCCCTCGCCGCCCGGGCGCACGAGCAGCATTCCGCGGACGAGCCCGTAGTCGGTTCCCGGCGCCGAGTCGAATTCGTGGAAGCTGTCGACGCCGTGGTCCACGACGTCATCGGAAGGCAGGCTGGGGCGCTCCACAGTCACGTTCCGCACCACCAGGGCGAGCAGTCCGTGCCCGGGCACGCTGACGGAGACCCTGCCGTGCGACGCCGTCGCAGAAGAGCGGATGCCGTCGGCCGTCACCACCTCGACCACCGGAGAAGCGGAGCGGGGCACTCCCGTGAGGTCGCCGACGAGATCGACGACGACCTGCTGCACGCCCGCCGAGGAGTTGGTGAGGCTGATGTAGAGCGCGTCGTCGCTCGCCCCCGCGATCCAGTTGATCAACGGGTTGTCGAGCGAGATGAGTCCGTCGGGGAAATAGGGCCACACGCCCGCCTCTCCGAAGAATGTGCCGGGTGCGTGCCCGTAGGCGAAGAACTTGAAGTAGGCGAAGTCCGCCTCGAAGACGTG
Source organism: Microbacterium sp. (assembly GCA_019510305.1). GTDB lineage: Bacteria > Actinomycetota > Actinomycetes > Actinomycetales > Microbacteriaceae > Microbacterium > Microbacterium natoriense_A. Next base: position 21,837 of record JAEKKN010000046.1, read on the forward strand.
CGGGAAGTCGATGCGCCCCCCGCTGCGGTAATAGCTCTCGCTGATCAGGTAGTCCATCGCCAGACCGAGCTGCGCCGGAGCATGGTGGAAGTAGTAGCCGGTGATGCCGACGGGGCCGCTCGTCGCGAAGTCGGGTTTCATGTGAGCCACCTGGAACTGCCGGCCGTAGTAGCCGGGATAGGTCGTGAACCGCCCGATCACCATGTTGTGCGCGACGTCTGCCAGCAGCGTGTCCCCCGTGTGGTGCGCCAGCCTGAGCAGGGCACCCGCCCAGCACGGGTTGAACACGTATCCACCACCGGGATCCGTCAATGAGCTGACCCCGAGCTTGAACGACGACAGCGCCTCGAAGGTGAGCCCGGATGGCGAGACGTACCACGCGGGGACGGTCTCGGTGGGGACCGAGGTCGTGGGATAGACGGGCAGCGACGAGCGCGACTCCCAGTCGTACTGCTGTTCTATGACATGTCCCACCGGCACCGTCACGGTCTGATCCGACACCGGCCGCACTGCCGTCTGGGTGATGAAGCGCTGGGCCTCGCGGTACGCCCCGTCCAGGAACTCGGGATCTCCCGTGACCTCGAACAGCTCGAGGAGATCGACCCAGTACTTCGAGAAGCTGTAGGCGAAGCCGCCGGGCGGCTGGCCGTTGCTGCGGTAGGGGGTGAGGATCTGCTCCTGCACGTACCGCTTGCCGATGAGCGTCGCCTCCGCCAGGAACGCCGGATCCCCGGTCGCACGGTAGGTGGCGAGTGCGGTCGAGAACGGCGCGCGGCTCTGTCCGACGACACCGGACTTGGTGGCCTGCACAGCCAGGCGCTGGATGCCGGCGTTGCGGCCGTGCGTGAGCTGATAGAGCGCCGTCAGGTTCACGGCATCCGTGGGGATCCTTCCGATCCGGTACTGGGTCGTGTCGTTGTAGACGGGGCTGCCGATGATCGGCGAATGCCCGATCCCCTTCCGCGACACCTGGTACTCGATGAGCGGACGGGCCCGGCGAGCGTACAGCGTGCTGTCGGGGGTTCCTGTGAGGTAATGAGCGGAGAGCACGACGCCGCTCGCCGCCGATCTGACGGCATCCTCGTTCTCCACGTCGACGAACCCCTTGGCGCGGTTCCACCAGCCGGAGTACGACGGGATGTAGTCGATCGCGTCGTCGCCGTCGGGCTCGACGGCGATGAGCGCCGCCATGGCGTGGACGGCATCCGTCAGCGATCGCTCGTAGACGTTGCTCCGATACGCCACCAGGCCGTACTCCGTCCGGCACAGGTCGGCATAGGTCGCGTACAGCGTGTCGGCGCGCACGGCGATGCCGAACGCGAAGCCGCGCTGCGCACCTGCCGCCATCGCCGTGCGCAATCCCGGCTGCGGGGAGTACATGCACGGCACCACGTCGAGGCTGTCGTTGCGCAAGCTCATGCCGTACGGCTGGCGGTCCGCCATGAGCTGCCGCTCGTGCACGAACTCCGCCACTTCCGAGGGCAGGTAGACGCCCGAAGTGACCGGGATGCCGCCGACGGCGTACTGGGTCAGCGCCATCGGCGCGAACAGCTCCCACGCGCCGAGCGGCGCGGAGCCGTCGAGGACGGACAGCGCGTGCTGGTACGAGCCGCAGAGCACCTCGTCGACATCGTCGAGCGACCGGGTGTCCTGGCTCTGGTATCCGACGATGTAGTCGCCGGCGTTCTTCGCCGTGAGCACGTAGTGAGCCTCGGGGTGCGCCCCCTCCAGACGCCAGCGCACGACCAGCTCCACGTCGTCGGTGCTCGTGCGCAACTCGATCGCCTGAGGGCCCAGCACCTGATAGGAGGTGAAGCCCAGCCAGCTCGGCGTCAACGGACCGTAGAGCTCCGGCGCGCTCCCGGACGGCAGCGTACCCGCCAGCACCACCCACTGCTCGTCGAATCGGTGCGCCGCGTCGGTCACCGGCAGCCAGCCTCCGCCGTGCGCGACCTCGAGGTCGCGCACGATCGTCTCGCCGCCATCCCACGTCGCTCGGAAGAACGTCATCCGATGACCCGATCCGGTGAGCTGTGCGATCTGGGACACCGACAGATTCGGCATGCTCAATCGGCGCAGCGCATCGGGGTAGGAGCCGGACGAGGTCGTCGGCTCCATCGGCATGATCGATGCCGAGGCCGCAGAGTCGTACCCGCCCAGCACGGGTGGGAGCACCCCGGCGATCACGAGCATGCGCAGCACGGACCGGCGGCTCCATTGCAGCGGGCGGTCCTCTTCTTCGGAGTTCGGCATTGAATCCATGATGCACATATTGCAATGAGTATGCGATCATGTCAATGGGCCCTCATGCACGATCATGGATGCCGACGACCATCACGCCACAGATCCGGTGAGGAGCCGCACGGTGATCCAGGACCACCCCGAGGAGATGACCGAGTACTCCCTGTCGGCCCTGCTCGCGCCGACGGACGGCCCTGAGGAGCCTTCGGACTTCGACGAGTTCTGGCAGTCGACCTTCGACGAGCTCGGCACCGGACCCATCGCATGGAGAACTCTCGGCGAACTCGCGCCGACGTCGTCGCATCGCGTGACAGAGGTCCGGTTCTCCTCGTCGGCCGGCGAGGATGCCGCGGCCTACGTCATGATTCCGCACACCTCAGGGGCCGTTCGTCGCGGACTCGTCGTCGGTCACGGATACGGAGGCCGCAGCGGACCCGACCTCGAACTGGTCCCCTCGGACACCGCCGCGATCTTCCCGTGTGCACCGGGCACCCATGCCCGCACTCCCAGCCGCTTCCCCTCCGCACCGTCAGAGCACGTGCTCGCAGGCATCGCACATCGCGACACCTACTCGCACCGCTTCGCGGTCGCGGACATCTGGCGTGCAGCGACGGTTCTCCTCGACATGGCCCCCGCAGCTGCGGCAGCTCTCGACTTCCACGGCAGCAGCTTCGGAGGCGGGATCGGAGCGATGGCGCTCCCGTGGGACTCAAGATTCCGTCGCGCGTGCCTGGACGTACCGAGCTTCGGTCATCACGCGGTCCGCCTGAGCAGGCGGTGCACGGGCAGCGGCGAGGCAGTCCGGCAGCATCTTCTGCGTCACCCCGACGCACGTCCCGTGCTCGACAGCTTCGATGCGGCGACGGCTGCACGACGTCTTCGCCTGCCGGTGCTCGTCGGGGCGGCGCTGCTCGATCCCGCAGTCGACCCCCGCGGACAGTTCGCGGTCTACCACGCTCTTGCCGGCCCGCGGCGGCTTCATGTGCGGGCGAACGGGCACCTCGAGGGTCCGATCGGCGAGCTGTCCGATCGCCTCGCGCTGCAGGCTGCGATCGACTTCCTCGCCCTGCCCGCGGACCGGGTGGAACCGAAGCTCCCAGACAACGCATAGGGCTCTCCATAGGAATCCCATAGGAGATTCCGCAGAATAACTCTATGAGCACCGTGCACCCCGAACTGCGCCGCCCCGACGGCTCCCCGCTGCGCATCCTCGCCGTCGACGACGAGCAGATGCTGACCGACCTGCTCGCCATGGCGCTGCGGATGGAGGGCTGGGAGGTGCGCACCGCATCCTCGGGCCTGGAAGCCCTTCAGGTCGCGCGCGAGTTCGAGCCCGACGCACTGGTGCTCGACATCATGATGCCCGACCTCGACGGCTTGTCGGTGCTGAAGCGCCTGCGCGAGTCGGGGAGCCTCGTGCCCGTGCTCTTCCTGACCGCGAAGGACGCCGTAGGCGACCGAGTCGCCGGCCTCACCGCGGGCGGCGACGACTACGTCACCAAGCCCTTCAGTCTGGAGGAGGTCATCGCACGCTTGCGCGCGATCATCCGCCGCACCGGGCACGCCACCGCCGACGACGGCCAGTCGATCCTGCGCGTCGCCGATCTCTCCCTCAACGAAGACAGCCACGAGGTGGTCCGCGACGGCACCGAGATCGAGCTCACAGCCACCGAGTTCGAGCTGCTGCGCTACCTGATGCGCAACGAGCGCCGTGTGCTCTCCAAGGCGCAGATCCTCGACCGGGTATGGAGCTACGACTTCGGCGGCAAGTCGTCGGTCGTCGAGCTCTACATCTCCTACCTGCGCAAGAAGATCGACGCGGGGCGCACGCCCCTGCTTCACACCGTGCGCGGCGTGGGCTACATGATCAAGGCTCCACAGTGAGCTCCACGAGGATGATGCGCCGGCCGCTGACACTCCAGGCAAGGCTGATGACCGCGGTCATCGGCTTCGTGTCGCTCATCCTCGTGATCGTCGCCGTCATCACCTCGGCGACCCTCGGAAACACCCTGGAGCAGCAGCTCGAGCAGAAGCTCAAGGGATATGCGGCGAGCATCACGCTGCAGTGGGTCGGCCGCACCGCTCCCGAACTCGCCACCATCGACTACGTGCTCAACGGCAAGAACCCGGGAGTGCCCGGCCTTCTGCTCGCGGTGTCCAGCGCAGAAGCGGGAACGAGCGGTGTCGTCTTCGATCGATCGCAGAGCGAGCTGAACGGCGCCTCCGAGACGCTGACATCTGCACAGCTCACGCAGATCGACGAAGCCCTTAACGGTGAGACGTACGCGACGGCGACGATCGATGACCTCGGTTCTTATCGTGTCGTGGCGACCAGTACGCCTACCGGCGTCGTCGTGGTGACGGGGCTCCCCCGTGGCGACATCCAGAACCAGCTCGCCACGCTGCTCACGGTCATCGTGCTCGCGACGCTCGGCGGCCTCATCCTGCTCGCCCTCACCACCGCGATCACTATCCGCGTCGGTCTGCGCCCGCTGCGCGCCGTCGCGGCGACGGCGACTCGCGTCGCCAACCAGCCCCTGGACCGGGGCGAGGTCGAGATCACCGAACGCGTCCCGGCATCCGAAGCCGACCCTCGCACCGAGACCGGCCTGGTCGGCGCGGCGCTGAACAAGCTCCTCGATCACGTGAACACATCGCTGTCCGCTCGTCAGCGCAACGAAGAGCGCATGCGCCAGTTCGTCGCCGACGCGAGCCACGAGCTGCGGACGCCGCTCGCGTCGATCCGCGGATACTCCGAGCTGTCGCTGCGTGCGCTCAGCCAGCAGCAGGGTCCCGCGGCGATCGAGGGGACGACCACTTCGCTCGAGCGCATCCAGGCGCAATCCCTGCGGATGACCAGGCTCGTCGAGGATCTGCTCCTGCTGGCCCGACTCGATGAGGGACGCGAACTCGTTTACGGCACGGTGGATCTCGCTCAGCTCGCCCTCGAGGGATTGTCGGATGCTCGGCCGACGGCCCCTGAGCACCGGTGGAACATCGACGTGCCCAACGAGCCGGTCGTCGTGGTCGGCGATACCGGCCGTCTGCATCAGGTCGTCACCAACCTGCTCGCGAACGCGCGGACGCATACCCCTGCGGGCACGGAGATCACGCTGAGCGTGACGCGCGAGGGCGACGAGGCGGTTCTTCGAGTGCATGACGACGGGCCCGGCATCGATCCGGCGGTGCGTGAGGAGCTCTTCGCGCGGTTCGCCCGCGGCGACAGCTCGCGCGCCCGGCAGACCGGCGGAACCGGTCTGGGCCTCGCGATCGCCAAGGCGATCGTGGAAGGTCACCACGGCCGCATCGAGGTCTCCAGCGTCCCTGGCGACACCACGTTCTCGGTGCACCTGCCCCTGGGCCCGGTCCTGGGCGCCTGAGCGTTCGGGGCTTCGCGTATCCGGGCACGTCTGCAGGATCCAGACACGCGCGCAGGAGAATCGACCGCGCTGTCGTTCCGCAAACGTGCCCGGGTCCTGCGAACGTGCCGCGTCTGCACCTGTCACGCTTGGGCCCTGACCACCGCTCCGATGACCGCGGACTCGACGACTGACCACTCCTCGACGAGCATCCTGTAGGAGATTCGCAGCGTCTCGTAGCCGAGACCGGATGCCAGAGCATCCCGTCTCAGATCTCGATGCCATGCTTCCCGGCCGCTGTGCGACTCCACACCGTCGATCTCGAGGATGAGTCGTCCGCCGATCACGAAGTCCACGCGTCCGACCCCGGGGATCTCGACTTGGCTCTCCAGGCGGATGCCGAGTGGATGCAGTCGCAGCCACAGCAGGGATTCAGCCCCGCTTCCCGCATCCGTCCGAGCCAGATCCACGAGCCAGCGCGCGCTGACCGGCATCCGCGAGCGTGCGCGTGCTCTGCCGGACGCGTTCAGCTGCCGAGATGCGAGTGCCGACTCCAGTGAGGTGAAGAACGCTTCCTCCCCCTGGCACATGTGCAGATGGACCAGAGCATCTTCCACATCTGCGAGACCCAGCGTGGTGCGACCGCTGAAGAAGTGCCCGACGCAGGAACAGCGGTCATGGTGCACCCTTCCGTGGGTGCCCAGCCACACGTGCGGCGAGCGATCGCTCTGCAGCACCCAGATGCCATGCCGCCGCAGCGCAGCCGAACATGTGAGGGCTCCGCCATGTCCCGCCGCTGTGACGATCCACGGGTCCGCGGAAGGCGAGGCGAACACCCCGTTCCTGATGCGACGGATCTCGCCGGCGATGACGGCATCCGCCAGCATCCTCCGGCTCAGACCGAACTCGTGCAACAGCCTTCCTCGCGCCACGCCGCCGGGCTGAGTGAGCAGGATCTGGGTCTTCGACATCCGTCGATCGTGCTCCATCGCAACCGCGCCCCGGTCACAAAAACCGTCGATGTGGACAACTTCCGCGACGCCCGGCGATGTGCAGAAAGAGTCGAGGAACGTTTGCAGGACCGGCGCACGCAGGCAGGATCAGACGACGTCTTCTCTCCTGCACGCGTGCCCAGGTCCTGCAGACGTACCCACGCCTCCCGACGAACCGTACGCGGAAGGCCCGAGCGCGGCTCAGTACCCGGCGAACGCGTCGGTCGTGAGGTTGTGCGCCTTCTGCAGGGCCGGGGCGAGATCGGCGATCAGCCGCGGCGGGCCGGAGATGAACGCGTGGCGGGATGCGAGGTCTGCCACGTGCTTCTCCAGGGCCACGGCGTCCAGCCGCGCGCCCTGCGCCCAGGTCCAGTGCGCGGGCAGGTCCGCGGGCTCTTCGCGCGTGAAGACCACGACGCGGGCGCCGGTCGCGGCGAGCTCATCACGGAACGCGAGCTCGGCGGGGTCGGACGCCACGTACACGAGCACGACGTCGCGCTTCTCCCCCGTCACCTGCAGCTGCCGGAGCTGGGACACGAACGGCGTCACTCCGATGCCGGCCGCCACCATCAGGACGGGCACGTCGCCCTTCGGCAGCAGGAAGTCGCCCCAGGTGCCGGTCACCGCGAGCGTGGCGCCCGGCTGGGCTGCGGCGAGTGCGCGCTTGTAGCTCGACGGATGACTCTGGTCGCCGTCCTTGTATGCGATCCGCAGCGTCGGAAGGTCGCCGGGGGCCGAGACGATGCTGAACTCGCGGCGCGTTCCGCGGGCGTCCGGGCGACGGTGCGGGACGTCGAGCTCGAGATACTGGCCGGGAAGGAAGCGCAGCCGGCTCTTGGTGCGGAACGTGAGTTCCTGCACGGTGGGCGTGATGAACGCGCGCTTCTCGAGCGTGAGGCGCACCGATCCGCGCACCGCGAACGCGAAGGCCAGCAGGTTGCCGATCAGCAGCGCGCGCTCCTGCCCGAGCGTGAAACCTGCGACGAAGATCGGCCATCCGGCGAGCACGCCGACCAGGGCAGCCACCGAGAACTGCTGCCAGCGCCGTGGGGGCAGCGTCAGCGGCTCCGAGAGCATGAACGCGCCGAGGAAGAAGTACGGCGACTGCAGCACTGCGAACGACAACGCCTGGCCGGCGTCGAAGGGCAGACCGCCCTGGGTGAGCTGCACGTACTGACGCAGCAGGGAGACCGCGATCGCGATGACGAGGAACACCAGCACGAGCCGCACCTTCTCGGTGCGCCACAGCACGAGCAGTCCGAGGATCACGACCGGTACGAACAGCGCGGGGGTGCCGACCCACCACGACGAGGTCGTGCCGAGACCTGTGATCGTGACGACGGCGGCGCCGAACGCCGCGGGGTTCAGGATGTGCCGTCCGCGCCACGCGATCACGTACTTCGAGACGCTGGCCAGGGCTCCGGCCAAGGCGAGCCCGCCGAGGGCTTCAGGAGCGAGGCCGGATGCCGGCGCGAGGACGAACAGCAGGATCAGCGCGGTGACCAGCGACGACTCGATGCGCCATGGCAGATGAAGCAGCCGCTGCACGGCAGCGTCGACTGCGGAGATCACCACGGCGAGAACGACGAAGGAGACGAGGATCTCGAGCGGCTGCGGTGCGACCAGCCCCGCGAACGAGAGCAGCTCGGCGAACAGAGCCAGCGCGAGGAGCGAGAACAGCACCAGGCGGTACATCGACAGCGCGCCCAGGAGCGCGAGGACCCGCTGCCTGACAGCGGTGAATGCGGTGATCACGAGGTCCACTCTTCCTTATCTCACGGCACTCGGGGTCGGGCGAGGAACAGTTCCCCCGGCCAGTCTTCCGAGCGTTCGACCTTGCCGTCTGTGCTCATCCGCACCCAGTCGACGCCCCAGTCGGCGGCAAGCTCCGGTCCGCCCTCGAAGAACAGCGCGGTGGCGACGGCATCCGCCCTCATCGCCTCGGCATCGAGAGCCCAGGTCGCCGCCCAGGTGCGCACCGGCTGCCCCGTGCGGGCATCGAGCACGTGGTGCAGCCCGTCGCCCCACGCTCGGCGGTTGGTCGCCGAGCCGCACAGTGCGCCGTTCTGCAACTCCACGACGCCGATCGCCTTGGTGGCGTCGAAGGGGTGCTCGAGAGCCGTGCGCACGGCCGCACCGCGCACGCGCATGTCGCCGCCCGCGTCGACTACGAGATCACCCGAGACGCCGTCGAGAGCGGCGAAGACGAGATCGACCAGTCGTCCCTTGCCGAGGGCGCCCACGTCGATCAGAGCCGGAGCGGATGCCGTCGCCCTTTGTGCGCTCCACGAGATCACGTCGGACCAGTCATCCCGCGCCGCCACGGCCGCGCGCGAGGTCAGCGTGTACGCCGCGTCGTATCCCAGTGCCTGGAGGCTCGCGCCCACGAGCGGGTTCACCGCACCCCCGGTGGCGCCGGAGAGGGCGCGGTAGGCGTCGAGCATGGGGGCGGCATCCGCCGACTCCAGCACTCCGCCTGCCGTCGCCAGCCGTGACACGGCCGAGTCGGCACGGAACCGCGACCAGTCGCGGTCGAAGCGCTCGATCAGATCGCTGACGGCAGCGCGATCGCCGCTGTCGAGGTCGCCCTCGATCTCCCACCGGGTGCCGATCGCGTCGAAACGCCAGATCGTCATGGCAGGCCAGGCGCCTAGGAGGCGGCCTGCTCCTTGATCGATTCGACTGCGGCGTTGAAACCGCCGCTGGTCAGCGACGAGCCAGAGACACGGCTCACCTTCAGGTCGTCGAGAGCGACGCCGACGACCTCATCCGCGATGCCGCCGATGAACTTCGACTGGTACTGCTCGGTCTCGGGTGCCTGCGGGTCCCCGGTGACCTCGACCTCTTTCACGACGCCGTCGGCGATCGTGAGCGTCACCGTGACCGACTCGACGGTCTCGGGCGTCTGGTACGAGCCGTCTGCGGTGTATGTGCCGTCTGCGTAGGTCGCCGCGCCCGCGTTGGAGTCCGCGCTGGTCGACGGGGAGTCGGTGCCGGTGCCCTTGTCGGTCTCCGCATCGGCGGCGGACGAGCAGCCGGCGAGGACGAAGAGTCCGGCCACGCCCACGAGCGCTGAGACCTTGCGTACGGACTGGGGAACGTTCGTGCGGATCATGCTGGCCCTCCCGGTTGGGTGCGTCGACGAGCTGTCGATGCATTCAACGGTATGCATCGGTCCTATGCGCGGGCTGTGCCGCGGCGATGAGACGCCTAGGCGTCTCCGCCGAACATGCTGGTCACCGAGCCGTCTTCGAACACCTCGTGGATCGCGCGTGCCAGCAGGGGCGCGATGGGGAGGATCGTGAGCTTGTCCCAGCGACGCGACTCGGTGAGCG
>JAEKKN010000047.1 GCA_019510305.1 Microbacterium sp.
CTCGTGGTCGACAACACCTTCGCCTCGCCGGCGCTGCAGCAGCCGCTCGCGCTGGGCGCCGACCTCATCGTGCACTCGACGACGAAGTACCTCGGCGGGCACTCCGACGTGCTCGGCGGCGCCGTGGTGTTCGGCGACGACAGTCTGTACGAGCAGGTCAAGTTCCAGCAGTTCGCGGTGGGCGCCGTGTCGGCGCCCATGGACGCATGGCTCACGACCCGTGGCATCAAGACTCTCGCGGTGCGGGTGCGCCAGCACTCCGCGAACGCACAGGCGATCGCCGAGTGGGCCGAGGGGCGCCCGGAGTTCGAGCGCGTCTACTATCCGGGGCTCGCCTCGCACCCCGGTCACCAGATCGCCGCCCGCCAGATGAGCGGATTCGGTGGGATGCTCTCGCTCGCTCTGGCCGGAGGAGCGGGTGCCGCGCGCGGTTTCGCGGAGTCGACCGAGCTGTTCCAGCTCGCCGAGTCGCTCGGGGGAGTGGAGTCGCTCATCGGCTACCCCTCTGACATGACGCATGCCTCGGTGCGGGGCACCGAGCTCGCCGTGCCCGAGAACGTCGTGCGCCTCTCGGTCGGCATCGAGGACGTCGACGATCTGATCGCCGACCTCGAGCAGGGACTCGCGAAGATCACTCGCTGAGCTGAGCCGATACGGATGTCGGCCGAGAATACGGACGCCGGTCGGCATCCGTCATCTCGGCCGACATCTGTCTTCTGAGCCGACATCTGTCAGACCGGCGCATGTGAGGTCGTGCGATCGCGGTAACATGGATGCTTCAGTCGAATCGATTCGACGGCATCCGCTCCTCTTCTGAAAGCTCTTTGTGTCTGACGCGCCCACGACCGATCCCGTCCTGACCGTTCCCGAACGCACTGCCACCGGCAGCATCCGCGTGCCCTCGGCGACCGGCGCGATCCGCACTCTCGGCTCGAACCCCGCGACCGCGCCGATCATGCTGCACCCCGGCGACTCGATCTCGAACGGGCGCCGCATCCTCTACATCGTGCTGCTGGGCGCGCTCACAGCTCTCGGCCCGTTCACGATCGACCTCTACCTTCCGGCATTCCCGGTGCTCGAGAAGGACTTCGACACCTCGGCAGCGGCGATCCAGCTGACCCTGACCGGGACCATGATCGGCTTCGCCCTCGGCCAGCTCGTCGTGGGCCCCTTGAGCGACAAGGTCGGGCGGCGCATTCCGCTCATCGTCGTGACGGCCCTGCACGTCCTGGCGAGCGTTGCAGCCGCCCTCGCGCCGACGCTGCCGCTGCTCAGCGGAGCACGCGTGCTCATGGGCGTCGGCGCCGCAGCCGGCGGTGTCGTGGCGATGGCCGTCGTCCGCGATCTCTTCGGCGGCCGCCGGCTGGTCGTGATGCTCTCGCGCCTCGCCCTGGTCTCCGGCGTCGCGCCGGTGGCGGCGCCGCTGATCGGCTCGTGGCTGCTGACGCTCATGCCGTGGCGGGGGATCTTCGTGTTCCTCGCCGTCTACGGCGTGATCATGCTGATCTCGACGATCGTGTTCATCCCCGAGACCCTCCCCGCCGCTCGACGGCAGGACAAGGGCGGGGCGACTGTCCTGCAGCGGTACCGCTCGGTGTTCTCAGATCGCGTCTTCATCGGCGTGCTGATCATCGGCGGCATGACCTTCTCCGGACTGTTCTCGTACTTGTCGGCCTCGCCGTTCCTGTTCCAGCAGACGCACGGACTCGACGCCCAGCAATACGGCCTGCTGTTCGCCGTGAACTCCCTCGGCGTCGTCACCGGCGTGCAGTTCGCCTCGCGGCTCGCGGCGCGCTTCGGCCCGCAATGGGTCATGGCCTACTCGACCGCCGTCCTGCTGCTCGCGGGCGTCGCCATCATCGTCACCGATCAGCTGGGCCTCGGACTGTGGGGCACCGTCATCCCGCTGTTCGTGTTCATGACGGCGTGCGGCTTCACGTTCCCCAACGTGCAGGTGCTCGCCCTCGACCGCCACGGCAAAGCGGCGGGCACCGCGGCCTCCGTCATCGGAGCGACGAACTTCGGCGTCGCCGGCCTCATCTCGCCCGTGGTCGGCTGGATCTCGAAGGGCGCCGGTATCACCGCGACCACCATGGCCTCGGTCATGGTGGGCTGTGCCGTGATCGGCCTGCTGTCCCTGTGGCTGATCGTGCGTCCGCGCACGGTCGGCATGCTCGCACCCTGAAATAGGGAGAATGGAGCGATGAGACGACGGATGCTGTGGGGCTGGGGGGCCGGTCTGCTCACCGCCTCGGTGGTGCTGGGCGCGTTGATCGTGTTCGGCTTCTCCGAGCCGCCCGCCTTCGACGCATGGTGGAACGAGTTCGTGTCCGCCCATCGCGCTGACGCCATGGTGCACTTCGCCCTGGTGCTCAATGCGATCGGAGGCGGATGGATCGCGATCCTCGGGGTTCCTCTGCTAGCCATCACGATTCTGCTCCTCGCCAGGCGCTGGCGCGCGGCCGTGTTCGCGGCGATCTGCTTCGCGGCCAGCGCAGGGGCCGTGCAGATCCTCAAGCACCTGTTCGGCCGCGCGCGTCCTGACGACATGATCGTGGTGAGCGATTTCGGATCATTCCCCTCGGGGCATACAGCGAACGCTGCGACGATCGCCCTCGTCGTCTGGGTCCTGTTCCCCCGGGTGTGGACGGCCGTCGCCGGTGCCGTGTGGATCATCGCGATGGCCCTGTCGCGCACGTTCTTGTCGGTGCACTGGGCCACAGACACTCTCGGGGGTGCACTCGTCGGCTCGGCTGTGGTGCTGCTCCTGGCCGCCGGCATGCTGCCGTGGGTGCGCGGCATCCGTACTTCGTCACACCCCCGAGGAGCTTGAGATGCCGATCATCCGTCCCTATCGCCCGAGTGATAGAGCCGCCATGTACGAGATCTGTCTCAAGACGGCCGATGCGGGGAAGGATGCCACCGGCATCCTCTCCGACGACTCCTTGTGGGGGGATCTCTTCGCGGTGCCGTACGTCGAACGCCACCCCGATCTCGCGTGGATCGTCGAGGCCGACGACGGACGGGCGATCGGCTACATCGTCGCGACGGAGGACACCGACGCGTTCTACACGTGGTTCCGCGACGAGTGGTGGCCTGGATTCCGCGCGCGATATCCACGGCCGGCCGAGGCCCGCACGCGCGAGGAACGCATGATCGAGTACGGCTACACCCGCGGTCCCGGAGCGGATCAGAACACGGCGGGCTATCCGGCGCACCTGCATATCGATCTGCTCCCGGAGACGCAGGGTCAGGGGCTCGGGCGCCGGCTGATCGAGACGTTGTTCGCCGAGCTCGAGCGACGGGGAGTGCCAGGGCTGCACCTCGGCATGGATCCCGACAACACGGGGGCCGCGGCCTTCTACGAGCGGTTGGGAATGGTGGAGCTGCCAACGGCGCCGGGCGGAAAGAGCTACGGTGTCGCGTTCGGCTGATCTGCCGGCGTCCATTGCGGACCCGAACTCGCGGGGCCGGGTTTGACCGTTGCCGTGCTGCGCGGCGATCATGAACATCAACGCGCCGATGGAGGCGCACGGGTGAGGAGCGGGATATGCAGCGTGGGTCGAACCTCCCTGCTGTCGGCGTCTACAACCAGGCGCTCGTCTTCGACCTCATTCGCCGGTCCGAGGAAGGGCTCAGCCGCAGCGAACTCGCCGAACGCACGGGCCTGTCGACGCAGACGCTCAGCAATGTCACGCGCCGACTCGCCAACGAGGGACTGATCGAGGAGACCGGCAAGGTCATCTCCGGGCCCGGAAAGCCCCGGACGCTCCTCGCGTTGCGGTCGGATTCGCGCTACGCGGTCGGCGTGCATCTCGACCCGGCCGTCGACACCGTGGTGGTGGTGGATGCCGCCGGCGCTGTGGTCGCTCGGACCGAGCAGACCCCCGGGGGCGCCGATGCGTCGCCAGATGAACTGGTGGCTCGTCTGGGGGACAGCGTCCGACAGCTCATCGTCGAGGCGCGCCTTCCGGCCGAGCGCGTGCTCGGGATCGGTGTGGCGGCACCGGGGCCGTTCGACCGTGACGCGGGTCGCCTGCTGAATCCGCCGCTCCTGCCCGCCTGGCACAACGTGTCGGTGCGCAAGGAGCTGGAAAGGGTCAGCGGGCTGCCGACGCTGCTCGAGAAAGACGTCGTGGCGACCGTCGTCGGGGAGCAGTGGTTCGATGCAGGGCAAGAGCTCGCCGACGCGATGTTCCTCTACTACGGTGCCGGACTCGGGCTCGGGCTCTCCGTCTCGGGGGCGCCGGTGCACGGCAGGACTGGCAACGCCGGCAATATCGCGCACATCGTCGTCGACCCCGAGGGGCCGGTCTGCACCTGCGGATCGCGCGGCTGCATCGGAGTGATCATGGAACCGCGGATGCTCCTTGCCCAGGCGGAGCGGGCGACTCCGCCGAGCGACATGGGAGATGCGCGGAGGCAGCTCGAGCTGCTGTCGTCCTTGGCCGCCGCCGGCGACGGGGGAGTGCTTGCGGCCTTGGAGCGCGCAGGGAGGCATCTCGCGACGGCGATCGTCGAGGTGAACAACCTCCTCGATCTCGGCATCGTCGTCCTGGGGGGTCCCGCGTGGTCGAGGCTCGGTGAGCGGCTTCTCCCGGTGCTGGACCACTGGGTGCACACCACCGCGGTGAGCACCTCCACGGAGCCCGTGCTTCTGCGCCCTTCGCAGATCGGCGCGGACTCCGCCGCTGTGGGGGCCGCCTGCCTCGTACTCGATGACGCGCTCACCGCGCGGGCGTCGCGGCTCATGATCAGCCACTGACGGCGGTCTGCCGTCATCGCCGAACGGCATAGCGTTCTGTGACGGAACTGTTATAGGGTCGTATCGACCTATTTATCCCATTTGATAGGATTATCCGTCTGAGGGCCTCAACATCGAGGTCCGCATGCAAAGGAGCAAAGCAGATGCGAACGAAGCCACTCGCCGCCATCGGCGCGATCGCCGTCGGCGCGGTCGTCCTCTCGGGATGCAGCGCGTCCGGGGACGCGGAGACGTCCGACAGCGGAGACCGCACCATCACGGTCGCCTATCAGATGACGTCCGCGTTCCACCAGCTCGACGACCTCTTCCAGAAGGTCAAACCCGAGTTCGAGGCCGCCAACCCCGGTGTGACGGTGAAGCTCCAGCCGATCGAGTCCGAGGACGAGTACTTCACGAAGCTCGCCCTGATGAACGGTTCGCCCGACACCGCACCCGATGTGATCTACGAGGACACGTTCCAGCTGCGCTCCGACGCCGCCGCCGGCTATCTGCTCCCGATCGACGACTACCTCGCCGACTGGGACGACTGGGACCAGTTCTACGACGCCGCCAAGGAGGCGGGGCTCGGTGGAGACGGCAGCACCTACGGCGTCTCGATGGGCACCGACACCCGCGCGATCTACTACAACAAGGAGATCTTCGCCGCGGCAGGACTCCCCGCAGACTGGCAGCCCACCTCGTGGCAGGACATCCTCGACGCCGCCGAAGCGGTGAAGGCGTACAACGCCGACCTGATCCCGCTGAACATCTACGGCAGCAAGAGCGCCGGTGAGCAGACGTCGATGCAGGGGCTCGAGATGCTGCTCTACGGCACCGAGTCCACCCTGTACGACGCCGACTCCGACAAGTGGGCCGTGGGCTCCAAGGGCCTCACCGACGCTTTCGGCTTCTACGACACGCTCTACAAGAACGATCTGGCGACTCCGCTCGATCTCGCCCTCGATGCGACCATCGGCAGTCGCGTCTCCACCGAGCTGCTGCCCGAGGGGAAGCTCGCCATGGCGATCGACGGATCCTGGCTGCCCGGCGGCTGGATCAGCGGCGACGGCGCCTGGGACGGCTGGGAGGACAAGATCGGTCTCGCCAAGATGCCGACGCAGGACGGCGGCGACCCCGGCTACACCTCGATGTCCGGCGGCTGGACTCTCGCAGTCGGCTCTCAGACGAAGCATCCGCAGACGTCCTTCGACTTCATCGCGATGGCGCTGAACCAGGAGAACTCCCTCAAGTACGACACGGAGAACAGTCAGATCGCCGTCCGGGAGGACGTCGCGACCGACGACGCGTACCTCTCGTACAACCCGACGTTCGCGTTCTTCTCCGACCTCGTGAAGTACACGCATTTCCGTCCGACCACACCGGACTACTCGCAGATCACCAGCGCGCTTCAGCAGGCGACCGAATCGGTGATCACCGGAGAAGCCACACCCGAGGACGCGGCGAAGACCTACGACGATGCGCTCACCCAGATCGTCGGCACGGACAAGGTCGAGTAGGAAACCCGCAGTGACCTCCGCCTCCGCAACGCGCAGCCCGGTCCCGGTGCATACCGGGCCCGGGCGGCGCGCCCGCTTCCGCGACCTGATGCGCTCCGTCCCGCTGCTGCCCGCCGTGGTGCTGCTGGTCGTGTTCCTGCTCGGGCCGATCATCTATGCGATCTGGGGCTCGCTGACCAATCGAGCCCTCACGGGCTATCGGGCGGCGAAGCCCGAGTTCGTCGGACTCGAGAACTACTTCTCGCTGTTCACCGACCCGAATTTCTGGACGGCGCTGGTTCTCACGGTCGTCTTCGTGCTGTTCTCCGCGATCATCGGTCAGAACGTGCTGGGCCTCGGCGTCGCTGCGCTCATGCGCATCGGCTCGAAGTCGGTCAACAGCGTCGTCGGCGCGCTCGTCGTCGTCGCCTGGGTGATGCCCGAGATCGTCGCCGCTTTCGCCCTCTACGCCTACTTCTCGAAGGACGGGACGCTCAACGCGCTGCTCGAGGCCGTCGGCATCCCTGCGGTGAGCTGGCTCATCGAGTACCCGATGTTCGCCGTCATCCTCGCCAACGTCTGGCGGGGCACAGCCTTCTCGATGCTCGTCTACGGAGCCGCTCTCAACGAGGTGCCGCCCGAGGTGATGGAGGCCGCGCAGATCGACGGCGCGAACGCCGCCCAGCGCTTCTTCCTCATCACCATCCCGATGATCCGCCGCTCGATCTCGACGAACCTGATGCTCACCACCTTGCAGACGCTCGGGACCTTCGGTCTCATCTGGGTGATGACCAAGGGAGGGCCGGGCGTATCGAGTTCGACCCTTCCCGTCCTCGCCTATCAGGAGGCGTTCCAGTACTCCCAGATCGGCTACGGCACGGCGATCGCCGCGGTGACTCTCGTGCTCGGCGCGATCTTCGCGATCTTCTACATCCGCATCCTCAAGCCGGAGGTCGACTGATGACCGCCACTGAAGCACTCGTCCGCCCCGTCGTCGGGCGCGGCCCGCGGATCTCCGTCGCCTCTCCCGCGAAGCGCCGCTCGACGTGGCTCGCCAACACCGTCCTGATCGTGATCGGGATCGTGTTCCTCGTGCCGATCGCGTGGATCGTGTTCTCTGCGGTGTCCCCGTCGGCCACGGTGTCGATCTCGGTGCCGGAGAGCCTCACCTTCGACAACTTCGTCTCGGTGTTCGACTGGTCCATGACGCTGCTGCCGCTGTGGAACTCGGCGCTGATCTCGTTCGGCACGGCCCTCATCACCGTCGTCGTCGGCGTGCTCGCCGCGTATCCGCTCTCGCGGCACAACTCGCGCTTCCAGCGCGGCTTCATGTACTCGGTCCTGTTCGGCTCGTGCCTGCCGATCACGGCCATGATGGTGCCGGTCTACGCCCTCTTCGTGCAGTTGAAGATGCTCGACTCTCAGGTCAGCGTGATCCTCTTCATGGCCGCGACGTCGTTGCCCATGGCGATCTGGATGTTGAAGAACTTCATGGACTCGGTGCCGGTCTCGCTCGAGGAGGCCGCATGGGTCGACGGAGCCTCCGCCATGCGGGCGCTGTGGACCATCGTCCTGCCGCTCATGCGCCCCGGCATCAGCGTGGTCTTCATCTTCGTGTTCACACAGGCGTGGGGGAACTTCTTCGTCCCGTTCGTCCTGCTGTTCAGCTCGGAGAAGATGCCGGCGGCCGTCGCGATCTTCACGTTCTTCGGCAACCACGGCGCCGTCGCCTACGGGCAGCTCGCCGCCTTCGCCACCCTGTACTCCGTGCCGATCCTCGTCCTGTACCTGCTCGTGCAGCGCCTCTCCGGCAGCAGCTTCGCGCTGGCCGGCGGCGTCAAGGGCTGATCCCCACCTCCGCGCACAACCCACGATCCAGAAAGCACCACACATGCACGACCGCACCGCGCTCATCGAGATGCGCATCGACCGATTCATCCGCGAGCGCCTCCGTCCGGCGCGTCACCGGCTGAGCCACCCGCTCGAGGTTCGCGCCTGGGAGGTGCCGGGGGAGCCGGTGCCCTTCGCCGATGCACTCCGGGCTGACTACGCGCCCACCGCAGTCGGAGCCCCGTGGGGGCGTCCCTGGGGTACGACCTGGTTCCGTGTCAGCGGGGAGATCCCGACCGAGTGGCGCACGGCATCCGGCGATCTTCCCGACGGCACCCGGGCAGAGCTCGTCGTGGACCTCGGCTTCACGGCCGGACAGAGCGGCTTTCAGGCCGAGGCTCTCGTCTGGGGTCTCGACGGGAATCCGATCAAGGGCATCTCGCCGTTCAACAACACGGTGGCCGCGGCGGTCCAGCCGGACGGCCGCATCGACGTGCTGCTCGAGGCGGCCTCCAACCCCGACGTGGGCAGCATCTTCACGTTCGACCCCACCGACCTCGGCGACCCCGAGACCGCCGGTGTCGATCCGGTCTACGTGCTCCGCGTCGTCGATGTGGCCCTGCGCGACCTGACCGTCGAGTCCCTGCTCGACGACACCGTGATCCTGCGCGGACTCGTGGCCGAGCTGGATGCCTCGTCTCCACGACGCGCGGAGATCGTGCAGGCGCTGGATCGGATGATCGACCTCGTCGACCCGCATGACGTCGCGGGCACGGCGGCAGAGGGTCGCGAGGCGCTGCGGGCGGTGCTGGCGAGCCCCGCACATGCGAGCGCACATGTGCTGCATGCCGTCGGTCACGCGCACATCGACTCGGCCTGGCTGTGGCCTGTGCGCGAGACGGCCCGCAAGGTGTCGCGGACCTTCTCGAACGTGCTCTCGCTGATGGACGAGAACCCCGACGTCGTGTTCGCCAGTTCGTCAGCGCAGCAGTTCGCCTGGATCAAGGAGCGCTACCCGGAGATCTGGGAGCGTCTGGTCGAGCGCGTGCGCGAAGGACGCTTCGTTCCGGTCGGCGGCATGTGGGTTGAGTCGGACACGAACATGGTGGGCTCCGAAGCCCTCGCTCGTCAGCTCGTCGAAGGGAAGGGGTTCTTCCTCCGAGAGTTCGGGATCGACACCCCCGAGGTCTGGCTGCCCGACTCCTTCGGGTACAGCGGTGCTCTTCCGCAGATCATCAAGGCCTCAGGATCGAAGTGGTTCCTCACCCAGAAGATCTCCTGGAACGAGACGAACCGGATGCCGCACCACACGTTCCTCTGGGAGGGACTCGACGGCACGCGCGTGTTCACGCACTTCCCTCCGGTGGACAAGTACAACTCCGATGCGTCGCAGGCCGATCTCGCGCACGCGCAGCGGAACTTCCAGGACAAGGGACGTGCCCGGGTCTCGCTGCTGCCGTACGGCTACGGCGACGGCGGGGGCGGGCCGACCCGAGAGATGGCTGCGCAGGTCGAGCGCGCGGCGTCGCTGGAAGGATCGCCGATCGCCCGGCACTCCACGCCGCGGGCGTTCTTCGAGCAGGCCGAGACCGAGTACCCGTCGCCCGAGGTGTGGAGCGGTGAGCTGTATCTCGAGTTCCACCGAGGCACCTACACGAGCCAGCTGGGCACCAAGCAGGGCAACCGTCGCAGCGAGCATCTGCTCCGCGAGGCCGAGCTCTGGGCCGCCACGGCGTCGGTCCGAACCGGACGCGCCTACCCGGCCGAGCAGCTCAAGCGCCTCTGGCAGCTCGTGCTCCTCCAGCAGTTCCACGACATCCTGCCGGGGTCGTCGATCGCCTGGGTCCATCAGGATGCCGAACGCAACTACGCGGCGATCGCCGTAGAGCTCGAGCAGATCATCACCGACTCGCTGCGCGCGCTGGTCGGCGAGGGCACGCGCAGCCTCGTGGCCAACGCGGCCCCGCACCGGCATGCCGCGGTCGGCGCCTTGGCGATCGGCGAGGCGGATGCCGTCGCTCCCGTCGAACCGGTCGCCGTGGACGGCGGGTTCGTGCTCGACAACGGGCTCGTGCGCGCGACGATCGACGCGCGGGGTGTGCTGACGTCGATCGTCGACCTGGCGAGCGGCCGCGAGGTCGTGCCCGCAGGGCAGAGCGCCGGGGTCTTCCAACTGCACCGGGACACCCCGACGCAGTGGGACGCCTGGGACATCGACGAGCACTACCGCCGCAACGTCACCGATCTCCTCGACGTGGACGTCATGGAGGTCGTCGACGGTGCCGTCATGATCTCGCGCTCATTCGGAGCATCGACGCTGGTGCACAGCATCCGCCTCGATGAGGGGTCGCGGACCTTGAAGCTCGCCGTCGACATCGACTGGCACGAGCGGCAGAAGCTGCTCAAGCTCAGCGTGCCCGTCGACGTGCACACCGATCACGCCGCCTCCGAGATCCAGTTCGGGCACATCGTGCGTCCGACCCACACGAACACCTCGTGGGATGCTGCGCGCTTCGAGACCGTGGCGCATCGGTGGGTCAGAGTGGGGGAGAGCGACTTCGGCGTCGCGGTCACCAACGACTCCACCTACGGCCACGACATCACCCGGCACCCGCGTGAGACGGGCGGCACGTACTCGACCGTGCGGCTCTCGCTCGTCAGGGCGGCGCTGTTCCCCGATCCGCAGCAGGACCAGGGCCGGCACCATCTGGAGGTGGGCATCGTCATCGGCGGCGAGCTCGTCGACGCGATCGCCGAGGGATACCGCACGAATCTCGCGGAGCGCCGCATCGAGGGCGCCGACGATGTGCAGCCTCTCGTCTCGATCGACCACCCGGGCGTGGTGGTCGAGGCGGTCAAGCTCGCCGAGGACGGCAGCGGCGACGTCGTCGTCCGACTGTACGAGGCCCTCGGGCGTCGTGCCGAGGCGACCGTCACCGTGGGCTTCCCGAGCGGTGGCGCCAGCGAGGTGGACCTGCTCGAGCGCGAGATCGAACGGGCCGCCCTGACGAGTCAGGATGCCGATGGCATCCGGCTGGCGCTGCGTCCGTTCCAGCTCGTGACGCTGCGACTGCCGCGGGTCTGACACAGCCGAAGGGCCTCCGTCGGCGCGGGGCCCTTCGGCTGTGCAGCGGTGACGGCGGGACTCCGCTCTTCGCTGCGCTCAGGGCTCCCCGAATCCCCCAGCACTCAAAAAACAGATGAAGGGCCCCCGCTGGCGCGGAGACCCTTCATCTGTTTGGCGGTGACGGCGGGACTCCGGTCCTCGCTGCGCTCGGTCCTCCCCGAATCCCACAGCATCAGATAAACGTCAAACGGCCCCCGCTTCGCGAGGGCCGTTTGACGTTTGGCGGTGACGGCGGGATTCGAACCCGCGGTTGCTTGCACAACACACGCTTTCCAAGCGTGCTCCTTCGGCCGCTCGGACACGTCACCAAGGAACAACCTGAACAGTCTATCCGATCGCCCGGGCGTCCTTTGACATGGGCCTAGGCCGCGGGGACCTCATCCAGCGAGAAGTACACGGGCAGGCCGCGCTCGCGGGCGATCTTCACGTCGTTGTCGGCACCCGAGGAGGCGCCGGGAAGTCTGAGCACCGCGTCGCAGTGCTGCAGCAGTCGGGCCGCGACGTCGTACATGACGTCCGACTGCTCGGCCTCGTCCGGCGTCAGGCCGCGCAGCGTCGGCAACGCGACCCATTCGCCGATCATCGGGACATGACCGAGGCGGTGCAGAGGCGCCGCCGCTTCTTCGAGGCGCTCGAGGTTGCGCGCGATCGCGGCGGGGTCTCCGCCGGTGCCGGAGCGATAGGGGCCGGCGATGAGAATGAGAAGTGGATTGTTCATGTCGGACACTGTAGCGTTAACCGTGCAACAACATGAAAGAACAGGAAGAAACGAGATGCTGAGCGCGCAACGCAAAGAACACCTCATGGCTCTGCTCGCCGCCGACGGCAGAGTCGTGGCCAAGGCCGTCGCCGCCGACCTCGGCATCTCGGAGGACTCGATACGCCGGGATCTGCGCGAACTGGCCGATGAGGGCCGATGCATCCGCGTGTACGGCGGCGCCCTGCCGGTGCCCGCGGCAGACGCGCCCGTCGCCCAGCGACTGGGCATCGCCACCGACAGCAAGGACCGTGTGGCCCGAGCGGCGGTCGCGCTGATCCGGCCGGCATCCACGATCATCCTGGATGCGGGCACGACGACGCTGATCATGGCGCGGATGCTCCCAGACGACGTCACCGTCCTCACGCCGAGCCCTGCTGTCGCGCTCGCCGCGATGGAGAGCTCGAGAGCCCGAGTGATCATGATCGGCGGCGAGCTCAGCCGGCACTCGGCGGTCGTCGGAGGAGCCTTCGCGCAGGAATCGATAGCCCGGCTCGCCGCTGACGTCCTCTTCCTCGGCGTCACCGGCATCCACCCCGAGCACGGACTCACCACAGGAGAGCTCGATGATGCGGTCACCAAGCGTGCGCTCGCCGCGCGCAGCGCCGACACCTACGTGCTCGGCAGCGCGGAGAAGATCGGTGCGGTCTCGCGCTTCCCCGTGCTCTCCCTCGACGAGGTCTCCGGCATCATCACCGATCGCGAAGACCGCAACCCGCTCATCTCACAACTGCGCACCGCGTAAAATCCTTGGGTGGCAACACCCAAGATCATCCTCTTCTACGTCTTCACCCCGCTCGCCGATCCCGAGGCGATTCGGCTGTGGCAGCGCGACCTCGGCGAATCGCTCGGGCTCCGCGGGCGTCTGCTCATCTCGAAGGACGGGATCAACGGCACGCTCGGCGGCGATGTGATCACGCTGAAGAAGTGGGTGCGCAAGTTCCGCGGATACGCGCCCTTCAAAGACGCTGACATCAAGTGGAGCGAGGGCACCGGAGTGGATGCCGAGGGCCGCAGCCTCGACTTCCCCAAGCTCAGCGTCAAAGTGCGCGACGAGATCGTGTCGTTCGGCGCACCGGGTGAGCTGCAGGTCGACGAGAACGGCGTCGTCGGCGGGGGCACCCGGCTGACCCCGGAGGCTCTGCACGAGCTGATCGACGAGCGGGGCGACGAGGTGGTCTTCTTCGACGGCCGCAACGCGCTCGAGGCGCAGATCGGCCGGTTCCGCAACGCGGTGGTGCCAGATACCGAGACCACGCGCGACTTCGTGTCGCTGCTCGATTCCGGGGCCTACGACGACCTCAAAGGCAAGCCCGTCGTGACCTACTGCACCGGAGGGATCCGCTGCGAGGTGCTGTCGAGCCTGATGACCTCCCGGGGGTTCGGCGAGGTGTACCAGCTCGAGGGCGGCATCGTCCGCTACGGAGAGCAGTACGGCGACGACGGCCTGTGGGAGGGATCGCTGTATGTCTTCGACAAGCGCCGCTCGATGGACTTCTCCGACCATGCCGCCGTCATCGGGGTGTGCGCGGGATGCGGCGCGGCGACGAACCGCACGGCCAACTGCCCCGATCCTTCGTGCCAGACTCAGGCCGTCGTATGCGAGTCCTGCGAGGCCGTGCGCTGCACCGCGCACGCCGCCTGACCACCGGGCACGCCGGCCTGACCACAGCGACAGGAGTCAGGCCAGCAGAGGAGCGTCACCGGTGCGTCCGGCGACGAGTGACCTCGGCATCAGCAGCGCTCTGACTCGCGCGGGCCGGTCGACGCTCGCGCGCAGACGATGCAGCACGTCTCCGAGCGCCGGCGCGAGATCGGCCGGCTCGGCCGATCTCGCGTAGCTCGCCCGCTCGACGGCATCCGTCAGCGTCTTCATCGCCTGCCCGTCAACGCCGTTCTCCGTCACGAGCCCGTGGGCTCGTCGACGCGGCGAATCGGCATCCGAGACTGCGATCTGCAAGTCGATCAAGCTCGCACGCAGCTCGGTCCAAGCCGCTCCCGCGTCTCCACGGCGCGCTCGTCCGATCCGCATCGCACGGACCGCGAGGCGGATGAGCATCGGCAGCAGGAAGATCAGCAGCACACCGAAGCCGCCGAGGACCACGGGCGTCGGGTCCAGACGCCGCAGTCCGTCGGCACCCGTCGCGCCGCCGCCGGCGTCGTTCCGATCGACCTCGGGAGCCGGGGTCTCCTCGTCGTCGGGTCGTGTGGTCGGCGCGGGCGTCGCCGAGCCTCCTGTTCCTCCGGAGGTTGCGGCGGAAGAGAAGGCCGTCGGCGTGCCCAGGGTCGCGGTCGGCTCGAACGGCACCCACCCGATGCCGGGGAACAGCACCTCGGGCCAGGAGTGCAGCTGATCGCTGGAGACCGAGTAGACGGCCTCGTCTCCGCGCTTCTCCTGCGTGCGTGTGCCGGGCAGATAGCCGACGACGATGCGGGTCTCCATGCCCAGGCTCTGCGCCATGAGCGCGAACGCTCCGGCGAAGTGGACGCAGTAGCCCGAACGCACCTCGAGGAACTTCGCCACGGCCTGCGCCCCGGTGCCGTCGAAGTCCTCTTCGACCGGAGTGTCGAGCGAGTAGATGAACTGCGTGCGGAACCAGCTCTGCATGGCGATCAGCCGGTCGTAGTCCGTCGTCGCCGTGGCCGTGACCTCCGCAGCGGTCTGCGGGATGATCTCGGGCAGCTCGACCTCGTCGTCGGCGGCGGACGTCTCCGCTGCCGACAGTGCCCGGATCTGCTCGAGCGACGGGGTGATGCTCGAGGACGCGACCGTGTAGTCGTTGCCGACGGCATCCGCGTTGCGCGAGACGAGCGTGCGGTTCGCGGGCATCACCATCCACGCGGCCCCCACGCCCTGCACGCTCGTGGCCGGATACGGCACCGGCAGCCACGAGCTCGACATGCGCAGCACCCTGATCGACGTGGTCTGCTCGGCGACCGAGACGTCCTCGCCCCATTCCGCAGGACCGAAGCCGGTGCTGGTCGACTGCAGCTCACCGCGATCGGGTACCCAGGTGCGGCCGTTGAAGTCCGACAGCGTCGTCAGGCGCAGGTAGGGGGCGGTCTTGCCGCTGGTCGCGAGCGTGAGCACCTCGACCGGGTTCGGCTGGCGCAGGTCTTCACCCAGGCGCAACGAGGCGTCGACCGTGACGCCGATGCCGCTGCCAGCCAGTGTCGCCGACACCGGGACGGCGGGGGCGACGACGAGAGCGGCCACGACGGCCGCGGCTCCCGCTGCGATGGCGGTGAAGGACGAGTCTCGGCGCGGTGCATCGGGGTGACGGCGGGCCGTGCTGCGGAACAGGAGGAGCACGACGATCGCCAGCAGCACGAACCAGACGATGTTGGCTTCGCCGAGCGTCACGATCATCGGGACCGCGCCCACCACCGCGACGAGCAGACTCGCGAGCACGGCTCCGCGTGTCGCGATGAGCTGATCGAGCAGGATCGTCAGGATCGCGAATCCGGCCCCCATCAGGAGGCGGAGCCCCGGAGTGCTGTCGAGGGGCGCCGATCCGAAGAGCACCTGCTCCCAGGCCGTCGCGGTGAGCGATTCGAACATCCTCAGGGAGGTGGGCGTGGGCACGAGTCCGAACACGGCGGTGTCGCCGGCGACCAGCAGCGTCACCACGCCGATCGAGGCGAGCACCTGTGCGACGAGGGCCGAGAGCTCGCGGACCCACATGGGTCGGTAGCGCAGCGCTATGCGCATTCCGAAACCCACGAGCGCGACCGTGAGCACGACAGAGAGGACGGTGAACGACCATGTCCCGGGCGAGATCACCGAGGTGTAGGGCCACAGCGCAACGAGAGCGGATGCCGTCGCGAGCACAGCCGGGGCGAAGAACGCCTCGTGGCGCTCGTCATCACCGTGCCAGCTCAGGGTGGGCGGCCGTCGGCGCCGTCGCGGTCCGCTCGAGCCCAGTGCGACCAGCGCATCGAGCGTCTGTGCGGCCTCTGCAGTCGGCTCGGCGATCGTGTCAGTGCGGGACATCGCCGACTCCGATCCCCTCGGGAGAGGCTTCGGCCCAGGCGTCGGCGACGTCGGCGCCGAGTGTGGCGACGCGCCACCCACGGCGGGCGGCGGCCTGTGCGGCGCCGTCGCCGAGCACCGTGGCGAACAGCATGGCGGCCGCGGCACCGGCCGGACGCAGGGTCTCGGCGCCGTCTTCATCGAGGGCTCCCGTGATGTAGACGAGGGGGCCGGGTGGCGTGCCGCCGACGAGCGTGGTGATGTCTCGCGCACCGCCCCGGGGCGACACCATCGCGAGCGCCACGAGCAGCCCTTCGCGGTCGTCTTCGTGTCCACGCAGAGTGCCCAGCGCGTTGCCCGCGCTGTCGATCACGTCGACGCCGTAGCCCTCCTGCACCAGGTGCACGGCGACGGAGGCGCACAGCGACACCGCCGCCTCGAACGCGGGATCCGCGTCGTCGCCGGGATTCTCCCAACGAGGGGAGCTCCGATCCAGGATGACGAGAGCGTCGGGGCTGGACTCCTCTTCCTCCTGCCGGACCATGAGCTGTCCGCGGTGCGCAGTAGCCCGCCAGTGGATTCGGCGCATCGAGTCCCCCGAGACGTAGCGACGTGGGGAGAGGTTGTCGCTGCCCTGCCCGAGTCGGCTCGACGACGTGTGCGCTGTGCCGCCCGAGGCGCCCACCTTGACGGCCAGCGGGGCGAGGGCGAAGACCTCCGGCACGACGGTGATCGTGCGCGTCTCGCCGAAACTCTGCTCGCGCTGCGCGAGGCCGAAAGGATCGACCGTCCGCAGCATCAGAGGGCCGATCGCCCAGACCCCGCGCCGAACGCCCGTGATCGGATAGCTGAGCCGCCCGTCCTCGCCCGGGTACTCGCCCGCCGCATCACCCGACACAGCGTCCGGCAGCACATCGCGCCAGAGACCGTGGGGGACCCGCAGCGCTCGCAGGTCGAATCGCACCGTCACCAGCGAGGTCTCGGACACCGTGAGCAGGTCGGTGGAGATCTGACGCGCGACGCTGCCGCTGCGACGGGGAAGCCGCACGACGAGCAACGCGATCAGCGTGACCGCGACGAGCAGGATGCCGACGTAGACGAGGATCGGCGCGCCGATGAGGTTCGCCGCGATCAGGCAGCCGATGCCCGCGAGCAGCGCACCGGTGCCTCGGAAGGTGAGAGCACGTCGACGTCGCATGAGATGACCGCTTCAGACGCGTGCGGCGACCGGGACTCGCACGCGCACCGCGATCTGCCGCAGCGCGGCCTCGACGGGCTGAGCTCCAGCTCGGTGTGCACCCCGCGCCGGAAGCAGACGGTGCGCGAAGACGGGGATCAGCAGCGAGGAGACATCGTCGGGGATCACGAAGTCGCGGCCGTCGAGCGCGGCCCTCACCTTGGCGGCACGGATCAACTGCAGGGTGGCTCGGGGGCTCGCGCCGAGGTGCAGACTGGGGTCGGCCCTGGTCGCCTGCGAGAGAGCGACCGTGTACTCCTCGATCGCCGGGGCGACGTGCACGGAGCGGGCGAAGGCGATGAGCTCCGAGACCGACGCCGCGTCGGTGACGGCCGCGACGCCGGCGAGCGGATTCACGGTGTCGCGCTGCCGGATCATGAGGGCCTCGGCAGCGGCATCCGGATATCCCATCGAGATCCGCATCATGAAACGGTCGCGCTGCGCTTCGGGCAGCGCGTAGGTGCCCTCCATCTCGAGCGGGTTCTGAGTCGCCACCACGAGGAACGGCTCGGGCAGCATGTGGGTCGCGCCGTCGACCGTGACCTGGGCCTCTTCCATCGCCTCGAGAAGCGCCGACTGGGTCTTGGGGGAGGACCGGTTGATCTCGTCGGCGATCACGATGTGCGCGAACACGGCACCCGGCTTGAACACGAACTCCTGGTCGACGGGGTTGTAGACGCTCACCCCTGTCACGTCTCCCGGCAGCAGATCAGGGGTGAACTGGATGCGGCGGACCGTCGCGTCGATGCTCGCCGCGAGGGCACGGGCGAGCATGGTCTTGCCGACGCCCGGCACGTCTTCGATGAGCAGATGCCCTTCGGCGAGCAGGCAGATGAGGGCGCTGCGCACGGCTTCGGGTTTGCCGTCGATGACCTGGCTGATCGAGGCGGCGATCGCGTCGGTCCGCGCGGCGAACTGATCGGCCGTCATCGGAGACGAGTGGGAGATCTCTGACATGCGTTGCCTCTCGCGTGGGCGCAGCGGTGCGCGCGTGAACCGATCGTAACCCGATCGGGTGCGTGTCACCCCCAGATTCGGGTGCGGGATTCGGTCCCGTCGAGGCGGCCCTCGCTGCTGCGTGCGACGCGCAGGAGCGCGAGTCCCGCTGCGCCCTGGAGCTCGTGCAGCGCGCACGGGCCGATCAGGCGCTGCCAGTGTCGGTGCAGGAGTTCGGCGTCCGCTCGACGTCGGGCGACCGCGCGGGGGATGGGGAGCAGCGTCCGCCCGGGGGAGAGACGGTCGGCGAGACGCTCGGACAGGCGCACCCTGCCGGATTCCGCGCGTCCGGTCTGCAGCAGGAATCGGGGTGTGCGCACCGGTCCGAACAGCTCCTCGACGGCGTCGGCGACCATCGACCGATCCCGTTGCTCTCCGCCCACTTCGATGCGTACACGATCACCGTCCTGGCGGAGGGCGCGGATCGTTGACTCGTCGATCGGACTGATCCGGCCCGCTTCATGCAGGGTGCGCGCGATCGCGACCGCCGCGTTCCGGTACACCTCGGCCGGTCTGCGACGATCGCGCAACGCCCGACCGAGCGCCGGTACCGCGGCGGCCACGGCCGCCCCGACACCGCAGAGGAGCGCGAGTGCGAGGCCGCCGACGAGCGGGATGCTCAGGGCACCGAGAACGTCCACCAGCGCGACGAGCCCTCCGGCGATCGCCGTGCCCGTGATGAAGGCGCCGATGGAGCCGGCGCCGGCCGCCCGAGCGGTGTGCAGCAGCGGCGCGTGCGGGACGCGCTGAATCCTCACGCTTTCGCGCTCGTGAGAGAGGTACGGCTCGCCGATGCGCCATTGCCGCCGCGTCTGCGTGCGCGTCGGCCGGCTCTCGGCGAGGAACGCCTCGACGTCGGCGACGGACGCGGCCGGGTCCTTGTCGAGGACGCGGTCGAGTGCCTGCATGGCGGATGGCGGGAGCGCGTGTCCGAGACCGCTGACGATGCTGCCGTCCCCGTCGGCGCTCGGCCCCCACAGATGGGAGTGCTTGCGACGGAGCCGTCGCGGCTCTGTCGTGTCGTCCAGATCGACCTGCGAGGGGATGAGGCATGCGACGGACCAGTTGTGAGCGACTTTGTCCGGCCACTCCGGATCGAGACGCAGCGTGCGTCCGCGCAACTGCTGAGTGGCCGACGAGGTCGCGACGGCCGTGAGGTCGATGAGGGTGTTCACCGCCGGGCAGTCCCAGCCCTCGCCGAGCAGCCCGCGGGTCCCGACCAGGAGCCTGACCCGGCCTCGTCGGATCAACTCGGAGAGCGCGGCGACCATCCGTCCGCTCCCGATGCCGGGGCCGCGAAGTTCGCGCGTCGGGCCGGAGCCCTCCCGCACCAGGACGGGTTCGGCGAGCAGGTCGGTGAGCTCTGCGGCGAGATCCGCGGCATCCCCTGCCGAGGCCCGCAGACGCTGCGCGGTGACGAGCACCGGGTTCAGCCTCACCGTCACGGGGTCGGCGGCGAGGAGTTCGAATGCGCGCAATGCGCCTGCCGCAGAATCCCCGATCATCCCGCGGCTGTTGCCGTGCTCGACGAAGTCGGTGACCACGACCGCGCGGACGCGGTCGGCGTCCTCGGACTCGAGCTCGAGGCGGAGGATCTCCACGGCGGCATGATCCTTCGCGGACGAGTAGGCGAGCGTCGTGTCGAGGGGATCGCGTCCGCGGCGCAGCCCCCGGTCGGTGAGCATGTATCCGAAGTCGGCGAGGGCGCGGCGCACGTAGTCCCACTGGCGATGCGCATCCGGATTCCCGAGCAGTCGGGTCTGTGCGAAACGGGTGAGCACGGTGAGCAGGTCTTCGCTCGTGCAGCGGTCCAGCAGCAGAGGCGGAATCGCGGCGAGCAGCGGATGCTGCGGCTGCACGACACGGAGCACCACCGCGCACGAGCGCGTCAGCGGGAAGTCGTTCGCGAAGGCGCGCTCGAGCAGCGCCTCCGCGCCTGCACCCGGCTCGTCCTCATCTTCGTCTTCGGGTTGCAACTGCCTCTCGAGGTACGACACGGCGTCGGGGGTGGTGAGCAGCTGCATGACGAGGTCGTGCAGCCGTTCCTGGTGGTGACGGATGAACGAGATCTCGGCCGGCGTCGGCTCGATCACCATCACGTGGTCGCGGTAAGGGGCGAGATGGCCCTCCTTCACGACGGCCGGAGTCGGTACCTCATAGTCGACCTCGCCGAGGAGCTGGGTGTAGTTCTCGTACTCCGCCTCGTCGTCGGGCGAGGGCAGCGTCGCCGTGAGCCCGATCAATCGCGGCGATCCGCCTCGCTCGCGGATCCGTCCGGCCAGATAGGCGACGACGAGAGCCCAGTGATCGAGCAGATGGTGGCACTCATCGAGGATCACGGTGCGGACGCCGGCGTCGACGAGCCGGTCGATGAGTGCGACGGCATTCGGGTGCAGCACGCGGGCGAGTTCGTCGGGGTTGCGTCGGGCGAATCGCCTGCGCAGCCGGCGGACCCGGCTGCGGATGCCCGAACGGTAGGCGGCGGGACTGTCGACGGCGAGTTCGGCGAGCCAGGTCGCGGCATCCGCTTCGGTGCGGCCGGTCGCGATGAGCTCCTCGGCCCAGACGGCCCTCGCCAGATCGTCGAAGGGCGAGCCGTCTCCCGTCACACTGAGCAATTGGTACGTCATCACGGTGAGGTCCGAGATGCGCTCCGGGTCGTCGGACACGCTCGCCGGCGTCGGGGCCAAGGACTCCGCCGTGCGCACCCACTGTTGACGGATCGTCACGGTGGGGGCGAGCACGAGAGCGCGATCGCCCTCCCGCGTCGCGAGGAGCAGACCGAGCAGCGTCTTCCCCGAGCCGGGAGGGGCGACGACATGCAGAGGACCGACCGTGCCCACGGGGATCCGCTCGAGCACCTCGGTCTGATAGGTGCGCAGAGTCCCGTCGAACGTCCATCCGAGCAGCGGGGCGGAGGTCGTCGGCAGGTCCATGGCTTCCCCAGTCTGTCAAAGAGCAGGTCCCGGGATCGGCTAGACTTGTCGACGGCTCTCCGCGTGGCGGCATCCAGGCCAATTCCCCCAGGGCGGAAACGCAGCAAGGGTAACCGGGCTCTGCTGGGTGCGCGGAGGGTCATTTTCTTTGCCCACGGGTTTCCGAGCCTGTCGCCTGTGGGCGTCTGAGCCTGTCGAGGGACTCACAGACGCCCCTGGAAGAATCGACCCGTGACCGTCACCGAGCAGCAGGCAACGCCGAGCGCACTCCGCAGATTCGGTGCGCCGATCGCCCTGCTCGCGGTGATGTGGGCCGTGCAACTGGCTGACAGCATCCTGCCCGGGTCCTTCTCCGGCTTCGGGATCCGCTCCTGGGATCCGGCCGGTCTGGTCGGCATCCTGTTCGCTCCGCTCCTGCACGCGAGCTGGCCGCACCTGATCGGCAACTCCGTGCCGTTCCTCGTGCTCGGCTGTCTCGTCGCGGCAGAGGGCGCACGTCGGTTCTGGGCCGTGACGGGGATCATCGTCGTGATCGGCGGGGTCGGCACCTGGGCGGTCAACGCCCCGGGGACGCTGACGGTCGGGGCTTCCGGGCTCGTGTTCGGCTACTTCGGCTATCTCGTCGCACGGGTCTTCGCACCGGGGCGGGTCGCGCACCGCGTCCTCTACGCGATCGTCGCGCTCGTGGTCATCGGCGTCTACGGTGCCACCATGCTCACCGGGGTCTTCGCGGCCGGTGCAGGCGTTTCCTGGCAGGGGCACCTGTTCGGTGCGATCGGGGGCGGTCTCTCCGCCTTCGCCGCTCGACGCGCGCCACGGCGGGAATGACGGCGCGTCGGCGCCGGGCCGTGAGCAGGCGAAGGCGGCCGAGCAGCCGGCAGCGGGCGCGGAAGCGGATGCAGAGGCGCCGGATGCTGCGTCGCATCGGCGTGTCCGCCGCCGTGGTCGCCGTCGTCGCGGGCGTCGCGGTGCTCGCGGCACCGGGACTGGCATCCTGGGCTCCGGAGCTGATGGCGGCGCCGACCTATTGTGCTGCCGAACCCGCCGAGCTCGCCGAGGCCGACATCGAGGGCTGGGGCGGCGAGCAGTTGCAGAACGCCGCAGCGATCATGACGACGGCATCCGCTCTGGGCTTCGGGAGGGACGGACAGATCCTCGGCGTGATGACCGCGATGGGCGAGAGCAGTCTGCGCAACATCGACTACGGCGACTGGGAGACGACAGGGTTCACGAACCCCGACGGCTCCCGGACCACGAGCATCGGCCTGTTCCAGCAGCAGGACTGGTGGGGGAGCGTCGAGGAGCGGATGGACCCCGCGACGGCGGCCACCCTGTTCTACCGGAAGCTCTCGACCCTGCCCGACTGGCCGCAGCTGCCGCCTTCGCACGCGATCCACCGCGTGCAGGTGAACACCGATGCCGACTATTACTCGCGGTACCAGGATGACGCGGCGGCCGTGGTCGATGCGCTGACGAGCGGATGCTGAGCCCCCGCAGGCCTTCCGGGCGCAGTTTCTGCCGCCCGCACAGCCAGTCGGCGGCGCGAACTGCGACCGGAACGCTGAGGAATCCCGCGACGGCGGCACGACGTGCGACGGGAGCGTCGCAGGGCCGGGCCGCCTAGGCTGAACCCATGGCGCGGAGCATCTACATCACCTCGGCCGAAGGTCACACCGGTAAGTCGACGATCGCGCTCGGGGTGCTCGACGCGCTCATGCGGGTGACACCGCGAGTCGGCGTGTTCCGCCCGATCGCCCGGTCGGTGGTGGAGCGCGACGAGATCCTCGAACTGCTGCTCGCCCACGACGGCGTGCAGCTCGACTACGACGACTGCGTCGGCGTGAGCTACGACGACGTGAGAGACGACCCCGACCGCGCGTTGTCGACGATCGTCGCTCGTTTCAAGGCCGTCGAAGCCCAGTGCGATGCGGTCGTGATCGTCGGCAGCGACTACACCGATGTCGCGAGCCCCGCCGAACTCGGATTCAACGCGCGCATCGCCGCGAACCTCGGGGCCCCGGTGCTGCTGGTGCTCTCCGGCCGAGACCAGCAGCGGCAGGCCGAGCAGCTCGGCACCACGACGGCGCGCACAGCATCCGCCGTCGGCCAGATCGCCTCCCTCGCGCTCGCGGAGCTCGAAGCGGAGCGCGCCGAGCTCTTCGCGGTCATCGTGAATCGGGCGGCCCCTGATGCACTCGCCGAGGTCTCCGCCGCGGTGGCGTCCGTGCGTCCGGCCCGCGACATGTCGGTGTGGGCGATCCCCGAAGACCGCACGCTCGTGGCGCCCTCGATCCGCGGCATCCTGGCGGCCGTGGACGGCCGGCTCCTGAAGGGCGATCCCGACCGACTCGACCGCGAGGCTCTCACGATCGTGGTCGCCGGCATGTCGATGGTGAACGTGCTGCCGCGCATCACCGAGGAGGCCGTCGTCGTGATCCCCGCCGACCGCACCGAGGTGCTGCTGGCGACGCTCCTCGCCGATGCCTCCGGCACCTTCCCCCGCGTCGCGGGCATCATCCTCAACGGTCCGTTCCCGCTGCCGGAGCCCATCGTGCAGCTCCTCGACGGGTTCGCCTCCACCGCCCCGATCATCACGACCGATCTCGGCACCTACGACACCGCCGTCCGCGTCATGAACGCCCGTGGCCGCATCTCGCCCGAGTCGCGCACCCGCTACGACCGGGCGCTCGGTCTCTTCCAGGCGCACGTCGACATCACCGATCTCACCACGCAGCTGGGCCTCGCCGAGTCGACCGTCGTGACGCCGCTCATGTTCGAGTACGGCCTGATCGAGCGCGCCCGCGCCGATCGACGGCGGATCGTGCTCCCCGAGGGCGACGACGACCGCATCCTGCAGGCTGCGGCCACGCTGCTCGCCCGAGAGGTCGCCGACCTGACGATCCTCGGCGACGAGGGGGCGATCCGTGCGAGGGCGATCGAGCTGGGGGTCGACATCGGCGCGGCGCAGGTGCTGAGCCCCAACGACCCCGCCATGGTCGAGCGCTTCGCCGCCGAGTATGCGCGGCTGCGAGCGCACAAGGGCATCACTCTCGCTCAGGCCGCCGACACCGTCACCGACGTCTCGTACTTCGGCACGATGATGGTGCACCTCGGGCTCGCCGACGGCATGGTCTCGGGTGCCGCGCACACCACCGCGCACACGATCCGTCCCTCGTTCGAGATCATCAAGACGAAGCCGGGCGTGAACGTCGTGTCGAGCGTGTTCCTGATGGCGCTCGCCGATCGCGTGCTCGTGTACGGCGACTGCGCGGTCATCCCCGACCCGACCAGCGAGCAGCTCGCCGACATCGCGATCTCGTCGGCGGCGACCGCTCGGCAGTTCGGCATCGAACCACGGGTCGCGATGCTGTCGTACTCGACGGGGGAGTCGGGAACGGGAGCCGACGTCGACAAGGTCAGGGCGGCGACCGCACTCGTGCACGAGAGGGCGCCCGAGCTCCTGGTCGAAGGGCCGATCCAGTACGACGCCGCCGCAGACGCGGCCGTCGCCAAGGCGAAGCTCCCCGGATCCGAGGTCGCCGGACGCGCGACCGTGTTCGTCTTCCCCGATCTCAACACCGGCAACAACACGTACAAGGCGGTGCAGCGGTCGGCCGGCGCCGTCGCGATCGGGCCGGTGCTGCAGGGACTCAACAAGCCGATCAACGACCTGTCGCGCGGCGCTCTCGTCGACGACATCGTGAACACCGTGGCCATCACCGCCATCCAGGCACAGGGGCAGGAATCGTGAGCGCCATCCTCGTCATCAACAGCGGTTCGTCCTCGTTGAAGTACAGCCTGATCGACATCGAGCACGAGCACGAGCTCGCGAACGGTCTGAGATGCTCGATGCGACGTACCCCTCCGAGCGCGCGGTCGCGGATCACGATGCCGCCTTCGCGGTGATGCTGGAGCAGTTCGCAGAACACGGGCCCTCGCTCGAGGAGCATCCGCCCGTGGCCGTCGGGCATCGCGTCGTGCACGGCGGGGCGCGCTTCTTCGCTCCCACCCTCATCGACGACGACGTCGAGCGCCAGATCGAGGAGCTCTCGGTGCTGGCCCCGCTGCACAACCCCGCCAACCTCGCGGGTATCGTCGCGGCACGAGCGGTGTTCCCCGACGTGCCCCACGTCGCCGTGTTCGACACGGCGTTCCATCAGACGCTGCCGCCCGCCGCCTACACCTACGCGATCGACGCCGAACTCGCCCGCGAGCACCGGGTGCGTCGCTACGGGTTCCACGGCACCAGCCATCAGTACGTGAGCGAGTCGGCCGCCGCGTTCCTCGATCGCGATCTCTCCGAGCTGCGCCAGCTCGTGTTCCATCTCGGTAACGGCGCTTCGGTCACCGCGATCGACGGCGGCCGCTCGGTGGAGACCTCGATGGGGCTCACTCCGCTGGAGGGATTGGTCATGGGCACGAGGTCGGGTGACATAGACCCCGCAGCCTTGGTGCATCTCTCCCGCCGTGCGGGCCTCTCGATCGACGATCTTGACGCGCTTCTGAACACGAGCAGCGGGCTCAAGGGCCTCGCCGGGCGCAGCGACATGCGCGACATCCTCGCCGGGCGAGAGCAGGGGGATGCCGCTGCGACGCTGGCCTTCGACGTCTACGTCCACCGGCTGCGCGCATACGCCGGCGCGTACATCGCTCAGCTGGGCGGGGTGGACGTCATCTCGTTCACGGCGGGGGTCGGCGAGAACGCGGCAGCCGTGCGTGCGGAGGCTATGGCGACACTGGGCTTCGCCGGCGTGGAGATCGATCACGACCGCAACACGGCGCGAGAGCGCGGAATCCGCAGAATCTCGACCGATGCCTCGCGCGTGACCGTGCTCGTCGTGCCGACCAACGAAGAGCTGCAGATCGCGCGCCAGACGGCTTCGCTGCTCTGATCGCGCGGCATGGTGCCTCCGCCACTGGTGCGACTGCGTTCGGTGGGCGGTTGCGCGTGAGGCGGGGTCGACTCGCGGATGCTCGCCTGAGGCGCGACCGCGCGGCCGGGTCGGTCACAGAAGTGGTGGAATGCGGGGTACGAAGTCGCCACTCATGTGACCGCGCAGCGAGGCTGGTCGCGGAAGTGGTGGGGATGCCGGGCGTAGGGCCGCCGTTCATGTGACCACATGGGGTTACCTCCGCACGCGCCGCGCGACTACGCTTGCACCGTGGCACGGAGAGGTGCCGAACCCCCCTCGTCCTTCTCCCGGAGGTTCCTGTGCCTGACGCTCTTCCCGATCTGCTCGGCGCCGAGGGCGTGCTCTTCGATCTCGACGGTGTGCTCACGCCCACTGCCGAGGTGCACATGCGAGCGTGGAAGGCCGTCTTCGACGACGTCTTCGCCGCCTGGCAGATCGAGCCCGCCTACACGGATGCCGACTACTACGACTACGTCGACGGCAAGAAGCGCTACGACGGCGTCGCGAGCCTGATGCACAGCCGCAACGTCGAGGTGCCGTGGGGGAGCGTCGACGATCCGCCCGAGGCGCAGACGATCTGCGGCATCGGCAATCGCAAGAACGCCGCCTTCGCCGCCTCGTTGCGCAGCCAGGGCATCGCCCCCTATCCCGGTTCGCTCGCGCTCCTCGAGAAGCTGCGCTCGGCCGGGGTGCCGCTCGGCGTCGTCTCCAGCTCCAAGAACGCCGAGGAGGTGCTGGCCGCTGCCGGCATCCGTTCGTTCTTCTCCGTCGTCGTCGACGGAGTGGTCGCCGAGAACGACGGGCTCGCATCGAAACCCGCCCCCGACATGTTCGCCGCCGGCGCCGCCGCGCTCGAGGTCGACCCCGAGCTCAGCGCGGCTGTCGAGGACGCGACCTCCGGAGCGGCCTCCGCGGCCGCCGCCGGCTTCGCCACCGTGGTCGGCGTCGACCGCGGCACCGGCGCCGATGCGCTGCGCGCCGCAGGCGCCACCGTGGTCGTGAACGATCTCGACGCCTTCCTGACCGCATCCGACTCCGCATCCGACTCCGAGGAGACCGCATGATCGACCGCGACCGCTTCCCCGTCGACCCCTGGCGCCTGATCGAGACGCGCTACACCGAAGACGGGGTCGGCGAGACGCTGTTCGGCGTCGGCAACGGCTACCTCGGGCTCCGCGGCAACCACATCGAGGGCCGCGGCGCGCACGAGCACGGCACCTTCATCAACGGCCTGCACGAGACCTGGCCCATCCGCCACGCCGAGCAGGCCTACGGCTTCGCCGAGGTGGGGCAGACGATCGTCAACGCCCCTGACGCCAAGGTCATGCGCGTGTACGTCGACGACGAGCCGATCTCGTTCGACGATGCGGACGTGCGCGAGTACCGCCGAACCCTCGACATGCGCACGGGAGTGCTCGAGCGCGTCGTCGTGTGGGAGACGCCGTCTGGCAAGCGCGTGCGCATGCGCGACGAACGCATCGTCAGCTTCGCCGAGCGGCATCTGGCCGTCCTGAGGCTGGAGGTCGTGGTCGAGAACTCCGACGCCCCTGTGACGATCAGCTGCCAGCTGCTGAACCGTCAGGACGGCGCGGGCGTCTACGCCGGCACGCCCGTCGAGGCCCAGGGAGCCGGGTTCGACCCGCGGAAGGCAGAGAAGATCGCCGACCGCGTGCTTCAGCCCGCCGAGCACTGGCAGGACGGCCTCCGCTCGGCCCTGTCGTATCGGGTCGCGGCATCGGGGATGACGGTGGCGGTCGTCGCCGATCACGTCATCGAGACCGAGAACGAGTACAGCGCCCGCACCCTGATCGAGGCGGACATCGCGAAGAACGTGTTCCGTGTGCAGGCGAAGGCCGGCGTGCCGATCACGGTCACCAAGCTCGTCAGCTATCACACCTCCCGCGGTGTGCCGCCGCGGGAGCTCGTCGACCGCTGCCGCCGCTCCCTCGACAGGGTCGTGGTCGAGAGCGTCGACGTGCAGTTCCAGCGCCAGGCCGAATGGCTCGCGGAGTTCTGGGAGCGCAGCGACGTGCAGATCGACGGCCACGACGATCTGCAGCAGGCGACCCGCTGGTGCCTGTTGCAGCTCGCGCAGGCCTCCGCCCGCTCGGACGGCACCGGAGTGGCGGCCAAGGGCGTCACGGGTTCCGGCTACAGCGGACACTACTTCTGGGACACCGAGATCTATGTGCTCCCGTTCCTCACCTACACGTCGCCGCAGTGGGCGCGCAACGCGCTCCGCGCCCGGGTGCTGATGCTGCCGGCCGCCAGGCGACGTGCGGCGCAGCTGAACGAGGCGGGGGCCCTGTTCCCGTGGCGCACGATCAACGGCGAAGAGGCCTCGGCGTACTACGCGGCGGGCACGGCTCAGTACCACATCAACGCCGACGTGAGCTTCGCGCTCGGCAAGTACGTGCGGGCGACCGGCGACGAGGAGTTCCTGCGCCGCGAGGGTGCGGAGATCGCGATCGAGACCGCCCGGCTGTGGGCGACCCTCGGATTCTGGCGCACCTCGAGGGATGTGACGAACCGGGCGGATGTCGACGGCATCTCGACGTTCCACATCCACGGCGTGACCGGCCCCGACGAGTACACGACGGTCGTGAACGACAACCTGTACACGAACGTGATGGCGCGCTACAACCTCCGCTACGCGGCCAAGGTCGTGCACGAGATCGCGGAGAGGCACCCGGAGGACTTCGCCCGGCTCGTGGAGCGCACAGGGCTCCGTCCCGAGGAGGCCGACGAGTGGGAGCGGGCGTCCGAGGCGATGTTCATCCCGTACAGCGAAGCCCTCGGCATCCATCCGCAGGACTCGCTGTTCCTCGAGCGCGAGGTGTGGGATCTCGCCCACACGCCCGACTCGCAGCGCCCGCTGCTGCTGCACTTCCACCCGCTCGTGATCTATCGCTTCCAGGTGCTCAAGCAGGCCGACGTCGTGCTCGCGCTCTTCCTGCAGGGCAACCACTTCACGGCTGAGGAGAAGCGCGCCGACTTCGACTACTACGACCCGCTGACCACGGGCGACTCGACCCTGTCGGCTGTCGTCCAGTCGATCCTCGCGGCGGAGGTGGGCTACCAGGATCTCGCCCTGGAGTACTTCGCCCAGTCGATCTTCGTCGACCTGCACGACCTGCACCACAACGCCGCAGACGGTGTGCACGTCGCATCGGCCGGCGGCGTGTGGACCGCGCTGGTGAGCGGGTTCGGCGGCATGCGCGATTACGCGGGGGAGCTCAGCTTCGATCCGCGCCTTCCCGCCGACTGGCCGAGGTTGTCGTTCCCGCTGCAGTGGCAGGGCTCGGCCGTGCAGGTCACGGTGACCCGCGGCGCGCTGACGGTCGAGGTGCGCTCCGGGGAACCGGTGCCGTTCACGGTGCGCGGAGACGCCTACATCGCCGTCGCGGGCGACCCCCTGGTCGTCCCGCTCGCAGACCAGGGTCCGGTCATCCCCGGCCGTCCCACGCTGCGCCAGTTCGAGGACGCGCTACGCGAGGACGGCACGCCGCTGTCAGCATCCGTCCCCGTCATCACGACCGCGATCCCGATCATCGGGGCCGACCCGATCGACTGACCTGCCATGTCGCCGAGACCCCGTCCTGTCGCCGAGACCCCGTCTCAGCAACGCCACAAGGGCGGGGTGTCGGCGCCGACCAGGGGTCTCGGCGAGGTGGTGGGAACTGTCGTCTCCCGGGCCGACCGCAACGTCGGCGGCACGCCGTAGGCTGTCATGGTGACTACAGCCCTCTACCGCCGCTACCGGCCCGAGTCCTTCGGCGAGATGATCGGGCAGTCCCAGGTGACCGATCCGCTGATGACCGCGCTGCGCGGAGACAGGGTCGGTCATGCGTACCTCTTCTCGGGCCCTCGCGGCTGCGGCAAGACGACCTCGGCGCGCATCCTCGCGCGGTGCTTGAACTGCGCCGAAGGTCCGACCGACGTGCCCTGCGGCACCTGCCCGAGCTGCGTCGAGCTCTCACGCGCCGGTGGCGGATCGCTCGACGTGGTCGAGATCGATGCGGCGAGCCACAACGGCGTCGACGACGCCCGCGACCTGCGCGAGCGGGCGACCTTCGCCCCCAGCCGTGATCGCTACAAGATCTTCATCCTCGACGAGGCTCACATGGTGACACCGCAGGGATTCAACGCCCTGCTGAAGCTGGTCGAAGAGCCGCCCGAGCACGTCAAGTTCATCTTCGCGACGACCGAGCCCGAGAAGGTGCTCGGCACCATCCGCTCGCGCACGCACCATTATCCGTTCCGGCTGGTGCCGCCGGCAGCGATGCTCGAGTACGTCGAGAAGCTGTGCACCGAAGAGGGCGTGGTCGTCGAGCAGGGCGTGCTGCCGCTCGTCGTGCGCGCCGGTGGTGGCTCTCCCCGTGACACCCTGTCTCTGCTCGACCAGCTGATCGCAGGTTCCGATTCGCCCGCAGGTTCCGACGTCGTCGAGGTCAAGTACGAGCGCGCAGTCTCTCTGCTGGGGTACACCCACGCGACCGTGCTCGACGAGATCGTCGACGCGCTCGCCGCCGGTGATGCCGCCGCGGCGTTCCCCGCGATCGACAAGGTCGTGCAGACCGGTCAGGACCCGCGGCGATTCGTCGACGACCTGCTCGAGCGGCTGCGCGACCTCATCGTCATCGCCGCCGTGGGGGCGGGTGCCGCCGCCGTTCTGCGCGGTGTCGCCGCCGATGAGCTCGAGCGCATGCGCGGGCAGGCGGCGGTCTTCGGAGGTGCGCGGCTCTCGCGCACAGCCGACATCGTGAGCGCCGCGCTCGACGACATGTCGGGGGCCACGTCGCCGCGCCTGCATCTGGAACTTCTGGTCGCGCGCGTGCTCGCCTCGGGAGCAGATGCCTCCTCCGCGCCTGCTGTCGCCTCTTCCGGGGTCACCTCTCCGGTCGCCGCGCCTGCTGCCTCTCCGGTCGCCCCGCGAGGGAGCGCAGTGACCGAGACGAAACGCGTTGATCCTGCCCCGACTCCGGCCACACCGCCTGCCGTCACCGCGCCTGCTGCCTCGCCTGTGACCTCTCCGGTCGCCCCGCGAGAGAGCGCAACGACCGATACGGAACGCGCCGTTCCTGCCGCGACTCCCTCGTCGACGGCTCCGGCATCCGC
The DNA here is from genome assembly GCA_019510305.1 of Microbacterium sp. Lineage (GTDB taxonomy): Bacteria > Actinomycetota > Actinomycetes > Actinomycetales > Microbacteriaceae > Microbacterium > Microbacterium natoriense_A. The sequence goes on from JAEKKN010000047.1 coordinate 31,128, forward strand.
GTCCGGTGAGCCCTCACCCGCTTCGCCCGCACCGGCACCGGCTCCCTCCGGCCCGGTGACGCTCGACCGCATCTCGGCGTCGTGGTCGGCCATCCTCAAGCGCCTCGAAGACATCAGCCGCACGTCATGGTTGCTGGCGACCGCGGTTCAGCCGCTCGCGTACGACACCGAAGGCGAGGTGCTGACGCTCGGATTCACGAGCCAGCACGACGTCCAGAAGTTCAAGGGCACGGTCCCGGGTTTCGGGCCATCCGATCACCTGCGCACCGCGATCGAGCACGAGCTCGGCATCAAGGTGAAGTACCGTCCGGCCCCGATGCCGGCCGGGGGCGCACCGCGCCAGCCCTCGGCGTCCGCGCCCTCCACAGGTGACGCGCCCTCCACATCGGAGCCTGCGTCAGCGCGGTCTCCCCGCCCGCAGTCCCGTTCCGAGTCTTCAGCGCCCGTGACGGAGTGGGCGGTCGCGTCTATACCGGCGGCCATGCCGACTGCCGCGACTTCCGGGCGGTCGGCGGTGCCCAGCGCCGACTCTGCACCGATTGCAGGCGCGGAATCCGGCGTGCCTGTCAGCACGTCTGCGGGTTCGGGGTCCGCGTCTGCGCCGGAGACCTCGCTCCCGTCGGGCACCGCCGTGCGGTCGGATGCTTCCGCCCCGGCCGCCCCGCGGAGTGGCGAACAGGCCGCGGCGCAGCCTGCCTCTGTCGTCGTCGACGATGCGCCGCCCTTCGACGATGAACCGCCGTACTTCGACGACGAGCCGCCATACGATCCCGCATACGAGCCGGCTGCCGTGCCCTCCGCTCCGGCGGCCTCTGTTCGGGCGGTGGCTTCGACACCAGCATCCGCTCCGGCGACAGCATCCGCCCCTGCGCCTTCTGCGCCGGCCCGCCCGCAGTCCGCTCCGGTGCTGACGGAGCGCACCCCGGCAGGGGGAGTGCAGCGTTACGGCGAGGCCGTGATCCGCCAGGTGCTCGGCGCGACCTTCGTGCGCGAAGAGCCCTACGAGCCCCCGACGAGGTTCTCCTGATGTACGACGGAATCGTCCAAGAGCTGATCGACGAGTTCGGCCGGCTCCCCGGCATCGGACCGAAGTCGGCACAGCGCATCACGTTCCACATCCTGCAGACGCCGACGTTCGATGTCGCGCGTCTCGCCGAGCTCCTCTCTGACATCCGCACGCGCGTGCGGTTCTGCGAGGTGTGCGGCAACGTCGCCGAGCAGGACCGGTGCGCGATCTGCCGTGATCCTCGGCGCAACCCCGCACTCATCTGCGTCGTCGAGGACGCGAAGGACGTCGCGGCGATCGAGCGGACCCGCGAGTTCCGCGGGCTCTACCACGTGCTCGGCGGCGCGATCAGCCCGATCGCGGGCGTGGGCCCCGACGATCTGCGCATCGCCCAGTTGATGACGCGCCTGGCCGACGGAACGGTGCAAGAGGTCATCCTGGCGACGAACCCCAATCTCGAGGGCGAGGCGACCGCGAGCTACCTCAGCCGCCTGCTGACCACCATGCAGATCACGGTCTCCCGACTGGCATCCGGACTCCCCGTAGGCGGCGATCTCGAATACGCCGACGAGGTCACCCTCGGCCGTGCCTTCGAGGGCCGGCGCGTCCTGTGATCGCGCAGTCCGGCTTCACGCGCCGAGGCTGGTTGCTCTTCGCGGCCATGTGCCTGCTGTGGGGCGTTCCGTACCTGTTCATCAGTGTGGCCGTCGAGTCGTTCTCGCCGCCCGCCATCGTCGCGGGCCGTACTCTCATCGCCGCCCTCCTGCTGCTGCCCTTCGCGATCCGTTCCGGGGCGCTGCGGCCTGCTCTCAAGATGTGGCCCTGGGTGCTCGCCTTCGGACTGGTCGAGATGGCCGGACCCTTCGTGCTGCTCGGGCACGCCGAGATGACTCTGCCCTCGGGTATGACGGGACTGCTCGTCGCCACCGTGCCGTTGTTCGCGGCGCTGATCGCCCTCGGGGGCGGCGACAGGGGAGTGCTTCGCCCGGCTCGCGCGATCGGCCTGGTGATCGGCTTCATCGGCGTCGCGATCGTCGTCGCGGGCCCCGGACTGTTCGGCGGAGATGTGAGCCTGCTCGCGGCCGGAGAAGTCCTGCTCGTCGCCGTGCTCTACGCGATCGCGCCGTTCATCGTCGCTCGCAAGCTCGGCGACGTGCCCTCGCTCGGCACGATCACGCTGTCGCTGATGATGATCGGCATCCTGTATCTGCCCATCGGCCTGCTCACCCAGCACCAGGTGCCCACTCTGCCGTCGATCGGAGCGATGCTCGCGCTCGCGGTGATCTGCACGGCCGTCGCGTTCCTCGTGTTCTTCGCCCTGATCCGCGAGGTGGGGCCGGTGCGCGCCCCGCTGTTCACATACGTCAATCCGGTCGTCGCGATCATCCTCGGCGCGATCGTGCTCGCCGAGCCGCTGACACCGGGCCTCCTGATCGGATTCCCGCTGATCATCGCCGGATGCTGGTTCGCCGGCACCGGCGGACGGCTCCGCCCCACAGCATCCGCTCCGGCACCGCTGCCGCCCGCGCCCTGACGCGCGACGCCACGCACCCGTTCGCCCTCGGTCCGCAGCCCCCGCCGTCACGCCCGCCCACCGTCACATGCGCATCGACGCATATGCAGCCTCCGTAGAATGAGCGTGGGCGGATCCGCCCGACATCCCAGGGAGTGAACGTGGCCCTCATCGTGCAGAAGTACGGCGGCTCCTCCGTCGCCGACGCAGAGAGCATCAAGCGCGTCGCCAAGCGCATCGTCGACACACGTCGCGCCGGTCACGACGTCGTCGTCGCCGTGAGCGCGATGGGCGACACCACCGACGAACTGCTCGACCTCGCGAACGAGGTCGCGCCGATCCCCGCCCCGCGCGAGCTCGACATGCTGCTCTCCAGCGGTGAGCGCATCTCGATGGCGCTGCTCGCGATGGCGATCCACTCGATGGGATTCGAAGCACGCTCCTTCACGGGCAGCCAGGCCGGAATGATCACCGACTCGCAGCACGGTGCCGCGCGCATCGTCGATGTGACCCCGGTGCGCCTGCGCGAGGCTCTCGACGAGGGGGCGATCGTCATCGTCGCCGGCTTCCAGGGCTTCAACCGCGACACCCGCGACATCACGACCCTCGGCCGCGGCGGTTCCGACACGACCGCCGTCGCGCTCGCGGCGGCCCTCGACGCCGACGTCTGCGAGATCTACAGCGACGTCGACGGGATCTTCACCGCAGACCCCCGCGTGATCCCGAAGGCGCAGAAGCTCGATCACGTCTCGAGCGAAGAGATGCTCGAGCTCGCCGCGAACGGCGCCAAGGTGCTCTACATCCGCGCCGTCGAGTACGCACGCCGTCACGGCGTCCTGATCCACGCCCGTTCGACGTTCTCGTCGTCCGAGGGCACCTACGTTCTGGGTGAGGGCATGAAGAACCCTCGCGAATCCAAGGGAGCAGCCATGGAAGAACCGATCGTCGCCGGCGTCGCCACCGATTTCGGCCAGGCGAAGATCACCGTCGCCGGAGTCCCCGATGTGCCGGGCAAGGCCGCAGAGATCTTCAAGATCGTCGCGAAGTCCGGCGCCAACGTCGACATGATCGTGCAGAACGTGTCGGCGACCGGGCGCACCGACATCTCGTTCACGGTTCCGAAGGCGGACGCTCCGGCGGCGCTGAAGGCTCTCGCGGGTGAGCAGACCGAGGTCGGCTTCGCCAGCCTCGTGCACGACGATCAGATCGGCAAGCTCTCGGTGGTCGGTGCAGGAATGCGCACCCACTCCGGCGTCTCCGCGACGCTGTTCGAAGCGCTGTCGGATGCAGGAATCAACATCGAGATGATCTCGACCTCCGAGATCCGCATCTCCGTCGTGCTGCGCGATTCCGACCTCGCTGACGCCGCTCGCACGGTGCACACCGCGTACGGGCTCGACGGCGAGGCCGAGGCGACTGTGCACGCCGGCACCGGTCGCTGAGGGGCGTCACCACGACCCAGGCGACGTTCGCGGCACGGTAGACTCACCGAAACCCTGACATCGGCGCCAGGCGCGGCATCCGCACCCCGACGTCGCGCCTCGCGTCTCGCAACGCAGCATTCGTTCGACGCCAAGGAAAAACCTCATGACCCGCATCTCCGACTCAGGACTCTCCGTCGCCATCGTGGGCGCCACCGGCCAGGTGGGCACCGTGATGCGCGAGATTCTCGCCGAGCGGTCGTTCCCGATCCGTGAGCTGCGGCTGTTCTCGTCGTCGCGCTCGGCGGGTACGGCGATCGAGTTCGGGGGAGCGACCGTCATCGTCGAAGACGTCGAGACGGCGGATGCCGCGGGCATCGACATCGCCCTCTTCTCCGCCGGTGCGACAGCCAGCCGCGCGTATGCCCCGCGCTTCGCCGAGGCCGGCGCCGTCGTGGTCGACAACTCCAGCGCATGGCGCAACGATCCCGAGGTTCCGCTCGTGGTCAGCGAGGTCAACCCGCACGCGATCGACGATCGCCCCAAGGGCATCATCGCGAACCCGAACTGCACCACGATGGCCGCGATGCCGGTGCTCAAAGCGCTGCACGCCGAGGCCGGCCTCGAGCGGCTCATCGTGTCGACGTACCAGGCCGTCTCCGGCTCAGGACTCGCCGGCGCGCAGGAGCTCCTCGGCCAGGTCGAGGGCGTGCTCGCTCAGGGCGACACCCTCCGTCTCGTGCACGACGGCTCTTCCATCGACTTCCCGCAGCCCGAGAAGTACGTCGCTCCCATCGCCTTCGACGTGATCCCGTTCGCAGGCAACCTGGTCGACGACGGCGACAACGAGACCGACGAGGAGAAGAAGCTCCGCAACGAGAGCCGCAAGATCCTCGAGCTGCCGGGCCTCCGCGTGGCGGGCACCTGCGTGCGCGTCCCGGTCTTCACGGGCCACTCGCTCTCGATCCACGCCGAGTTCGCGAAGGACATCACGCCCGCTCGCGCGACCGAGATCCTCGCTTCTGCTCCCGGAGTCGAGCTCGAAGAAGTCCCCACGCCGCTGTACGCCGCAGGCAAGGACCCGAGCTTCGTCGGCCGCATCCGCGCAGACCAGTCCGCACCCGAGGGCAAGGGCCTCGTGCTGTTCATCAGCAACGACAACCTGCGCAAGGGCGCCGCGCTCAACGCGGTCCAGATCGCGGAGATCCTCGCGGAGCGCCTGAGCGTCACCGTCTGAGCGTCATAGCCGGAGCGCATCCGCCCGATGCGGATCCGCTCTGGTGGCGCCTGTGGGCGTGGTCAGTCGTGCCGTGCCCTCGAACTAGAATGGTGCGGTGACTGAAAACGTCGATGTCGTCCTGATCGGCGGTGGCATCATGAGCGCCACCCTGGGTACGCTGCTGCACGCTCTGCAGCCGGATTGGAAGATCGTCGCCTTCGAGCGGCTCTCCGATGTGGCGCAGGAGTCGTCCAACCCCTGGAACAACGCCGGCACCGGTCACGCCGCCCTGTGCGAGCTGAACTACATGCCGCAGGTGAAGGGCGAGCCGCTCGACCCGGCCAAGGCCGTCAGCATCAACGAGCAGTTCCAGCAGAGCCGTCAGTTCTGGTCGTCCCTCGTCGAGAAGGGCGTGCTCGACGAACCCAAGACGTTCATCAACGCGACTCCGCACATGACGTTCGTGCGCGGTGAGAAGGACGTGGCGTACCTCAAGGACCGCTACGAGGTGCTCAAGAAGCAGCCCCTGTTCGAGGGCATCGAGTACAGCGAAGACTCTCGCGTCATCAACAAGTGGGCGCCGCTGCTCATGCAGAAGCGCCGCAAGGGCGAGCCGTTCGCAGCCACCCGCGTGCCCGCGGGTACCGACGTCGACTTCGGCGCCCTCACTCACCAGCTCTTCGACCACCTCACGGCCTCGGGTGTCGATCTGCGCCTGAACCACGAGGTCATGAACCTCAAGAAGCAGAAGGACGGCGGCTGGCTGCTCAGCTACCGCAACACGCTCGGTCACACCCCGAACCAGATCAAGGCGCGCTTCGTCTTCGTCGGCGCGGGCGGCTGGGCGCTGAAGCTGCTGCAGCGCTCGGGCATCCCCGAGATCAAGGGCTATGGCGTCTTCCCGATCGGCGGCCAGTTCCTCAAGACCACGAACCCGAAGGTCGTCGCGCAGCACAAGGCGAAGGTGTACTCGCAGGCGTCGGTCGGCGCTCCGCCCATGTCGGTGCCGCACCTCGACACGCGCGTCGTCGACGGCGAATCCTCGCTCATGTTCGGTCCGTTCGCGACGTTCAGCCCGAAGTTCCTGAAGAAGGGGTCGATGCTCGACATCGTCACCCAGGTGCGCCCGCACAACCTGTGGCCGATGCTGCGGGTCGCGTTCGCGAACCCCGACCTGATCACGTACCTGGTCAGCGAGCTGCTGAAGAACCATCGCAAGAAGGTCGATAGCCTTCGCACCTTCATGCCGACCGCGAAGGACGAGGACTGGACCCTCATCGACGCCGGTCAGCGGGCGCAGGTCATGAAGAAGGACCCGAAGAAGGGTGGCATCCTGCAGTTCGGCACCGAGGTCGTCTCTTCGGCCGACGGCTCGATCGCAGGCCTTCTGGGCGCATCGCCGGGCGCGTCGACGGCAGTGCCGATCATGCTCGATCTGCTGAAGAAGTGCTTCCCGAAGGAGTACCCGAGCTGGGAACCGGAGTTGCGCTCTCTCATTCCGACCTTCGGCAAGAAGCTGAATGCGGATGCTGCCGCAGCCGCGACCTCGACCGCGGCCACCGCCGAGGTCCTCGGCATCAACGCCTGACCGCATCGTGGCCAAGCTCTATTTCCGCTACGGAGCGATGAACTCGGGCAAATCGACGTCGTTGCTGCAGGCGGCGTACAACTACGAAGAGCGCGGCCAGCACGTGCTGCTCGCGAAGCCCGCGATCGACACCAAGGGCGCGTCCGAGATCTCCAGCCGTCTGGGCATGACGCGAGAGGTCGACTTCCTGGTCGAGGCGGATGCTGACGCCAGAGTGCTCTTCGCCGAACACGCCGAGGGCAAGGACATCGCGTGCCTGCTCATCGACGAGGCGCAGTTCCTCACGCCCGCCCAGGTCGACGATCTCTTCCGCATCGCGGTGGAGGACGGCATCCCGGTGATCGCCTACGGCATCCGCAACGACTTCCTCACGCACGCCTTTCCCGGCTCGGCGCGGCTGCTCGCGATCGCCCACTCGCTCGAGGAGCTGAAGACGATCTGCCGCTGCGGCCGCAAGGCCGTGTTCAACGGCCGCGTGGTCGGAGGGCGATTCGTCTTCGACGGCGATCAGGTCGCGATCGACGAGGGCGCCGAGGGCGAGGCGGCCCCCGAGGTCACCACCTACGAGTCGCTCTGCGGCTCGTGCTACCTGCAGGAATCCGGCGGCCGTCTGGGCTGAGCCCGCCAACCCGCGCCGACGGGTACGGCAGCCGGTCCCGCGCCCGGTCGTTGAGCGAGGAGCGGAGCGACGAGACGAAACGCGGAACCGATCTCTCGACTTCTGTCGTACGGTCGATCGCGCGTTTCGTCTCGCTGCGCTCGCTCAACGAACGGTAGTGCATCGTCGACCCGTGCGTTTCGTCTCGCTGCGCTCGCTCAACGACCGGTGATCTTGCGTGGTCTGACCACACACGCTACTGTGGTCAGACCACAGAGTCGAGGGGGAGCGGATGCCGGAGCAGCCCCGTGCATGGCGCATCGTGCTCGAGCACATCGAGCGCGACCTTCTCGCCGGCCGGCTCGGACCGGGCGACCGTCTCGCCTCCGAGCGCGATCTGTCGGCCGATCTCGGCGTCGGCCGCTCCAGCGTCCGGGAGGCGCTGCGGGTGCTCGAGGTCATGGGTCTCATCCGCACGGCGACCGGTTCCGGACCGCAGTCCGGGGCGATCGTCATCGCCACACCCTCCGGTGGCATGTCCGCCCTGCTGAGGCTCCAGGTGGCCGCTCAGGGATTCCCGCTGACCGACGTCGTGCAGACACGACTCGTGCTCGAAGACGCGGTCGTGACCGCGCTGGCGCAGTCCGTCGATCGAGACACGTCGACCGTCCACCGTCTGCTGGATGCGATGGATGCAGAGGGTCTCGCGCCAGAGGATTTCCTCGCCCTCGATGCGCAGCTGCACCTCGCCCTCGCCGAGGCCAGCGGCAACTCTGTGATCTCGGCGATGATGGCGGGGCTGCGCACGGCGATCGAATCCTACGTGCAGGCGGGCGCGGCATCCGTCGTCGACTGGGAGGCCATGGCCGCCCACCTGCGGGCTGAGCACCGCGCGATCGTCTCGGCCGTCGACGCCGGCGAGGCCGAGGTCGCCGGCACTCTGGTCCGACGCCACATCACCGGCTATTACACCGCCACGGGCCTGACCCGAGAAACCCCCACCACGCACTGAAGGAGCGCCATGGTCCAGCGCCAGGTACCCAATCCCGCTGAGCTGCTCGAACTGATGAAGTTCAAGAAGCCCGAGCTGAACGGCAAGAAGCGCCGTCTCGACGCCGCCCTGACGATCGCCGACCTCCGCACGATCGCCAAGCGTCGCACCCCCAAGGCCGCCTTCGATTACACCGACGGTGCGGCCGAGGGAGAGCTGTCGCTGTCACGCGCCCGCCAGGCTTTCCAGGACGTGGAGTTCCACCCCGGCATCCTGCGACCGGCGCCTCATGTCGACACCTCCGTCGACATCCTCGGCGGACCATCGGCGCTGCCCTTCGGCATCGCGCCGACCGGTTTCACCCGCCTCATGCAGACCGAGGGCGAGGTGGCTGGCGCGGGAGCCGCGGCCGCTGCCGGCATCCCGTTCACCCTGTCGACGCTCGGCACGACGTCTATCGAGGGCGTCAAGGCCGTCACCCTTCGAGAGCCTCAGGGACCCATTCCAGGAAGGAACTGGTTCCAGCTGTACGTCATGCGCGATCGCGAGATCTCCTACGAGCTCACCCGGCGCGCTGCGGCAGCCGGTTTCGACACCCTGCACTTCACGGTCGACACTCCGGTCGCCGGTGCGCGTCTGCGCGACAAGCGCAACGGGTTCAGCATCCCGCCGCAGCTGACCCTCGGCACGATCGTCAACGCGATTCCGCGGCCGTGGTGGTGGTACGACTTCCTCACCACTCCGAAGCTGGAGTTCGCCTCGCTCAGCACCACGGGCGGCACCGTCGGCGAACTGCTCGACGCCGCCATGGATCCCACGATCAGCTACGACGACCTCGCCGTCATCCGCGACCTTTGGCCCGGCAAGATCGTGATCAAGGGCGTACAGAACGTCGAGGACTCGCTGCGATTGAAAGACGCCGGTGTCGACGGCATCGTGCTGTCGAATCACGGCGGGCGGCAGCTCGATCGCGCGCCGATCCCGTTCCACCTCCTGCCGAAGGTCCGCGAAGCGGTCGGCGGCGACTTCACCGTCATGATCGACACCGGAATCATGAACGGCGCCGACATCGTCGCCTCGGTCGCGCTCGGCGCGGACTTCACGCTCATCGGCCGGGCATACCTGTACGGCCTGATGGCCGGCGGACGCGAGGGAGTCGACCGGACGATCGCGATCCTGCGCGGCGAAATCGAGCGCACCATGCGCCTGCTCGGCGTCTCGTCCGTCGCAGAACTCGAGCCCACGCACGTCACGCAGCTCACCCGACTGGTGCCGGTGTCGCGTTCGGTGCCGGAGATCGCGGCGCGCTGATCCGGCAGGAGAGCCGTCAGGCGTCTCGGGATGCAGCCCGGCGTGGCAGCCAGGGCACCAGCATCGATGTGGTGCGCCGATAGGACGCGTAGTCGGGGTACTTCGACGACGTGATCGACTCGGTGAAGATCGTCGAGCCGATGAAGAGCACTGACAGCAGCGCGGGGCCGACGATCGTCGGGTTCACGACGCCGAGGGCGCCGGCCCCGGAGACGACCGCCGCTGTCGCACCGATCGCGTACAGCGCCCACCACTGGGCTTGCTCGAAGAAGAAGTTGGGGTGGCGGCTGTAGCGGAACAGCCCCTGAGTGGCGAAGCCGGGCGGGAGAACGCCTCCCGCCTGCTTCTTGCGCTGATGGAAACTCCATTGCTGCTGGTCGGCCACCGTCTCGCCCAGGAGGAACAAGATAAACGCGGCGGCGAACAGCAGATCCCAGATCGTCAATGCGCTCGGGTGCCGCGCGGCGACATCGACGGGCAGGGTGATGAGCACCAGGAGCGTCATCTGGTACCCGACGATGAAGAGCAGGTTGAAGATCTGGAACTGCCAAGGCCTCATCCTTTTGCGCAGGATCGCCCAGCGGTAGTCCTCCATGCCCGTGTAGCCGCCCTTGCGCGCGAAATTCGCGGTGAGGCGGATACCCCAGGCGGTGATCAGCACGGCCATGACCACGATGCGGGCCGACCCGTCACCGCGGGAGAACCCGCCGACGACGAAGATCCAGGCGTAGACGACCGGAACGATCGACCATGCGCGATCGACCCATGAGGTGTCTCGGGTGATCAGAGAGAGCACCCAGCACGCGATGCTCGCGACGGCGGCTGTGATGACGACGATGAGCAGAGCGTCCATGACGCCATGCTAGAGGTCGAGGCCCTCTACGAGTTCAGAGGGCCTTCAGCAGCTCGTCGAGCTTGTCGGCTGTGTCTTCCCAGCCGTCGACCGCCACCGAGGGCACGCCGAGGGCGAGCACCGGATAGTCGTTGCCGCCCTCGTCGAGACGGTCGCCGTAGAACAGCATCGAGGAGAGGGGGATGCCGGTGAACTCGGCCAGCTGCGTCATGCCATAGGCCTTGTCGATGCCCGCGCGGGTGATGTCGATCGACGTCGAGCCGCCGGCGCGCACCTCGAGATCGGGAACGCGGGCTGCGACGGCGTCGCGCAGAGTCAGACGCTTGGCGCCGGTGGGATCCCAGGCATGCTTGGCGTCTCCCGGGGCTTTCTGCCCGAGGGCCGAGAACGTGATCTGTGAGCCGCGGTCCTCGAGGATCTCGCCCCAGGGCTCCGTCTCCCACAGCCCGAGCCGATCGGCTTCCTCGCGCAGCGCGGTCAGCGCTCTCGTCTTCTCGTCGTCGGTGAGATCATGCGAATACAGCGGTGCGAAAGAGGTGCCGTCGTGGCGCAGGTAGCGTGTGCCGCAGGTGGGGAGCAGGTGCAGGCGGCCGAGGCGCGCGGCATCCGTCTCTCCGAGCTGAGCGATGACCTGTGTGCGGAACTGGGCCTCGTTGCCGCCCGAGATGATCGCGACCTCGACCCGGTGCAGCAGCGCGCGCAACAGCTCGGCGATGCGGGGGCTGATGGGACTCTTCGAGAGAGCGAGCGTGTCATCGAGGTCGAAGGCGACGAGGGCAGGCGTGGTCATGATGTTTCCAGAGTGGGAGAGATACGTGATGTGCGCGGTGCGAACAGAAGGGTGCACGCAACGGCGAAGAGCACTCCCAGCGTGGCGCCGGTCGAATTCGCGATCACGTCGTTCACGGTCGCCGCTCGATGCGGAAGCACGAATCGCTGGGCGAGCTCGATCGCGAGCGAGATGGCGGGACCGGCCAGCAGCGACAACGGCCAGGCACGGCGCGGCAGAAGCAGGAAGGCGAGGACGCCGACGGGGATGAACACCAGGACGTTCGCGAGGATCTCGAGCCGGGTGAAATCGATGAAATCGAGACCGAGGCGATGGATGCCGCGGAGCACCAGATCGAGGAGGTTCGGGATCTTCTCCTCGACGCGGGAGGGCGTGAGGGTGAGCAGCGCGAGTCCCGCCAGGAATGGAATTCCGAGAAGCAGTGCGAGCGCGCGAGTGCGGCGGCGCGGGGGAGCGAACAAGGTGCTCATATGGGTCCCCCTTCCCTCGCATACGGTACAGAGAAGGCCGCCCCTGAGGACGGCCTTCCGGTGTTACTGGTCGGGGTGACAGGATTTGAACCTGCGACCTCTTCGTCCCGAACGAAGCGCGCTACCAAGCTGCGCCACACCCCGTTTTGCAACCCTCCGAGTCTACAAGAGAGGAGGGGGAAAGGGCGAATCGGGGAAGAGGGCACCGTGTTCATCGTCCGGTCAGCATCGCGACGAGGACGGGAAGCGCGATGAGCACTCCCCAGAGTGACGCTGAAGCGATGAAGAGGGCTCGCGGTCTGCCGGCGTTTGGGTCATCGCGCCGTGAGCGTCAGCAATGTCGCTTCGGGCCGGCAGGCGAAGCGCACCGGCGCATAGATCGAGTGACCGCAGCCGGCGCTGACGTTCAGCGGTACGGTGCGGTGATCATGGGTCCAGGTACTGAGCCCCTTGGCCTGCTTCAGCGGGATGTCGCAGTTCGCGACGAGCGCGCCGAAGCCGGGGAGGCACACCTGGCCGCCGTGCGTGTGGCCGCCGAAGATCGCCTCGGCACCGAGATCGATGAACCTGTTCAGCACCCGCTGGTACGGCGCATGCGTCACGCCGATGACCGAGGCTCCGTCAGGACGAGGGCCGAGAGCATCGATCGCGGCGGGAAGATCGTCGAGGCGGTCCCAGTTACGATGCGCGTCGTCGACGCCGAAGAAGTCGACGGTGTTGCCGGCGACCTGTAGGCGGGCGGCCGTGTTGTTCAGATCGGTCCAGCCGAGCTCGTCGGTGAAGAACGCGTCCATCGCGGCGGTGTCGAGTTCGGGGGCCTTGCGATGCTTCTTCGAGGGGCCCGAGAAGTACCGCAGTGGGTTGCGAGGAGACGGCTCGGAGACGTCGTTCGATCCGTGCACGAAGACACCGGGGATGCCGGCGAAGGGCTCGAACGCTCGGCGGATTCCCTCGAGCCCGTCACGATGCCCGAGGTTGTCGCCGGTGTTGACGATCAGATCCGGCTGCAGCTGCGCCAGCGACGCCAGCCAATCCTGCTTGCGGTGCTGCCAGGGTGCCATGTGCGCGTCCGAGATGTGCAGCACCTTGATCGGCGTCGAGCCGGGAGCGAGAGCGGATGCCGCCGCCTCCCGCACCGTGAACAGGTAGCGCTCGATGCCGATGCCCCAGACCGCGGCGGCAGCGCCAGCGGCCCCCACCGCGCCGAGCGCGATGAGGGCCGGGTGGGCCGAGCGGGTCGAGGTCACTGGCACGTGATCTGGATCGTCGTGCTCTTGTTCGCGGCGGTGCCTGCGGCGGGATCGGTCGTCGCCACCTTCGCGTTCGGCGGGTTGCACGAGTTGTCGAACGCTATCGAGGTGAACCCGGCACCGAACAGGGTGTTCTGCGCGTTCGCCTTCGACTCGCCGATCACGGAAGCCGGGATCGTCGCGCCGGTTCCGTTGCTCGGCGAGATCGTGATGGTCGTCCCGGTGGCTGCCTGGCCTGACGGGTCCTGCGCGACGATGATGTTCGTCGGCTGGTCGCTGTCGACCGGGGCGCCGACAGCGACGGTGAAGCCGGCAGCTTCGAGGGTCGCCGTCGCCTGCTCGATGGTCTGGCCCACGACATTCGGCACATCGGCCGTGACCTGCTTCGTGAGCTTGTCATCGGGCTTCGGGAACGGATCGCCGCCGAAGGTGGCGTTCGCGGCGCTCTGGATGGCTCGGGCCAGACCGTAGCGAATGTTGTTGAGCGGCGTCCCATCGCCGTTGCGGAACCGGCTGAGGTTCTGGCGTCCGTCGATGTTGCCGACCCAGACGGCGGTCGTGACCTTGGTGCTCGACTCGATGAGCATCGTGTGCTCCTTCTCGGCGGTACCCGTCTTGCCGATCACCTGGATGCCGTCGTTGGGCTTGGCCTGGCCACCCGTGCCGCCCTCCATCACGCCACGCAGGGCGAAGGCTGCCGTCGCGGCCACCTCGGGGGTCAGCACCTGTGTGCATGCGGTGTCAGGGATCTTGCGGTCCTGGCCATCGCTGCCGACGACGCGGTCGATTGCCTTGGGCTCGCAGAAGATGCCGTTGTTGGCCACGGCGGCGTAGGCGCCCGCCATCTGCAGGGGAGCGACGCTCTTCGACCCGAGCACGGAGGGGAACGGAGCGTTGGGCGAGGTGTTGGCGTTGGTGCCGCCGACCGTGATGTCGTCACCGTTTCCGTAGTGCACGCCCAAGCTCTTGGCCACTTCGTTGATGTCGCACAGGTCGAGCTGCTGCGCCATGGCGAGGAAGCCGGTGTTGAGCGACTGCGCGGTGAAACGGGCGACGCTGCTGATCGAGCCGCCTCCGTTGCCGAAGTTGTTGATCTTCTCCTTGTTCGTCACCTTCTCGCCGCAGACCGTGAACGGGCTGATCACTCGGATGCGGCCGTCGAGCACCTGGTTCACGGAGTGGCCCTTGTTGAGCCATTCGAGCAAGGTGAACAGCTTGTACGTCGATCCGGTCTCGAAGCCGTAGGTGCTGCCACCGTGAGCTTTGTCCGCTGCGAAGACCTGCGAAGTCTCGCCGGCGGCGAGGTTGGCTGTCGTCGTCTCGTTGAAGGCGGTGTTCTGCGCCATCGCGAGGATTCGTCCGGTGGTCGCCTCGATCGAGACGCCGGTGCCGCCGACCAGGATGCCCGGAAGCGACTGGGGCACGCGGGCGTGCACAGCTTCGACAGCCGGCTGCTGCAGGCGCATGTCGAGCGTCGTGTAGATCTGCATGCCGCCCCGGCGAAGGTTCGCGCGGCGTTCTTCGACGTTGTCGCCGAACGCGGGGTCGCTCTCGATGACCGACTTCACGTACTGGCAGAAGTACGCGTTGTCGCCGGCCGTGGTGCAGCCCTGCGTCGTCGTCTTGATCGCCGGTGTGATGGGCGTCGCGTAGGCCTCGTCGTACTGGGCCTGGGTGACCTTGCCGTCGATCAACATGCGCTCGAGCACGTAATTGCGGCGCTCGAGAGTCTTGGCATAACCGTCGGCTGCGCTGTTGTGCGCAACGCCGTCCTTGTCGGTCCAGGTCCCGTCGGGCAGGTCGATGCGGAGCGTGTTCGGCTCCTGAACCATGCCTGCGATCGTCGCCGCCTGCGCAAGGGTGAGGTTCGCAGCCGTGGTCGAGAAGTAGCGGTTGGCTGCGGCTTCGATGCCGTAAACCTGCCCGCCGAAGCTCGAGATGTTCAGGTAGCCGAGCAGGATGTCGTTCTTCGAATAGTCCTTCTCGATCTGCAGGGCGTAGCGCATCTCCCGCAGCTTGCGCTCGATGCCCTCGCTGCCGGTGGCGACGGCGTAGTCGCTCCAGCATTTGTTGACCTGAGCGTCGTAGTCGTCGGCAGCGGTGTCGACGTTCTGCTCGCACTCCTGGATCTGCACGTTCTTCACGTACTGCTGCGTGATCGTCGAGGCGCCGCGGTCGGTTGAGCCGACCACGTTGCCGAACGCGGCTTTGATCGTCGCGCCGAGATTCACGCCGCCGTGAGAGTAGAAGTTCTTGTCCTCGCTGGAGAGGATCGCGTCGAACATCACGGGAGCGACCTGGTCGAAGTTCAGCGGGACGCGGTTCTGCTCGTAGAACGACGCCAGTGCGACGGGATTGCCGTCGGTCCCTGTGGCGTAGATCGTGGACTGCTCCATCGGAGAGTTGACCTTGAGGTTCTCCGGCAGCTTCTCGAAGAGCGAGAAGGCGGTCGAACCGGTGATGCCCGTCATTGCGAGGACGGGGGTGACGCTGGCCGTGACGAGGAGTCCGGCGACGACGCTGAGGCCGACGAGCCCGACGAGGCCGCCGAGCACGCTCTTCACCGTGCGATTCTTTTGGGGCATACGCTTGATCGTAAGGGAGTTCCCTGAGTAACCGCTTTCGACGGACCGACCGCGCATAGGAGTGCCATGACCACGTGGGAATACCTCACCACGCCCCTGCTGATCCACAACACGGCTGCGATCCTCAACAACTGGGGCAAGCAGGGCTGGGAGCTCGTGCAGGTCGTGACCGGACCCGAGGGCGGACTGGTCGCCTACTTCAAGCGCCCCGTGGTCGCGGATTCTTCGGCCAACGCGGGTCTCGCGGCCGCCGCCGAGGCGGCTCGTCAGTTCGAGGGCGGTGCGGCATGACCACCGTCTCCGATCGTCTCGCCGAGCTCGGCATCGAGCTGCCCGCCGTCGCGGCGCCCGTCGCCGCCTACGTTCCCGCGGTCGTCCACGCCGGCCTCGTCTACACCTCGGGACAGCTCCCGTTCTCCGGTGGATCCTTGCCGACCACCGGCAAGGTCGGCGCCGAAGTCTCCGCAGAAGACGCGAATCTCTACGCTCGCACCTGTGCGCTGAACGCCCTCGCCGCCGCCGCAGATGCCGCCGGAGGCCTCGATCGCATCGCCGGTGTGCTGCGCGTCGGCGGCTTCGTGGCGTCCACCTCCGACTTCACCGGCCAGCCCGGCGTCATCAACGGCGCCAGCACCGTGCTCGGCGAGATCTTCGGCGACGCCGGTCGGCACGCGCGTGCGGCCGTGGGCGTTCCCGTGCTGCCGCTCGACAGCCCGGTCGAGGTCGAGGTCACCTTCATCCTCGCCT
The DNA here is from genome assembly GCA_019510305.1 of Microbacterium sp. GTDB lineage: Bacteria > Actinomycetota > Actinomycetes > Actinomycetales > Microbacteriaceae > Microbacterium > Microbacterium natoriense_A. The sequence continues at coordinate 47,470 of JAEKKN010000047.1, forward strand.
GACGGCATCCGAGATCCAGACGAAACGCCTCATGTTCTAAGGAACATGAGGCGTTTCGTCTCGCTTCGCTCGCTCAACGACCGGCGGTCGAGCGGTGGCGGCTACTTCACCTGCGCCGAGATGATGCTCATCACCGCGGTGTCGGCGAGCGTCGTGGTGTCGCCGACCTCTCGTCCCTCCGCGACGTCGCGCAGCAGGCGCCGCATGATCTTGCCCGAGCGCGTCTTGGGCAGCTCGCCGACCACGTACACGTCGCGGGGGCGGGCGATCGCGCCGATCTGCTCACCGACCCACAGCCGCAGCTGCTGTGCGAGGCCCGCAGGATCGTGCTCGGCGAGATAACTCTCCTTGATGATGACGAAGGCGACCACCGCCTGCCCTGTGGTCTCGTCGGACGCCCCGACCACAGCGGCCTCTGCTGTCGCCTCGTGCGCGACCAGCGATGACTCGATCTCGGCGGTCGAGAGCCGGTGCCCTGAGACGTTCATGACGTCATCCACACGTCCGAGCAGCCACAGGTCGCCGTCGTCGTCGAGTCGCGCGCCGTCTCCGGCGAAGTAGTAGCCCTGGTCCTCGAACTTCTCCCAGTAGGTCTCCTTGTAGCGCTCGGGGTCTCCCCAGATGCCGCGGAGCATGCTGGGCCACGGCTCGGTGATCACGAGCAGCCCGCCGTTGCCGTTGCCGACCTCTGAACCCGACTCGTCGACCACGTCGATCGAGATTCCGGGGAGGGGGACCTGAGCGGATCCCGGCTTGGTGGCGGTCACACCCGCGAGAGCCGACACCATCATGGCACCGGTCTCGGTCTGCCACCAGGTGTCGACGATCGGCGTCTTGCCTGCGCCGATGACCTCGCGATACCACATCCACGCCTCGGGGTTGATGGGCTCGCCCACCGAGCCGAGCACGCGCAGCGACGTCAGATCGAACTTGTTCGGCACCGCCCGCCCGATCTTCATGAACGAGCGGATCGCGGTCGGGGCGGTGTAGAAGATCGACACCTTGTACTTCTCGATGATCTCCCACCAGCGACCGGGGTGAGGAGCATCCGGCGTGCCTTCGTAGAGCACCTGGGTGGCGCCGTTCGCGAGCGGGGCGTAGGCGACGTAGCTGTGTCCGGTGATCCAGCCGATGTCGGCCGTGCACCAGTAGACGTCGGTCTCGGGGTGCAGGTCGAATACGTACTTGTGCGAGTAGGCGGCCTGAGTCAGGTATCCGCCGGACGTGTGCAGAATTCCCTTCGGCTTCCCGGTCGTGCCTGAGGTGTAGAGGATGAAGAGCGGGTTCTCAGCGGGGAAAGGCTGCGCCTCGTGATCGGCGGATGCCGTCGGCACCACGTCGTGCCACCACAGATCGCGATCGTCGTTCCATTCCACCTCGTTGCCGCCGCGCTTGACGACGAGGACGTGCTCGACGGTCTGCTGCTCTCCTTCCCCGCGGTCGGCGAGCGCCTGATCGACCGCCGGCTTGAGGGGCGACACCTTGCCCTTGCGGTAGCCGCCGTCTGCCGTGATCACGACCTTCGCCCCGGCGTCGTCGATGCGGGAGCGCAGGCTGTCGGCGCTGAAGCCGCCGAACACGACCGAATGGATGGCGCCGAGCCGCGCGACGGCGAGCATCGAAGCGATCGCCTCGGGGATCATCGGCAGGTAGATCGCGACGCGATCGCCCTGACCCACGCCGAGACCTTGCAGGACGTTGGCCACGCGCTTGACCTCGTCGGTCAGCTCGGCGTAGGTGATGGCGCGCGAGTCACCCGGCTCGCCCTCCCAGTGCAGCGCGATCCGCTCGCCGTTGCCCGCCTCGACGTGCCGGTCGAGGCAGTTGTAGGAGACGTTCAGCTCGCCGTCGTCGAACCACTTCGCGAACGGCGGTGCTGACCAGTCGAGGACCTGCGTGAAGGGTTTGTGCCAGTGCAAGAGCTCGCGGGACTGGTCGGCCCAGAATCCTTCGCGATCCGCGGCGGCGCGCTCGTAGAGCGCGGGAGAGGCGATGGACTGCGCCACGAACTCCTCGGACGGCGGGAACTGACGGGTCTCATCGAGAAGATGATCGATCTGGCTGCTCATCGGCAGGCGCTCCTTTGCGGCGATGGGGTGTCGTGCGCGCCGGACCACGAGGAGATCGGGCCCCGGCAGGCGCCAATCTAGTCTTGGGCGCGGGAGTCGCATACTGCCGAAAGTAGGTAGTGCTGTGGGTTTTGTCAGGACGGTCGCCTTGCGTACACTCGACCACAGCCGAATTCTCATTCCGGCCTTGGCGCGCCCGATTCCCCCGATCGGCAGCCGCCGTGGGCGGCATCTCGTTCCCCCCGCGAGGTGCCGCCCTTCTCCATGTGGGAGCGGTCCCCGGGCTCGGCCTGCACAATCGGTCTCGATGAGAAGTTGTGCACACGTTGGGGGATTCGCGGCCGATCTCCTGACGCCGTGAGAGTCCATCCGCCTACCGTCAGGGCATGCCCGAGTCCTTCGTCATCCGACCTCGAGGGCAAGGCCCTGACCTCGCCCAGACGAACGCACCGCTCACCGTCGATCCTGCGTTCGGCCCGCTCGCCGTGCACTGCGCAGACGACGAGGTGACGGACATCTTCGTGAACGGCGCCGCCGGTCTGTTCATCGACCGCGGCCACGGTGCCGAAGCGGTGACCGACTGGGCGGCATCGGAGCGCGAGGTGCGCGATCTCGCCGTCGCGCTCGTGGGACTCGGCGGGCGGCACCTCGATGATCAGGCTCCGTGCGTCGACGTACGGCTCGAGTCGGGCATCCGCGTGCACGCCGTGCTGGCGCCGGTGTCGACCTCCGGCACCGCGCTGTCGATCCGCATCCCGAGGGTGCGCGCGGCCGATCTCGACGCGCTCGCCGCGCTGGGCGCGTTCGACGCTCGACAGCAGGCGTGGCTCCTGCAGCTGGTCGGCGAGAGGGCGAACATCCTGATCACCGGAGGGACCGGTACGGGCAAGACCACTCTGCTGTCGGCGCTGCTGTCCGAGGCGCCGACGGCGGAGCGGATCGTCACGATCGAAGATGTCGCCGAGCTGAGACCGCGCCATCCCCACCACGTGGCGCTGGAGGCGCGACAGGCCAACCTCGAGGGCGCCGGAGGGATCAGCCTCGCGCGGCTCGTCCGCGAATCTCTGCGCATGAGGCCCGACCGGCTGATCGTCGGCGAGTGCCGGGGCGAAGAGGTGCGCGAACTCCTGACCGCTCTGAACACCGGACACGACGGGGGAGCCGGCACGCTCCATGCCAGCGGCCTGCTCGACGTGCCAGCCCGGCTCGAAGCGCTGGGTGCGCTCGCCGCGATGGACGCGACGGCTCTCGCCCGGCAGGTGGTCAGCGCGTTCACGATCGTGCTGCACCTGGCGCGGGCACCCGGTGGCACGCGCCGTATCGCCCAGGCGGGGCGGTTCACCCTGGTCGGAGACCGGCTCGGCATCGAAGAGGTGCAGCCGTGGTGAGGCTGCGTCGTCGCGCCGCGGTCGGCCAAGGGGCGGATGCCGCGACCAGCGTGCAGACCCTCGCCGTGCTGCTTCAGGCCGGAGCGGTGCCGCTCGTCGCCTGGAAGCACCTGGCCGAGACCGGAGATGCCCATGCGGCAGCCGTCGTCTCCCGCGCGCAGGAGGGGATGCCGCTGACGGCCGCGATCGAAGCCGAGGGTGGAGCGTGGCTCGATCTCGCCGCCGCCTGGGAGATCGCGACGACGGTGGGTGCGCCGCTCGCAGAGGTGCTGCGCATGATCGCCGAAACGCTGCGCGACGCGGCCTCGGCCGCCGACGATGTGCGCATCGCGCTGGCGGAGCCTGCGGGTACCGCGAGGCTGCTGCTGCTGATGCCGTTCGCCGGGCTCCTGCTCGGGTTCGCACTCGGGTTCGACACGATCAGCGTGATCGTGGGCAACCCGATCGGCGCCGTATGCGTGGTGCTGGGACTCCTGCTCATGCTCGCCGCGCGGATGTGGACGAAGAGGCTGCTCGATCGCGCGAAACCCGCCCCCGGCACTCCGGGCATGCAGGCCGAGCTGGTCGCGGTGGCGCTGGCCGGCGGGGCGTCAGTCGAGCGCGCGCTGCGCCTGGTCGCCGAGAGCCCGGCGTCGCGGCACGGCGGACGCGAGCGCATCGACATCGTACTCGAACTGTCTCGTGCCGCCGGTGTTCCCGCGGGCGAGCTGCTGCGCGCATCGGCCGCCCAAGATCGGCACGCAGCTCGCATCGCCGGACGGATGCGGGCCGCAGCTCTCTCGACTCGCCTGCTGATCCCGTTGGGCGTGTGCACGCTGCCGGCCTTCATGCTGCTCGGCGTGGCTCCGCTGCTGCTCAGTGTGCTCACCTCCACCTCCCTCCCGCTGTAACCGACCGGAACCACCCACATAAGAAAGAAGGAACGACCATGAACACCATCCCCACCCTCACCCGCCGTCGTGCCGCACAGCTGTTCGGAGACGACACCGGGGCAGCGACCGCCGAGTACGTCATCACGACCATGGCGGCAGTGGCCTTCGCAGGCGCTCTCGTCTTCGTCCTGCGCTCCGACGAGGTGCGAGGCATCCTCACCGACATGGTGCGCCGGGCTCTCACGGTCTCATGATGCGCCGTCGCGTCGGGTGCGACAGAGGATCGGTCGCGGCCGAGCTCGCGCTCGCGCTGCCCGCCGTCGTCCTCACGCTCCTGCTCGGCGCGGGCGCCCTCGGCGCGGCCTCGCGCCAGGTATCGCTGCAAGACGCAGCGGCAGACGCCGCGCGCCTCCTCGGACGAGGGGAGGGGGCGGATGCCGCATCGGGAGTGGTCGCCGCAGCGGTGCCCGGTGCGGGCCTCAGCAGCCGCAGCGAGGGCGATCTGGTCTGCGTCACTGCGAGCGTCGACATCGCGATCGGCGGGCTCCTCACGCTGCCGATGCGAGCGTCGAGCTGCGCGCTCAGCGGAGGACTCTGATGGCGGGCTCGGCGCTCGCCGCCGGAGTTCTCGTCGTCGCCGGGGCGCTGTCGATCGGTCTCGCGGCGGTAGGCGGAGCGGCCGTCACCGCACAGCGCGCGGCCGGTGCGGCGGATGCGGCGGCCCTGGCGGCGGCGGATGCCGCGAGCGGGGCGATCGCCGCATCCGACGACCCCTGCGTGCTCGCCGCCAGGGTCGCCGCTGCCTCAGGAGCCTCGCTCACCGGCTGCGCGCTCGAGGGCTTCGTGGCGACCGTGCAGGTCGAGGCGGCGTACGCTGGACTGGCTGCCGTCTCCCGAGCCCGAGCAGGGCCACCCGAGGGGAACTGACGGCGGCTCGTACACGGATCACTGCGGCAGGCCCATCACAGTGGTGTGTATGGTGTGCTTCGAAGAAAGGATGCACCCTTGGCTCAAGGCAAGAAGCTCGTCATCGTCGAGTCCCCGACGAAGATGCGGTCTATTCAGGGGTACCTCGGCGACGGCTACGAGGTGCTGAGCTCGGTCGGGCACATCCGCGACCTCGCAGACAAGAAGGACATCCCGGCCGCCGACAAGGAGGCCTACGGGAAGTACTCGATCGACGTCGAGAACGGCTTCGATCCTTACTATGTGGTCTCCGACCGCAAGACCAAGACCGTCGCCGAGCTCAAGCGCGCACTGAAGAGCGCCGACGAGCTCCTGCTCGCCACTGATGAGGACCGCGAAGGCGAGGCGATCGCCTGGCACCTGCTCGAGACGCTGAAGCCGAAGGTCCCTGTGAAGCGCATGGTCTTCCATGAGATCACCAAGGACGCGATCCAGGCAGCGGTCGGCAACACCCGCGAACTCGACATCGACCTGGTCGACGCGCAGGAGACCCGACGCATCCTCGACCGTCTCTACGGCTGGGACGTCTCGCCGGTTCTCTGGTACAAGGTGAAGACCGGCCTCTCCGCCGGACGCGTCCAGTCTGCAGCCACTCGCATGATCGTCGACCGTGAGCGCGAGCGCATGGCGTTCGTCTCGGCCGAGTACTGGGACGTCGAGGCTCTCGCGTCATCGGCCTCCGCCTTCAAGGTCCGTCTGGTGCGCGTCGACGGCGGACAGCTGGCCCGTGGCACCGACTTCGACGACCTCGGAAAGCTGAAGAAGGCCGTCGTCATCCTCGACGAGAAGAAGGCGGCAGCCCTTGCGCACGCCGTCGAGGCGACCGGCGTCGGCACGGTCACCAAGGTCGAGGCGAAGCCTGGCACGCGCAGCCCTTACGCCCCGTTCACGACCTCCACGATGCAACAGGAGGCAGGCCGCAAGCTCTCGATGAGCGCGAAGCAGGCGATGAGCGTCGCCCAGCGCCTTTACGAGAAGGGGTACATCACTTATATGCGCACCGACTCCACGGCGCTGAGCACCCAAGCGGTGCAGGCGGCGCGGAGTCAGGCCGTATCGCTGTACGGCGACAGCGCGGTGCCGCTCAAGCCGCGCGTCTACAAGTCGAAGAGCAAGAACGCGCAGGAGGCCCACGAGGCGATCCGTCCGTCGGGCGAGAAGTTCCGCACCCCGGCATCCGTCTCCTCCCAGCTCGATCGCGAAGAGATGCGTCTCTACGACCTGATCTGGAAGCGCACCGTCGCCAGCCAGATGGCCGATGCGAAGTACGAGACCACGACGGTCACGATCTCCGTCGATGCCGCCGGGCAGAACGTCGAGTTCACGGCATCCGGAACCGTCTACACCTTCAAGGGCTTCCTCGAGGCGTACGAAGAAGGACGTGACGAGAAGCGCAACTCGCAGGACGCGTCGGACGACCAGTCGCTGCCCATCGTCGCCGTGGGCGACGAGCTGCGGATGTCGGATGCTGAGGCCAAGGGCCACCGCACGACTCCGAAGCCCCGCTACACCGAGGCGTCGCTGGTGAAGGCATTGGAAGAGCACGGCATCGGCCGTCCGTCCACGTTCGCCAGCATCATCGGCACCGTCATCGACCGCGGCTACGCCACCAAGCGCGGGCAGGCCCTCGTGCCGACCTGGCTGGCCTTCAGTGTCGTGCGTCTGCTCGAGGAGCACTTCGCCGATCTCATCGACTACGACTTCACCGCCGCTCTCGAAGACGACCTCGACGCGATCGCCCGAGGCGAGCAGAAGCGCGTGGAATGGCTCAAGTCCTTCTACTACGGATCCGACTCGCACGTCGGGCTGCGTCAGGTCGTCGACAACCTCGGAGAGATCGACGCCAGGGCGTTGAACTCCACGCCGATCACCGAGACCGCGACCCTGCGCTTCGGCAAGTACGGGCCGTACCTCGAGGTGGCCAACCCCGACGCGCCCGACGAGAAGCCGCGCATCGTCAACGTGCCCGAAGACCTCGCTCCCGACGAGCTCACCGCCGAGAAGGCGCAGGAGCTCATCGATGCTCCGGTCGCTGGCGACCGCGTGCTCGGCGAGAACCCCGAGAACGGCAAGATCATCGTCGTCAAGGACGGCCGATTCGGGCCGTACGTGCAGGAGAACGACCCTGTCTCCGACGACGCGGCTGTCGACGAGACCACGGGCGAGGTCGTCGAGGCCCCCAAGCCGAAGCGAGGCGCGAAGAAGGAAGCGGCCCCCAAGCCGCGAACGGGTTCGCTGTTCCGCTCCATGTCGGTCGACACGATCGACCTCGAGACCGCGCTGCAACTGCTCAGTCTGCCGCGGGTCGTCGGCAAGGACCCCGAATCGGGGGAGGAGATCACCGCGCAGAACGGCCGGTACGGTCCCTACCTGAAGAAGGGCACCGACTCCCGTTCTCTCGAGAGCGAATCCCAGATCTTCGACGTCACGCTCGAACAGGCACTCGAGATCTACGCGCAGCCGAAGTACGGCGCCGGCTCTCGTCGTGCGTCGAGCGCGCTCGCCGAGTTCGAGGCAGACCCGGTGAGCGGCAAGCCGATCCGCATCCGCGACGGGCGCTTCGGCGCCTACGTGACCGACGGCGAGACGAACGTCACGATCCCGCGGGGCCAGCAGGTCACCGACATCACGTTCGAGATCGCGGCGCAGATGCTGGCTGACAAGCGTGCGAAGGGGCCGGCCCCCAAGCGCGGAGCCGCAGCCAAGAAGGCTCCCGCGAAGAAGGCGCCTGCGAAGAAGGCTCCCGCCAAGAAGGCGCCTGCGAAGAAGGCGACGACGGATGCCGAGAAGGCCGCGGCCCGCTCGGCGGCGGCCAAGAAGGCCGCAGCGACGCGTGCGGCCAACGCTGCGGCGAAAGCCGGCTCGTGACGCCGAGCCGCGGTTCGTGGATCACGCTCGAGGGTGGAGACGGCTCGGGGAAGACGACGCAGGCGAACCTGCTCGCGGACTGGTTGACGGATGCCGGACGCACCGTCGTCCGCACGCGTGAACCCGGCGGCTCCGAGGTCGGCCAGCTCATCCGCGACATCGTGCTGCACCACCGCGGCGACATCGCACCGCGAGCGGAAGCACTGCTGTACGCGGCCGATCGCGCGCACCACGTCGCGACGGTCGTCCGCCCCGCGCTGGAACGCGGCGAGATCGTGCTGCAGGATCGCTACCTCGATTCCTCGGTCGCGTACCAGGGAGCAGGTCGCGTGCTCGACGGCACCGAGATCCGCGACTTGTCGCTCTGGGCTGCAGAGGGTGCGCTGCCCGACCTGACGCTGCTGCTCGACCTCGACCCTGCCGCGGCCCGCGAACGACTGGACTCGGCCGATAAGCCCTTCGATCGTC
>JAEKKN010000077.1 GCA_019510305.1 Microbacterium sp.
ATCAGGGCCTTCGCCGCGTAGGCGGCGAGGTAGCCGAGGTCGCCCGGGTTCCACAGGGCGAATGAGGTCACCGTTCCGTCGTTGACGTAGTCGCGCATCTGGTTCGGGGTGCCGAGCCCGGTCAGCGCGACCTTGCCCTTGAAGTCCGAGGTCGACAGGTAGCGCGCAGCAGCCGCGATACCGACCGTGGTGGGCGAGATGATGCCCTTCAGGTCGGGGTAGGTCTGCAGCAGCGCCGCTGTCTTGTCGAACGAGGTCTGGTCGTCGTCGTTTCCGTACACCGTGTCGACGAGCGTCACGTTGGGGTGGTTGGCGGCCAGGTCCTTCTTCATGAGCTCGATCCACGCGTTCTGGTTGGTCGCGTTGGCCGAGGCAGAGAGGATCGCGATCTTGCCGCTGTCGCCGATCTCCTTTGTGATCGTGTCGACCTCGACCTTGGCGATGCCGTCGGCGGTCGCCTGGTTGATGAAGAGATCGCGGCAGTCCTTGCTGGTGTCGGAGTCGAAGGTGACGACCTTCACCCCGGCTGCGCGGGCCTGGCTGATGGCGTCGCAGGGAGCCTTCGGGTCATCCGACGACAGGACGATCGCGCCGACCTGCTTCTGCGTGAGGGTGTTGATGTAGCTCACTTGGGCATCGGCCGCTGCGGTCGCGGGACCCACCTCTGCATAGGTTCCCTTGAACTCGGCGATGGCCTTCTTGCCACCGGCGTCCGAGGTGTCGAAGTACGCGTTGCCGAGGTTCTTCGGCAGGAAGGTGATCGCGTAGTTGTGCGATCCTCCGCCGCCTGAGCTGCCGCCGCCCGCGGTGCCTGCGCAGCCCGCAAGCAGGAGGGCGCTCGCCGCGAGGGCCGCGACCCCCGCGATTCGAATGCTGTGTCGAGTCTGGAACATCGTTGTTTCCCTTTCTTGATTCCCTGTGGTGAATCACGTCACTGCACGGCGCGAGGGAGGATCAGCCGGCGGCTGGTCCCCTCGACTCGCGTCGCTTTCTCCCCGCGCTGAGCCGCGTGCGTTGCAGCCAGGCGAGGAAGCTGGTGAGGACCACCGACAGCACCAGGAGGGTGCCGGTGATCACGCTGATGACATCCGAGGTGATGCCGGCCAGGCGCAGCGCGCTGGCCAGCGATCCGATCAGCAGCACGCCGGCGAGCACGCCGTGCAGGGCGCCGCGGCCGCCGAAGATCGAGACGCCACCGAGCAGCACCGCGGCGATGACCGAGAGCTCGAGACCGGTGGCATTGTCGCCGCGGGCGCTGCCGAAACGCAGCGTGTAGTAGAGGCCGGCGAGCGCCGAGATCAGGCCCGAAAGCATGAACAGGATGAACTTGGTGCGGGCGATCTTCACCCCCGAGAATGCCGCGGCATCCGAACTCAGCCCGATGGCGTACACGCCGCGGCCGAAGGGGGTGAAGTGGAGCACGATCGCGAACACGATCGCGAGCACCACCACCAGCACGGTGACGGCGGGGATCGGGGTGCCCGGGATGTTGCTGGTCGCCAGGTGCGTCCAGAACTCCGGGAAGTCGGTCACCGCCTGGGTTCCGAGCAGGCCCTGCGCGATCCCGCGGAACAGCGCCAGGGTTCCGATCGTCACGGCGAGCGATGGCAGGCCGACGAGCGTGATGAGCAGGCCGTTGATGGCTCCGGCGATCAGCCCGACAACGAGGGCGACAGCGAAGGCGGCGGCAATGGGCCAGTGCGCCTGAGTCAGGACGCCGACCGCCACGCTGCTCAGCCCCATCACGCTGGCGACCGACAGATCGATCTCTCCGGTGATGATCACCATCGTCATGGGCAGCGAAATGAGCAGGACGGGCGCCATGTCCTGCAGCAGGAAGGTGAAGGTGATCGGGGCACCGAAGTGCGGGACGACCGCCGACGCCACCACGATGACGATGACGAGCAGGCCGATGATGGCCGCTTCACGGGTTACCAGGATGCGGCGCCACAGCGGGTGGGCGAAGTCCTTGAACGCACGGGTGCTCGCGGGGGTCATGCCTGGTCTCCCGTCAGCACGGTCAGACGTCTCGCGGTTCGCAGCGCCAGCACCCGGTCGAGGATGATCGCAGCGATGATCAGCAGCCCGACGACGGCCTGCTGCCAGAAGTCCTGGATGCCGAGCACCGGCAGGGCGCGGTTGATCGTCACCAGCAGCACGGCGCCGATCGCGGCTCCCCAGACCGACCCGGAGCCGCCGAAGATCGCGACGCCACCGATCACGGCGGCCACCACCGCCTGCAGTTCGAGACCGTAGCCGGCCTGCGAGTCGACCGTTCCGTAACGGGCGGTGTAGAGCACGCCGGCGAGTCCGGCGAGCGCCCCGCTCGTGATGAAGGCCAGCAGAATCCGGCGCGTGACGCGCAGACCGTAGAGATTCGCCGCATCCGGATCGGATCCGATCGCGTAGAGCTCGCGACCGCCGCGGGTGGTGCGCAGGTACCAGGCAGCCCCGATCAGCACGACCGCGGCAACGATCGTGATCACCGGGATCACCCACAGTTTTGCGGTGCCGAGGGCGAGGAAGCCGTCGGGCATGT
>JAEKKN010000048.1 GCA_019510305.1 Microbacterium sp.
GGTCACCGCGTCGACGGTCGAGGGCACGGGCTTCGAAGCCGCGAAGGCGGTCGACGGCAACGCGACCACCCGATGGGCGAGCGTCGAGGGCGTGGACCCGCAGTGGGTGCGCATCGACCTCGGCACCGGAGCCGCGGTCTCGAAGGTCGTGCTGAAATGGGAGGCCGCCTACGCGAGCAAGTACCGCATCGAGATGTCGGCCGATGGCACCACCTGGAGCACGCTCGCCACGGAAGCGGCGGGCAACGGCGGCACCGACGAGTTCACGAATCTGAACGGCACCGGCCGCTACCTGCGCATCTACGGCACGGCCCGCGGCACCGCCTACGGCTACTCGCTGTTCGAGGTCGAGGCGTACGGCACGGCGGGCACCGACGGAGGCAACCCCGGCGGCACGACGTTCCGCGTCGTCGGCGCGGGCGACATCGCGGGCACGGGCTGCTCGGCGCCCAGCTCCGGTTGCCAGCACTTCGCCACGGCGACGCTCGCACAGTCCCTGAACCCCGCCTTCTACATCACCATGGGCGACATGGCCTATGACGACGGCCACATCGAGGACTTCATGAACAACTACGACAAGTCGTGGGGCAAGTTCAAGAACAACACCTGGCCGGTGCCCGGAAACCACGAGTCGTACGACACCGACTACAACGAGGAGACCGAGAAGGGCGACGAGAAGGCGTACCGCGACTACTTCGGCGCCCGCGCGACCCCGCAGGGCAAGATGTGGTACAGCTACGACTACGGCAACTGGCACTTCATCGCGCTGAACTCCAACCGCTTCGACGAGCAGGCGCAGATCGACTGGATCAAGGCCGATCTCGCCGCCAGCACCAAGCAGTGCACCGTGGCGTACTACCACCACCCCGCCTTCACCTCCGGCACCCACGGCAACGAGGGCGTCTCGGACGAGGTCTGGGGGCTCATGGCGAACGCGGGCGTCGAACTGGTCGTCAACGGCCACGATCACGACTACGAGCGCTTCGCTCCGCAGTCGGCGACGGGTGCGGCAGCGGCGAACGGCACGGTCGAGATCGTCGCCGGCATGGGCGGCGTGAACCTGACCGGCTACGAGAACGTCAAGCCCAACAGCGTCAAGCGCGTGGGTGACAAGTACGGCGTGCTGCAGCTCGACTTCACCGACTCCTCGGTGACGACGAAGCTCATCGCCGTAGGCGGTGCAGTGGCCGACACCAGCACGATCACCTGCCACTGACGACATGTATCTCGCCGGCAGCAAAGCGCGGCAGGACGAAGGCGGCGCGGCGGTCCACCCTCAGGTGGGCCGCCGCGCGGCCGGAGTCGGCAGCACCGCGATCGCACTCGGAGTCGTGAGCCTGCTCACGGATCTCTCCTCGGAGATGGTCACGGCGGTACTCCCGCTGTACCTCGTCATCGGGCTGGGCATGACCCCGCTCGCCTTCGGTTTCCTCGATGGTCTGTACAACGGCGTCACTGCCTTCGTGCGCCTGCTCGGCGGACACGTCGCCGACCGCTGGTCGCAGCACAAGCTCGTGGCCGGCATCGGCTACGGCCTGTCCGCGGTCTGCAAGCCGTTCCTCCTGCTCGCGGGAGCCTCGACCGTGGCGCTGTCCGCGACCCTGGCGGTCGACAGGATCGGAAAAGGCATCCGCACCGCTCCACGCGACGCACTGATCTCCCTCTCCGTCGACGACGCGCACCAGGGACGGGCCTTCGGCGTGCACCGCGCGATGGACACCGCGGGCGCGCTGCTGGGTCCACTCGCCGCGTTCGGACTGCTGTGGATGCTGGCGGATGCCTTCGACGCGGTCTTCATCGTCAGCTTCTGCGTCGCGAGCCTGGGCGTGCTGGTGCTGATCGCCTTCGTGCCCGGTCGCAGTTCCATGCCCGTCGGTGCTCCCCGGCCCACGTTGCGCGAGACCGTGCGGATCCTGGGAGAGCCGGTCTTCCGCCGGCTCCTGATCGCGGCCACGATCCTGGGCCTCGCGACGGTCGGCGACGGCTTCCTCTACCTCGGTCTCCAGGAGCGCTTGCAGCTGGATGCCGCGTTCTTCCCGCTGCTTCCGCTCGGCAGCGCTCTGGTCTATCTCGTGCTGGCCGTGCCGATGGGGCGTCTGGCCGATCGGATCGGCCGGAGACTGCCGTTCCTGCTCGGCAACCTCGCCCTGATCGGCGCGTACTCGACACTGCTGCTGCCTATCGACGGTCCGCTCCTGCTGGTACTGATGCTCGCGCTGCTGGGCGTCTTCTACGCGGCGACGGACGGCGTGCTGATGGCGCTCGCTGGTCCCCGCATTCCCCGCGAGCGGCGCGCGGGAGGCATGGCTCTGCTGCAGACCGGTCAGGCGACCGGTCGACTGTTCGCGGCGGTCATGTTCGGTGCGGCGTGGACGTTCTGGGGCATGACGGCCGCGTTCGCGGCCGCTGCACTCGCGCTCCTGGCGGTGCTGATCGCGGCCGGGGTGCTGATCCGTCCCGATCGCCACCCTGAGGAGGAGCACGCGTGACGTCGATGAGGAAGCGCGTCGTGCTCGTGGGCGCCGCGGCGCTCGTACTCGCCGGCGTCGGGATCGGCTACTCGCTCTACGCCGTGGCCCGCAGCGGAGACGGGGCGCACGCCGCCGGAGACGTCCTGCCTGCGACCGACCACGGACTCTATGTCCGTGATTCCGAGGGCTCCGTCGTGCTGCAGGACGGAGGCGGAGCCCCGGGGCGCACGGGAACGGGACTCGAATGCAATCGCTTCTACGCTGCCGGTGACACCGCGGTGTGTGTGAGCGTCGAGGGCAGCCTGAAGCCGACGACCAAGGTCGAGGTGCTCGACGCCGATCTCACGCCGACCGAGACCTTCACGTACAGCGGCGTGCCGACGCGTGCTCGCGTCTCGCCTTCGGGCCGGATGGTGGCCTGGACCGTCTTCGTCACGGGCGACAACTACGCCGGCACGAACTTCTCTACGCGCACCGGCATCTACGACCGTGACACCGGACGAATCGTCGATTCCCTCGAGGGCATCCCGCTCTACATCGACGGTGAGCGCGTGCACCGCGTCGACGTCAACTACTGGGGTGTGACGTTCGCGGAAGACGACGACACCTTCTTCGCGACGGTCTCCACGGCGGGGACCACGTACCTCGTCGAGGGCGACGTGAGCGAGTGGTCTGCCACCGCCCTGCGTGAGAATGTCGAGTGTCCGTCGCTGTCGCCCGACGGCACGAGGATCGTCTTCAAGAAGCGTGTGAACGACAGCGTCGATGATCCGTGGCGGCTGTACGTGCTGGATCTCGCGACCATGCAGGAGACGCCGCTCGCCGAGGACCGCAACGTCGACGATCAGGCCGCGTGGATCGACGACGACACCGTCGCCTACGGCGTCGACGGGGGAGTGTGGTCGGTGTCCGCCGACGGCGCCGGGCAGCCGGAGCTGATCGCCGAGGACGCCTCGTCGCCCGCGATGGTGCACGACTGATACATCGCCCGGCGTTGCGTGCGTCCCGGGTGGGCGAGCAGCCGTAGCGTGAAGGCATGGCACGAGTGGGGGGACGCAATCTGGCGATCAGCTGGATCGCCGGGATGCTGTGCGCCGGGGTCATCGTCGGGCTGGTGTGGCTCGCGTTGCCGATCGTGCCCGCGATGGCGCAGTTCGTCGGAGAGGGGATGCGCAGCATCCTGCCCTGATCCGCGCCGGGCTCAGCGACACGTCGGCACGCCTCCGACGGCGCTCGAACGCGCGGCGGTACCCTCGCACTGATCACATCCGATGAGAGGCGCACCCCATGAGTGACCCCGAGGTTCCGAAGCACGAGCAGCCGGCCGACGTGAACGACGTCGTCGACAGCGCGAACGCCGGTCTCGACGCGGCCGCAGCGGCGAGCGCGGCGGTGCCGGGCCAGACCCCCGAAACCGTGGAAGACACGGCAGCGGAAGACGCCGACAAGGCACCCGCGGGCGACGCCGATGCGACGGCCGCAGCCGACGCCGATCTCGCCGCGTTCGAAGAGGCCGAGCGCGACCACCCCGGTACGTTCTCGACTCCGGCGCTGAACGAGATCGCGGCACAGGACGACGAGACCACGGTGCTCGACACTCCGGTCTCGCACAGCGAGTCCACGATGGCCGACAACGCCTATTCGACGGCCGACGACACCGAGACACGCATCGTGCCATCCGAGCCGGTGCCATCCGAACCGGTGCCCGCCGAGACGCCGATCGTCGTGCCGCTGCAGCAGCAGCCCATCTTCGTGCAGGCTCCTGAGCCGCCGCGTGAGCGCGGAAACCGCGGCACCGCCGGAGCGATCGGCCTGCTCGCCGCTCTCTCCTTCGCGATCCTCTACCTCGGCACGATCCTCGGTCTCGGAGCGCTGGCCGGCGACGTGACCGCCGACAACCTCGGAGAAGCGGCCCTCGCACCACTGACGACCTTCGGGTTCTGGGTGCCGGTCGTCGTGTTTTACCTCGGCTTCTGGCTGCTGGGCGCTTTCATCAACCGCGGCAAGTGGGGTCGTTGGGTGATCTTCGGCATCATCGTCGGAGTCATCGCCTACGGCGGCCACATCCTCGGGCAGCTCGTCCAGGAACCGTTCTGGCGGCTCACCGCGTCCGAGGGCGCTCGGCTCGTGAACGAGCAGCTGCTCGCGCCGCTCGCGATCGCCGCGTTCGTGTTCGGACGCGAGCTCACGATCTGGTTCGGCGCCTGGGTCGCCCGCAGCGGCGCTCGCAAGACCGAGCTGAACGCCGAGGCGCAGCGCGAGTACGAGCGCACGCTCGAGGCGGGCCCGACGCTCGCCCGCTGAGGCTCGCATGTCATCGCCAGACCCCCGCAGACCGCCGTCCGCGGGGGTCTCGGCGTTGCTGGCCCTCGCCCTCGCGACGATCGGGTTCTTCGCCCTGGCCGTCTTCGGTCTGGGGGCGCTGAGCTTCGCGACCGATGTCGACATCATCGCCGTCACCGACCTCGGTCAGGGGCCGGGGATCATCGGAATGGCGGCAGCAGTCGGGGTCTTCGCCCTGTCTCTCTGGTTCGCGGTGCGTCCAGCGCGGCCGTCGTTCTTCTCGGTTCCGACCGTCGCGATCCTCACCGGGCTGGTCCATCTGGCTGCCGTCTGGATCGCGGTGCTGCTGGGCACCGGCGATCTGATCGTCTCCACCGCGGTCGCGGGCGACCTGGTACGAGGTGGCGCGAGTGCCGTGCTGGTGCTGTCCGCCGCCGTCGCCTCGTGGAGCGGGGTGGCGCTCCGGCGCACCAGAGCGCAGCATCCGCGCTGGCCGTGGGAGGAACACGGCGACGAGTGACGCGGCGAATCGCGCACGACACGCCCGGCGCGCCTTACGCTTGAGGAGTGGAGCGCTCACTGGAGACGCAGGTCGACCAGGCCGTGGAGGCCTGGCTGCGCTGGGTGCCGCGCTGGGAGCCGGCAACCCACCGCGGTCGCGTCGCGCCGTGCCGCCGCTGCCTGGGTTCCCCCGTGCTCTCGGCAGCGGGCATCGCGTCGAACACGCCGCACGGGGTTCAGCACGGGCTCTCCACCCGCATCAAGGCGATCATCGACAGCGCGGTCGCCGAGTACACGGCGCGGAATCTGCCGATGCTGCAGCGCGAGCTCGACCAGCAGGCCGCACGCAACAGGGCGCGCAGCTACCGGCCGGCCGAGAACCTCGACCCCGAGTTCGACGGACTCCCGCTCGATCCTGATCCGGTGCCCGGTGCGCCGTTCCTGTTCACGATCGCGGGGATGGCCGATGACGCAGCCGAGGAACTGCCGCCGCTGCCGCCCCTGAGCGACGAGGCGAAGGCCGCGCTCCGGCAGGAGGTGGCCCTCGCCGACGAGTACGCCAACATGGTCGGCCGGGAGATCTGCGGGCTGATGCTCCGACACCGCCTGCACATCCAGGCGGCGATCTCGCAGCACGTCGAGCCCCAGATCGAGGCGATGCTGGCGGAGCTCACCGAGTCGCTCGACTCGCCCTTCGGCCCCGACTCGGTCTGACGGTTTCATCGTCGGGCGGCGCCTGACAGCGGGTGACAGTGCCGCGACAGCGTCGTGCAAGCGGGCGAGCGGATGCTGTCCCCATGACAAACCACAACGCAGACTGGGCCGTCGAGGCCGATGGACTCGTGAAGGTGTTCGGACAGAACCGCGCGGTCGACGGCGTCGACCTCCGCGTGAAGACCGGCACCGTCTACGGAGTCCTGGGCCCGAACGGCGCCGGCAAGACGACGACCATCAACATGCTCGCGACCCTCATGCGCCCCGACGGCGGCTCGGGCCGCATCTTCGGCTACGACGTCGTGCGAGACCCGCAGATCGTCCGTCAGCTCATCGGAGTCACAGGGCAGTTCGCCTCGGTCGACGAGACGCTCTCAGCGACGGAGAACCTCATGATCTTCGCCCGGCTGCTCGGCCTCGGCCGCAGTGAGGCCAAGAGCAAGCAGGAGGAGCTGCTCGAGCGCTTCGGTCTCGCCGAGGCGGCCCGACGCCCGCTCAAGGACTTCTCGGGCGGCATGCGCCGTCGCCTCGACCTCGCCGCATCCCTCATCGCGCAACCGCCCCTGATCTTCCTCGACGAGCCCACCACGGGCCTCGACCCGCGCACTCGCGGCCAGATGTGGGACACGATCCGCGAGCTCGTGGCGACCGGCTCGACCGTCCTCCTCACGACGCAGTATCTCGACGAGGCCGATCAGCTCGCCGACCGCATCGCCGTGATCGACCACGGCAAGGTCGTCGCCGAAGGTACGAGCGACGAGCTCAAGGCGTCGGTGGGAGCCTCGAGCCTGCAGCTGCGTCTCGAGGACGCCGCCGACACGGCTGACGCGCTCACCGCGATCGAGCGGATGCTGGGCGTGCGGGGCACGCTCTCGCCCGAGGCCGCGCGAATCACGGCGCCGATGGCCGACCCGAACCGTATCGCCGATCTCCTGATCACCCTGCGGGAGAGCGGTATCAGGGTCACCGAGCTCAGCGTCCAGAAGCCGACGCTCGACGAGGTGTTCCTCACCATCACCGGAAAGCCGGCCACGGCCGGCGAAGACGAAGACGCACAGAAGGAAGAGGTGCACGCATGACCGCCATCGCCACGGCGCCCTCGACGGCCAGGATGATCGTCCCGGCATCCGAGCGCCGTCTGAAGAACCGCACCAGCCTCGGCCAGAGCGTGCAGAACACGCTCACCATGGCCTACCGCGGACTCGTGAAGATCCGCCGCACGCCAGAGCAGCTGTTCGACGTGACCCTTCAGCCGATCATCTTCACGCTGATGTTCACCTACATCTTCGGCGGGGCGATCTCGGGCGATGTCGCGTCGTACCTGCCCGTGATCATCCCCGGCATCCTCGTGCAGACAGTGATCACCACCTCGGTCGTCACGGGCACCCAGCTGCGGGAGGACATGGACAAGGGCGTGTTCGACCGGTTCCGCTCGCTGCCGATCGCGCGCATCGCACCGCTCTCCGGTGCGCTGCTCGCCGACACCCTCCGCTATGCGATCGCGACGACTCTCACCTTCGTCATGGGCTTCATCATGGGCATGCGTCCGGAAGGCGGGTTCGGAGCGGTCGTCGCGGCGGGACTGCTCGTGATCGGCTGCTCCTGGGCGATCAGCTGGATCTTCGCCTTCTTCGGAGTGATCGCGCGCACGGCGTCGAGCGTGCAGGGCATCTCCATGCTCGTGCTGTTCCCGCTGACGTTCCTGTCGAACGCCTTCGTACCGGTCGACACCATGCCCGGCTGGCTTCAGGGCTTCGTGAACGTGAATCCGGTGTCGCACCTGGTCACCGCTGTCCGCGACCTCGTCAACAACGGCGTGTTCGGAGCGGACGCCTGGATCTCGATCCTCGGCGCCGCGGTGATCGTCGCGATCTTCGCCCCGCTCACGGTCCGGGCGTACATGCGCCGGGCCTGACTCCCACCATTCCGCCGAGCCCCCGCTCTGTCGTCGAGACCCCCGGTTGCGCACATCGCAATCCGGGGGTCTCGACGCGAACCCGGGGGTATCAGCGGCCGGGGACTCGATGCGTCAGCACACGCAGCGTTTCGTCGACGAGCTGCTCGGATGGCCGAGCGGATGCCGCGGCGCGTGCCGCGGCGACGGCCTCGTCTCCGACCACTCCTCGCGCCTGCGCGAACAGCGCCGTGAGCGACAGGCTCGGCAGATCCTGTCGAGCGCCGAGAAGCTCGGCCAGTGCCAGCCCCCGCAGACCGCGATCCTGCTCGGTCGGCGTGGTCAGCGCCCACGATGACCAGCCCGCCAGCGCTGTGCCGATCACCGGTCGGTCGACGTAGGTCGGATTCATACGGTGCAGAGCCAGGGTCCGTGTCCGCAGCCGGTTCGCCCACCGCGCGAGGTCAGCAGCGGGGAGGAGGTCGTCGGCGACGGAGGCCGTGATGAGGGTCGCCAGCAGCACCAGGTACCACGGGGTGGCGCGCTGATCGCCCGACGGGAAGCCGGCGAGAGATCGTCGATAGCCTGCCACCGCCCCGTCGAGGTCGCGGCGTGCGCGCGCCACCTCCGCGAGGCCGAACCAGCCCAGCGCCGCGTACTCCACCCCCTGCTGGGTGAGCTCGGCCGTACGGGACACGTCTTCGAAGACGCTCTCGGCCTCGTCCAGGCGGCCGAGGCCGAGCAGAGCGATGCCTCGCGTCCAGTCCTGCTGCACCTGCTCCTCCGAGACGTCGAAACCCTCGGCGCTGCGTCGGGCACGGTCGAGCCAGACGAGAGAATCCGCGTGATGGCCCGATTGGCCGGCGACCTGTGCCGCCGCGCTCGCCGCGAGTGTGCCGATCCACCGATCGTCGATCTCTCCTGCCAGCTCCCAGGCGCGTTGCGCCGACGAGGCGGCCGTGACGGCGTCGCCGGTGTTCTCGGCCGTCTGCGAGGTGAGGAACTCTCCGACCAGGCGCGCGGCCGGTTCGGGCTCTTCGCGCAACGCCCGCAGGACCGCCATCATCCGCTCCGGACGCGACACCTGAACGGTCACCGACAGGAGCGCCGCCAAGGCGGGGCTCAGGATCACGCCGGGCGTGCGGGCGATGCGGCGCAGGCGGCTGATGGCGCCGAGCCCACGCGGGTCCTCGCCGACGAGGGCCATCAGCCCGCACGGCAGCAGGACGCTCACGAGGAGATCGGCGGACACCGCGTCGTGGTCGAGCCCGTCGAGCGCCGCGATCACGATCGGTGTGAATCCGAAGAACTCCGTGAACGCGCCGCGCACGACCCACGCGGACATCAGCGCAGAGAAGATCCGCACGACATCGGCGGAAAGTCCGCTCTCTGCGGCGTAGCGCAGCGCCGCTACCAGGTTGTCGTTCTCGGCGTTCAGCTCTGCCAGAACGTCGGGGCGCACCGGCGCGCACTCGCCGAACAGCGCAGCCCCCGGCATCCGGGAAAAGCCGCCTGCCCATGCCAGCACGGCATGCCACGCGTCGTCTTCGGTGCCCGAGGCTGCAAGCCGGGCCAGGCCGAACTCGCGCACCGTCTCCAGCATGCGGAACCGCACACCCATGCCGGTATCGGTCGCCGCGACCAGGGACTGGGAGACCAGCCGGTCGAGCAGGTCGTCGACGGCGCTCTCGCCGAGCACTGCTGACGCCGAGACCGCCGAAAAGCCTGCCGGAAGAAGGGACAGCCGGACGAGCGCGTTCCTGGCGTCGTCGTCGAGCAGGTCCCAGCTCCACTCGATCACAGCCTGCAGGGTGCGATGGCGTTCGGGCGCGGCGCGGTCGCCGCTCGTCAGCAGGGCGAAGCGGTTCTCGAGGCGAGACTCGATCTGCTCGGCGGTCATGGTGCGCACGCGTGCGGCGGCGAGCTCGATCGCAAGAGGCAGTCCGTCGAGGCGGTCGCAGAGCCGGGCGACGGTCGCTCCGTCGAGTCTCGCGTCGGGGCGCGCCGCACGCGCCCGTTCGAGGAACAGCCGCACCGCCGGGCCCTCGCCGTCGCCCGCGCTCAGCGCGGTGAGCGGGTACACCGCTTCGGCTGCGATCGCGACGGGCGTACGACTGGTCGTGACGATCCGCAGCGTCGGCACTGCGCCGAGCATGTCGGCGGCCCAGGCCGCGGCCGCGTCGATGATCTGCTCGCAGTTGTCGAGAACGAGCAGCGCCGGTCGCTCGCCCAGCAGTGCGACGATGCGGGTGCGCAGGTCGGGCTGTGATCGCGCGTCGGACAGCCGGCTGCCGGCAGAACTCTCGCTGATGCCCAGCGCCGCCCCGATGGCGGGTTCCAGGTCGGCATCGGCGCGGATGCCGGCCAGGGCGACGACCGCGACGACCGGCGCGTCGGATGCCGCCGCCACCGCCTGCGCCAGCCGGGTCTTGCCGAGGCCGCCCGGGCCCAGGATCGTCACGAGCCGGCTGGTCGCCAGCAGTGCCTCGATGCGCTCGACGTCGTCATCGCGGCCGATGAGCTCGTTCGGAGCGGCTTGCAGCCCGATGCGCACCCGCGCGGGCGCAGTCGCCTCCTCGCCGCGCAGGATGCGGGCGTTCAACGCGCTCGTGTCCTTGCTCGGAGAAGAACCGAGATCATCCCGCAGTCGGGTCCGCAGCCGCGCGAACACGGCCAGTGCCTCCTGCTCGCGCCCGGCCTCGACGAGAGCCGTCATCAGCTGAGCGTGCGCCTCCTCGTCGTACGGCTTCGAGTCGGCGAGAGCGGCCAGCGCCGGGATCGCGTCGGCCGGGCGGCCGAGAACCATGAGCGAGCGCGAGCGCGCCGCGCGGAGGCGATCATGCAGCTCTGCCGCGGCCGCGCCGAGGTCGAGTGCGACGGGGGAGTGGGCGAGGTCTGCTCCCGCCTCTGCGCGCCAGAGCGACAGCGCGCGGTCGAGCATCGGCAGCCGCGCCGCATCGCCCTCCGGGAGACGCGCGGCGGCGGCATCCGCGTCTCTCGCGATCGCGAGGTCGCTGTCGACGGTGACGCCGAGCGCATAGCCGATCGCGTCGCTGCGGATGATGTCGGCTCCGGCCAGGGAACGCAGCCGGGACACGAGGGTCTGCACTGCTCCGCGCGGATTTGCGGGCAGGTCGTCGCCCCACACGTCGGAGGCGATCGCGTCGACGCTGCGGGAGGTGCCCGCGCCGAGGGTGAGCGACGCCAGGAGGGCGCGCGACGTCGCGCCGGGGATGTCGAGCGGGATGCCGTCGGCCGCGGCGACCTTCACCGGGCCGAGCACGGCGACCCGGGGAGTGCGCTGCGTCACCTGGCAAGCATAGGACGACGACCCGACGTGAGGTTCCGGGCCCCACGGCCGAGGCCATCCGACCTGCGGATCCGCTGTGAGAAGAGCCGATCCGCAGCATCCGCGCCGGCACAGTCACTATCGTTTTTCGATAGATATCCATTGCTGATCGATAGGGTCGTCATGCAGCCTCGCGTCACCGTCATCCTCCAGGTGCTGATCCTCGTCCTGCTCGGACTCCTCGTGGCCAGTCAGGTCCTCGTGATCCCCGAAGTCGCCCGCATCACCGCCAGCCGGAACCCCGATGTCGCCCAGCTCGAGATCCCGGGCATCATCGGGGCGGTCGTCTTCCTCGGCCTCGTCGAGATCACCCTGGTGTGCATCTGGTTCCTGCTCTCCCTCGTGCAGGCCGACCGCATCTTCCGCGTCGAGGCCTTCCGCTATGTCGACGTGATCCTCGCCGCGCTCATCTCGGCAGGCGTGCTGATCCTCGCCTCGTACATCGTGATCGTCGCAAGCCGGGCGGTGTCGCTCTCGCTCACGCTCCTCGCGGTCCTCGGGGTCGTGGTGAGCGCGGCGCTGGCGCTGCTCGTGGTCGTGCTCCGCGGACTCCTGCGCAAGGCGCTCGAGCTCGAGCAGGATCTCTCCGAGGTCGTCTGATGCCCATCGTGATCGACCTCGACGTGCAGCTCGCCCGCAAGAAGATGAGCGTGCAGGAGTTCGCCGACGCCATCGGAATCACCCCGGCCAACGTCGCCGTCCTCAAGAACGGTCGTGCCAAAGCCGTGCGCTTCACCACTCTCGACGCGATCTGCCGAGTGCTCGAATGCCAGCCGGGCGACATCCTGCGCTGGGTGCCCGACGGACAGGAGCCGTGATGACGACGACGCAGGTATCGACCTGGGGCGAGTCGGTCGCCCGGCAGCTGCTCGACGACGCCAACTGCCCGGTGTGCCAGTGGATGCTGTCAGATGGATGCTGCGCCCGCTGCGGTTCCGACTTCCGCGGTCCCGTCGCGATCGAGGTGTGGAACGCCTCGGTCGCCGCCGCGAACGCGCTGCGCGCCCGTGACGAGCTGCTGCGGCGCCTGCCCGTCATCCCGCTCGCACCGGTCGGAGCGGCTCCCCGCCCGCATACGGCCTCATCACAGACTCCGTCGTCGGCACCGCACGGTTCGCATCCGGCGACCGCATCCGCATCGGCCCCGCAGAGCAGCGCGACGCTGCAGTCCGTGCTGGCCACCGCGGGGGCCGGGCTCTTCGCCGTCGCGGCGATCGTGTTCACCTATTTCAACCCCGATCTCGCCGACAAGGCGCTGCGCGGCGTCATCGTCGGACTCATCACCCTGTTGTTCCTCGGCGGAGCCTGGCTGCTGTCGCGACGGGGCCTGCGCTTCTCGGCCGAGGCGGTCGGCGGGCTCGGGCTCGTGTTCGGCGGACTGGACGTGCACGCAGTCGCCCAGCTCGCCGCTCCGGAGATCGACCCCTGGCTCACCTCCGCGGCGGCGACGGCTGTCGCGGGCACCGTCATGCTGCTCGCGAGCTTCGCCCGCGGCATCCGCATCTGGCAGTGGACCTCGCTCGTCGCCCTGTCGCTCGTGCCCGCGATGATCGGCGCAGGTGTCGGCGCACCGCTCTGGGCCGTGCTCGGCGCGATCGGCGTCGCCTACGCTGCGGCCGGTCTCATCGAGTGGCTGCGTCCGCCGAGGGTCGAGCAGATCACCCTCACGGCGCTGCAGCTGATCAGCGCGCTCGTCGCGCTCGTGCTCCTGTGGCGGATCGGCGGCAGCTTCACGCCGTTCCTGCTGACGGCCGCAGGCCTCCTGGTCCTGATGGCGGCGCACGCGACGATCGCGTCGCGGCGGATGCTCGGACCGCTCTGGGGAATCGGGGCAGGCGGTGCGGGCTCCGCGGCGGTCGTGCTGGCGGTGTACGCCCTCGCGGGCGCGGCCTCGGTCGACGTGTCGTGGATGTTCGCGATCATCCCGGCTGCGGCCGCAGTCGCCCTCGTTCTCGTCGGGGCCGTCGTTCCGCTTCCGCGCACCGTGCCGCGCGGGTTCGTCGTCGGCGGCTCGTTCGCCGTGCTGGCTCTCCCGGCTCTGGTCCTGCTCGGCTTCGCCGCGCTGAACGGCGTGGTCGCGATCACCGAGGTGATGCAGCGGAGTCCCCGCGCGGAAGTCACGGGCGGGGCGATGGAATGGGGCCTGATCGTCGGTCTCGCCGCGGTCAGCACGGGACTCGCCGTGTTCAGTGCGCTCGCGCGGCGACGTGACAGCATCCGCTCGCTCGCGACCGCCCCCGCTCGTGTGTCGTCGGTCATGGCGGCCGCCGCCGTTCTGGTGCTCGGCTGCGCGAAGGTGCTGCCGCTGCCCGTGTCTGTGGCCGTGCTCGCCGTCGCTGTCGTCGTGGTCGCCCTGGTCCTCCGCTACGTGAGGGTCTCGGCTGCCGGCACTCGGATCGTTCTGATCGTCGCCGCACACGTGGCGTCGATCGCCTCAGCCGTCATCGCCTGGCGTGAGCCGTCGATCGTCCCGCTCGCCGGCGTCGGCACGCTTCTCGCGCTCGCCGTCCTGGCCGGTGTGCTCCCGGCCCGGCTGCGATTCGTGTACGTCGGAGTCGGCTTCGCGTTCGCGCTGACGCTCGTCTCCACCGCGCTCGGCGAGAGCGGCGTCGACGGCATCGCCCAGCTGTGTCTGACGGCGTCCGCGGGTCTCGCCGTCGCGATCGCGGCCACCTACCTGCCCCGCATCGGGGCGCGGGCATGGCAGACGGTGCTCGTGGTCTCGGCGGTGCCGTTCGGCATCGGAGTCCTGCAGGTCGTCGTCGAGCGCAGCGGCTGGACGGCACTGTCCACCGGGCTGATGTTCGTGCTGGCCGTCTCGCTGCTGGTCACGCGCCGTCCCGGTCTCACGGTCGCCGTACGCACGATGGCCGCGGGGATGCTGGTCCCGACTCTCGCCGTCGTGATCGTGTGCCTGGGCGCGCAGCTGCTGCCGTCGAGCGGTTCTCCGGTGACCCTGCCGATCATCGCGATGCTGGTGGCGTTGGCGTTGGCGTTGCCGGCGACGCCGCTGATACGCGCTGCACTGCTCGAGAGAGGTCACGCCGTCGGCGCTGCCGACGCCGCGCGGGTCGCGATCGAAGCGTCGTCGCTGCTGACCGGCGCGATCGCGATCCTCCTCGCGCTCTGGCGCGATGCGGCCGGACTCGGCACGGCATTCCTCGTGCTGCTGATCCTCGGTCTCGGCGCCGCGGCCGCCGCGCTGTTTGCCGGACGCCGGTATGCGTGGGTGGTCTCGGCAGCCGCGTTCACCGGAGCGCTGTGGTGCGTGTGGGGCCTCATCGGCGTCGACCTGCTCGAGGCGTATCTGCTACCGCCGACTCTGGGCGCAGCGCTCGTCGCCGTGCTCCTGACTCTGCGTGGAGCGCGCGCGGTCGCCCTGTACGCCGCAGGCCTGGTCGTCGCGATCGGACCGCTGCTCGCGATCGTCGCGGTCGTCGAGCCCGACCCGGCGGGGCAGACCTCGATTCCGTGGCGCGTGGGCGGGTTGCTCGCGGCGGGCTGGCTGCTGCTCGCACTCGCGCGCTTCTTCGGGCGGAGCGAAGCGGCGGGGCGCTTGCGCCGGCTGCGGATGCTGCGCACCCCGACCCTGCTCGCCGCAGGCCTCGCGGCGAGCGTCGGCACGATCCAGGCCATCAGGATCGGTCTCGGATGGGACTTCCCCTCGCTCCGCGGCGCCGGTCTCTTCCTGGCGTGCCTCGGGGCCAGCGCGGTGGCGGCTCTGGCCCTGATGCTCGCAGGCCGCGGCATCCGCAGAACCTCCGACAACGCGCCCCTGCAGTCGAGCCGGTGGCTGGGGGCTCCAGCGGCTCTTGCGCTCGCCGCGGGCACGTGGTTCGCGATCGAGCGCGACTGGTTCTCGATCTGGGCCATGTGGGCGCTGATGCTCGCCTATCTGCTCGCGGTCGTGTCGACGGCGTCCACTCTCCGCAGCAGGGCGACTCTGATGCCGCCGGTCTGGTTCCTGTTCGCGATCGCGTTCGTGACCGCCGTCGTGGCGTGGAGTCCGCGCGACCTGAGAGTGGAGTGGTTCTCGCTCCCGTTGGGCGCATTCCTGCTGATCGCCGGAGCTCTGAACTTCACCCCTGGGTCGCTGAGCCCGTCGAAGCGCAGGCCGACGCTCGACAGCTGGCCCGGTCGCTGGACCGGTTCCTGGGCGCTGCTCGCGCCGGGCATCGTCACGATGATGAGCGCGTCTATCGTGTCGACGTTCACCGATCCGCTCACCTGGCGGGCGATCCTGGTGATGGTCCTCGCACTCGCCGCCATCCTCGTCGGCTCGAGGGGTCGGCTCGCCGCCCCCTTCCTGATCGGCCTCATCGTGCTCCCGATCGAGAACGTGTTCGTGTTCTCGGTGCAGATCGGTCGCGGGATCGAGTCGATGCCGTGGTGGATCACGCTCGCGGTGATGGGCGCCGTGCTGCTGATCATCGCGGTCACCGCCGAACGGCGGACGGGGGAGAGCGGATCGGTGGCGGCGCGGATCCGCGATCTGCGCTGATCCATTTGACCGCCACGTTACGCGGCATTACACTTGATCAGGTGTGTGCACGTCTTGACGTGCGCGCTGGGCGTCGGCACCTTGCCTGTCCGCCCCCACGGCATACCCACCACCACAAAAGCACGTCGGTTCCGGCGCGCCGGTGGGTCTGATGTGAATCCATCACGCTGTCACCGTGCAGCACTATGAGGAGAGAACGTGCCAACCATTCAGCAGTTGGTTCGCAAGGGTCGCTCGCCCAAGGTCTCGAAGACCAAGGCGCCCGCCCTGAAGTCGAACCCGCAGCAGGCCGGGGTCTGCACCCGCGTCTACACCACCACCCCGAAGAAGCCGAACTCGGCGATGCGCAAGGTCGCTCGTGTGAAGCTCCGCAACGGGACCGAGGTCACCGCGTACATCCCCGGTGAGGGCCACAACCTGCAGGAGCACTCGCTGGTGCTCGTCCGCGGCGGTCGTGTCAAGGACCTCCCCGGTGTGCGTTACAAGATCGTCCGTGGCGCCCTGGACACCCAGGCCGTCAAGAACCGTAAGCAGGCTCGCAGCCGCTACGGTGCGAAGAAGGGTTGAGTTAGATGCCTCGTAAGGGTCCCGCACCTAAGCGTCCCGTCGTCAACGACCCGGTATACGGCGCTCCGATCGTCAGCCAGCTGGTCAACAAGATCCTCGTCGACGGCAAGAAGTCCCTCGCCGAGTCGATCGTCTACAACGCCCTCAAGGGCGTCGAGGCGAAGAACGGCGGCCAGGATGCCGTCGCCACGCTGAAGAAGGCGCTCGACAACGTCCGTCCCACCCTCGAGGTCAAGAGCCGCCGCGTCGGTGGCTCTACCTACCAGGTGCCGGTCGAGGTCAAGCCGCACCGCGCGAACACCCTCGCGCTGCGCTGGCTCGTCAGCTACGCCAAGGGTCGTCGTGAGAAGACGATGACCGAGCGTCTGCAGAACGAAATCCTCGACGCGTCGAACGGCCTCGGCGCCGCGGTCAAGCGCCGCGAGGACACGCACAAGATGGCCGAGTCGAACCGCGCGTTCGCTCACTACCGCTGGTAACAGCTTCGCCCGCCCCCGGCCACTCGCCGGGGGCGGGCACCCCACTCTTCGCAGTACGACTGCCAAAAAGATAAGGACACTCCTGTGGCACAAGACGTGCTCACCGACCTGAGCAAGGTTCGGAACATCGGCATCATGGCTCACATCGATGCTGGCAAGACCACCACCACCGAGCGCATCCTGTTCTACACGGGCGTCAACCACAAGCTCGGCGAGACGCACGACGGCGCGTCGACCACCGACTGGATGGAGCAGGAGAAGGAGCGCGGCATCACGATCACGTCTGCCGCCGTGACCTGCTACTGGAACAAGAACCAGATCAACATCATCGACACCCCCGGTCACGTGGACTTCACGGTCGAGGTGGAGCGCTCGCTCCGCGTCCTCGACGGTGCTGTCGCCGTCTTCGACGGCAAGGAGGGCGTCGAGCCCCAGTCCGAGACCGTGTGGCGTCAGGCCGACAAGTACAACGTCCCCCGCATCTGCTTCGTCAACAAGATGGACAAGCTCGGCGCGGACTTCTACTTCACCGTCGACACCATCATCAACCGCCTCGGCGCGAAGCCGCTGGTCATCCAGCTGCCCATCGGCGCGGAGAACGACTTCATCGGCGTGATCGACCTCGTCGAGATGCGCGCGCTGGTCTGGGCCGGAGATGCCAAGGGTGACGTCACCATGGGCGCCTCCTACGAGATCCAGGAGATCCCGGCCGACCTCAAGGACAAGGCCGACGAGTACCGTCAGCAGCTCCTCGAGACCGTCGCCGAGACCGACGACGCTCTGCTCGAGAAGTTCTTCGGCGGTGAGGAGCTCACGGTCGCCGAGATCAAGGGCGCCATCCGCAAGCTCACCGTCGCATCCGAGATCTACCCGGTGCTCTGCGGTTCTGCGTTCAAGAACCGCGGTGTGCAGCCGATGCTCGACGCGGTCGTCGACTACCTCCCGAACCCGCTCGACGTGGGCTCGATCGAGGCGCACGATCCCAAGGACTACGACACGATCATCGAGCGTCACCCCGACGCGAACGACCCGTTCGCGGCTCTCGCGTTCAAGGTCGCGGTGCACCCGTTCTTCGGTCGCCTGACCTACGTGCGCGTCTACTCGGGCCAGCTCGACTCCGGCGCCCAGGTCATCAACTCGACCAAGGGCAAGAAGGAGCGCATCGGGAAGATCTTCCAGATGCACGCCAACAAGGAGATCCCGGTCCCCTCGGTCACCGCGGGCAACATCTACGCCGTCATCGGTCTGAAGGACACCACCACCGGTGACACGCTGACCGACCCGACGTCGCCCGTCGTCCTCGAGTCGATGACGTTCCCCGAGCCCGTCATCGAGGTCGCGATCGAGCCGAAGACCAAGGCCGACCAGGAGAAGCTGGGTGTCGCCATCCAGAAGCTCGCTGAGGAGGACCCGACCTTCCGCACCGAGCTCAACCCCGAGACCGGTCAGACGACCATCAAGGGCATGGGCGAGCTGCACCTCGACATCCTCGTCGATCGCATGAAGCGCGAGTTCAACGTCGAGGCGAACGTCGGCAAGCCGCAGGTGGCGTACCGCGAGACGATCCGCAAGGCCGTCGAGAAGCACGACTACACGCACAAGAAGCAGACCGGTGGTTCTGGTCAGTTCGCGAAGATCCAGTTCAACATCGAGCCGCTCGAGCTCGACAACGACAAGACCTACGAGTTCGTGAACGCCGTGACCGGTGGTCGCATCCCTCGTGAGTACATCGGCTCTATCGACGCCGGTTTCCAGGACGCGATGAACGTCGGCGTCCTCGCCGGTTACCCGATCGTCGGCGTCAAGGCGACCATCGTCGACGGCGCCGCGCACGACGTCGACTCTTCGGAGATGGCGTTCAAGATCGCCGGCTCCATGGGTATCAAGGAGGCTCTGCGTCGGGCGAACCCCGTTCTGCTCGAGCCGCTGATGGCCGTCGAGGTGCGTACTCCGGAGGAGTACATGGGCGACGTCATCGGCGACCTGAACTCGCGTCGTGGCCAGATCCAGTCGATGGAGGACGCCGCAGGCGTCAAGGTCGTCCGTGCACACGTCCCGCTGTCCGAGATGTTCGGTTACATCGGCGACCTGCGCTCGAAGACCTCGGGCCGCGCCGTCTACTCCATGGAGTTCAACAGCTACGCTGAGGTTCCCCGTGCAGTGGCCGACGAGATCGTCCAGAAGCACCAGGGCGGCGAGTAACACTTCTGGGAGCCTGGTTCCGGCCCGGCTCCCAGGTCCCCTACAACTTCACATTCCCTCTCTACTAAACTGAGAACCTAACCCGTAGAGAACCGGTCGCAATCCAGTGCCCGGTCACCTCTACACGACGTCCTGAGGAGGACCAAGTGGCTAAGGCCAAGTTCGAGCGGACCAAGCCGCACGTCAACATCGGAACCATCGGTCACGTTGACCACGGCAAGACCACGCTCTCCGCAGCGATCTCGAAGGTGCTTGCTGACAAGTTCCCGTCCGCGACCAACGTGCAGCGCGACTTCGCTTCCATCGACTCGGCGCCGGAAGAGCGTCAGCGTGGAATCACCATCAACATCTCGCACATCGAGTACGAGACCCCGAAGCGCCACTACGCGCACGTTGACGCTCCCGGCCACGCCGACTACGTCAAGAACATGATCACCGGTGCCGCACAGATGGACGGCGCGATCCTCGTGGTCGCCGCCACCGACGGCCCGATGGCTCAGACGCGTGAGCACGTGCTGCTCGCCAAGCAGGTCGGCGTTCCCTACCTGCTCGTCGCGCTGAACAAGAGCGACATGGTCGACGACGAGGAGATCCTGGAGCTCGTCGAGCTCGAGGTCCGCGAGCTGCTCTCGAGCCAGGGCTTCGACGGCGACAACGCTCCCGTCGTGCAGGTCTCGGCGCTCAAGGCGCTCGAGGGCGACGAGAAGTGGACCGAGAAGATCCTCGAGCTCATGCAGGCCGTGGACGACAGCGTTCCGGACCCGGAGCGCGACCGCGACAAGCCGTTCCTCATGCCCGTCGAGGACGTCTTCACGATCACCGGTCGTGGCACCGTCGTCACGGGCCGCGCCGAGCGTGGCACGCTGGCCATCAACTCCGAGGTCGAGATCGTCGGACTCCGTCCGACCGTCAAGACCACGGTCACCGGTATCGAGATGTTCCACAAGCAGCTCGACGAGGCATGGGCCGGCGAGAACTGTGGTCTGCTCCTCCGCGGCACCAAGCGCGAGGACGTCGAGCGCGGCCAGGTCATCGTGAAGCCGGGTTCGGTTACCCCGCACACGAACTTCGAGGGCACCGCGTACATCCTGTCCAAGGACGAGGGCGGCCGTCACAACCCGTTCTACACGAACTACCGCCCGCAGTTCTACTTCCGCACCACCGACGTCACCGGCGTCATCTCGCTGCCTGAGGGCACCGAGATGGTCATGCCCGGCGACACCACCGACATGACGGTCGAGCTGATCCAGCCGATCGCCATGGAGGAGGGCCTCGGCTTCGCCATCCGTGAGGGTGGACGCACCGTCGGCGCCGGTACGGTCACGAAGATCATCAAGTAAGCATCTGCTTCCTTCGCAAAGGGGTCGAGCCTTCGGGCTCGGCCCCTTTGTGCTTCCCGCTGGATGACACTCGGTGTCGCAAACGACGCACGGGGTTCCGTATACCGGTGCGACGATGCAGAATGAGTGCTGTCGGCCCGTCGGCCGGCAGCACACACCTCAGAAGGGGATTTTCACATGGGTATCGAGGACGCCGTCAACAAGGGCAAGGAACTCTTCGAGCAGAACAAGGACAAGATCGAAGAGGCGGTCAAGAGCGAGCAGGCTGAGGACGTCAGCGACAAGGTGCTCGACGGCGTCGCCGACTTCGCCAAGAAGATCGCACCTGGTGCGGCGGACAAGATCGACGAGATCCGCGAAGGCGCCGACAAGGCCGTCGGAAACGAGTAGTCCCTCGCACGCACTCCGAGCGGCGGTCCTTCCTCAGGGAAGGGCCGCCGCTCGTCTCATATCCGCGCGCGGGGGACTGAGACCCGGTATTCCGCCGCCCGATATCGCGTTCCTCGGCGATCATCCCGTAGAATGACTTCTGGCCGTCTGGGGATCTTACGGCCGGGAACGTCGAAGGGGTTCGACGTTCTGACGACACGCGGGGCACCCGCGTTCGATACTGGGGAACGATCTTGGGGATCATCGTGCGATGCGTGCGCTCTGCGCACCTCGGCTACTCCCTGCCTGCGCGGCGGGTCTCTCGCCGCGCCCTCGAACGAGGGGAGCGGCGTCCCTTCACGCTGCCCTCCTCGCGTTCGGTGCGCCCCCTCGCACTGGACGCCCTCCCCAAGCGGGGCGAGGCATGGGGATGCCTCGCCCCGCTCTTCTGACCCTGCCGCAGCGCCTTCGGCGCGGCGCTCTCGGAAGCGCGACACGCCCGGGTTTGCACAAGTGAAATCCGGCATGGCAGAATAGACAGGTTCGACATTTCGGCGCGCTCCGCGTGCCGGATCACCATCACGGCAGTGCATAGGCGGCGTCGTCTCGCAAGAGATGCAGCGCAGGGACCTAGGCCGCGGATGGCAGGACATCCCCGACACCTCTTCGTAGAGGCTCCGTCATGCGTGACGGAGGGTCGGCATCCGTCCGTTGCAAGACGTGCGGGATGACAGCAGAACAGTGGTGCGCAGAACGACTCTCCGGAGTCGTCCGTAGTGCCTGGCGCGAAACCAGCGCCGTCGTGCGTCCAATGCCCCAGGGTCACCCGGCCCCGGACGGTAAGACGCCTAAAGAGAGAGAGCAGACAATGGCGGGACAGAAGATCCGCATTCGCCTGAAGTCGTATGACCACGAGGTCATCGACACGTCCGCACGCAAGATCGTCGACACCGTGACCCGTGCGGGCGCAACCGTCGTCGGCCCCGTGCCCCTTCCGACCGAGAAGAACGTCGTGTGCGTCATCCGGTCGCCCCACAAGTACAAGGACAGCCGCGAGCACTTCGAGATGCGCACCCACAAGCGTCTGATCGACATCGTCGACCCGACGCCCAAGGCCGTCGACTCGCTGATGCGTCTCGACCTGCCCGCTGATGTCAACATCGAGATCAAGCTCTGAGGTCCGCCATGGTTGACATCAACGCAAAGATTTCCAAGGGCATGCTCGGCACGAAGCTCGGCATGACCCAGGTGTGGAACGAGAGCGGCAAGCTCGTTCCCGTCACCGTCATCGAGCTCGCGCCGAACGTGGTCACCCAGATCCGCACCCCCGAGAAGGACGGCTACAACGCTGTTCAGATCGCCTACGGTCAGATCGACCCGCGCAAGGTGAACAAGCCCCTCACCGCCCACTTCGAGGCCGCCGGCGTCACGCCGCGTCGCCATGTCACCGAGATCCGCACCGCGGATGCCGCTGACTACTCGCTGGGCCAGGAGCTCACCGTGGACGCGACCTTCGAGGCCGGCCAGCTGGTCGACGTCGTCGGCACCAGCAAGGGCAAGGGCACCGCCGGTGTCATGAAGCGTCACAACTTCAAGGGCGTCTCGGCTTCGCACGGTTCGCACCGCAACCACCGCAAGCCCGGCTCCATCGGCGCATCGTCGACCCCGAGCCGCGTCTTCAAGGGCATGCGCATGGCCGGCCGTATGGGTGGCGAGCGCGTGACCGTTCTCAACCTCACGGTGCACGCCGTCGACATCGAGAAGGGTCTGCTGCTCGTCAAGGGCGCCGTCCCCGGTGCTCGTGGCCGCATCGTCTACGTCCGCAACGCAGTGAAGGGTGCCTGATCATGGCTGACTCGACTCTCGCGCTCGACGTCCTCAAGGCAGACGGCAAGAAGGCAGGCTCGATCGAGCTTCCCGCCGCGCTGTTCGACGTCAAGACGAACATCCCGCTGATCCACCAGGTCGTCGTCGCGCAGCTCGCCGCCGCACGCCAGGGCACCCACTCGACCAAGCGTCGTGGTGAGGTCTCCGGTGCCGGCCGCAAGCCCTTCAAGCAGAAGGGCACGGGTAACGCCCGTCAGGGTTCCATCCGCGCGCCGCACATGACCGGTGGTGGCATCGTGCACGGCCCGAAGCCGCGCGACTACTCGCAGCGCACCCCCAAGAAGATGATCGCCGCCGCCCTGCTGGGCGCGCTGAGCGACCGCTTCCGCGGCGACCGCATCCACGCGATCGAGTCCTTCGGCATCAACGGTGCGCCTTCGACCAAGACCGCGGTGAGCTTCCTCACCAACGTCGTCTCGTCGAAGAACGTCCTCGTGGTGATCGAGCGCAACGACGACGTGACGCTGAAGAGCATTCGCAACCTGTCGAACCTGCACGTGCTGACGTTCGACCAGCTCAACGCCTACGACGTGCTCGTCTCCGACGACATCGTCTTCACCCAGGCCGCTCTCGAGGGCTTCATCGCCTCCAAGACCGGCGCCAACCAGGAGGTCTCCGCATGAGCGAGCAGGCATCTGTTCTCCAGACGGCCCTGAACAAGGACCCGCGCGACATCATCCTGAAGCCGGTCGTGTCCGAGAAGAGCTACGGACTCATCGACGAGGGCAAGTACACCTTCCTCGTGGACCCGCGCGCTTCGAAGACCGAGATCAAGCTCGCCATCGAGAAGATCTTCGGCGTCAAGGTCGCATCGGTCAACACGATCAACCGCGTCGGCAAGGCCCGTCGCACCCGCTTCGGCACCGGCAAGCGCAAGGACACCAAGCGCGCGATCGTGGCCCTGAAGTCGGGCACCATCGACATCTTCACGGCAGTCGGCTGACCCGGGGGATAAGGACAAATAATGGCTATTCGCAAGTACAAGCCCACGACCCCGGGCCGTCGCGGCTCGTCGGTGGCTGACTTCGCCGAGATCACTCGATCGACGCCGGAGAAGTCGCTGCTGCGCCCGCTCTCGAAGACCGGTGGTCGTAACAACCAGGGCCGCATCACGACCCGTCACATCGGTGGTGGCCACAAGCGCCAGTACCGTGTCATCGACTTCCGTCGCAATGACAAGGACGGTGTCAACGCCAAGGTCGCTCACATCGAGTACGACCCCAACCGCACCGCGCGCATCGCGCTGCTGCACTACTTCGACGGCGAGAAGCGCTACATCCTCGCGCCGGCGAAGCTGAAGCAGGGCGACATCATCGAGTCGGGTCCCTCGGCCGACATCAAGCCGGGCAACAACCTGCCGCTGAAGAACATCCCGACGGGTACCGTCATCCACGCGATCGAGCTCCGCCCCGGCGGCGGCGCGAAGATGGCGCGTTCGGCCGGTGCATCCGTCCGTCTCGTCGCCAAGGACGGCCCCTACGCCCAGCTGCGTCTGCCCTCGGGCGAGATCCGCAACGTCGATGCGCGCTGCCGCGCGACCATCGGCGAGGTCGGCAACGCCGAGCAGTCGAACATCAACTGGGGCAAGGCCGGCCGCATGCGCTGGAAGGGCGTCCGCCCGACCGTGCGTGGTGTCGCGATGAACCCGGTCGACCACCCCCACGGTGGTGGTGAGGGCAAGACTTCCGGTGGACGTCACCCCGTCACTCCTTGGGGCCAGGCTGAGGGTCGTACCCGCCACGCCAACAAGGAAAGCGACAAGTACATCGTGCGTCGTCGTAACGCCGGCAAGAAGCGCAAGTAGGAGTAAGAGAAGATGCCTCGCAGTCTTAAGAAGGGCCCCTTCGTCGACGAGCACCTGCTTCGCAAGGTGGTCGTGCAGAACGAAGCCGGCACGAAGAAAGTCATCAAGACCTGGTCCCGCCGGTCCATGATCATCCCGGCCATGCTGGGTCACACGATCGCGGTCCACGACGGACGCAAGCACATTCCTGTGTTCGTGTCCGAGACCATGGTCGGTCACAAGCTGGGCGAGTTCGCGCCCACCCGCACCTTCCGCGGCCACGAGAAGGACGACAAGAAGGGGCGGCGCCGCTAATGGTCGAATCGATCGCACGCGTGAAGCACATCCGCGTGACCCCTCAGAAGGCTCGTCGTGTCGTAGCGCTCATCAAGGGCAAGCAGGCCCAGGAGGCTCTGGCGATCCTGAAGTTCGCACAGCAGAGCGCCAGTGAGCCGATCTACAAGCTTGTCGCGTCGGCCATGGCCAACGCGCAGGTCAAGGCGGATCGTGACGGCGAGTACCTCGACGAGCAGGACCTGTACGTGAAGAACGCGTACGTCGACGAGGGCACGACGCTCAAGCGTTTCCAGCCCCGTGCACAGGGTCGCGCTTTCCAGATCAAGAAGCGCACGAGCCACATCACGGTCGTGCTCTCGACGCCCGAGGCCGCTCCGGCTGCCGCAGGCGACAGCAACAAGAAGGCGAGCAAGTAATGGGACAGAAGGTAAACCCGTACGGCTTCCGTCTCGGCATCACCACGGACCACGTGTCGCGCTGGTTCTCGGACTCGACGAAGCCGGGTCAGCGTTACGCCGACTACGTCGCCGAGGACATCAAGATCCGCAACCTGCTGAAGACGCAGCTCGACCGCGCCGGTGTCTCGAACATCGAGATCGAGCGCACCCGTGACCGCGTCCGCGTCGACATTCACACCGCCCGCCCGGGCATCGTGATCGGTCGTCGTGGCGCCGAGGCCGAGCGCATCCGCGGCGACCTCGAGAAGCTCACGGGCAAGCAGATCCAGCTGAACATCCTCGAGGTCAAGAACCCCGAGGCTGACGCTCAGCTCGTCGCCCAGGGCATCGCCGAGCAGCTGTCTGCTCGTGTGGCGTTCCGTCGCGCGATGCGCAAGGGTCTCCAGGGCGCGCAGCGCGCTGGCGCCAAGGGCATCCGCATCCAGGTCTCCGGCCGCCTCGGCGGCGCCGAGATGAGCCGTTCGGAGTTCTACCGCGAGGGTCGTGTGCCGCTGCACACGCTGCGCGCGAACATCGACTACGGCTTCTACGAGGCGAAGACCACCTTCGGCCGCATCGGCGTGAAGGTCTGGATCTACAAGGGCGACCTCACCGCCAAGGAGCTTGCTCGCGAGCAGGCCAACGCACCGAAGGCCCGTCGTGACGACCGTGGTGGCGACCGCCGCCGCGCGCCGCGCAACGAGGCCCCCGTCGCAGAAGGAGCGTCTGCCTGATGCTTATTCCCCGCAAGGTCAAGTACCGCAAGCAGCATCACCCGAAGCGTGATGGCCACGCCACCGGCGGCACCCAGGTGTCGTTCGGCGAGTACGGCATCCAGGCGCTCACCTCGGCCTACGTGACCAACCGTCAGATCGAGTCCGCTCGTATCGCGATGACCCGTCACATCAAGCGTGGTGGAAAGGTGTGGATCAACATCTACCCCGACCGCCCGCTCACCAAGAAGCCGGCTGAGACCCGAATGGGTTCCGGTAAGGGATCCCCCGAGTGGTGGGTCGCCAACGTCAAGCCGGGCCGTGTCCTCTTCGAGGTCGCGGGTGTCAACGAGCAGCTCGCTCGTGAAGCACTGACCCGAGCAATTCACAAGCTGCCGCTCAAGGCACGCATCATCAAGCGCGAGGAGGGCGACGCGTAATGGCGATCGGCACCAAGGAGCTCGCTCCGGCAGAGCTCGACACGTTCGAAGACCAGCGCCTCGTTGAGGAGCTGCGCAAGGCCAAGGAGGAGCTGTTCAACCTCCGTTTCCAGTCGGCCACCGGCCAGCTGGAGAGCCACGGCCGCATCCGCGCCGTCAAGCGCGACATCGCGCGTCTCTACACCGTGATCCGCGAACGCGAGCTGGGCATCCGTGCGACGCCTGCTCCGGTCGAGGCTCCGGCCAAGAAGGCGACCAAGTCGAAGGCGAAGAAGGCGGATGCCGCTGACGACGCCGTGAAGGAAGAGGCTGAGTGATGGCCACCAAGAAGGAAGCCGCTGTCGAGGCTGAGCACGCCGCACACGACGTGCGCGATGTGGATGCCCGTGGCTACCGCAAGTCGCGTCGTGGCTACGTCGTCAGCGACAAGATGGACAAGACCATCGTGGTCGAGGTCGAGGACCGCGTGAAGCACCCGCTTTACGGCAAGGTCATCCGCCGCACCTCGAAGGTCAAGGCGCACGATGAGACCAACTCCGCCGGCATCGGCGACCTGGTCCTCATCAACGAGACCCGCCCGCTGAGCGCCACCAAGCGCTGGCGTCTGGTGGAGATTCTGGAGAAGGCCAAGTGATTCAGCAGGAGTCCCGCCTCAAGGTCGCCGACAACACCGGCGCGAAGGAACTGCTCACGATCCGCGTTCTCGGTGGCTCGCGCCGCCGTTACGCGGGCCTGGGCGACACCATCGTCGCGACCGTCAAGGACGCGATCCCGGGCGGCAACGTCAAGAAGGGCGACGTCGTCAAGGCGGTCATCGTCCGCACCAAGAAGGAGACGCGCCGTCCCGACGGCTCGTACATCAAGTTCGACGAGAACGCCGCCGTGATCCTGAAGAACGACGGGGAGCCCCGCGGCACCCGTATCTTCGGCCCGGTCGGCCGTGAGCTTCGTGACAAGAAGTTCATGAAGATCGTCTCCCTGGCACCGGAGGTCATCTGATCATGGCGAAGATCAAGAAGGGCGACCTGGTTCAGGTCATCACCGGCCGCACCCAGGCCAAGGGCGGCGACCGCGGCAAGCAGGGCAAGGTCCTCGAGATCCTTGTCGGGCAGAACCGCATCATCGTCGAGGGTGTGAACTACGTCACCAAGCACTCGCGCGTCGGCCAGACGCAGCGCGGCACCAAGACGGGTGGCCTCGAGACCGTCGAGGCTCCCATCCACATCTCGAACGTCGCAGTCGTCGACCCCTCGACCAAGAAGCCGACCAAGGTCGGCCACCGGGTCGAGGAGCAGACCAAGGACGGCGTCAAGCGCACCGTCCGCGTGCGTTACGCGAAGAAGAGCGGTAAGGACCTCTGATGGCAACGACTGACGCTGCGGAGGCTGTCAAGGTGCAGCCCCGCCTGAAGGCGAAGTACAACGCTGAGATCAAGAAGGCTCTGCAGGAGCAGTTCGGCTACGCGAACGTCATGCAGATCCCCGGCCTGGTCAAGGTCGTCGTGAACACGGGTGTCGGCGAGGCAGCTCGCGACAGCAAGGTGATCGATGGTGCGGTCGACGACCTCACCAAGATCACCGGTCAGAAGCCGATCGTCACCAAGGCGCGCAAGTCCATCGCACAGTTCAAGCTGCGCGAGGGTCAGCCCATCGGTGCGCACGTCACCCTTCGCGGTGACCGCGCATGGGAGTTCGTCGACCGCCTGGTCTCGCTCGCCCTGCCCCGTATCCGCGACTTCCGCGGTCTGTCGGACAAGCAGTTCGACGGCAACGGCAACTACACCTTCGGTCTCCAGGAGCAGAGCGTGTTCCACGAGATCGATCAGGACAAGATCGACCGGGTTCGCGGTTTCGACATCACCGTCGTGACCTCCGCGAAGACGGATGACGAGGGCCGCGCCCTGCTGCGCGCACTCGGCTTCCCGTTCCGCTCGGACGACGCCCAGGCGTAAGCCCTTCGACAGGCTCAGGGACCCAGCGGGTCGCTGAGCCTGTCGAAGCGTCCGGCATCGCCTTCGCGGTGCCGTACAATCGAAGATTGCGTGTCATCGCAGGCCGTCTGTCGTGTAACGACAGCCGGAACCTCATGAACAAAGGAAAACACACATGACAATGACAGACCCGGTCGCAGATCTGCTGACCCGTCTGCGCAACGCGAACTCGGCGCACCACGATTCCGTGACTCTGCCGTCGAGCAAGCTGAAGACGCACATCGCCGAGATCCTCCAGCAGGAGGGCTACATCGCAGGCTGGGAGACCTCTGACGCCCGCGTCGGACAGAACCTCACGCTGCAGCTGAAGTACGGCCCGAACCGCGAGCGGTCGATCGCCGGCATCAAGCGCGTCTCGAAGCCCGGCCTTCGTGTCTACGCGAAGTCGACGGAGCTTCCCAAGGTTCTCGGCGGCCTCGGCGTGGCCATCCTGTCCACCTCCTCCGGTCTTCTCACCGACCGTCAGGCTGAGCAGAAGGGCGTGGGCGGAGAAGTTCTCGCCTACGTGTGGTAATTCGAAATGTCGCGTATTGGACGACTTCCCATCGATGTTCCCGCGGGCGTGACCGTTTCGGTCGACGGCCGTGAGGTCGCGGTGAAGGGCCCCAAGGGTGAGCTCACCCTGACGGTGGCCAGCCCCATCGAGGTCGCGGTCGAGGAGAACCAGGTTCTCGTCACTCGTCCCGACGACGAGCGCGAGTCCCGGTCGCTTCACGGCCTGACCCGCACGCTCATCAACAACAACATCATCGGCGTGACCCAGGGCTACACCAAGGGTCTCGAGGTCGTCGGCACCGGTTACCGCGTCGCCCAGAAGGGCAGCGCGGTCGAGTTCGCCCTCGGCTTCTCGCACCCGGTCCTGATCGACCCGCCCGCCGGCATCACCTTCACGGTCGAGGGCACCAACAAGCTCACCGTGAGCGGTATCTCCAAGCAGGCTGTCGGCGAGGCAGCTGCGAACATCCGCAAGATCCGCAAGCCTGAGCCGTACAAGGGCAAGGGTGTGCGTTACGCCGGCGAGGTCGTGCGTCGCAAGGCCGGAAAGAGTGGTAAGTAACCATGGCTCTCAAGTCAAAGTCTGACGCCCGCGCGCGTCGTCACGCCCGCCTTCGCAAGAAGGTCGTGGGCACCGAGTCGCGTCCGCGTCTCGTCGTCAACCGTTCGGCCCGCCACGTCTTCGTGCAGCTGGTCGACGACAGCAAGGGTCACACCGTGGCGTCGGCTTCGACGCTCGAGACCGACCTGCGCTCGTTCGAGGGTGACAAGACCGCCAAGGCCCGCAAGGTCGGCGAGCTCGTCGCCGAGCGCGCGAAGGCCGCAGGCGTTTCCGAGGCAGTGTTCGACCGTGGTGGCAATCGCTACGCCGGTCGCGTCGCCGCCATCGCCGACGGCGCTCGTGAAGGGGGCCTGGCACTGTGAGTGACAACAAGGAGAACGAAGTGACCGAAGCGGCTGCTGCCACTTCTGAGACGGCTGCCGGCACGACGCAGGCAGAGCCGACTCGCGATCAGCGTGATGGCCGCCGCGGTGGCCGTGACCGCAACCAGGGCGGTCGTGACCGCAACTCCCGCGACCGTGGAGACAACCAGTTCCTCGAGCGCGTCGTCACGATCAACCGCGTGTCGAAGGTCGTGAAGGGTGGTCGTCGCTTCAGCTTCACCGCTCTCGTGGTCGTCGGCGACGGCAACGGTCTGGTCGGCGTCGGCTACGGCAAGGCTCGTGAGGTCCCTCTCGCGATCGCGAAGGGCGTCGAAGAGGCCAAGCGCAACTTCTTCCGCGTTCCGCGCGTCGGCAGCACCATCCCGCACCCCGTGCAGGGTGAGGCGGCCGCCGGTGTGGTCCTGCTCCGTCCGGCTGCTGCCGGTACCGGTGTCATCGCGGGTGGTCCCGTGCGCGCCGTGCTCGAGTGCGCCGGCATCCACGACGTGCTGTCGAAGTCGCTCGGCTCGTCGAACACGATCAACATCGTGCACGCCACGGTGACGGCTCTGAAGCAGCTCGAGGAGCCCCGTGCGGTCGCCGCGCGTCGTGGCCTCGAGTTCGACCAGGTCGCACCTGCGCGTCTCGTCCGTGCCGAGGCCGAGGCTCTCGCTGCACAGAAGGTAGGTGCCTGATGGCCGCCCGGCTCAAGGTCACGCAGATCAAGTCCAAGGTGAGCGAGAAGCAGAACCAGCGCGACACGCTGCGTTCGCTCGGTCTGAAGCGCATCGGTGACAGCACCGTCCGCCCTGACGACGCCCAGACTCGCGGCTACGTCCGCGCTGTCGCCCACCTCGTCAAGGTTGAGGAGATCGACTAATGGCTGAGAAGAACGAAGCCGTCGAGGCCGAGAAGGCCCCGAAGAAGGCTGCAGCTCCCAAGGCTGCCGCCGAGAAGAAGCCTGCCGCGAAGAAGGCTCCCGCGA
Source organism: Microbacterium sp. (assembly GCA_019510305.1). Classification (GTDB taxonomy): domain Bacteria; phylum Actinomycetota; class Actinomycetes; order Actinomycetales; family Microbacteriaceae; genus Microbacterium; species Microbacterium natoriense_A. The sequence continues at coordinate 30,622 of JAEKKN010000048.1, forward strand.
AGGCTGCTGCCTCCGCCAAGGCCGACACCGCTGCTGCCAAGAAGGCCGCTCCGAAGAAGGATGCTCCGGCATCCCGTCCGGGCGTCCTGAAGGTGCACCACCTGCGTCCGGTCCCCGGATCCAACACCGCGAAGACCCGTGTCGGTCGTGGTGAGGGCTCCAAGGGCAAGACCGCCGGTCGTGGTACCAAGGGCACCAAGGCTCGCAACACC
>JAEKKN010000073.1 GCA_019510305.1 Microbacterium sp.
CTCCGGGATCGGCCTGCCCGTCTCGATCACGATGCGTACAGCACCCTCACGAAACTCAGGCGTGTACGTCCGTTGCTTGGAACCCATGAACCCCAACTTCCCTTGCAATCACGGACTCCACGCTACGAGGGGACGGACACTCCTCACCCAGCTTGAAGCCGCCTCGAAGGCCGCAGACGACCTGGCCGGCGCGGTGGAGGAGGCTTTCCCTCAGCACCCCGACGCTGAAGTGCTCCTCAGCTTCCCAGGCCTCGGCTTCCAGCTCGGCGCCCGGTTACTCGCCGAGATCGGAGACGATCGAACCCGCTTCGCCGACGCCCGCGGACTCAAGGCCTACGCAGGTTCCTCGCCCATCACCAGGGCCTCAGGAAAGAGATCGTCCGTCACCCGCCGGAGGGTTAAGAACGATCGCCTCAACCACGCCGGATACCTCTGGGCCTTCTCTGCGATCACCGCCTCACCCGGCGCCAAATCCCACTACCGCAGGCGCCGCGATGAACACGGTGACTGGCACGCAGCCGCCCAGAGGAACCTCTTCAACCGCATGCTCGGACAGCTCTACCACTGTCTCCAGAACCGCAAGCTGTTCGAAGAGGAGACCGCATTTCCCACCCAACTCGCGGTCGCCGCTTGACGCGATGGCTCCCCGAGGTGTCTGGCCATGGCCGCCGCCGTCTACCTGACCGCCGTCCGGAGCACCACCGGTGAAAAGGGGCAAACGACCGCGACCTGATCCGACTGAGCGTGAACGAGATCCGCCGCCTGCTGAGCAGATTCGCCCACGCCGTCCGGCACGAAGCCGGTCACATCCTGCACTGGTCACGCTGGAGACGCCGCCATCAACACCGCGCCCGTCTCAGTCACTACCGCCGCCGAGGCCACCGACCCCCGTAACTGCGGCTGCAGTACTAGTGTGATGCGCCGGAAATCGCGGGCTTAAGTCTGTAGCCTGTTTTCATGTCTCGGGGTCCTCGTGCCGTTGAAGTCGTGCTGTCCGATGAGGAACGCGCCCAGTTGCTGCGCTGGGCGGGCGGGGCGGTGGCGCCCCGTCTCGCCGAGCGGGCGCGCATCGTCTTGGCATGCGCGGACGGGAAGCCGAATACGCGTGTCGCGGCGGAGTTCAAGGTAACCGCGGACACGGTGAGGAAGTGGCGCTCTCGGTTCGTTGACCGGCGGATGGCCGGGCTTGCGGATGAGCTGCGGCCGGGCCGGCGCAAGCTGGAGTTGGTGCTCAGCGATGACGAACGGGCTCAGCTGACGCGTTGGGCGAGGCGAGCGAAGACCGCGCAGTTCCTGGCCCTGCGCGCGAGGATCGTTCTGGCGTGTGCGGAGGGTAGGACGAACAAGCAGGTGGCGGCGGAACTCGGGGTGCGCGAGCAGTCGGTGAGCCGCTGGCGGTCCCGGTTCGTCAAGCGGCGGCTGGACGGTTTGGTCGACGAACCGCGGCCGGGGCGGCCGCCGTCTATCCTGCTGGACCAGGTCGAGGACGTGATCGTGGCGACGCTGGAGTCCACGCCGGGCCAGGACACGCACTGGTCGCGGGCCTCGATGGCGGCCCGGACGGGTCTGTCGAAGTCGACGATCGGGCGGATCTGGAAGCGGTTCGACCTCAAACCGCACCTGCAGGATGCCTTCAAGCTGTCCACCGACCCGCAGTTCGTCGCGAAGGTCGTCGACGTCGTCGGCCTGTACCACGACCCGCTCGAGAAGGCAGTGGTGTTATGCGTGGACGAGAAGTCCCAGATCCAGGCCCTGGACCGCTCGCAGCCGGTGCTGCCGATGATGCCGGGCATGCCCGAGCGGCGTACCCACGACTATCTGCGGCACGGCATCACCAGCCTGTTCGCCGCATTCAACATCGCCGACGGCACCGTCATCGGTGAACTGCACCGCCGCCACCGGGCAGTTGAGTTCAAGAAGTTCCTGGTCACGATAGACAAGGCGGTACCCACCGAACTCGACGTGCACCTGGTGTGTGACAACTACGCCACCCACAACACCCCCGAGATCAAGACCTGGCTCGGCAAACACCCCCGATTCCACGTCCACTTCACACCGACCGGCTCCTCCTGGATTAACCAGGTCGAGCGGTGGTTCGGCCTGCTCACCGACAAGCTCATCCGCCGCAGCGTCCATACCTCGGTGAAGGCACTGGAAGACGACATCAAGGCCTGGATCAACTCGTGGAACGAGAACCCGCGGCCCTTCACCTGGACCAAGACCGCCGACGAGATCCTCAAATCCCTCGCCGACTACCTCACCAAGGTCACTCCACCAGCCACCGAAAACCAGCAAGAAACTTAAGCCCGCGATTTCCGGCGCATCACACTAGTGGGGCTCGGGTTGTCACGGCGTGATTGTCCTGTCTCTTGTGTCCTGAACATGAAAGGGAGTTGGTTGTAGGCAAGCTTCCAGAAATGGTGCTGTGCGGAAGATGAAGGTTTTGTGGCCCTTCGGAGCCGCCCTGCGGGGGGAGGCTTCAAACCGCCTCATGCTGCGTTAGAAGACAGACAGACGACATCGAAACCGTGGGTGTGAGACGAGTCCCGGGATGAGCCTGGCGGGTGCCCGTCTATTGGCCAGGTGGTGTCCGGCATGTAGGCGACGTGAGTCCGGTCTGCGGCTTCCGCATGGAACAGGAGAAGGCATGCGCCGATACTGTCCGCCACGCAGTGGCGACGAGAGGGAGCGCCTCAAGCAGCGGACACTGCAAGGGGCTGAGTACCGACGCGGGGCGTGCCGGCGGACCGGCTCGTAGTAGCGATGAAGCCCCTGTAACGGGGGTGGAGCGAAGGGGCCGGGTCGTTCGTGACTGTGTTGATCGCATCAACCGGACGGCGTCCGGGAGGAGTTCGGTGGACCAGTTGAAGTCACAGGCCAAGCCGTTTGAGATTTCGAAGTGGGAAGTCAAGGAAGCATGGGAGGAAGTCAGGGCGAATAGGGGAGCGCCGGGAGTGGACGGGCAGAGCATCGCCGACTTCGAGAAGGACCTGAAGAACAATCTCTACCGGGTCTGGAACAGGATGTCGTCGGGCTCGTATTTCCCGCCTCCGGTGCGCGCGGTGGCCATTCCCAAGCCGGGCGGTCGGGGCACGAGAATGCTAGGCATTCCCGCTGTCGCCGATCGCGTGGCCCAGACCGTGGTGGCCCGACATCTGATGCGGCGGGTGGATCCTGTTTTCCATCCCGACAGCTTCGGATACCGGCCCGGACGGTCCGCCTTGGACGCGGTGGAGAAATGTCGGGAACGTTGCTGGAAGCGGGACTGGGTGGTCGAGTTCGACATCTCCCAGTTCTTCGACAGCGTTCCCTGGGACCTGCTGGTCAAGGCGGTGGAGGCGCACACCGACGTCGTTTGGGTGAAGTTGTATGTGCAGCGGTGGCTTGCTGCCCCGCTGAAGATGCCCGACGGCACCTTGCTGGAGCGGGAGCTCGGAACCCCACAGGGGGCTCCGGTGTCTCCCGTGCTGGCGAACCTGTTCCTGCACTACGCGTTCGACGTCTGGATGGCCCGGGAGTTCCCGACCGTCTGGTTCGAACGCTATGCCGACGACGCGGTGCTGCACTGCGTCACCGAGCGCCAGGCCCGCCAGGTGCTGGCCGCGCTCACGGACAGGATGGCCGAGGTCGGACTGCGATTGCACCCGACCAAGACCCGGATCGTGTACTGCCAGGACGGCAGACGCCAACGCTCTTCTGAGCACACGGCGTTCACATTCCTTGGCTACACCTTCCGCGCCAGACGCAACCGGACCCGGCACGGCAGGTTGTTCCTGTCGTTCGATCCGGCGGTCAGCAAGGACGCCCTGAAAAGAATGGGGCGGGAGCTGCGTTCCTGGCAGCTGCATACCCGCTCGGACCTGTCCTTCAGCGATCTCGCCCGATGGATCAACCCCGTCGTGGCGGGCTGGCTCAACTACTACGGCCGGTTCCGGCCGTGGGAGCTGCATCGCTTCGTGATGCGCATCAACGCCTACCTGGTGCGCTGGATCCGCCAGAAGTACAAACGGCTCGCACCCAAGCGGAAGGCCCACGCGAAACTCGTGGAGATCGCCCGGCGATACCCCCGCATGTTCGCGCACTGGCGCCTGACCACCGATGCGGTGTCGGCTTGATGATCAGGACGACAAGAGCCGTGTAACGGGCGACTGTTACGCACGGTTCTGTGAGAGCCGAGGGGTGAAACTCCCCTCGGCTACTCGGCA
>JAEKKN010000074.1 GCA_019510305.1 Microbacterium sp.
TTGCGCTTGACGATGGACCCATCGTCGCTGACCCAGGTCCCCACCGGCTGACAGCCGTTCCGAGCGTAGTCGCAGCCCGTCTGGGTGAAGGTTCCGGAGAAGCTCGGCTGGGGTCCGCTGACCGTGATCCCGATGGCGAGGACCAGGGCCACCGCGAGCAGGATGCCCATGATCGCGTAGCCGACGACGTGACCGATGCGCCGCCAGATCGAGCGGCCGCGACGATCTACCACCACTACACCGAGACCCACGGGCCAGGTAACGGCTGACTCAACCGACCAGGTCAGCGGGAATCGGCAGGCCGAGAAGGTTCAGGAGCCGTGCGACCGTCTCTTCGACGAAGTCATCCACCGGCTCCTCCACATCTGGCAGCGCCATCAATGAGAGCCGGATCGACCTCCCGGGACTCCACAATTCGCAGCCAATCGGCCAAAGCCCGAGCCTCCGCCCGGACGTCGACATCCGCGCTGGCAGCGGGTTCTTCAAAGTAGTCGCGTGGCTCGAACCGGAGGTAGAAGAGGCCTTGGCCAGACTTCGGACAGAACTCCACCGTGGCGAAGTCGCTGTCGTGGATGTCGATGCTCAGCCAGTCGGAGCCGCTCGCAGCCTCCGACCAGGCCGAGTTGCTGTACACGTTTTTTTGGAAGCGCCCCATACCGACTCCTAGCCATTGAACTCGAACTCGACCAGTTGCCTCATGCAGAGTCGCCCGACGCGTAGTAGTAGACCGCAAACGTGAGGTGGTCTTCTTGAGACGTCACTTCATTGAGAGCCATCGCAATTGCTTGGCGCCGCCGCCCCTGGCCAACACCGAGGCGTTGCCGAGGGAAAAGTTGTAAATGCTCGCGTGGCTATCGTGTGGCACCCGAGAGACCGAGCGCCTTGACTCGCTCGCCGATCCTGGATCAGCATCATGACTCGGCCCGGTCCGGCCCATCCCCGGCTATCGCGGCGAGGCCCTGAAGATAGCGCGTCCCAACCTCGACCGTGGTAATCGCTTTCAACTTGTATCCGAGGGGAGCGGGGTGCCAGGTCGCGTCGGGACGGACCTCGTGCAAGTAGACAACGCGCTTCCACAGCTCGTCCAGCTTGCCAATCCATATCGCTTCCCACTCGTTATCCTTCTGGATTCCGATCAGGACACCGCCGTGCGGCAGCCCGTCGATCACCTCGCTCGTCGAGTTCAAGCCAACCTCGTCTGGTGGGGTTGGCGGCCACTCCGGTTGCGTTTTTGCAAAGGTCGTCTCAAAGGTCTTGTCGCGTCTGATCCGTTTAACATCCCGGAGTCGGAATGCCAGGTGTCCATCGAAAAATCCGCCGTCGGACGATTGGGCGATAACCGCCCATTCGTCGCCCACGGCCACCACGAACCCGTTGAGTCGATCGGCGAACTTCGGCGTGCGCTCGATCCGGACCATGTGCTGCTCGCCGATGGCGCGCGTCAGTCGTGCGTGGGCCTTCTTCTTGGATGCCATCGGCCCGATCCCTACACGTTGAAACGGAACTCCACGACGTCGCCGTCGTGCATCACGTAGTCCTTGCCCTCGATGCGGGCCTTGCCCTTGGCGCGCGCCTCGGCGATCGAGCCGGTCGCCACCAGGTCATCGAACGACACGATCTCGGCCTTGATGAAGCCGCGTTCGAAGTCGGTGTGGATCACGCCGGCCGCCTGCGGGGCCTTGTCACCCTTGTGGATCGTCCAGGCCCGCGACTCCTTGGGACCGGCGGTCAGGTAGGTCTGCAACCCGAGGGTGTCGAAGCCGATGCGGGCGAGCTGGTCGAGTCCGCTCTCGGTCTGGCCGGTCGACTCCAACAGTTCGGCGGCGTCGTCGGGGTCGAGGTCCTTGAGCTCCGACTCGATCTTGGCGTCGAGGAACACGGCGTGAGCGGGTGCGACCAGGGCGGCGAGTTCGGCCATGCGCGCGGCATCCCGAAGCACGGGCTCGTCGACGTTGAAGACGTAGATGATCGGCTTGGCGCTCAGCAGGCCGAGCTCGCGGAGCAGCGAGAGGTCGATCTTCTTGTCACCGACCAGCGGGGTTCCGGCGTTGAGTGCGGCCTGCGCGGCGAGTGCCGCCTCGAGCACCGCGGGTTCGGCCTTCTTTGTGCGCACCTCTTTCTCGAGGCGCGGGATCGCCTTCTCGAGCGTCTGCAGATCGGCCAGCGCGAGCTCGGTGGTGATCGTCTCGAGGTCGGATGCCGGGTTCACCTCGCCGGCGACGTGCACGACATCCGAGTCGGCGAATCCGCGCACGACCTCGGCGATCGCGTCGGCCTCGCGGATGTTCGCCAGGAACTGGTTGCCCAGCCCCTCCCCCTCGCTGGCGCCCTTCACGATGCCGGCGATGTCGACGAAGCTCACCGTGGCGGGCAGGATGCGCTCGCTGCCGAAGATGCCGGCGAGCACCTTCAGGCGCGGGTCGGGCAGCTCCACGACGCCGACGTTGGGCTCGATCGTGGCGAACGGGTAGTTCGCCGCGAGCACGTC
>JAEKKN010000049.1 GCA_019510305.1 Microbacterium sp.
CCACCCCGGGGCCTTCTTTCATGCCCGGGAGGACAGGATCTTCACGTCAGCGTGGCAGACCCCTGCGATCGTCGGCTCAGAATACGGATGTCGGCCCGGAACCTCGTTCCGAGCCGACATCCGTGTTTCCGGCCGACATCCGTGTCATGGGTCGACCGACGTGCGAGGATCAGGCGCCGAGCAGAGCCTCGATCGGTCCCCGGGCGAAGAACAGCACGAACCCTGCGCCGACGACCCACAGCAGCGGGTGGATCGTCCTGGCCTTGCCCGACAGCGCGTTCACGACGATCCAGCTGACGAAGCCCGCACCGATGCCGTTCGCGATCGAGTACGTCATCGGCATCACGGTGACTGTGAGGAACACGGGCAGCAGCACCCGGAAGTCGCTGAGATCGATGTTCTTGATCTGCGACAGCATCATGGCGCCGACGAGCACGAGCGCCGCGGCGGCGACGGCGCTCGGCACGAGCGAGGTGAGCGGGGTGAAGAACATCGCGAGCAGGAACAGCACGCCGGTGATCGTGGTCGCGAACCCGGTGCGCGCGCCCTCGCCGATGCCCGAGCCCGATTCGACGAACACGGTCGCGGAGGATGACGACGTGCCTCCGCCGACGATCGCTCCGACGCCCTCGACGACCAGCGCCGACTTGATGCGGGGGAAGTCGCCCTTCTCGTCGGCGAGGTCCGCCTCTTTGGCGAGCCCGGTCATGGTGCCCATGGCGTCGAAGAAGTTCGAGAACAGCAGGGTGAAGACGAACATCACGAGCGTCACTCCGCCGACCTTCGCGAAGTCGAAGCCGAAGTCGACCTGGCCGATCAGGCTGAGGTCGGGAACGCTCACGATGCTGCCCGAGAAGGCGAAGCCCAGACCCTCGGACGGCCAGATCAGATTCGCGATCGCGGCCAGCAAGGTCCCTCCGACGAGCGCGATGAGGATCGCGCCCTTCACCCGCAGGGCGATGAGCACGCCGCCGATCATCAGCGTGACGACGAACATCAGGGTCGTGAGGGATGCGACGGATCCGCCGATGCCGAGATCGACCGGGGGAGAGGCGCTCTTCGTCGACGTCACGAATCCCGCGTTCACGAAGCCGATGAAGGCGATGAACAGGCCGATTCCCACGGTGATCGCGAGCTTCAGCTGCACGGGGACCGCGTCGAAGATGAGCTTGCGCAGACCGGTCGCGGCGAGCAGCACGATGATGACGCCGTTGATCATGACGAGCGCCATGGCTTCGGGCCAGGTGACGGAGCCGACCACGGTGAACGCGAGGAACGCGTTGATGCCGAGACCCGCTGCGAACGCGAACGGCAGGCGCGTCGTGAGGCCGAACAGGATCGTCATGACGCCGGCGGTGAGGGCTGTCGCCGCGGCGACGGCCCCGCCCGGCAGCACGTCGCCTGCGACATCGGGGGTCGACAGGATGATCGGGTTCAGGATCACGATGTAGGCCATGGTGACGAAGGTCACCACGCCACCGCGGATCTCGGTGCCGATCGTGGACCCGCGGCGGCTGATCTCGAAGAATCGATCCAGGGCGTTCACAGGCTCGGCAGTCGGTGCGGGAGCGGGGGACGGGGCAGTTGTCATCGGGGGAACCTCCGCAGGAGACGATATCGTGTCGCGCGTGCCGCGCGCGTCCCCAGGAAAGCCGCCGCCCCAGGTCGTAGTCTCGATTCGATATGCAACGCCTCCTCGTCGCGCTCCTCGCGGCCTTCGACGCCGCCATCGCGGCTGCGGTCGGACTCGCCGTGCTGCTCGCGCCCCTCACCCTGCTGTGGATGCTCGCCTTCGGCGTCACGGCGGACTGGGGTGCGCTCTGGCCGCTCACCGGCACGCTCTGGCAGTTCGGCCACGGCGTCCCGATCGACATCTCTCTGCCGACCGAGACGCTCTCGGCGGTCGGCCTGGCGCCGGAAGCCGCCGTCTTCACACTCTCGGTGACCCCGCTCGCCTTCCTCGTGTTCACGCTGCTGTTCGCGGCGCGTTCGGGTGCCCGCGCTGCGCGCGCCGGGGCCTGGCTGCTCGGACCGCTCGTGGGAGCCGGGTCCTTCGCGCTGATCGCGGTCGGAATCGCGCTCACGTCCCGCATCGAGGCGGCACAGACCTCCCTGCCGCTCTCCATCGCGCTTCCCGCGGCGGTCTACCTCGTCGGATCCCTCTGCGGAGCGGTGCGCGTGGCCTGGGAGGACGGCGACGGCGGGCTCCTCGACCGCCTGCACGACGTGGTCGACGGCTGGGGCGACTGGGGCCCTGTGCCGGCGTCCGCTGTGCGTGGCGCGGCCGTCGCCCTCGTCGGAGTGATCGCGGTCTCCGCGGTCGCCGTCGCCGTGATGGTGGCGCTGCGCGCGGGTGAAGCAGTGGCCCTCTTCGAGGCGGCGCGCGTGGACGTACTGGGCGGCGCCATGATCACCCTGGGACATCTCGCGTACCTTCCCACGCTCATCGTGTGGGCGGCATCCTGGATCGCCGGTCCCGGCTTCGCGGTAGGCGCCGGCACCGCCGTCTCACCGGCGGGAACTCAATTGGGCGTCGTGCCTGGGCTTCCTGTGTTCGGACTTCTGCCGGAACACGCCTCGATCTGGATGCTGATCGTCGTGCTCCTGCCCATCGCAGCCGGAGCGTCCGCCGGCTGGACCGTCCGTTCGCGGCTGGTCTGGGAAGGCACACCGCTCGGCGTCGCCGCCCGTGCCGTGATCGCACTCGGCATCGGCGTGCTCACAGCGGCGGTGGCCGCGATCGCCGCCGTCTTCGTTAGCGGATCGATCGGCCCGGGCCGGTTGGCGGATGCCGGACCCTCCGTCCTGCCGTTCGCTCTCGCTCTCGGCGGGGAGGTCCTGCTCGGGGCCGCGATCCTGCTGCTGTCTCCTCGGCATCGCGACGAACTGGCGGAGGAGCGCACCGACCGCTGGATCGCCGAGATGGCGGCATCCGATCTCCCGCTGATCGATGCACCTGCGGCCTTCCCCACAGGTGGGGACACGAATGACACGGCACCGCTCGAAGACCTTCCGCCGCGGGGCCGTGGCGCCTGACATGCGGCTCAGGTCGGCCGTTCCTCCCCGGTAGACTGGGCGCGTGCTCACGGTCGCCGTTCTCATCTCGGGCACCGGCTCGAATCTTCGTGCCCTCCTCGAGGCAGCTCGCCATCCCGATTTCCCCGCGCGGGTCGTCGTGGTCGGCGCCGACCGCGACGCGGACGGCCTCGCGCATGCCGAGGAGTTCGGAATCCCGAGCTTCACAGTGCCGTGGCATCTGCACGAGAGCCGCGAGACGTGGGGCGAAGAGGTGAGCGCGCAGCTCGCCGTCTGGAAGCCCGACCTCGTCGTGCTCAGCGGTCTCATGCGGCTGCTGCCGCCGGCGCTCGTCGCGGAGTACTCGCCGCGGCTCATCAACACCCACCCCGCGTACCTTCCCGAGTTCCCCGGAGCACACGGCGTTCGCGACGCGCTCGCCGCGGGCGCGTCGCAGACCGGCGCCAGCGTGATCGTGGTCGACGACGGCGTCGACACCGGGCCGGTTCTCGCGCAGGAGCGGGTGCCGATCGTCGAGGGCGACACCGAGCACAGCCTGCACGACCGCATCAAGCCCGTCGAACGCCGTCTGCTCATCGACGTGGTGCGCCGCATCGCGACCGGCGAGCTCGAGCTGTCCGCCGCATCCTGAACCAAACCCCGCCACGAAGGAGCCCACCATGGCCGGCCCCCGCCACGACCCCTCCCTGTACCGCGATCGCGACTCGGTCCCCGTCCGTCGCGCGCTCGTCTCGGTGAGCGACAAGACCGGCCTGCTCGAACTCGCCGCAGCCCTCGCCGACGCCGGGGCGGAGATCGTCTCGACGGGGTCGACCGCGGCCACCATCCGCGACGCAGGCTTCGCCGTCACCGACGTCGCGACCGTGACGGGCGTCGCCGAGATGCTCGACGGTCGTGTGAAGACCCTGCACCCGAAGATCCACGGCGGTCTGCTGGCCGACCTGCGGCTCGAGGACCACGAGGGCCAGCTCGAGCACCTCGGCATCGAGCCGTTCGAGCTCGTCGTCGTGAACCTGTACCCCTTCGTCGAGACGGTCGCCTCGGGCGCCCTCGGAGACGATGTCGTCGAGCAGATCGACATCGGTGGCCCCGCCATGGTGCGCGCTGCCGCGAAGAACCACGCGAACGTGGCGATCGTCGTCTCTCCCGAGTCCTACCCGTCGATCATCAGCGCCGTGCGCGAGGGCGGGACCACGCTGTCGCAGCGCCGTGAACTGGCAGCCCGCGCATTCGCGCACACCGCAGCCTACGACGCGGCCGTCGCGTCGTGGTTCGCCGAGGGCACCCTGATCGACGAGGGCGATCTGCCCGCGCATCTCACCATCCAGGCCGAGCGTCTTGCCACGCTGCGCTACGGCGAGAACTCCCACCAGCGCGGCGCGATCTACACGCGCGCCGGCGGGCACGGCATCGCTCAGGCCACGCAGCTGCAGGGCAAGGAGATGTCGTACAACAACTACGTCGACGCCGACGCCGCCCTGCGTGCCGCCTACGACATGGTGCTGCCGGCCGTCGCGATCATCAAGCACGCGAACCCGTGCGGCATCGCGACGACGGCGCCGAACGCACTCGACCCGATCGCCAGCGCTCACCTGCGCGCGCACGAGTGCGACCCGGTGTCGGCGTACGGCGGCGTGATCGCCGCGAACGGCACGGTCACGCTCAAGATGGCTGAGAACCTCAAGGACATCTTCACCGAGGTCATCGTCGCCCCCGCCTTCGAGCCGGCGGCGCTCGAGGTCTTCAAGGCCAAGAAGAACCTGCGTCTGCTGCAGTTGCCCGAGGACTGGCAGCAGGAGCGGATGGACGTGCGCCTGGTCTCGGGCGGACTGCTGCTGCAGGATGCCGACCGCTTCCCCGACGACATCGAATCCGTCGCGAAGAACTGGGAGCTCGTCTCGGGCGACCGCCCCAGCGAGGAGGAGATGACGAACCTCATCTTCGCCTGGAAGGCCTGCCGCGCCGTGAAGTCGAACGCCATCGTGCTCGCGAAGGACAACGCGACGGTCGGCGTCGGCATGGGCCAGGTCAATCGTGTCGACTCGTGCCGCCTCGCCGTGGAGCGCGCCGGAGAGCGGGCGACCGGATCGGTCGCGGCATCCGACGCCTTCTTCCCGTTCGCGGACGGCGCCCAGGTTCTCATCGACGCCGGCGTCAAGGCGATCGTGCAGCCCGGAGGGTCGGTGCGAGACGAGGAAGTGGTGGATGCTGCGCGTAAGGCGGGCGTCACCATGTTCTTCACCGGAGAGCGCCACTTCTTCCACTGAGTTCGCCGCGCCTCGGCCATTCGCATCATGCCTCGCCACGGATACCTATACTTGACGGAATCTGGGGCGATGGAGCGAAGGCATGACGCGGACGAGTGTGGGGCCGGGCGATGATACGCCTGTGGCCTCGTGGTTGAGCCCTACGGCGTACTGGCTGCCGACGCATCTCGTTGACTCGGCGTGGCTGACCCACGGATCATTCGCAGCCTGGATCATCGACGTGCTTCGTCCGCGTGATGTCGTGGAGCTCGGCACGCACAACGGATTCTCGTGCTTCGCCTTCGCCGAGGCGGCCCAGCGCCTCGGGCACTCGCTCACGATCAACGCCCTCGACAGCTGGGAGGGCGACGATCAGGCGGGGTTCTACGGGGATGCCGTGTACGAGTCGGTCCGCGACATCGCGGCTCGAGACTACAGCTCGTCGGTCGTCCTGCATCGTGGATACTTCACGAACACACGTGCTGATTTCTCACCGGCATCCGTCGATCTCCTTCACATCGACGGACGTCATGGTTACGACGATGCTCGCGAGGACTACGAGCAGTGGCGTGACACGGTGCGCGACGGGGGAGTGATCCTCTTTCACGACATCGCGGAGCGCAGCGAGGGCTTCGGCGTCTGGCGCCTCTGGAACGAAGTCGCTGAACCGGGGCGCTCCTTCGCCTTCGAGCACGGCCATGGGCTGGGGGTGCTCGCGGTCGGCGACGTCGCGCGAGCGCCGCTTCGCGTGCTGTTCGAGGCGGATGAGGTGGTCGCGAGCCGTATCCGTGCGGATTTCGAGCGGTTGGGCGGGGTCATCGCCGATCTGGCGCGTATTCCGCATTTCGAGGCCGAGGTCCGTTCGCTGCACGAGGTCGTGGACGTGCTGCAGGCGGAGAGGGCGCGTTTGACGCAAGAGATCGTCGCCCGCGACGCGCTCGTCGAGTCCGTGCGCAACAGCTCGAGCTGGACGCTCACGGCCCCGCTGCGCGCCATGGGCCGCCTGCTCCGGCGCCGCCGCTGAGTCCGGCGACAGCGAATGGATTCGCGGTCACAGCCGTGTCCGATTTCCGCCAGCCGGTGTCGGCGCCGGGTGGCAGAGTGGAGTCATGAGCTTCCCCGTGATCGACTTCGACGAGCGCTATCGCGCGATCAGCGCGCGCGACACCCGCTTCGACGGGCAGTTCGTCACCGCCGTCCGCTCGACCAGGATCTATTGCCGGCCGAGCTGCCCCGCTCGCACGCCCAAGCCAGAGAACGTCACGTTCTTCCCGACCAGCGCGGCCGCGCACGAGGCCGGGTACCGCGCGTGCAAGCGGTGTCTTCCGGAAGCGGCGCCCGGCTCGCCTGCGTGGGATCTGCGCAGCGACACCGCGGCGCGAGCGATGCGATTGATCGCGAACGGCGTCGTCGAGCGTGAAGGCGTACCGGGCCTGGCCGCGCGGCTCGGGTATTCGAGCAGGCACCTGACCCGGCTTCTCACCGCTGAGCTGGGCGCGGGTCCGCTCGCCCTCGCCAGAGCGCACCGCGCGCACACGGCCCGGATGCTCCTGGTCGGCACCGACCTGGCCGTCTCCGATGTGGCGTTCTCGGCAGGATTCTCCAGCATCCGCCAGTGCAACGACACGGTCCGTGAGGTCTTCGGCATGGCCCCCGGCGAGCTGAGGCTGCGTCGTTCCTCGACCGGCGCGGGGGCCCGAGGCCCCGCGCCGGTCGTCCCGGGGACGATCGATCTGGTGCTGCCGTACCGGGGCCCGCTCGACGCCGACGGGATCTTCGCGTGGATGGCGGCGCGCGCCGTGCCCGGCGTGGAGCAAGCCACGACGACGTCGTTCTCGCGTCATCTGCGGATGCCCGGGGGGCCTGTATGGTTCGAGGTGAGCCAGGACGCCGCGTCGCGCCTGCATCTGCGCGCCACCGTCACCGCCCTCGGCGACCTCGCCCCGCTCGTGGCGATCGTTCGGCGCATCTTCGATCTCGACGCCGATCCGCTCGCGATCGACGCCGCGCTGAGCACGCACCCGGAACTCGTCCCTCTCGTGGCCAAGACTCCCGGCATCCGCGTACCCGGCTCCGCCGACCCGCATGAGATGCTCATCCGCGCGATGGTCGGACAGCAGATCACCGTGGTGGCCGCGCGCACGGCGTTGACCTCGCTCACCGAGGCGCTGGGGGAGCGCCTCGCCGTGCCCCCGCACCTCGGAGAGGGCCTCTCCGACGGCGGCCTGCTGTTCCCGACGATGTCAGCCATCGCCGAGCGCGGGGCCGAGGTGCTCCGGGGGCCGGCGGCGCGCATCCGGGCCATCACCGGCGCCGCCGCGGCGCTCGCCGACGGGTCGCTGACGCTCACGGTCGGCGATGACGGCATGGCGCAGCGCGAAGCTCTGCTCGCCATGCCCGGCATCGGTCCGTGGACGGCCGACTACGTGCGCATGCGCGTGCTCGGAGACCCCGACATCCTGCTCCCGGGCGACGTGGCGCTGCGTGCGGGAGCGGCGGCATCCGGTCTACCAGGCGACGCACGGCCTCTCACCGAATGGGCCACGCGCACGGCGCCCTGGCGCAGTTATCTCAGCGCCCATCTGTGGCGCGCCGCGCCCCTCCGGCCCGCACGAACCACGAAGGAGAAATCATGACCGCGATCATCCAGACCATCGACACCGCAGACGGCGCCTTCACGATCCTCGCCGACGACCGTCAGCGGGTGCTGGCCTCCGGATGGACCGACGACCACGAGGCGATCCTGAACCGCCTCGCCGTCGGGCGACGGCCCGAGTCGGTCGTCGAGGGGCAGACGGATGCCGCGGCATCCGTCCTGGCCTACTACGCCGGAGAGCTCTCGGCCATCGACGACGTCGCCGTGGCGCAGACCGGCACGGCGCTGCAGCTCTCGGGCTGGGCGGCGCTGCGCCGCATCGAACCGGGGGAACCGCTCACCTACACGTCGTTCGCGGCGCGGCTCGACAACCCGAGGGCGGTGCGGGCGGCCGCCTCAATCTGCGCTCGCAACGCACCGGCCCTGTTCGTGCCGTGCCACCGCGTGCTCCGCACCGACGGCACTCTCGGCGGCTTCGCCTGGGGGCTCGGCGTCAAGGAGAGCCTGTTGGCACGGGAGGCCGCGCCGGTGTGAGCCGGTCTCTCGACGAGACAAGAAGCGGATGCCCGTGGCATCCGCTTCTTGTCGTTCGGGAATTCCTCTTGCCTTCAGCTGGTTCACAGGAATAGGCTGGAGGGCTGTCGCGCCGACCGGTCGACACCACCGAGCCCCTGAGGAGGACACCATGACCACGATCGCCACCGCGCGGATCGCAGCTCTCGGCTCGACCCCGGCGCTCCCGCTCTTCTTCTAGAGCCACCCGCCTCATCCGCATCGGATGCCGGGCTCTCAGAGCCCGCTCTCGCATCCGCCTCGTTCAGCAACCGCTTTCCATACGAAACTCGTCTGAGAGACATGTCTTCCTCGCCCTCATCGCAGAACTCCGATTCCTCCTCCTCGCTCTCCACCCCCGCCGCTCTGTGGCGGCTCAAGCCCTTCGTCAAACCGGTCATCTGGCGTCTCGCCGGAGGTGCCGCGAGCGCACTCGTCGCGGCGATCATCGCGCTGATGATCCCGCTCGTGCTCGAGCAGATCATCCGCGGTCCGGTGAAGTCCGGTGAGTTCGGCGCCATCGCCTGGGGCGCTCTGGCCGTCTTCGGGCTCGCGGTCGGCGAGGCGGTGATGGTGTGGCTGCGGCGTCAGTTCGTGCTCAACCCCGCGACCGAGGTCGAGTACCAGATGCGCACGCAGCTCTATGCGCGACTGCAGACCCTTCCGGTCGCCTTCCACGACCGCTGGCAATCCGGACAGCTGCTCAGCCGCATGATGCAGGACATCGGCCTCATCCGCCGCTGGCTCGCGTTCGGCCTCGTGCTGCTCGTCGTGAACATCCTCACGATCATCATCGGATCGGTTCTGCTCTTCCGCTGGCACTGGCTGCTGGGTGCGATCTTCCTCGTCACCGCGATTCCCCTCTGGATCCGCGGCTACCTGTTCGAGAAGCGCTATGGCGCGCTCACCCGGCGCAGCCAGGATCAGGCCGGCGACCTCGCCACCAGCGTCGAGGAGAGCGTGCACGGCATCCGCGTGCTCAAGGCGTTCGGCCGCGGCAAGCACGCGCTCAGCCGCTTCAGCCGTCAGGCCGAGACTCTGCGCGAGACAGAGATGAGCAAGGCCGGCGCGATCGCGTCGATCTGGTTCTGGCTCGACCTGATGCCGCAGATCGCCTTCGGACTGAGCCTGATGTCGGGCATCTGGCTGATCTCCCAGGGCGCGATCGAGGTACCGGAGCTCTTCGCCTTCTTCGCGATGGCTGTGGTGCTGCGGTGGCCGATCGAGTCGATCGGGTTCCTGTTCTCGTTCATGCTCGACGCGCGCACGGCCACAGACCGCGTGTTCGACATCTTCTCCGAGACGAACACGATCACGGACCCCGAGAACCCGGTGCGCATCGCCGAGCCCCGAGGCGAGCTCGTCTTCGAGAATGCGCACTTCCGCTATCAGGACGCCGGTGCTTCCGAGCGCGACCTGCTCGACGGCATCGATCTCGTGCTGCGTCCGGGTGAGACCATGGCGCTCGTCGGACTCACCGGTTCGGGCAAGACCACCCTGACCACGCTGCCGGCGCGGTTGTACGACGTCACCGGCGGGCGAGTCACGCTCGACGGCGTCGACGTGCGCGACCTCACGCTCTCCGAGCTGCGGCAGCACATCGCCATGGCGTTCGAGGATGCGACGCTGTTCTCGGCATCCGTCCGGGAGAACGTCCTGCTGGGTCGTGCCGATCTCGATGTGCACAGCGAGGAGGCCGAGCGCGTGCTGCGCGAGGCACTCGACGTCGCGCAGGCGGCGTTCGTCGACTCGCTGCCCGACGGCGTGGAGACGATCATCGGCGAGGAAGGCCTGAGCCTCTCCGGCGGCCAGCGTCAGCGACTCGCTCTCGCCCGAGCCGTGGCGGCGAATCCGAGGGTGCTCGTGCTCGACGACCCGCTGTCGGCCCTCGACGTCGACACCGAGGCGCTCGTCGAGGAGGCGCTGCGCCACGTGCTCGCCGACACGACAGCGATGATCGTCGCCCACCGTCCGTCGACCGTCGCACTCGCAGACCGCGTCGCCCTGCTCGAAGCAGGGCGGATCACCGCGGTCGGCACGCACAGCGAACTGCTGAAGTCCAGCCGGCACTACCGGCACGTCATCTCGAGCCTCGAGGCGGAGGAGGCTGCTCGCACCGGCGCGATCCCGGTGATCCGAGAGGATCCTGACGACGACGACCGAGACGATATGCGCGAAGACATGAAGGAGGTGCAGGCATGAGCTCCGCGATCACCGGAACACAGAACGAGGACCGCTCGAACTACACCCGTGAGGAGAGCCGCGAGATCAGGCAGCGCTCGCTGCGTCTGCTGGGATCGCTGGTGCGCCCGCTGAAGGCGCAGGTCATCCTTGCGGCCGTGGTGCTCGTGGTGTCCACGGCGCTGCAGGTGGCAGGACCGATCCTCATCAGCATCGGTCTGGACAGGGCCCTGCCGGAGGTGATCGAGCACGCGAACTGGATGCCGACGCTCGTGGTCGGCTTCGTGTACCTGTTCGCCGGCGCGGCGGCGGCCGCACTCATCGCGTGGTACGTGATGATCGCCGCCCGTATCACCCAGGCGGTGCTGCTCGACCTGCGCAAGCGCATCTTCCTGCACACCCAGAAGCTGAGCCTCGAATTCCACGAGTCGTACACGTCCGGCCGGATCATCTCGCGTCAGACCAGCGACCTGGACTCCATCAAGGAGCTGCTCGACGGCGGGCTCAACGAGCTCGTCTCCGGTGTGCTGTTCGGCCTGTTCACCTTCATCGCGCTGTGCGTGTGGGACTGGCAGTCCGGTGTGATCCTCGCGCTCGCCGGCGTGCCGCTGTTCTTCCTGATGCGGTGGTTCTCAACGACGAGGCCTTCCAGAAGGTGGCAGGCGACTACCGCGACGTCAACCGCCGTTCCATGCTGCTGTTCGGCACGTTCGAGCCCGGACTCATGGGGGTGGCCGCGCTCACCTTGGGGCTCGTCGTGCTGTGGGGCGGGATCCGCGTCTCGACGGAGGTGCTCAGCGTCGGCGTGCTGCTGTCGGCCGTGCTGTACGTACGCAACTTCTTCGCGCCGATGCAGGAGATCGCGATGTTCCTGAACTCCTACCAGTCCGCCACTGCGGCTCTGGAGAAGGTGTCCGGCGTGCTCGAGGAGGTGCCGACGGTTCCCGACCCCGAGAAGCCCGTCGACCTCTGGGCGTCGCGCGGCCACATCGAGTTCGACGAGGTCACCTTCGGGTACAACGGCGAGAAGACGATCCTGCCGAACTTCTCGCTCGACATCCCTGCCGGTCAGACGATCGCCCTGGTCGGCACCACCGGCGCGGGCAAGTCCACTCTCGCGAAGCTCATCTCACGCTTCTACGATCCCTCGAAGGGTCGCGTCACGCTGGATGGCGTCGACCTGCGCAGACTGCACCCGAAGGATCTGCGCCGCGCGATCGTGATGGTCACGCAGGAGGCGTACCTGTTCAGCGGCACCGTCGCGGACAACATCGCGCTGGGCAAGCCCGACGCGACGCTCGACGAGATCAGGGCCGCCGCACGTGCGGTGGGAGCCGACGGGTTCATCGAGTCGCTGCCCGACGGCTACGGCACCGATGTGAACAAGCGCGGCGGCCGAGTGTCGGCGGGGCAGCGACAGCTGATCTCGTTCGCCCGGGCGTTCCTGGCCGACCCGGCGGTTCTGATCCTGGATGAGGCGACGGCGTCGCTCGACATCCCGTCCGAGCGGTTGATCCAGGACGCCCTGCAGACGCTGCTGAAGGACCGCACCGCGATCATCATCGCGCACCGGCTGTCGACGGTCGCGATCGCCGACCGCGTGTTGGTGATGGAGCACGGACGCATCATCGAGGACGACTCGCCTGACGCGCTGATCGGCGGCAGCGGCAAGTTCGCCCAGCTGCACGCCGCGTGGCAGGAGACGCTCGTCTGATCCGTCGTGTACGCCGCGAGCGGCGACCGGCGCTCCCTCCGGAGCTCGGTCGCCGCTCGTCTCGGCGCGCTCGGCCTCGACTGGATAGCATCGAGACATGGACCCCCTGCTGATCGTCGCCGAATGGTGGTGGCTCGCGCCGACCGCTGCGGCGGCAGGCGCCGCGGGGGCCGTGGGCGCGGCAGGGCTGCGTCGTCGCGCTCGGCGGTCGGGGAGACGCCTCGCCGTCGACGCCGCGCGCCACGACCTCAAGGCGGCGCAGCAGACGGTGGCCGAACGCCGCCTGGAGCTCAAGGTGGCCCGAGCCGAGTTCGCGCGGATCGCGGCCGAGCGCGATGCGGGCAGGGTGAGCGCGGACCGCGTCGCCGGAGCTCGCCGCATGCTGAGAGAGCGGGAGCGCGACATGAAGGCGGTGCACGCCGAGGTCCGGGTCAGAAGAGTGCGGCTCAGCGCCGCGAAGGCCGCCCTGCCTCAGGGATCCGCTCCGCGCCCGCTCGAGCGCCTGCGAGCCGAGCACGAGACGATCACCGCCCGGTGGATGCGGTACGAGACGGACCCGGCTCTGCAGATCTCCTACCCGGCGATGACGGACGTGCGTCAGCCGGCCACCGCCGCCTATCTGCGGGCCGCCGGTCGCGCCAACGACCTGCGTCGGGAGGCCGAGCACACTCCGACGCCAGCCGCGTACTCGGCGTACCGCGACGCGGTCGCAGACCTCGAGGGCGCGCTCGAAACGGCGGAGCACCGGGCCCGGGTGCTCGCGGGTGAAGCGCCGCCGACGGCATGGCAGGAAGCGGCACAGGATGTCCTGTCGAAGTCTGCCGAGGCCATCGACCAGGCCGCCGGGGCCGTGTCTGCGGCGTTCGCCGCCTGGTCCGCGCGCAAGCGCCCGCGCGACGACCGCTGAGGGCTGCCGGCATCCGAGTACCCGACGGGACGGACGCCGAGACCCCCGCTTGTCGGCGAGACCCCTGCTGATACAGGGGGTCTCGTCAATGGGCTAGGGTCTCGGCGATCGCGACCTCGGAACCGCATCACTCCGTGGGCGTCTCCAGGTCGGCCGTGTAGGTGCGCGCCACGCCGTCGGGGGAGGACACGACGACGGATGCGTCGCCGCTCCCACCGGGGAACACCCGCAGCACGAGACCCTCGTGGTAGTCGTAGTCAGGGCGATCTGTGCGTGCTCCCCAGGGCAGGAGCGTGCCCGCGCGCACATAGAGCGGCAGCGAATCGAACCCGTGCGTCTCGCGCCGCCAGCCCCCGCCCGTCACGGTCTCGCCGCTGAGAAGGGACGTCCACTCGCCGGCCGGCAGGTAGAACTCCACATCACCGCCGGCGCTGAAGACCGGGGCGACGAGCAGCGAGGAGCCCAGCATGTACTGCCGGTCGAGATAGCCGGTGGCCGGATCGTCGGGGAACTCGAGCACCATCGGACGCATCAGCGGAATGCCCGTCTCGACGGCATCGAGTCCCTGCTGGTAGAGATACGGCATCAGCCGCATCTTGAGGTGAGTGAAACGACGCGTCACCTCGACGGCTTCCTCGTCGAACGCCCACGGCACCCGATACGAGCTCGAACCGTGGAACCGCGAGTGCGAGCCGAGCAGGCCGAAGGCCGTCCAGCGCTTGAACACCCCGGCATCCGGCGTGCCCTCGAATCCGCCGATGTCGTGGCTCCAGAACGCGAAACCGCTCAGCGCGAGCGAGAGCCCTCCGCGCAACGTCTCGGCCATCGACACGTACGTGGAGGTCGAGTCACCGCCCCAGTGCACCGGCATGCTCTGGCCGCCGGCCGTCGCCGATCGTGCGAACAGCACCGCGTCGCCCTCGCCCCTCGCCTCGACGAGCACGTCGTGCACCGCCCGGTTGTACAGCTGCGTGTAGAGGTTGTGCATGCGCTCGGGGTCGCTGCCATCCGCCCACTCGACATCCGTGGGGATGCGCTCGCCGAAGTCGGTCTTGAAGCAGTCGACGCCCTGATCCACGAGCGCACGGAGCTTCGACTGGTACCAGGCCGTGGCATCGGGATTCGTGAAGTCGACAAGGCCCATGCCCGACTGCCACTGGTCCCACTGCCACACCGAGCCATCGGGGCGCGTGACCAGGTACCCGAGGTCGGCTCCCTCGCGGAACAGCGCCGAACGCTGGGCGATGTAGGGGTTGATCCACACGCACACGCGCAGATCCTTGTCGTGCAGACGCGCCAGCATGCCGTCGGGATCTGGGAACACGCGGGAATCCCACTCGAAGTCGCTCCAGTTGAACTCGCGCATCCAGAAGCAGTCGAAGTGGAACACCGAGACGGGGAGTTCCCGGGCGGCCATCTCGTCGATGAACGAGTTCACGGTCTGCTCGTCGTAGTCGGTCGTGAAGCTGGTCGACAGCCACAGGCCGTACGACCAGGCGGGCACGACGGGAGGGCGACCGGTCAGCGCGGTGTAGCGGCGCAGCACGTCCTTCGGGGTGGGGCCCGCGATGACGAAGTACTCGAGCGCCTCGCCCGTGACCGAGAACTGGACGCGCTCGACGGCCTCCGAGCCGAGCTCGTACGACACGTGACCCGGGTCGTTCACGAGCACGCCGTAGCCGTGGCTCGACACGTGGAACGGCACGCTCTTGTAGGCCTGTTCGCTCGAGGTGCCGCCGTCGGCGTTCCAGATGTCGACGGTCTGCCCGTTCTTCACCAGCGGACCGAAGCGCTCGCCGAGACCGTAGACGAGCTCGCCCACTGCCAGCTCCAGCTGCTCGTGCACGTAGGTAGACGCGGCGGGGATGCCGGCGTCGTACTGCGTGTTGCTCACGACGCCCGCGTCGACCGCGGCGTCCGCCGAGAGACGCACGTACCCCTGAGAGCGGTGGCCGCTGCCGGTAACGCGGCGCCCGTCGACCTCGAACGAGAGGTTCCACGGTGCGCCGGGTGCGATCCGGGCGACCAGCGAGCCGGCATCCAGTACGCCTCCGGCATCCGACACCGAAGCGGATGCCGTCGCCGAGCCCGCACCGGGCAGATCGAACCCGCCGTGCCCGACGGCCCCCTCGTGGTGCACGATGCGCACCCGGATGACGCCCTCGGCGGGGGAGGAGAGCGTCGTGGTCAGCACCGCCCTGTTGAGCGTGTCGCCGCGCCCTGAGATGACCTTGGTCGGAGCGGTGATGACGAGACCGTCTCCATCAGGCGTCGTCGTCCGGTCGATGTCGTACGCCTCCTGCGCGTACAGCGCGTCGACGCCGGGTCGGAGCTGCCAGAAACCATCGGTGAACTTCATTACTTGACTGCTCCTGCGGTGATGCCGCGCGTGAGGGTGCGCTGGAAGATGAGGAAGAAGATGAGCGTCGGGATGATGCCCAGCAGAGCCGAGGCGCTCGTCGTCGTGACGTCCATCAGCCGATCGCCCTGCAGCACGCTGATGGCCACGGGGACGGTCTGATTGTCGTTCGACGCGAGGAACGTCAGCGGGATGAGGAACTCGTTCCACGTCCAGATGAAGAAGAAGATGAGCAGCACCGACAGGGTCGGGCGGCTGATCGGGAAGACGACCCGCCACAGGATCTGCCAGCGGCTCGCCCCGTCGAGGGACGCAGCCTCGAGGACCTCTTTGGGGAAAGTCCCGTACACGCTGGAGAGCAGGTACGTGCCGAACGCGGCCTGGATCACCGTGAAGATGATGATCACGGAGAGCACGTTGTCGTACAGTCCGACCGACTTGAACATGTAGTACAGCGGGTACAGCAGCGCCTCCTGCGGGAGCAGGTTCGCGAGCAGGAACAGCAGCACGATCCAGGTGCGTCCGCGCACGCGTCCGATGCCGATCGCGAAGGCGTTCAGCATCGAGATGACCACGGCGAGCACCGCGACCGCACCCGAGATCAGGATCGAGTTCCACACCTTCTGGGGGAAGTTCACCCGCTCCCAGAACTTGACGATGCCGGTGAAGTCGAGTTCGTGCGGCAGCGCCAGGGGGCCCGAGGTCGCGTAATCGGTCGGCGACTTGAACGAGTTCACGATCACCAGGTAGAAGGGCGCGACGACCAGCACGGCGCCGATGACGACGAGGGCGAGCATGAGCCAGTCGATGCCGCGCTTCTTGGTCATGCCGCCTCGGGCCCTCTTGGCCTTGCCGGTGACGATCAGAGTGGTGGCGCTCATCACAGGCCCGCCCTTTCCTTGCGTTCGATCGAGTTCTGCACGCGGATGAACACGATCGACACGATGACCACGACGATCGTGAGCACGGTGGCGATGGTGGCGCCGTAGCCGACGTTCCGCTTCGTGAAGAACTCCTGGTACGCGTAGAACGCGGGGACCAGGGTGGAGCCCGCGGGGCCGCCGCGGGTGATGATGTAGACGGGGCCGAACACCTTGAGGGCCGCGATCGTGCAGGTCAGGGTCACGACGAAGATCTCCGGGCGGATGATGCTCATCGTGATGGCGGAGAAGCGCTGGAACCAGTTGGCGCCGTCGAGCTCGGCCGCCTCGTACAGCTCGGGGTCGACCCGCTGGAGCGCCGCCATGAACACGACGACCGGATAGCCGAGCTGCACCCAGACCATGACGACCATCAGCACGATCAGGGCCGACGGCATCTGGCCGAGCCAGTCGTAGGCGGGCATGCCGAACCAGCTGAGGATCTGGTTCAGGGCGCCGTCCTTCCCCGGGCGCACGATCCAGCCGATCACGATGCCGGCGACCGCGATCGGCAGGATCTGCGGGAGGTAGTAGGTGGCGCGCAGGAAACTGCCGACCTTGCCCCCGAACTTGCGGCCGATCACGTCGAACAGCAGCGCGGCGACGATGAGTCCGACGATCGTCGGCACGACGACCATCGCGATGATCATCCACACCGAGTTCTGGAACGACGTCCAGAAGTCCTCGTCGGTGAACAGCTTCTGCCAGTTCTCCAGGCCGATGAACTCCGGGGTGCGCACGCCCTTCCACTTGGTGAAAGTGAGGTACACGTTCCAGAGGAGGGGGACGATCACGACGATCAGCAGCAGGGCGAAGCCGGGGAGCAGGTAGAGCCAGTAGGCCCCCGTCCCGCCTCTGCGCTGCGGGATCAGCGGCTCTTCGGGCGGCAGTGCGGTGCGGCCCGATCGTGTTGCAGATGACATGTTCATGCTCCAGGAGGGGAGGGGGCGGCATCCGGTCGGACACCGCCCCCGATCAGCGGATCAGCGGAAGTCCGCGGTTCCTTCGTCGTAGGCCTTGCCGAGGTTGTCGTCCGTGGTCTCCACGTCCTGGCTGCCGGTGATGAGACCCTGCAGCTCCTGCACGATCACGTCGTAGAAGCCCGGTGCGGGCCAGTCCGGATAGAAGGACAGACCGTCCTGGTCGAGGATGCCGTTGAACGTCTCGATCAGCTCGGAGCTCTTCGGGTCGGTGATGTCGGCGGGGTCGGCCGCGACCGGGAGGCCGCCGTTGTTGCCGATGATCGCCTGGATGTCGGGGCGCATCGTGATGTCGATGAACTTGTAGGCGAGTTCCTTGTTCGCGGCGTTCTCGGGGACGACCCAGAGGTTGCCGGAGGACCCGAGCGAGAGGTCCGCTCCGGGGAATGCCGTCATGGTCCAGTCGAAGCCGGTGGCCTCGTTGACGAAGCGGCCGTACCACCATGAACCCGAGACGAAGATCGGCGAGGTGCCGTTGATGAAGGAGACTCCGGCGTCCTCCGCCTTGATCGACGAGACGTCGGAGGCGATGTACCCCTTGTCGACGTACTCCTTGAGCGTCTGGGTGGCCGAGGTGATCTCAGGGCCCTGCCAGTCGACCGGATCCTTGTACAGCTGGTAGTCGTCGACGAAGCCGCGGTCGCCCTCCATCAGGGCGAGCTGGTACCAGAGCTGGCCTAGCGGATACTCTGCGCCGGCTTCGGCCAGAGGAGTGATGCCCTTCGCGACGAACGCGTCGAGCACGTCGACGAACTCGTCGTAGGAAGTGGGGATCTCGAGGCCGGCCGCGACGAAGGCGTCCTTGTTGTAGTACACCCCGACGAACTCGCCGTAGTTCGGAATGCCGTACCAGGCGTCGCCGCCCATCACGCCGTCGTCGGAGTACTTGGCGGTCGTCTGCAGCGACGGAGCCAGCTTGTCGGCCCAGCCGTACTCGTCGACGGCGTCGGAGATGTCGGTGATGAGGCCGGTCGAGGCGAGGAAGCCCGCTGTCGCGTTGCCCTTGTTGAACTCCATGAGGTCGGGGGCGGCGTCTGTGTCGAGCACCTGGCTCGCGGTCTTCTGGATCTGCTCGAAGGACTTCTCTTCGAACTCGACCTTGGCGCCGGTCTCCTCCTCGAAGATCTTGATGGCCTCGGTCCAGGCCTTGCCCATCGCGCTGTCTTCGCTCTCGTAGTGCCAGAGCTTCAGGGTCTGGCCGTCGCCGCCCTCGTCGGAACCTCCCGGCGTGCAGCCGGCCAGGGCGAGTCCTGTCGCGGTGAGCGCGGCCAGCGCGGCGAGCGTCTTGGTCCTGCGTGTGTTGCGTGCCATCGTCGGCACTCCTTTCTCGGTGGCCCTGGGGCCGGACACTGCGTTGTGGTTCGGGTGTTCAGTTGGTCTTTGTCGAAGCGTTTCGATATCGCAGACGTCGATGCGCCGTTGCGGAGTCGCCGTCTATCCCGGAGGAGCGACGGAGCCGGCGGTGCGGTACTCGGGCGGAAGAAGGTGGATGCCGGTCGAGGACGGTCCGTCCTCGAGGTGCCGCACGGCGAGTTCGACGGCGAGCTCGCACGACTGCTGCGGGATCAGCGGAATCGTGTCGATGGGGGCGGACAGCGTGGACGTGTCGAAGGACGCCGCCGCCGAGACGATCGACACGTCGTGGCCGACGCGCAGCTCCCGCTCGGCGAGGACCGACAGGAGCGCCTCGTGCACGTCGTCGACGGCGTGCACGATGAAGGCGCGGTGGCCGCGGTCGAGAGCGGATGCCGCCGCCTCTCGGACGGCGGCGACGTCGGTTGCGGCCGTGCCCGTCGTGACCCAGTCGACAGCGACGCCCCGCTCGAGGGCCCGGTCCTCCACTCCGTGCAGGAGGCGGCGGGGGAAGTTGGACTTGCGGTACGCGACCTCGGTCTGGCCCAGCAGGGTGATGCGCTCGTGCCCGGCGTCGGCGAGGCGGTCGACCGCGATGCTTCCCGCCGCCTCGAAGTCCAGGTCGACGCAGGTGAGTCCCTGCGCGTCGTCGGGGATGCCGATGAAGATCGTCGGGGTGCGCATCGTGCGGGCGATCGCGGCCCGTTCATCGTCGGGGGCCACATCGAGCACGAGGATGGCATCGACGAGGTTGCTCGCCGTGACTCTGTTCATCCCCTCCGAGGTCTGCTCGTCCGTGAGAAGCAGGATGTCGTACCCGCGTCGGCGCGCGGCGACCGCGGTGGCGAGGACGAACGCCATGTGCGTCGGCGCGTGCGTGTCGGCGCGCAGCGGCTCGGTGAGGGCGAAGATGTGCGTGCGGCGGCCCGCCAGCATCCGCGCGCCCGCGTCGGGCTGATACCCCAGCGACTGGGCAGCCTCTTCGATACGGCGACGCGTCTTCTCGGAGATCGGCCTTTTGCCGCTCAGCGCGTACGACACGGTGCTGATCGATACGCCGGCGGCCTGCGCCACCTCGTGGATCGTCGTCATCGGGACTCCGTCGTCGCTTCGCTCACTTGCTGTCGAAGCGCTTCGCCTGCGCCTCTTCAGTGATGATAGATCGACGGCGACGCCGAGCGCAAGGCTTTTGTGGTTCATTCCAACAAATCACCGTGCGGGCAGCGTGTGACCGCCGAGGGTGGACCAGCAGAGAGGGCGACGAGGTCTCGATGGGGGAGGGGATTCGAGACCCCGCCGCCGGTCTAGGAAGAGACTCGGATCTCGGCGATGACTTCGCCGTAGGCGGTCTCGCCGACAGGCGTGAATCCCACGCGGCGGAAGAAGTTCTCGGGGCCGCCATCGCCGGCCTCGTAGATGACGTTGACGTGCTCGACGCCGCGTTCGTGCGCCTCGGCGATGAGAGCCTCGACCGCGAAACGGCCCACGCCACGACCCTGGTCGTCGGCATCGACGTTGATGCGCCACAGCACGGAGCGGAAGTGCTCCTCCGGCGCCTCGGGGTCGAAGTTCGCGCTCACGAAGCCGACGACCTCATTGCGATCGAGGATGACGCGCTGCCATGAGGTCTTCGGGTTCACCACGGTCGCGGCGATGCCATACGACACGGGAGCGAGGAACTGTTCCTGCCCGGGCTTGAGCGACAGGTTGTTCACGGCGACGATCGTCGCGGCGGAGAGTTCGACCAAGCGCAGTTCGGACATGATCCCAGGCTAACCCCTTGCGAGCGCCTGCACACGCAGCAGCGACATAATTCGCGGGGGCGATGCCGGGGACCGCGACGGGGCTCGCCGGCCCAGCGAGGGTCGAGCCGCTCAGGTATCTTGGTATCGAGACAAATCACCCCGCGAACGGAGAACCTCCCGGTGACCGACGACGCCATCATCTACACCTACACCGACGAGGCTCCGGCTCTCGCCACCGCCTCCTTCCTCCCGATCATCCAGGCCTACACCGGCCAGGCGGGCATCGAGGTGGAGACGCGCGACATCTCGCTCGCGGGCCGCATCCTCGCCGCCTTCCCGCAGAAGCTCACGCCCGAGCAGCAGGTCGGCGACGCGCTCGCCGACCTCGGCGGTCTCGCCACCCTTCCCGAGGCGAACATCATCAAGCTGCCGAACATCTCGGCATCCATCCCTCAGCTGAAGGGCGCGATCGCCGAGCTGCAGGCGGCGGGCTACGACATCCCCGACTTCCCCGACGAGCCGAACTCGCTCGAGGAGAAGGATGTCCGTGCGCGCTACGACCGCATCAAGGGTTCCGCCGTGAACCCGGTGCTGCGCGAGGGCAACAGTGACCGTCGTGCTCCGCTCGCCGTGAAGAACTACGCCCGCAAGCACCCGCACCGCAACAAGGCCTTCGCCGAGGGCTCGAAGACTCGCGTCGCCACTCTCGGTCATGACGACTTCAAGAGCAACGAGCGCTCATGGGTCGCGGCCCACGACGACGTGCTGAGCTTCCGCCACACGGCGGCCGACGGCACCGTCACCGTGCTCAAGGAGGGACTGAAGGTCCTGCCGCGCGAGATCATCGATGCCACGTTCCTGTCGGCGTCCGCGCTCGACGCGTTCCTCACCGAGACCCTCGAGACCGCCAAGGCCGACGATGTGCTGTACTCGGTGCACCTCAAGGCGACGATGATGAAGGTCAGCGACCCGATCATCTTCGGTCACGTGGTGAAGGCGTTCTTCAAAGACGTCTTCGACCAGTACGGCGCCCAGCTCGCGGAGGCGGGTCTCAGCGCGAACGACGGCCTCGGCTCGATCCTCGCGGGGCTCGTGAACGTCACCGGCGGCGCCGAGATCGCGGCGGCCTTCGACAAGGCCATCGCTGCAGGGCCTCGCCTCTCCTACGTGAACTCCGACAAGGGAACCACGAACCTGCACGTGCCCAGCGACGTGATCGTCGACGCCTCGATGCCCGCATTGGTCCGCAACGGCGGCAAGCTGTGGGGCAAGGAGGGCGAAGAGGCTGACACACTCGCCGTCATCCCCGATTCGTCCTATGCCGGCGTCTATCAGGCTGTGATCGACGACGTGATCGCGAACGGCCCGCTCGACCCGGCCACGATCGGCACCGTTCCGAACGTCGGGCTCATGGCGCAGGCCGCCGAAGAGTACGGCAGCCACGACAAGACCTTCGAGATCGCATCGGCCGGCACCGTGCAGGTGCTCGACAGCGAAGGCACCGTGCTCATCGAGCACGAGGTCGGAGCAGGCGACATCTGGCGCGCGACGCAGACCAAGCACATCCCCGTCATGGACTGGGTGAAGCTCGCGGTCGGCCGTGCCCGTGCGACCGGCGACCCCGCAGTGTTCTGGCTCGATGCGAATCGCTCGCACGACGCGCAGATCATCGCCAAGGTGCACCAGGGTCTCGCAACCCTCGACACCAAGGGCCTCACGATCACGATCCTCGCGCCGGAGGAGGCCACCCGCTACACGCTCGCGCGCATGCGACACGGCCTCGACACCATCTCGGTGACGGGCAACGTGCTGCGCGACTACCTCACCGACCTGTTCCCGATCCTCGAGGTCGGCACATCGGCGAAGATGCTCTCGATCGTCCCGCTGCTCGCGGGCGGAGGCCTGTTCGAGACCGGCGCGGGCGGATCCGCGCCGAAGCACGTGCAGCAGCTCGTCGAGGAGAACTACCTGCGCTGGGACTCGCTCGGCGAGTTCTTCGCGCTCGCAGCCTCGCTCGAGCACTTCGCCGACCGCACCGGCAACGAGAAGGCCCGAGTCCTCGCGGAGACGCTCGACGCCGCGACCGGCATCTTCCTCGAGGAGGATCGTTCGCCCGGCCGCGCGCTCGGCACGATCGACAACCGCGGCAGCCACTTCTATCTGAGCCTGTACTGGGCGCAGGAGCTGGCGAAGCAGACGAAGGACGCCGATCTCGCCGCAGCTTTCGCACCGGTGGCCGCGACTCTCGCCGAGAACGAGGAGAAGATCGTCTCCGAGCTCAACTCGGTGCAGGGTCACAAGGTGGAGATCGGCGGATACTACCGCCCGGACGATGCTCTCGTCACCGCCGTGATGCGCCCCTCGGCGACGCTGAACGGCATCATCGACGCGCTCGCGTGATCTGATGTGACGAAGGGACCGGATGCCGACGGCATCCGGTCCCTTTTCCGTGCGTCCGGTTGTACGGGGTCTGGGTAGACGCCGAAGGCGCCCGCCGGCACGAGGGCTGGCGGGCGCCTTCGGCGAATCCGTCGATCAGTAGTGGACGGAGACCTCGACGCCGTCCGGTGCCCAGTCGTAGACCCACTTCGCGGCCGAGATCGGCATGTTCACGCAACCGTGGCTCATGACATGACCGAAGTTGCTGTGCCAGTACGTGCCGTGGAAGGCCTGGTCGCCGTTGAAGTACGTCACCCACGGGACGTCCTTGGTGATGTAGTCGGCGCCCTTCATGTCCTGGATGCGCACGTGCGCGCGGATCGTGAAGTTTCCCGTCTGGGTCGCGTGGCCGGCGGCACCGGACGAGATCTTCCACGAGTTGACCAACTGGCCGTTCTCGTAGAAGCTCGCGGTCTGAGTGCTGAGGTTCACATCGGCGGTGCGGACGAGGTTGACCGATGCGAACGGCGTCTCCGTCACGGTGATGTCGTAGATGCCGTCGCCGTTCTCGAGCTGGGCGGCGAAGTCCTCGGCGATGTTCGACGTGTCGCCGATCGTCCGCCCGTTGACGCCCTCGGTCTCGGCGCGGAGAACCTTGCCGGAGGAGTTGACGACGTTCGCCGCGTTCACCGGTGCGCGGTCCACCAGGGCGGGCAGGGTATCGACCGTGGCCTGGATCGCGGCCTGGTCGGCGACGATGCCGAGCTCGCCGTCGGTGTCGACGACCGTGAGCCAACCCGCGGCCGTGGCGGCGTCGACGGGCACGGTGCGCTCGTCGCCGATGTAGAAGCCGATGCTGCCGAGCATCGTGTTGAGCGAGGTCGCTACGGTCGTGGCGTCTTCGTCGGAGACCGAGGCGATGGCCGGACTCGGGTCCCCTGAGAACTCGAGGCTCTTGCCGCCGTCGGCGATGGTCTCGGTGATCGCGTCGGTCAGCTCGGCGACGTTGATCGCTGTGCCGGTCTCCGAGGGGACGACGACATAGGCGCCGGTCGCCGCGTCGAAGGTGACGGCGGCATCGACGGGGTCGTCGAAGCTTGTGGGAACGGCGTCACGCAATGCCTCATCGGCCTTCGCCGGGTCGAGCGTGATGGCACCGGGCAGGGCTGTTCCCCATGCGCTGACGTTCCACATCGGGTTCGAGGCGAAGGCCTCATCAGCCAGGGCGCGCGAGTCGATCGAGGCGCCGAGGTCGGCACCGGTCAGCACGACGTCGTCGCCGGCGCCCGTGAGCGTGACCGTGGTCCCTGCGAGGTGGTTGCTGATGGCGTCGGCTGCGGCACCGGGAGTCATCCAGCCGACCGGGACGCCTGCGACAGTGGTTCCCGGTGCGATGAGTACCATCGAGGCGGCACCCGCGCCGAGCGCGATGACGCCGAGACCCAGGCCGATCCACAGTCCCAGTCGCTTCTTCTTGGGTGCGGGCTCGATGGGGGCCCACGCCAGGGGCTGTTCGCCGTCGACCGGCGGCATCGCCGCGGTGTCGGCGTCGTTCGCGAGCACAGCAGTCGCGGACGCGTCAGCCGGAGACGACGCCTCAGCGGTCTTCTCGGTCGCAGCGTCCGGTGCAGAAATCAGATCAGTCACGAACTTCACCCCCCGGCGATCAACGTGTTTGGTATATCAATCGTACGCGATAGCAGGTAACGAGGAGGCAACGGAGTGAAGTTGCCCCGCGCGTCGGCCCCGGCTCAGTCGACGACGGCCATGCCGTCGATCTCGACGAGCATCTCCTCACGGGGCAGACCCGTGAACACGGTCGTGCGCGAAGGCAGGACTCCGCTGGGGGTGTGGGCGGTCACGAAGGCGCCGTAGGCCTCGTTCATGGTCGCGAAATCCTCGCGCGCCGTCAGATACACGCGCAGCATGACGACGTCGTCGAAGGTGGCCCCCGATGCTTCGACGATCGCCTTGACGTTCTCGAGCGTTCTGATGGTCTGGGCGGCGACATCTCCGATGTGCAGATACTCGCCGGTCACAGGGTCGACCGGCCCCTGGCCGGAGACCTGCACGAACGGCCCCTTGCGCACGCCCTGCGAGAAGGTGTGGGCCGGAGCGGGGGCGGCGTCGGTCGATACGCGGGTCTTCACAGTCATGCGGCAAGCCTAGTAGCGTTGTTAGGTGCCTGTACTAATTACGGATGCCGCAGATTCCCTCGATACGCGGGCGGTGCGCTCGTGCGACTGAGCTCGGAGAAGCCCGTCCGGGTGTACCGCGGAGCGACGGTCGTCGACGGCACGGGAGCCGAGAGGTTCGTCGCCGACGTGGCCGTCGAAGGCGCGCGGATCGTCGCCGTCATGCGTGCGGCGGATCGCACCGAGCTCGAACTTCCCGCCGCAGCGGCGGAGATCGATGCGGCAGGGCTCGTGCTGGCCCCCGGATTCATCGACATGCACGCACACAGCGAGCTCGCCGTCCTCACCGGTGCTGCACATGACGCGAAGATCCTGCAGGGCGTAACGACCGAGGTCCTCGGCCAGGACGGCCTCGGCTACGCACCGCTCGATGACGCTTCGGCATCCGTGATCCCCGCTCAGATCGCGGGCTGGAACGGCGTGCCCGCCGATGTTCCGTGGCGCACGATGGACGACCTCCTGGCGGCCGTCGATGCGGCGACGGTCGCGAACGCGGCTCTGCTCGTGCCTCAGGGGAACCTGCGGATGATGGCGGTCGGTCACGAGAACCGTGCGGCGACTCCCGCCGAGATGGCCGAGATGTGCGAGTCGCTCGGGGCCGCCCTCGACGCCGGCGCGTTCGGGATGTCGAGCGGTCTCACCTACACGCCCGGAATGTACGCCGACACGGCTGAACTGGAAGCGCTCTGCCGGATCGTCGCGGAGCGCGGCGGGTACTGGGCTCCGCACACGCGCGGTTACGGAGGGGCAGCCCTCGACGCGTATCGCGAGGCGATCGAGATCGGACGGCGCACTGGGTGCGCCGTGCACCTCACGCACGCGACCATGAACTTCGCCCCGAACCGTGGCCGCGCCGCTGAACTGCTCGCGCTCGTCGATGAGGCGCTCGCCGCCGGTGTCGACGTCTCGCTCGACAGCTATCCCTACCTGCCGGGCGCCACCACGCTCGCCGCGCTCCTGCCCTCGCGGCTCGCGGAGACGGGAGATCTGATCGCGGCGATCTCGGCGCTCGATGCCGAAGGACGCGAGGGTGTGCGCATCGAGCTCGAGGAGCGCGGCTGCGACGGCTTCCACGGCGAGAAGGCCGACTGGAGTGCGATCCAGATCTCCGGGGTCGCGAACCCGCAGCTCGAGGGTCTGGTCGGTAGAACGATCGCCGACATCGCAGCCGACACAGGTCGCCGCGCGGTCGACCTGGTGCTCGACACGATCGTCGCGGATGCGGCGGCCACCGGCGTCCTCATGCACATCGGCCACGAAGAGAACGTTCAGGCGATCATGAGGCATCCGCGGCACAGCGGCGGGAGCGACGGCATCCTGGTCGGCACGCGCCCGCACCCGCGCGGCCGGGGGACCTTCGCGCGCTACCTCGGCCACTACTCCCGTGATCTCGGCATCCTGTCCCTGGAAGAGGCCGTGCGTCATCTGTCGGCCAACCCGGCGGCGCGCCTGGGACTGGATCTCGGCGATGCTCCCCGCGGGGTGATCAGGGAGGGGGCGACCGCCGATCTCGTGCTGTTCGACCCGGAGACGGTCGCGGCGGGCGCCACGTTCGAGTCGCCCTTCGAGCGGCCGATCGGCATCGTGGAGGTTCTCGTCTCGGGTGTGCCCGTCGTGGCAGGCGGAATGGTCACGGGCTCCACGCCGGGCGCCGCATTGCGCAAGCCGCCGCCTGCTCACCGCGCGGTCGTTCCGCATGTTCGAAGCGAGATCGACCCGGGCGAGCCGTTCCTCTGGCGGGCGTCGACCCCGGTCATCGGCGAGGGCGAGGCCTTCGGCCGGTTGGCCGACGGCCGCGCGGATCCCGCGCTGCCGCCCATCCGTCTCACGGTCGACGAGTCGCTGGCCGCAGAAGCGCGTGCCGCGGGGCGCGTCGGCGACGAGGCGTTCCGGGTGACCGTCGCAGCCTCCGGCATCGAGGTGCGAGGGGCGAGCGCCGCGGGCGTGTTCCGAGGCGCCACCGTTCTTCGTCAGCTCAGGGTGCCGGGGGCGGTGGAGTCCCGAATCCCCGCCGGCACGTGGGCGGGGGCGCCGGCGTACGCCTGGCGAGGGGTGATGCTCGACGTCGCACGGCACTTCCGCCCGGCCGATGACCTGCGCCGTCTCGTCGATCTTCTCGCCGACCACCAGCTGAACGTTCTGCATCTGCATCTCACCGACGATCAGGGCTGGAGATTCGAGGTCCCCGGCTATCCGCGGCTCACCGAGGTCGGCTCCCGACGGTCGGCGACGCAGCTCGGTCACGGCCCTCTCTCGACCGTCGAGCCGGGGGTGCACGAGGGCTTCTACACCGCTGCAGAGCTGCGCGAGCTGGTCGCCTACGCGAGAGCCCGCTTCGTGACGATCGTGCCGGAGGTCGAGCTGCCGGGGCACGTGCAGGCGGCGCTGGCCGCGTACCCCGAGCTCGGTAACGTCGATGTCGGCGAGGCTCCAGAGGGGCCGTGGGAGCGCTTCGGGGTGAACCCGCGCACCTTGGCGCCCACCGAGGCGTCGCTCGCCTTCGGCTGCGCCGCGATCGACGCCCTGGTCGAGATCTTCGACTCTCCGTGGATCGGAATCGGCGGGGATGAGGTGCCCGTGACGGAATGGGCTCTGAGCGCCGCCGCGGGCGAACGCATGCGTGCTCTCGGTCTCGCGACGGCGCGAGACGTGCAGCCGTGGTTCACGAGGAAGTTCGTCGAGCGGGTGCGCAGCCATGGGCGCACGGCGCTCGCCTGGGACGAGGTGCTCGAGGGAGACGTCCCCGACGGCGTCGAGATCCTCGCGTGGAGGGGGCCGGTCGCGATGCGCGAGGCGCTGCGGCGGGGCATCCCGGTGATCGCCTGCCCCGATCTCGAGGCGTACCTGGACTACCCCCAGTCGGATTCCGAGGAGGAGCCGATCAGGGTGGGGCCACCGCTGACGATCGAACGCGCCTATTCGTTGCGCGTCGAGCCCGGTGCTCTGGGAGGCCAGGCGAACGTCTGGACGGAGCATCTGCCCACACGCGACCGGGTGGATTTCGCGATGTTCCCTCGGCTCGCGGCGATCGCCGAGCGGCTCTGGGACGGGGGAGGCCCCGGCGATGTCGCGGATCTGCTGCGCCGCCTTCCGACGCATCTTCGTCGGCTGGCCGAGGCCGGCGTGCGATATCGTCCTCTCGACGGTCCTGCCCCCGCGCAGCGGAGGCCGGGGATCCCCGGCAAGCCGCTCACGATCGAGCAGCGCGAGGAGATCGTGGCCGGCCTCGTCGAACATCTTCTCCGGCGGTCGGATGCCGGGGTCGTGGCGTCGCAGGTAAGATAACGTTTCGGTAACCCTGACCCTCCGTCTCGCGCGGAGGGTTGCATTAATTTTGTTCGTAAGGTCTACTAACAAACATGTCCGCATCGGATGGAACGCGTACCGCATCGTCGCCAGATTACGCCGGGGCGAACACGCACGCCTTCGGGCCCGGACGTCATCTGCGTTCGCGCGCCAAGGTGCTCCCAGAGCACGCACGCGGGCATAACCGCGCGCTGGTTCTGCAGACCCTGTACCACGCCGGTGCGATGAGCCGAGCCGACCTCTCGCGCGAGACCGGGCTCACGCGCGTGACCATCTCGGATCTCGTCGCCGAGTTCATCGCCGACGGCATCGTCGTCGAGATGGGAGTACGCGAGACGGTCGGCCCCGGCAAGCCGCCGATCCTCATCGACATCGACCGCGTCGGCCACCAGATCGTGGGCATCGACCTGTCCGGACCCCGTGACTTCGTCGGCGCGGTTCTGAGCCTCGACGGGGAGGTGCTCGAACGGCGCAAGGTGCCGAGACCCGACACAGCCGACGGCGACGCCGTCTACGCCGCGACACTCGAGCTCGCGCGAACGCTCGTCGGCTCGGCGACTCAGCCGGTGCTCGGCGTTGGCCTCGGCACACCCGGGGTCGTGCGGCCGGACGGCTACGTGATCAGCTCGCCGAACCTCGGCTGGAGCAACCTGCCTCTCGAGGCGAAGCTCGCCGTCGATCTTGACCTCCCGGTGCTGGTGCGCAACGACGCCAACGCGGCCGTGCTCGCCGAGTACACGTTCGGCGAGGCGAAGGCCGACTTCATGCTCATCAAGATCGGACGAGGCGTCGGCGCCGGCCTCATCACCGGCAGCCAGCCGCTCGTCGGCAGCCGATTCGCTGCAGGTGAGATCGGTCACGTCGTCGTCGGCACCGACGGAGGGCCTCGTTGCGCCTGCGGCAAGGAAGGCTGCCTCGAGGCCTGGCTTAGCGTCAGCCGTCTGAGCGCCTCGATCGACGCCGCACCCGATTCGCGAGACGAGATCCTCCGCGACGCCGGAACTCGCATGGCCATCGGGATCGCGCCGATCGTGGCGGCGCTCGACCTGTCCGAGGTCGTGTTGTCAGGGCCGGCGGAGCTGCTCGACGGCATCCTCATCGAGTCGGCCATCGCCACGCTGCACGCGCGCACCCTGGAAGGGGTCTTCGAAGACGTGCAGATCCGTCTCACGCGACAGAACGACATCGTGCTGCGCGGCGCTGCGGTCATGGTGCTCTCGAGCCAGCTCGGCGTCTCGTGAGAGGCCGACGCATCCGCGTCGGCCTCGACGTCGGCGGCACCAAGATCGACGCCGTCGCGGTCGACGATGCCGACGAGATCGTCGGGCGACTGCGTCGGGAGAGCGGTTGGGGAGAGCGAGAGGTCGTCGCGAACATCGTCGCCGCCGTGCGAGCGCTGGCGCGCGAAGCCGAGTTCGAGATCGACGAGGTGGACTCTGTCGGAGTCGGCATCCCCGGACTCGTGGACGCCGACGCCGGACGGGTGATCCACGCCGTGAATCTCGGGGTGGAGTCGCTCGATCTCGCCGATCTCGGTCGCGCGCAGCTCGGCATCGCGTTCCGTGTCGAGAACGACGTCAAGGCGGCAGCGCTCGGCGCTGCGGTCCTGCGCGGCATCACGGGGTCGATGGCCTATCTGAATCTCGGTACTGGCGTCGCCGCGGGCATCGTCGTCGACGGACGCATCTGGCGCGGGTCCCACGGAACGGCCGGCGAGATCGGGCATCTCTCCGTCGATCCGAACGGTCGTGTCTGCGGCTGCGGTCAAGTCGGGTGCATCGAGACCCTCTGCGGCGGGGGAGCCCTCGCCAGAGCCTGGGGTCGCCCCGGTTCGCTGCCGGTGCGCGACATCCTCGACGCTGCGGAAATCGGCGACGCGGATGCCGTGGCGCTGCGCGCCGACCTCTTCCGCGGTGCTGCTGCCGCGACGCGCGCGCTCGTGCTGTCAGCCGACGTCGAACGCGTCGTCATCGGGGGCGGTCTCACCGCACTCGGCGACCGCCTCGACTCGGGGATCCGCGAGGCCCTCAGGCAGGATGCCGCGACGTCGGCGTTCATGCGCTCGCTGCGTCTCGATGAGAGAATCGAGGCGCTTCCCGCCGGATCCCCGGCGGCCGCTTTCGGGGCCGCGCTCGTCGGCGCCTCCGAATCATCGAAGGAGATCGTGTCACATGGCTGAAGTCGTCATCGTCGAGAACAAGGATGCCGCCGGTGCGCTGGTCGCCGAGGAGATCATCGCACTGATCGAGAGCCGGCCGGACGCTGTTCTGGGGCTCGCCACAGGCTCGACCCCGCTGCCGGTCTACCAGGCGCTGCGCACGCGGATCTCCGGAGTAGACGTCTCCCGCGTGCGCGGATTCGCGCTCGACGAGTACGTGGGAATCGATCCTGCGCATCCCGAGAGCTACCGCTCGGTGATCACGCGCGAGGTCGTCGAACCGCTGGGACTCGACCCGCAGCGCATCCACGTGCCCAACGGGGCAGAGGCGACGATCCAGCATGCCGGTGAGGACTATGAGGCGGCGATCGCAGAGGCTGGGGGAGTCGACCTGCAGATCCTCGGCATCGGCACCGACGGCCACATCGGCTTCAACGAGCCGGGCTCGTCGTTCGCCTCGAGCACCCGTGTCAAGACGCTCACCGAGCAGACCCGCGAGGACAACGCGCGCTTCTTCGACTCGATCGACGACGTGCCCCTGCACTGCATCACGCAGGGCCTCGGCACGATCCTGCGGGCGCGGCATCTGGTGCTCCTCGCCTTCGGCGAAGGCAAGGCGCAGGCCGTGGCGGATGCTGTGGAAGGGCCGCTGTCGGCGATCCTGCCGGGCTCGGCGATCCAGCTGCACCCGCATGCGACCGTCGTCGTCGATGAGGCTGCGGCATCGAAGCTGAAGCTCGCGGACTACTACCGCTATACGTTCGCCAACAAGCCGTCGTGGCAGGGCGTCTGAGCCCTCAGATCAGCGGGACCAGGCGATCGGCAGCAGATGCTCCGTGCTCAACGGAGCGAGCGGAAGGTCGACGGCATCCTCGCGAGTGATCCAGCGCAGTTCGGCGAGCTCCGCCTGCACGGTCACCGCGGTGGGCGCGATCGACGTCGCGAACGCCTGAGCGACGACGCGATGACCGGGTTCGTTCGCCGCCTCCGAGATGAAGGTGCCGAGCGGCTCGAGGTCCGCTTCGTCGAGCACGACGCCGAGCTCCTCGTGCAGCTCCCGGATCAGCGTCTGCGCGGCCGTCTCCCCGACCTCCGGCTTTCCTCCCGGCTGCATGAACCTGACGGTGTCCTTCTTCCGGACGACGAGGACCCGTCCTTCGTCGTCGACGATCACGGCCGCGCTCACGTGGATGTCAGGCATGTGCAGCGAACACCTTTCCCTGGTTCAGGATGCCGAGCGGGTCGAACACACGAGCGACCTGCCGCTGGATCTCCCATTGATCCGCCCCCAGCTCCTCGGCCAGCCAGCGGCTCTTGAGGGTGCCGATGCCGTGCTCGCCGGTGAGGGTTCCACCGAGCGCGATGGCCGCTCGGAACAGCGCATCGGCCGCCGCCCACACGTGCGGCGGGGTCTCGGGACCTTCGAAGATGAAGTTCGGATGCAGATTGCCGTCTCCCGCGTGTGCGACCGTGGGAATCGTCAGCGCGTACTCGCGCTCGATTCGCGCGATCTCATCGAACATGGCGGGCATCGCGCTGCGGGGCACCGACACGTCTTCGATCAGAGTCGTGCCGAGTGCGGCCATCGCGGGGTGCATCGAGCGTCGGATCGTCAGCAGCCGCTCGCCCTCCTCGCGATCGTGCGAGACCTGAACGACTCCGTCGTGGGCCGTGAGCACGGCGACCACGGCATCCGCTTCGGCGGCGGCCGCAGGTCCGTCGGTCTGGATCGTGAGCTGCGCGGTGCCGGACGGAGGAGAGGGAAGACCGAGCAGCGACGCGACGGCGGCGAGGCTCGCCGCGTCCATCAGCTCCATGATGGCGGGCTGGATGCCTGCGGCGGTGACCGCGGCGGATGCTGCGGCCGCTGTCCGCACACCGGGAAAGGTCGCCGCGATCGTGCACGTCGTGCCCTCGACGAGACGGCGCAGCTTCAGAGTCGCACCGACGATCACGCCCAGGACGCCCTCCGACCCGATCACCAACGACGTGAGGTCGAGGCCGGTCACGCCCTTGACGCTGCGATGGCCGAGATGCAGGAGCCGTCCGTCGGCGAGGACGAGGTCGACGCCGAGCACCGCGTCTCGCACGACGCCGTACTTTGCGCAGAGCAAGCCGCCGGCGCCGGTGGCGATGTTGCCGCCGACCGTCGAGATGCTGCGGCTCGCGGGATCCGGCGCCCACCAGAGGCCGTGCGGAGCGAGCATGTCGTTGAGGTCGGCGTTGAGGATGCCCGGCTCGACGACCGCGAGCAGATCGTCGGTGCGGATCTCATGCACCGCCGTCATCCGGGCTGTGGACAGCACGATCTCGCCGGATCCGGCGTTCGCGCCCCCGGCGAGACCTGTCCCCGCTCCGCGGACCACGATCGGCGTGCGGGTCTCCGTGGCGATACGGCATACCTGCTGCACGTGTTCGACGGTCAGTGCATGCACGATTGCGAGCGGGGCTCCCGATGCCATGTGGCCGGATCGGTCGCCGCGGCAGGCCTCGAGCGCTGCGGAGTCGGTGTCGACGATGTCGCCGAGAGCGGCACGCAGCTGCTCGATCACGGTCATGACAGGCTGCGACGCCCGCTGACGACTCCTGCGCCGACGGCGACGATCGCGAATGCGAGGCCGATGAAGGGCTGGTCCATGAGCCACCAGGCGATCGTCACGCCGACGTAGATCAGCAACTCGACCGCCGCACGCAGGAACGGGTGCAGTCGCAGCACCGCTTTCGGCGAGAGAAAGAGCGCCCAGACGAGGAGCACGACGACCGGCGCCCCGATGCCGAGGACGATGTTCCACGGCATCGGCCACGTGGCGAAGCCCCAGAGAGCCAGCGTCCCGATCGCGACCACCAGGACGATGGCGCGGATGACGTCGAGAACGGTGACGTTCGGACGGTCGACGCCGGGTACGGGTGCGGATTGCTGGGACATGCTCCCAGTCTATTCGCCGCCCGGAGGCTACTCGGTCGGTGTCGCAGCGGGGTCGAGGACGCCGGTGGTCGCGTCGACGACCGTCTCGACGGGGCCCTGCTGCTCGGGGGCGGCGGGCTCGGTCGGGGCGGGGACCGTCTCGACTGCGGGTGCAGGCTCGACGAGTACCGGTTCGGTGGGTGCAGCCTCGATCGGTGCGGTGTCGTCGGCGACGCTATCGACGGGGGCCGGGTCGGTGACTGCTGGAACGACCGGCTCGGCGGGTGCGGTTGCCGGGACGTCAGCCAACAGGCAGAGCAGGTCCCCTGGGTAGAAGCTGTTCAGGTCCTGCAGTGTGGTGGAGAACGCGGTGCCGTTCAACCCGTCGGCGGTGTAGAAGAAGTCGACGGTCGCGTTGCTGCAGATCTGCGCGAGTGTGGGTCGCAGATCGATGGTGCCGTAGCCGATGGTGGGATCGGCTTCCGTCTCGACGAGCTCGGTCTCGCCGTTGCCCCCCGTGCCGCCGTCGATCAACGTCGTCACGGTCATTCCCGGCGTGCCCGAGACGGGAACGGTGTAGTGCGTGACGAGGCCTTCGAACCGCACATCTGCGTCGGCCACAGTCGGCGTCCCTGCGGGGGGTGCCGGGTCCACCGGATCTACCGGATCCACCGGGTCCACCGGCTTCTCCGGGTCGACGGGCTTCTCCGGATCGGTCGGCTTCTCCGGCGCCACCGGGGGAGTGGTCGGCGCGGTCGTGACCGGCGCCTCCTCGACGAGCGGCTGCTCCTCGGCGGGATCGGTCGCAGGCGGAGTCGGCTCCTCCGCAGGCGGCGTCTCGATGACGAGAGGCGATTCCGTCGTCATCGAGTCGTCGGGAGCGATGTCGGTCGAGATCGACGACGACGAGTCGGCTGCCGCGGCATCCGGCAGCGACGTTGCCGGGCTGGCGCCGGAGAGCGCAGGCAAGATCGTCGACGCGGCGACGACGCCCGCCACGATGAGAACCGCCGACCCGGCGCCCACCAGCGCGCCGATCCCGGTGAGCGCTCCACCGGCCGTGCTGCCGGCTGCTCCCGCGGAGCCGCCGGCTCCCGCGGAACCGGCGCCGCTGCCTCCGGTCGATCCGCTGCCGGCCGAGACACCGCCGACGGCCGCGCCGCCGGCGACGACGCCGCCCTGGATGACGCTCGACGGCATCGCGGCGAGTGCGACGATCGGCGTGCCGCCGCCCTGCAGCGTTGCGAGATAGCCGGCCGAGCCGGCGATCCCGAGGACGAGGGGGAGCAGTACGAGGGCGAGACGAGTGGAGACGTCCTTCGCCTCGGCCGCGACGATCATGCAGCGGGCGCACTCGTCGAGGTGCTGTTCCAGGCGCTTGTGATCGCGCGTGCCGAGGTTGCCGCGAGAGTAGGCGCCGAGGTGCTCGATGGTCCACTGGCATTCTGAGCCGGGCTCCGCGCTGCGCAGATGAGCCTGGATCCATGCCTCGCGCAGCCCTTCACGCGCGCGGAAGGCGAGCTGAGACACGGCACCGGCCTTCATGCCCAGCAGCGGCGCCACCTCGTTCGGCTTCATCTGCTCGATCTCGGTGTACCAGAGCACCTCCTGCCAGCGGGAGGGAAGACTGCGGAAGGCCTGAGCAGTCAGGCTGCGATCGAGCGCCTCGTTCGACGCCTGCTCGGTGCTGTCGGGATCGGCGACCGAGTCGAGCTCGTCGATGGCGGATTCCCGTCGCGAGCGACCCCAGGCGGCAGCGGTGTTGCGGATGCTGGTGAACAGATAGGCGCGGAAGGACCCGTTCGGACCGCCGCCCTTGATGATCGCCTGGTAGATGCGGGTGTACGACTCCTGCACGAGATCGTCGGCGTCGATCGACGAGGTGATAGATCGCGCGACCGACATGCCAGAGGGGTAATGACGTCGCCAGAGTTCGCCGAACGCCTCCGCATCACCCGAGCGGGTGCGCAGAACCAGTTCGGCATCGGCGATCGTGTCGTCGTGCAGGGTGTTCTCGTCGTCCACAGCCATCCATCTGTCGTGAAAGGCGGATGCGCCTTCACAAGAAGAGACGCGCAAGCGTCGTCTTCATCACGCGTCTTTCCATTCTCACCCGAAATTCTCAGCCTGGCCACCCCTCAACCCAATTGACCCGAAATCCGCAGGATCGGGAGAATCCCTGTTCGCGAGGGAAACTGAGCCGGCGGCGAGCTGGAGTTCGGAAGATTCTCGAAAAACTTCTGAGAACTCGCGTAATGAATCGAGTGGCGCGTCGTCTCATCATGCAGAGACAGCTGATGGAACGCCACCGGGGGGCGGGGTTCCTAGGCGCTGGTGCGAGGGGTAACAGCACCGGCAGGGCGGGTCGGGAGCCTCGGGGGAGGAGTTCCCGGCCGCCCTCTCTGAAAAACGGGGATGTGGGGATGAGGCCGCCGATCTGGGGACCGGTGGCCTCCCACTCCCGCAGAACAGAATGATCGGAGTGCGCAGAGCTGCGCGTCGCTGCGCGAGGCGTGGTTTCAGAGAGTCGGCCGCTCTCCCACCCATACGTGCACGACGCGCAGCTCCGCATCCATGAGCACGGCATCGCCGCAGCATCCGATCTGCAGCGATCCGAACGCATCACCGACGCCGATCGCCCGTGCCGGCGTCTCCGTCAGGGCGCGTACGACCTGGGGCAGTGCCACACCTGCGCCGACGGCGCGCTGCAGCGCCACGTCCTGGGTGAGGGTCGAACCGGCGATCGACCCGGTGTCGTCAGCGCGGGCGATGCCGTTCTCGACGGTGACGCTCACCGCTCCCAGGTCGTAGTGCCCGTCGGCGCTGCCCGCGGCGGCCATCGCATCCGT
This sequence comes from Microbacterium sp., assembly GCA_019510305.1. Lineage (GTDB taxonomy): Bacteria > Actinomycetota > Actinomycetes > Actinomycetales > Microbacteriaceae > Microbacterium > Microbacterium natoriense_A. The sequence goes on from JAEKKN010000049.1 coordinate 36,382, forward strand.
GATCAGGGCCACCCGACCCGGTGCCGAGTCGAACAGAAGCTTGATCACGAACGGATCGAGGTGGACGTCGTCGGCGATGCCTTCGAGGACGACCCGGTGGTCTGCGGCCGCGGCCAGGACAGGGCCGGGTGCGCGGTGATGGATGCCGGGCATCGCGTTGAAGGCGTGCGTGAGAATCGACGCACCCGCTTCGAAGGCCCCGTTCGCCGTTGCGGCATCGGCGTTCGTGTGCCCGACAGCCGCGGCGGCTCCGGCGGCGACGATCTGCCTGACGGCGTCGAGGCCGCCGGGCAGCTCGGGGGCGACGGTGACCTGGCGCACGGTGCCGCGCCCGGCCTCGAGCAGGCGAGCGACGTCGGCCGCCGCCGGTTCGCGCAGCAGCGAGGGCTCATGCGCGCCGTGGTGCCCCGGATCGAGGAAAGGCCCCTCGAGGTGCGAACCGAGGATGTCGGAGTCGGTCTTCATCAGGTCGGCGATGGCGGATACGCTGCGGGCGAGATCGTCGAGCGACGCGGTGACCAGCGAGACGACCGCGCGCGTCGTGCCATGGGCGCGATGAAGTTCGCGGCCGGTGCGGATCGCGTCGACGCCGTCGTCGAAAGCGGCGCCGGCGCCGCCATGTCCGTGGATGTCGACGCGTGAGCAGGGCATCCGCTCCGGCGAGCTCCCGCGCATCGACGACCACGTCCGCAGGTGACCAGGCCGCGCCCGTGCCGCGAGCCGCAACGACGCCCTTCTCGATGCGCACCCAGCCGTCTTCGACGATCTCTCCGCGGTCGACGATGCGGGCGGAGTGGATGACGAGCGAGCCCGTCGTGGTGCGGTGAACCGTCATCGTTCGCTCCAGGAGACCTCGGCGCTGCGGTGGAAGGCGATGCCCTCAGCATTCCACAGGGGAGCGAGAGCGCCCAGACGTGAGCGGAACGACTCCCACGTGCGCGCAGGGCTCTCCCGCGGCGACCACCCGATCTCGGCGTGGGCAGCGGCGCGCGGGAAAGCCAGCTGCTCGACATCGGAGTAGTTCGGGGTCGTCTCGCTCCACAGCGGGGCCTCGATCCCGAGGATCGCCGCAGCGGGCACGTCGAGGACGGCGGTCGGGTCCCATTCGTATGCGGTCCGCACATCGATGATCCCGGCCCAGTCGAGGCCGAGGGGGAAGTCGGGCGCGTACTTCATGTCGAGATAGGCGGCGTCGGACGGCGACATGATCAGTGCGCCGCCACGATCGACGAAGCGGGCGGCCTCATCGGCATGCGTGCCCTGCGGCGAGGTCGAGCCCCAGTACTGTCCGACGGTTCCCTGGGCGATGTTCTCGGCGGAGCCCATCTCGTGCCAGGCGACGGGTGTCTTGCCCGCTTCGACGACGATCGCGGTCGCTCGCGACGCGAACAGATCGAAGTCCGCCTGGGGCGTGCCGAGCGATTCGTCTCCGCCGACATGGATGTACGGTCCGGGAGTCATCTCCACGAGCTCTCGTACGACGTCGCGCACGAAGTCGTAGGTGCGCTCCTCGTGGATGCGGACGCTGGAGTGGCCGACGCCCCACCCCGTGTACCTCTCGCCGGCGACGGGCAGCGGCTGCCCGAGGCGTGCGGAGTCGGCGATCAGGTCGTCGTTGAGCACCGGCGCCTCCACGAGCTCGGGATAGGCGACGCCGATCGCGTGCGTGTGACCGGGCAGGTCGATCTCGGGGATCACGATCATGTGGCGCGATGCCGCGTAGGCGACGATCTCGCGGTAGTCGTCCTTCGAATAGAAGCCGCCGGGGTCGCCGTCGGCGGATGTCGATGACGACAGCTCGGTGAGCCGGGGCCAGGAATCGATATGGATGCGCCATCCCTGGTCGTCGCTGAGGTGCAGATGCAGGTGGTTGAACTTGAGGGCGCTCGTGCTGTCGATGAACCGCTTCACATCGTCGACCCCGAAGAAGTGGCGGGCCACGTCGAGCATCACGCCGCGGCGGGGGAACCGTGGAGCGTCCGTGATCTGCACGCGGAGGAATCCCCAGGTGCCGTCCTCGTCTTCGCGCAGCAGCTGCAGGAGCGTCTGCACGCCATAGAAAAGCCCTGCCCCGTCGGCGCCGACGATCTCGGCGGAGTCGGCGATCGCGAGAGAGTATCCCTCGGGCGAGCCGTTCGTCGGATCGATGCGAAGGGTGATCTCCGCCGGGCCGTCGGTGGACGGCAGGCGGATGCCGCTGCGCCGCTCGACCGCATCGATCAACTGCGTGGTGGCGTCTGCCGGTCCGGTGACACGGAGGGCCGGGGTGACCGGCATCCGTCCTTCCCCTGTGGTCGCGGACACGGGTGCCGGCACGAGCGGCAGGGGATGGGGAAAGACCATGAACAAAACCTATCGTGCGGGTGCACGGCCTGAACAGGGCGGATGTCATCCAGGGCGCTTCGCGCTGCGGCATCCGCTATGCTCGTAACCGTCGCGACTGGCGTCTGGGTGGACTACCACCGGGGAGCGACTGACCACGGAATTCGACCGCGCGCCTGGGCCGATGGAAGCACCCCCTTTCGAATCCGTTGTCAGAGGAGCACGTCACATGACCGACCGTTACTTCAACGCCCCGCTCGCCGAAGTCGATCCGGAGATCGCTCAGGTCCTCGACCGCGAACTCAAGCGCCAGCAGACGTTCCTCGAGATGATCGCATCCGAGAACTTCGTGCCCGTCTCCGTGCTGCAGTCGCAGGGCTCTGTGCTCACGAACAAGTACGCCGAGGGCTACCCCGGCCGCCGCTACTACGGCGGCTGCGAAGAGGTCGACGTCGCTGAGGAGCTCGCGATCCAGCGTGCGAAGGATCTCTTCGGCGCCGAGTTCGCCAACGTCCAGCCGCATTCGGGCGCCTCCGCGAACGCCGCAGTGCTGCATGCGATCGCCCGCCCCGGCGACACGCTGCTCGGCCTCTCGCTCGACCAGGGCGGTCACCTCACGCACGGCATGAAGATCAACTTCTCGGGCCGTCTCTACGACATCGTCGCCTATGGCGTGAACCCCGAGACCTCGACCATCGACATGGATGAGGTCCGCCGTCTCGCGATCGAGCACAAGCCGAAGGTCATCATCGCCGGCTGGTCGGCCTACCCTCGCACGCTCGACTTCGCCGCCTTCCGTGCGATCGCCGACGAGGTCGGTGCGCTCCTGTGGGTCGACATGGCGCACTTCGCCGGTCTGGTCGCCGCGGGGCTGCACCCGAACCCGGTGCCGCACGCGCACGTGGTCTCCTCGACCGTGCACAAGACGATCGGCGGCCCGCGCTCGGGCTTCATCCTCACCAACGACGCCGACATCGCGAAGAAGATCAACTCCGCGGTCTTCCCCGGCCAGCAGGGCGGGCCGCTCATGCACGTGATCGCGGCGAAGGCGACCGCGTTCAAGCTCGCGGGCACCCCCGAGTTCAAGGAGCGCCAGGAGCGTGTGCTGCGCGGCGCCGCGATCCTCGCCGAGCGCCTCTCGAAGCAGGACGTGAAGGATGCCGGCATCGGCGTGCGTTCGGGAGGCACCGACGTGCACCTCGTGCTCGTCGACCTGCGCGACGCCGTGATCGACGGCAAGCAGGCGGAAGACCTGCTGCACGACATCCACATCACGGTGAACCGCAACGCCGTGCCGAACGACCCTCGTCCGCCCATGGTCACCTCCGGCCTGCGCATCGGCACCCCGGCTCTCGCCACCCGCGGCTTCGGCGACGCCGAGTTCACCGAGGTCGCCGACGTGATCGCCCTCGCGCTTCTGCCGGGTGCTGACGTCGAAGGCCTGCGCGCCCGCGTCGACGCGCTCGCCGCAGCCTTCCCGCTGTACCCCGACCTGCAGCAGTAAGCCCCGTCCGCCGTCGCGCCGCGTCGAGTGCACGGGCTCTCGGCGAGTGCACGGCTTCTCGACGTGAAGAAGCCGTGCACTCGGTGCGAATCCGTGCATTCGACGAGTGACGATGCACGTAGGACAAGTAGGAAGAGAAACGACATGACCGCGAAGATCCTCGACGGCAAGGCCGCCGCAGCATCCATCAAGGCCGAGCTCACCGAGCGCGTCGCGGTGCTCAAGGACAAGGGGATCGTGCCCGGCATCGCCACGGTGCTCGTGGGCGCCGATCCGGCGTCGCAGCTGTACGTCGGCATGAAGCACCGCCAGTCCGAGGCGATCGGGATGAACTCGATTCAGCGCGAGCTCCCGGCGGATGCCACGCAGGAGCAGGTCGAGGCGCTGATCGACGAGCTCAACGCCGACCCCGACTGCCACGGCTACATCGTGCAGCTGCCGCTGCCCAAGCACCTCGACACCGACGCCATCCTCGAGCGGATCGACCCGGCGAAGGATGCCGACGGCCTGCACCCGACCAACCTCGGACGCCTCGTGCTGAACGTGAACAACCCGATCACGACGCCGCTGCCGTGCACGCCGCGCGGGGTCATCGAGCTGCTTCTGCGCAACGACTACGACCTCAAGGGCAAGCACGTCGTGGTCGTCGGGCGGGGCGTCACGATCGGACGCCCCATGGGGCTGCTGCTGACGCGTCGCGACATCAACGCCACGGTCACGCAGGTGCACACTGGCACGCCCGACATGTCGCCGTACCTGCGTCAGGCCGACGTGATCGTCGCCGGCGCCGGGGTCAAGCACCTCATCACGACGGCGGACGTCAAGCCCGGCGCTGCGGTGCTCGACGTCGGCGTGACCCGCGAGTCCGACCCCGAGACGGGCAAGAGTCGGGTGTTCGGAGACGTGCACCCCGACGTCGCCGAGGTCGCCGGCTTCCTCTCTCCGAATCCGGGCGGAGTCGGCCCGATGACCGTCGCACTGCTGATGACGAACGTGGTCGAGGCGGCAGAACGGCTCGTCTGAGCGAGCCTCGTCGGGTCGGGGAGGTCAGCCGAGTTCGTCGAGCATGCGACGTTGCTCTGCGGTGAGACCGTCGTTCAGCTCGCGGCGCGCCTCGGCGGTCGCGGGAGAATCGGATGCGGGGGACGATGCCGCCGCTTCCGGCTTCCTGGAGATCCTCGCCGATACCGAGTCATAGACCTCTGACGCCTTGGCGTGCAGCCGATCATCGATCCGGTCGTAGATCACCCAGCCGATGAGAAGGATCAGGGGCGGCAGGGCGAAGGCCCAGAATCCCGACGCGCGCACGGCGCTCAACCACACCGTGAGCACCCAGATGATGAGTTCCACGACATAGACGAGCGCGTACTGCACGGTCTTCTCGCCGACCCTGGTGCGGTCGGCCGCAGACTTCGCCGCGGAGCGGGCGAACGCGGCCCGGAGCGCCGGTTTCACGAACAGCGCAGCGAGTGTGAGGATCACGGCCGCCCAGAGCGCGTGGAGTCCGACGCTGACCCTGCTGAATACGATGCCGATGAGCAGCAGCACGACGACGTTGAATACGTAGAGCGCTGCGAACCGGACGATTCCGTTCTTCATAAGTCCAGAATTCCACATCCGAGCCTCGGGCGGCAGCGGTCGTGCGTCACCCCTGTGCGCCGAGCGATCCCTCGAAACCGATGATGCGCGCCTGCTCGTCGAAGCGGAAGGTGGCCGACCCCGACGCGTCGATGACGGACGCCCCGGTGTAGTTCTCGTCCGCCCAGGTCAGACTCCACCCGGCCAGGCGGGCGAGATCCCACACGGCGGTCCGTGCGTCGGCCAGGGCCAGGCCCGAGAGGATGCGGGGGAGCGCGATGACGGCCGCGGCCACGGTGAGATCGGGGATCGGCGCGTCGAGCAGGAAGACCGCGCGGGTGCCGCCGCCGATCGGTGCGGAGTAATACGGTGAACACCCGGTGATCTCGATCGCGGCTCCGCCGACCGTGTGGGCGGCCGCTGCGATCCAGGATTCGTCTCCGGGCGCATCGGCGGGGAACGGAAGCTCAGGGTCGAACAGCTCGGCGATGCCCTGCTCGAGCCCGTGCGCGCGCAGCTGAGCCGCGAGTCCCTGGGCGTCGCCCTGAGGGTGCGCCCATGCCCACAGCAGCGAGCGCGGGCCCGGCGCGATCGTCGCGATCAGCTGGGCGCGCGTGACGACCTGTCGCGAGGGGTCCGCATTCGCCGTGAAGGTGATCGTGCCGGCATTCATGTCGGCGTCCCAGCGGTGGTCGCCGAGGTCGTCGGTCGCGCTGACCAGGGCATCCTGACGGAGAGCGGTGAACAGGGCGGCGCGGTCGGCGAGCGACTGGAGGGCGGCGAAGGTCATGCGCTCAGTCTTATCGGGGATGCTATGAATCCGCCACTTGCGTCAGCTCGTGAGCGCCCCCTCGATGCGGCCCATCCGCCACACGCTCGGCACCAGCATCGTGCCCAGCGCGATCGCCGCGTAGACGATCGCAGAGCCGATGAGCAGCGACGACACGTCGACGTGTCCGATCAGCCAGCCGAAGGCGAGAGTGCCCAAGGGCATCGCGACGAAGCTCGCCAGCATGTCGTAGCTCGCGACACGCGACAGCTTGTCACCGGGGATCTGCTCCATCTCGGTCACGTTCCAGCCGGTGTTGAACACCTCGACGCCCGCGCCCGCGACGAAAGCGGCGATCGCCACGATGAGAGCCTGCGGATAGAGCCCCATCACCGCCAGCGGGATCGCGAGGGCGCTGACGGCCAGCATGCCCCACCGCAGGGGTCTGCGCAGCGGAAGCCACATCATCACCAGGGTCATCAGGAGGATGCCGGCGCCTTCCGCGCTGAGCACCCATCCCCAGCCGGTGATCCCCAGACGCGGGTCGTTCTTCGCGATGAACGGACCGGCGACTCCCCATGCGCCGATGTGGATCGCGTTCATCACCATGAACGCCAGGCAGATGCTCCACATCCAGGTGCGCGACCAGAACTCGTGCCACCCGGTGCGCAGATCGCGGAAGAAGCTCGACCTCGACGGGTCGGGCGCGGGCAGCTTCACCAGCGCCAGGAGCACGATCGCGACGATCCAAGCCCCGGCCTGGATCACCATGACCCAGGCCGGCCCTGCTGACGCGACGAGGGCGCCGGCGATGATCGGGCCGCCGATCGTCGTCGCCGAGCGCACGAACGAGAGCATCGCGTTCGCCTGTTGCAGATGCTCCGGCGTCGTGAGCTGCGGGATGATGCCCTGCATGGCAGGCATCACGAAGGCGGATGCCGCGCCGTTCACCGCCGACAGCGCAGCGAGCAGCGGGATGGTCGCGGTGCCGCTGAACAGGAGAGCCGCCGTGGTGCCGATCGAGAGGATGTCGATCACGTAGCAGCTCTGGATCACGAGTGCGCGCGGCAGTCGGTCGGCGACCACGCCGCCGAAGATCAGGAACACGACGTTCGACAACGTGAAGACCGTCAGCACGATCGCGAGGGACTCCGAGGCGTTGTCGATCCCCAGCACCGCGAAGGCCAGGGCGATCGACGACATCGAACCGGCGATCATCGTGATCGCCCGCGAGAGGAAGAACCAGCGGAAGCCGGTGTCGCGCATCGCCGCCAGGCCGCGAGTCATCGGCCGGCTCCGCGTCTGTGCATCCGTTCATCCTGCCACGCCCGTGCGCTCGGTCGAATCGTGCAGACCCGCCGTCGGGACGCGGATCGGCCCGTCACCCGATTCGAAAGTAGGGAATCAGGACGCCGGGGCCGCGGTCGAGGAGCGGACGACGAGCTCGGCGGGCATCCGCACGTGCTCGGCGTCGCCGCCGTCGAGCATCGAGAGAAGCACGCGGACGGCGGAGGCGCCCATCTCGATGAGCGGCTGACGCACAGTGGTGAGCTGAGGGATGCTCGAGGCGGCTTGCGGCACATCGTCGAACCCCACGACCGACAGATCGCCGGGCGTCGTGAGACCGCGCTCGGCGGCGACGCGGATCATCTCGATCGCGCTGAGATCGTTCGCGGCGAACACCGCTGTGGGGGGATCGGACAGCTCGAGCAGAGCGTTCGCGCCGGCTGTCGCGGAGGCCGCGCGGTAGCCGCCGTCGGCGATGAGCGCAGGGTCGACGGGCAGCCCCGCATCCTCGAGGGCCCGTCGGTAGCCCGCCTCGCGCTGATGCGCCGACTCGAGGTCGGTGCGTCCTCGCAGATGGCCGATGCGGCGGTGGCCCAGCGAGATCAGGTGCTCTGTGGCCGCCCGGGCGCCGTCGACGTTCTGCACGGCCACGGTCGCCGGCCCGTCGGGTCCCGTGTGCGGGTCGACGGCGACGATGGGCACCGAGGAATGCGCAGGCGTCGTGGTCGGTGTCACGAGGATCGCGCCGTCGATCAGAGTGCCGCCCAGTCGTGACAGGGAGCGGCGTTCCCAGCCGACGTGCTCTCCGGCCGAGACGGTGCCGGCATAGGCGAGCACGTCGTAGGGCGTGTCCTGCAGCGCGGTCGAGACGCCCTGCAGCAGCTGCAGCGCGAAAGGCTCGAACTCGGCGACGAGCACGCCGATCACGTGTGTGCGCCCCCGTCGCATGGAAGTGGCGACCAGCGAGCTCTCGTAACCGAGCTCCGCGACGACCTTGAGCACATGGGCATGGGTCGATGCCGAGACGCCGTCGCGGTCGTTGATCGCCTTCGACACGGTGGCGACGGAGACCCCGGCTGCACGGGCGACGTCGGTGATCGTCGGTCTGCGGTTCATGGGATCCAGTCTACGTTTGGAAAACGTTATCGATATCGTTTGACACGCTCGGGTGGGGAGTGTCAGAGTGGGCGGAGCACATTTGGTGTGGGCGGCAACAAATCAAGGCGGATGCCGCGCGAGAACTCGACGAAGAGGAGAACACAGCATGAAGATGCGCAGAGCATGGGCGACCGGCGTGAGCGTCGTCGCACTGGGGTCGCTCGGCCTGACCGGGTGCACCGCCGGCGGATCCGACGCCGCAGATGACGGCACCGTGACGTTGACGGTCTGGCAGAACTCCACGACGGGTGACGGCAAGCAGTTCTGGGAGGATGCGGCCGCGGCATTCCACGAGGAGAACCCGGACGTGACCGTGAAGGTCACCTCGATCCAGAACGAGGACATGGACGGCAAGCTGCAGACCGCCGTCAACTCCGGCGACATGCCGGACGTCTTCATGGCGCGCGGCGGAGGCAAGCTCGCCGACATCGTGAGCGCAGGCAAGGTCAAGGACCTCACCGACCTCATCGACGACGACGTGAAGACCGCGTTCGGCGACGCGCCGTTCAGCGCGTTCACGATCGACGGCAAGATCTACGGCATGCCGAGCGCCGTCCTTCCGGGCGGGATCTTCTACAGCAAGGACCTGTTCGCCCAGGCCGGCATCACGGAGGAGCCGAAGACGCTCGACGACCTCGAAGCCGCTGTCGACAAGCTCAAGGCCGCCGGCGTCGCTCCCATCGCGCTCGGCGCGAAGGACGCCTGGCCTGCAGCGCACTGGTTCTACTTCTTCGCGGTGCGCGCCTGCAGCCAGGACATCGTGCAGAGCCTCTCGACCGACCCCGACTTCTCGGACCCGTGCTGGCTGGACGCGGCCGAGAACCTCGCCGACTTCGCGGCGGTCGAGCCGTTCAACGACGGCTTCCTCACCACGACGGCGCAGCAGGGCGCGAACTCCTCCGCGGGCCTCCTCGCCAACCACCAGGCGGCCATGGAGCTCATGGGCGCGTGGGACGTGGGCGTGATCGCCAGCCTGACCCCCGACGAGAAGCCGCTGCCCGATCTCGGCTGGTTCCCGTTCCCAGAGGTCGACGGCGGTGACGGCGACGCAGGGGCGATGATGGGCGGCGTCGACGGCTACTCGTGCGCGGTCGATTCGCCGAAGGAGTGCGAGGAGTTCCTCAACTTCATCTCGTCGAAGACGTGGCAGGAGAACTACGCCACCGCATTCCAGACGATCCCGGCCAGCCAGGACGCGAAGGGCGCCGTGACCGACCCGTCGCTGACCCCGCTGATGGAGGCGTACAGCTCCGCCCCGTACGTGTCGCTGTGGCTCGACACCGCCCTCGGGCAGAACGTCGGCAACGCGCTCAACGCGGGTGTCGTCGAGATGCTCGCAGGGCAGGGCGACCCGCAGAAGCTCGTCGACGGCATCGCCAACGCGGCAGCGCGAGGCTGATCCGCGACATGATCGACACACAGACGCAGATGGAATCCTCCGCGTCTGAGAAGAGCACCCGTACCGGAGCCGACCGCACGTCGGCTCCGGTACGGAGACCGCCGCGGGCCGACTGGCGCAAGCGCGGCGAGATCGCGCTCCTCTCAGGCCCCGCACTTCTCGTGTTCCTCGGCTTCGTCATCTTCCCGGTGATGATGGCCGCGTTCTACGGCTTCTTCAAGTGGAACGGCTTCGGCTGGCCCACCGAGTTCGTCGGACTCGACAACTACGTACTGATGCTGCAGGATCAGACCTTCCGCGACGCGGTGGCGCACAACTTCGCGATCGTCGTGCTGTCCCTGGTCATGCAGGGGCCGATCGCCATCCTGTTCGCGCTCCTGCTGAATCAGAAGATCCGCGGACGCTCGCTGATCCGCGTGCTGATCTTCACCCCGTACGTGATCGCCGAGGTGGTCGTCGGCACCGGATGGAGCCTGATGCTCCAGGATGCCGGCGCGCTGAACTCCCTGCTCGAGAAGTGGGGCCTCGGCGCCCTGCAGAACTCGTGGATCGCCGATCCGTCGATCGCGATCTGGTCGCTCATGATCATCATCACCTGGAAGTACATCGGCTTCGCCGTGATCCTCATGCTCGCGGGCATGCAGTCGATTCCGGAGGAGCTCTACGAGGCGGCCGCGATCGACGGCGCCGGGTTCTGGAAGACCCAGTGGAGCATCACGCTGCCGCTGCTCGGACCCACGATCCGGATCTGGGCGTTCCTGTCGGTCATCGGCTCGCTGCAACTGTTCGACCTCGTCAACATCATCTGGGGTCAGTACATCGCGGCCACCGCCGGAACGTCGACCATGGCCACCTACATGTATCAGAACGGGCACCTGGCGGGGAACTACGGCTACGGAAACGCCGTCGCCGTCATGCTCTTCCTCATCTCGCTCGTCGTGGCGCTGGTGTACCAGCGGTTCGTGCTGCGTCGAGACACCGAAGGCGCCCTCACGGGCGACAGCGGAAAGGCGCGCAGGCGATGACCGACACCCTCAAGACCTCGGTCGCGATCCCGGTCGCGACGATCCGCGGGCGGCGCAACGCCGCCGGCATCCGCTGGGGGAGCCCCGGCGTCTACCTGCTCGCTCTCGTCCTCATCACGATCTGCATCACACCCGTGCTGTACATCGTGGTCGGAGGCTTCCGCACCAACTCGCAGATCACCGCCGACCCCTCGGCATGGCCGTCGCCGTGGGTGATCGCGAACTACACCGACGTGCTCGGCAGCGAGGCGTTCTGGAACGCGATGCGCAACTCGGTGATCTCCGGTGTCGGCACGACGCTCGGCGCGGTCGTGCTCGGGGTGATGGCGAGCTATGTCATCGCCCGCTACGAGTTCAGCGGCAAGGCGGTGATGTACTCGCTGTTCGCGGCCGGACTGATGTTCCCTGTGACCGTCGCCATCACGCCGCTGTACCTGCTGATCCGCAATCTCGGACTCGTGAACAATCTGGCCGGCATCATCCTGCCCCAGATCGCGTTCGCGCTGCCGACCACGATCATCATCCTCGTGCCGTTCCTGAAGGCGATCCCGAAGGAGCTCGAAGAGGCGGCCTCGATCGACGGCGCGTCGCGCCTCGGGTTCTTCTGGCGCATGGTGATCCCGCTGAGCCTGCCAGGTGTGATCACGGTCGGAATCCTCGCGTTCATCGGGGCGTGGAACGGCTACATGCTGCCGTTGTTCATCCTGAACGACCAGAGCCTGCTCACGCTGCCGCTGGGCGTGCAGAACTTCGCATCGCAGTACTCGGTCGACACGGCGCGCGTGCTCGCATACACCTCGCTGTCGATGCTGCCCGCGCTGGTCTTCTTCAGCCTGTTCGAGCGACGGATCGTCGGTGGACTGACCGGAGCCGTCAAGGGCTGACCCATGCAGACATACACGGAGAAGACAGTGATCCCCGCTTTCCCCCAGGCGTCGGCTCGGGTACAGGCGCTCCTGGCGCAGATGACGATCGAGGAGAAGGCCGCGCAGCTCGTCGGCTACTGGCTCGACCAAGGCGGCGAGGTCGTCGCTCCCATGCAGAGCGAGATGAGCGGATCCGCCCCCTCGGGCGCGCTGGCCGACATCACCAGGCATGGCATCGGCCACTTCACGCGGGTGTACGGCACAAGGCCGGTGGACCCTGCCGAGCGCGCGGCATGGCTGTGGTCAGAACAACGACGCCTGCAGACCGAGACGCGTCTGGGCATCCCCGCCCTCGTGCACGAGGAGTGCCTCACGGGTCTCGCGGCGTGGAAGGCCGCGACCTTCCCGACACCGCTCGCGTGGGGCGCCTCCTTCGACTCGGGCCTGGTGGAGGAGATGGCGCTCTCGATCGGCGACTCGATGCGCGAGCTCGGCATCCACCAAGGGCTCGCCCCGGTTCTCGACGTGATCCGCGATCCCCGTTGGGGCCGCGTCGACGAGTGCATCGCAGAAGATCCCTACGTGGTCGGCGTGCTCGGCACGGCCTATGTGAAGGGCCTCCAAGCGGCCGGCGTGCACGCGACCCTCAAGCACTTCGTCGGTTACGCCGGTTCGCGTGCGGGGCGCAACCACGCCCCGGTCTCGGCCGGACCCCGCGAAGTCGCCGATGTCTTCCTGCCGCCCTTCGAGATGGCGGTCATCGACGGGGGAGTGCGCTCCGTCATGAACTCTTACGCGGAGATCGACGGCGTGCCGCTCGGCTCGAGCGCCGAGTACCTCACCGAGCTGCTGCGGGAGCGCTGGGGCTTCGACGGCGTCGTGGTCGCCGACTACTTCGCCGTCGCCTTCCTCGAGATCATGCACCGCATCGCCTCCGACCGGGGTGAGGCGGCTCAGGCGGCGCTCACGGCGGGCATCGACGTCGAACTTCCCACCGGGGACGCCTATCTCGAGCCGCTGATCGAGCGGGTCGGAGCAGGACTCTTCGACGAGGCCTTCATCGATCGCGCGGTTCTGCGCGTGCTCACGCAGAAAGAGGACCTCGGACTCCTCGAGGCGGGTGCCTTCGCGCAGGGCCCTCCCGCCGAGATCGACCTCGACTCGCCTCGTCATCGCGATATCGCGCGACGGCTCGCAGAAGAATCGGTCGTGCTGCTGTCGAACGACGGCGTGCTGCCGCTCACGGGAACCTCATCGACCGTCGCCGTGATCGGACCGAATGCCGATCGCGCCGAGGCGCTGATGGGCTGCTACTCGTTCGCGAACCATGTTCTCGCACATCATCCGGAGTACCCGATCGGCTTCGAGATCCCAACCGTCGCCGACGCCCTCACCGCGGAGATGCCGGACGCGCGAGTGATCGGCGCCCGCGGCTGCGACGTCGAGGGTGACGACCGGTCGGGTTTCGCGGAGGCCGTGGATGCTGCCCGCGCCGCCGATGTCGCGATCGTCGTCGTGGGCGATCAGGCCGGACTGTTCGGTCGTGGCACGGTGGGTGAGGGCAACGATTCCGAGTCGCTCGAGCTGCCGGGCGTGCAGCGCGAACTGGTCGAGACGCTCATCGCCACCGGCACCCCGGTCGTCGTGGTCGCCCTCACCGGCCGCCCTTATGCGATCGGATGGGCGCTCGACGGCGAGCATCGTGCCGCTGCCGTGCTGCAGGCGTTCTTCCCCGGCGAGGAAGGGGGGTCCGCGCTCGCCGGAGTCATCACGGGCCGGGTGAATCCTTCGGGCCGGCTCCCGGTCTCGCTGCCGCGCTCCGCCGGCGCCCAGCCGTACTCCTATCTGCATCCGCGCCTTGGTGGGCCCTCGGACGTCACCGCGACCGATCCCACACCCGTGCGCCCGTTCGGTTTCGGCCTGTCTTACACGACGTTCGCCCACGACCTGCTCGCGGTCGATGAAGAGGTCTCTGCGGGCGATGCCTTCCGCGCGGTCGTGCGCGTGACCAACACCGGCTCCGTGCCGGCTGATCACGTGCTCCAGCTGTACGGGCACGACGTCGTGGCATCCGTCACCCGCCCTGACGCGCAGCTGCTCGCGTTCCACCGTCTCACGCTCGACGCGGGCGAATCCGCCGACGTCGCGTTCAGCGTGCCGACACAGCGTTTCGCGTTCAGCGACCGATCGATGGTGCGCATCGTCGAGCCCGGCGATGTGCAGGTGTGGGTCGGTGCGGATGCCGCGACGGATGTCACTCGCCGCGCGGCCGTGCGTATCACGGGGGCCGTCCATGCGCTGACGCCCGTGGATCCGCGGTCGGTGAGCTCCGAGGTCATCCCGGGATGACCCTGGTCCGCAACCCGATCCTGCCGGGCTGCCATCCCGATCCCTCGATCTGCCGGGTGGACGGCGAATACTTCGTGGTCACCTCGTCGTTCGAGTACCTGCCAGGGCTCCCCATCCATCGGAGCACCGACCTCGCCCGCTGGGAGTTGATCGGGCACGCCGTCGACAGGCCGGGGATGCTCGACATGGCGGGCATGGCGTCGTCGAGCGGGCTCTACGCGCCCACGCTGCGCCACCATGACGGCCTCTTCTGGGTGATCTGCACGCTCGTCGACCAGAACGATCCGGCACGCGGTGGGAACTTCGTGATCACGGCGACCGACCCCGCGGGTCCCTGGAGCGAGCCGGTGTGGCTGGGCGCCGACGGCATCGACCCCTCGCTCTTCTTCGACGACGACGGGAGGGCGTGGGTGCAGGGGACGAGGCTCGCCCGAAGTCCGCAGTGGCACGATCAGACCGAGATCTGGCTGCGCGAGTTCGATCCCGAGGCCAGGGCGCTCACCGGTCCCGAGCATGTGATCTGGCGGGGCGCGCTGATCGGGGCCGTCTGGGCCGAGGGGCCGCACCTGTACAAGGTCGACGGCCGTTATCACCTCGTCGCGGCGGAGGGCGGCACGGAGATGCATCATGCGGTCTCGGTGGCGCGGGCGGATGCCGTGACCGGACCGTACGTCGGGAACCCGGCGAATCCGGTGCTCAGCCACCGCCAGCTCGGTCGCACGGCGGACGTCGTCGCGGTCGGCCACGCCGATCTCGTGCAGGCTGCTGACGACAGCTGGTGGGCCGTGCTTCTCGGCATGCGGCCGTATGGCGGGCTCCACGCGAATCTCGGGCGCGAGACGTTCCTGGTTCCCGTCGAGTGGGAAGACGGCTGGCCGGTCTTCGCGCCGGGAGAGGGGCGCGTACCGGACCAGGTCGAGGTGCCTTTCGCGGGCGAGGGGCGTCAGGAGCGCTCTGCGACGATCGCCCCGGACGACGGACGCTGGACCTCGGTGCGCGCGCTGCCGGGTGAGGTCGCCGATGCGGTGGACGGCGAGTGGCTGCTGCCGATCCGTCCGGAGGGGCCGACGGACCCGCAGCCGTTCGCGTTCCTCGGCGTCAGGCAGCAGCATCCGGATCTCGACTTCACGCTGAGGATGTCCGGACGGCTGGCCCCCGGCGAGGAGACCGGCTTGCTGATCCGGCAATCCGAGCGCGATCACGTGCGCCTGGCTGTACTCGGCGGGGGAGAAGCGGATGCTGCACGGATCACGGCGACCCTAGTGCGTGCAGGCGGGTCGGCCGAGCAGGGGACGATCACGCTGACGGGTCCTCTGGCCGAGGGCGTCGAGCTGACGTGCCGGGCACGAGGACAGGACTACGAACTGCTCGCAGGCGTCGAAGGGTCACAGCCGTTGCGCGTCGCGACGGTCGACGGCACGAGCCTCGACTCCTTCTCGTCCGGAGGATTCCTCGGCCTGTGGCTCGGCGCGTACGCCACGAGCGTCGCAGCGGAGACCGACAGCGTCGTCCGTGTCGCGCGCGTCGAGTACCACCCGCGCTGAGCGGGCGTCAGCGCAGCCGCGCGCGCAGCGATGCGGCCGCCCCGGCGGGATCGAGTGCCTCGGTCACCGCCCGCACGACGACGATGCGTGACGAACCGGCCTCGACGACCTCGTCGAGGCGAGGACCTTCGTCGATGCCGCCGATAGCGAACCAGGGCCTGCTCGTCCCGGATGCAGCGACCGCGCGCAGGGGACCCGTGCCGATCGCCGCGCGTCCGGGCTTCGTCGGCGTCTCCCACACCGGGCCGACGCAGAAGTAGTCGAGGGCGGTGTCGGCGTCCGCCTCCGCGGCCTGTGCGATCGAATGCGTCGACCGCCCGATGATCACGTCGTCGCCGAGCAGCCGCCGTGCCTGCGCGGTGGTCAGATCGCCCTGACCGATGTGGAACACGTCGGCGCCGACGAGAGCGGCGACGTCGGCGCGGTCGTTCACCGAGAACAGCTTTCCGTGTCTGCGCGCGACGGCGGCGAGGATCTCGAGCGCCTCGATCTCGGCGCGGGCTTCGAGGTCCTTGTCACGCAACTGGATGATGTCGACCCCGCCCGCGTAGGCCGCATCGAGGAACTCCTCGAGGTCGCCGGTCGCCGTGCGAGCGGTCGTGCAGACGTACAGCCGTGCTGCGTCGAGCAGGGCGAGGCGCTCCTCGCGGGTCGGGCGGGGTGCGTCGACGAGGGGGAGAAGCGCGGTCATAGCCCTAGAGTAGAGGGGTCCGCGGGAGCCCACAGGGGCTGAGAGGGCCACGTGCCGACCGCTGAACCTGAAACGGATAATGCCGTCGTAGGAAAGGGCACGCATGCGCATCGCTGTGATCGGCGCCGGGATTATCGGTCTGGCGACCGCCGAGGAACTGGTCGTGCGGGGCCACGAGGTGACGGTCTTCGACCCTGAACCTGCCCGCGGCGCGAGCCTCGCCGCCGCCGGGATGCTCGCTCATGCCGCCGAGATGGCATGGGGGCAGGACGCGCTGACTCCGCTCATGCAGGCATCGGCCGAGAAGTACCCGTCTTTCGTCGAGCGTCTGTCGGCGACGAGCGGGCGATCGCTCGGGCACCGCACGGACGGGACGCTCTCGGTCGGCGTGGATGGCGCGGACCGTGAGGCGCTCGGCGCCGCGGCCGAGCTTCAGCGCACGCAGGGGCACCGGGCTGAACGGCTGACGGGCACGGCCGCTCGCGACCTCGAGCCGGCGCTCGGCCCCGCCGTCACCTCTGCCGTGTTCACTCCGGACGACCATCAGATCGATCCGCGGCGGCTCGCAGCGGCGCTCCTCGACCTGCTCGGCGACCGCGTCCGCAGAGAGGCCGTGACCGCGGTGACTCGGACGCTCGAGGGAGTCAGCGGTCTGCTGTCGGCATCCGGCGAGCATCACCGCGCGGACGTCGTCATAGTGGCCGCCGGCCTCGGGGCGGCCCTGATCGGCGGCATCCCCGCGCTCCCGCTCCGGCCCGTGTGGGGCGACGTCCTCCGCCTGCGCGTCCCGCCGGCGCTGCGTCCGCTGATCACGCGCACCGTCCGTGCGCAGGTGCGGGGGCGTGCTGTGTACCTCGTCCCGCGGGACGACGGCACGATCGTGCTCGGAGCCTCCGTGCGGGAGGGCGGCGTCGAGGGAGTGCACGCCGGGTCCGTGCTCGTCCTGCTTCGCGACGCCGACACGGTCGTCCCCGGCGTGAGCGAGTGCGAGATCGTCGAGATGCTCGCACGTCCTCGCCCGGGGAGCCCGGATGCCGTGCCGCTTCTCGGCGTCGTCGAGGAAGGCGTGGTCGTCGCCACGGGGTTCGACCGGCACGGAGTGCTGCTCGCTCCTCTGGCGGCGGCGGTCGCGTCGGATCTGGCCGAGGGGCGCCCGATCGACGAGAACGTCCGGTCCGCCATGGACCCGTGGCGCTTCACGGCCGCCACGGCGGGCGGACCGCGAGAGGCCGCCGCCTGGACACCTCCTGCTGTCGTCGACCTCGTCGGCGCCCGACCGAAAGGCTCATGATGACGACTCTGCAGACCGTTCGCCTGAACGGCGCCGACCGCGAGGTGGCCGCGGGCTCCACACTGCGCGATCTCGTCTCGGACCTCACCGGACACGTGCTGCGAGACGACGGCTCTCGCGTCGACGGCGGCCGACTGGGTATCGCCGCAGCTCTCGGCGGTGCCGTGGTCCCGCGTAGCCAGTGGGCCGTCTGCACGGTCGCCGACGGCGACGAGGTCGAGATCGTCACGGCCGTCCAGGGCGGCTGAGCCGCCCGCACACGAATCGGAGCACATCATGAGCCTCACCGCACAGGCCGCCGTCGTCGACCCGTTCATCATCGCGGGGGAGCAGTTCTCCTCGCGACTGATCATGGGAACCGGCGGTGCCACGAGCCTCTCGCTGCTGGAGAACGCGCTGATCGAGTCGGCGACGGAGATCACCACGGTCGCCATCCGCCGCTTCGCCCCGGAGGCGCGGGACTCGGTGTTCGCGATGCTCGATCGGCTCGGCATCCGTGCCCTGCCGAACACCGCCGGCTGCTACACGGCCCGAGACGCGGTTCTCACCGCGCAGCTGGCGCGGGAGGCCCTCGAGACCGACTGGGTCAAGCTCGAGGTGATCGCGGACGAGGAGACGCTGCTGCCCGATCCGGTCGAGCTCTTCCGGGCCTCCGAAGAGCTGGTGGCCTCCGGCTTCCGCGTGTTCGCCTACACGAACGACGATCCCGCCCTTGCCCGGCGCCTGGAGGACGTGGGCGTGACCGCCGTCATGCCGGCCGGTTCGCCGATCGGCAGCGGTCTCGGCATCCTCAATCCGCACAACATCGAGACGATCGTCTCCCGCGCTGCGGTGCCGGTGATCCTCGACGCAGGCGTGGGCACCGCCTCGGACGCCGCCTTGGCGATGGAGCTCGGAGTGGACGCCGTGCTGCTCGCGAGCGCCGTCACCCGGGCGCAGGACCCGGCGAGAATGGCCCGAGCGATGCGTGCCGCGGTCGACGCCGGCCGTCTCGCTCGTGCGGCGGGACGCATCCCGCGGCGTCCGCTGGCACTCGCCTCGTCGGCGGCCGACGGACTGATCTCCGCGCGGCCGTCCGAGGCCGACCTGTGAGCCTGCCCGCGCTCGTCGACCCCGGCCCGCCTCTGGCACCGCACCGGGCGGCACGGTTCGCGCGCCACCTCACACTCCCCGGTGTGGGGGATCACGGTCAGCGGCGCCTCGCAGCGGCTCGGGTGCTCGTTATCGGCGCCGGCGGCCTGGGCGCCCCCGCCATCCAATACCTCGCGGCGGCGGGCGTGGGCCGGCTCACCGTGATCGACGACGACCGTGTCGAGCTCTCGAACCTGCAGCGACAGGTGCTGCACACCGAAGGCGATCTCGGTCGCCCGAAGGCGGAATCGGCACGCTCGGCAGTCGCGCTGCGTGACCCAGAAGTCGCCGTCACAGCCATGGCCGCGCGGCTGGATCCGAGCAACGCCCTCGCGCTCTTCCGAGAGCACGATCTCGTGCTCGACGGCAGCGACAACTTCGCCACTCGCTATCTCAGCAACGACGCCGCCGAGCTCACCGGCACGCCGGTCGTGTGGGGCAGCATCCATCAGTTCGCCGGTCAGGTCAGCGTGTTCTGGCCTGGTCGCGGACCGATGCTTCGAGACCTCTTCCCCGACATCCCTGACGCCGATTCGATCGAGTCGTGCGCGACCGGCGGCGTGTTCGGCGTGCTGTGCGGTGCGGTCGGCTCCGCCATGGCGGCGGAGGCGCTCAAGCTGCTCTGCGGAATCGGAGAGCCGCTCATCGGGCGGCTCGCCCGCTACGACGCGCTCTCAGCTCGGTGGGACGAACTGCGCTTCCACGCCGACCCGGACCGCCGTCCCGTCGCAGACCTCGAGGAGGTCGCTGTCGCATGCCGGTTGTCGGCGCCGGGGAGAGCCGACGACATCTCCGCCGGAGAGGTCGCAGCGCGGCTCGAGCGCGGGTCTGTCGGGCTCGTGGTGGTGGATGTGCGCAGCACGGAAGAACGGGAGACCTCCGTGATCGCAGGATCCGTGGCCGTGCCGCTCGCGCGCATCCTCGACGAGGGATGGGCGTGTGTCGCCGAGGCGCTGGGAGACAGGGCCATTGACGGGCGCGACATCATCGTCACGTGCCAGGTCGGCATCCGCTCTGCGCGTGCCATCGACGCTCTCATCGAATCCGCGCCGCCGGGAACCCCGCTGCGCAATCTGGCCGGCGGGGTGGAGGCCTTCTCAGCGGCGGCTCAGTAGCTGGCTCGGTGCGAGTCGTCGGACGCCGGGACGAAGCGTGCGGCGAGAGCCTCGGTCGCCCGTGCGAGCAGCGCGACGTCCGCCCCGACCGCGACGAAGTCCGCCCCCGCAGCGATGTACGCGTCGGCGGCGACCGGATCGAAGGCGTTCACGCCGACCGGTTTGCCGGCGCCCTTGACCGCGCGGAACACGCTCTCGACGGCCGCGACGACCTCGGGGTGGGTCTGCTGGCCCAGCAGCCCCATCGACGCCGACAGGTCTGACGGGCCGACGAACACGGCGTCGACGCCGTCGACCGAGGCGATCTCGGCGGCGGCATCGACGCCCGCCGCGGTCTCGATCTGCACGGTCAGCGAGGTGTGCAGCGCCGACTCCTGCAGGTAGCGCTCGACCCGATTCCAGCGGGCGCTGCGGGCGAGGGCGCTGCCGACACCGCGCACGCCTTCCGGCGGATAGCGGGTGGCGGCGACCGCCGCACGGGCCTCGTCGGCCGAGGACACCATCGGCACGATGAGATTCTGCGCACCGAGATCGAGCACCTGCTTGATCGCGACGGCGTCGTTGGACGGCACCCGCACGAGCGGGGCCACCGGGTATGCGGCCGCGACCTGCAGCTGCAGCAGAACGCTTTCGAGAGTGTTCGTCGAGTGCTCCATGTCGATGAGCAGCCAGTCGACACCGGAGCCGGCGGCGACCTCGGTCACCAACGGGCTGCCCGAGCAGGCCCACACCCCGATCAGCGATCGGTCGGATGCCGCGATCTGCTCGCGGAAGGAGGAATCTAGACGAAGCGGCATGCGATCGTTCCCATCGGTCCGTAGTCGCACAGCACCTCGTCGCCGCGCGTCACCCACATCGGGCGCGTGAACGATCCTGCCAGGATGATCTCCCCTGCCTCGAGACGCGCGCCGTGCTGATGGAACTTGTTCGCGAGCCACGCGACGCCGGTGGCCGGATGATTGAGGACCCCGGCGGCGACTCCGGTCTCTTCGATCTCGCCGTTCTTGAAGAGCAGACCGGGCACCCAGCGCAGATCGATCTCGTCAGGACGCTTGTGCACGGTGCCCAGCACCATCGCGCCGTAGGCCGCGTTGTCGCTGATCGTGTCGACGATCGTGCGGCCCTCGAGCTCGATGTGCGAGTTCAGCACCTCGAGAGCGGGCACGGCGTAGTCGATCGCCGCGAGCGCGTCGTCGAGAGTGCAGTCGGGGCCCTCGAGCGGACGCTTGAGCACGAACGCCAGCTCGACTTCGATGCGCACGTTCGAGAAGTGGTCGACGGGGATCTCGGCGCCTGATTCGTACACGGTGTCGTCGAACATCACACCGTAGTCGGGCTCGGTGATCCCAGTGGCCTGCTGCATCGCCTTCGACGTCAGCCCGATCTTGCGTCCGACGAGCCGGCGTCCCGCGTCGATCTGAGAATCCCGCCACACGCCCTGGATCGCGTACGAGTCCTCGACCGTGGCCTCGGGGTACCGGGCGGTGATGCGCGGGATCACACCGTGCGTGCGATCGGCCTCGGCGAGCTCCGCCGCGATCTGCGCGATGGTGTCTGCTGAAAGCATCCGTTCCTCCTTCGTCTTTTTTCGGTCGTTGAGCGAGGGAGCGGAGCGACCGAGACGAAACGCTTCATGGTTCGCGTGACCCGAGGTCGTGCGGGTCCTCACCGCGTTTCGTCTCGCTCCGCCCGCTCAACGACCAGTGGTCCTACAGCTGGTTGCCGAGCTTTCCCTCACGCTCGTCCGCGCGCGTGTAGCTGAACCCGTCGGCGCCGATCGTGACGGCCATCTCGGAGGAGTCGGTGCGCGCGATGACGGGCTGCGGGTTGCCGTCGAGGTCGAGCACGAGGCTCGCGTCGGTGTACCAGCTCGGCACGACGGGGTTGCCCCACCAGTCGCGGCGCTGGTTGTCGTGCACGTCCCACGTGATGGCCGGGTTGTCCGGGTCGCCCGTGTAGTAGTCCTGCGTGTAGACCTCGACGCGGTGACCGTCGGGGTCTCGCAGGTACAGGTAGAAGGCGTTGCTCACGCCGTGGCGACCGGGGCCCCGCTCGATGGCGTCGGAACGGCGGAGGGCCCCGAGCTTGTCGCAGATCGCGAGGATGTTGTGCTTCTCGTGGGTCGCGAAGCACACGTGGTGCATGCGCGGCCCGTCGCCGCCCGTCATGGCGGTGTCGTGCACGGTGGGCTTGCGACGCATCCACGCGGCGTAGACGGTGCCCTCCTCGTCCTGGATGTCCTCCGTGACGCGGAATCCGAGGTCCTGCATGAACTTCACCGCGCGGGGGACGTCGGGGGTGACCTGGTTGAAATGGTCGAGGCGCACGAGCTCGCCGGGGATGTGCAGGTCGTAGCGCCACGACATCCGCTCGACGTGATCGGTCGCGTGGAAGAACTCGTAGGGGAAGCCGAGCGGGTCGACCACGCGCACGGAGTCGCCGATGCCCTTGACGAACCCGTCGGGGTTGCGGCGGACGTCGCAGCCGAGCTCCGTGTAGAACTCGACGGCGCGGTCGAGGTCCTCGGCCGAGCGGACCCGGTACGAGAACGCGGCGACAGCGGCGATCGGACCCTTGCGCAGCACGAGGTTGTGGTGGATGAACTCCTCGGTCGAACGCAGGTAGATCGCCTCGTCGTCCTCCTCCGTCACGTAGAGACCGAGCACGTCGACGTAGAACACGCGAGACGCGGGGAGGTCGGTGACCACGAGCTCCATGTACGCGCAGCGCAGCACGTCCGGAGGCGTGCTCGTCGGGGTCGGCGTCGGGTTGTCGGGATGGATGGGCGCCTCCTGGCTCACGTAGAAGCCTGAGGAGGTCAGCGTCATGTCATCGCGGTTGGTCATGTCAGCGTCCTTGCTTGGATGTCGGATGCCGGTCGTTGAGCGAGGGAGCTTGCGACCGAGACGAAACGCAGTTTCCTGCAGGATCGACGCGTTTCGTCTCGCTTCGCTCGCTCAACGACCGGGGGAAGATGGATCAGTTCTTGCCGAACGTCGGGTTGTGGGCTCCGCCGAGCGTGATGTGCACGCTCTGCTGGTCGGTGTAGAAATCGATCGAGCGGTAGCCGCCCTCATGGCCGAGACCCGATGCCTTCACACCGCCGAACGGGGTCCGCAGGTCGCGTACGTTGTTCGAGTTCAGCCACACCATGCCGGCCTCGACCGACTGCGCGAAGTTGTGCGCACGGGTGAGATCGTTCGTCCAGATGTAGGCGGCGAGCCCGTACTTGGTGTTGTTCGCGAGCGCCAGAGCCTCCTCGTCGGAGTCGAACGGAGTGATCGCGACGACCGGTCCGAAGATCTCCTCCTGGAAGATGCGCGCGTCGGGGGACACGTCGGCGAAGACCGTCGGGGCGACGAAGTTGCCCTCGTCGAAACCTTCAGGGCGCCCGCCGCCGGCGACGAGGCGACCCTCGCTCTTGCCGATCTCGACGTAGCTCATCACCTTGTCGTAGTGCTCGGGGTGCACGAGCGCTCCCACCTCGGTCGCCGGATCGTGGGGGTAGCCGACCTTGACGCGCTTCGCCTGTGCGGCGTATCGCTCGACGAACTCGTCGTAGATCGAGCGCTCGACGATGATGCGCGAACCGGCGGTGCAGCGTTCGCCGTTGAGCGAGAAGACGCCGAAGATCGTGGCGTCCACGGCGGCCTCGATGTCGGCGTCGGCGAAGACGACGGCGGGCGACTTGCCGCCGAGCTCCATCGAGAGGCCCTTGAGGAAGGGCGCGGCGTTGCCGAAGATGATCTGCCCGGTGCGGCTCTCACCGGTGAACGAGATCAGCGGAACGTCGGGATGCTTCACGAGCGCGTCGCCGGCGTCCTCGCCGAGTCCGTTCACGAGGTTGAAGACGCCCTTCGGGAGACCGGCCTCTTCGAAGATGCCAGCCCACAGGGATGCCGACAGCGGGGTGAACTCGGCGGGCTTCAGCACGACCGTGTTGCCGGTCGCGAGTGCGGGGCCGAGCTTCCACGATTCGAGCATGAACGGGGTGTTCCACGGCGTGATGAGGCCGGCGACCCCGATCGGCTTGCGGTTGACGTAGTTCATCTGCTTGCCGGGCACCTTGAAGGCGTCATCGGACTGGGCCACGATCAGGTCCGCGAAGAAGCGGAAGTTCTCGGCGGCGCGGCGGGCCTGGCCGAGCGCCTGGGTGATCGGAAGGCCGGAGTCGTAGGATTCGAGCTCGGCGAGGCGGGCGTCGCGCGACTCGACGATGTCGGCGATCCGGTGCAGCACGCGGCTGCGTTCGCGCGGCAGCATCCGCGGCCAGGGCCCCTCGTCGAACGCTCGCTTCGCCGCGGCGACAGCCGCCTCGATGTCGGCCTTCTTGCCGGCGGCCGCGGTCGTGTAGGTCTGATTCGTCACCGGGTCGAGCACGTCGAAGGTGTCGCCGTCGATCGAGTCGACGAAGGCGCCGTCGATGTAGTGCTGGATGTGGTCGGGCAGGTCTGCGGGGATGCGGGAATCGGTCATGAGCCTTCTCCAGGAGTGTGGGCGGTGCGGGTGTGCAGAGCGTCGAGGAAAGCGTCCCTCGTGCGCCAGCGATGGTTGCGGGCGGCGAGCTCGATCTCGAGGGGGTCTGCGCCCTCGCGGATGAGCTCGAGGATGTGGGTGTGCTCGTCGACCGAATGCCGGGCGCGCCCCGGCACATACGCGAAGGTCGAGTCGCGGATGCCGGAGAGCCGCGCCCAACCGCGGTGGACGAGGTCGAGCAGGTGCGGGTTCGGGCATGGCTCGAACAGCACGGTGTGGAACTGGCGGTTCAGCTCAGTGAAGGCATGGGCGTCGAGATGATCGAGCATCCGCGTCATCCGTTCGTTCACCTCCGCCGCCTGAGCGAGCGCCGTCGCGTCGAGGAAAGGAGCGGACAGCGCGGTCGCCGCGCCCTCGACGAGTCCGAGCGTCTGCATCGTGTGGGCGTATTCGCTCTCATCGACCAGGGTCACGCGCGCGCCGACGTTGCGTTCGAAGGTGACCAGGCCCTCGGCCTCGAGACGCCGGATCGCCTCGCGGACCGGTACGACGCTCATGTTCAGTTCGTCGGCGATCGAGCCGAGGACGAGGCGGTATCCGGGCCCGAAGGCGTGCGCCGAGATGCGTGAGCGGATCCAGGCGTAGGCCTGCTCCGACTTGCTGGCGTTCGCGACGGCCGTCACTTCTGGGTCCCTGAGCTCGTCGAAGGGCCCGTCGCCGCGTCGTACTTCGCTCGCCACTCGGCGTTCATCGGGAACAGGCCGTCGACCGCATGGCCCGCGGCCACCTGCTCGGCGATCCAGGCATCCTCGATCTCCTGTGCGAGGGCGTCTTCGACCACCGCCTCGGCGAGGGCGGGAGGGATGACGATCACACCGTCGCCGTCGCCCACGATGATGTCGCCGGGCTGCACGGTGGCGCCGCCGCACGAGATCGTGACGTCGACGTCCCAGGGCACGTGTCTGCGCCCGAGCACCGAGGGATGGGCGCCCTGCGAGAACACCGGCAGGCCGATCTCCGCGACGGCGTCGAAGTCGCGCACGCCGCCGTCGGTGACGACTCCGGCAGCGCCCCGAGCGTTCGCGCGCAGGGCGAGGATGTCGCCGAGGGTGCCGGTGCTGTCGTCGCCGCGAGCCTCGATCACGATGATCTCGCCCTCGTTCACCGCATCGAAGGCGCGCTTCTGCGCGTTGTAACCGCCGCCGTGACGTGCGAACAGGTCTTCGCGGAAAGGCACGAAGCGCAGCGTCTTGGCTGTGCCGACGATCTTCGTGCCCGGGATGTTCGCCGAGACGCCGTCGATGAAGCAGGAGTGGTGACCGCGCTTGCGCAGCTGGGCGGAGAGCCCGGCGGTGGGCGCCTCGAGCAGCTTGGCGCGCAGCTCGGGGGAGAGCGCGGGCTCATCATCGACCGGCGGGAGCCCCGCGGCCTCGCGTGAGCCCCACGCCTCGGTGCGCTGCAGGTCGTCGACGGCCGGGAGCGAACCGATCCGGTCGTCGAAGGGCACCTCGCCCTGTGTCACCGTCGTGACGAGCGCTCCCGAGGACGGGGCGCCCGGCGCCGTGGGAGCGTCTACCTCGATCTCGACCACGTCGCCGGGCACGATCACCGATGAGCCGGCGGGGGTACCGGTGAGGATCACGTCGCCGGGTTCGAGCGTGAAGTGCTGAGAGAGGTCTGCGACGAGCTGCGCGAGCGGGAAGATGAGGCCCGCGGTCATGTCGTCCTGGCGGAGCTCTCCGTTGACCCAGGCTCGTACTCGCAGAGCCGCCGGATCGACCGTGCTCGCGTCGATGTACTCGGGTCCGAGCGGCGTGTAGCCGTCTCCGCCCTTGGAGCGGACGTTCGACCCCTTGTCGTTCGCGCGAAGGTCGTAGAGGCCGAGGTCGTTCGACGCGGTGACCCAGCCGACATGCGACCAGGCGTCGTCCAGGGCGACACGACGGGCGGTGGCGCCGATCACGAGGGCGATCTCGCCCTCGAAGGCCAGCAGTTCGGTGCCCGCAGGGCGTTCGACGACGCCGCCGGAGATGCCGAGCGAACTCGTCGGCTTGAAGAAGTACGAGGGGAATGCGGGGCGCCGGCCGCGCTGGTCGGCGCGGGAGGCGTAGCTCAGATGGATCGCAATGATCTTGCCGGGGCGGGGGATGGATGCCGTCACGGATGCGCCTCCTCGCGCTCGTCGTCGATGCCTTGTGCGTCGTATTCGAAATCATATATCATCGCTTCATCCCTCGGCAAGCACCTCGTTTCCCCTTCGGAAGTGCGCCGTGACAACGCAGTCACCAGCAAAGGAGACACCCATGACAGGGCAGTCATACGGCGGGTTCACCCCCACCGGCACCATCGCGACCTGACCCTGATGAAGTGCCGACCGTCCTCGTCGACGTCCTCACGGCGTACTAGGCGATCGCTGTCACGACGTCTGTCTTGGCCGTGTTGCTGCGCATACTGCAGGGTGTCTCCGTCGGAGGAGAGTGGGTGGATCCGTCCTGATGGCCGTCGAGCACGCGCCCCAGAACCGGTGAGGAGTGTTCGGCGGCTCGCAGCAGATCCGCGTGACGCTCGGGCTGCTGCCGGCGTCGGGCACGATGGTGCTGATGACGATCATAGGCGAGAGCCTGCTCTTCGTATGGTCGGAGGGTCGACCGTCTCGCAGCTGATCTCGCCCCCCTTGCAGGGTGGATCGCCGATCGGATCGGTTGCCGCAAGATCTATATCGTCGGTTGGACCCCTCAGCTGATCGGCGTGTTCGTGCCCATCCCGCTGAAGAACGCGGCGACCAGCGTTGACTTCCGTGTGTGCTCGACCACAGGGCCGAGACAGCGAGTCTGCAACGCCACGACGGCCTGACTACCCGAAATCGGCGGGGCGTCACCCCGAACGTAGGCGTTTCCGCTAGTGGATCTGCTTCACGGGCAAGAACCTGACTTGACGGAAGCATTCGCGCCGACATCCATAATCTTGACCCACCAACCGGACAATCCGATTCGATTGACGGTCCAGCTTCCGAATGCATCGGCGAACCGGCCACAGGAGCCGGGCGGCACCCAGACGGCGTCCCAATCGGTGCCGGACGGTGATACCTTCCCAGCGCTGATGTACATCTTCGTTGCGCCCGACGAGACGCTTCCGTTTCCGACGTAGTCGGTCGCGATGAGAATTGTCGAACTTCCGCCGTTCAGAATCCAGCCGTTCGCAGCCGCGGCCGGCCTCGTGTCCGCGACGATGAAAGCAGTCGCGATCAGCGTGATGAGCATACCTATCGCGCCGAATCGACGCACGCCGCCATTCGGGAGCGTAAAAGGATTTGACGCATTCATAGACATCTTCAGCCTCCTGGTCGCGAGGCTTCATCGCCTCCCGCATGGATGCAAACTAACAACGAAGTTCGTTGCGCGTCTAGGCCTTGCACGGTATTCCGGAATGTCTTGGCCGTCTGATCAGCCTTCGAGCGCTTCGCGGATCGTGATCGCCGAGCGCTGCAGGCGGGCGGCGATCTCGGCGTCGTCGATGCTCGTGGCGACGTGCACGACGGCGATCGCGGCGGGCCGCTGGCCACGAAGGGCTAGTGGTACCGCGACCGACTGCACGGTCGGGATGACCTCGTCGTGACTCGTGGCGTAGCCCCGGGCTCGGGCGGCTTCGACCTCGGCGTGCAGGCTGGTTGCGGCATCCGACGGCCATTCCGCGACCCTCAACTGCATCAGGATCGCCTTCCCCGGGGCGCCCACAATGATCGGATGCCGGGCTCCGGGCCGCTGGGCGACGCTCGCGACCGCGTGGCGCGGCTCGATGCTCGCGAGGGTGATGCAGTCGTCGCCGTCGAGAACAGCGAGGAAGCAGGTCATCCCGAGTTCGTTCGCGATGGCCGTGAGCTCGGGGAGAGCCTCTGCCTGGAGATCGTGCGCGACGCCGGCGGCGAGGGCGGCCATGCGGGCGCCGAGTAGAACGGCGCCGGCGGTGTCCCTGCTGACGAGCCGATGATCCTCCAGCGTGCGCAGCAGCCGGTACGCGATCGAACGGTGCACACCCAGACGACCCGCGATCTCGTCGATCGTGAGCGGGGTGCGCGCATCCGCGAGCTCTTCGAGGATGCGGATGCCGCGGCTGAGCGTCTGCGAGGCGGGGTTCTTGGCTTCAGGCATGCGGGCTTCCTTGCGCTCGGCGGCGACGCTCTCTAAGCTGTGTTCAATAGTAGAACAGCCTGTTCGAATATAGAACAAAACGTTCGGCAGTGCAAGACCTCGACAGTGACGTCCGGAAGGAATCGACGACGATGCAGTTCCACCACCACGGTTATGTCTCGGGTGATCCCCGTGTGCTTCCTGCCGGCGTCTCCGATCGCCCCGTCGATCTTTCCGATGAGGTCGACGTCCTCATCGTCGGATCCGGCCCGGCGGGCATGCTGCTCGCGGCCCAGATGTCGCAGTTCCCTGGCGTGACCACGCGCATCATCGAGAAGCGCGAGGGCCGACTCGTGCTGGGTCAGGCCGACGGCATCCAGCCTCGCAGCGTGGAGACCTTCCAGGCCTTCGGCTTCGCGGAGCGGATCATGGCCGAGGCCTACAACATCGGCTGGATGAACTTCTGGGGACCGAACCCCGAGAGGCCCGACGAGATCATCCGCACTGCGCGCACAGCCGACTACGCGTACGACATCTGCGAGTTTCCCCACCTCATCGTGAACCAGGCGCGCGTGCTCGACTACTTCGCCGAGGCGGCCGCCGACGGCCCAGGCCGCATCGTGCCCGACTACGGGGTGGAATTCCTCGGTCTCACGGTCCACGAAGAAGGGGAGTACCCGGTCGAGGTGGCCGTTCGTCAGAACGGGGCCGAGCGCATCGTCCACGCCAGGTACGTCGTGGGCTGCGACGGCGCACGCAGCGGCGTACGTCAGGCCATCGGCCGCACCCACGTCGGCGGCAGCGCCGCGCACGCGTGGGGTGTCATGGACGTGCTCGTGAACACCGACTTCCCGGACTGGCGCACGAAGTGCGCCATCAACTCGGAAGCGGGCAACATCCTGCACATCCCGCGCGAGGGCGGATACCTCAGCCGGATGTACATCGACCTCGGCGAGGTCGCGCAGGATGACGATCATCGGGTCAGGCAGACTCCCGTCGAGGAGATCATCCGCAAGGCGAACGCGATCCTGCATCCGTACTCGATCGACGTGAAGCAGGTCGCCTGGCACAGCGTGTACGAGGTCGGGCACCGCGTCACCGACGGCTTCGACGACGCGACGGGCACGGATCGGAATCCGCGCGTGTTCCTCACCGGCGACGCCTGCCACACGCACAGCGCCAAAGCAGGACAGGGCATGAACGTCTCGATGCAGGACGGCTTCAACCTCGGCTGGAAGCTGGGTTCGGTGCTGACGGGCCGGGCAGCCGAGTCGCTGCTGGCGACCTACGGAGCCGAGCGTCGCCCTGTCGCGCAACAGCTCATCGACTTCGACCGCGAGTGGTCGAGCCTGATGGCGCGCAAGCCCGAGGAGATCTCGGACCCCAACGAACTCGCCACCTTCTATCTCGGGACCGCGGAGTTCCCGTCCGGGTTCATGACGCAGTACACCTCGTCGATGATCACCGGCACCGATGCGCACCAGGATCTCGCCGCGGGCTTCCCGCTGGGCAAGCGGTTCAAGTCGGCCGAGGTCGTGCGGGTCGGTGACGGCAACGTCATCCACCTCGGCCATCACGCCAGGGCCGACGGCCGCTGGCGCGTGTACGCATTCGGCGACCGTGACGGTTCGGCGCTGGATGCCTGGGCGGATGCCGCGGCTGCGGTGTTCGACCGGTTCACGCCGGCCGATGGCGACGTCGACGCGGTGTTCGACGTCAAGGCCGTGTATCAGCGGCCGTTCGAGGAGCTCGAGGTCACGTCGGCCCCTGCGCTGTTCCAGCCGAAGACCGGGCCGCTGCGGCTCACCGACTGGGAGAAGGTGTACGCGGCCGGCCCGTCGAAATGGACCGAGACCGACATCTTCGAGGCTCGAGACCTGTCTCGCGACGGTGTGGTCGTCGTCGTGCGGCCAGACCAGTACGTCGCGGCGATCCTGCCGCTGGAGGACGTCGACGGACTGGCCGAGTTCCTCGGTGGTGCTTTCCTTCCCGCATCCTGACGGGCTCAGGCGGCGCCATGACAGATGTCATGGCGAAGACGTGACAGCATCCCGAGGCGGACCGAAGCCCGCCTCGGGATGCTGGAGTCATGAAGACATCAGGTGCAGCATCCGCCGTGATCGAACTGATCGACGTG
>JAEKKN010000050.1 GCA_019510305.1 Microbacterium sp.
CTGCGGTGAAAGCGTTGATCGTGAGGAGACCAAGAGAAGGCGGGCAGTCGATGATCACGAAGTCGACCGGGTGGTGTTCCAGGTACTCGTGCAGCGCCCGTCGCAGGCGGTGTTCGCGGGCGACCTGGGCGACGAGCTCGATCTCGGCTCCGGCGAGATGGATCGTGCTCGGCGCGCAGAAGAGATTCTCATTCTCGGGGCTCTGCTGCACGATCTCAGCCAGCGGCATCTCGTTGATCAAGACGTCGTAGATGCTCGAGACTTCAGTGGTGTGCGTGACACCGAGCGCCGTCGAGGCGTTTCCCTGCGGGTCGAGGTCGATCACGAGGACCTTCGCGCCGAGTCCGGCGAGAGCGGAAGCGATGTTCACCGCCGTGGTCGTCTTGCCGACGCCGCCCTTCTGGTTCGACACCGTGAGGATGCGGGTCTCCCCGGTGAACTCGATCGTGACCTCTTCGAGAACCCGGCGACGAGCGCTCAGGTCGGCGATCTCCCGTGCGAGCGGGGTGTCGATCCCGAAGGTGTTCGGCGATTCCTTTTCGGATTGTTTCACGTGAAACATCCACTCCTTTCGGGGCCGTGTTCCACTCTAACTGCAACAGCCGACGCTCTCGTCTCCTGGCCGCGTCGATTCCCACGCTGCTGGCTTGTGGAGTGCATCTCCACCCTCTCTGAGAGGGGTCCTCCCCCGTCGCAGCTCGGATCCAGGAACTAGTTCGCAACGTCCTGCGCGCGTTCATGGAGCGCTCAGCGTGGAAGTCGCACGTTACCGGTTCGTTCTCGCGCGCAGGCACGTTGGGTGACTGTCGGGCACGTCACCGCCTTGTGGACGGCGTCAGGATGCGCTCCAGCGTGCGCACTTGGCGACGGGCAGGTGTAACCAATGTTTCACGTGAAACACTCCCCCAGACGGGGTGCGTCCTTGCAACCCGCAGATCACACTCGGACTCCCCTCATCCAATCCGGGCGTGCGCGGGCGGGAATGCCAACGGGTGTCACCGGCACGCACCCGCGATAGAGCTCGGATTGGGAAGAGGTTCTCTGTGTTCTCGTCGGCGCCTCCTCCGGAGACCTATCGGCGTCCGCCGATAGTCGCGGAAGCGCGCCGATTGTAGAGGCGAGTGTGCCGTGCTCTCGCAACGGACACCCCGGCCTGGATCCGAGAGTGGAACCTCTCGTGGTCCTCTCCTTCTCCTGCCCACGTCGACATTTTCGGTACAAGGGCGGGTTCTACACACGATGTTTCACGTGAAACCACACATCTCGAACTTGTACCTACTCAATGTCAGTCTTCAGAGATCAACACACGTCGTTAGCGCCCCACCCTGGCAATCCAACAGCTGCTCAGCTGTTGCAGGCCAGATCCTCGCGTATCGCTCGCCACCACTCCCCTTTTCCTTGTCTCTTTCCTTGTCACTATGAGCAGTGCCATCCGAGGAACGCGGTCGCCAAACACCTCCAACTCAGTACCTCTCGCGCTCATGTCCACACCCAAGCCTTCAGGTAGCCGATCCACGTTTCGTGCCGACAGCGACGGCGTCTGGCATGGGGGGCGGCAAAGGGTGCTGCCTTTCACGTGAAACACTGGACAACCTCGATGCTTCCACTGCAGGTTCGATTTTCGACAGTCTCACCGCTCTGATAGAACGAGTGCCCCTGCACCAGACAACACCGCGCTATTGCGACGCCGCATCGATCCGCAGGCGTGAAGATTGGACCCGGATCACTCCAGCCACCCCACGGATCGTGGACAAGGTTCCGTCAGGGCACAACTGTTGATGGCATCGTGACGCAACTCACCATCCGTCTGTCCGTCAGCGTGCGGTAGTACGTTGACGACAGCGGAGACTGCGCCATCGATGTCGTCGATGGCGCAGTCGAATCCGTAATCGTCGGATCTGTCGTCCGAGACGTCGGCTCACGGGCAGCAGCGACATCAGGCGCGGCGTCGGACGCACACGGATGGCGCCCTCAGATCATGACCTGGCCATCCCACTCCGTCATGATCACTTGCAATGGGTCTCCTGGCCCAAATCGACCGATGGCGCGTACGCGAAACCCCACTCGTACGGTGCGATCGCTGCGGGCCCACCTCATCAGCACAATGAGGCACTCACCTGCGTTGTATCGAGATGTTTCACGTGAAACTTCGCCTTAGGTCACCGCATGCACGGCATGACAGAAGATTCGCGATCAATCAGCACCCAGCGATGATGTTTCACGTGAAACACGTCGTATCAGCCCCGCGGTTCTGCCCTCGTAACGAGCTGCACCACTCCCGTAGTGCGAACGCATAGGGCCTTCGTACCTTCGCCGACGAGCTGACTTAGACGACAGTCCGACGGTCATAGTTGCGCAGCAGGCACCTCGATAGATGCAATCAGGAGAGGATCCCGAACCGCACGGCTCAGAGAACCGCACTGGCGGTGAGAACAGACGGAAGGCCCAACGCTCACCGCACGAACAGAACGTGACGACCACGCTTCTTCGGACGTAAGCTCCCCCGCGCCACCGTTTCACGTGAAACGGGTGCTTCAAGAAGCCGCCTGCGGGCATGCCGATAAAACACCGAAGGTCGGAGTGCATCGGGCGCATCGCTCTCACCGCCATCCGGATACTGTTGTCCGTCGCGGACGGAGCGTGGGTTGGCGCGCTGCACCTTACCCTTGCCTCGAAGACGAATCCCACGGGTACTCAGGGTGCCGGATTCCTCACCGAATGCACAGTTTGGCAACCCCGGAGGATCTCGCTCTTCAATCACAGAACGATGTCGTTCCGCGCGGAAGACCCGCCGGTAGCCACAACCGCCAGTCAAACGCATTGATGTTTCACGTGAAACATCCAACTGCGATGAGGTCAGCGAACAGTAGCGCGCAGCACTCGCGTGGTCTCCCCCAGCACACCTTCGCCGAGAACCTCGACGCGCACGTTCGATAGACGATGCTTCTTGATGGCCTTCTGAGCGGCGTCGATCTCGTTCTCGACGTTCAGCCCTTTGAGGAACGCGAGCTCACCGCCGTCTCGCACGAGCGGTGCGGTGATCGGGACCAGAGTGCGCAGCGCACTGACGGCACGTGCGGTGACGACATCGAATCCCTCGGCTGGGCGAACGTCTTCAGCCCGCGCGCGCAGCACCTCGACGTTCTCCAGTCCGAGTGCCGTGACCTGCTCGTTCAACCAGGTCACACTCCGTTCCATCGGCTCGATCAACTTCCAGCACACTTCGGGGTGTGCGATCGCAAGCACCCGATCAGACCACGCTCCTCCCCCTCGCGGGCGAGTGCATCCGTGAACTGGCGTGCGACGTCGATCCGGTCGCCGAAAAGCTCGGCCGCGGTCGCCGGCTCCACCTCTACTTCAGCAGCGGCATCCATCGCACTCACTTCGTGTTCACCAATGTTTCACGTGAAACATCAACGACGGCGCAGTACGGTGTGGCGGTCGGCGCCCTCTCCGTACGACTCCGACACGAGACCACGCTCGGCCGCGATGTCATGCACCAGCTTCCGCTCGTAGCTCGACATCGCCGGCAGCGACGCCTGCGATGCACCTTCGTCGAGCTTCACAGCTGCGGCATTCACGAGCGTCTCCAGCTGACGTCGACGGGTGTCGCGGGATCCACCGATGTCAAGGATCAGGCGCGAGAACGATCCGGTCTTGCTCTGCACCGCCAGACGGGTGAGTTCCTGCAGGGCCTGCACGGTGTCGGGAGCCGACAGCAGCGCGAGTCCATCTCCCTCAGCTTCGACCGACACGTAGGCACGGCCCTGGCGGACGTCGAGGTTCAGGTCACCGTCGATGTCGGCGATATCCAGCAACTCCTCGAGAAAGTCCGCGGCGACATCGCCCTCGTTCTCGAGCTGAGCGACCGTCGGCTCAGTGGCTTCGATCACGTTCTCACTCATGCGCCTGGACCCTTCTTCTTCGCACGCTTCTTGCCTACCGGCTGCTGACGCTTCGGAGCCTCGGCCTTCGCCTTCTCGACCTCGGCCACCAGTCGCTGTTGCTCTGCCTCATAAACGGACATCGGAACGACCTTGCCTTCCGAGTTGATCGCCTTGCCCTTGCGAGCCAGTCGCTCTTCGCGGGCCTTGGCCGCCTCGGAACCGGGAGTCGGCATCTCGCGGATGACGACGAACTGCTGCCCCATGGTCCACAGGTTCGAGATGAACCAGTACACGACCACGCCGAGCGGGAAGAACACACCCGAGAAGATGAAGCCCAGCGGCAGCACGTAGAGCATGATCTTCTGCATCTGGTATGCCTGGCCGGTCTTGGCCTCGGGCGACAGGTTCTTCGAGATGATCTGCAGCTGCGTGTAGAACTGCGATCCGATCATCAGGACGACGAGAGTCACCAGAATGACGATCGCCGTGGTGTTCTGCGTCTCCCACGCGTTGCCGAGGGTCTCGTGCAGGGAGGCCACACCGAAAAGCTTGGCGTCGTAGAACTCCTTGGTCAGCTCGGGGCTGAGGAGGCCGACACCGCCGATACCGTGCTCAGCGTGCTTCTTGACGTCGCTCAGCACGCTGTAGAGCGAGAAGAACACGGGCATCTGCACAAGCAGCGGAAGGCAGCTCGACATCGGTGTCGTGCCGTGCTTCTTGTACAGGGCCATGGTCTCGCGGCTCATCGCCTCACGACTGAGCTGATCCTTTTTGCCGCGGTACTTCTCCTGGACTTTTCGCAGTTCAGGAGCGATTTCCATCATCTTGCGCTGGCTCTTGATCTGCTTGACGAAGAGCGGCGTGACCGCAGCGCGGACGACGATCACGAGACCGATGATCGACAGCACCCAGGTCAGACCGGATGCCGCAGGCAGACCCACGGCGGTGAGCAGCCAGTGCCAGGCGACGAGCACGAGCTCGACCACCCACTTCAGCGGCCAGAGGATGGTTCCGAGCAGGTCGAATCCACCCGCGGCAGGTGCCGGGCTGGGTGTCGCACTGGCGAGCAGGAGGTCAAGACCCACCGATCAGTCCTTTCGGGCAGGGACGACGAAACCGCGGGGGGTCAGGTCGTAGCGGAAGTGTTCGTGCGGATGGACGTCGTCGACGCCTCCGCGAGTCCAGGGGTTGCAGCGGAGGATGCGCCATGCCGAGAGAGCAGTCCCCCTCACAGCGCCGTGCTGTTGCACCGCACCTACAGCGTAAGCCGAGCAGGACGGATAGTACGCACACACATCGCCGTACAACGGCGAGATGACCGAGCGGTACGCCGTAAGAAAGCCCAGCACGAGATTTCGTGGGATCAGCGGGATGCTGCGTGCGAGATCCGCCGACTGCATCCGAGCCGTACCGATCGAGGTGGCCGGCAGCGCGCTCATGCCGGCATCCGCTCGAGGCGTCCGATGCAGCGATTCACGTCTGCGCTCAGCTCGGCGTAGCTCGCGGTCGCGGATGCAGGAAGGGCACGGATGACGACATCCGTGCCCTCTGGGACACGCGGGAGCGCCTCCGCACACACGGCTTTGAGTCGCCGGCGAACGGTGTTGCGCACCACTGCGGTGCCCACCTGCTTGCTGATGATGAACCCGAACCGCGGAACTCTGCTCTCGCCCGTCGACAACATGGAGGTCACGACGCGCGACCCGCCACAACGGGCACCGCGTCGAACGACCAGTCGATAGTCGCTCCCGCGGGTCAGCCGGAACGGGCGGGCGAGCACAGTGGCTTACGCGGAGAGCTCGACGCGGCCCTTCGCGCGGCGAGCAGCGAGGATGCCGCGGCCGGCGCGGGTCCGCATGCGAGCACGGAAGCCGTGCTTCTTGGCGCGGCGACGGTTGTTGGGCTGGAAGGTGCGCTTAGTCATGGAATCACTCCGGGAATGCTGTCACCGGAATCAGTTTCGACCGGAGACATAGGGATCTGCCGTTCAGGCATAAGTCAACCGATTAAGGGTACGTCCTGCCGGCGCGCAGAGCAAATCTGCGCGCTCACAGGCTTGTGATCCTCCGAAATCCGCACAGCCATTATCCACAACCCCGCGCGGTCCGTCGAGCACAACACGCCCGCGGATTCACAGGGGCAGGTTGCCGTTCTGTCCACAGGTGACTACCGTGGCAACCGAAGTTATCCACAGGGGGGACGCGTTCTCGTGCCTCCCACTCGATCCCTGCCCGGAGCGTCATGTCATCACCTGCCCAGCCCGACGTCCCGATCTGGACCACTGTGCAGGATCTTCTCGAGGCGGACGACCGGGTGACCCCCCAGCTTCAGGGATTCCTGAGCCTGGCGGTTCCTGCAGGCGTGATGGCCGCGACCCTCTATCTCGAAGTCCCCAACGACCTCACAGCGGCGCAGATCAACAAGCGTCTGCGCCTGCCGATCATGGAGGCACTCGCCCACGTCGGCGAAGAGGTCACCTCGTACCGGGTCGTCGTGAACCACGAGCTCGCAGAGCAACCCACCGCGTCGATCGCAGTCGCCGACTACGGCCGCCAGGAGCAGCAGCGGCCCGAATCGCCCATGGAGCAGCCGACCGCGCTGCGCCACGAATCGCGGCTGAACCCGAAGTACACGTTCGACAACTTCGTGATCGGTCAGTCCAACCGATTCGCCCATGCGGCCGCCGTCGCCGTCGCCGAAGCTCCGGCCAAGGCGTACAACCCGCTTTTCATCTACGGCGACTCGGGTCTCGGCAAGACCCACCTCCTGCACGCGATCGGCGACTACGCGCAATCGCTGTATGCGGGTGTCAAGGTGCGGTACGTCTCGAGCGAGGAGTTCACGAACGACTTCATCAACTCGATCGCGAACAACCGCGG
The DNA here is from genome assembly GCA_019510305.1 of Microbacterium sp. Taxonomy (GTDB): domain Bacteria; phylum Actinomycetota; class Actinomycetes; order Actinomycetales; family Microbacteriaceae; genus Microbacterium; species Microbacterium natoriense_A. Next base: position 6,767 of record JAEKKN010000050.1, read on the forward strand.
CGCGGCCTTCCAGGCTCGATACCGCGAGGTCGACATCCTCCTCATCGACGACATCCAGTTCCTGCAGGGACGGGCGGAGACGCAGGAGGCCTTCTTCCACACCTTCAACACGCTGCACGACCACAACAAGCAGGTCGTGATCACCAGCGATGTCGCCCCGAAGCTCCTCACCGGATTCGAAGATCGGATGCGCAGTCGTTTCGAGTGGGGCCTCATCACCGATGTGCAGGCGCCCGACCTCGAGACGCGCATCGCGATCCTCCGCAAGAAGGCCCAGAGCGAGTCGCTGCACATCCCCGACGAGGTCCTCGAGTACATCGCCACTGTCGTCTCCTCGAACATCCGCGAGCTCGAGGGCGCACTGATCCGCGTGTCGGCCTTCGCGAGCCTGAACCGCTCGGCCCTCGACATCTCCCTCGCCCAGACGGTTCTGCGCGACATCATCGACACGGCGGAAGACAACGTCATCTCGCCGACGGACATCATCACCGCCACGGCGCAGTACTTCAAGCTCACGGTCGACGATCTCTACGGTTCGAGCAGATCGCAGCAGATCGCTACGGCCCGCCAGATCGCCATGTATCTGTGCCGCGAACGCACGAGCCTGTCGCTGCCGAAGATCGGCCAACTTTTCGGCAATCGCGATCACACCACGGTGATGTACGCGTACAAGAAGATCAGCGACCTCATGAAGGAACGACGCTCGATCTACAACCAGGTGACCGAGATCACCACGCAGCTCGGTCGGCGCTGAGCGCCCCGCATCCGTCTCACCTCGAAAAGGGGGATACGGCGTCTTCACGGACGCTGTGTCCCCCTTTTTGCCGACTTGACAGGCATCTGAGGCACCGGATACAGGGTTTGCACACATGTGGATAACTTGTGGATGAATCGCGATCAGGTCGGGACGACTGTGGGGTTAACGGGGCAACCTGTGGATAACTCGGCAGTGCTCGACAAGTGAGCGGATGCCGTGAACCCGCGGTTTCCTCAGGGATTCCACAAGTGACAGGGGTGTAGTTCCCTACTCGCGTCTGCTTTCCACCGAGTTATCCACAGTTTCCACAGTTGTTAACACCGTTAAGGAGTTAACCCGTTTAAGGCGCGATCCGATCACCAGACGGTGGAAATCCGTCGACGAGCTCAGGAACCCCCGGCATGAACCACAAGTCGTAGGGAACTGTTCGACTGTGGGGCTAGCATGGGAAGCCCTGCAGTGGCAGGGCTGCGCACATCGTGTCATTCCGCCGGCGATGCGGCGCTCAGAGAACGACGAGGAGCACCCGTGAGGTTTCAGGTCAACCGCGATGTCTTCAGCGAGGCTGTCTCCTTCGTGGTCAAGCTGCTCCCGCAGCGCAACCCCCAGCCGATCCTCGCCGGAGTGCTGATCGAAGCGGACGGCTCCGGTCTGACCCTGTCGGCGTTCGACTACGAGGCGTCGGCCCGCACGACGATCGAAGCCACGGTCGACACACCGGGCACGATCTTGGTTCACGGTCGGCTGCTCTCCGACATCGCCAGCCGACTGCCGAACGCCCCGATCGAGATCGCGGTCGAAGAAGACGGCGGCATCGCGGTCACCTGCGGATCCGCGCGCTTCACGCTGGCGGCCATGCCTGTTGAGGAATACCCGTCGATCCCGGAGGTGAGCGGCACCTCGGGCGTCGTTCCGGCAGACGATTTCGGCACCGCGATCTCTCAGGTCGGCTTCGCTGCGTCTCGCGACGATGTGACTCCTGTCCTCACCGGCGTGCAGCTCGAGGTCTCGGGCCAGAACCTGAGCCTCGTGGCCACCGACCGCTACCGCGTGTCGCTGCGTGACGTGCCATGGGACGGCGAGGCCGTCGAGTCCAGCGCTCTCGTTCCCGCCCGCACTCTGGTCGAGGTCGGCAAGACGTTCGGGCATGCCGGCACGATCCAGGTCGCGTTCTCCGGAGCGGGCGACCGCGAGATCATCGCCTTCACCGCCGGCAACAAGACCGTGACCTCTCTGCTGATCAAGGGGAATTTCCCGCCGGTTCGGCGCCTATTCCCCGAGCAGACCGATCACTACGCGGTCGTCAACACCGCTGATCTCATCGAGGCGGTCCGCCGCGTCTCCCTCGTGCTCGACCGTGCGGCTCCGCTGCGATTCACGTTCACGAGCGACAGCGTGACCATGGACGCCTCCGGCAGCGAGCACGCGCGGGCGTCGGAATCTGTCGATGCGATCCTGCACGGCGGCGATGAGGTGACGCTCGGCCTGAACCCGCAGTACCTGACCGAGGCGCTCGGCGCTGTGAAGAGCGAGTTCGTGCGCGTCACGTTCACCTCGAGCGACAACGCCAACAAGCTCAGCCCCGTGCTCATCACCAGCCAGACCTCGGTGGATCAGGCCGGGCTCGACTCGTTCAAGTACCTGCTGCAGCCCAACCTCCTCCTCCGCTGAGGTCGGCTCGGTCCGCCGTGACCGGTCTGGGCGCCGACTGAGCCCGCCGCAGGATCGTTCCTGACGACGGTTTCCGCTCTCATCGACGCCCCGCGCCTAGAAGGGTGCGGATTCGCACCCGGAAAGCGCCTTCTGCTGCGCGGTCCGAGACTTCCCGACGGTGCCCGCTCATACCCGAATGCACCGGGCTCGTGCGTTACGTGGCGGAAATCGCCGCGCAGAGTGCACGAAACATCATCCTGCGAGAGTCAGCCGTACCCGAAGAGCACGGCTGCTCCGCATAGCCGTGCGGCCGAGCTCGTCTTCCCAGACGAAGGATGCCTCGCATGCCGGAAAAACACCCTGCCCGCCTTCCCCGAACACTTGCCGCGGGTCTGACGCTCGCGGCATCCGTCGCACTCCTTCTCGGTACCGCGAGCACGGCGGCAGCTGCGGAGGGTGCCGCGTATGACTCGATCACGATCACTGCCGCCCCTCTCACCGTGGCCGTCGGCGACTCCGTCACCGTGACGGCATCTGCCACGGGTCTCATCGACGCCTACGCCTACGATCTCGATCTCGCCTACGACCCCGCGCTGCTCACCTTCGTCGCCGACAGCGACGTGACGCCGGCCGGCGGATTCGCAACCGCCACCGACGAAGGCGGGCGGGTCTCGGTCGTGGCGACTCGCCTCGGAACGTCGCCCGGTCTCACCGGAGATCAGGTGCTCGTCACCCTGACGTTCACGGCGATCGCTCCGGGAACGGCTGACATCACGATGTCCGAAGGTCGCGTCGTCGACTCCGCGGGAACCGCTTCGGCCATCGACGCCGCGGGGCTGGCCGCATCCGTCGAGATCACCGCCGACGAAGACACCGGCTCCGCCTCGGCCGGTACGACGGGAAACGGCACCGGCAGCGGTACCGGATCCGTCGGCGGAGATCCCGTGAACGCAGGCGGCGGCACCGGTCCTCTCGCCACGACCGGTGCAGATGCCGCTCCCTGGCTGATCGCCGGAAGCATCGCCGCGGTGGCGATCGTCAGCGGCGCCGCTCTCATGCTCGCCCGCAGGAGGACCCGATGAGAAGCGGAATCGGCCGAGCAGAAGCCACTCTCAGGACCGGAGACAAGAACGTGAAGAGCACTTTCATCCGCATCGGCGCCATGACGACGGTCGTCGCGGGCGTCGCAGCCCTGACGTCCTCCTTCGCAGGGGCCGCGAGCGCGGCGACCAGCGATGCGGGTCCGATACTGGCCCCCTATTACACGCAGCTCGACGTCACCGGCGACCAGCAGGTGACCGTCGATGATCTGGCGGTCGCGGCAGCCGCACTCGGAATCACCGAGACCTCGCCCCAGTGGAGTGCGCTCTCGGCGCTCGACACCGATGCTGACGGTGTGCTCACGGTTGTCGACCTCACGGACCTGTCGCATCGGATCATCTACGACGACGGACCGTTCGAGCTGGTCGAAGCCACGGTCGTCGACATGCAGGCCGCTATGAACGCCGGCGTGACGACGTCGGCGAGCATCACGCAGGAGTACCTCGACCGCATCGCCGCCTATGACCGCACAGTCATGGGCGGCGGGAGCAGACCGTTGAACTCGGTGATCACCGTGAACGAGCACGCGCTCGATGCGGCGGCCGAGGCCGATGCGATCCGCGCCCGCGACGGCATGACGAGCATGCTGCTGGGAGTGCCCATAGCGCTGAAGGACAACTACGACACCGCGGACATGGTCACCACGGGCGGCTGCGGATGCTGGAACGAGAACCAGACCGCGACGGACGCGTCGATGGTCACCGGCCTCCGTGCCGACGGAGCGGTGATCCTCGCCAAGACGAGCCTCGACGAGTTCGCATACGCGTTCGTCTCGGAGTTCTCGTCGTTCCAGGCGCCCGGTTCCTCGCTGCTGGTCGCCAGCCCCTACGACACCACGCGCACCGCAGGCGGGTCGAGCGGTGGAACCGGCGCGGCGATCTCGGCGAACCTCGCCGGCATCGGCTTCGGCACCGACACCGGTGGGTCCATCCGCGTCCCCTCGTCGTACAACCAGCTCGTCGGCGTGCGCCCGACCGTCGGACTCGCCAGTCGCGACGGGATCATCCCGCTCGCGCTGTCGCAGGACACCGGCGGCCCGATGGCCCGATCGGTGCTCGATGCCGCCGTGGCGCTGGATGCCGTCGTGGGCATCGACGGGGCCGATCCGGTAACGTCTCGACAGGACGGAAAGGTGCCTGCGTCGTACACCGCGTACCTCGACCCGTCGGCACTGGCCGGCGCGCGCATCGGATACGTCCCGTCGATGATCGGCTCGAACGCGGGCACCGTCCGTCTCTTCGACCAGTCGGTCGCTGCCCTGACCGCTCAGGGTGCGACGGTCGTGCCGGTCACCCCGCCGACCGGGTTCGCGGCCGTTCTCGGCGAGGGCTCGGGTTCGACGAACGAGTTCCTGCACGATCTCAACGGATACATCGAGACGCACCTGGGCCCCGACGTGCAGGCGCGGACGCTCACCGACATCCTGGCCACGGGCAACTACGTGACCTCTCGACAGTCCGTGTACGAGGCGCGCAACGCCGTCACCGACGTGACGTACGAGGCCTGGGCGGGAGAGAGCGGGAGTCACACGCTGCAGCTGGCCGCGGGCAAGGACCTGGTGACGCAGATGATGGACGACCTCGGTCTCGACGCGTTGATCTATCCGAGCACCAACGCGTACGGCACGCAGGGGACGAACATGCGCCTCAGCCCGAACACGGGGATGCCGGCTGTCACCGTCCCGATGGGGCAGACCGCGGCCGGCGAGACGGCTCCGGGGAGCGGAGTGAACCTGGAGTTCCTCGGACGGGACTTCGCTGAGGGTCCTCTGCTCGGTCTCGCCTACGCGTTCGAGCAGGCGACGAACGCGCGCACGACTCCGGGGTTGTACGGTCCGCTGCCCTGATCGTCGCCGACGGCGGTCGTTCGAGATCTCTCGGGCGACCGCCGATCGGCACGGGAGGCCGTCGCCGTGATTCGCGCGCGAGAACAGCGGGAACCACGAGCTCGTCGGCCGATTCAGCGGCGACCCGTTGTCAGACCCGAAAGGTAGGCTGACTCCCGTGATTGTGGAGCACCTGAGTCTGGTCGATTTCCGCAATTACGCGACCGCTGAACTCGCTCTGCACAAGGGCCCCAACGTGCTCGTCGGCCGCAACGGTCAGGGCAAGACCAATCTCGCCGAAGCGGTCGTCTTCCTCGCGACTCTCGGGTCGCACCGGGTCTCGTCCGACGCCCCGATGGTGCGCGACGGCCAGGAGTTCGCGATCATCCGCGCTCGCCTGTCGCACGGCGAGCGCAAGGTCCTCGCCGAGGTGCAGCTGAACCGCCAGGGATCCAACAAGGCGCGCATCAACGGATCCCCCTCGAAGACGAACGAACTCCCCCGGTACGCGCACGTCGTCCTGTTCGCTCCGGAAGACCTGCAGATCGTGCGCGGCGATCCCTCCTCGCGACGGCGATTCTCCGATCAGCTGCTCGTGCAGCGCACGCCTCGGATGTCAGCCGTGCTCGCCGACTACGACCGCGTCCTCAAGCAGCGCACCGCTCTTCTGAAGTCGGCGCGCGCCCGCGGCGTGCGCGGCGAGGGCCTGAGCACGCTCGACGTATGGGACGACAAGCTCGTCGCGCTGGGTTCCGAGATCATCGCCGCACGGCTGAAGCTCGCGGCCGATCTGCAGCAGCCGGTCGCGGCGGCCTACGCCGCCATCGCCGGCGAAGACCATCGACCGCAGCTCGAATGGGCTCTCTCGGTGCGCGGCGGCGACCCGGAGGAGGGGACGGATGCCGCTGCCACCGAATCCACGGGCGACATCTCCGACATGTTCCGCGCCTCCCTCGCGGCGAAGCGCACACAGGAGCTCGAGCGCGGGCTCACCCTCACCGGACCCCACCGCGACGACCTGATCATGCGGGTACGCGGACTTCCGGTGAAGGGCTACGCCTCGCACGGAGAATCCTGGTCCATCGCGCTCGCTCTGCGTCTGGCATCGGCCGAGCTGCTCCGCAACGAGTCGCCGGCCGGCGATCCGGTGCTGATCCTCGACGACGTCTTCGCCGAGCTCGACGCCGACCGCCGGCAGCGACTCGCCGCGCTCACCGCCGATTACGAGCAGGTGGTGGTGACCGCCGCCGTGGAGGAGGATATCCCCGAGATCCTGCATCGTCACGTGGTGCGGATCAGCGCGGGAACCATCAGCGACGAGAGAGGCCCTTCGACGAGCTCAGGGACCCAGGCGGATGACCGGAAGGACGAAGGATGAGCGACATCGCAGGCGGCGTCGCGGCCGCGGCATCCGACACCCCCGAGACCGTCGCGACCTATCTGCGTCTACGCGGTCTGCAGCCCAGTTCGAAGAACTGGAAGCGCAAGCGCCGCATCTCGACCGACGACGACAACGCTCCCTTCACCCCAGGGCGCGATCCCGGCTCGCTCGGCGCCGTTCTCGACAAGCTCACGAGGGACTCGGGCTGGCAGGCGGCCCTGGCCCGTGAGAACGTGGTGCTGCAGTGGGACGAGCTCGCCGGCGCCGACACCGCGAAGCACTCCGAACCGGTGTCGCTCGAGCGAGGTCTGCTCACTGTGAAGTGCGATTCGACGGCGTGGGCGAAGAACCTGCAGTACATGCGCGCGACGATCCTCACCGAGATCGGCCGACGCTATCCGGATGCCGGTGTGGAGAATCTCCGCTTCATCGGACCGGACGTCCCCTCGTGGAAATGGGGCCCCAGAGTCGTTCCAGGGCGGGGTCCGCGCGATACCTACGGGTAGGAGACCAGTTATGGGGTCTGAATCGCTCAGAAGGCCACACACGGCGTTCTAGCCGACATTTGATCATGAAAGCCCGCTAGAATGGGAGTTCGTGATATCGATGTGGAGACTGCCCTCTGATGACGCCTGAATCCCCTGAAGAGACGGAGCCTTCGACCGGCTCAGGGACCCCGACACCATCGAACACCCCCGCACCCCGGGTCCAGCAGCCGGGTGAATACGGCGCCGACTCCATCCAGATCCTCGAGGGTCTCGAAGCGGTCCGCAAGCGCCCGGGTATGTACATCGGCTCCACCGGCCCCCGGGGTCTCCATCACCTCGTGTACGAGATCGTCGACAACTCGGTCGATGAGGCTCTCGCCGGCTACGCCGACACGATCTTCGTGACCATGCTCGCCGACGGCGGTGTCCGGGTCATCGACAACGGTCGAGGCATCCCCGTCGATCCGCACTCCTCGGACCCGACCAAGTCCACGGTCGAGGTCGTGCTGACGATCCTGCACGCCGGCGGAAAGTTCGGCGGCGGCGCGTACGCCGTCTCCGGCGGTCTGCACGGCGTCGGCTCCTCGGTCGTGAACGCGCTCTCGACGCGCTTCGACGTCGAGGTCAAGCAGAAGGGCTTCGTGTGGCGGCACAGCTTCGCGAACGGCGGAGTCCCGCAGCAGCAGCTCGAAAAGGGAGAGCCGACCGACGCGACCGGAACGACAATCACGTTCTGGCCGGACCCCGAGATCTTCCAGGAGACGGTCGAGTTCGACTACGACACGCTCCGCACCCGTTTCCAGCAGATGGCCTTCCTCAACAAGGGTCTGCGCATCGAGCTGACCGATGAGCGCGAAGCATCCGCCTACGAGGTCGAGGTCGACGGTCAGACCGTCGCCAAGCAGCCGAACGACGTGTTCTTCTACGAGCGCGGCCTGGTCGACTACGTCGAGTACCTGAACAAGGTGCGTCACGCAGAGGTCGTCAACGAGGAGATCATCGCCTTCGAATCCGAGGACACCGAGCGCAAGATCTCGCTCGAGGTCGCGATGCAGTGGACCACCTCGTACACCGAGAACGTGTTCACCTATGCCAACACGATCAACACGCACGAGGGCGGTACGCACGAAGAAGGCTTCCGTGCGGCGCTGACCACCCTCGTGAACAAGTACGCCAGGGCGAACAACATCATCAAGGAGAAGGACGACAACCTCTCCGGCGACGACGTGCGCGAAGGACTGACGGCGGTCATCTCCATCAAGCTCGGGGAGCCGCAGTTCGAGGGCCAGACCAAGACGAAGCTCGGCAACACCGAGGCGAAGGCCTTCGTGCAGAAGGTTGTCGGCGATCAGCTGGGCGACTGGTTCGAGCGCAACCCCTCGCAGGACAAGAACGTCATCCGCAAGGCGATCGACGCCGCGACCGCACGCCTCGCCGCCCGCAAGGCGCGCGAGACCGCGCGTCGCAAGAGCGTGTTCGAGTCGGCGGCCATGCCCGACAAGCTCAAGGACTGCACGAGCAAGGACCCCTCGATCAGCGAGATCTTCCTCGTCGAGGGAGACTCGGCAGGCGGTTCGGCCGTGCAGGGTCGCGACCCGCACACGCAGGCGATCCTGGCGCTGCGCGGCAAGATCCTCAACGTCGAGCGTGCGCGTCTCGACAAGGCACTGGGCAACAAAGAGGTCCAGGCGATGATCCAGGCCTTCGGCACGGGCATCGGCGAGGACTTCGACATCGAGAAGGCCCGCTATCACAAGATCGTGCTGATGGCGGATGCCGACGTCGACGGTCAGCACATCACGACCCTCCTGCTGACGTTGCTGTTCCGCTACATGCGAGGACTCATCGAGGCGGGCTTCGTCTACCTCGCGATGCCTCCGCTGTATCGCCTGAAGTGGTCGAACTCCGCTCACGAGTACGTCTTCAGCGACGCCGAGCGCGACGCCCTGCTGAAGCACGGTCTCGACAACGGCAAGCGCATCCCGAAGGATGCCGGCATCCAGCGCTACAAGGGTCTCGGCGAGATGAACCCGAAGGAGCTGTGGGAGACCACGATGGATCACTCCACTCGTACCCTTCAGCAGATCACCATCGAGGATGCCGCGGCCGCCGACGAGATCTTCAGCGTGCTGATGGGTGAGGACGTCGAGTCGCGGCGCAGCTTCATCCAGCGCAACGCCAAGGACGTCCGCTTCCTCGACATCTGACATGCGTTTCGTCTCGCTCCGCTCGCTCAATGACCCGTGCTCTTCCCCGGTCGTCGAGCGAGGAGCGCAGCGACGAGACGAACGCCTCACGATGACTCTTCCAGACGAGAGATGAACACATGACTGACGACATCCGCCCCGAGCCGGAACACGACCACGGCAAGATCGACCAGGTCGACCTGCAGTCGGAGATGCAGCGCAGCTATCTCGACTACGCGATGGCCGTGATCGTGGGCCGCGCGCTCCCTGACGTGCGCGACGGGCTCAAGCCGGTGCACCGCCGAGTGATCTACGGCATGTACGACGGCGGATTCCGCCCCGACAAGTCGTTCTCGAAGTGCGCTCGCGTCGTCGGCGAGGTCATGGGTCAGTATCACCCGCACGGCGACTCGGCGATCTATGACGCCCTCGTCCGGCTGGTGCAGCCGTGGTCGCTGAGGTATCCGCTGGCGCTCGGGCAGGGCAACTTCGGCTCTCCGGGCAACATGGGCGCCGCAGCCCCCCGATACACCGAGACCAAGATGGCCCCGCTCGCGCTCGAGATGGTGCGCGACATCGAAGAGGACACGGTCGACTTCACCGACAACTACGACGGTCAGACCCAGGAGCCGACGGTCCTCCCCGCCCGCTTCCCGAACCTGCTCGTCAACGGATCCGTCGGCATCGCGGTCGGCATGGCGACCAACATCCCCCCGCACAACCTGCGCGAGGTCTCGGCCGCCGCTCTCTGGGCGCTGGACAACCCCGGCCTCTCCCGCGAAGAGCTTCTCGACGGACTGATCCAGCGCGTTCCCGGTCCCGACTTCCCGACCGGCGCGCAGATCCTCGGCACCAAGGGCATCCACGAGGCGTACCGCACGGGTCGCGGCTCGATCACGATGCGTGCTGTCGTCAACGTCGAGGAGATCCAGGGTCGCACCTGCCTCGTCATCACCGAGCTGCCGTACCAGGTGAACCCCGACAACGTGGCGGTGAAGATCGGCGACCTCGCCCGTGACGGCAAGATCACCGGCATCGCCGACATCCGCGACGAGTCCTCCGACCGCACCGGTCAGCGCCTCGTCGTCGTCCTCAAGCGGGATGCCGTCGCCAAGGTCGTGCTGAACAATCTCTACAAGCACACCCAGCTGCAGGAGAACTTCGGCGCGAACATGCTCGCGATCGTCGACGGCGTGCCGCGCACGCTCGCGATCGATGGATTCATCACGCACTGGATCACCCACCAGCTCGAGGTCATCGTCCGTCGTACTCGTTTCCGCCTTGCGAAGGCCGAGGCGCGCATGCACATCCTGCGTGCGTATCTGAAAGCGCTCGACGCGCTCGACGAGGTCATCGCCCTCATCCGCCGCTCGCCCACGGTCGACGAGGCGCGCAGCGGATTGAAGGCCCTGCTCGACATCGACGACGACCAGGCCGACGCGATCCTCTCGATGCAGCTGCGCCGCCTCGCGGCACTGGAGCGTCAGAAGATCCTCGACGAGGCCGAGGAGCTCGAAACCCTCATCGCCCAGTACAACGCGATCCTCGCCGACGAGGCGCTCCAGCGCGACATCATCCGCGAGGAGCTCACCGGAATCGTCGACCGCTTCGGCGACGAGCGCCGCACGCACATCCTGCACGGCTTCGACGGCGACGTCTCGATGGAAGACCTCATCGCCGAGGAGGAGATGGTCGTCACCGTCACGCGTGACGGCTACATCAAGCGCACGCGCAGCGACAACTACCGGTCGCAGCACCGCGGCGGCAAGGGTGTCAAGGGCGCGCAGCTGCGCGCGGATGACATCGTCGAGCACTTCTTCGTGACGACGACGCACCACTGGCTGCTGTTCTTCACCGACAAGGGCCGCGTCTACCGGTCGAAGACCTACGAGGTCCCCGAGTCCGGTCGCGACGCGAAGGGCACGCACGTCGCGAACCTCCTCGCGCTGCAGCCGGGTGAGAAGATCGCGCAGATCCTCGACATCCGCGACTACGAGGTCGCCGACTACCTCGTGCTCGCGACGCGCGACGGACTCGTGAAGAAGACGAGCCTGTCGAGCTACGACACGAACCGTCAGGGCGGTGTGATCGCGATCCGCCTGAACGACGAGGACGAGCTCGTCTCGGCGCTCATGGTGAACGCCGAAGACGACATCCTCCTGATCAGCCGCCGAGGCATGTCGGTGCGCTTCAGTGCGACCGACGGGGCGCTGCGCCCGATGGGCCGGGCGACCGCCGGCGTCAAGGGCATGAAGTTCCGCGACGGCGACAGCCTGCTCTCGGCATCCGTCGCCGCACCCGGCCAGTACGTGTTCGTCGTGACCGATGGCGGCTACGCGAAGCGCACCGCGATCGACGAATACCGCGTCCAGGGACGCGGCGGATTCGGCATCAAGGTGGCCAAGCTGAACGACGATCGAGGCACTCTCGCGGGCGGTCTGATGGTCGCCGAAGACGACGAGGTCCTTGTGGTTCTGTCCAGCGGCAAGGTGGTACGCTCTGCCGTGGCCGAGGTGCCCGCCAAGGGCCGCGACACCATGGGTGTCGTGTTCGCTCGGACCACAGAAGCAGACCGCATCCTCGCCATCGCCCGCAACGGCGAGCGGGGACTCGGCGAAGACGAGGCGGAGGCGGACGAAGAATCCGCAGCCACAAACACGGAAGATTCGAATGAATCATCCAACCCTGGAGAGGGCCAAGACGCATGAGCACAGTAGCCGACAAGCTGGCGAAGAAGTCCACGCGCAAGACCAGCGGCAAGCAGGTTCGCCTGCGCCTGGTCTACGTCGACTTCTGGTCGGCCGTGAAGCTCTCCTTCCTGGGCGCCGTCGCACTCGCGATCGTCACGATGGTGTCGTTCTTCCTGATCTACATGGTTCTGCAGGCCACGGGCATCATCGCCCAGGCCGACGACTTCGTCGCGCAGTTCACGGACAACAGCATCCGCCTCACCGAGGTTGCGGGTCTTCCGCAGGTCATGGCGTTCGCCGCCGTGGTGTCGATCCTCAACCTGATCGTCTTCACGGTGCTCGGCGCCGTGGTCGCGGGCATCTACAACCTGGCGGTCAAGGTCACAGGCGGCCTGCTCGTCGGCTTCATGTCGAACTGACCTTCAGCTCACGAGAAAGGCGGATGCTCCGGCATCCGCCTTTCTCGTTCTCACACGATGCCGGTGGTGCCGAGCAGCGTGCCGATCAGCCACGTCGCGGCGAGGGCGAGCCCGCCGCCGATGACGAGTCTGATCGCGGCGCGCGCCGGCCGCGATCCGCCGATCCGGGCGCTCACCGCCCCCGTGACGGCCAGAGCGATCAGCACGGCGGCGAAGGTGATCGGCACACGGACGGACGCCGGGGGCAGCAGGATCGCGAGCAGGGGGAGCAGCGCCCCGAGAGTGAAGGCGATCGCGGATGACATCGCCGCATGCCAGGGATTGACCAGGTCGTCTTGGTCGATGCCGAGCTCGACCTCGAGATGGGCCGCGAGCGCGTCGTGCGCGGTGAGCTCTTCGGCGACCCTGCGTGCGGTGTCCTCACTGAGACCGCGGTCTCGGTACAGACCTGTGAGCTCGGCGAGCTCGGCATCGGGCATCGTCCGCAGCTCCTCGCGCTCTTTCGCGATCAGTGCCCTTTCGCTGTCGCGTTGGCTGCTCACCGAGACGTACTCGCCGAGTGCCATCGAGATCGCTCCGCCGACCAGCCCGGCGAGCCCGGCCGTCAGCAGCGCCGCGTTGTCGGTCGTCGCGCCGGCGACGCCGACCACGAGAGACGCCACCGAGACGATCCCGTCGTTCGCGCCGAGCACGCCGGCCCGCAGCCAGTTCAGGCGCTGGCCGAGTCCGCCTTCGTGCGCCTCGCCCTCATGAGTGGTCATGGTGACAGTGAACCAGAAGCCTGCGGGGCCGGGGCCGTCGGCGGTAGGGAAAACCCGAAGCGCACTGTCCGGGTGCCTCCGTGTCGCGCGCTTCCGCACCGCCGTACCTTGGGACTATGACCACACAGACTGCGACCCCACGGGACACGGGCACGGCGAGACCGCCGCTGCGGATCGTCCTGACGATCCTTCATCTCGGCGCACTCGGTGTCCTGGGCGCCGCGATCCTCGGAACCCTCTCGGGCCTGTTCGGCGCCGGCCTCGGACTCCTCTTCGTCTTCGGCGTCGGCATCTTCCTGCTCATCGGGTTCGTGTACGCGCTGTTCGGCCTCGGCTGGTTCGAGGTCGAGAGGATCGCAGCTCTCTACAAAGTGCCGATCGCGCCGCTCCGGCGACGCCGCAGCGTCCACACCGGCTTCGCCGGGTGGATCCGCTCGATCGGGCGGCAGGTGATCGACGGACGCATGTGGCGGGCGCTGGCGAACTTCGCGCTCGCGTGCATCGCCGGTGGACTCGTGCTGCGCCTCGTCTGGGGAGTGGTGTGGTCGGCGATGATCTCGTTCGCACCCCTCACCGGCGACGGCGTGGTGGCAGGGCCCTTCGGCAACGTGATCGAGGCGTCGTGGGCGCCTCTGGTCGGCATCCTCGGTGTTCTCGCGTCCGCCGCGGGCATCGTCGGGCTGGCCCTGCTGCATCGGGTGCTGTCGCTCGCGATCGTCGCCCAGAGCCGCGAAGCCGAGCTCACCGAGCGCGTGCGCACCACCACCGCCCAGCGCGAAGGCGCGGTACGGGCGGCCGATGTCGAGCGCACCCGCATCGAGCGCGACCTGCATGACGGCGTGCAGCCTCGGCTGGTATCGGTCGGCATGACGCTCGGGCTCGCGCATCAGAAGATCGACGACGACCCGGCGGCGGCCAAGGAGCTGATCTCCGAGGCGCACACGTCGACCAAGGCGGCGATCACCGAGCTCAGGCAGCTCGCCCGCGGCATCCACGCCTCGGTTCTCGACGACCGTGGTCTCGACGCCGCACTCTCGGCGCTGGCCAGCCGATCGCACATACCGGTGAGCCTCGACGTCCGGATGGACGGACGCTGCAGCCGCGAGGCCGAGGCGGCCGTGTACTTCGCGATCGCCGAGTCGCTCACCAACGCGGCCAAGCACTCGCGAGCCAGCGAGGCCAGGGTCATCGTGCGACTCCGCGAGGGCAACGTCCTCTGGGCACGCGTCGAAGACAACGGCATGGGCGGCGCGCAGGTGCAGCCAGGCGGAGGTCTCGACGGCATCTCGAACCGCATCCTCGCGGCCGGCGGAACGTTCCGCCTCGACAGCCCCTTCGGCGGCCCGACCAGTCTCGAGGTGAACGTGCCATGCGCATCCTGATCTGCGAGGATTCGGTCCTTCTGCGCGAAGGGCTGGTGCGTCTTCTCGAAGACGCCGGCCATCAGGTGGTCGCCGCCCTTCCCGACATCGAAGGCCTGACGGAGGCGGTGGCGGATGCAGCGCCCGAGCTCTGCATCCTCGACGTCAGACTCCCGCCCACGTTCACCGACGAGGGGATCCGCGCCGCCCTCGGACTGCGCCAGACGAACCCTCAGCTGCCGCTGCTCGTGTTATCGCAGTACGTCGAGGAGCGCTACGCCTCCGATCTCATCGCCGCCCAGGGCGGGCCGCTCGGGTACCTGCTCAAAGACCGGGTCGCCGATGTCACCGAGTTCCTCGAATCGGTGAACCGCATCTCTGAAGGGGCGACCGTGCTCGATCCCGAGGTCGTGGCGCAGCTGCTCATGCGGCGCCATCGCGACGATCGGATGCTGCGCCTCACCGAGCGCGAGCGCACCGTGCTCGCACTGATCGCCGAGGGCAAGTCGAATCAGGCGATCGCCGCGCTGCTCTTCCTCTCCGAGGCGAGCATCGAGAAGCACATCACATCCATCTTCCAGAAGCTGGGCCTCGAGCAGGACGAATCGGGAAACCGCCGCGTGCTCGCCGCTCTCGCTCATATCGAGAATCTCGGCGGCGCGACGCCGCCGGCCGGTCAGACAGGAGCCGCACGATGAGCATCAGCACTCCCCCGCCCGCCCGCACCGCCGGGCAGCCGTGGATCACCATCACCCTCGCCGTCTTCGGCGGCCTCGCGCTGGCGGGAGCCGGCGCGACGGCCGCGGTCGCGGCGTCGGCGGACCTCGATCGCACCGACGTGGTGCAGCGGATCGACGTCGACGGCGTCGAGAGCCTCGATCTCGACGCCAGCGCGAGCGACGTGCGGGTCGAGTTCGGCGACGTCGACGAGGCGGAGCTGTCGGTCAAGGGTGGTCGAGGCGGCGCGTGGACCATCGAGAGAGACGGCGACGAGCTTCTCGTCCGCAGCCCTGATTCGGGGTTCGGCTGGTGGTTCGGACGGTGGTTCGACGACGACCGCACGGCGGTGCTGACGCTGCCGAACGAGCTCGAAGGACTCGACGCGAGCTTCAGGCTCAACGCGGGCGGGCTCGACATCACCGGTTCGTACGGCGAGCTCGAGCTCGAACTCGCCGCGGGCGATCTGAACGTCGACGGATCCGCACGGTCCCTCGAGGCCGACGTCAGCGCCGGGGGCGCCGATCTGCTCCTCGACGGTGTGGACGAAGCCGACCTCTCGGTGGCGGCCGGAGACCTCTCCGTCGAGCTGACCGGTTCGGCGCCGAGTCGTGTGACGATCACCGCGAACGCCGGTTCGGCCGATCTCACCCTGCCCGACACCGGGTATCACGTCACCCAGAGCGTGAGCGCCGGCGAGCTCGACAACAGGCTCGAGCAGTCGTCGGACTCGCGGAACTCGATCGAGGTGACCCTCTCCGCGGGGACGGTCACACTGCGTCCGGGCAGTTGATCGAGAAGCGGATGCCGGGCGGCAGTGCCCGGCATCCGCTGTTCCTTGCCCCGATTGGGATTCTGGCTGATCTTCGGGTAAAGTCTTTGAGGTTGCGGGGCTATAGCTCAGGCGGTTAGAGCGCTTCACTGATAATGAAGAGGTCCCAGGTTCAAGTCCTGGTAGCCCCACCATCAAACTCAAGAAATCCCGTTACGGGGCCTTAGCTCAGTTGGTAGAGCGCCTGCTTTGCAAGCAGGATGTCAGGAGTTCGAATCTCCTAGGCTCCACAGAGATCCGAAGAGGGCCCGAGCGTATGCACGGGCCCTCTTGGCGTATGCGAGGGTGGAGGCATGGCATCTCCGCAGGCGCTCAGCGAGCCGGATCGACGGCTCGTCGCTCTGTGGGCGGCTGACTGCGCAGAGCGGGTGCTGCCTCTGTTCGAAGCCGAGGCGCCGGATGACGACAGGGCGCGAGACGGCATCGATCGCGCCCGAGCGTTCGGGCGGGGCGAACTCGATACGGCCGGGGAGATCCGCAGACGGTTCGTCGCCGGCCGCTCGGCTCAGTCGGCGACATCACCCGCGGCAGTCGCCGCCGCGCGTTCGGCCGGGCAGGCATCAGGTGTGGCGCACATGGGCGCGCACGCTCTGGGCGCCGCCGCCTACGCCGCCAAGGCCGCCTCCCTCGCGGCGGTCGATCACGACGCTGCCCACCGCGACGAGGTCGGCTGGCAGCTGGGTCACATGAGCGACGAGGTCCGTGCCGCGCTGGCACGCCTTCCGCTGCTGGGAACGGACTCGGCTGGCCCCCTGGGCGCGGGACTGCTGGCATCCGGAGCGCTCGGGGCCACCATTCGGGAGATCCAGGCGGAGCTGCGGAGTTGACGTGTGGGCCCATCGACTCCGCACGGGAGTCGGTGAGCCACGGCATCCGTCCGTGATCCGCGCGCATGATTCGAAGGAATCCTCTCGTTCGGAAGGAGGAATCACGCCGAACTCTCCTCCCGATCGTGGGTTCTCCTTCGGAACGTGTCAGCCGATAGACACTGTTCGGCCCAGCCGGATGCCGGTGTCGAGAGCCGTCTGGATCACGTCGAGCAACTGTCGTCCGTCGGACGTGACGAAGTAGTTCGAGAGGTCCGTGATGCTCGCTGCGATGTCGTCGCCCCACGGTGGCGCGGCGGCCGGGTCGTCGAGATCCCAGATGAGGGCGGATGGCGGAAGCAGACTCAGCTGCTCGCGAATGTCAGAGAGCTCACCCCTGGCCGCATCCAGATGACTGACGTCGAGTTCGCCGTGCTGATACAGATCGCCGAGGCGCGGGAAACGGCGTCCGCGCGCGCCGTCCTCCAGCCGACCGGTGACGGTGTCGAAGAACGCGCCGAGGAAAGCGCCCGTTCCGATCGGATACGCGATCGGACCGACTCGAAGGCTCACGCCCATTCACCTACTCCCTCCGCCACGATCGAAAAACCACTCTACGACCGCGCACGATCCGAAGGACTTCGCACGTTCGGGAGGAGAGATCACGCCGAATCCTCCTCCCGAACCTGAGTTCTCCTCCGGAACGGGGGCAAGGGCCCCGACCAGTGCGCAAGACCGCGGGTTCAGCCCCGCCTCGCGAACCTCTTCCGCGTCTCGGCATCCGCGGTGTACACCACGAGCTGCACGTCGGTCTGGTCTGAGGGCCGCATCTGATGGTGCTCGAACACGAGCCTGCCCAGGGTCGGATGCTGGAACACCCGCTCGCGCGACTCGAAACCGCCGACGCCGTGACTCTCCCAGCGCTCCCGGAACTCGCCGCTCGCGTCCATCAGCCGCCCGACCAGGTCGCGGTAGCGGGTGTCGCCCAGCCGGGGCCCGACCTCTGCCCGGAACTCGGCCAGGAAACGACGGCTCGTGTCATCCCAGTCGTCGAGCAGCGACCGCACCGCGGGATCGGTGAAGATCAGCCACAGCAGATTGCGATCCTCGGGGTCGACCGTTGCGACGTTCGGGTACAGCGCCTCGTACGCCGCGTTCCACCCGGCGATCCCCCAGTCCGGCGCCAGGGCGTATGCGGGATGCTCGTCGAGCGCGTCGAGGAAGCGCTGCACGTGCGCGGGTGCCGTGGCGACGGCGGAATGCGGGCCCGGTCGCGACGGCGCGAAGCCCGCGAGCGTCAGCGCGTAGTCGTGCTCGGCGACCGTCAACCGCAGCGCGGTGGCGACGGCATCCAGCACCTGTCTCGACGGGTTGATGTCGCGCCCCTGCTCCAGCCAGGTGTACCAGGTGACGCTGACCCCCGAGAGATACGAGATCTCCTCGCGGCGGAGGCCCGCAGCACGACCCCGACCGGCGGGCGGCAGCCCGAACGACGCGCGGTCCAGGGTCGACCGCCGGGCGCGCAGGAACGCGCCGAGCTCCTTGCGCTGCTGCTCGTCCGTCGTCACATCACACACCCTTCATCGTCAACAAACCTAGTGCTCTCACTACTAGTATCAGCGCCGTCTTCCGGCGACGCACCTGAGCGACCAGGGTGGAAGAATGCCCACCCCTCTTCGCTCCCGCACCGTCACGCACGGCCGCAACGCCGCCGGCGCCCGCGCCCTGTTCCGCGCCGCCGGTGTGAACGCCGCCGACTTCGGCAAGCCCATGATCGCCGTCGCGAACAGCTTCACCGAGTTCGTGCCCGGCCACACGCACCTGCAGCCCGTCGGGCGCATCGTCTCCGACGCGATCTCGGCCGCAGGCGGCATCCCGCGCGAGTTCAACACGATCGCGGTCGACGATGGCATCGCGATGGGACACGGGGGGATGCTCTACTCCCTCCCCTCGCGCGACCTGATCGCCGACTCGGTCGAGTACATGGTCAATGCGCACCAGGCCGACGCGCTCGTGTGCATCTCGAACTGCGACAAGATCACCCCGGGCATGCTCATGGCCGCGCTGCGACTGAACATCCCCACGGTCTTCGTCTCGGGCGGTCCGATGGAGTCCGGCCGCGCCACGCTCGTCGACGGCTCGGTCCGCACGCTCGACCTCGTCGACGCGATCTCCGAGGCGGCAAACGACACGGTGTCGGATGCCGACATCCAGCGCATCGAGGAGAACGCCTGCCCGACGTGCGGTTCGTGCTCGGGCATGTTCACCGCGAACTCGATGAACTGCCTGGTCGAGGCGCTCGGTCTCGCCCTGCCGGGCAACGGCTCGGTGCTCGCGACCCACACCGCGCGCCGCGCGCTCTACGAGAAGGCCGGTGAGGTCGCCGTGCAGATCACCCGCCGCTTCTACGACGAGGACGACGCCTCGGTGCTCCCTCGCGCGGTCGCGAGCCCGGCGGCCTTCGCGAATGCCATGGCCCTCGACATCGCGATGGGCGGCTCGACCAACACGATCCTGCATCTGCTCGCCGCCGCGCACGAGGCAGGCATCGACTTCGGTCTCGACGAGATCGACGAGATCTCGCGGCGAGTGCCGTGCCTCGCAAAGATCGCGCCGAACCCGGCCTACGGCCGCATGTACTACATGGAAGACGTGCACCGGGCGGGCGGCATCCCCGCCGTCCTCGGCGAACTGCGTCGCGGCGGACTGCTCGACGAGAACGTCAGCACGATCCACTCCGAGTCGTTCGCCGCCTGGCTGGACGACTGGGACATCCGCGGCGGCAAGGTCACCGACACCGCCAAGGACCTCTGGTACGCCGCACCCGCCGGCGTGCGCTCGTCGAGCGCCTTCTCGCAGTCCGAGCGCTGGGCTGCGCTCGACGATGACGCCGAGAGCGGATGCATCCGCGATATCGCGCACGCCTACTCGGTCGACGGCGGTCTCGCCGTGCTGCGCGGCAACATCGCGGTAGACGGCGCCGTCGTGAAGACCGCGGGCGTCGACCCGTCGATCCTCGTGTTCTCCGGACCCGCCGTGGTCTGCGAGTCGCAGGAGGAGGCCGTCGCGAAGATCCTCGGCAAGAAGGTGCAGCCCGGCGATGTCGTCGTCATCCGCTACGAGGGCCCCAAAGGCGGACCGGGGATGCAGGAGATGCTGCACCCGACATCGTTCCTCAAGGGACGCGGACTCGGCAAGGTCTGCGCGCTCATCACCGACGGGCGCTTCTCGGGTGGCACGTCGGGCCTGTCGATCGGCCACGTCTCGCCCGAAGCGGCGAGCGGCGGCGTGATCGCGCTCGTCGAAGACGGCGACATCATCGACATCGACATCCCGACCCGCGGGCTGAGCCTGCGCGTCGACGACTCCGTGCTCGAAGAGCGCCGTGCGCGCCTGCTCGACAACGGCGGCTACCGTCCCGTCGATCGGCAGCGCCCGGTCTCCCTGGCGCTGCGCGCCTACGCCGCGATGGCGACCTCGGCCGACCGCGGCGCCGTGCGCGACGTCGAGGCCGTGGAGCGTGCGCTGCGGGAGCAGGAGGTCCGTCAGGCGGGTGCGTTCGTCTGACACGCGTCGTGCGTGAAACGTCGGACTCTCGAGCCGACACGCCGTGATGCGGATGCCGCGGGCCGACGTGTCGGCGATGATCTCCGACTTTTCGCGCGGTGACCCGTCGCGAGCGCTGTTCAGGCGCCCCGCTCGACCAGCCGCATCGGGATCGTCACGTTCTCGAACTCGCGCGTGCGGTCTCCCAACCGGGCGACCGCGAGGCGTGCGGCTTGCCGGCCCAGGGCCTCGACGTCTCCGGTGACGACGGTGATGCCGAGGACCTGCGCCCACTCGGGATCGTCGAAACCGAGTACGGCAGGGCCATCGGAAGCCGGCGTTCCGGAGAGCTCCTCCATGACGCCGAGCAGGATGCGGTTGTTTCCCGCCACGATCGCGGTGGGCGGATGCTCGAGCGAGAGCAGTTCGCGCACACGAGCACGCGATGAGGCGACGTCGTGTGCGTCGGTGCGCAGCAGACCGCGCCAGTCGGAGCCGGAAGCGTCGAGCACATCGCCCATTCCGGCCATGCGCTCGCGGAAGGTGGGCAGCCATGCGTAGTCGCCGATGAACGCGATGTGCGTGTGCCCGGCATCGATCAGGTGCTGCGCAGCGAGGCGCCCGCCGTCGCGGTTGTCGAACACCACCGAATCGGCAGCGAGGTCGTCGGCGGGTCGATCGACGAAGACGACGGGGATGCCGCGGGCCTGCAGAGCCGCGTAGTCATGATGCTCGGGCATCGCGGAGACCGTGATGACGGCCTTCGTCTGCCGGTCGGCGAGGTCGAGCGCGACGCGGCGCTCATGCTCGGCGGACTCGCGCGAGTTCGTCACCGACAGGTGCATGCCATGCGTGCGGATCTCGTCTTCGATGGCCTGGGCGAGCGCGGAGTAGAACGGGTTGGTGAAGTCGCCTGTGATCAGGCCGATCGAGTCGGCCAGTCGTCCTGAGGCGAGCAGGCTGGCGGCCGAGTTGCGCTGATAGTCCAACTCGCGGGCCGCCTCGAGCACGGCGCTGAGCGTCTTCTCGCTGACGTACGACTCGCCTCCCAGTGCTCGGGATGCCGTCTTCAGGCTGACCCCGGCGCGGGCGGCGACCTGCGCGAGGGTCGGCCGCGCGGGCTGTGGCGCGGCATCCGTTGTCGTCATCGTTCCCCCAGTCGGCCATCGGCGTCTCTCTGATTATCGCGGTGGATGCGCAGATCGCGTCTTCCATGTGCCGCGTGAGCTGTGGTAGCGTCCTCATCATATGACAGCGCTGTCATGATGGACAGCGCGGCGGTGGACAGCAGGTCGACCGCAGACGACACACCGCAGTGGAGTTCAAGGAGCAACCATGACCGTTCCATCCCCGAGGAACGCACGACTCAGCCGACGTGGCTGGGCGGCCGGAGGCATCGCCCTCGCCGTGACCCTCGCGACCCTGACGCCGCTGCAGGCGACGGCCGCAGGAACCACGTCCTTCCGATCGTCTTTCGAGACCACGGATGCCGCGCCCGCCCTCGTCGGCACCGGCGCCGCCGTCAACGTCACTGGCGAACGCTTCACTCCCGGCAGCGTGCTCGGACAGGTGTCGGCAGTGACCGCATCCGCCCAGAACACTCCGAACGAGGTCGCGGCCAACGTGGCCGACGGCAATGCGGGCACCAAGTGGCTCGCGTTCCAGAACACCGGCTGGGTGCAGTACCAGCTGAGCACCCCGCAGCCGATGGTGCGCTACACGCTCACGTCCGGAGGCGACGCGCAGGAGCGCGACCCCAAGGACTTCCGGATGCAGGGCTCGAACGACGGCACCGAGTGGACCACGGTCGACCAGCGCAGCGGCGAGCTGTTCACGGGCCGCGGCGAGACCCGCAGCTTCACCCTCGCGACGCCGAGCCCGGCGTACGCGTACTACCGCCTCGACGTGCAGGCCGTGCGCGACCCCAGCAAGAACATCATCCAGCTCGCCGACTGGGAGCCGATCGCCGTCGACACCGCCACGCCTCCCCCCAGCGACCTATACCTCGCCGCCGGATCCGGTCCCGCCAGCTCCGACACCGCCAAGACCGGAGTCGGCTTCACCGGCGTGAAGGCCCTGCAGTACACGGGGCGCAACCTCGATGCAGGCCCCGCCTCGTCGACCACCGCGTTGTACAGCGACGTCGACATCGCGGTCGAGGACGACACCGCCCTCTCGTACGCGGTCTTCCCCGTGCTCGACGGAGAGCAGACGTACGCGGCCACGTTCGTCGCGGTCGACCTGCGGTTCACCGACGGAACGACGCTGTCCACGAGCGGCGCCGTCGACACCTACGGCTACGCGGCGAACGCGAAGGCCAAGGGGCAGTCGAACAGCCTGTGGCCGAACCAGTGGAACAAGGTGACCGTCGACCTCGGCCAGTTCGCCGGACGCACGGTCGACGACATCCTCTTCACCTACGACCACCCCGGCGCCGATGTGCACGCGGTCGAAGCTCCCACCGCAGCGACCGCCTTCACCGGCTGGATCGACGACATCAAGATCGCCGAGGTCGCCGCGCGTGACACCTCAGCCGGACTCGTGTCGTACGTCGACACCCGCCGCGGCACGAACTCCACCGGCGGCTTCTCGCGCGGCAACAACTTCCCCGCGGTGGCCTGGCCCAACGGCTTCAACTTCATCACTCCGATGACCAATGCCGACAATGCGGGCACGCTCTACCAGTACCAGCGCGCCAACAACGCGCAGAACCTGCCGACCTTGAACGGCATCGGCATCTCGCACGAGCCGAGCATCTGGATGGGCGACCGCAACTCGCTCGCCGTGATGCCCGCTGCCAACGGCAACCCCACGTCGTCGCTGAACGACCGCAAGCTCACGTTCAGCCATGACAACGAGACTGCCCGCCCCGACATCTACAGCGTCGACTTCGACAACGGCATCCAGACCGACGTGACCGCCACCGACCACGGGGCGATCTACCGCTTCGAGTTCACCGGCGCTGCGAGCTCCGTCGTCATCGATCAGCTCGTGAACTCCTCGAAGCTCAGCGTGAACGGCGACACCGTGACCGGCTGGGTCGACGGCGGCTCCGGCTGGCCGGGGCGCACCCGCATGTTCGTGTACGGCACCTTCGACCGTCAGCCCACGGCTGCCGGGGCCACGACCAACGGCGACCGCAACGGCACCGCCCGCTACGCGGCGTTCGACACCGCGACCGACCGCACGGTCGAGCTGCGCCTGTCGACGTCGTTCATCTCGCAGGACCAGGCGCGCCACAACTTCGATCTCGAGCTGGCCGGAGTCTCCTTCGAGCAGGCGCACACCGCCGTGCAGGAGGCATGGAACGACCGCCTGGGCGTCGTGCACGACGTCAAGGGGGCTACCGACACCCAGCTGGTGAACCTCTACTCCAGCCTGTACCGGCTGAACCTCTACCCGAACTCGCAGTTCGAGAACACGGGCAGCGCGGCGAGCCCGGACTACAAGTACGCGAGTCCGGTCTCTCCCACGGCCGGATCGGCCACCGACACCCAGACCAACGCCAAGATCGTCGACGGCAAGATCTACGTGAACAACGGCTTCTGGGACACGTACCGCACCGCATGGCCGCTGTACTCGCTGCTGTACCCCGACGTGACGGAAGAACTCGTCGACGGTTTCGTGCAGCAGTACCGTGACGGCGGCTGGGTGGCACGGTGGTCTTCGCCGGGCTACGCCGACCTCATGACCGGCACCAGCTCGGACGTCGCGTTCGCCGAGGCCTACCTCGCAGGTGCCCTCGACACCGGCACCGCACTCGAGGCTTACGACGCCGCAGTGAAGAACGCCACGGTGCGACCGCCGTCGAACGACGTCGGCCGCAAGGGCATCGCGCAGTCGATCTTCCTCGGATACACCGAGGCGAGCACGCACGAGAGCGCTTCCTGGGGCCTCGAGGGCTTCATCAACGACTTCGGCATCGCCGAGATGGCGAAGGCCCTCTCCGAGGACCCGCAGACACCCGCATCCCGTGTCGAGCAGCTGAAGGAGGAGGCGACCTACTTCGAGGCGCGCGCCGAGCACTACTCCGAGATGTTCAACCCCGAGGCCGGCACGTTCACGTCGCGCAACGCCGACGGCACCTGGACGTCCGGCGCGGACTTCGACAAGAAGGCCTGGGGCGGTGCCTTCACCGAGGCCAGCGCCTGGACGTTCGGGTACCACGCCCCTCACGATGTCGACGGCCTCGCCGCGCTCTACGGCGGCCGCCAGGGGCTCCTCGACAATCTGCACGATTACCTCACGACCCGTGAGAAGGCCGACTACTCCGGCATCCACGAGGCACGCGAGGCGCGCGACGTGCGCCTCGGGATGCTGGGCATGTCGAATCAGATCTCGCACCACATCCCCTATGTGCTCGCCGAAGCCGGCGATCCCTCGGGTGCGCAGGCCCTGATCCGCGACATCCAGGACCGCCTCTTCGTGGGCTCCGACATCGGCCAGGGCTATCCGGGCGACGAGGACAACGGCGAGTTCTCGGCCTGGTACGTCTTCTCGGCGCTCGGCTTCTACCCGATGGAGGTCGGATCCGGGAACTACACGGTCGGCACCCCGCTGTTCGACAGGGCGACCCTGTCGATCGGCGACACGGACCTCGTGATCAACGCCCCCGGTGCGTCAGGGGGCGCAGACTACGTCGCCGGCGTCAGCATCAACGGCCAGGCGATCGCCGACACCACGTTCGACGGAGACCTCGTCCGCGGCGGCGGGACGCTCGACTTCACGATGAGCGCGACGCCCTCGGCCTGGGGTGCGAAGGACCTGGGCGAGCAGCTCGAGGCCCCGACCGCCCTGGTCGACGCGACCAAGGCCGGATACGGCACGACCGCGGCATCCGACGGCACACCTGTCGGATCACTCGTCGACGACAACATGAACTCGACGGTCTCCTTCACGGGCACGACGGCCGAGCTGGTCTGGACATCCCAGTCCGGTCCGGTGTCGGTGGGCCAATACACGATCACGGATGCCTCGAAGAGCGGCGCCCCGTCGAACTGGACGCTCTCCGGCTCGGCCGACGGCACGACCTGGACCGAGCTCGACTCGCGTCAGGGCGAGACCTTCGCGTGGGACTCGCAGACCCGGCCGTTCACAGCCCACGGCACTGGCGGGTTCACCCGCTTCAAACTGTCGCTGTCGACCGAGGGCGACGCGCTCTCCCTCGCCGAGATCGAGCTGTTCGCGAAGTCGGCAGGATCGGGCGCGCTTTCGATCACCCCTGCTGCAGAGCAGCGGGTGGCGGTGGACACCCCGTTCACGGGCGCGCTCGCGACGATCATCGGCCAGGAGACGGATGCCGCCGGCTACACCGACACCGTCGACTACGGAGACGGCTCCCCCGTCACCGACGCGACGCTGACCCGCGATGCGCTGGGCGGCTGGAAGGTTAGCTCCCCGCACACCTTCACCGCCCCCGGCACGTACACCGCGACGATCGTGGCGACCGACTCGACGAGTGAGACGGCATCCGCCGCGGCATCCATCGCCGTCTACCGCGACGAGACCCTCGTCACATCACCGGCGAGGGTCAGACCGTGAAGATCGACCTGGGCACGGAGGCGACGCAGATCGCCTTCGTCGGCACCGCGACCGAGAAGGCACGTCAGCCGGAGGCCGTGCTGCACTTCACCGACGGCACCACCCAGACCGTGCAGATCTCGTTCGGCGACTGGGTCGGAGCATCCGGCAGCCCCGCGTTCGGCAACTCGGTGGTCGCGGTCTCCGAGGGCCGACTGTCCGGCACCGCCGCAGAGTCGAGTGTGAAGAACACTGCGATCTACGCGACGGCTCCGATCACGCTGGACCTGGACGCGAATGGCGTTCCGAAGATCGTCGAATCGCTGACCATGCCGGAGGAGGCCGGAACGCTGCGGGACGGCCGCGTGCACGTGTTCGCGATCGCATCCGACGGCGACCGTGCCGCGCAGGCCCCGCTCGCGGTGACGGCGCTGACGGTGGCCGATCAGGTCGCCGGCACGGCGTTCGACGCCGCGCTGGCCACCGTGGCGGGCGGCGCGGGCGATGTCTCCGCGATCATCAACTGGGGCGACGGCACGCCGGTCTCGGCTGTCGACGTCGCATCCGGCAGCGTCACGGGCTCGCACACGTACACGGCGGCGGGAACCTACGCGGTGACCGTCACGGCGGATGACGGCGTGAAGTCGGCTCAGGCCGGGCTGCAGATCGTGGTGACGGCTCCTGAGCCGGTCTACGATCCGAAGATCACGGTCGAGCCCGGCACGGTCGAACCCGGTGACACCGTTCACGTGTCTGGCACCGGATTCGCCCCCGGCGAGAACGTCTCGGTTCGCATCGACGATGAGGAGCCGGCGGTCGCGAAGGCGCTGGACGACGGCACAGTGAGCGCCGACGTCACCGTGCCGGCTGATGCCGTAGACGGCGTGCATCCGGTGATCGCACTCGGAGACGAGTCGAACATCGAAGCGCGGGCCGATGTGCAGGTCGAGACGCCGAAGCCGGCCGAGAAGACCACCGTGTCGCTCTCGACCACCGCGACCGACCCGGTCGTCGGCGAGTCGATCCCGCTCACAGCGACCGTGACGCCGACCGCAGCGGCTGGTCAGGTGGAGTTCCTCGACGGAGACACCGTGGTCGGATCGGCGACGGTGTCGGCCGGCACCGCGACCGCCGATGTGAACATCACCAGGCCGGGCACGTATCACTTCGTTGCGCGGTTCACGCCCTCGGACCCGACGTCGTACCTCGGTTCGACGTCGCAGAAGCTGAAGGTCAAGGTGCGCAACATCCCGGCAGGGCACAGCGAGATCGTGCCCGGTGCGCGGAGCGTGGTCCAGGGTGCGCCGTTCGAGATCACCGGACGTGGTTTCGCTCCGGGTGAGAAGGTCTCGATCGTGCTGCACTCGGACCCGATCCACCTCACGGATGCGATCGCCGATGAGAACGGCGCGTTCCGGATCACGGCGACCATCCCGGCGAACGCTCCGACCGGGGCGCACAGGCTCGTTGCCACTGGTGCGGACAGCGGGCTCACGGCCGAGAGCGCGCTCGAGGTGACGACGGCATCCTCCGCCGGCGGCGGACTCGCCGGGACCGGAGGCGCGGTGCCGTACACCCTGATCGGACTGGTGCTGATGCTGCTCGCGGCCGGCGGAGTGCTCCTCATCCGTCGCCGCCGACAGGTCTGAGGCCCCTGCTCTGACCGCGCATCGCCCCTCCCGCTCAAGGAGGGGCGATGCCGCGTCCGGCGTCGGTCTGCCGCTGGCCGTGCCGGACTGACAGACTGGGCAGCATGAGCCTTCCCCACGACATCGACCCGGATGGCCTGCTCGAGTACTCGGTCGTCTTCACCGATCGGTCCCTCAATCACATGTCGGCGCGCTTCATCGGCGTGATGCAGCAGAGCCTCGAGATCCTGCGCGAGGCGTACAACGCCACGGATGCCGTCATCATCAACGGCGGGGGCAGCTACGCCATGGAGTCGGTGGCGCGGCAGCTCGCCACCGGACGTCGGGCGCTCGTCGTCCGCAACGGCCTGTTCTCGTACCGCTGGTCGCAGATCCTCGACACAGGCGGTATCGCGGCATCCGTAATCGTCTGCACCGCTCGGCCCGACAGCGACGACGTGCAGGCGCAGTGGAGTCCGGCGCCCATCGACGAGGTGGTCGCAGCCGTCCGCAGCGCCCGACCGGAGGTCGTCTTCGCGCCGCACGTCGAGACGGCCGCGGGCATCATCCTCTCCGACGACTACGTGCGCGCCCTCGCCGAGGCGGTTCACGAAGTCGGCGGTGTGCTGGTCCTCGACTGCATCGCGTCCGGCGCGATGTGGGTCGACATGCAGGATCTCGACGTCGACGTGCTCATCAGCGCCCCGCAGAAGGGGTGGAGCGGAACGCCCGGCACCGGCTTCGTCATGCTGGGCGAGCGAGGGAGGGATGCCGTCGCCGCTGGTTCGTCGACCAGTTTCGCTCTCGATCTCGGCCGATGGCTCTCGATCGCCGACGGCTACCGTGACGGCACCGCGGGCTATCACGCGACGATGCCGACCGACTCGATCGCTCGCAACCTCGCCCAGATGATCGAGACGCGCGGGCACGGGTTC
Organism: Microbacterium sp.; assembly: GCA_019510305.1. Taxonomy (GTDB): domain Bacteria; phylum Actinomycetota; class Actinomycetes; order Actinomycetales; family Microbacteriaceae; genus Microbacterium; species Microbacterium natoriense_A. Next base: position 35,373 of record JAEKKN010000050.1, read on the forward strand.
ACCGCTCTCCGCAACGCGCAGGTCGAACTCGGAACGCGCGTGCGCGCACTGCTCGCCGAGCGGGGATTCCCGTCTGTCGCGGCGGAGGATTTCGCCGCGCCGAGCGTCGTGGTGGTGCACACCGACGCTCCGGGTCTCCGCAGCGGGGCCCTGTTCCGTGAACAGGGGGTGCAGATCGCCGCAGGCGTGCCCCTGCACTGCGACGAGCCGGAGTCGTTCTCGACCTTCCGCATCGGCCTCTTCGGACTCGACAAGCTGACAGACGTCGACGGCACGGTCGAGCGCTTGGCTGCCGCCCTCGACCGGATCGGCCGCTGAGTCGTCCCCGAACGTCGAGCGCCGTCGGCCTAGAATCGGAGACGTGCTCATCGGTCTCATGCGTCCCGTCGAAACGACCTCCGTCGCCGTCGAAGGGGCGAGTCTCGAAGAGATCCAGACTCAGCTCGAGGCGCACCGCCCGGCGGGTTTCGACCTGGTCTCGTCGCCGGTCGAGATGATCAAGGGCGCGGCCGTGCTGAAGGCCGTCGGCACGTACGCCCGCCGCGATCAGGTGACCGAGATCCAAGCTGACGACCTCGATGCTCTGCACGCCACCGTGCCCGAGGGCTGGCAGCTGCTGAACGTCCGCACCGCTTCCTGACATCGTCGAGTCGATGACGGCGGGATCGGATGCGGACGAGCTGGCGCGACTGCGTGCCCGCGCCTACGGCCGCGACGCCGATATCCAGGCCGACCCGCATGCGCTGCAGCGGCTGAACGAGCTGGAGAACGCCCCGGTCGAGGCGCATCCTCGGGGAGGCGAACCGCCTGCCCTCACAGACGAGACGCCGACGGTCGAGCAGGAGCACACAGATGCGGAACCCGTGTCGCCGCTCAAAGCACGACGGCGATCACCGCTTTCGCGCCGGGCACTGGCAGGCGTCTGGATCTCCAGCGTGCTCCTCGCCGGCTTCGCAGGCGCCGGTATCGGCGCCGCGGTCGGCAGCCACGACCCCTCCGTCATCGCGGTACTGTCCGAGGCGCCGGAACTCGGTCCGCCGACTGACTTCGAGGGCCCCGATTTCCCCGACGCGATCCGTTTCTAGGACTATCTCGGGCTCGAGATCATCGCCTACACGATGCCGGAAGCCGACGGAACAACCGCACAGAACTGCATCGCGGTCGCCGATTCCTCCGTGGGTGGCCGGGGAGGCTGCTTGCCGCCGGGACTCGACACGATCGCCGTGATCGAGGTCACCGCCAGCAGTCCGCGACCCCTCCGCGATCGCCATCCCGCCGGCAGCATCATCCAGTTCACGCGCACCGGGGATCGGATCGAGGTGCGCGCGAGCGAGTGACGATCAGCGACGTCGGCGCACGCCCTCGGCCAGCTGAGCAAGCGCGATCTCCGTCGCATCCCACCCCATGCAGGCATCCGTCACGCTCTGACCGCGCACGAGTCCCGCAGGGCCGACCGAGACGTCGAGCTTCTGCGCTCCGGCGACGAGGTTGCTCTCGAGCATGATGCCCGCGATCGCGCGTCCGTCGCCGCCGATCTGCACGGCGAGCTCGGCGGCGACCTCCGACTGTCGAACGTGGTCCTTGCCGCTGTTGCCGTGGCTGGCGTCGACGACGAGTCGGTCGGTCAGCCCCGCTGCGGAGAGCCGCTCCGATGCCCGCTGCACGTGCTCGACGCTGTAATTGGGACCGTCCGCGCCGCCACGCAGGATCACCGAGGTGTCGGGGTTTCCCGTGGTGGTGACCAGGCTCGCCCGGCCGTCGGCGCCGATGCCCAGGAACGCCTGCGGAGCGGATGCCGCGGCCGCAGCATCCAGCGCCACCTGCAGGCCGCCGTCGGTGCCGTTCTTGAAACCGATCGGCATCGAGAGCCCGCTGGCGAGCTGGCGATGGATCTGACTCTCGGTCGTGCGTGCCCCGATCGCACCCCAGCTGACCAGGTCGGCGGTGTACTGCGGGCTGATCGGCTCGAGGAACTCGGTGGCGCACGGCATCCCGAGCGCCGTGACATCACGCAGGAACGCGCGCGCCATCCGGAGCCCCGCCTCGATGTCGTGACTGCCGTCGAGGTGCGGGTCGTTGATCAGGCCCTTCCAGCCGACCGTCGTGCGCGGCTTCTCGAAGTACGTGCGCATCACCACGAGAAGGTCGTCGCGGTGCTTCTCGGCCTCGCGCGCCAGGCGGCCTGCGTACTCCAGGCCGGCCTCCGGGTCGTGGATCGAGCACGGCCCGACGACGACGAGCAGTCGGTCGTCCTCACCCGACATGATGCGGCGCACCTCTTCGCGGGTGCGTGAGACGAGGGCCGCGCGCTCGTCTCCGACCGGCAGCTCGGCCGCGAGGTCCGCGGGCGAGGGGATCGTCGTGAAGCTGGCGACGTGCAGGTCGGCGGTGGCGTCGATGGTGGCGGCGTCGTGCATGGTCGGGTTCCTGTCCGGTGAAGGGCGGACCCCGGTGCAGAGCCCGCCGAAACGGCGAAAGCCAGAGCGAATGCTCTGGCTTGTCGGCTCTGAAGGTTCGGTACGCGTCAGTGTCGCGACGGCCCCTCCAGAGCCGACTCGAAATACGCATACCAATTGGTCATGGAGACGACCCTACCGCATTCCGAGACCTCAACCGGCTGCGAGTCGGACCCGCTCAGCGAGGAACGCCCGGTTCGCGTCGTCGAGTTCGAGGATCGCGTAGGCCACCGGCCAGAGCGTGCCCTCGTCGAGGTTCGCCGGCTGCTCGAACCCGAACGTGCCGTAACGCGTCTTGAACTTGCTGGCCGGCTGGAAGAAGCACAGCACCTTGCCGTCCTTGCCCCACGCGGGCATGCCGTAGTACGTGCGCGGGACGAGGTGCGGAGCGGCCTCGGTGACGAGGGCGTGCAGCCCCTCGCCGATCACGCGGTCGGAGTCCGACAGCTTCTCGAGGGCGGCCTTGAGATCAGCCTCACCCTCTGCCCGGACGTCCTCGGGAGACTTCTTCGCACGGGAGCGCGCGGTCTTCTTCTCGGCGGCGGCGGCCTTCATCGCGTCGCGTTCTTCGGCGGTGAAGTTCTTCTCGTTGTCAGCCATGGTGGGCCTTTCCTGTCGTTGGTGTCTTCAGCGTACGGATGCCTCGGACGCCGGCACTTCTCGATTCGTGATCGATCGTCGGTCACACGGCCCTCGGCGGGTCGCGACGCGGGATATTGTGTGATCCATGGACATGCGCGTCGCGGCATATGCCGTCGTCACCGATGACGACGACCGCATCCTCCTCGCGCGATGGGTCGACGGACGACGAGTCGCCTGGACGATGCCGGGAGGCGGGCTGGAGCCGGGTGAGGCCCCCGAGGACGCTGTGCGCAGGGAGCTCCGCGAAGAGACGGGCTACACGGTCAAAGTGGGCGAGCTTCTCGGCATCCACTCCCGGGTGATCCCCGCTAGCCAGCGCGTGCAGAAATCCGATTCGCCCCTGCACACCCTGCGCATCGTCTACCGCGCGCAGGTCACCGGGGGCAAGCTGCGCTTCGAGCACGACGGTTCGACCGACATGGCCGAGTGGTTCACCCGCAAGTCGGTCGCGGAGCTGCAGCGGGTCAAGCTTGTCGACATCGCACTGCGCATGGCGGGTCTCTACGCGCCGGCCGGCTCCTGATCGGGCCGAGGAGCTTCGGGCGCCGAGATGTCGGCGACGGTCGCGCCGTAGGCGGCGATCAGATCATCGGCCTCGACGAACAGGCTGTACCCGTGCGCGCCCGCTCCCATCGCGATGCGCTGACCGACGATCGTCTCATCGGCGTACACGGGCCAATCGGTGGTGCTGCCGATCGGCACGATCGTGCCGCGCTCGTAACCCGTGGCCGCCAGCGCGAGCTCCGGTTCGGGCAGACGCAGCTTGTTCACGCCGACGATGGCGCGCAGCTTCGGCCACGAGATCGACCGGCCCCCGGGCACGAGGGCGAACAGGTAGGTGTCGTCCGCACGCTTGACCACGAGGGTCTTCACGATGCCGGAGGGGTCGATGCCGAGGATCTCGGCCGCCTCGAACAGACTCCGCGCGTTCGGCCGCTCGCGGATCTCGATCTCGAGACCACGGGCGGCCGCGGCATCCCGAACCCGGGAGTGCGACTCGTCTGTCACGCGTCGGGTGTTGCGAGCGGGTCGTCTGCGACCCAGAGCTCATCGTCGGCGCGCAGTGCCTGCCAGGCGGCGTAGAGCACTCCGGCGGCGGCGGCCGCGCCGAGGATCAGGGCGACGATCGAGCCGAGGCCCGGGCCCTTCTTCTCGGGAACGACGACGCGCGCGCGAGGTGCGATGCCCTGACGCTTGGCGTTCGCGATGTCCCACGCGGTGAGCGCGGTGCCCACGACACCGCCGACGATCGGGACGACCTTGTCGTCGACGACGTGCTTGCCGAAGCGCACGCCCTGATCGACGACCGGGGCCACCTTGCGGTTGTACGTGTCCTGCACGACAGGCACGACCTGCTCCCGGTTGAAGTGGCCGAGCTGGCGGCCGGCTTCGCGGGCCACATCGGCGGCGTGGCCGACGAGCACCTGCTGGTTCTCCCAGAGCTGGGTCGCTTCTTCCTGAAGACGACGCAGTTCCTTCTTCCGCTTACGGCTGAGGCTCACGATGCTCTCCTGTCCATTGGAGTACGGGTTCCCCATCTTGCCACGCCTGGCTGGAAGGGGGGAGGGAATCGCCGCCCCCTTGCGTCATCGCCCGATTGGTGCCAGGACCCGGCCAACTCACCGAAAGCTCTGCGAGAATATGGGCATGGTTCTCGCTTCTCATGTCGCAACCCTGCACACCAACCACGGTGACATCGTCATCAACCTCTTCGGCGATCACGCTCCGAAGACGGTCGCGAACTTCGTCGGCCTCGCCGACGGCACCAAGGAATGGACCGATCCCGCCACCGGCAAGCCGGGCGAGGGTCCCCTCTACAAGGACGTCATCTTCCACCGCATCATCCCGAACTTCATGATCCAGGGCGGCGACCCGCTCGGTCAGGGCGTCGGCGGCCCCGGCTACAACTTCGACGACGAGATCAACGCGGAGCTCCACTTCAACGAGCCCTACATCCTCGCGATGGCCAACGCCGGTCTTCGTCGTAATGCCATCACGGGTCAGGTCGAAGGCACCAACGGGTCGCAGTTCTTCATCACCACCGACCCGACTCCGTGGCTGCAGGGCAAGCACACGATCTTCGGCGAGGTCGCCGACGACGCGTCGAAGGCCGTCGTCGACGCCATCGCCGCCGTGCCGACCGCCGCGGGCGACCGCCCGATCGAGCCGGTCGTCCTCCAGTCGATCGACATCGTCGCGGCCTGACGCCGAGCGAGCCGATCCGGATGACGAGCCCCGAGTTCACGAGCAATCGCGACAACTTCTGCTATCGGCATCCGGATCGGCAGAGCTTCGCGCTCTGCCAGCGGTGCATGCGCACCATCTGCCCTGAGTGCCAGACTCAGGCCGCGGTCGGGGTGATCTGCCCCGAATGCATGAAGGCTGATCGCAGCAACCGCACACCCGCCCAGAAGAAGGCGGCCCGCCGGTGGCGCGGTGGCGGTTCCCTGGCCATCGCCCGCAGCGGCAAGCCCGTCGTCACCTATGCGCTCCTGGCCGTGACGTCGCTCATCGGACTGCTGCAACTGATCCCCGGCGCCGGCGACCTGATCACGAGCACGCTGCTGTTCAACTCGGTCTTCCTCGACCCGCGCCTCTTCGAGCCCTGGCGGCTGCTCACCGCGGTGTTCGTGCACGGAGGCTTCATCCACCTCGCGTTGAACATGCTCGGCCTCTGGATGCTGGGGCAGACACTCGAGCCGATGCTCGGTCGTGCACGCTTCCTCGCGCTCTATCTGATCAGCGGCCTGGGCGGATCCGTCGGCGTCGCCCTGATCGCACCGGGCACCTCGACGGTCGGCGCCTCCGGGGCCATCTTCGGTCTCATGGCCGCATTGCTCATCATCGGCCGCCACATCGGCGCCAACGTCACCGGCATCATGGTGATCCTGGGCATCAACCTCGTCTACGGATTCTTCGTCTCGGGCATCGCCTGGCAGGCGCACCTCGGCGGGCTCGCGATCGGCGCTCTCGTCGCCTTCGTCCTTACCCGTACACGCCGTCGTGAACAGCGCACCTGGCAGATCATCTGGCTCTCGGTTATCACCATCCTGTTGATCGTTGCAGGACTGGTCGCGGGACCACTGCTTCTTAACGCCTGATCGAGAGTTGTTAACAGGGTTTTCAACCCCTGTGAATAACACCGGTGTAATTCTCCCCAGCTGTGGAGAGATCTGTGGATAACTCTCGCTCTGGGTTTTTGCGCCGACGGGCTCCGGGATGCTGTCCCCGCTCGCAGAGCGGGGACCCTCCCGCTTCGCGGGCCCCTCCCGCTGCTCACGGCTGACAGCATCCCTGCGCCCTCACGCATCGCTTCGCTCGCTGCACCGGGGGGCGCATCGCTTCGCTCGCTCGGGGCGTGGGGGTGAAGTGGGCTGTTCCGGGGACGAAAAAGGCCTCCCGCTTGGCGGGAGGCCTTTTAAAGTGGATGCGGGCGTCAGCGCCAGCGCGTCGTCATGAGGAAGCCGATCAGCGCGATGCCGAGGCCGATCGCGAGGTTCCAGTTGCCGAGACCCGGGATCGGGAAAGCCATGCCGGAGATGTAGAACACCAGGATCCAGACCAGGCCCAGCAGCATGAAGCCGACCATCACGGGCTTGAACCACACCGCGTTGGGCGCGGCGTCGCCTTCGGCGCGCGTCACTTCGGGTTCGTCGATCTTGCGGTCTCGTGCCATGCCGACATTCTACCCATGAGAGCGCCGGCCTTCATATCGGGCGTTCGCCGGCACCCGAGGTACGCGCACAGCAATGGCGGATAGGATCAGCGCCATGAGTGCATCCGTCGTCTCGGGGGAGCGACGCAAGCAGAGACGCCACCCCCGTTCGCGCGCGACCGTCACCAGCGTGCTCGGCGAACTGCTGCTGACGGCCGGTGTGATCGTGCTGCTCTTCGTCGCCTGGCAGATGTGGATCGGCGACATCATCATCAACGCGCAGAAGAACGACGAGGGCGCCGCGATCTCGCAGCAGCTCGCTTCATCACCTGCCCCCGAACCTCCTCCGTTCGAGAAGACCGATGACGGCACGATCGTCTATCAGCCCGTGATCCCCGCAGCGCCGGCCGAAGGCGAATGGCTGGGTCAGATGCTCATCCCTCGCTTCGGCGCGGACTACAACAAGGGCATCTACGGCGGCACGACCCGCGCCAAGACTCTCGATCACCTCGGCATCGGCGTCTACACCGACTCGAAGATGCCGGGCGAGGTGGGCAATTTCGCCATGGCGGGGCACCGCACCACCTGGGGCAAGCCGTTCAACCAGCTCGACAAGCTGCAAGTGGGCGACGCGATCGTCGTCGAGACGCCCGACGGGTGGTTCACCTACCGATTCCGCACCCTCGAGTACGTCAAGCCGAACCAGACCGAGGTGCTTCTCGACGTGCCCCAGATGCCGGGCGTCGAGACCGGGGAGCGCTACATCACGCTGACCGCCTGCTCTCCCCTGTACTCGCTCGCCGAGCGCATCGTCGCCTACGGCGTCTACGAGAGCTTCCAGCCGCGCGCCGAGGGTCCGCCCACGGCGCTGACCGATCCGCCGCCGCCCCCGGCCGCGCCGTCGGTGTAGGGAACGAGAGGAATCATGTACGCCGCACTCTGGCGCCTGCTGCCCGGTCCGTGGTGGCTGAAGCTGTTCATCCTGCTCGTTCTCGTGACCGCCGTGCTCTACGCGCTCTTCTGGTATGTCTTCCCCTGGGTGAGCCCGTTCATCACACCGGGTGAGGTCGACGTCGAATGACGCGAGTGCTCGTCGTGGACAACCACGACAGCTTCGTGCACACCCTCGTCGGCTACCTGCACGAACTCGGCGCCGACGTCTCGATGGTCGAAGCGGACGCGATCGATGCGGCGGGCCTCGAGGGACTCTTTCCCGAGTTCGACGCCGTCATGCTCTCCCCCGGTCCCGGCGCTCCCGCAGACGCCGGTGCATCGATCGACGCGGTACGTCTCGCGGCCGAGAAGCGGAAGCCGCTGCTCGGAGTCTGTCTCGGTCATCAGTGCATCGCCGAGGCGTTCGGGGCCGTCGTCTCGGAGGCGCCGGAGCTCATGCACGGCATGGTCTCGGCCGTGGTGCACGACGGCTCGGCGCTGTTCGACGGCATCCCCTCGCCGTTCGACGTCGGCCGCTACCACTCGCTCGCCGTCGCGGCATCGGCTCTGCCCGACGAGCTGCGCGTCACGGCACGCACCGGCACGGGCACCGTCATGGCACTCGCCCACGCCGAACTGCCGATTCTCGGGGTGCAGTTCCACCCCGAGAGCGTGCTCACCGAGGGCGGTTACCGGATGCTCGCGAACTGGCTGGCGTCGGTCGGCGATGCGGATGCCGTCGCGCGTGCCGAGTCCCTGCATCCGCTCGCCCGCGGCTGAGGCCACCCGCTCGTTGAGCCGAGACGATACGCAGTTTCCGCCCACGACTTCAGCTGGAACTGCGTTTCCTCGCTGCGTTTCGTCTCGCTTCGCTCGCTCGACGACCGGGGAGCAGGGCGGAACTACCCGGCGGGCGCCGCGCAGAAGCGCAGTTCGACGGTCGAGCCGATCGCGATGTCGCCCGGTGCTTCCGACATGGAGATGACGGTCGCGGGATCGGTCGCGGGGCAGTCGGTGAGCTCGGTGGGCTGGGCCGCCAACCCGATCTGCTCGAGCTGCCGGGTCGCGGCATCCACCGTCCAGCCGGTGAGATCCGTGAGCGTCACGCGTCCACTCGCGACCACGAGGTTCACGACGGTGTCGGGGGCGATCTCGGCATCCGCCTTCTCGCTCGCCTCCATGACCGTGTCTGCCTGAAGGCTCTTGTCGTTGCGCTGGATCACGGTGCCGAGCTGCAGACCTGCGGCCGACAGTGCGTCCTTCGCCTGCGGGAGCGACAGACCCACGAGAGTCGGCACGACGACGGTCTCTTTGCCCGAGGAGACGTAGACGGTGATCTCGTCTCCCTCGGCGACCGCGACGCCGGCTTGGGGATCGGTGCGGATGACGTTGCCCTCGACGATCTCCGAGCTCGATTCGAGTACGAGCTTGGCGGTGAGATCGAGCTCGCTCAACGCGTTCTGCGCGCGCTCCGACGACATGTCGACGACGTTGGGCACGGTGCGCGAGGTCGAGGGCGTATCAGGGCTGCTGATCGAGACGACCCAGAACAGCACCGAGGTCAGCAGCACCGCGAGCAGCGCGACGCCCGCCCAGATCCACGCGACCGGAGGACCCGACTGCGTGCGTGTCATGGTCGTGTCGGCCGACAACTGGCGCAGCGAACGGGCGGTCTCCTGAGCCTGCTTCGGGCTGGGGCCGTACAGCTCGCTGGTGAGCGCGCCGATCTCCTTGCGGCTCGGTGCACGACCCTCGACAGCGGCGTCGAGTGCGGCGCGGAAATGCGCGGCGTCGGGGTAGCGCTGGTACGGGTCTTTCGCGAGGGCGCGCAGCACGATCGGGTCGAGGGCTCCCGGGGAGTCCTCGTTGACCTCGCTCGGCGCGAGCGGCGTCTCGCTGACGTGCTGATAGGCGACGGCGACCGGCGATTCTCCGCGGAACGGCTGGCGTCCCGTGAGCAGCTCGTAGAGCACGACGCCCGTGGAGTACAGATCGGCGCGAGCGTCGACGGGCTCACCCTTCGCCTGCTCGGGCGAGAAGTATGCGGCCGTGCCGATGATCTGCGTGGTTTCGGCGACGGTCGATGAGGAGTCGGACACGGCACGGGCGATGCCGAAGTCCATGACCTTGACCTGGCCCTTTTCGGTCACCATGACGTTGCCCGGCTTGATGTCGCGGTGCACGACACCGGCGCGATGCGAATAGTCGAGGGCTTCGAGGATGCCGTCGACGTAGCGCACGGCGTCGTCGACCGACACGGGTCCGGCCGAGATGATGTCCTTCAGCAGGGTGCCGTGGATGAGCTCCATGACGATGTACGGGGTGACGGTCCCGGATGGGGCGCCTGAGCCTGCCTGCGGGTCGGCCTCGTCACCCGCATCGAAGACCCGCACGATCGACGGGTGCGACATGCGCGACGCCGACTGCGCCTCGAGGCGGAAGCGCGTGCGGAACGCGGTGTCGCGTGCGAGCTCCGGATCGAGGATCTTGATCGCCACGGCGCGCCCCAGAGTCAGGTCGAACCCGCGGTACACCTTGGCCATGCCGCCGTGACCGATGAGCTCGTCGACGCGGTATCGACCCGCGAGAACACGTGGCTCTGTGGACACGGACTAAACCCCCTGGAAAACCTGATGACGGTGCGAACAGCCTACGACGCGGTGCTTCTAGTTGCCTGTATCGCCGCCGCCGTCGAGCGTCGGAAGGATCGGCGACGACTGGCCCTGAGGCGAGACGTCGGAGGGACGCTCGCCGCAGAAGGCGCGATACGTCGCCGTGACGACCTGCCCGGCCTTGCCGGTGTCGACCGTGAACGTCGAGGTGCGGGTGTTCGCATCGAAGCTGCTCACCGGCGTCCCGTTGGCGAAGGTGCCGTTCGTCAGCGTGACTTCATAGGCGGTGAGATTGCTGGTGCCCGAGGGGCAGGTGAAGTTGGTCCAGTTGAGCGTCGCCTGGCCGCCCTCGATGATCGTGGCCGCCGCCGAGAACGTCGGTGCGTTCGTCGGTGCGCCGATCGGGATCTGATCGGTGTACACGAACAGGGCGATCGCGTCGCCCTTCTGCAGAAGACCCGTGGGGCTCACGCGCTCGACCGTTCCGACCTGGTTGGCATCGGATGCGGGCGAGCCGTCCTGGCAGGCCGGGAGGAGTCCGGCATCCGTGGCGATCTGCGTCGCCTCGTCACAGCTCAGGCCGACGAGGCCCAGGCCGTCGACGTTGACCGGAGGCTCTTCCGTCTCGGTCTGGGTCGGCTTCGGCGTCGGGGTGTCCTTCGGCGTCTGCGACGTGGTCGATGACGTGCTGGGGTCGGCATCGCCTCCGGCGTTCTGACCGAACAGCGCCCACAAGGTGCCGCCGAGCACGATCACGAGAAGTGCGATGAGCGCGACCAGCGGCCAGGTCCACGGACTGCGCTTCTTCTTCTCGGGCTCTTCGACCTCGCCATCGGCAGGCAGGCTGGCTGTTGTCGGGAGGATGCGGGTCGCGCCGTCGTCGTCGGATGACGACAGCATCCGCGTCGCGTCGTCGACTCCGCCGCCGGTGGCGATCGCCGGTACCGCGATGGCGGCCGAGTTCAGATCGCCGCGGCGCAGCGCCTGCGCGGCGCGCGCGACGGTCGCCGAGGAAGACGGGCGGTCTGCCGGCTTCTTCGCGATCATCGCCATGACAAGGTTCTGCACAGGGATCGGCACGGTCGGGGGCAGCGGCGGCGGCTGCTCGTTGATCTGCGCCATCGCGATCGCGACCTGCGACTCGCCCGTGAAGGGGCGCTTGCCGGCGAGGCATTCGTACGCGACGATGCCCAGCGAGTAGGTGTCTGTGGCGGGCGAGGCCGGGTGGCCCGACGCCTGCTCGGGCGACAGGTACTGCACGGTGCCCATGACCTGACCGGTGGCCGTGAGCGGCACCTGGTCCGCGATGCGGGCGATGCCGAAGTCGGTGATCTTGACACGGCCGTCAGGCGTGATCAGCAGGTTTCCCGGCTTGATGTCGCGGTGCACGAGGCCAGCGGCGTGCGCGGCCTGCAGAGCGGATGCCGTCTGGGCGACGATGTCGAGCGTCTTGTCGGCGCTCAGCGCGCCATCGCGCTCGAGGATGGTCGAGAGGGCCTCACCGGGAACGAGCTCCATGACGAGGAAGGCGCTGCCGTTCTCCTCGCCGTAGTCGAACACGCTCGCGATGCCCTCGTGGTTGACGAGCGCCGCGTGCCGCGCCTCCGCGCGGAATCGCTCGAGGAACCCGGGGTCCCCCATGTACTCGTCCTTGAGGATCTTGATGGCGACGGTGCGTCCGATGACGTGATCCGTCGCCTCCCACACCTCGCCCATGCCGCCGATCGCAATACGCGACTGCAGCTCGTAGCGACCACCGAACGACACACCCTGCGTCGGTCTCATCTGCCCAGCACCGCCTCTATGACCTTCTTCGCAATCGGAGCGGCGATGGTGTCGCCGGATCCGGACTGCCCTTTACCGCCGCCGTTCTCGACGACGACTGCTACCGCCACCGCGGGATCGTCCGCCGGCGCGAAGCCGGTGAACCACAACGTGTACGGATCGCTTCCGTTCTCCGCGGTTCCGGTCTTACCGGCCACGTCGACCCCGTCTATTCTTGCACCCTGCGCCGCTCCGGTATTGACGCTCGCGACCATCGCCGCGGTCACCGCGTCGGCGACCTCCTTGTCGGTCGCTCTGGCGAACTCGGTGCCGTCGTAGGAGCGCACGACCGAGAGGTCGTTGCCGATCACGGCATCGACCATGTGCGGGTTCATCACCACTCCGTCGTTCGCCAGCCCGGCCGCGACCATCGCGATCTGCAGCGGCGTCGACGTGAGCTGCCCCTGCCCGAAGCCGGTGAGCGCGGTCTGGGGGTCGTTGAGGCCGCTCGGGTACACCGAGGGGGTCGACGTGAGCGGCGTCTCGAAGCTCTTGTTGAAGCCGAACTTCTCGGCCATCTCGCGGATCGTGTCGTCACCCAGCTGTACCGCGAGCTCCGCCATCGGGATGTTGCAGCTCAGCCGCAGCGCCTCGGCGATCGTGACGGTGTCGCCGGGTCCGCACGCGGTTCCCCATGCGTTCGAGACCGTGTTGTTCGACTGAGGCAACTGGTAGCGAGCGGGGTTCGGCAGGGTCGAGTCGGGCGTCCAGTCGCCGGTGGCGAACGCGGCGGCCGCCACGAGGATCTTGAACGTCGAACCCGGAGGGTTCAAGCCACCGGCGATCGCCCGGTTGTACAGCGGGTTCGTCGGGTCGGCGTCGAGCTGGTCGTAGGCCGCGTTCGCCGCGTCGGCGTCGTGCGTGGCGAGGAGATTCGTGTCGAAACCAGGAGTGGAGACCATCGCGAGGATGCGCCCGGTCTTGGGCTCGATCGCGACCACCGCGCCCTGCAGACCCTGCAGCGCCTCGTAGGCCGCCCGCTGGGCCGCCGTGTTCAGCGACAGCTCGACGCTGAGCCCGGTCTGCGGCTGACCCGACACGATCCGCTCGATCTCCGAGAAGAAGGCGCTCGAGCCGGTGCCGGAGAGATCGGCGTTCAGCGCCTTCTCGATGCCGGTCGCCGACTGCAGGGCCGGGTTGAAGTAGCCGGTCACCGGCTCCCACATCGCGGCATCCGTGTACACGCGCTGGAACTGGTAGATGTCATCGCTGGGCACGGACGATGCGATCGCGACGCCGTCGACGATGATCGATCCTCGCTGGATCTCGTAGCTGTCGAGACGGGTGCGCTTGTTGTTGCTGTTCTGACCGAGCGCATCGGCGTCGACCACCTGGATCCAGCTCGCCGCAGCGAACAGCGACAGGAACATGAACAGCATCACGATGCTGAGGCGGCGCAGTTCTTTGGTCATGCGACGCCCCCTGGGGTGGAGTGCACAGCGGTCACTGAGCGAGGAGCGCCCTTCGACAGGCTCAGGGACCCATGGATGGCGGTCATCCGATCACCATCCTCGGCTGGGAGCGCACGGCATCCGAGATCCGCAGCAGCAGGGCGACGATGAGCCAGTTCGCGACCAGCGATGAGCCGCCGGCTGCGAGGAACGGCGTGGTGAGTCCCGTGAGCGGGATGACGCGCGTGACGCCGCCGACCATGATGAACACCTGCAGCGCGATCGTGAACGACAGCCCGGTGGCGAGCAGCTTGCCGAAGTCGTCTTGCCCGGCGAGGCCGATGCGGATGCCGCGGCTCACGAACACCATGTACAGGCAGAGGATCGCGAACAGCCCGATCAGGCCGATCTCCTCGCCGAGGCTGGTGATGATGTAGTCGCTCTGCGCGAGCGGGGTGACCTCGGGGCGGCCCTGGCCCCAGCCGGTGCCCACGAGGCCGCCGTGAGCGAGTCCGAACAGGCCCTGCATGGGCTGGTACCCGGCACCGTCCGGGTCGACCTGCTTCGGGTCGAACAGGAACAGCCAGTTGATGAACCGTCCGTGCACGTAGCTGAGGACCTGCGTGGCGACCACGGCACCCGCGAGCACGAGTCCGAGGCCGATGAGCACCCAGCTCGTCTTGCCGGTGGCGACGTA
>JAEKKN010000072.1 GCA_019510305.1 Microbacterium sp.
ACTTCGGCCTGGTGAAGACGGTGCAGGGCGACTACGACTCCGCGCCGCAGCAGTTCCCCAACGTGGCCCACGTCAAGCTCACGGACGGGCCGGCGGCGTACGGCATCCACTGGACCAACACCGGCGCCCCCACGCTGAACGGCGTCGTGCTCTACGACATCCTTCCGTTCGTCGGTGACACCGGGGTCAGTCAGGCTCAGGCGACCGAGCAGCGCGGCAGCCAGTTCACGCCGGTCCTCGCGAGTGTCGACGCCCCACCGGCCGGGGTCACGATCGCGTACTCGGCTTCGACCAACCCCTGCCGCCCCGAGGTCTACCCCGCCCAGCCCGCCGGCTGCGCCAACGACTGGACCACCGACCCGTCGACGCTGGGAGGCATCGCCGCGGTGACCGCGTTGCGCATCACCTCGACGGCTCAGTACGCGACGGGCGAGGGGATCGACGTCGGCTTCCACGAGAGCGTGCCCACCGTCTCGAAGGACGAGATCGCCTGGAACAGTGTCGCGGCCTTCGCCCAGACCACGAGCGGGGCCGCGCTGCTGCCGGCCGAGTCGCCCAAGGTCGGCATCACGGCATCCGATCACCGTCTCTCGATCGCCAAGACGGGCAACGTCGCGGCGGCCGGCTTCGGCGACCTGGTCACCTACACCGTGACGGTCGGCAACGTCGGGACGACGACCAGCGACCCGACCACGGCCGTCGACCGGCTGCCCGTCGGGCTCGACTTCGTCTCCGCCGACAACGGCGGCAGTTACGACGCCGCGACGCGGACCGTGTCGTGGAACGTCCCGGCCCTCGCGCGCGACACCGACACCGCATTCCACGTCGTCGTCCGCGTCGAGGCGGAACAGAGCACCTCGAAGGTGACCAATGCGGCCGAGGTCGTCAGCCCGGCCGGCTACTCGCCGCCCATCAGCGACGACCCGTGCACGGCCGATCCGACCCAGGCGTGCGCCGACCTCACGGTTCCGGTCACGGCGCACGGGCTCGCTCTGACCGGCGTGCAGCTCACGATCGTCGAGATGCTGCTTCCGTGTGCGGCGATCCTCGCCGGATTGGTGCTCTTGGTGATCCGACGTCGACGTTCAGCGAGCTAGGCGGAGTCAGTAGCCCGTGCTCAGGACGTGGTCGAGGGTATCCACGAAATAGTCGGCCGACTCGCGGTCGAGACACAGCGGCGGCTTGGTCTTGAGAACGCAGAGTCGGTCGCCCGTGGGCTGAATGATCACGCCGAGCTCGAGCATCCGCTCGCAGATCGCGGCCGTTTCGCTGGTCGCCGGCTCGCGGGTGGCGAGGTCGCGCACGAGTTCGACGCCGAGGTACAGACCCGAGCCGTGCACCGCGCCGATCAGCTCGTGCTTCTCGGCGAGTCGGGTCAGCCGTTCCTTCAGGTGCCGACCGACGTCCCGGGCGTTCTGTTGCAGTTTCTCGTCGCGCAGGGCGTCGAGCACGGCGAGTCCGACCACGCTCGACACCGGGCTTCCACCTGCCGACGAGAAGAAGTAGCCCTGATTGCGGTACCGCTCGGCCACCTCGCGGCTCGTGATCACGGCGCCGAGCGGATGCCCGTTGCCCATCGCCTTGGCGATCGTCACGATGTCCGGAATCACTCCCTGCTGCTCGAACCCCCAGAACCACTCACCGAGCCGGCCGTAGCCCACCTGCACCTCGTCGGCGATCGCGAGCCCGCCGTGCTCGCGCACCGCGGCGTAGACCCGGGCGAGGTAGCCGTCCGGCAGGGCCATGCCCCCGGCGTTGCCGTAGTAGGCCTCGGCGATGAAGCCCGCGAGCGGCCGTCCCTCTGCCGCGAGGCGGTGGACGGTCGCGACGGCGTCGTCGGCGTAGCGGGACGCCTCGGGGCCTCGATAGCGGCCGCGATATCCATTCGGCGCGTCGACGGTGTGCACCCAGTCGGGGCGGGTCTCGAGGGCGTTCGGGTTGTCGGCCACCGAGGTCGACACGGCATCGCTTGCGAAGGTCCAGCCGTGGTAGGCCTCGCCGACCGCGAGCAGGTCGGGCCGCCCGGTGGTCGCGAGCGCGATGCGCAGCGCGAGGTCCACCGCCTCGGAACCCGAGTTCACCAGGAATACCGTGTCCAAAGGCGCCGGCAACAGCTCGCTCAACCGGGTGGACAGCTCGACGACAGCGCCGTAGTTGAAGCGGGAGTTCGTGTTCAGGCGCCGCAGCTGCCGCGTCGCGGCCCGCTCGACCCCCGGGTGCGCGTGGCCGAGCGCTGCGACGTTGTTGACCATGTCGAGGTAGCAGCGCCCGTCGACGTCGATCAGGGTCTGCCGCCAGCCGCGCTCGATGCGGGGCGGATGCCGGTAGTAGTGCCCCTGCACCGTTGCGAAGTGCTTCTCGCGGTGCTGCACGAGCTTGGTCGGCGTCGGTCGGCTGGCGGCCGGCACTCTCAGCCGCGTCGCCGAAGAGCAACGGGGCCGGATCGGCGACGAGGGCGCGCCAGCCGTCGCTTTCCGAACTTCGCACGAACTCGGGGATCTCGGCGTCGGCAACCGCGATCGTGACCCGCACGCGCGCGCCGGCATTCACGGTCAGCAGGGGATCGCCGGAGCGAACGCTGCCCGCTTCCTCCGCCACTGCACCCTCTGCGCTCAGCCGCACGACGAGGCTGCCCGACGCACCGTCGGCCTCTCCGATCAGCGAGATCTCGCCGGCATCCCCCTGCAGCCGCCCGGACCACGGCGCACGAATAGCGGTGTCGCGGGCGAACCAGACGTCGATCCCGGTCGCGGCCGTGGCGGGCTCCGCTCGCGCGAGCCGCGGCGAGCGCGTGAGGCGCGGCTGCAGGTGCACAGTGGACACCAGGTCAGCACCGCCGGCGAGCGCATTGGCCGGCAGCGCATCCTCCAGCCCCGCATCGAGCCAGGCCCCTTCGTCCATCGCGTCGGAGTCGGGTGACAGGTCGAGCGTGACCACCCGCACCGGCCCCTCGAGCATCGCCCCGAAGGATCGTGGCAGCGGGAGCCGCGACGCCCGCTCGCCGAGTTCGCGTTGCACGAGCGCGGTCATCACCGCCGTCGGCACGCTGAGCGCGTTCTCGAGAATGCGCCACTCGTGCTCGCGCGCCGAACTGGCGTACTCGTCTCGTCGGCGCTGAGCGGCCGCTCCCGGTGAAACGCGCGGATCGCCGGCAGAGCCGAGGTCGGGGTCGCTCCCTCGTGATGCAGGATCGACGACACTGTGACGGCAAGGTCGGCCACCGACCATCCGGTGTTGAGATCGCCGAAGTCGATGAGGCCGTCGGGCGTTCCGTTCTCGTCGCCGGAGCGCACCACGTTGTCGTCGGTGATGTCCCCGTGGATGACGGTCACCGGCAGCCGCGGCCCGAGCGCGTCGATCGCGTCGCCCTCCACTCGGCGCACCTGCTCGACGACGGCTCGCCGGTGGGCGTCGTCGACGAAGGGGGCGAGCGCGTCGATGACTCGCGTGGCGTGGCGCAGATCCCATTGCAAGGTGCGGTGAACGCCCTCGTGCTCGAAGTCGCCGAGCACCCGATTGACCATGCCGCTGAGCGCACCGAGCCCCTCGACGACCGGCGGGCGCAGGTAGTCCGATCCGGTCAGGGTCCCGCCCTCGAGGAAGGTGACGACACGCGCTACCTCGCCCGGCGTCCCCGGCCGCGGCACCCGGGCCGGCCGACCGGCGGGCTCGACCACGGTCGCGACCCGTAGGTCGGGCAGGCGCTCGGCGACCCACGCAGCACCGTCATCCTGCGCCGAGATCTCGGCCTCTCCGAAGGCGCCATTCGACACCTTGAGCACACCGATCGGCGAGCCCTCGGGGTCGGTCAAGAGGAAGTTGGCATCCTGCTGACTGCCCAGCGAACGGGCGACAGCTACGACCCCGAACTGCTCGGCGACGAGGGCCTCTGCCTCAGCGGCCGAGATCTGCGGGGCGGGCAGCTCCCCCGCCTCGAAGAAGTCGAACCCGGCCCGGACGCGATCACTCACGGTCTGTACGTTAGACCGTCATTCGCGGGCTCCGGCGGCGGTCAGATGACCGCCAGGAACCCGAGAACCGCCGAGGCAACTGCGAGCAGCCCGAGTACGAGCGGAAGAACGAAGGCTTCTTTGCGCCGGATGTGCGTGGCGATGGCGCCCACCATCAACACCGCGAGCGCGACACCCGCGATCGGGCTGAGGATCGGCACGATGCGCAGAAGCGCCGGAAGGATGAGGCCGAACGCTCCCAGCACCTCCGCGGCGCCGATCAGCTTGACCGGGCCGGCGCCGAAGTCGTCCGTCCAGGAGAGGCCGCCCGTCGCGAGCGCGGCCTTCGGGCGCGCCAGCTTGTTCGCCCCGGCGGCGAGAAACCCGAGGGCGGTCAGCCCGGCGACGATCCAGAATGCGACGACCATGGGTGTGCCTCTCCTGCCCGATGCCGGGCGATTTATTTTCCTGGGCAACAAACTAGCACACTTCGTTTCCTGGGAAACAAGTTCTACACTGGCCTTGTGGATCCGATCGTCCCGCGCATGAACCCGAACCAGGGTCGGGCGTGGCTGGCGCTGGTGGCGATCGGCGAACTGCTTCCGAGTGCACTCGACGCTCAGCTCACGGCGGACGCCGGGCTGACCAACTTCGAGTACGGCACGGCGACACCCCCGCATGTCGCGCTCGCCCGCGACCAGCTGCTGGCCGCGCTCGGCGACGATCAGCTCGTCACCCTCGCCGAACTGCTGGAGCCGATCCTGGAGCGCCTTCATCCCGGTGGCGCCGCCGAGTGCGGGCGGCCCGCTGCGTCAGCGACGATCGCGAGCTAGGCGCGGCGCTTCCGCCACGCTCGGATCGCCCGCAAGGCCCGGATCGGGTGCCCCGTCGCCACCAGGCTGATCGCCTGGGCCAGCTCGTAGGGGAACGCACCGGCCGACGACATCGCCATCGACCGCAGCACGGAGTTCGGCATCATCTGGTGGACGAAGTACGTGTTCTTGACCTGCGCGTCGCGATCGAGTGATGGCGGCAACGCGAGCGCCGCGCGGTAGTCCTTGCCCACCGTGCCGATGATGGCCCACGCGACGAGACGTCCGAGCAGGGTCGCGCGGGCATCCCCGAGCCGGGTGTTCATGGTGAGTCGGCGCGCGTCGTAGTCGTCGACGACCCGAGCCCCCAGCAGAGCCTCGAACGCGGCGGGCACTGCACGGGGCGGGGTGGCATACACGGCATCCACGGCGGCCGGGTACGGCGACCGTGACGCCGCATGCCCGGCGAGCTGCACCGTCGCACGCAGCCGGACGTCGGATGCCGAGGCCGCAGCCATCACCTCGTACTCGCCG
>JAEKKN010000011.1 GCA_019510305.1 Microbacterium sp.
CATCCGATCGAGCACGAGCTCCACCAGCTCCCGCAGCCGCTCGGCCAGGCGTGCATCCGGCCACGCGGTATACAGCGTCGTGTACGCCTCCAGCAGGTGGAGGTGCGTGTTCATGCTCTTGCGCTCGTTCAGATCCACGTCGCTCAGGCGCACGTCGTCGAGCAGCGTCCAGTCGCGCGCGAACGCCTCCTCGTAGCCGCCGTGCACGGCGTCGTGCGCATGCGCCTCGACGAGCCGGTGGATCGCGATCGCCGAGCGGAGGCTGTGGGCGTCCCCCGTCGCGCGATGGTGTTCGGCGAGTGCGTAGATCGCGAATGCCTGCGCGTACACGTGCTTCCGGTCGTCGAGCGGGCGCCCTTCGGCGTCCACCGTCCAGAACACGCCGCCGTACGTCGGGTCGACGAAGTGCGCGACGAAGTGGACCACGCTCTGGTCCGCCGCGACGCGATACGCCACGTCGCCCAGCGCACGGAACGCCGCCGAGTGGGTCCAGAGCACCCGCGCGTGCAGGATCGCGCCCTTGGGCGCGGCGAGATCGGCCTGGCCGTCCTCGCTGATGAAGCCGATCGTGCCCCCGCGCCGGCGGTCGTGCGCGCGCTCGATCCAGAAGGGGAGGATGCGTTGGGTCAGCTCCTCGCGCATGCCGGCGCGGAGCGCCTCCAGTGCCTGCTCAGCGCTCATCGCCGTCCCATCCACGGTTGGCTCGGTTGCGCTCGATCAGCTCCCAGCGTTGCTCGACGCTTCCCGCCGAGGTGTGCGGGTCTTCCGGAGTGCTCACGGCGTAGTCGAGCAGACGCGCCACGCTCGACTCGGCGACGTGGATGCGCGTGTCCGACGACGCGTAGTAGATGAGCACCCGCCCGTCGTCGTCGGCGATCCAGCCGCAGCTGAAGACGACGTTGGAGACGTCGCCGACGCGCTCTTCCCCCTCGGGCGCGATGAGGTACCCGCCCGGCCGATGCGTCACCACCCACGGCGACTCGAGATCGGAGACGAACAGGTACAGCACGTAGCGCAGCCCCGCCGCCGTGTTGCGCACGCCGTGAGCGAGATGGAGCCACCCTTTCTCCGTGCGCAGCGGGGGCGGACCCTGGCCATTCTTCGATTCGGTAATGGTGTGGTAGCGGCGCGGCTCGATCACCCGCTGCTCGAGCACGATGGGACGCGTGATGTCGTCGCAGAGTCCCCATCCGATGCCGCCGCCGGAGCCGGCCTCGATGAAGCCGTCCTGTGGACGTGTATAGAACCCGTACCGCCCACCCACGAACTCGGGATGCAAAACGACGTTCCGCTGTTGCTCGGAGCGGGTGACGAGATCGGGGAGCCGCTCCCACGTCACGAGGTCGTGCGTACGGATGATGCCCGCCTGCGCGACCGCGGCCGAGAGATCCTGCGGGTTGCGCCAATCCTTTCGTTCGGTGCAGAACACGCCGTAGATCCACCCGTCCTCGTGCGCGGTGAGCCGCATGTCGTACACGTTGACGTCGGGGTCGTCGGTCTGTGGCAGCCGCACCGGGTAGTCCCAGAACCGCCATCCATCGATCCCGTCCGCGCTCTCGGCGACGGCGAAGAACGACTTCCGGTCCGCCCCCTCGACGCGCGCGACCATCAGGTAGCGTCCATCGAGCTTGATGGCGCCCGGGTTGAACACCGCGTTGATCCCCATGCGCTCGAGCGCGAACGGGTTCGTCACTGGCGACAGATCGTACCGCCACGCGAGCGGCGTGTGCGCGGCCGTGAGCACCGGATAGCGGAAGCGGTGGTAGATGCCGTTGCCGCCTTCGACGCGCTCATTGCGACGGGAGAGCAGCGCATCCTGCTCCCGCCGCAGCGCACGAAAGCGGTCGGCAGCCTCGGTTGTGGTCGATGCAGTGAGATCAGCGGAAGTCATCTATGCCAAGCGTCATGGCGCCGTCGCCGCGAGGGCTTCCGGCTCCGGTGCAACCCGATGTGCGTCCACCACGGCGAGATCCGCCGGATAGTCCTCGAGCTTGTCGTACCAGGTCAGCTTGAGGATCGCGGCCGTCACGACCACGAGGCTCGCCGAGATCATCAGCGAACGCGTGTCGCGCAGGACGATGAAGATTCCCGTCGCCGTGAGTGCCGTCTGCCAGACGATGCCGACCGCGACGTTGAACATGTCGCGCTTGAACGCCGTGTTCGCGATCAGTCCCGGATGCGTCTGCGCGAGCCGCGCGTGCACCGGCCGCCAGAATCCCCACGGCCGCACGCGCAGGTAGAACCGCTCGAGTACCTCGGCGTCATCCGGCGGGGTGAGCAGCGTCCCCGCGATGCATCCGACGAGCGACAGCGCGAGCACGGCGGGGAAGGCGAAGATCGGCGCGACGTTCGGCAGCATCAACGGCACGAGCGCCGCCGCCGCGATCCCTGCCGCCATTCCCCAGAAGTACCCGTACGCGTTGAACCGCCACCAGTACCACTTGAGGAGGTTCGACGCCGTGTAGCCGCCGTAGAGCGCCGAGACGATCCACTGGACCATCGTGTTGAGTGAGCCGACGAACAGGCCGATCGCCGTGCCGACCACCACCACCGCAACCGCGCTCACGTAGCTCATGCGCACGAGCGTACGCTGATCCGCCTCGGGGCGGATGTACCGCTTGTAGATGTCGTTCACGATGTACGCCGGCGCGGCGTTCACCGTGGCGGCGAAGTTGGACATGAACGCGGCGAGCAGCGCGGCGATCAACAATCCGAGGAGACCCGTCGGAATGAAGCTCCGCATCGCGAGCGGGAGCACGAGCTCGAAGTCCACGTTCTCTCCCATCGCGCGGAGCTGCGGGCTGAAGTGCGCCAGCGCGAGCACCGTGAGCCCGGTGATCAGCATGTAGCGCGGGATGAGCAGCACGATGTTCACGAGGCCGTTCATCTTTGCCGCATCCTTGGGCGATCGGGTCGACAGAATGCGCTGCATGTCGTAGTTCGGCGCGGGACCGGCGCCCGCCTGGAGGAGCCCCTTGAACAACAGCATCCCCCAGAACGCCGAGAACATCGTCCAGCCGTCGGTCGCGATGCGCTGGTTCACCGCCGGCATCAGGCGCGTCCAGTCGAGATCGAGCGTGCGGCCGAACCACGGACTGCGCCAACCGGCGGGGATGAACTGGTTCAGCGTCTCCGGGCTCACCTGGCGCATCACCAGCACGCCGACCGAGATGCTCGCCACCGTCATGATCGAGAACTGCAGGATCTCGGTGAACACGACGCTGAACATCCCGCCCTTGGCGACGTACACCGTCGTGATCGCGATGAGCACGAGCCCCCACAGCTTCGCGTTCGTCGTCGGATCCGCCGACAGCGCCCACGGCAGGAAGGTCGACGCGAACTTGCCGATCCCGATGAACGCGTAGGCGAGAAAGCCGATCACGTTCAGCAGCGCGAACACGATGACGACGAGATGCGCCAGCCGCGCGCCGCGTCCCTCGCCGAAACGGAAGCGGATCCACTCCGCGCCCGTCATCACTCCCGACCGGCGCAGCCAGGTCGAGAGGAAGGCCATCAGGATGATCTGGTTGAAGACGGGCCAGAGCCACGGGATCCAGATGCTCTTCAGGCCATATACGAAGAGCAGGTAGACCATCCACATCGTCCCGCTGACGTCGAACATCCCGGACGCGTCGGACACGCCCAGCACGTACCACGGGATCTGGTTGCCGCCGAGGAAGTAGTTGCGGATGCTCCGCGACGCGCGCTTCGAGATCCAGAAGCCGATCGCGATCGTCGCCGTCAGGTAGGCGCCGATGATCAGGGCGTCGATCAGATGCAGATTCATCGGCGCGATCCAGCCGTCGTGGGTACCGGGAGCGGGCGTCGCCCGGTAGACTCGGCGGCGTCGTCGCCGTCCGGCGGGCGAGCGAGATCGTACGGCCCGCGTTATATTTCGTCAAGTCAATTGACGAACGTGACGTGGAGCACGTTGCGGGGCTCGGTCGACCGCAGGTCTGCAAAGGAACGCACGCCAATCGCCCCCTAGCGCCCCCGAGGCCTCGTGCTCACCGGCACCAACCTCGTCTACACCAAGCAGTACAATCTGCGGATCGTCCACGAAGTGATCCGCCTCTACGGACCGCTCTCGCGCGCCGACATCGCGCGGCACACGGAGCTGAGCGTCCAGACGGTGTCCAACCTCGTGAAGGAGCTGCTCGACCTGCGGCTCGTGCAGGAGGGCGGACGTCGCAGCGAGGGACGTGGCGCGCCGTCCACCGATCTCACGATCAATCCCGACGGCGCCTACGCGCTCGGCCTCGACCTCGACCGGGATCATCTCACCGGCATTCTCGTCGACCTCGCGGGGCAGGTTCGCCAGCGCATCCACGTCGACTTCGATTCGCCCTCGCCGGAGCAGGCGCTCGATATGATGTGCGACATCGCGAAGTCGCTCGTCGAGCGGCAGGGCCTCGGGCTCGATCAGGTCGCGGGGCTCGGCGTCGGCGTCCCCGGTCCGATGCATCACACGGAAGACGGCAAGGGATATCTCGTCAACCCGATCGCCTTGCCGGGCTGGCAGAAGATCCCGCTCGCGGACTGGCTGCGCGATCGGCTCGGCATGCCCGTGTACCTCGAGAACAACGCCACCGCGGCCGCCGTCGGCGAGCGGTGGTACGGGGCGGGACGGCAGCTCGGCACCTTCTTCTACATCTATTTCGGCAGCGGGCTCGGTGGCGGGCTGGTGATGAACGGCCAGCCGTACGGGGGGTTCACCGGCAACGCGGGTGAGATCGGCTACCTCCCGACGATCCTCGGCCGCGGTATTGGCGGGAGCGCCGGCGAGGAGCCGCCGTACGTCGGCCAGCGGTTCAACATGCCGCGCCTCTACGCGCGGTTGCGCGAGGAGGGGAGCGACGCGCACCTGCTCGAGGATCTCGATCGCCTGCTCGCCGAGGAGAATCCCACGCTCCTGGAGTGGATGGACGACGCCTCCGATCATCTCACGGGGCTCGTGCTGGCGATCGAGTACGTGCTGGACCCCGAGGCGATCTGCTTCGGCGGCCGGCTGTCCGATCGCATCGTCGGCGGGTTGATGGAGCGCGTCGCGCGCCAGCTTCCCGAGCGCCGGATCACGGGGAAGGCGAGCGGCCCCAAATACTTCCTCGCCACGGCGGGGGTGGACGCCGGTGCGCTCGGCGTGGCGACGCTGCCGATCTACGCCGTCTTCGCGCCGGAGCACACCGTCCTGCTCAAGCAGCGACGGGAGCAGGGGAACATCGAGCGCGGATTGCCTCGTCCAATCGCATCACGCTGATCGCGCGCATATGTTGGGGCAAAGCCGAGACCTACTGGTGAATTCGTGAGTCGGTGAATCAGTGAATCGGATGGTGAGTCGGTGCATCGAGATGCACGGGCCACCCAACCAGCGTTGAGTCTCGGTGAGTGATCTCCTCGCTGGTTGTGTGCCCCTCAGTTCACTGATTCACTCATTCACCAGCTCACCGATTCGCCGATTCACCACTTCTCCAGCGCCCCTCCGATGAAACGGTTCATCGCTCTTCTGCTCTTCTGCCTGGCCGCGCCGGCAGCGCACGCCCAGAAGTTCGACGCGCTGGCGAAGACGCCGCCCATGGGCTGGAACAGCTGGAACAAGTTCCAGTGCAACGTCAGCGAGCAGCTCATCCGCGAGACCGCGGATGCCATGGTGTCGAGCGGGATGCAGGCGGCCGGCTATCAGTTCATCAACATCGACGACTGCTGGCACGGCGCCCGGGACAGCCTCGGCTTCATCCATCCTGATGCGGCGCGATTCCCCTCCGGGATGAAGGCTCTCGCCGACTACGTGCACGCGAAGGGGCTCAAGCTCGGCATCTACTCCGACGCGGGGAGCAAGACCTGCGGCGGCCGCCCGGGGAGTCGAGGCTACGAGTATCAGGACGCGCTGATGTACGCGAAGTGGGGGATCGACTACCTCAAGTACGACTGGTGCTCCACTGACTCGCTGCACGCGCCGGGCGCGTACCTGACAATGCGCGACGCGCTCGCGAAGGCCGGCCGTCCGATCGTGTTCAGCCTCTGCGAGTGGGGCACCAGCCAGCCGTGGAAATGGGCGGCCAACGTCGGCCACCTCTGGCGTACGACGGGCGACATCACCGCCTGCTTCGACTGCATCGCCGACCATGGCACGTGGAAGGCGTTCGGCGTCATGCAGATCCTCGACATGCAGCAGGGACTGCGCGTGTACGCGGGACCGGGCCACTGGAACGACCCGGACATGCTCGAGGTGGGGAACGGTCTCGCACCGAATGAAGACCGCGCACACTTCGCCATGTGGAGCATGCTCGCGGCGCCGCTCATCGCGGGCAACGACCTCCGCTCGATGCCCCCGAGCGTCCGCAGCGTGCTGACGAACCGCGACGCGATCGCCGTGAATCAGGACTCGCTCGGCGTGCAGGGCTTCCGCTACGCGGTGCGCGACAGCGTGGAGATCTGGTTCAAGCCCCTCACCGGCGGCGACTGGGCACTGACCTTCCTCAATCGCGCCACGTCGCCGCGCCCTGTGTCGTTCGATTGGGTGCACGAGCCCGTTGCGGATACGTTGTCGAAACGCGATGCGCAGTTCGCGACGACGCGCTACCAGCTTCGGAACCTGTGGACGCAACAGAACGCCGGCAGCACGGCGCGCCCCCTCGCCGCGACCGTGCCCGCCCGCGACGTCCTCATGCTTCGCCTCCGGAAGTCGTGAGCCTGCGCCGTCCGTTCGCTCTCGCGCCGTCATCCCGAGCGAGCGTAGCGAGTCGAGGGATCTGCACTCGTTGTCATCCCGAGCGGAGTCGAGGGATCTGCACTCGTTGTCATCCCGAGCGAAGTCGAGGGATCTGCACTCGTTGTCATCCCGAGCGAAGTCGAGGGATCTGCACTTATGGGCCGCTGCGCCGGGATCTCCACGCGGAGGCGCGGAGGATCGCGGAGGCACGGAGAACTGCTCTCCGGGTCGAGCTGCGCGCAAAGGCTCACCCGTCATATCCATCCACAATCCCAAATGATTTGATGGCCCAGGGGAGAGATCACGCCGCCTCGCTCCGCGCCTCCGATGGCCGCGGCGGGAGTGGCTTGCCGTGGGGCCCCGCTTCGCGCCTCCGCGCGAAATCCGTTGCGCGATCAGGCCTGAAATCCATTGCGCGCTCCGCCCTGCAATCCTTCGCGCAACCAGGCCTGGCCCTCGGACGCTCAGCCGCGCTCGCCGCACTGTTGATCGCGGGAATCGTGACGATCGCCGGAGCGCAGGGCACCGCGCCCTCGGCCGGCGTCGTTCGCATGAGCCAGATCGGCTTCCTCCCCAATGCCCCCAAGACCGCCGTCGTCGTCGGCGCGACCAGTTCCGCCTTCGCCATCGTCTCCGAGCGCGGCGACACCGTGTTGCGCGGCTCCCTCTCCGCGCCGCGGAGCTGGGCGCTCTCCGGCGAGGAGGGCATTCGTCGCGCCGACTTCACGCGCCTCACGAGACCCGGCCGCTATCGCCTCGTCGTATCGGGCGTCGGCACACCCGCGCCATTCGAGATTGTCACCGAGCGATTGCACGAGCTCGCGCGCGCCACGCTCAAGGCCTTCTACTTCCAGCGCAGCGGCGTGCCGATCGACGCGCGCTACGCCGGCAAGTGGGCTCGCGCCGAGGGACACCCCGACACCGCGGTGCTCGTGCATCCGTCGGCGGCGACCGCGTCGCGCCCGGCGGGAACGAAGCTCTCGGCGCCCTTCGGCTGGTACGACGCCGGCGACTACAACAAGTACGTCGTCAACTCGGGGATCAGCACGTACACGCTGCTTCTCACGGCCGAGCAGTATCCGGAGTACGCGGCGGCGCAGCGCACCGGCATACCGGAGAGCGGCAACGCGCTCCCCGACGTGCTCGACGAAGCGCTGTTCAACGTCCGCTGGATGCTCGCGATGCAGGATCCGGCCGACGGCGGCGTCTACCACAAGCTCACGAACGCCGAGTTCGATGCGTTCGAGGAGCCGCGCGTCGCGACGCAGCCGCGCTACGTCGTCCAGAAGAGCACCGCCGCGGCGCTCGACTTCACCGCCGTGATGGCGCAGGCGTCGCGCGTGGTGCGACGCTACCCGCGTGAGCTTCCTGGCCTGGCCGACTCGCTGACGCGCGCCGCGCTCGCCGCGTGGCGATGGGCGCGGATGCATCCCGATTCACTGTACGATCAGAACCGGCTGAACGCCGCCACGACGCCGAAGGTGAATACGGGCGCATACGGCGACCGCAACCTGCGCGACGAGCTGCAGTGGGCCGCGGCGGAGCTCTTCCTCGCGACGCGCCAGGACAGCTTCCTCGTCGCGGGTCACGCCTCGTATGCGCGCACGCCGGAGCCCCCGGAGCTCGTCGCGTCGGGCCCGGCGGACTTCGCCACCGTCTCGAGCTGGGCCGACGTCGGCACGCTTGCCCTCGTGTCGCTCGCCGAGCATCGCCGCGAGTTGCCCCCCTCGAGCGACGGCGCCGCGGTCGTGGCGAACCTCGTCGCTCTCGCACGCTCACTGCGCGCCATCGCCGATACCTCGGCGTACGGCGTCACGATGGGGCGGCGTGACTTCGTCTGGGGAAGCAATGCTGTCGCGGCGAATCAGGGGCTCATCCTCGTGCAGGCGTATCGCCTCACGGGCGATACCAGCTTCCTCCGCGCCGCCGTCGGGAATCTCGACTACATCATGGGTCGGAACCCGACGGGCTACTCGTTCGTGACCGGCATCGGCACGAAGACGCCGATGTTCCCGCATCACCGCCTCTCGGGGTCGGATACCGTCGCC
>JAEKKN010000075.1 GCA_019510305.1 Microbacterium sp.
TTCGCATCTCACGCCGCAGTCAGAACATGAATCTGATGTTCGCCCAATCATAGCCAGGCACGGTGCGGTCGAGGCTGAACTCCACCACTCCACGTGTCAGCTCGCAGACTGGCTTGCCTGCCAGCAGCGCCGGTCTCCACTGCCACTTGTCACGATCGGATCGCACGGCCTTCTCGAAATCCTGATGCGCGGAGCGGAGGACCTGCCACGTGCCCGCTCGCGCGCGACCAGCGGAGTCGATGATCACCTGCTCCACTACGGATCCCTGAACCCCCTGGCGCCGCAACCCTTCCGGGTAGTGGACGTTGTCGCGGACGGAAGCGAGGCTCCGACTGCTCCATGCGGCGCTGTCCTCCTTCTGGCGCAATTCGCGGTAGAAGCGGTTGTATGCCTCCTTCTCCTCGCGATCATGCTGCTTGTGGACACTCTCCGCAGTATCGAGGATCGATCGAAGAGGGAGCCCCTTCGGCAGCATGAGATTCACGAAGTCGAGAGGATACCGCCGCTGCTTGAAGTCGCCGTCGCCAAGCGTATCGAGCGGCCCGCCGAGCGGCTCCCAGCCAAATAACTCGAAGCGAACACGATACGAACCAGGGCGCGGAGCCTCGAGCTGGAATTGACCCGTCGCATCCGTGACGGTGTGCGCCACCGCCCGGTTCGTGGAATCGACCAGGGCCACGTGCAGGCACTCGAGTGGGGCGCCCGACTTCGCGTCGCGCGCGACTCCCGCTTCGGTCTGTGCCGAGATGTGGTTTGGCCAGCACAGGGCCAGGGCGAATGCAGTGACAGAAGTGCGACACCAGCGGGTGCTAGTCATGAGAACTGTGTTGCGAGTCTCTTGATCGATACCGATCACACAAGGGCAGCGGCTCCGTCGCCGCAGACGCGGCTGCTACGGTAGCGCTCGGCTCATCTCGCTGGAAGGGGGGAGCGTCCTGCACCAGGTGCAGATCCCCCGACTCGCTACGCTCGCTCGTGATGACGGGGGCGGTTTCGCATCCCCGCACCGCCGCATCCCCGCATCCCCGCATCCCCGCACTACAATCGGCTCTTCAACGCCTCTGGCGTCACCGCCTGCAGGTACGCGCCGATCGCCGTGAAGTAGTCGAACATCATCATCACCCCGACGATCACCAACAGCGCACCGCTCACCTGCGACACGCGCGCGAGATAGGGCCGCAGCCGCGTCACCGCGGTGAGGAAATGCTCCACCGCCACCGCCGCCAACAGAAACGGCAGCGCCAACCCGAGCGAGTAAGCGAGCAGCAGCGGGAGCCCGCGCGACAGATCCGCCGTCGCCGCGGTGTAGGTGAGGATCGCGCCGAGGATCGGACCGAGGCAGGGAGTCCACCCCGCCCCGAACGCGACGCCGACCAGCGCCGTACCGAGATACCCCACCGGCTTGTTCGCGAGATGCACGCGTCGCTCACGCTCGAACGCCGAGACGCGCACCGCACCGAGCAGATACAACCCGAACAGGATGACGAGCGCACCGCCGATGCGCGTGATCCATTGCCGATATGCCACCAGCAGCCGGCCGAGCACCGTGGCCGACGCGCCGAGCGCGACGAAGATCAGCGTGAACCCGAGCACGAACAGCAGCGCGTGCACGAGCGCCGCGCGGCGCGCACTCCCGAGATCGTCGAGCCCTACTCCGGTGACGAAGGTGAGATAGCTCGGGATGAGCGGCAGCACGCACGGCGAGAGAAAGCTGAGCAGACCGGCGCTGAACGCGAGCGCGAGGCCGATCGACGCAGGTTCCGCCATCGCGAGGGTGGCGACGCCCTCAGGGCGTCGCCGGCACCGGCAGCGCGGCGCGCAGCTCGTCGCCGCTCAGTCGCACGGTCTCGTCGACGTCTCCCGACCGGCGCTGCACGCCGCGCACGACGGCGTCCACCGTGAGCAGCGGCGCGTCCGCCTCTTCCGTCACGGTGACTTCCCATTTGCCGCGTTCGGGCCCCTTGAGCGTGTGCCGATACCGCGCGGTGCACACGACGTAGCGGCGCGGTGCCGCCGGCGCAGCGACGGCCACGGGCTCGGCGTCGGCATACGGCGAGTCGTCGTCCGCGTCGGCAGGGAGATCGTCCGTGTCCTCACCGAGCGCGTCGTTCACGTCCGCCTCGGCGATTGCCTCGAGCGCGTCGGGCGCTTCCGTCGGAAGCTGATCCTCGTCGGGCGGCGGCGTCTCCACCTGCTCCTGCTCGAGTGCGATCACTGCGACGCCGCTCTCCACGCCCCCCTGCCGGATCGCCGCGAACAGATGCGCCTCGGCGATCCGCTCGGCGGGGAGCTGCTTGGCGATCGCGGCGAGGAAGCGCGCGCGCGTCTCGTCCATCACCGCGCGGCCCCGGCCGAGAAGTCCTGTGCGTTCGTCACGACGCCGAACGCCTGATGCGTTCCGCGATCCTTCAGCTTGCTCACGACGAACTCCGCCGAGTCGACGCAGATCGTCGCCAGCTCGCGCAGCGCGCCGTCCGGCTGCATCACGAACGCGGGGAGCATATTCCCCGTCGCGATCGCGTGCAGCGCCGTGGCGATCAGGATCGCCATCGTCGCCTTGATCGCGTGCGCGCGCATCGCGTCCTGCGCGGCGACCGCGTCGGTGATCACCTCGGGGAGCGGACCGTCGTCGCGGATCGAGCCGGTGAGGACGAACGGCGTGTTCGTCGTCACGCATGCGTGCATGATGCCGTCCTTGATCGTCCCGTTCGCGACCGCCTCTGCTATCGAACCGGAAGCCCGCACCTTATTGATCGCGCGCATGTGCAGCCCGTGCCCGCCCTGCGTCGCCTTCCCCTCGCCGCTCATGCCGAGCGTCGTGCCGAAGATCGACGCCTCGATGTCGTGCACCGCGACCGCATTGCCGGCCAGCAGCGCGCCGACGAAGCCGTGCTGGATGAACCAGACCATGTCGTTGCGCGCGCGCGAATGCACGAGCGCGGGCCCGCACACCCAGATGGGATAGCCGCCGCTGTCGCGTTCGTCGACGAGGATCTTCGCCATCAGCGCGTAGTCGATCGGCTTCTCGCGCGAGACCTCGCTGACCATGAACTTGAACTCGCCGTCGCTCCCGACCTCCTCCATGAACGCGCCGGCGTGCACGAAGATCCCCTGGCTGCCGTCCTCCGCGTCCCCGACGGCGACCTTGTCGCCTTTCTTCAGGCGGCGCCCCTCGCGCACCCAGAGCTCGCCGGCCGGATCGAGCACGAGCGCCGAGTCCATCCGCGGCTCCTTCGGCAGCCGCCACTGCCCCCCGATCCTCACGTAGGTCGGCAGGTTGGTCGTCGAGAAGAAGCCCTCGGGAAGCACGCCGTCGGCCGGCGCCGGTACGAACCGGGCATCAGGCGCCGAGGCGAGCGCGGGCTTGTCGAAGTTGGGGGGATTGAAGGTGGGCACGAATGGAAAGATCGCCGGGCCCCCGCAGCCAAACAAGCTACTGCGGGGGATCCTCACGAGGCTCGCCGGCCAGGATCCGCCGCATCGGCGGCACGCTGAGCTGCATGAGGAAGAGCAGATCCTCGCCCGGGAGGTAGCGCTGCATCGCCTGGGTGACCCGCTCCGTCGCCGCGGCATCGTTTGCCGTGCCGGACTCCGCGTCCGAGGGAATGTTCGTCACCGCGTCGATGAAGGTGTCCACGTAACGCTCCTGCCAATCGAGCAGTGGGCCGGCGGGACCCGGCTCACCGTGACCGATGTAGAGCGTCGCGTCGGCGCCAAGCAGCCCGCGTGCACGCGCGATGTTCGCCAGCCATCCCTCGTAGAATCCGTCGGCGAGATAGCCGTGCATGTGTCCGTAGGTCAGGTCGCCGGCGAAGGCGGCAATGGTGCGACCATCCGC
Organism: Microbacterium sp.; assembly: GCA_019510305.1. Classification (GTDB taxonomy): domain Bacteria; phylum Actinomycetota; class Actinomycetes; order Actinomycetales; family Microbacteriaceae; genus Microbacterium; species Microbacterium natoriense_A. The sequence continues at coordinate 3,839 of JAEKKN010000075.1, forward strand.
CTCGAGCAGCCACAGACTGTCGTGCGGTGATTCGCCCGGCCCCAGATCCACGACGCGAAACGTCGCGCCGCCGAGCTGGATCACGTCGCCGTCCTTGACGGTGCGGTTGGGAAAGGTGCGGCGCTGCGGCCACTCCGCGCCGAACATCGGCCGGAGGATCTGCTCCTTGGCCGCATCGTCGCGCCGGATGGCCGCGTCGACGCCCGCAACGGCCAGGATGGGAACATCGAGCCCGTCCAGGAGAGGACTGATGCCGCCGTAGTGGTCCGGGTGCGCATGGGTGACGACGACGGCCGCTATCGGCTTGCCCAGCGCGTCGGCACGCGCACGCAGTGCACGGCCGTCGGTGACACCGAGCATGGCGTCGACGATGACGACGGCGTCGCGCGTCTCCACGATGTACGCGTTCACCGGGAAAAGGCTGCCCTCCACGCGATGCACGCGCGGGAAAGAGGTGTCTGGCATGTCGAAATCCTCGGGTGCATGATGCAGCACAGCGCCTGTGCGGCGCCGTGCATCGCCTGGTGCTCGTCATCTATGCACTCGGGCCGAAGACGAGGCGTCACAGTGAGCTGAAGGCGCTACAGCAGAGC
>JAEKKN010000076.1 GCA_019510305.1 Microbacterium sp.
CTCGCAGTGCAGCTACCCGCAGCGCAGCGGTGACTTCGTGCGGATCCGGCACTCGACGGACGAGATGTCCTTCCGCCAGTGGCGGGCGACGCCGATGGCTGCCTGCCTGCTGCAGCTGGGCGTGAAGCACGAGATCGTGCTGCCGCTGCCGCCGGCCGGCACGCTGGACCGGCGGCTGCTGCTGTACCGCCACGACGGAGCCGCCTTCTGCGAGGACGACGTGCTGCTGCTGTCGCTGCTGCGGCCGCACATCGTCGTGCTGCACGAGCGCGCGGTCACTCGGACGGTCGTGCCGGGGGAGGACCCGCTCACGCCACGTCAGCGCGAGCTGATGCAGCTCGTCGCCGTGGGCTACAGCAACGGCCAGATCGCGCGTCGGCTGCAGCTGTCGGAGGGGACGGTCCGCAAGCACCTCGAGAACACGTACGCACGTCTCGAGGTCACGAACCGGACGGCCGCGATCGCACGCGCCTTCTCCGTCGCCTGACTCCCTGCCCGTCGACCGCGGACAAAGCGGTCTAACCTGCGCGGCATGAGCGATCTCGTGGGGCACCTACGGCTCTCGACGCGAGGAGGCAAGGACCTCTTCGTCTTCGATGACTGCTTCGTCCAGGCCTGGACCGGCTTCGGGACGGCTCTGTCAGTCGCGCTGGACAACGCGTCCAACGCCGCTTGGTGGTCAACGACACGACATGGGGTTGGACCGGCGCCAAGGTCGTGAGGCCTCTCAACGACGACAGCTGGGCCGTACCGCTCCTGCAGGCGGTCTTGGGCGAGAAGCTCACGGTCGAGCTTCGCTGACCCCCGCCGGCTTCCGGAGAGACGATCAGCTCTCGACGAGGGTCAGGAGAGTCTCGGGTCGGACACCGTCGAACTTCATGGCGTCGGCGGCATCGGGAGACTGCATGGCCTTCTCGAAGGTGGCGAGGTCGGGGCACTCGAGGACCAGCCCTACGCGGTTCGTCTTCTCAGGGTCGACGAAGGTGCGTGCGCTCATGCCCAGGGGCTTGAAGAACTCTTCTCGCCTCGGCGAAGCCAACCAGTGCTCGACGTCCTCGACCTCGTGGAAGATCACCAGTGTTGTCATCACGCCCACCCCTCGCGTCGGCTTCATCAGGGCTGGGACCCGTGCGGCGGCGGGTCCCGCCGATGACCTCAGCCTGACGCGGCCCCCGTGCCCGGTCAACCGATCCGGTTCCCCGCGGGGCTCTCGAGGAGACCTGTCAGGGTCTCGCGCAGCCAGCCCTTGTAGGCCTTGGTGGTCCACGAGTAGTCCACGACCAGCTGGCGGTACATCGACGGACCGGTGTAGGCGAGGAGGAGGTCCAGGCACGCCGTCCGGCTCAGACCCTCTCGCAGCCCGAACCGGGCGGCCCAGCTCGCGACGATCGACTCGAAGTCGTGCCGCCGGAACCGCTCCCCTCGTTCGTGGACGGCGACGGCCTCCGGCTCGTGGATGGCGGCTCGCACGATGTCGTCGAGGAGGGCGACGCGCTGGCAGATCGACGTCGTCCCGTCGACGAGATGAGCGACGGAGTCGGCGCCCGTGGTCGCGGCCATCATGGCGAGGTGCCAAGGCTGCTGCGGGGGCGGCAGCTCATCGGGACCGCCCATGACCGCCAGGTCGAAGCAGGCGGTGAGCAGCTCGGGCTTGGTGTGGAAGACGAAGTAGACCGTCTGCACTGCCACTCCCGCCGCAGCGGCGACGTCAACCATGCGCGTACCGCTGTAGCCGCGCGAGACGAAGGCCTCATGCGCCGCCTCCAGGATCCGGAGCCGGGTCAGCGCCGCTTGCTCGCGTCGTGTCGGTCTGGCGACCGGGGCTTGACGTCTCTTCGCCACGGGCGCAGTCTAGCTAGAGCAAGTCACTAGTGAGTGACTCTAGTGAACGTCACTAATGAGTGGAGGATGTCGTGGCAGCTTCAGCACCGTTCATGACTGGTCCGGCCGGTCCGCGTGCCACGCCGTGGCGCGTGGTGGTGGACTCCGACCTGACCGGCGGCATGACCCTGGGGGAGGCTCGGCTGAGGTGGGCGACCAGAGGTACGAGGTGGGACCTGAGTCGTTCCTCTGGATGCCACGCGGCGTCCCGCACACCTTCGCGAACCTCGGCGACGAGGAGGTGTGGACCGTCGGCCTGATCAACCCGGGCGGTTTCGAGCGCTTCTTCACGGACATCGCCGAGTACCTCTCGAGCCTCCAGGGGCCCCCGGACCAGCAGGTCATCCTGGACATCAACGAGCGATACGGCGTCTATCCCGCTGAGGGGCCCGCACTCCTCTGAACCTCGTCGCCGGTGTGGAGGTGCGCCAGCTTGTCAGGGTTGCTGACGATGCGGATGCCGGTGATGAGGTCGTCCACCACCTCGACCGCCACGGCTGTGACGACGTGGCCGTCGACCAGCCCCAGCACGCCGGGCTCGCCGTTGACGGTGGCCGGCAGGTAGGTGATCTCCGGTCCCGGCTTGTGCAGGACACCTATGAGGAAGCGCCCGATCTTGTCAGGCCCGTTGATCGGCCGTCGTGCTGCCGACACCTTGCCCCCACCGTCGCTCACGAGCACCGCGTCCTGGGCGAGAAGCGACGTCACGACACTGAGATCGCCTGTCTGGCAGGCGAAGAGGAACGACAATGAGAGCTCCTGCGCCCGGGCCCGGTCGGCGCTGAACCGGGTGCGCCGGTCGTCCACGTGCTTGTGGGCGCGGGAGACCAGCTGGCGGCAGGACGCCACAGAGCGCTCGAGCATGGCGGCGACCTGGGGGTAGTCGAACCGGAAGACCTCCCGCAGCAGGAAAGCAGCGCGCTCGGCCGGCGACAGCTCCTCCAGGAGGACGAGGAAGGCGAGGGAGACGGAGTCGGCGAGCTCCGCCGCCTGCTCCGGCCCCTCGTCGGTGGACACCAGCGGCTCCGGGAGCCACGGCCCGACGTACTCCTCCCGGCGCACCCGTGCGGAGCCCAGCACGTCGAGGCAGAGCCGCGTCACGACGGTGGTGAGCCAGGCCTCGGCGTTGCGGATGTCGGTTGCGGTGGACGCGCGGAGCCAGGCGTCCTGCAGGACGTCTTCGGCCTCGGACGTGCTGCCCAGCATGCGGTAGGCGAGGTCGAACAGCATCGGCCGTGCCGCAAGGAACTCGTCGAGGGTCATGCCAGTGAGCACGAGGCGGAGAAGCCCTGCGACATCAGCCCGAGACCGGCGTTGAAGCGCGATCGGTAGGACTCCAGCGCCACCCACGCGGCCAGCTCGACGCGCTCCTCGACCGAGAAGTGCTCCGCCAGCCGGTCGGACAGGTCGTCGTCGACGTCCGCGGGCGTGGCGGTGGCCCGCTCGGCGTACTCGAGCACCAGCCGCTCCCTGTCGTCGTAGGCGTCGCTGTCCCGCCAGCGTGGCACGTCGCGCATCTTGCGCACCTCGATGCCGTCTTGGCTGCCGAGGTAGTACCCGTAGTCGGTGCACCAGCTGCAGCCGATGGCGCTGGCGGAGGCCTGCACGGCGAGCCACTTCAAGTGCGGGTCCAGCACGTGCCAGCGCTTCTCGACGGCGGTCTCGAGGAGGCCGTTGGCGATCAGGACGCCGCTGTGGTTGGCCGCGGCGGCGGCCGGTTGCAGGTCGCCGTGCCTGCGGCGGGCGTAGGACAGCAGCACGCGCGCGACACGGCTGCGGGGGTGCGGGTCGAGGGGTACCGATGCCATACCTCTTCGACGACGCAGCCGGGCGTCCTGTGACAGGGAGCTGCGGGTCAGGCCGCTCCGACGCAGTGCTTGAAGGGCCGGAAGTCGACCTTGCCGTCCGGCGCCTTGAAGGCCTCGATGTAGTCGACCTTGTCGCTGCCGTGGTGGCCGTCGCCGCTGAAGTCGGCCGCGCACCCGCTCGGGGTGGCGCTGCCCTTGTACGTGAGGAAGGTGTCGATGAAGCGGTTGCGGTTGCAGTCCTTCCCGCAGGCCCGGAGCAGCGCCTCGAAGCCCTTCTGCGCCGACCAGTTCCAGAACAGCAGGTCGCCGCTGACGCCGGTCAGGTCGACGTCGGGCTTCCACTTCTTGTACTCCGCCTCGAACTGCTTCATGTCCGCCGCGTACGACGCGAAGCCGCCGGTGTAGTCGCCGTAGCTGTACGGCGCGTTCATGGCCGCGCCGACCATGGGCGTCTGCAAGGCGTCGCTGCCGAGGGTCTGGCTCATCAGGTTCGCGCCGAACACGACCCAGCCGGGGTGGTAGTTCTGGGCGATCGCCTGCTTGACGATCTGGATGTTGGCCAGCGCGTTCTCCCAGGTGAACACGACCTCTGCCCCCGCGTTCTTCATCTGCA
>JAEKKN010000078.1 GCA_019510305.1 Microbacterium sp.
AACCATCCATCGGCGTACCAGAAGCCGAACTGCTGGATGAGCACCCAGACGAAGAACAGGTTGAGCAACCCCACGGCGTTGTTGCCGCTGATGTAGCGGGCGACATCCACGAGGATCGCGCCGAGCAGCAGGACGAGCAGGGTCCGCTTCGGCGCGCGCAGGTGCCAGTGCACGGCGAACGGCACGACGGCCTGGCACAGGCCGTATGCGGCCAGGAACCACAGCGGAGATCCCGCCCCGAGAACCACCGGGCCCAGCAGTTTCGGGTCGACCCCGATCAGGGTTGCGGCACCGACGACCACGACGTAGAACACGAACAGCGGGAAGGCGGGCTGGGCGAGGCGGAGCACCCGGGTCGTGACGTAATCCGCCGCCCCTCCTCCGCGTCGGACCAAGCTGCGCCAGGCCGTGAGGCTGGCGAAGCCGCCGACGACGAAGAACAGCGGCATGATCTGCAAGACCCAGGTCACGGCGTTGAACCAGGGCTGATGCTCAAGCGGCCGGCTGATGGTGAGGCCGTGCGGGCCCGTGCCCACGCCGACCTCCAGGAGGTGGATGACCACCACCAGCAGCACCGCGAAGACGCGTGCGAGGTCGAGGGTCAGGTCGCGCTTCGACAGGTCGATCGACGAGGCGGCGTCCACGCCGCGAGGGATGCTCACCCGCCACACTCTAGGGCCAGGCGGGCACCGGCCAGGCGAGTGGCGCTCAGGCGAGCAGCAGCCTCCTGACCGCCGTGTCGAGGGTCAGGGTCTGGGCGACCTCGACCGAGGTGTTGTAGACGCTTCCGAGCAGGCTGACGAACCGATCTCCTGTGAACTGGACGTAGCCGACGGTCGCGGTGCCGAGAGCGACGCGATGGATTCCTGCGATCACCTCGGTGACGGAGATCGCGGGTGCTTCACGGGGATCCGCCACGTCGTTCACGCCAGTTGTGCTCGACCGTTCGGATGTTTCGGCCCTGTGGGCCGGTGCGTATGCGGGGTTCATGGGGGGCCTCTCTGCCTGCCCCGACTCGGGGCGCACTGCTACTTCACCTACTCCACCATGGCGAGATCGCCTGTGCCAGGGGCTTGACCTGGGAGAACTGAACCGTTAGTCGTTCGAACGATCTGCCGGAGAGCGGCGAACGACGACCGCAGAGTCCGGGGGCAGATGCACGCCGTCGTGATCCGCGGTGACGGCCGAAGTCGTCGCCAGCAGCAGTTCGGCGGCGCCTGGGCCGCTCCAGGCCTCGGTGCCGAGATTCACCAGGATCTCGAGGCCGCCCTGGCGCAGCGCGAACCAGCCCGCGGCGTCATCCCAGTCGGCAGAGAGCATCGCGAACCGAGGATCCGAGAACTCCGGCTCGCGGTGCCGCAGCGCGATGAGCGCGCGGTACAACTCGAGCAGCTCACGGTGCGGGGAGCGGTCGACCTCGCTCCAATCCAACTGGGAGCGCTGGAACGTCGCCGGGTCTTGCGGGTCCGGGACGACGTCCGGGTCCCAGCCCATCCGCGCGAACTCCTCGATCCGGCCCTTCGCGGTCACCTCGCCCAGCTCCGGCTCCGGATGTGAGGTGAAGAACTGCCAGGGCGTCGAGGCGCCCCACTCCTCGCCCATGAAGAGCATCGGCGTGAACGGGCTGCACAGGGTCAGCACCGCCGCCACGCGGAGCCGATCGACCGACAGCGACGCCGAGAGCCGGTCGCCGGTCGCGCGGTTGCCGATCTGGTCGTGATCCTGGGCGAAGGTGACCAGCCGGGAGGTCGGGATCTCGGGCGGAATCGGTCGGCCGTGCTCTCGACCTCGGAACGAGGAGTAGGTCCCGTCGTGGAAGAACCCGCGGGTCGCCGCCTTCGCCAGGGCGCCCAGCGACTCGAAGTCGGCGTAGTAGCCGTCGGTCTCGCCGGTGAGCGCGACGTGCACGGCGTGGTGGTAGTCGTCGCTCCACTGTGCGGTCATGCCGTACCCGGCACCGCGCGGTGCGATCATCACCGGATCGTTGAGATCCGATTCGGCGATGAGGGTGAGCGGACGTCCGAGTTCGGCCGCCAGGGCGTCGGTCTGCGCGGCGAGCTCCTGCAGCAGGTGAACGGGACTTTCGTCGACCAGGGCGTGCACGGCGTCCAGCCGGAGGCCGTCGACCCCGTACTCGTGGATCCACATCCGCGCGTTGTCCAAGATGTAGCGGCGCACCTCCGGTCGGCTCAGGTCGATCGTGTCGCCCCAGGTGTTGCGGGAATCCGAGCGCAGATACGGCCCGAAGCGCGGGAGCACGTTGCCGCTGGGCCCGAGGTGGTTGTAGACGACGTCCTGGATGACGGCCAGCCCGCGCGC
>JAEKKN010000051.1 GCA_019510305.1 Microbacterium sp.
GAGATCACGCTCTGCCACCGGGGCATCGGCACTGTCTCGCCACGGTGATGCCGCACGGTGCTGACGACGAAGGCGGATGCCGCGACCACTCCACCCACGGCGGCCACCGGGATCGCGAGCGACTGCGGCCCCGTCAGCGGCCGCGGGTCGCCGATGAGCAGCAGGATGCCGGTCACGGCGCCCAGGACGAACGACCCGACCGTCGCCCAGACGGCCTCGGTCTCGTTCTGCAGTCGCCTCGCCTGCTGCTCCCGGTCGTCCATGCCTCCCATCGAAGCATGCCCGGAGTTCTCCGACCAGCGCGCTCTCTTCCGTCCCGCCTGCAGGCTCAGATTCCGTCCGCAGGTCGAAAGCCGGCTTCTGGGCATGCAGACGGAAACTGAGCCGACGGACGGGACGCGCCGGGGCGGATGCCGCCGCCCGAGTACCGTTGAGCCATGCGCATTCCCGCCGCGATCCGCGCCTCCAGGCGCTCTCCGCTGCTGCAGGTCGTGAAGTCGGCTGCGGCGACGATCGCGGCCTGGCTGCTCGCCGGCTGGGTGGTGCCTGGTCAGCTGCCGGTGTTCGCGGCGATCGCAGCCCTGCTCGTGGTGCAGCCGAGCGTGAACCAGTCTCTGTCGAAGGCGCTCGAGCGCAGCATCGGCGTGATCGTCGGGGTCGTCATCGCGGTGTCCCTGGGGCTCCTGCTCGGCACGCCGAGCTGGATCGTGCTGCTCGCGATCGTGGTGGCGATGCTGATTGCCTGGGCGTTCCGCGCGACCCCGGGCACCGGCAACCAGGTCGCGATCTCGGCGATGCTGGTGCTGGCGCTGGGCTCGACACCCGACTACGCCTTGGCGCGCATCGTTGAGACTCTGATCGGCGTCGTGATCGGCATCGTCGTGAACGCGCTGATCGTGCCGCCGGTTCTCACCGGCCCCGCCCGGCGCGACCTCGGGCTGCTCGGCGCCGAACTGGCCGCGAGCCTCGATCGTCTCGCCGCCGCGCTCCCCGAACCGCAGACGCCGCAGCGCCTGCAGGAGCTGATGGTCGAGGTGCGTCTGCTGCGCCCGATGAAGGATGCCGCCGCGGCATCCATCGCGGCCGGAGAGGAATCGCTCACGCTCAACCCTCGGCGCTCGGCGCACCGCGAAGATCTGCGCGAGATGCGCACGCTCCTCGAGCGGCTGTCGCCGATCGTCACGCAGACGATCGGCATGACCCGCGCCTATTTCGACCACTACGACGACTCGATCGGGCTGGAGCCCGCCGTCACCGCGATCGCCGAGCAGCTTCGCCGCGCCGGCCACGACGTCCGCCTCGCGGTGCAGATCGCCGACGTCGCCCCCGAACCCGACACTCTCGCCTCGGTGATCCCGGCCCTGACCGCGCCGCTCGTGGTGAAGCCTCCGGCATCCGGTCATTGGATCCTGATCGGATCGCTCATGGAGGATCTGCGGCGCATCCGCGGTGAGCTCGTCGACGAAGACTGAGCCCGACAGCGCTCAGCGGCGCTTGTCGTCGTACATGGCCGCGTCGGCACGGGCGATGACGGACGCGGCCGTGTCATCCGGGCGCACCTGGGCGACACCCCACGACCACGGATGCGGCGTGAACTCGCGCAGCCTGATCATCAATGCGCGCGCCTCGTCGGCATCCGTCTCGGGCATGAGCATGGCGAACTCGTCGCCGCCCAGCCGCCCGACGAGGTCGGTCGAGCGAGACAGCGACATCCAGTGCGACGACACCGCGCGCAGCACGTAGTCGCCGGCGGCGTGGCCGGCCTCGTCGTTCACGTCCTTGAACTTGTCGAGATCGAGCACCGCGACGCTGAGCGGGCGATCGTGACGCACCGCGCGACGGATCTCGGCCGTGATCTTCGCCTCGAAACCGCGGCGGTTGAGCACACCGGTCAGCTCGTCGGAGTGCGATTCGAGACGGATGCGGTGACGCATGAAGATCCCCGCCTCGAGACACATCCACGTGAACAGTCCGGCGGCGAGCATGTTGACCGGTCCGAGAAGGGCGCCCACACCGGTGAAGGGCCCGAACCAGGTGGCGGCGCCCACCACGACGATGATCGACAGAACACCGACGCGGGCGGTCTTGGCGCCGTAGAACCAGGAGAAGTACATGGCCATGATCGGCAGCTCCTGGAACGCCGCGATCGCGTTCTGCCGCTCATCCGAGAAGCCGAGGTAGTAGACCGAGACGAGAGCGTGGGCGGCGATCAGCGCGACACCGACCCACGGTCGCAGCTCGACACCGAAGAACGCGACCATCGCGAACACCGCGAAGCACGCGAGGGTGGTACCCCCCGACAGCGCTCGTTCGAACAGTGTCAGGTCGTCTTCGAAAATCTCGAAGATCCCGAGCGCTCCGAAGTAGAGCAGCAGAGTCGCCGTGACGACCGAGAACGTCGAAGTCCGCTCTCTGATCGAGCGAAGCCAGCCGAAGCGCAACCAGCGGAGATCCTCCGCGTCGGATGCTCTGATGTCCTGAACGACCATGCATCCTCCCCAGGTGCGCGCCTCTCGTCCAGCCTACTCGGAGCGCTCACGCCGCGGGGTATAAGGTGAACCGTGACAAGTCGCGGGCGCGCAGACGCTGCAGGGATCCTCGCTGAGTTCCCCCGCGCGAACATCGTGTTCCAGACGATCGTGAACCTCCGAGAATGGCGCGTCGTGGGGTTTGAGGCGCTCGCCCGCTTCGAAGACGGGGCGCCTCCGCCCCTCCACCTCGACCGGGCCGGATCGATGGGCATCAGAGCAGAGCTCGAGCTTCTCCTGATCGAGCAGGCGATCGAGGCGATGAGCGAGCTTCCCGCCGGGATGTCGGTCACCTTCAACGCCTCCGGGGCGACGATGCTGCGCCCGGAGCTGGCCGACATGCTGCGGGATCTCACCCGCCCGTGGGGGCTGGAGATCTACGAGGGCGCCACGACAGCCGACCTGAGCGCCGTCCGCGAGAGGGTGACCAGCCTCGGCGGCAGCCTTCTCGTCGACGACGCGGGCGCTGTGTGTGCTGACGAGGGACGGATCGCGGTTCTCCAACCGGACGTCGTGAAGATCGATCGCGCACTGTTCTGGCAGGTCGCCGACGACGACGACGCGAAGACCCGGCTCGCCGCCCTTCTGGCCGCGGCCCGCTCCGCCGGAGCGAGCGTGCTGGTCGAGGGCGTGTCCGATGCGGAGCAGGTAGAGCGTGCACGCGAGCTCGGCTCGGACTACGCCCAGGGCTACCATCTCGGCTACCCCGCCTCGGCCTCTCAGATCGGCGAGCTGCTCGCCGATCTACACCGGAGCATCGGGGTGGATGCTCCTGGTCTCTGACCTCCTGCTCGCGCCGCTGTACGAGCGGCGCAGGCGGAACTTCGGGATGATCTTGATCACACCGAGCACGACGTAGATCAGGGTGTTGATCGCGACGAACGTCGCCAGCACGCTGAACCACTCGGTCTGCAGCCATTCCTCGGGCAGCAGGATGCCGGTTCCGACCATCATGAGGAGACCTCCTTCGCGGCGTCGGCTGGCGCCCCGCCGTGATCCACGTGCTTCCAGGTGGCCCTGCGGCCGAAGGCGATCTCGAACACGCCCTTGAGGAATGCGAGGTTCAGGAAGCAGTCGTAGACCAGCTCGGGGAAGATGAGCACGGCGACGAGGCGCGCCCGCCAGCCGCCCTTCCACGCCGTCACGGTGCGCTCGATCGCGAACAGCACACCGATGCCGAGCCAGAACGGGAACCACACCCAGGTGTCCATCGCGAGGATCATGAGCAGGATCAGCGCGAAGTAGCTGAACAGCGCCAGTACGCCGTAGCCGATCGCGATCTGCTGCGCCCAGTACCGCAGCGTCTGCGGGGTCAACCCGTACTCGCCGAGATTCTCGAGAGCGCCCCGCTGCCAGCGCAGGCGCTGAGCCCACAGCATCCGCCACCCCGGCATCAGCTCGGTGACGACCGTGCACGCGACAGGTGAGATCGTCAGGGCCCCGAGCGACTTGAGCGCGATCGTGAGTTCGTTGTCCTCGGTGAGGGCGAAGGTGTCGTACACCTCGCCTTTGATGCCCGGGAGTTGGCTGCCGCGCGCCTCGGCGACCGCGCGCAGGGCTGAGGCGCGGAAGACCGACGCCGTGCCGGTGAGCACGAACACGCGCCCCTTCCTGCGGTGGATCTCCCGCTGGTAGCGGATGTACTCGTTGCGCTGGAACTGACCGAGCAGCCCGTGCCCGTCTTCGCCCTCGAACAGTCCGCCCACGGCCATCAGCGCTCGGTCATCGGTGAACCGCCGGATCGCCTCGGTGAGGAAGTCGTCGCCGATCTGGCTGTCGGCGTCCATCACCATCACGGTGTCGTTGTCGCCGAGCGTCGGCAGCAGGTTCTGCAGCGCCTGGTTGAGCGCGCCGCCCTTCTTGTGCGTGTTGCCGACCGTCTCGAAGACGTCGACGCCGTGTTCCTTGGCGACCTGCACCGTGCGGTCGGTGCAGTTGTCTGCCACCACGAGGATGCGGTCGGGCGGTGTGCTCTGCTGCATGAGCGAGACGAGGGTCGCGGGGATCGACTTCTCCTCGTTGTGAGCCGGGATCAGGACCGTCACGGTCACCTCTCCCGCGAACACGCCGCGCGTGCGCTCCATCACCGTGCGCGGCGCGAGGGTCAGTTTCGTGACCTCGGTGCCGGCCTTGCGGTAGCGGCTGGCGACCACGCGTTCGCTGATCACCACGAAGAGCACCATCAGCAGCGCAAGCCCGAGGGCTGCCGCCATGACCCCGAGGTTCGGCAGCTCGGCGCTGTACATCAGCTGCCAGATGCCGGCGAGCGTCAGATGAACCGGGTCCCACAGGGCCGGCGGATCGGTGACGACGATGCCCCAGACCAGCAGCCCCGCACCAAGAAGCACGACGAAGATCACCGCCAGTCCGACGGACCTCTGAAAGAACCTGTTCACTGCGAACCCCTCCACATGACGCGTCTGCGCCCTCCCTCACACGCAACCCTCCCACGTCTCGTGCGGGCGGCCGTTCGAATCGCGCAGGTCAGGCTATTCATGCGCAGAAAAGCCGTCCATGCGACCCGAGACGAATAGCCTGGACGGATGACGCTCGAAGAAGCCCTGGCCGAGCTCGCCGCGCTCGAGGACCCGAAGGTGCGGGCGGCGAACGAGAAGCGCGGCGACGATCACGGCATGAACCTCGCCAGGCTCCGAACGCTGGCGAAGAAGATCAAGACCTCACCCGAGCTGGCTCGAGAGCTGTGGGCGACCGGCGAGACACCGGCACGGCTGCTGGCTCTGCTGATCTGCTCTCCGCGGCAGTTCGAGGCATCCGATCTCGACGAGATGCTTCGCGAACCGCAGCCGCCCAAGGTCAACGACTGGTTCGTGAACTACGTGCTGAAGAAGACGCCGCTCGCCGAAGATCTGCGCGAGGGATGGATGGGCGATCGGGACGACACCGTCGCCGCGGCGGGCTGGTCGCTGACGTCGGTGCGCGTCGCGAGGTCTCCCACGGGGCTCGACCTCGACGCCCTTCTCGACGAGATCGAGCGGGACATGAAAGATGCTCCATCGCGCAAGCAGTGGGCCATGAACGAGACGCTCGCGACCATCGGCATCCACCACCCGGGCCTGAGGGCCAGGGCTCTCGACATCGGCGAGCGCCTGCAGGTGCTCGCCGACTACCCGACCGCGCCCGGCTGCACCTCGCCGTTCGCACCCGCGTGGATCAGCGAGATCGTGCGTCGCCAGGGCTGAGCCGAGGCGCTCACGGGGTGTCGCCGACCGCGTGCGGCCGGGGCACGGCGAGCATCGCTCCGGTGTCGGTGAACTCCTGCTGGATCTCTTCGTTGTGCTTGTAGGTGAGCAGGCTGACCACGATCGCCGCCACGAACGCGAGCACGAATGCGGGGAGCAGTTCGTACAGCCCGGTGTTCAGCGCCTTCCAGATGAACACCGTCGCAGCGCCCACGAACATGCCGGCGAGCGCGCCCCAGTTGGTGAGCTTGCGCCAGAACAGGCTCAGCAGGATGATCGGGCCGAACGCGGCGCCGAAGCCCGCCCAGGCGAACGACACGAGTCCGAGGATCGAGTCGTTCGGGCTGATCGCGAGGACGATCGCCACGATCGCGACGACGAGCACCGCGAGCCGCCCCATCAGCACGAGCCGCTTCTGCGAGGGAGGCGTCTTGCGCGCCACCTTGTAGAGGTCTTCGACGAGGGCGGACGAGCACACCACGAGCTGGCTCGAGACCGTGCTCATGATCGCCGCGAGCACAGCGGCGAGAACGAGGCCGGCCACGAACGGATGCAGGAGAGTCTGCGACATCAGCAGCACGACCGTCTCGGGATTGTCGAGCTCGATGCCGCGCTGCGCCATGTACGCGATGCCGACGAGGCCCGACACGACGGCGCCCAGCATCGACACCACCATCCACGAGATGCCGATGCGGCGAGCGCTCTTCGCCTCCTGCGGGGTGCGCAGCGCCATGAACCGCACGACGATGTGCGGCTGCCCGAAGTAGCCCAGCCCCCACGCGAGTGCCGACACGATCGCGAGGATCGTGCCACCGGTGACGGCCGTGCCGCCGAGCAGCGAGAGGTGCCCGGCACCCGCGGTGTCGGCGATGAGCGTGCTCGTCTCGCCCAGTCCGCCGATCGCGATCACCGCCGCGATCGGGACCGCGACGAGCGCGATGACCATCATCAGGCCCTGGACGACATCGGTGAGGGACGCGCCGAGGAATCCGCCGAACAGCGTGTACAGCAGCGTGATCGCGCCGACCAGGAGCATCCCGAACATGTAGTCGCCGTTGAAGGAGCTCTCGAAGAAGACACCGGCGGCGACCATGCCCGAGGAGATGTAGAGCGTGAAGAAGACCAGGATGATGAGGCCTGAGGCCACCCGGAGCGAGCGGGTCGAGTCGCGGAGGCGGTTCTCGAAGTAGCTCGGAATCGTGATCGAGTTGCGCGAGACCTCGGTGTACGCCCGCAGGCGGGGCGCGACCAGACGCCAGTTCAGGTAGGCGCCGATCGTGAGACCGATCGCGATCCACGCCTCGATGAGACCTGCGGCGAAGATGGCGCCGGGAAGGCCCATCACCAGCCACCCGGACATGTCGGCCGCACCCGCGCTGATCGCCGCGACCCACGGCGGCAGGTTGCGCCCGCCAAGCATGTAGTCCTCGTGATCGTCCGTGCGCTTGAACGCGATGTAGCCGATGAGGAGCATCCCGGCGAAGTACACGCCGAGCGCCACGTACATGAAGATCTGATCGGACATCGTCGTCCCTCCTGTGCGGCGCAGGTCACCGCATCCGTGCTCCGATGGTGTCAGAGACGGATGCCGGCGCCAACCCTCTGCGCGGCGCGGCGTGCACAGGCGCTGGCTACGCTGAGGCCATGAGCACGCACATCGCCGCAGAGCCCGGCCAGATCGCCCCCATCGTCCTCTTCCCCGGTGACCCGCTGCGGGCCCGGTGGATCGCGGAGACGTTCCTCGAGGACGCCGAGCTGTACACGCAGACGCGGGGGATGCTGGGCTTCACCGGCACCTGGAACGGCCACCGGGTCTCGGTGCAGGGCTCTGGCATGGGCCAGCCGTCGATGGCGATCTACGCGAACGAGCTGTTCGACTCCTACGATGTGCAGACCATCGTCAGGGTCGGCTCATGCGGCGCGCTGACGGAGAAGCTGAAGGTGCGCGACATCATCATCGCCAACGGCGCATGCACCGACTCGGGCATCAACCGCGTGCGGTTCCACGGACTCGACTACGCCCCCGTCGCCGACTTCCCCCTGCTGCGGGCCGCGGTCGAGGCGAGCGAGTCCGAACCGCTCGAGTCCGCCGTGCACGTGGGACTGCTGTTCTCGAGCGACCAGTTCTACAGCACACGCCCCGAGCTGACCGAGCCGTTCGTGCAGCACGGGGTGCTCGGCGTCGAGATGGAGACGAGCGGGCTCTACACCCTCGCGGCGTACTACGGCCGACGGGCGCTGAGTATCTGCACCGTCTCCGATCACATCATCACCGGCGAGGAGACGACCGCGCAGGAGCGCGAGCAGACCTTCGGCGACATGATCCGCATCGCCCTGCAGGCGGCGACAGCGGTCTGAGCTGCACACCCCTTCCGCTCTCGCGGTTCACGCCGAGGTCAGGACGGATGCCGGCACGGAACCGGGCATAGTGGATGATCGAAGGATGCTCCTCGACCACACCTCCCTGCCTGACGGCTCCGATGCGGATGCCGTCTATCTGGCGTTCGTCGAGTGGGCGGAGGCCACGGGCATCAGCTTGTATCCGGCACAGGACGAAGCG
This sequence comes from Microbacterium sp., assembly GCA_019510305.1. Classification (GTDB taxonomy): domain Bacteria; phylum Actinomycetota; class Actinomycetes; order Actinomycetales; family Microbacteriaceae; genus Microbacterium; species Microbacterium natoriense_A. Next base: position 8,289 of record JAEKKN010000051.1, read on the forward strand.
GTCATCGAGATCGTCTCGGGCAACAACCTCATCCTGTCGACCCCCACCGGCACCGGAAAGTCGCTGGTCGCGGTCGCCGCGCACTTCGCCGCGATGATCGACGGCCGCCGCAGCTACTACACCGCTCCGATCAAGGCGCTCGTGAGCGAGAAGTTCTTCGCGCTCGTCGACATCTTCGGAGCGGCGAACGTGGGCATGATCACGGGGGATTCGTCGGTGAACGCCGACGCTCCGATCATCTGCTGCACCGCCGAGATCCTCGCGAACCTGGCGCTGCGCAAGGGCGCGGATGCCGAGGTGGGCCAGGTCGTGATGGACGAGTTCCACTTCTACGCCGACCCCGATCGCGGCTGGGCGTGGCAGGTGCCGCTGCTCGAGCTGACGCGGGCGCAGTTCATCCTCATGTCGGCCACACTCGGCGACGTCACCGAACTCGCCGCCGACCTCACGCGGCGCACCGGGCGGGACACGGCATCCGTCACGGGCGTCGAACGCCCGGTGCCGCTGCACTACTTCTACGAGCTGACGCCGATCCACGAGACCGTCGAAGACCTGCTGAGCACCGGCCAGGCGCCGATCTACGTCGTGCACTTCTCGCAGGCCGCCGCGATGGAGCGCGCGCAGGCGCTGTCGAGCACGAAGATCGCCACGCGCGAGCAGCGCGATCAGATCGCGGCGCTGATCGCAGAGTTCCGGTTCACCACCGCCTTCGGCAAGACGCTCTCGCGATTCCTGCGCGCGGGCATCGGCGTGCATCACGCGGGCATGCTGCCGAAGTACCGGCGACTGGTCGAACAGCTCGCCCAGCGCGGGCTGCTGCGGGTCATCTGCGGCACCGACACGCTCGGCGTCGGCATCAACGTGCCGATCCGCACGGTGCTGCTCACGGCGCTGACGAAGTTCGACGGCACGCGAATGCGTCAGCTCAACGCGCGGGAGTTCCACCAGATCGCCGGGCGAGCGGGCCGCGCGGGCTACGACACCGCCGGCACCGTGGTCGCGCAGGCTCCAGAGCACGAGACCGAGAACGCGGCGGCCATCAAGAAGGCCGGCGACGACCCGAAGAAGAAGCGCAAGCTGATCCGCAAGAAGGCCCCTGACGGCTTCGTGTCGTGGGGCGAGCCGTCGTTCCGCAAGCTGATCGATGCGGTGCCCGAGACCCTCACCTCGCACATGCAGATCACCAGCGCGATGATGCTCAACGTGATCGCCCGCGGCGGCGACGTGTTCGGCAACATGCGCTCGCTCATCTACGACAACCACGAGCCGCGCGCGCGTCAGCGCGAACTCGCCCTGCGGGCGCTCGGCATCTACCGCACTCTTCTCGAATCCGGGGTCGTGGAGCAGGTTCCGGTCGTTGAGCGAGCGAGCGGAGCGACCGAGACGAAACGCTTCGAGATCCGCCTCACGGTCGACCTGCAGCCGAACTTCGCGCTGAACCAGCCGCTGTCGCCGTTCGCTCTGGCGGCCTTCGATCTGCTCGATCCCGACTCGGCCGGATTCGCCCTCGATATGGTCTCGATCGTCGAGTCGACCAGATCACCTATCCGAAGCCCCTCGACGAGCTGCTCGGCGCGGCGTTCGAGACCTTCAGCGCCGCCCAGCCCTGGATCCGCGACTTCGAACTGCACCCCAAGTCGGTCGTGCGCGACATGTACGAGCGGGCCATGTCGTTCGGGGAATATGTCGCGTACTACAAGATCGCCCGCTCCGAGGGCGTGGTGCTGCGCTACCTCTCCGACGCGTATCGGGCCGCCTCGCAGACGATCCCTGAAGAACTCAAGAACGACGATCTGCGCGACCTCATCGAATGGCTGGGCGAACTCGTGCGTCAGGTCGACTCGAGCCTCCTCGACGAATGGGAGGAGCTCGTGTCGGGAGCTGGGTCCCTGAGCCTGTCGAAGGGTCATGACGACGAGCCGATCGTCCCGCCCGCCCCCAAGCGCCTCACATCCAACGTGCGCGCGTTCCGCATCCTGGTGCGCAACGAGCTGTTCCGCCGCGTGCAGCTCGCCGCCCGCGAGGACGTGGATGCTCTCGCCGATCTCGATCCGTCGTTCGGGGCCGCGGGGTGGGATGCCGCGCTCGACGCGTACTTCGCCGAGCACGACGAGATCCTCACAGGTCCCGACGCCCGCAGCTCGCAGCTGCTGCTGATCACCCAGGGCGCCACAGCGTGGACCGTCCATCAGATCATCGACGACCCCGCCGGCGATCACGACTGGCGCATCTCGGCGACCGTCGACCTCGCTGCATCCGATGAGGAGGGTGCCGCGATCGTCACCGTGACGGGAGTCGGGCAGCTGTGACCCTCCGGCTCGCGTAGCGGTCCGGGCCGAGCGAGCGCGTAGCACTGCCGAAACACGGCGGGACTAGCGTGAAGGCCAGCCCCGACCAGGAGGAGTCCGACAATGCAACTCGCCACCGCTTTCGCGGCTTCCTTGCCTGACTGGCTGATCGACGAGCTTCCCGATGTGCCTCGGCGGCTGCCCTCCGTCGAAGAGCGGATGCGGCTCGTCAACGACCTCGCCGATCGCAACTGGCGAGCCGGCAACGGCGGGCCGTTCGCCGCGATCGTCGTCGACGACGCGAGCGGAGAGCTCGTGTCGGTCGGGGTCAACGTCGTGCTGAGCTCCGGCCTGACCGCCGCTCACGCCGAGGTCACGGCATTGAGCCTGGCGCAGCGGGCGCTCGGCCGCTGGGATCTCGGCGCGGACGGCGCCGACCTCTCGCTGATCGTCAACTGGCGGCCGTGCGTGCAGTGCTACGGCGCGACGATGTGGAGCGGCGTCCGCTCGCTCGTCGTCGCGGGCGAGGGCGCTCTGCTCGAAGAGCTCACCGGATTCGACGAGGGACCGGTCGTCGAGGACTGGGCGCAGCAGTTCGAGGACCGCGGCATCCGGGTGACGATCGGCGTCGGTCATGACGATGCCGTCGCGGTGTACCGCGCCTACGGCGCGAGCGATTCCGTCGTCTACAACGCGCGGGGAGCAGTCGAGTAGACGCTCCCTCTACACGCTCTTCTGCGAATGCATGCCCATGCGCGCGAGCACGACGTCTTCAGCGATCTGGACGACGTTGTAGAGGACGAGAGAAGCCGCGGTGACGGCGACGACCGACGCCCAGAGGGCGGTGAACTGCGCCTGCGGCACGAATCCTCCGATGGACCCGCCGATGCCGCCGCCGACGGCGAGCCACTCTGCGAGCAGCGCCCCCGTGATGGCGCCGGGAACCGAGATGCGCACGGCGGCGAAGAACGCCGGCAGCGAGGAGGGCATCGCGACCTTGCGGAGCTTCGACCAGGCGCCGCCGCCGTAGACCTCGACGAGGTCGTTCATCTGCGGCGGAGCAGACCTGAACCCCAGGGAGATGTTCACGAGCGCCGGGAACAGCACGACGATGCCGCCGATGACCGCGATCGTCAGCCAGCCGCGCTGAAAGATCATGATGATGACCGGAGCCATCGCGATGAGCGGCACCGACCGCAGCAGCATCGCGAGCGGCATCAGGGCGTGCTCGATCCCCCTGCTGAGCTGGAACACTCCCGCGCCGATGACGGCGACCACCAGGCCGGCGACGAACCCGATGAACGCATGACCGAGAGTCACGGCGAGGTTGCCCGCGATGAGCGCGCGATTGGCCTCCGCGGCCGGCACGGTGACGAAGAAGTTCCACACGTCGACAGGCCCCTTGGCGATGAGCGGCGAGATGCGGAAGATCGCCAGCACGCCCACCCAGAGCACGACGACGGTCACGAGAGTGAGCGCGAACGTCAGCAGACTCCCGCCCAGGGCGCTGAGCACCCCGCGCGCAGCCGCGCGGCGGACGTCTCTGCTCAGATCACTGCGATCCGGTGAGGCCCGCTGCTGTTCCTGAGCTGCGGTCAGCGTGGTCATGCTGCTCCTTTCGACCACGGCGCGACGGCGCGCGCAATGGCTCCGACCAGGGCGAAGCCGACGAGCGCGACGGCCCCGCTGGCGAGCGCGAGAGCCCACACCACGGGGGCGTTCGAACCCTGCTGAGCCAGAGTCATGGCGATGCCGACGCCGGTCTCGATCTTGCCGAAGAACTCCCCGAGCACCGCACCGAGGAAGGCGGCGGGGACGGCGATCTGCAGGGCGCCGAGAATCGCCGGCAGCGCCGCGATGAGACGCACTTTGACCAGCTGCGCGAGACGGCCCCCGCCGTACACTGCGATCAGGTCGAGGCTCGTGCGATCAGCTGATTTCAGTCCCAGAAGCGCACCCACGACCGTGGTGAAGAACACCGAGAGCGCCGCGAGCAGCACGGCCGTACCGCTCGGCTCGCCAGGCTTGGGGAACGGGATCATGACGATGGCCAGCATCCCCACCGCGACGATCGGGATGCAGTAGGTGATGATCGCGAGCTGCATGGCGACGCCCTCGAGGCGGGGGACGACGAGCACGATGCCCGCGAGGATCAACGCGATGCCGTTGCCCCAGAGGTACCCGATCCCGGCCTCTGCCAACGTGACCGAGAAGTTGCGCCAGTAGAACTCCCAGCCGCTCTCGGCGTAGCTCGCCACGACCTCGAACGGTGTGGGGATCGGGCGCGCACCGGTCGGCGCAACGTACACGGCAGCGATCACCCACCACAGGATGACGATCCCGACGCCGCCGATGAGTCCGGCGAGCCAGGCGGGAAGCGCGATGCTCTGCCACCGCACCGGCCGGCCTCGCCGAAGCGCGCCAGGCGCACCCCCGGACTGCGACTCGGGCGAGCCGTCCGCCTGCACCCTCTCAGTGGTGGTCATCCGCGGCGGCTCCTCCCTCGCCGAACAGCAGGTCGGACGCCTCGTCCACATACGCGTGGAACTCGGGGGTCCGCAGCATCTCGGGTGTCCGCGGACGCGGCAGGTCGATCTTGAGCACCTTCTTGACGCGACCGGGTCGCGGGCTCATCACCGCTACGTAGTCCGAGAGGAAGATCGCCTCCGAGATGCCGTGCGTGACCAGCAGGGTCGTCGCGGGCTTCTCGGTCCAGATGCGCAGCAGTTCGAGATTGAGCTTCTGCCTGGTCATGTCGTCCAGCGCGCCGAACGGCTCGTCGAACAGCAGCACTTCCGGCTTGAGGATCAGCGATCGGGCGATCGAGACGCGCTGTCGCATACCGCCCGAGAGCTGCGAGGGCTTGGCCTTCTCGAAGCCCTGAAGACCTACCAGCGCGATCATCTCCGCGACGTAGTCCTTGTCGACCGGGAGCCCTGCGATCTCGAACGGCAACCGGATGTTGCTGACCACGCTGCGCCACGGAAGCAGCGCCGAGTCCTGGAACGCGATGCCGAGCCCGCTCTCGGCACGGAGCTCCTTCGGGCTCTTGCCGTCGACGCGGGTCGTGCCGCTGGTCGGGGTCTCGAGGCCGGCGAGGATCCGCAGGATCGTGGACTTGCCGCAACCCGACGGTCCCAGCAGCGACAGGAACGAACCCTGCTCGGTGTGCAGATTCGCGTCGGCCAGCGCGGCGACGCTCTTGCGCCCTGAGGCGAACACCTTGTTCAATCCCGAGATCTGCAGTCCGGTTCCCAGGACATCGCCCTGAGAACCGGACTGCACGGCATCCGTCGTGAGGATCGGCTGCGTCATGGTCGAGCTCCGATCAGCCCGCGTACGCGATCAGCTCGGGGTTCTCCTTGTAGACCTCATCCAGGAGCGACATGTCGAACAGATCCGACGCCTTCAGCGTGATGCCGGCACCGGCCAGGCTCTTGATCGTCTCCTTCTGGAGGGCGTCCGAGATCGTGAACAGGCCGTTCTCGGCCGTCTCGTCCGAGACCACGAGCTGCTCAGCCTGCACGGTCGCGCCGGCGATGGAGTTGTCGAGGTTGAGGTCGAGGTCCTTGCCGTATTCGCTCACGGCGAGGTCCGCCCCGGCAGCGGGATCGTTCACGGCGTCCGTCCAGCCCTTGATCTCTGCGACCAGGAAGGCCTTGAGCTTCTCGCGGTCGTTCTTGATCGCGTCATCCGTCACCGTCACGGTCTCGGCGACGAATGGCAGGCCGTTGTCGGCGAACGGGAGGTTCGTGACCTCGGTGCCGGAGGCCGCGACCGTGATCGACTCGTTCGTGAGATAGGCGATGAAACCGTCGACCTCGCCACTGATCAGGGGCGCCGGGTCGTACTGGACCGGCACGATGGTCAGCTCGGACTCGTCGATGCCGTTGGCTGCGAGCAGAGCCTTGAACAGCGCGCTGTTGGAGTCCTGCACGCCGATCTTCTTGCCGATCAGATCCTTCGGCATGGCGATGTCGGCGCCGCCCGCCAGCGACAGCACGGTGAACGGGTTCTTCTGATAGGTCGTGGCGATGATCTTGAGCGGAGCGCCTTCTGATGCCACGACCGAACCGATCGAGACGGCATCCGAGAGCGCGACATCCGCACTGCCGGAGATGAGCTCCGCCGCGCCGGTCGAAGGTCCGGGCACCAGAGTCACCGTGCCGAGTCCGGCGTCGGTGTAATAGCCCTTCGAGTCCGCGAAGAACTCACCCGAGAACTCCTCGTTCTTCACCCAGCTGAGCTGGACGGTCAGGTCTCCGAGACCGGCATCCGAGTCCGCCGAGGAGCCGGCCGTAGCCGGGTCTGCGCCTGATGCGCACCCCGCGAGCGCAGTGGCGGCGATGGTCGCAGCAAAGGCCGCGGAGAGGACGCGCAACGCGCGCCGAGAGAGAAGTGAGGTCATGTGCTGTGCTCCAGGGTGCAGACGATCGGGTGGACAGGCGCAGCATGATGCCTCGTGAACTGCGCTGTTCCAGACGGTAGGCGATGGAGATTTCGGTCGCAGGGGTCTCGTGTTTCCGCCCGATTACGTTTCTGTGATTACGTTTCTGCCGATGGCCGCTGAGCCTGCCACGCCGGACATCCGCGCCCCGTCGTCACGTCTGGATCGCTCCCACCGCTCGTCGTCGTCCGCGCAGGCGGTCGGCCAGCGGCAGAGGATCGAACAGCACAGCGAGGCCGCAACGCCGCAGCACCGCGTGCACGCCCAGGCAGATCGCGATCACGATCGACGTCAGCACCAGCGGCTGCACCGCCTCGATCACCGGCGTCGTGCGGATACCCGTCGCACGGATACCCGCGTCGATCAGTGCGAGCGGGATCATGTGCAGCACATAGATCGGCAGCGTTCGCCGTCCGACCCACCGCAAGGGTCGGGCGATCGCTCCGGCGCGCCGATCGAGCACGGCGCACGTCGCCACTCCGAAGGCCACTGCGACCACCGACAGCATCGGCCACACGCCCGGCCATTGCCTCATGCCGAGTACGCCGACGGCGGCGGCGCACACGGCATATGCCGCTCCGAGCATGAACGGGTGCAATGGCCGCAAACTCCTCGCGAACGCCTCGACCGTGCCTCGAAGACGCATCCCCGCGAGGAAGAAGAACAGGTTCTGCACCACCTGCCAGAGGTTGCCGAGGTCGGGCAGGACTCCGGATGCCGCGGCCGCCGACGCGACGAAGGCGACGGGCAGCAGCACCGGCGTCGGCACCTGCCGTGTCAGCCGGGCGATGAGGAGGTACGCGGCGAGGGCGAGGAGGTACCAGAGGTTCGTCGGGCTGACGGTCAGCTGCGCCAGCAGTTCGCCGGCATCCGACGCCCTGGCAGTGTCGAAGTCGGGGGTCAGTGCGAGCACGAAGGTCTGGATGAGCACCCAGATGACGTACACCGAAGCGAGACGCGCTGCTCGGCGCCGCCAGCTCGCTCCGTCGATCGCGATCACGGCGCGTCCGGCGAACATTCCCGAGATCAGGAAGAACAACGGCATCCGCAACGGAAGCAGCTGCGCGTTCACCGTCGACCAGACATCTGTGACCGCACCGGCGCCCGGCATGTCGATCGCCTGCTTCGTGACGACGTGCCACAGCACCACGAGGATGATGCACACACCCTTCGCGACGTCGGGCCAGCCCTCGCGAACCTTCGTGGTCACCGCCGCGCACCGGCTGCGTGCGCGCGGGCACCGCGTCTCGTCTCGCTCGCCGGCACCCGTCCGCTCGACGACCAGAGCTCCCCGGTCGTCGAGACCGCCGCGCGCACGAGCCTGTCCATGAGCTCGGGGTACGACACCCCGGCCGCGGCGAACATGCGCGGCGCCTGCGACGCCGCGGTGAGTCCCGGCATCGTGTTGACCTCGTTCAGCACCGGCCCCGCGTCGGTGAGGAAGAAGTCCATGCGTGCGACACCGGCGCAGCCGAGGGCATCGAACATCGACACCGCGGCGCGCGACAGCATCCCGGTCTCGGCCGCCGTCAATGCAGCGGGCACGGTGAAGCGCGCGCTGCCGTCGTACTTCATCGCCGTGTCGAACAGGCCAGCCGCGTGGATCTCCAACGGCGGAGCCGCCCAGCGCACGCCGCCCGCTTCGCGGATCACCGCCACGTCGATCTCCCTCCCCCGCATGACCTCCTCGATCAGGATCAGGTCGTCGAATCGGGCGGCGGTGCGCAGGGCATCGAGAAGTTCTCCCGGCTCGCGCACCAGGCTCACGCCATAGCTCGATCCTGCCGAGACGGGCTTGACGACGACCGGCGCCTCGAATTCCACGTCGCCGATCGCCGAGGAGGAGATCACGAAGCCCGGCGCAGTCGCGATGCCCGCGTCTCTCGCGACGAGCTTCGTCGCGTGCTTGTCCATCCCGATCGCGCCAGCCCGAGGCCCCGACCCCACCACGGGCACGTCCGCCAATGCGCACAGCGCGGCGAGCGCGCCGTCCTCCCCGAGTGCGCCGTGCACGGCGGGGAACACGACGTCGGCCCAGGCCAGCAGCGGCATCGCCGCAGCCAGCGACTCGGCCGGGGAGGCGTCCGGCGCGGCATCCCACACCCCGTCCCTCCCGATCGTCGCTGTCCGCACATCGTGATCGACTGCACGCAACGCCTCCGAGACAGCCGCGGCCGAGGCGAGAGAGACCTCGTGCTCCGAGTTCCGTCCTCCGCCGATGACCAGCACCCTCATGCTCTGCTCCTCTGCACGCGCGGGCCGATGCCCGTCACGATCGTGTGCGGGATCGTCTGCGCCCAGCGCGCCCATTCCTGCACGCTGGGCACGGCGCCGCCCTCCGGCCCGAACAAGGTCGCGGTCGCTCCGCGCGGGAACGCCCGGTCTCCGGTGTCGACGACGACCTGATCCATCGACACCCTTCCGACGATCGGATGCCGAGACCCCCCGATCTCGACACCCGCCCCCTCCGACAGCTCCCGCGGGATCCCGTCCGCGTAGCCGACGCCGATCACGCTGAGATTGGTCTCATGCCGCGTGACGTATGTTTCTCCGTACCCGACCGAGGTGCCCGCCCGCACCAGCGACGAGTGCACGACGGATGCCGTCAGTCTCGACGCCCCGTTGAGCGAGACCGTGCCCGATGGGTCGATCCCCACGAGCCCCGCCCCCACCCGGACGAGGTCGAAGTGCGTCGACGGGTCGGTGAGCGCGCCGGCGGTCGCCCCCAGATGCACGAGCAGCGGCCCGAAGCCTGCACGCAGCACGGCGTCGCGCGCATGCCGCATCCTCAGCACCGCCGCCGTGTTCGCGCGGGGATCGGCCTCGTCAGCACGGGGCAGATGCCCCATCACTCCGACGACCTCGATGCGCCCCTGAGCCGCGCGCGCCACCCTCAGCAGCTCGGCCCAGTCTTCGACCGGGCACCCACCGCGCGACATCCCGGTGTCCATGTGCAGGTGCACGCGGACGGGCGTCATCGCGTCGGCCGCGAGCTGTCGCAGCTCCTCGACCGAACCCACGGCGACGTCGACACGATCGCGGGAGACCTGCACGGCGTCGACACCGGCCGGGTTCAACCAGGCCAGGATCGGCACGTCGAGGCCCGCGTCCCGCAGCTCTGCCGCGTCCGCCGCATCCGTCACCCCCAGCCATTCGGCGCCTGCGGCGACGGCCGCGGTCGCGACGGCCACCGCCCCGTGGCCGTAACCGTCGGCTTTCACGACGGCCATGATGCGCGCGTCGGTGGTCGAGCGCACGCGCTCGACGTTGGCCGCGATCGCCGAGCGGAGCGTGGTGAGCGTGGGCGCGTGCAGGCGTGACAGGCGCGGGGCGAGCAGAAGGGTCATCGCTGGGTCCTCGGGTCGGCAGTGGGGTCGTCGTACATGGGCGGACAGCCGTTCGCGGGTGCACTCGGACGCAGCTCGAAGTGCCAGGGCTCGTTGCCGTAGATCTGGCAGAGGCCGTACTCGGCGCCGTTGCGCGAGAGCCAGTCCTGCCCGGCCACGGGACCGAGGTCGACCGCGTCTCCCGAGACGTGCTCCGAGCGCTCGGGCGTCGCGACCCAGCGCGACGCCTCCTCCGCCGAGCCGTACCGTTCGACGGCATCCGCCAACAGCTCCTCCTGATACTCGGCCGACCGCCAGCCGCTGTTGACGTGCAGGCGCACGCCGTCCTGCTCGGCAGCGGTCGCGGCGTTCCGCACGGCGGCGAGCAGCGCGGGGTCGAGGTTCGAGACCGCCGGGGTGTCGGCGAACACCGAGATCCGGTCGGCTTCGTCGATCTTGCCGTCGTCTTCGCCGACCTGCCCGTCGCTGAGCGGGGCTCCGACGGTAGCGGAGGCGGGGGACGACGTCTGCTGGCCGATCAGGATGATCGAAGTGATCACGATCGCGGCGAGCAGCGAGAGACCGATCGTGGCGGTGACGCGTCGCTGTCTGAGTGCGCGGCTGTTGTTCATGCTTCCAGTGAAGAAGGGAGCGTGTTGCGACGGCGTATGCGCTTTTTCATACACTCCCGATATGCCCGGGTGCGTATGCTCGGAACCCATGAGAGTGCTGATCGTCGAGGACGAGCCCTACCTCGCCGAGGCGGTTCGCGATGGACTGCGTCTCGAGGCGATCGCTGCCGACATCGCCGGCGACGGCGACACCGCCCTGGAGCTGCTGAGCGTCAACTCCTACGATCTCGCGGTGCTCGATCGCGACATCCCCGGCCCCTCTGGCGACGACGTCGCCCGATGGATCGTCGCCTCCGGCAGCGGCATCCCGATCCTCATGCTCACCGCCGCCGATCGTCTGGATGACAAGGAGACCGGTTTCGAGATCGGCGCCGACGACTACCTCACCAAGCCCTTCGAGCTCCGCGAGCTCGTGCTGCGTCTGAGGGCGCTCGACCGGCGCCGTCAGCATGCACGCCCTCCCGTACTCGAGGTCGCCGGTCTGACCCTCGATCCCTTCCGCCGCGAGGTCTTCCGCGACGGGCGCTACGTCGCGCTGACGCGCAAGCAGTTCGCTGTGCTCGAGGTGCTCGTGGGAGCCGACGGCGGAGTCGTCAGCGCCGAGGAGCTGCTCGAGCGCGCCTGGGACGAGAACGCCGACCCGTTCACGAACGCCGTCCGCATCACCGTCTCATCGCTGCGCAAACGTCTCGGCGAGCCCTGGCTGATCCTCACGGTTCCCGGTGTCGGGTACCGCATCGGAGCGGATGCCGATGCCTAGGCGCCGCGGCATGACCGCACGCATGAAGCTCACCCTGAGCTATGCGGCCGTCGTGGTCGTCGCCGGACTCATGCTGCTCGCCGCGGTTGGGTTCTTCCTGCTGCGCTACGTGCCCGACACGGTCGACTTCTTCCCCAACCGCTCCGACCTGCTTCGGGCGTTCGCCCCGGTCGCGGTCATGGTCATGATCGTGCTGCTCGTGATCGGGTGGGCGGGCGGATGGTGGCTGGCTGGGCGGATGCTGGCACCGCTCAATCGGATCGGCTACGCCGCCCAGCTCGCGGCCCAGGGTTCGCTCTCGCACCGCGTCGCGCTGGAGGGGCCACGCGACGAGTTCCGCGACCTCGCCGACGTATTCGACTCGATGCTCGACCAGCTCGAGCAGAACATGGCCGAGCAGCAGCGCTTCGCGGCGAACGCCTCGCATGAGCTGCGCACGCCCCTGGCCATCTCGCAGACCGTGCTCGAGGTCGCCCGCGTCGATCCCGAGCGCGACGTGGACGCGCTGATCGATCGCCTGCAGGAGGTGAACGCCCGGGCGATCGAGCTCACCGAGGCGCTGCTGCTGCTCAGCCGCGCCGATCGCAGGGCGTTCACGCGCGAGAGCGTCGACCTGTCTCTGCTCGCGGAGGAGGCCGTGGAGTCCCTTCTCCCGCTCGCCGACAAGCGGGCGGTGACGATCGACGTCGGCGGAGACGCGGCTCACGCGGTCGGCAACGCGTCACTGCTCCAGCAGTTGATCACCAACCTCGTGCACAACGCGATCGTGCACAACGTGTCCGAGAGCGGCGCCGTGACGGTGCGCACCCACTCCCTCGATCAGGCCGTGGCGGTCGTGGTCGAGAACACCGGCCCCACGCTCTCCCCCGCGCTCGTCGCCACCCTCGCCGAGCCGTTCCAGCGGGGTGTCGCCCGCACCCACGACGACGACCACGCCGGCGCCGGGCTGGGCCTCGCGATCGTGCAGCGCATCGCGCAGGCGCACGAGGGGTCGCTCGTGCTCACACCCCGGGTCGGCGGCGGTCTCAACGTCACGGTGTGGCTGCCGCATCCGCACCTGTCGGCCTGAGCCCGGCAGGAATCCTCCGGCCTGCGCCCGCCCGACCGTGTCAGCGACGCGGCGCTGCGGTCGAGGCCCGCGGGATGAGTGTCGGGAGCGCTCTGGTGACCTCGCCGGACGGGCTCTCCAGAAGATCGAGCGCGCTGACCGCGATCTGATCGAACGGAGTGCGCACAGAACTCAGCGGCACCGGCAGCATCGCGGCGAGTGGGATGTCGTTGTACCCGACGACCGAGAGGTCGTCGGGTATCGCGAGCCCGGCGGATGCCGCGGCCGCGACGACGCCGATGGCGAGGTTGTCGTTGGCGGCGAAGATGGCGCTGGGTCGGGCGGCGAGCTCGAGCAGACGCCGTCCGGCGACGTGGCCAGCCTCGACTCCGTAACCGGTCGAGATCACGCGGTCCTCCGGGAGATCCACGCCGGCCTCGTCGAGCGCCCGACGTGCGCCGGCGAGCCGGTCGCGCGCGCTCGAGGTGAACCACGGGCCGGTGATCACGGCGATCTCGCGGTGACCGAGATCCACGAGATGGCGAGCGGCGAAATAGCCGCCGGCCTCGTCGTCGCCCAGCGCGGACGCGCTGATGCCGTCGGTACGCAGGACGAGGGAGTGCGGGACGCCGCGCTGGCGGAGAGACGCCGGCAGCGTGTCGTCGAGTCGCGCGGTCGCGAGCACGAGGCCGTCGACGTTGCGGTCCAGCAGCGTCTCGGTGGCGCGTCTCTCCTCGACAGGATCGTCGCCGCACGTCGCGACGACGGCGAACGCGCCCCGGCCGCGAGCGGTGCGCTCCACCGCTTCGAACATGAGCGCCATGACGTTGTCGGTCAATCTCGGCACGAGCACGCCGATCGTCCCGGTGGCCCCTCTGCGCAGCCCCGAGGCGAACATGTTCCGCCGATAGCCGAGTTCGTCGGCTACCTGGCGCACGCGCTCGGCCGTCTGCGACCGCGACGGCGGCGTGCGGTCGTCAAGAATCCGGCTGACGGTCGAGATGCTCACCCCGGATGCCGCGGCGACGTCCTTCAGCGTGATCACCCGTCGCTCCTGCTGCTCGTCCACGGCACCCCCTCCATCGGCGGATCTCAGCTCGGGGGTTGACAGCCTCCGGCATCCCGATCATACTTGCAAACGTTCTTGCAAACGTTCCCGCAAACGTTCCCAAGATCTCGAAGACGAGAAGACACGCATAGAAGCGAAAGGACACCGGTCATGACTCTCGACCTCCGCGGCCTCAACCCCGCCCCCGTCACCCCGTTCACCGAGGAGGGGGATGTCGACTACGACGCGATCCAGCGCCTCGGCTCCTGGCTCGGCTCCATCGACGGCGTGAAGAGCCTCGTCGTCCTCGGCCACGCCGGCGAGGGCACCTTCCTCACCGAGGAGGAGCAGCTCGAGGTCATCCGCGCGTTCGTCGCCTCGACCGACGGCCGCGTGCCGGTGATCGCGGGCATCACGAAGGAGGGCAACAAGACCGCCGCTCTCGAAGCGAAGGCCGCCGTCGAGGCCGGCGCCGCCGCCGGTCTCGTCTACCCCTCGCACGGCTGGCTGCGTTTCGGCTACCAGCAGGGCGCCCCGCAGTCGCGCTACCGCGAGATCTACGAGGAATCCGGACTCCCGCTCATCCTGTTCCAGTACCCGGACAACACGAAGGCCACCTACGACCTCGACACCCAGCTCGAGATCGCCGGGCAGGACGGCGTTTTCGCGACGAAGAACGGCGTGCGCAACATGCGGCGCTGGTACACCGAGATCCCCGCTCTTCGCGCCGCCTACCCCGATCTGCAGATCCTCTCCTGCCACGACGAGTACCTTCTGCCGACCATGTTCGACGTCGACGGCCTGCTCGTCGGCTACGGCAACATCGCCCCCGAGCCGCTCATCGAGCTGATCGCTGCAGGCAAGGCGCGCGACTACGAGGCCGCCCACGCGATCCACGAGCGACTGCTGCCGGTGACGCAGAACGTCTACCACCGCGGCTCCCACATGGAGGGCACCGTGGCGCTCAAGTGGGGTCTCGTTCAGCGCGGCATCCTCGACCACGCCACCGTGCGGACGCCGCTCCTGCCGCTGCCGGCCGGGGCGGATGCCGAGATCGCCGCTGCTTTCGCGCTCGCAGGACTCGGCACGGTCTCGGTCCCGGCGTGACGGCTCGGGGCGAGGCGGCCCGGTGCCGCCTCACCCCGACCACTCCGCCGCACGATGCGGCGCCCTGCAGTCAAGGACGACTCGAAGGACACGATCATGAGCGAACGCACCTCCACCCGCCGGACTTCCACCACCCCCGGCACTGGCTATGGACGCGTCTCCACTGAGACGATGAGAAGCATCGTCGACTCTCGCAAGCAGCGCCGCCCGTTCTGGCAGCACCTGGCCCTCATCGGCCCGGCGTTCGTCGCGGGCGCGTGGCAGTTCGGCCCGGGCAACCTCACCACCGCGGTGCAGGCCGGAAGCGCCTACCAGTACACCCTCATCTGGGTGATCGTCGTCTCGACGATCCTGATGATCTTCCTCACCGACATGGCCGTGCGACTCGGCATCAAGTCGCCCACCTCGCTCATCTCGTCGATCAAAGACCACCTGGGCGGATGGGTCGGGGTGCTCGCGGGCATCGGCGTCTTCCTCATCACGCTGTGCTTCTCCGTCGGGAACGCCGTGGGCTCGGGGCTCGGCCTGTCGATGCTGTTCGGCGGCAGCCCGATCATGTGGACCGTCATATGCACGGCCGCCGTGGCCGCGTTGCTTCTGCTGCGCAACGTCTACCGCGTGGTCGAGAAGGTGCTCGTCGTCATCGTGGCGCTGATGGCGATCGCCTTCATCGCCTCGGCGTTCATCTCGAACCCCGATTGGGCGGCCGCCGGCACCGGCCTGATGCCCACGTTCCCCGACGGCTCGTGGCTGCTGATCGTGGCGCTGGTCGGCACGAACTTCTCCATCAACGCCGCCTTCTACACGGCCTACGGCACGAAAGAGCGCGGCCGTACCGAGGCCGACTACCGCGACGTCACCGTGGTCGACACGATCCCCGGCATCATCGCCCCCGGGATCATGACCGCCCTCGTGATCGTGGTCGCAGCGTCCGTTCTCGGACAGACGGGTGAGGCGGCGCCCACGATCGTCGCCCTCGCGGGAATCTTCGAACCGCTCGCCGGCCCGGTGGGTTCGACCGTCTTCGCGCTGGGATTCTTCGGCGCCGCGTTCTCGTCGATGATCGCGAACGCGACGGCGGGAGGCACGATGCTCTCCGACGCTCTGGGCAGAGGGGCGTCATCGAGCTCGCTCACCGCGAAGCTCGTGAGCGCCGGCATCCTCGCATTCGGCGTGGTCGTGACCATCGTGTTCCAGGCATCACCCGTGCAGCTGATCGTCATCGCGCAGGCCCTGACCGTATTCGTCGCGCCTGTCCTCGCGGCCCTGATCATCGTGATGGCCAACCGCCTGACGCTCATGGGCGACATGCGCAACACATGGTGGCAGAACGCCGTCGGCGTGATCGGGATGCTGGCTGTGCTCGGGCTGTCGGTGCGGCTGTTCCTGACCTTGATCGGCTAGGCCCGCTCTCGGATGCGGCGGTCGCACTGCGAAGTGCGACCGCCGCGTCTTCCTCCCTCTGTACGCGCCCGCCGCCTCGGCCTAGGCTGTCGCGGTGAGCGATGCACTGGATGATGCACTGGACGAAGGACCGTTCTTCCACGGCACGAAGGCCGAACTCGCACCGGGCGACCTGCTGACAGCGGGCTTCCGGTCGAACTACCGGCCCGAGGTCGTCATGAACCACATCTACTTCACGGCTCTGCGCGACGGCGCGGGGCTCGCGGCCGAACTGGCCGCCGGCGACGGTGAACCCCGGGTGTATCTCGTGGAGCCGACCGGTCCGTTCGAGAACGATCCGAACGTGACCGACAAGAAGTTCCCCGGTAATCCCACCCGGTCGTATCGCAGCGCCGACCCTCTGCGCATCGTCGAGGAGGTCACCGACTGGACCCGCCTCTCGCCGGAGGCGCTGCAGACGTGGCGCGATCGGCTGGCCGCGATCCGCGACGACGAGCACGCCGAGATCATCAACTGAGGCGCACCGTGCCCCGCCGAGGTCAGGCCACCTGCGAACCGCGCAGGGCCGCGATCTCGCGGCCGTATGCGACGGCGTCGTTCTCGGCGGCAGCCTTGAGCTCCTGTGCGGTGTCGGTGAAGGCGTCGAGAGCCGGGTTCACGCCCACCAGCGTGAACGGGCGCTGGACGACCCGCAGGTCGAGCCCCCAGACGTCTTCCAGCACGCGGCGGAGCCAGCCGGTCGAATGATCCCAGCCCTCCTTGGGCGTACCGGGTGCGTAGTTGCCGCCGAGCACGGTCACCAGCGTCGCCGGCTTGCCGCGCAACGCGGTGCCGCCTGGGCCGAGACGAGGGTCGGTGGCCGTGAGGTCGAACCAGGTCTTGAAGTGCTGCGAGACGCCGTAGTTGTAGAGCGGCACGGCGAACAGCAGGGCGTCTGCCCCGATGAGCTCATCCGCGAAGGCGGTCGCGAGGGCTCGCGCGTCGTTCTGCGCGGGCGTGCGGTGCTCGGCCTCGACGAAGCCTCCGGTGACGGCATCCGCCCATGCCGTGGCCGGCACCGGGTCGGCGGCGAGGTCGCGGCGGGTGACGGTCGAGTCGGGGTGGGATGCCGTCCACTCGGCCTCGACGAGGTCGGCGAGTGCGCGGCTGGCGGACGACGCGGGAAGGATGCTGGCATCCAGACGGAACAGGGTCATGTCAACCTTTCGTTTTCGTAGTCGCTTTGTTTTTCTTAGCAACAGCGGTTAACGTAGCACAGGTAGAATGGAGGCATGGCCGAGATCGACGAAGAAGTGCATGTGTGCGACGCCGCAGTCACACTCGCCTTCAGCGTGCTCGGCAAACGCTGGAACGGCATGATCATCTCGTCGCTCGGCGGAGGCCCTTCGACCTTCGTCGCGCTGCGCCGCGCGGTCGCCGGAATCAGCGACACCGTGCTGTCTGATCGGCTCGCCGAGCTCGCCGATGCCGGACTCGTGGCCCGCACGGTCGACGCCGGGCCTCCTGTCGCGGTCTCCTACTCCCTCACGGCGAGCGGCCGGGGACTGCTGCCGATCCTCGACCAGCTCGGCACCTGGGCCGCCGAAAACCTCGAGATCCGCGCGCGATGACGATCCCCCGGGCACGACGACCACGCCGCGCCTGGTGGATTCTGCTCGCGCTCGGCGCGCTCGTCCTGCTCAGCGCCGCGGCGGTCGCGTTCAGCCCGGGATTCCGACTCGCGCCGCCCGCCGCCTTCGGCGAGGATCTCACCGTCGAGCTGACGGAGGGCGACCACGCGATCTACGTGACGCCGTCGGATCAGTGGAGTGAGATCGAGTGCTCCGGAACGTTCCCCGGGGGTGGTGTGCTGCAGCTGAGGCCCGACATGACGCAGCAAGGCCTGGTGCTGCCCGAGGCGTGGGATTCCCAGGGAAGCTTCTCGGTGGGGGTTGCCGGCCCCGGCACGATCACGTGCAACGGGCCCGTCACCGACGGCCGGTTCACGATCGGACCGGTGGTGACGTTCTTCACGGTCGTCGGCGCCGTCCTCCTCGCGATCCCCGGTCTTCTTCTCGTGATCGCCGGAGTGACCGTGCGCGTCGTGCAGTCCCGGCATCCGTAGGTTGTCCCTGGATGCTCCGTCGGATGCCCCGCAGCTAGACGGCCGGACTCACCAGGGGCTGGGCTCGTAGTCCTTCAGGAACACGCCGTGCACGTCTTCACCGGCCTCGCCGCGCACGATCGGGTCGTACACGCGGGCTGCGCCGTCGACGAGGTCGAGCGGAGCGTGGAAACCCTCCTCGGCCAAGCGCACTTTGGTGAAGTGCGGACGCTCGTCGGTGATCCAGCCGGTGTCGACGGCGGTCATCAGGATGCCGTCGGTCTCGAGCATCTCGCCGGCGCTGGTGCGCGTGAGCATGTTCAGCGCGGCCTTCGCCATGTTCGTGTGCGGGTGGCCGGGGCCCTTGTACCGGCGGGAGAACTGCCCCTCCATCGCCGAGACGTTGACCACGTACTTGCGGTGCGATGCGGATGCCGCCATCGACGGACGCAAGCGGCTGATGAGCAGGAAGGGAGCCGTGGTGTTGCACAGCTGCACCTCGAGCATCTCGAGCGGGTCGACCTGGTCGACCGATTGCACCCAGCTGTTCACGCGGTTGACGTCGGGCACGAGACCTCCGGCGTCGATCGCAGTGCCGTCGGCGTGCTTCTCGAGCGACGACGACCCCGGCGCCATGGCGAGCCGGGCGAGGTCTTCGGCCGTGAGCGCCTGCCCGCCCTGCTCCGCGACCGTGCCCCCGAGGGCTGCGACCGACAGCAGCGGATGCGCGTCGACCGACGCCTGCAGCGCCTGCGGATGCTGATCGTTCGTGTGTCCGAAGGTCTCCATCTCGGGAAGCGGTCCGTCGGGAAGCGGCTGCAGCTCGGCATCCGCCAGCAGCGAGTATGCACCCGGCGAGCGCCGAACGGTCTGCGCGGCGTTGTTGATGAGGATGTCGAGCGGCCCCTGGGCCGCGACGGAGTCGGCGAGGCCGATCACCTGCGCAGGGTCCCGCAGGTCGATGCCGACCACGCGCAAGCGGTGCAGCCAGTCGCCCGAGTCGGGCAGCGCCGAGAAACGGCGGACGGCATCCCGCGGGAAGCGCGTCGTGATCGTGGTGTGCGCGCCGTCACGGAGCAGGCGGAGCGCGATGTGCATGCCGATCTTCGCGCGGCCGCCCGTGAGCAAGGCGCGCTTGCCGGTGAGGTCGGTGCGGGCGTTGCGCTTGCCGTGGCTGAATCGGGCGCAGTCAGGGCAGAGCTGGTGGTAGAACGCGTCGACGAGCGTGTACGGCTGCTTGCAGATGTAGCAGTTGCGCGGTTTGATCAGCTCGCCCGCGATCGGTGCGTCGACGACGCTCGAGGCGAGGTCGTTTCCGCGGGTCTCGTCGTCGATGCGGTCGGGCGCCCCTGTCGCCGTGCGGGCGACGACGGCCTTGTCCGCCTCGGCGATCGCGTCGCGGATCTCCTTGCGACGCACGCGCTTGACAGCCTTGAACATCGCGGCGGTGGCGTGGCGGACGGCGATGAAGTCGGGATGCTCGTTGTCGATCTCGTGCAGTTCGGAGAGGACGCGCAGGGTGGTGGCGAGATCGTCGGGGTCGACGCCGGCACCCAGATCGGCCCCCTCTGGGCCCCTGAGCTCGTCGAAGGGTGCGGTGTCGGTCATTGTGCCGATTTTACGCGAGAGTCCTGAGGGTCGGCCCGCGTCGGCTGCAGGCGCCGTCGCCTGACGCACGCGCTCGGGCGGCGAACGCTCGCTCGGGCTGAGGAATGCCTCGCGAGCCTCCTCCCGAACGCGAGAACTCCTCCCGAACATGCAGGGAGCAGGGTCGCGCGGGCGCGGGTGGACAATGGTCGCATGATCGACCCGCACATCCTCGGCCCGGGGCTTCTGCCGACTCCGTTCACGGCAGCCGAGATCCGCGATGCGACCGGACGAGGCAAGACCATCAGAATCCGCATCGACCTCCCTGATGGAACGGCATCGTCCCGATACAACAGGTTCAGCGAGACGGATGCCGAGGGCGCCACGCTCGAGCGCTGGTCGAACGACGACCGGTCCGACCTGTCGGCGAACCGGGTGACCTGGCTCGAGCTGCAGCAGCACGCAGCCTTCGACGCCGAGACGACCTCGGTCTCGAGCGAGACCCTGTCGATTCCGCTCGGCGAGGTCGAATGCCTTCGCTACGACACCGAGGACGGCACCTTCTGGTTCTCGGTCGCCCACCCCGGGATGCCGGTGCAATACGAGTCGGGCGGAGTCCGCACGACCGTGGTCGGTGTCGAGTACGACTGACCCGGGCCGCATCCGCGGCCCGCCGCAGGCTCCCGCCCGAGCATCCGCCGTCCCGTTCCGGTTGCAGTTCGCGCTGCCTCCGGCATCCGTCGTTCGCTTCCGGTCGCGATTCGTGCCGCCTCGGATCGATTCCGGCGGCACCAAGTGCGACCGGAACGCCGCGCGCAGCCGCCCACCCGGCACGAACTGCGACCGGAATGCTCGGCGAGCAGCGCCCCCGGCACGCCGAAGACGGGCCCGGGGGAACCGGACCCGCCTCATGCGCTCACCTCAGTGCTCGACCGCTCCGACCACGACGAACTCGCCGGGCACCTCGTCGAGCTCCTGCGAGGCGATGATCTCGCCGGAGTGCAGGTCGACGGCGTGGATGCTGTTCGCCGCCGGCTCGCTCACGTACGCGATGTCGCCGACGACCTTCAGCCCAGGGTGCGGGTTCTGCCACTCCACCGGGCTCTCCCACGGCTCGATGACAGGCCAGGAATCCTGCACGGCGCCGGTCTCGTCGAGCGAATACAGCGAGCCGTCGGCGCTGAGCAGCACGATGCCGTCGTGCTCATCGCGGCCGACTCCGCGCCAGGTGTACTCGACGCCCTCGGGGAGCTGGACGACCGACAGGGTCTGCGCCTCGGCGTCGACGAGCGTCAGCGCTGAGAGCAGGTAGCCCTCGGCGTCGGGGTCGCTCTTGTAGTCGCCGACCGCGATGGGGCTCGTGTCGGTCACGTAGGCGTTGCCGGTGCGGCCGAACTCGTCGGGGGCGTCGAGCTTGGTGAACGCTCCGTCCGAGAACAGCAGCACGCCGTCTTCGCAGCCGAACACGACGGCCTCGTCCTTCACCGCGCCCTCGCCGTGCACGGCGGGGCAGGTCTCGTTGCGCGCGAGCTCGGTGCCGTCGGCGTCGAGGTGGCGCACACCGCTGCGCGACTCGGAGGTGCCGATGGTCGACAGGCTGGTGCCGTCGGACAGCTCGATCGCGACACCGTGATGCGCTGCGTCAGAGGACAGTGTGTCGAACGGGGGGAGTTCGCCGGTGCCGATCGCGTCAGTGTCGAAGATGCGCACGTCGCCGGTGGCGTCGTCGAAGAGCGCGGTGCGCCCGGCGTGGGGGGTGACGTGTCCGGGCGTCGCAGCGTCGAACACCTCGCCGGTGAACGCGACCTCTCCCGACGCGATACCCGTGTCGAGCACGTGGAATCCGCCGTCGGTGGTGACGAACACGTGTCCGTCGGCGTCGCCAGCGGTGCTCACGCGGAGGTAGCCGGGCAGCTCGGCCTCACCCACCGGTTCGAGGGTCTCGCCGTCGAGCACGAGGACTCCGCCGTCGTAGGCGATGGCGACTCGAGTGCCGTTGTCGACGGCGGCGCTCTCGGATTCAGGGGCGGGCGCGGATGCCGGGGCGCTGGCGCCCGCGCATCCTGCGAGGGTCACCGCAGCGAGCGCGGCGGCGGCGCCGGCCGCGAGACGATGTCGGACAGGACGGAACATGATGTTCTCTCTTTCTCTTGGTGCTTTCGGGGATGCTTCTGGGGCTGCGTGTGTCCGTCAGCCGACGAGCTCGACGGCCCACAGGCGCAGGTCCGAGAACGTGCGGGTGACCCGGCCGTCGTCGAGGTCTATCTCGTGCACGGACCCCGTGGCGGGATCGGGGACGTAGGCGTGATCGCCGTCGACGAGCAGCTGCAGCCGCTCGCTCAGCGCGGGGTCCGCGAGGGCATCGGCGAGGAGCGGATCGGTGCGGGCGAGCACGGTCCCGTCGGCGGCGAGAATCCGCACGGACCCGTCGGAGGCGATCACGGCGGTGCGCCCGTCATCGTCGCCGATCGCGGCAGCGTCGACGAGGGGCACATCCGAGGTGAGAAGAGTCCAGGTGCGCTCGCGCACATCGAGCAGCCAGGCGCCGCCATCGACCGAGACGCCGGCGAGATCGGGCCGGTCGGGTCTCCCTGACAGCGTGAGCGCAGGGGCGGCGACGCCTGCCGGGTAGGGGATCGACTCGGATGACACCGTGCCGTCGACCTCGCGGCTGACGAGCACGGCGCCTTCGGCGCACGCGAACACCGTCCCGACGCGCGTGAGGTCGACGTCGCTCGCCGCCTGGCACGGAACAGCGGAGGCGTCGACCCCCGCGATTCCGGCATCCGTCGCGATGAGAAGGTGACCGGCGACGACGATCGCCGGTCCCCCGCCGTCGATCGCGGAGCGTGCCGGATCGACGGCGCCCTCGCCCAGCGGCTCGTGCTCGAGGACTGCTGCCTCGTCCTCGAAGCGGATGACGGTCGCATCCGCACCGACCCCGATGAGCGCCTGACCGTCGCCGTCGACCGCCCCGACCGTTCGCGGTTCACCGCGGAAGTAGTGCGAATGATCGCCGTGCGGCATGGTCCACCGCCCCGAGTCGACGACCTCGACGGCGCCCTCACGCACGACGTAGACGAAGCGTCCGGTCCCCTCGACGCCTGCGACCCGCTCGGACTGCGGTTCGGCGATGACCTGGCGATCTTCGGTGGCGAGGTCGAGGAGGGTGAGCCCGCCACGCTCGTCGGCGATGATCAGCGCTCGCGCCGGCTCGGCGACCTCTGCCGCTCCGCCGCCGTCAACGCCGTCGCCGTCGAGTGCGGTCGCGGCGATCTCCGGCCT
Organism: Microbacterium sp.; assembly: GCA_019510305.1. Classification (GTDB taxonomy): domain Bacteria; phylum Actinomycetota; class Actinomycetes; order Actinomycetales; family Microbacteriaceae; genus Microbacterium; species Microbacterium natoriense_A. Next base: position 31,304 of record JAEKKN010000051.1, read on the forward strand.
TTCGGGTGCCGCGCACCCGACGACGGCGCAGGCGAGGAACGTGGTCGCGAGGAGCGCCGCGGCGCGGCGGCGGAAGGTCGTGGTCACAGGACGCCACTTTATTGATAACGATTCTCAATATCAAATCAGAAGCGCGTTCTTCGCCTCTTTCGCCGGGGTCTGAGGTCGCTGCCCGTCGAGGGATGCCGCGTGGTCGCAGGCGCGAACGTCGGCGGCCCGGCGTATCGTCGAGGCATGAGCAGCCACGCAGGATCCCCCGGAATCATCCCCTCCTATCTGCTTGCACGCCTCGCCGAATCGGGAAGGTTCCCGGGAGCCGCGGCCGCCGCTCGGCAGACGCTGACGGCAGGGCGACCGCCGTTCCGCGCGCGCCTCGATCTGTCCATCGACGAGAACGGCGACCTGGTCGCGCAGTTGTCCGACGCGCCCAATCGCACGATCAGCGACGCGGGCAACACACAGAAGCTTCCGGGGATCGTCGTGCGCTCCGAAGACGACGGCCCCGTCGCCGACGACGCGGTGAACCAGGCGTTCGACGGTCTCGGCGCCACGTTCGAGATGCTGCTCTCCGCCTTCCACCGCAACTCCCTCGACGACGCCGGCGCCCCGCTCAACGCCTCGGTGCACTACGGCGTCGACTACGACAACGCCTTCTGGGACGGCGAGCGCATGGTGTTCGGCGATGGCGACGGCGAGGTCTTCACCGGCTTCACCGCCTCGACCACGGTCATCGGGCACGAGCTCGCGCACGGCGTCGTGCAGCACACCGCGAACCTCGAGTATCAGGGCCAGCCCGGCGCTCTGAACGAATCGATCGCCGACGTGTTCGGCGCGCTCACCGAGCAGCACCTGCTCGGGCAACCGGCGAACGAGGCGAGCTGGCTGATCGGGGCCGAGATCTTCACGGATGCCGTTCAGGGCGAGGCCCTGCGTTCGATGCTGCATCCGGGCACCGCCTATGACGACGACGAGCTCGGCAAGGACCCGCAGCCCGATCACATGGACGGGTTCGTCCGCACCACCGAAGACAACGGCGGAGTGCACATCAACTCCGGCATCCCGAACCGCGCTTTCGCCCTGTTCGCGACAGACCTCGGCGGCAACGCCTGGGAACGCGCCGGGCTGGTCTGGTACCGCGCTCTCACCGGCGGCCTGTCGAGCACCGCCACGTTTGCGGAGTTCGCCGAGGCGACGATCGTCGCGGCATCCGCTCTCGATCGCGAGACCGACGCGACGGTCGTCGAAGCAGCCGCTCGACGCGCGTGGACGACCGTGGGACTCTTGAAGGATGAGCGAGGCCCGTCCCCCCGAACGCGATGATGCGCCTGTAGTGATCGCGGTGGTGCGCACCGGCGGCATCGCGGGCATCCGGCGACGCTGGCGGGTCGAGGCTCCCCCCGAAGAGGCCGGCGACTGGATCGCGCTGATCGACTCATGTCCGTGGGATGAGCCGACGCCCGACGGCACGGGTGCAGACCGATTCGTGTGGAGCATCCGCGCTCGTACTCCCGCGGAGCGCCGAGAGCACGAACTGCCCGACGGCGCCCTCGACGGCCCCTGGCGCGAGCTGGTCGACGCCGTGCGGGCCGCCTCCCGCTCCTGACAGCTTCCGATGAGTCTCGCCCCTGACGCCCCGACCGGCGCACAATGGGGACATGGGACTTTTCCAGCAGCGCTCCGAAGAAGAGGAGAACCAGTGGGTTCTGCCCTCCGAGCCGCTCGCTCGCAGTGAGGCCGACCTTCTCGACGAGGTGCCGAGCGTCGATTCGCTCGATCTCGCCTTCGGCAATCCGGTCACGTCGATCGTGTTCCCGGTCGCGCCGGTGCTGCAGGACGCCGAAGGCACGGAAACCGGCGAGCCCGAAGAGTGATCCGACCCTGATGCCGCTCGTCATCGCGCTCGGCGCGGATGCTGATCACCGCGCCGCCGAACAGGCTCACCTCGCCGCGGGCTGGACTCCGTGCGGGGCGGGCGATTGGGCGATCGCTCTCCGCTCCCCCGACGGGTCGGCGGTCGCGCGGATCAGCCCGTTCGACCCCACCGGCCCGTACACGGCCGAGCTGTACCGTCGCGCCGCACCCACGCGCCAGGTGCCGGTGCTCTTCGCGCACCGGCGTCTCGACGGAGGAGGTGACGTTCTCGTCATGGAGTGGCTGAGTCCGACGCAAGAGACGGATGCCGTGGCCTTCCTCGAGGCGATCGACGCGAGCGCCCCGGAGGTGGCGGTTCTCGCGGAGAGCGTGCGCAGCATCCACACCCAAGCGATCGAGGAGCTGCCGTGGTGCGGCCCTCTCGATGCGAACCCGGCGAATGTGATGCGCGGTTCTGATGGCCGGCTCGTGCTCACCGACCCCTACTACGCCGACGGGCCCAGTCTCTATGCGACTGCCGGCTCGGACCCGGATGCCGTGGTCGCGCGTATTCCCGAAGACCGGCGGCGCTTCATGACCGAGATCCCGCTGGCGTACTCCGGTCCGTGGCCCGAGGGGGAGCGCGCGGAGATGCGCCGCGGTCTGGCTGCGGCCGATGCGCGGCTGGCGGGCTGAGCACGGCGACTTCTCCGTGGATTCTCGCCGAGGGAAGCGCACGTCGCCGAGTTTGGAGCGCGCATGAGGCGACGGATGGGGTCGCCGGCCCCGGCTACGGTGGAGGGATGACGATCACCGCCGCCGCAGACGGCTCCGCCCTGGGCAATCCCGGCCCCAACGGCTGGGCCTGGTACATCGACGACGAGAACTGGGCGGCCGGCGGATCTCCGCACGGCACGAACAATCAGGGCGAGTTGCAGGCGGTGCTCGAGCTGCTGCGGGCGACCGCGGGCACAGACGAGAAGCTCCTGATCGAGTGCGACAGCAAGTACGTGATCGACTCGATCACCAAGTGGATGCCGGGTTGGAAACGCAAGGGCTGGCGCAAGTCCGACGGCGGGCCGGTGCTCAATCGCGACCTCATGGAGGCGCTCGATGAGGCGATGCGAGGGCGCGATGTCGAGTTCTCATGGGTCAAGGGTCATGCCGGTCACCCGCTCAACGAGGCCGCCGACCAGCGCGCCAACGCCGCCGCGAAGGCGTATCAGGCGAAGCAGGAGCCGCGGCAGGGTCCCGGTTTCACGCGGGCGACGGATGCCGGGGCCGCGGTCGCCGGTTCGGCGCCGATCGCAGCGGGCGCCCGTGGGGACGATGCCTGGGGCGCAGCGCCCGCCGACGGGCCCGGCACTCCCTGGGTCCCTGAGCCTGTCGAAGGGCCCACCGCAGGACGCTTCGACAAGCTCAGCGACCCATCGGCATCTGCCGCAGCGGCATCGCTCGCCGAGCCGCTGTGGGCCGAGGCATCCGACCTGTTCGACGGTCTCGACGACGCACCCGCCGACGACCCGATCGAACTGCGCATCACGCTGAGCGGGGACGAGCATGCGCGTCTCACCGACCTCGCCGAGGCCCAGGGCGTCACCCTCGAAGAGGCTCTGCGTCGCTTGATCTGACGGTCGATCCCACTTCCCCGATCGACGCAGAACGGGCCGGATCCCGCAGGATCCGGCCCGTTCTTCAGGAGCGGTGAACGCTCAGACCTTGAGCAACGTGCTCTCCATTCGGGCGTACGACGCCTCCATACCCTCGGCCATGCCGGTCGCGAGGATCATGTCGCGGGTCTCCTTGTCGGGGTACTCGATGAGCAGCGTGATGAGGGTCGCGCCGTCCTCCTCATAGAGGTTGAGGTCGTTCAGCGTCTCCGGGCCCTCGGTGCCGATCATCCGCTCGGTGGTGACGGCGCGACGCGGCGCATCGACCAGCAGCACCTCACCCTCGAAGCCGAACGGCTCGCCCTCGGTATCTCCGACCGGCGCCCACGAGGTGCGGTGCGAACCGCCAGGCTCGATGGCGACGACGCACTCGGTCATCTCCCATCCGTCGGGACCGAGCATCCACTGCCGCATCAGTTCCTCCTCGTTGTACGCGCGCCACACAAGCTCGCGCGGGCCGTCGACGAGACGCGTGATGCGCACGTGGATGTCGTCGAGAAGCTCGACCCGCGTGCCCTTGCCCTGCGCGAACTCGCGGAGGTCCTGCAGCACGGCGTCGAGCTGAGCCATCGCCATCTTGGTGCCCTCGATCACACCCATCGCGACGACCTGTTCGAGCGCCTCAGCAGAGTCGAAGTGACTCTCGCCGATCATCCGCGTGCCGTCGGCCGTCGGCTCGAACGACAGCTTCATCCGCATCGGCGCAAACCCCTCGAGCGGCTTGCCCTCGCCCTCGACGAACGAATCGAGCACCTCGAAGCTGCGCGGGCCGTCGATCGAGAGGAACTCCCACGAACCAGAAGAGCTCTCTCCGCGCGGGCCGGTGAGCGTGTAATACGCCCGCCCGCCGACCGTGTGGTCCCAGGCGGTGAACGTCGCCGGCCACCCGGGAGGACCCCAGAAGCGCTCGAGCTGGCGCGGATCGCTGTACGCGCTCCACACGCGCTCCACGGGTGCGGCGAACTCGGCGACGATGGTCATCGTCAGGTTCTCGGGGTCGGTAGTGACGTCGGTGACGGGCATGTCAGTCTCCCTGTTCGTTCGGTTAGTTGTTCTTGTTCTTGGTGGATGCCGGCTCGGCCAGCAGATCGTCGAGCCGGGCGATGCGCGACCGCCACAGCTCTTCATATCGGGCGAGGAGCGCCCTGGCGCGGGCGATCATCTCGGGGTTCGCGCGGACGAGCCGCTCGCGTCCCTCTGCGCGCTTGATGATGAGGTCCGCAGCCTCGAGCACTGCCACGTGCTTCTGGACAGCCGCGAACGACATGTCGTATTCGGAGGCGAGGTCCGAGACGGACTGCTCACGCTCGATCGTCCGACGCAGGATGTCGCGCCGGGTAGACGTCGCCAGTGCGTGAAAGACACGGTCGACCTCCGCTTCGCTGAGTTCTCTTTGTACAACCATTTGGTTGTACGTTATGCCCGATCGGATGCCGTGTCAAGAGGTTCATGCGGGAGCACTGTGAAGCGACACGGACCGGAGCTGCGGCTAGACCTCAACGAGAAAGCTCGGCCCTCGACGATCCGCACTCCGTGAGGAGCGTGGATCGTAGAGGGCCGAGCGGCGTCAGGGAGACGGGGTGAGGTGACGTCCCGTCTCGCTACTTGCGGGGCAGGTTGACCGGCAGCCAGTCCTCGAAGCGCGTCTCGAAGATCTGAGCGCCCTCGACAGGGAGAAGAGTGCGCTCTTCGATCTGCGCGCCGTAGTACGGAGCACTGTCGTCGCGCACGACGACTCGAGGATCCTTGCGGAACGTGAGGCCGCGACGAATGAACTCGTCCATGCCGAAGGCCTCGGGTCCCCACGGACGACAATCAGTGCAGCGCGATCCAATCGAGTGAACCGAGTTTTCGCCCTCCCGAAGGGACGAGATACACGTCGTGGACTCCAGAGGTTGCGGTCACCGCGACTGTCTGCGTTTCGAATCGGGCGATCGACCCGGTGGGTGTCACGCTCAGCGTGCCGATCTTCGTCCCGACAGGAGAGCCGAGTCGGATCGCATACTTCGCCTCCGCGGCTTCCGAGGCGAGCGACGCAGTGAACTGGGTGCGTCCGGCCCCGAAGTCGACGGCGCGGAACAGCATCACGTTCGCGCGGTCGATCCGTGTGACCACTGTGCCGCTTCCGCCGTCGGCCGTGGACGTCCCGATCTTGAGGGCCGCATCCTCCGCTTCCAGCTGCGTGCCCGTGGTGAGGAATGAGAATGCGTCGAGATCGCCGATTCCCGCCCAGCCGACGGAGCGGATGTACACGTCGTGCACCCCAGCGGTCGGGACGATGCTCGCGTACTGTTCCGAGAAGCGGTCGAACCCGCCTGTCGAGTCGACGCGGAAGTCCGCGATGACCGGACCGTCCGCAGCGTCGATGCGGATTTCGAACGTCTGATTCTCGTAGGGGTCGTCTGTGGCGACGTTCATGCGCACGAGGTCGCGCCCGGCGCCGAAGTCGATGCCGCTAAATGCCTCCACGGTCCCGCCCACCAACGTCGCGCCCGAACGCCAGGCTGGGGCGCCGTACTGGTAGGCGCCGACCGTCGGGGTGGCATCGGTGGAACCGTCCGAGTGAGGCGGACGAGAAGTCGCTGCGTTGCGGGCCGGAGAGCCTTCGCCGACCGTGAAATCGTGCGTCGCCGGGTTCGAGAAAGCCGCCCCGTCATTGGGCAGATTGGTCGACAGGGTCACGCCCGCCGCACTGTCGACGTCGCCGAGGTTGTTCGTGACCTCGATGCCCTCGTACGTGCCACCGAAGAGGCTCAACGCCTTGCGGTCAGTGCCGCTGGTGTTGTTGATGACCTTCGTCCCTGAGGCATGACCGCCGTTGGGGTTGATCAGTACGACGCCGTAGGTGGTGCGGTTCCAGGTGACGTTGTCGGCCACGATTCCGTTGATGGTCTCCAGATCGAGGTAGACCCCGGGGGCGGGAGCGACTGTCGACACCGGAGCGGCATCGCGCATCGTGTTGTGGTCGATGAGGGTGTCGCCGAGGTCCACCCTGCAGCAGACGTAGACCGCTCCCACGTCGTGCACCAGCTTCCCGTAGTGGCTCATATCGTTGTATGCGACGCGGTGGCCGGAAGCGTCATAGCCCGCAACCTTGTTGTCGATGTTGATGCTGCTGCGCCCGGTGCCGGTGATGGTGTTGTGCATGACCGTGTTGTCGGTGCCCAACAGATTGACGCCGCCCGCGTAGCTGCCCATGTAGTCGGTGTCCGTGATGACATTGTTCACCACGCTGTTGCGCCGCCCCGTCACGAGAACACCATTGCCGGCGCTGTACGCGATGGATGAGTTGCGCACGACGTTGTCAGAGCCGTGCACCTGAATGCCACTGGTCGTCTCACCAGCCGTCAACACATCGCAGGGGTCGGACGGCGTGACCGTGTTGGGGTCGATCTCTAGGTCAGCGTATTCCGACACATAGCGGGCGGAAAGACCGTCAAGGACGACGTGCGTCGTGGTGGACGATGTGAGGATGCTTGTGCCCTTCAGCCCGAGCCCGACAACTTTGATGTGGGAGCGTGCCGAGAGGTCGAAGCCGAACTCACGCTGCTTGGCCTCGATCGTGACAGCCGCAGGGTCACCGCCGGGGACACGCACGTAGAGCGCGCCGGCCTGATCGTCGTAGTGCCATTCGCGGTCTCGGCCGATCAGGGCGAGCTTGCCGGAGAGCGCGTAGTAGTTCGTGGTGTTCGGGCTCAGGCCAACGCAGGAAGGCAGACTGTCCACGGTCACCGATCCGGGTGAGGAGGAGCTCACTCGGCCGGTCTCGCTGACGAACCAGTTGTGAGACAGCAACCGTGCGCCGACCCAGTAGCCCTCGGGCTGCGACAGAGCGTCATCCCCGAGCTGCGTCTGCGTACCCCAGTCGGCGTGGGCCTTGGTAGCGTGTGCCGGATCGTCGCCTGCGTGTGGCCAGGCAGCTTCAGGCGCCATGGCATCGTCGACGAAGATCTGCTGACCCGGGAGGGCGTCGGGCAGAGTGACGTCGGCACGGAACACCGTGCCGTCTCCGACGGACTCGGCGAACTCCGATCCGCGGAGTGTCGGATCAGCCGCCGTGAGATCGGCGAGGTCGGTTGCCGTCACCGGCTCCCACGAGTTGAGCGGGTCGGATCCATCGATGACGACTCGGGCTCCGTCCGCGGCCTGGAATGTGATGGGCAGAAGCGCGGTGCCGCTCCGTTGTGGGGTCACTGTCTCGCGGAAGGTGCCCGCTTGGATGACGCAGGTGTCGCCGGGGCGGGCGACATCGGCGCAATGCTGGATGGTACGGAATGGCGAGGACGATGAGCCGCTCCCCGCGTCATCGCCCGTCATAGAGACATGGAGTGTGCTCCCGAGCACCCCAGCAGTGGCTGGAGCCCCTGCTGCGCCGAGGAACGTGCCGGCCGCTACAGCGCCCACGACCGCAAGCGCGGCCAACCTTCGGATCTTCATTGATCAGTCCAATCGATAGTCGATTATCGTCGATCGAATCGAACCACTCTCGCACCGCTGACGTCAAGGGGCGCAGTGCGATCGGAGGCGGCTCGGAGCCAGCCCGAGCACTCAGCCGAGAATGGAATCCCAGACGAGCGGGAGCGGTGCGGAGCCGTCGGGGTCGTCGTCCACGAGCGCGGCTATCGCGGCGTCCCATGCCGGGTCCACCTGAGGCAGAGCGCTCATCCGCTCGACCATTCGCTCACGGCCGTCTCGAGTCTCGATCACGTGGAACACCGTCTCGCCGTCCACCCAGATGCGCCAGCGCACGAGGCCGCATCGAGTGAGAGCGGCGTGCAGGTGCTCGGGAATCCGGGCATGGGTGCGAGCGTACCGCTCCGCAGCTCCATGCCGTAGGCGCGTGCGATAGCCCTCCACAACCGTGCTCATATCTTCCTCTCGATCGATTATCGCTAGTCTGGCAAGAATCCGCGCACGATGAGAGGGAGCCACATGCCCGACGCAACGATAAGCAGAGGACTGCTGTCCGACCAGGTCTACGAGGTCATCCTCGCCTCGATCCTCGATGGAACTCGCGCCCCGGGGGTCCGCGTCGTGGAATCGGAAATCGCGCGGCAATTGGGCATCAGCCAAGCGCCGGTGCGCGAAGCGGTCAAGCGGCTCGTGCATGCAGGGCTCGTCGAATCCGTGCCCCGCCACGGCAGCTATGTCACAGAGATCTCGCCAGAGGAATTCACGGTCGCGCGTACGATGCGCGCTTCGATCGAGCGGGAGGCCGCGAGGATCGCCGCCGAGGAGGCCACGGACTCGAGTCTCGAACAACTCCGCGCAATCGTCTCGCGGATGCAGAAGGCCATCGACGCCGACGACCGGGCGGCCTTTCGGGCACTGGATGTGGAGTTCCATCGCAGCGTCATCGCCTTGACCGGCAGGGCAGTGCTGGCCCGTCTCTGGGACACGCTGGAGCCGATGCTGGTCAGCCAGCGCGCAATCGGTGACCCCGGATACCTGGGCGATCGCAGCCGAGTCGTTTCGTGGCACAGCGACCTGATCCAGAAGCTTGTCGATGGAGATGCGGATGCCGCAGCCGACGCATTCGCTGAGCACGCGTCCGGCACACTGGACCACCCCTCGGCGTAGTTGCAAATCAGAGAAGTTTCGCGTTACAGTGCAATCGCCTATCGATAGGCGATTGCACTTGATCAAGGAGGATTCATGCGACACAACACCCGACGCGTCGTCGCGGTGATCGCCACCTCAGCTCTCGGAGCGGGGATCTTGGCGGGCTGCTCGACGGGAGGAGGTGGGGAAGGCGGGGAGACCGAGCTGCGCATCCTGGCCAACATCACCCCCGTGCTCACGAAGGAGTATTACGAGGAACTCGTTCAGCCCTGGGTCGATGAGCACGAGGGAGTGACCGTCACCATCGAAGTTCCGAGCGGCGAGAATGTGCAGGCGACGCTGCAACAGGAGCTGGCCTCCGGCGACATCCCCGATATCGTCGCCAGCAACCTCGACCCCGTGGTCGCTCCACAACTGCTCGCGTTCCCCGACGAGGCATGGGTGCAGGACACTCCTCTCGCCAAGGAGAATGCGCTTGACGGCAAGATCTGGCAGGTCGCGACAGGCGCGCAGATTCAATCGCTCGTCTACTACAACAAGGATCTCTTCGCAGCCGCCGGAGTGACCGAGACCCCGACGAACATCGAGGAGTTCACCGCCGCGCTCGAAGCGGTCAAGGCCGCAGATGGGGCGACGCCGCTGGGCACCGCCGGCGAGTGGGTCACCGGCGCACAGTTCGCCATGATGGCGAATCCCGCCCTGCTGGAATCCGGCGACTTCTACACCGACGTCACCGACGGCAACGCGTCCTTCGCCGACAGCCCCTACGCCGACTACCTCGAGGCGTACGCCGGCTGGATCTCCGACGGCCTGGTCGACCCCGCAGCCCTTGGCCTGAAGTACCAGGACTCGATCGACGCGTTCACGGCCGGGACCTCCGCATCGATCGTGATGGGCAACTGGCTTGTGCCCTCGATCGACGAGGCCGGCGTCGACTTCGAGGTCGGCGTGTTCGCCACACCATCACTCACGGGAGAGACGGCACCACAGATGAGCGGCCCGGCGCAACCGTACTCGATTCTTTCAGCATCGAAGAACCAGGACCTCGCGCTCTCACTCGTCGAGTACCTTGTCACCGACAAGAAAGCAGTCACGACCTCGCTCGAGTCGGAAGGCAACTTCCGTCAGGGATATACATATGAAGGAAGCCCGCTCAATCAGGAAGTGGGTGCAATCCTCGATGCCGCTCCCGGTCTCGTGATCGGAACCTCCGGCCCCGGAATCCCCGGCGGATTCGGTGACGAGCTGAACAAGCAGATCCAGGCGCTGTACGTGGGCACGACACCCGCCGACGCTGCAGCCGCCCTCGACGCGTGGTGGGGCCTCAATGCCGCGCAGTAACGCATTGACCGGGGTCGACGGGGAACTCTCCTCGTCGGCCTCGGCCGCACGGCGCCGACGCCGAGGGCGCGCGGAGTTCCTCACGGATACCGTGATGATCGGACCGGCCCTCGCACTGGTCGCACTCTTTGTGCTCATTCCGATCACCATTGCCGCTTACCTGAGCTTCACGAACTGGGACGGCTTCACGATCCCGCCGTCCTGGGTGGGCACCCGGAACTACGAGCGTCTGTTCCAGGATCCAGAGGTGTTTCGCGCCGCGACCTACACGGGCGTGATCGCGGTGGTCGGCACGTTCGCATGCAACGCGCTGGGCCTCGGCATCGCACTGCTACTCAATCGCAACTCGCGAGTGAACACGGTCATGCGCGTCCTTGTCTTCTCGCCCTATGTGATCGGCCCGGTCATCCTCGGTTTTCTCTGGGCCACGATCCTCGGCACGAATGGAGCTGTCAACTCCTTGCTGACATCTCTCGGAGTCGAGCGCGTGCCCTTCCTCGCCGATCCGGCGTGGGCGATGGTCACCACCGTTCTCGTCGTCATCTGGGCGAGCTTCGGACTCAACGTGATCCTGTATCTCGCGGGATTGCAGACGCTTGACGCCTCGCTGCTCGAGGCTGCCAAGATCGACGGGGCCGGCCCCTGGGCGACGTTCTGGCAGGTGAAGCTTCCGGTGCTCGCGCCCACCGTGACGCTCAACATCGTGTTGGCAGCCATCGGTCTCCTGCGCGTATACGAGATCGTGCTCGCTCTCACCGCCGGCGGTCCCGCCGGGACGACCCAGACCGTCGTGTTCACAATTCTCACGACATCGTTCAGTCGCTCCCAGCTCGGCTACGGCGCAGCGCAGTCCGTCGTGCTCATGATCGTCATCGTCATGATCACCGTGGCGTTGACCCAGTTGCGGCGACGGAGCGAAGAGGCGGTGTCCGCATGATCGCACGACGTATCGGCTGGTTCGCCGGCATCCTCGCCCTCGTAGCGCTCATGGGCGCCCCCCTTTATCTGCTCGTGACGAACGCGTTCAAGACCGAGGACGACATCCTCGGCGCTCCGTTCGCACCGCCGGCGCAGGGTTTCACGCTCGACAACATCATCGCGGCCGCGACATCGACCGGCTTCAACGTGATCGCCGCATACGGTACGACCACGCTCCTCGTCGTGATCCCACCGCACCGTCATGCTCGTGATGCTCGCGGGGCTCTTCATCCCCAGTCAGACAATCGTGATCCCGGTCATCTATGTCTTGAAGACAGTGGGGCTCATGGGCACGATGCCTGGACTCATCCTTTTCCAGACCGCGCTGACGATCCCTACGACGCTCTTCCTGTTCACAGCATACGTACAGAGCATCCCGCGTGAGCTCGACGAAGCTGCACGGATCGACGGGGCGTCAAGGATCGGGACGTTCTGGCGGGTGATCTTTCCGCTCATGGCACCCGCAATCGCCACGGCGGTGGTGCTCAACGCTGTCGGCGTGTGGGCGGACTTCGTCAACCCGCGCATCATTCTCGGCCCGGGATCAGGGCTGTACACCGTCACGACAGGCGTGTTCGCGGCGATCAGCAAGTACTCCACCGACTACACCCTCGTGTATTCGAACATGCTGCTTGCCGTGGTGCCGGTCATCGTGTTCTACGTGCTTCTGCAAAAGCGCATCATCGGCGGACTTACATCGGGAGCCGTGAAGGGATGACAAGCATCACCGCATCCGTCTCGCTCCGCGATATACCGCGATGGGCGTTGCTCGAGCGCGAGCTCCTGCGGCTGCTCGACCGCGGCTGGCGCCGGTTCGAGGAGCGTTTCTGCCAGCCCGACGGCAGTCTTCGCTACGACGGGCGCATGTACGGTCGGGATGGCGTGGACGACTTCTACGAGCCGTTCTTCAATTGGCCCGCACTGTATCGCCTCGGCGGTGCGGACGACCTTCTGCCGGCGGCCAAACGTCACTGGGAAGGGGTCACCCGACAGATGACCGCGTTCGGCTTCGTCCACGACGAGTACGAGGTCGGCTACGACTGGTTCCACCAAGGAGAGTCGCTCCCCCTGTTCCTCGGCATCTGCGCCGCCGACCCCGCCGACATGGCGTTTCGAGAGCGCGCGCGTCGGTTCGCTGGGTTCTACCTGGCCGACTCCCCGACGGGCAACTACGACCCCACCTCACGGACCATCGTCGCTCCACACACCGGGTCTCTCGGACCGCGCTGGGGGGTGGGAGAGGACTGGACCGAGTACAGCGCCGACCAGCCCGGCATGGAGATCTACGGGCTGCCGCTGCGCGACATCGATGGCATCGAGACCTGGGACGACCTCCGCGCACCAGGCGCCGCAGCCCGGATGGGTGCCGCCATGCAGGAGCGGATGGGGCGGGGCGACACGGCCGTGAACCTCGCCGCCACGACGCTCGCCACCAACGCGTGGCTCTACGACCATGAGGACCGGT
>JAEKKN010000052.1 GCA_019510305.1 Microbacterium sp.
CAGAGCGTGATCTCGAACCTGTCGGCGATCGCTCTGACGGTCGTGTTCGCCGCGATCACCGCGATGGGAGCGCTGCTCGCCCTGCAGATCCTCGCCATCGGTCTGCAGGGGTTGCAGCTGGGAGCGGTGGGCGGCGGCGTGCTGGCGGGGGTCGTCGCCGCCGTGGGAGGGCGCTTCGCATACGGTGCCGGGATCGGCCTGCGTACGGCGGATCTCGCCGGCATCCTGTTCGGATTCCTCGCCCTCGGCACGCTGTTCGCGATGTCGACGGCCGCCGACCCCCGTTGGTGGGAGCACAACTTCTCGACACTCGGTGGAGGAGCGGGCGCGTGGGCGTTCAACGGCACGCTCGTCGTCGCCGGTCTCATCATCGCCACCGTGGGCTCGTACGTCGGCCGAGATCTGCACCGGATGCTGGGCGACGACGCTCTGCCCCGTATCGCGCCGATCGTCGTGCTCTGGGCGCTCACGGGCGCGGCGCTCGCCGCGATCGGCCTCCTGCCGCTCGAGCGGGTGCCTGTCGCGCACAACGTCGTCGCCCTCGGCGCGCTCGCGCTCTTCGTGCTGGCGGCCGTCACGACGGCACGGGTGTTCCCCGGTTCGCCCCGAGCGCTGGTGATCACGACGATCGGGCTGATCGCCCTCGTCGGAGTCTCGGTCATGCTGTGCTTCGCCATCGGGCTGTTCGGGGTCACGGCGCTCGAGGCGATCGTGATCGGACTCGGGATGCTGTGGATGCTGACGCTCGTGCGCGTGCTCGCGGTGCTCGCGCCGTCGCAATCGCGTCCCTCCGCCCGCATGAATGTCCTGCGTCTCTGATCGCTGCACCAGCGTGCGGGGTCGAGTGCACGGCCTGTCGCCGAGTGCACGACACGTCGGCACCGATCTGCCGTGCACTCGGCGAGTTCACGTGCAGTCGACGCGCAGATAGGGAGCCAGCGCGCGAGAGATAGGGAAGGTGTCGGATGCCGGCGGGCCGCCTCAGAGCGGAATGTAGGGGTACCGGAGAAGGAGAACCCCATGTACGAGCACCCGTATTACCAGTACACCCGTTTCGAGCAGGACGAGCTGGCGCGCCGAGCCGAGCTGCACCGCTTCATCGCCGAGCACTCGGATCAGATCGTGGCCAGGCCGGAGGGTCCGATCGGACGGATGCTGCGCCGCATCGGCGCCGCGTTCGGACGCCGCAGCGGTCGTGCCGCGCAGCGGCAGACACCGTGCGAACCGGCCGTCGCCCGTTGACCCTGGCTGCCTTGCCCGCGAATGGGGTCGTTCCCGCGACCGACATCGTTCCCGCGACCGACGCCGTTCGCGGGACCGCTGTCGCGCGGCCGACGCGAGCCGCAGCATCCGTCGCCACGGGACCGACCACGCCGCAGACCCCGGATGTCGGCGCGGGGTGGCACGATGAGAGCATGCCTCCGTTCGCGCCCAGCGCTCCGATGGTCGGTCGCGACTCCGACCTCGCTCGCGCGCACGCGCTGTTCGAGCGTGCGAGCGAAGGAACGCCCACTGCGCTGCTGATCGAGGGCGAGGCGGGCATCGGCAAGTCCCGATTGCTGCGCGAGTTCGCCGACGACATCGCGAATCGCGCCGACATCCATGTCGGCTGGTGCCTCGACCTCGGCGCGGCTCGTTCGCCCTACGGTCCCCTCACCGGGATCCTGCGCTCGATCGTGCAGACCCTCGGCGACGATAGAGTCCGCGACGCCGTCGGTTCGGGTGTCGATGCGCTGGCCATGCTGCTTCCCGATCTCGCCCCTCAGGCCGATCGTGCGAGCACCAGTCCCGAGCGCCTGCGCGACGCGATCGCGAGCCTGATCGAGTGCGCCGCCGAGCGTGCTCCGCAGGTCCTCGTGGTCGAAGACCTGCACTGGGCCGACGAGTCCACGCTGGCCATCCTGTCTTTCCTGCTCCGTGCACTGGGCCGGGGGCGCATCATGCTGCTGCTGACCTCACGATCCGACGATGTGCGCCGCGGCGACGCCGTGAGCCGCTTCATCGGCGAGGCCACTCGGGCGCGCCTGCTCGAGCGCGAGGCCCTCGAGCGGCTCGACATCGACGCCGTGCGCGAGATCGCCGAGCAGGTGACCGGGCACGCCCTCAGCCAGGGCGCGCTCGAGCGCATCTACGACCGTGCCGAAGGGGTGCCGTTCTTCGTCGAGGAGATCGCCTGCTGCTCCACGGCTCCGATCCCCGACGGGCTCCGCGATCTCCTGCTCGCCCGGTTCGATCGACTCGGCGACGACGCCCGAAGGGTCGTGCAGGTCGCGTCGGGCGCAGAGCGTCCGCTCACGCATCCGCTGCTCGAGCGGCTCGTCGGCTTCGCGGATGAGCGGCTCGACGAAGCCGTGCGTGAGGCTACGCGCAGCGGCATCCTCGTCGTCATCGACGACGGCTACCGGTTCCGGCACGCGCTGCTGCGAGAGGCGGTTCACGACGACCTGCTGCCAGGCGAGCGCTCTCGCCTGCACCGCACGTACGCCGAGACCCTCGAAGCGCAGTGCGACGGCAGCGACTCCGCCGACGCGGCAGCCCTCGCCTATCACTGGCAGCTCGCACAGGACGACCGCAAGGCCCTGTCCGCGGCGGTCGACGCGATGCTCCATGCGAAGGCGCGCTTCGCGTTCGCCAGCGCCGCGCGCTTCGGCGAACTCGCGCTCGGAGTGTGGTCGCAGGTGTCCGATCCAGAGCAGGCCGCCGGCATCGCCCGACTCGATCTGCTGCTCGTCCTGGGGTCGATCCTGCGCAACGCCGGCGACGGCGAACGTGCGCTCGCCGTGGTGACGCTTGCTCTGTCCGAACTCGACCCGGCGACCGTCGACCCGCGCCTGCACGCCCGCCTGCTGCGCGACAAGGCCTACTACACGATGAACCTCGGCCGTCCAGGCGCCATCCCGCTGCTGCACGAGTCTCTGGCGATCCTCGACGAACGCGTCGACGACGACCGTCTGCGCGCCACTGTTCTCAACAACCTCGCCAGCCGATACATGATCGCCGGCGAGCTCGATCGGTCCTATGAGCTGGGCGTCGAAGCAGGCGCCTTCGCCGCTCGCGCCGGTTCGGACGACGAGTCGTCCATCGCGGCCAACGTGCGTGCAGCCTCCCGCGCGCACCGGGGAGACCTCGCCGAGGGCATCCGAGAGTACGAGCAGGCGCGCGCGCTCGCCAGAGGGTCGACGGCCGATCTGCGGTATCGCGTCAACTACTCCGACCTGCTGACCCTGCTCGGCCGCTACCGGGAGGCCGTCGCGCTCGCGGAAGACGGGCTGGCGCGCTCGCGTCGTTTCGGCGTCGAGCGCACCTCGGGGTCGGTGATGACTCAGAACATGGCGGTCCCGCTGCTCGAACTCGGCGAGATCGAGCGCGTGGAGGAGATGCTCGCACGCGAGCTCTCGCAGAACACGCTGCGGGTGTTCCGCATGTACACGACCATGACGCGCGTGCGGCTGCTGTCGTGGCGCGGGAGGCACGAGGAGGCCGCCGAGCTCTTGCGGGAGTCGCTGCCGGCATTCCGTGAGACGGGGACCGTCGAACGTCAGATCTGGTACGACATCGTCGTGATGACGGTGGCGGTGGCCGAGAGCAGCGGCGATCTCGAGGGCGCGCTCGCAGCGATCGTGCAGATGCTCGCCGACGAAGGCCCGCGGCTGCTCCACCAGCGCCGGCTGCTGCTGCAGTCGGGATGGATCATCGCCCAGCTGCGCGCGCAGGGGGTCGAGGTCGCTCAGGCGGTCGAGGCGATCCGCGCCGCATGGCGGGCCCAGCATCCGCAGCTTCAGGGCGACGCTTGGGAGAGCATCCTCTTCGCACTGCTCGACCCGACCGTGCAGCGGCTCGAAGCGGCGCTGTCCGTCGCCGACGGCGACGACGTACCGGTCACGTTCCGCTCGGTCCTGCGCCTGGAACTCGCCCGCTTGCGGGTGCGGGAGGGCGACAGGGCGACGGCGGGTCGGCTGCTGGCAGAGGCCGCCGTGCACGCGGAGCGCATCGGTCACGAGCAGCTCCGTCGCGAAGTCAGCGGGTTCATGGCATCCGCCGGGCTCGGCGCGCACGAATCGTCGGATGCCGGTGCGCTCACCGCCCGCGAACGCCAGGTGCTGGATCTGATCGCCGAGGGCCTCAGCAATCGGCAGATCGGCGAGCGGCTGTTCATCAGTGTGAAGACGGTGAGCGTGCACGTCTCCGCTGTGTTGCGCAAACTCGGTGTCAGCACCCGCACCGAAGCCGCCGTCGCGGCGCAGCGAACAGCTGTCGAGCGGAGTGCTCCGGGGGTCGACGACGGCGTTCGTCTCGTCGGATGAGGACACCGGTGTTCTCGTTGTCAGCCAGCCGTGGTACGGTGACCGAGTACGCGTGTCGAAAGTTCCGACACGGTGCAGATCGCGAAAGCGGTCATTTCAACAGAAAGTAGAAACACATGGCCACTGGCACTGTGAAATGGTTCAACGCGGAGAAGGGCTTCGGCTTCATCGCTCCTGATGACGGCTCGGACGACCTCTTCGCCCACTACTCGGCAATCGCCGGCTCCGGTTTCAAGGAGCTCCGCGAGAACCAGAAGGTCGAATTCGACGCTGAGCGTGGCCCCAAGGGCATGCAGGCGGCGAACATCCGCGCTCTCTGAGCGCGCGCTGACTTCCTGACCGGCCGGACCCTTCGGGGTCCGGCCGGTTCTGCGTTTCCGGGAGGGATGTCGCACGATCCGAATCGTGTGCGAACGCCCGGTCGGCGCGGGCGTCATCCGCCCGCGATCTCCAGAGGGTCGAGCGCAGGGTTAGGGTCGCCTAAGGCCCATGTGTTAGGTTAGGCCAGGCTTACCAAAGCCTCGGTGCAGCGTCGCGCCACGTCCCCCTGACTCAAGAACCCGAAGGGAACGCTCGTGCGTATCTCCCGTGTCCTCGCGCTCGGCGCAGCCGCAGCTCTCGCCCTCAGCCTCAGCGCCTGCGCGACCCCGTCCGCCGACAGCGATGCAGCCGGTGCGGCATCGGCCTCCGAGACCGCAGGCGTCGTGCCCGACGGCACCTTCCCCGTCACGATCGAGCACGTCTACGGCGAGACCACGATCCAGAAGCAGCCCGAGCGGGTCGCGACCGTCGCCTGGTCCAACCAGGAAGTGCCGCTCGCTCTCGGGATCGTGCCGGTCGGCATGGCGAAGGTCACCTGGGGAGACGACGACGGCGACGGAATCCTGCCCTGGGTCGAGGACAAGCTCGACGAACTCGGCGGTGACACTCCAGTGCTGTTCGATGAGACCGACGGCATCGACTTCGAGGCCGTCGCCGACACCAAGCCCGACGTGATCCTCGCCTCCTACTCCGGCCTCTCGCAGGAGGAGTACGACACGCTGTCCAAGATCGCACCGGTCGTGGCCTATCCAGATGTCAAGTGGGGAACGTCGATCGACGACATGATCGCGATGAACTCGAAGGCGATCGGCCTGTCGACGTCGGGTGAGAAGCTGATCGACGACCTGCAGGCAGAGGCGGATGCCGCGCTCGCCGCGCACAGCGTGCTGGCCGACAAGAAGCTGCTGTTCTCGTACATCGACCCGTCCGACCTCAGCCAGATCGGCTTCTACAACGCGATCGACACCCGTCCCGGTTACCTGCACGACAACCTCGGCCTGCCTTTCCCCGCGATCGTGGAGGAGAGCGCCGACAGCACCGAGTTCTACCAGGCGGTGAGCTCGGAGGAGGCCGACAAGTTCAGCGACGTCGACGTCTTCGTGGTGTACGGCGACGAGTCGGTCATCCCCGTGCTGCAGGCCGACCCGCTGCTGTCGAAGATCCCCGCGATCGCCGAGGGCCGCATCGCGACACTGGGCGAAGCCACCCCGCTCGCGGCCTCCGCCAACCCTTCGCCGCTGTCGATCGGCTGGGGCCTCGACGACTACCTGGCTGCGCTGGCCGCTCCGCTCGCCGGCTGAACCGGGCAGTGACCGCTGCGACAGCATTCGCACCGGGCGCCGCACGTCTGCGGCGCCCGGTCCTGAGCATCCTCTCGGTGTCCTTCGGCGTGCGCGCCGTGTCGCTCGCCGACATCGTCTCGGCGCTCTCCGGGCATGACGACACGATCGCGCAGGCGGCGATCATCAAGCGCGTCCCCCGCACGGTGCTCGCGATCCTCGTCGGCTCGGCGCTCGCTCTCGCCGGTGCGACCATGCAGGCGGTCACCCGCAACCCCATCGCCGACCCCGGAATCCTCGGTGTCTCCAGCGGCGCCGCTCTCGCGGTGGCCGCCGGCATCGCCTTCCTGGGCCTCACCGACGCCTACGGGCAGATGGCGCTCGCCATCGGCGGCGCCGCGCTCGCCGCCACCTTCGTCTACACGGTCGGCTCTCTCGGACGCGGGGGTGCGACTCCGCTGAAGCTGGCGCTCGCGGGGGCGGCGACCTCCGCCGCCTTCGCCTCTCTCATCAGCGCGATCATGCTGCCTCGAGTCGATCTGCTGCAGTCGTTCCAGTCGTGGCAGGTCGGCGGGGTGGGTGGCGCGGAATGGCCGCGTATCGCCGTCACCGCACCGGTGCTCGCGATCGGCGCGCTCATCTGCTTCGCGAGCGCTCGCGGCATGAACTCCCTCGCCCTCGGCGACGACATGGCCGCCGGCCTCGGCGAGCACGTGTTCCGCACCCGTCTCGTCTCCGCGCTCGGAGCGGTCATCCTGGCGGGCGCCGCGACCGCCGTCGCCGGACCGATCGGGTTCGTCGGACTCGTCATCCCGCACGTATGCCGGATGCTGATCGGAACCGATTACCGCTGGCTGCTGCCCTTCTCGGCTCTCGCAGGCGCCGCTCTGCTGCTGGCGAGCGACATCGTGGGCCGGACCATCGCACCGTCCTCTGAGGAGATCCAGGTCGGCATCGTGACCGCGGTGATCGGCGCTCCGTTCTTCATCTGGATCGTGCGTCGGCAGAAGGTGCGCGAGCTGTGACCCTTCGATCCGCCCGCACCACTCCAGGCATCGCTCCGCACTGCCCGGAGCCTCCGCGGCGCGTGGGCCCGGCTCAGGGACCCGGGGGTCGAGAGGCCCAGGGCACCGGCGGCGTCCGTGACCGTGACCGCGTCGCGGCCATCATCGCGGGTCGCAGGGCACGGCAGCGCCGTCACGCGATCGCCTCGATCGTGCTCGGCGTCGCGCTGGTGATCCTCTTCCTCGGCGCGCTCATGTTCGGCAACACCTTCTACACACCCGACGAGGTGTTCCGCGTGATCGCGGGCCAGACCGTTCCCGGGGCCTCCTTCACCGTCGGCGAGCTGCGACTGCCGCGAGCCGTGCTCGCCGTGCTCGCAGGCATCGCGTTCGGCATCGCGGGTGTCTGCTTCCAGACGCTGCTGCGCAACCCGCTGGCCTCGCCTGACATCATCGGGATCTCCGACGGCGCGGGCGCCGCGGCCGTGATCGGCATCGTCGTGCTGTCGCTGAACGGCCCCGTCGTCTCTGCGCTCGCCCTGGTCGGCGCCCTGGTGACGGCCGCCCTCATCTACATCCTCTCGAGCAAGAACGGTTTCGCCGGCACGCGTCTGATCCTTATCGGCATCGGGATCGCGGCGATGCTGCAGAGCGTGATCTCCTACGTGCTCTCCCGCGCCGCGAACTGGGACATCCAGACGGCGATGCAGTGGCTCACCGGAAGCCTCAACAACGCGTCATGGGAGCGGGTGATCCCTCTCGCAATCGCGGCCGGGGTCGTCGTGCCCGTGATGCTGCTGCAGGGGCGAGGGCTCGGAGCCATGCAGCTCGGCGACGACTCGGCATCCGGTCTCGGGGTGCGGGTGAACCTCACCCGCATCCTGTTCATCCTGGGCGCCGTCGCGCTGCTCGCCTTCGCGACCGCCGCGACCGGACCGATCGCTTTCGTCGCCTTCATGGCGGGGCCCATCGCCGCCCGCCTCACCGGCCCCGGCGCGAACCTGCTGCTGCCGAGCGCCCTCGTCGGCGCGGTGCTCGTGCTCGGGGGCGACCTGATCGGCCAGTTCGCGTTCGGCGAGCGCTACCCGGTCGGCGTCATCACCGGGGTGCTCGGCGCTCCGTATCTCATCTACCTGCTCATCCGCACCAATCGCTCGGGAGGCTCTCTGTGACCGAGGCGCATACTCTGACGGCCGAGGCCGTCACTCTCGCCTACGGCGACCGCACGGTCATCGACGGGCTCGACCTGAAGATCGCGCCCGGCCGCATCACGACGATCGTGGGCGCGAACGGATGCGGCAAGTCGACGCTGCTGAGGTCGCTGGCTCGCCTGCTGTCGCCGACCGCCGGTCAGATCGTGCTCGACGGCAAGTCGGTGCATGCGCGTCCGAGCAAGGAGGTCGCGCGCGTGCTCGGCCTGCTGCCGCAGTCGCCGGTCGCTCCGGAGGGCATCGCGGTCGCCGATCTCGTGGGCCGGGGGCGGCATCCGCACCAGAAGATGCTCTCGCGCTGGACGGCGCACGACTACGAGGTGGTCGCCGACGCACTCGCCGCGACCGGCACGACGGATCTGGCCGATCGCAGCGTCGACGAGCTCTCGGGAGGGCAGCGTCAGCGGGTCTGGATCGCGATGGCCCTGGCGCAGGAGACCGACATCCTGCTGCTCGACGAACCGACCACGTTCCTCGACGTCGCCCACCAGGTCGAGGTCCTCGATCTGCTCACCGACCTCAGCGTCGCCCGCGGCACCACGATCGTGATGGTGCTGCACGATCTGAACCTGGCCGCACGCTACGCCGACGAGATCGTCGCGATGAAGAACGGCCGGGTGCACGCCGCCGGCGTCCCGAGCGACGTCGTCACGGCAGAACTGGTCGAGGAGGTCTTCGGCCTCGCCAACCACGTCACCACAGACCCGGTCTCAGGAAAGCCGCTGGTCACACCTATCGGGAGGCACCATGTCCGCTGAGACCACCACGAAGGCCCGCCCGACGTACGTGCTCGCGCTCACCGAGGTCCGGGCCGTCGAGAGGCTGTCGCCGAACTTCGTCCGCATCACTTTCGGCGGAGAAGACCTCGACGAGTTCGGCACTGTCGGCGACGTCTTCGACGCCCGCATCAAGATCGTCTTCCCGCCCGAGCCCTACGCGATCCCCGCGATCGACCGGGACTCCGACGACTGGTGGGGCTCGTATCTCGCGGTGCCCGAGGAGGAGCGCGGATCGATGCGCACCTACTCGGTGCGCGAGCTCAGAACGGTGGATGCCGGCACCGAACTGGTCGTCGACTTCGTGCTGCACCTGCAGCCGGGCCTCACCGGACCCGCGTCGCTGTGGGCGAGCACCGCGCAGGTCGGCCAGCCCGTGTTCATCGTGGGACCTCGCCGAGGAGTCCCCGCCGCTGAGCACGGAGGCGCCGAGTACGCACCGGGCGCGGCCCGATCGGTGCTGCTGGCGGGAGATGAGACGGCGGCTCCGGCCATCGCCCGCATCCTCGAAGATGCTCCGCGCGACCTGCGCGGCACCGCGTTCATCGAGGTGCCGACAGCATCCGACGTCCTCGACATCGACGCGCCCGCCGGAGTCGAGGTGACCTGGCTGCCGCGCGTCGCCGATGCCCCGCACGGCTCCGCACTCATCCCGGCCGTGCTCGCCTACCTCGGTGACGTCGATGCGGCGATCGAGGTGCGCGATCTCGAGGGCGAGGATCTGCTCTGGGAGACACCCGACTACTCGGGGCTCGGCGAGGAGATCGCGCCCGCATCGGCGTCGGTGGAGCGGTACTTCTGGATCGCGGGGGAGAGCGGCGTCGTGACGACTCTGCGTCGGCACCTCGTGAAGGATCTCGGCATCGACCGCGCGCAGGTCGCGTTCATGGGGTACTGGCGCCGCGGCGTCGCCATGCGCGGCTGATCGCTCCGCGGGTCGGGCGGGGCGCTCGCTCTGGCGGCGCCCGCTGACGCTTCGGGAGGATGATTCCGACAGAGGGTGCCACTCGAGGAGTGGGCTGCAGGACCGAGAGGAAGCGGCCGGAGCCCGTTCCGCTCTACCTGAAAACAGGTCAACCGCACGAGATCAGGACGGAATCCGCAGATTCATCCTGATCTCGCGCGGTTGACCTGTTCTCGCGACGTGATGTCAGCGTGTCAGCGGGCGAGGAACCCCGTCAGCGCGGCGTTGACCTCGTCGGCGTGCGTCCAGAGGAGACCGTGCGGCGCGCCCTCGACCTCGACGTACTCGGCATCCGGAACCGCCTGGTGGAACCGGCGGGCGGTCGCGTCGATCGGCAGGATGTTGTCCTTCGTGCCGTGCAGGATGAGGGTCGGCTTGCCGGCGACGCGCACGGCCTCGACGTCGCCGCGGAAGTCTTCGATCCAGGAGGGGACGACGGCGTAGGCGGCGACCGGCGCGCTGGTGACCGAGAGGTTCCAGTTCGCGGCGACGACCTCCGGGCTGATGCGCGTTCCGAGGTTCTCGTCGAGGTTGTAGAAGTCCTTGTAGAACTGCGTGAACCAGGCGTGGCGATCGCCCTTCGCGGCTGCTTCGATGCCGTCGAAGACCTCCTGGGGCACCCCCTCGGGGTTGTCGTCGCGCTGCACGAGGAACGGCTCGAGCGACGCGAGGAAGGCGAGCTTCGCGACCCGGTCGTGGCCGTAGCGGGCGACGTAGCGGGCGAGCTCACCCGTGCCCATCGAGAATCCGACGAGCACGACGTCGCGCAGGTCGAGCGTCTCGAGCACCGTGTTCAGGTCGGCGGCGAAGGTGTCGTAGTCGTATCCGCCGTTCACCTTCGAGGACTGGCCGAACCCGCGGCGGTCGTACGTGATGACGCGGTAGCCCTGGGCGAGCAGCTCGCGGGTCTGGCGCTCCCAGCTGTGGCCGTTGAGCGGGTAGCCGTGGATCAGCACGACGGGCTGGCCGGCGCCCTGGTCTTCGTAGTACAGCTCGATGGCGGTGCTGTTCTCGTTTCCGACGGTGATGTAACCCATGATCCCGATCCTCTCGATTCGGCGAGAACGATCGTTCTCGCTGCGATGGATCCCAATCTAGAGAACGATCGTTCTCATGTCAAGTACACTGATGACATGACCGAGGAAGATGCACGGGAGCGGGTGCTCGCCGCCGCCGAGGAGCTCTACTACCGCAAGGGTTTCGCGGCCGTGGGCATGGATGAGCTGCGGACGGCCGCCGGCGTGTCGCTGCGCAGGCTGTATGCGCTGTTCCCCGCGAAGAACGACATCGTGGCCGCCGTGCTGCAGCGCAGGCACCAGCAGTGGGAGTCTGCGCTCTCGGCAGCGGTGGCGGATGCCGGAGCCGATCCCCGCAACCGGCTGCTGGCCGTGTACCGCTACCTCGAGGACTGGTTCTGCGCCGGCGACTTCCGCGGCTGCGCCTTCATCAACGCGTTCGGCGAGCTCGGCGGCACGAACCCCGAGGTCGCGGCGATCGTGCGCGAGCACAAGGCGTCTTTCCAGAAGTACATGGCGGTCCTCGTCGCCGAGATCGGAGCGCCGACGTCGCTCGCCGCGCAGCTCTCGATCCTCGCGGAGGGAGCGCAGAGCACAGCAGCCATCTCCGCCGACCCGCAGGTCGCGGTGCAGGCGCGCAGCGCCGCCGAGGTGCTCATCGACGCTGCGATGGCGTAGCCGCGGCATCCGCTCGCGGCATCCGCTCCGCTCCCTCTCAGCGCGAGAACAGGGCAACCGCGCCAGGTGAGGACGATTCGGCGGATTCCCTCCTGCTCTCGCGCGGTTGACCTATCGCGAGGAGGGCGGAACGGCTCAGAGGACGAGCCGGTAACCCATCCCCGACTCGGTGAGCAGGTGAACCGGTTCGCTCGGCGACTGTTCGAGCTTCTTCCGCAGCTGCGACATGTACAGCCGCAGGTAACCCGAGTCCGACACCTGCTCGCTGCCCCAGATCTCCTTCAGCAGGTCCTGTCGGGTGACCAGGGCGCCGGGATGCCGTGAGAGATGCTCGAGCATGCGCCACTCCGTCGGAGTCAGATGAACCCGGGATCCGCCGCGCGTCACGGTCTTCGCGGCCAGATCGACGAGCACGTCGCCGAAGGCGACGGTCGACTCTCCTCCCGCCGGCACGGAACGACGCGACAGGGCGCGAAGGCGTGCGAGCAGTTCGTCGACCTGGAAGGGCTTCGTGACGAAGTCGTCGGCGCCGGCATCCAGCGCTTCGACCTTGTCTGCCGACCCCGTGCGACCGGAGACCACGATGATCGGCACGGTGGTCCATCCGCGCAGGGCCTGGATCACCTCGATGCCGTCGAGTCGGGGCATTCCGAGGTCGAGCATGATGATGTCGGGATGGGTCTGCGCGGCTGTCGCGATGGCCGCCGCGCCATCCGGCGCGACCACGACGTCGTAGCCGTGCGCCGACAGGGTGATGCGCAGGGCGCGCACCATCTGAGGATCGTCGTCGGCGATCAGGAGCTTCATTCCGCCTCCGGCTCGGTGGACCCTGTGGCAAGGGGCAGGGATATGACCATCGTGAGTCCGCCGCCAGGCGTGTCCTCGGGTGTCAGGCTACCGCCCATGCCGACGGTGAACCCGCGCGACAGAGCCAGCCCCAGTCCTAGACCGGTCGTGTTGTCGGTGTCGCCGTACCGCTGGAAGGGCTGGAACATCTCGTCGTGCCGCTCCACAGGAACGCCTTCGCCTCGGTCGATGATCCTGATCTCCGCGTGGTCGCCGAGCGCGCTCGTCGAGATGATCACGCGCGATCCTTCAGGCGCGTACCGGTGAGCGTTGGCCAGCACGTTCACGATCACCCGCTGCAGCAGGACCGGGTCGGCGTGGACGGAGGGCAGATCGGGATCGAACACGAGATCGACGTCCGCCGGGCCGAGACCCAGCTCGTCGACGGCTGCGAGGATCGTGCCCGCGGCATCCATCCGCACGGCCGACACCGCGAGCACGCCGGCCTGCACGCGACTGACGTCGAGCAGATCCGTGACCAGGGTCGACAGGGTGGCCAGGCTCTCGTCGGCGGTCGCGAGGAGTTCGTCGCGGTCCGATGCCGACAGCCCGTGTGCGGCGCGCAGCCCGCCGATCGCCGCGACGGCCGAGGCCAGAGGGCGACGCAGGTCGTGACTGACAGCCGAGAGGAGGGCGCTGCGCACCTGATCGGTCTCGGCCAGCGCTTCGGCTTCGAGTGCCGTCGCGCGCAGATCGGTGTGCTCCAGCGCGGCGGAGAGCTGCGCGACGATCGCGTCGAGCAGGCGGCGTTCCGGGCCGTCGAGAGGTTCGCCGTTCAGCTCGAGCAGGGCGCGGGGAGCGCCGGTGAGCGAGACACCGACCGGCACTGTGGTGGCGCGCCCGTCGGCGACGGGTTCGCCGTCGCTCGCGAGCAGCTCTCCTTCCGGCGACAGCAGGCGGACGCCGCTGAGGCCGAACGCCTCGCGCGTGCGACTGACCAGGGCCAGCACGGCGTTGTCGCCTCGCAGAACGTTGCCGGCCACCGCGGCCAGCAGCTCGGCCTCCGCCGCCGCTCTCTGCGCTGTGCGGGCCCTGCGGGCCGCCTGGTCGACGATGAGGCTCACGAGGATCGCGATGACGACGTAGAGTGCGAGCGCGAGGGCGTGTAGCGGGTGAGCCACGGTGATCGTGAACAGCGGAGCGACGAAGAGGAAATCCAGCGTGATGCCCGAGAGCACCGCGGCGAACACGGCAGGGCGCAGTCCGCCGACCAGCGACACGCCGACCACGAGCAGCTGGTACGCGAGCACCTCTGCGGTGATGGACTCCGGACTGCGGTATGTGAACATCAGCCACGACAGGAGCGGCCCGAAGATCAGCGCGGTCGCGAACCCGAGGACTTCGCGCCGCCATCCGAGCGCGCCCCCCTTGAGGCGGGGCAGGACGACGCGTCCGCCTGCGGCCGCGTGCGTCACGATGTGCACGTCGATGTCGCCAGAGCGTCGGATGATCTCCGAGCCGATGCCGGGCCCGGTGAGGGCGGCGGTGAGGCGGCTGCGGCGGCTCACTCCGATCACGAGCTGGGTGGCGTCTGCCCCCTGCGCGAATTCGACCAGGGTGCCCGGGATGTCGTCGCCGATGATCTGGTGGAAACTGCCGCCGAGCGACTCTACGAGCGATCGCTGAGCCGCGAGGGCTCCCGGTGTCTCATCGCGCAGACCGTCCTGCGCGCTGACGTGCACGGCGAGCAGTTCGCCGCCCGCCGATCGGGCGGCGATCCGCGCTCCGCGGCGCAGCAGCGTCTCGCCCTCCGGACCGCCGGTGAGCGCGACGACCACGCGCTCGCGCGCCTGCCAGGTTCCTTCGATGCCCTGTTCCGCCCGGTAGGTGCGCAGGGCGCTGTCGACCTCGTCGGCGAGCCAGAGCAGGGCGAGCTCGCGGAGGGCAGTGAGGTTTCCCAGACGGAAGTAGTTCGACAGCGCCGCGTCGATGCGCTCGGCCGGGTACACGAGACCCGCGGAGAGGCGGTCTCTGAGCGACTGCGGAGCGAGATCGACCACCTCGATCTCGTCGGCGCCTCTGACCACGGCATCCGGCAGCGTCTCCTGCTGTGCGATGCCGGTGATCTTCTCGACGACGGCGTGCAGCGACTCGATGTGCTGCACGTTCACGGTCGTGATGACGTCGATGCCCGCCTCGAGGAGCTCGTTGACGTCCTGCCAGCGCTTCGGATGCCGTGAGCCGGGGATGTTGGTGTGGGCGAGCTCGTCGACGAGGGCGATCTCGGGCGATCGCTCGCGCACGGCGTCCGGGTCGAGCTCGCTCAACTCGACGCCCCTGTGCACGGAGAGGCGTCGAGGGACCTCGGGGATGCCGATCGTCTGAGCCAGGGTCGCCGCGCGCCCGTGGGTCTCGACGACGGCGATCACGACGTCGCGGCCCTCCTGCAGCAGTCGGCGGCCCTCTGCGAGCATCTCGAAGGTCTTGCCGACTCCCGGCGCCGCCCCGAGCAGCACACGCAGGCGCCCGCGGCGCCTGGGCCCCTGAACCGATCGAAGGGTCTGCTCCTGGCCCGTCCGCTCTGGGGTCATTCGCCCTCCCGGTCATCGAGTGCGAGGTTGAGTTCGGCGGCGTTGATGCGCTCCTCGCCGAGGAATCCCAGATCCCGCCCTTGAATCCTAGACTCCACCAGGTCGCGCACCTCCTGCTCCGGCAGGCCTCGGGCCTCGGCGACGCGCGGCACCTGCAGCAGCGCGTAGGCGACGCTGATGTGCGGGTCGAGGCCGGAGGCGGATGCCGTCACGGCATCGGCAGGCACCTGCGAGGGGTCGACGCCCTCTCGCTCGGCGATGGCCGTCTTGCGCTCCTGGATCGCGGTGATGAGGTCAGGGTTCTCGGGACCCAGGTTGCTGCCGCCCGAGCTCGTACCGTCGTAGCCGTCTCCGGCCGCCGACGGGCGGGACTGGAAGTACTGCGGCAACGCGTTCCCATCGGCATCCGTGAACGACTGCCCGATAAGAGAGCTTCCCTTCTCGTCGGCCAGAGGCGATCCGTTCGCCTGCCACGGCAGCAACAGCTGGCCGATGCCGGTGACGAGCAGCGTGTAGCCGACCCCCAGGACGAGCGTGAGCACGAGCATCGCGCGGATCGCGACGCCCGTGGTGCGAAGTGTGGTGCGGGTGGAGGACATCATGGTTCTTCTTTCTGGGTCGCTGAGCTCGTCGAAGCGTCAGAAGCCCGGGATGAGGGTGACGACGAGATCGATGATCTTGATGCCGATGAACGGCGCGATCACTCCGCCGAGACCGTAGATCAGCAGGTTGCGCTGCAATATCTGCGACGCGCTCGCCGGTCGGTACGTCACGCCGCGGAGGGCGAGCGGGATGAGGAACACGATCACGATGGCGTTGAACACGATCGCGCTGGTCACGGCCGAGGCCGGCGAGTGCAACTGCATGACGTTGAGGACCGCGAGTCCGGGGAAGACGCCCATGAACATCGCCGGAATGATGGCGAAGTACTTCGCGATGTCGTTCGCGAGCGAGAACGTCGTGAGCGCTCCTCGAGTGATGAGCAGCTGCTTGCCGATGCGCACGATGTCGATGAGCTTGGTCGGATCCGAGTCGAGGTCGACCATGTTGCCGGCCTCCTTCGCAGCCGACGTGCCCGTGTTCATCGCGACGCCGACGTCCGCCTGTGCGAGCGCCGGAGCATCGTTGGTGCCGTCGCCGGTCATGGCGACGAGGCGTCCGCCCTCCTGCTCCTTGCGGATGAGTTCGAGCTTGTCCTCGGGCGTGGCCTCGGCGAGGAAATCGTCGACGCCCGCCTCCTTCGCGATGGCCGCCGCGGTGAGCGGGTTGTCTCCGGTGATCATGACCGTGCGGATTCCCATGCTGCGCAGTTCGTCGAAGCGCTCGCGGAGTCCGTCCTTCACGATGTCCTTCAGATGCACGACGCCGAGGATGCGGCCGGCGCCGTCGGCGTCCTTGACCGCGACCACGAGGGGGGTGCCGCCGCTGCGGGCGACCGCGTCCGTGCGGGTGGTGAGCTCGGCATCCGAGGGTCCGAGTGCGAGCCACGCGCTCACGGCGGAGCCCGCTCCCTTGCGGATCTGCGAGCCGTCAGCGAGGTCGAGCCCCGACATGCGCGTCTGCGCCGTGAACGGCACGACCACGGCATCCGCCGGTTCCGCGACGCGGATGCCGGCCACAGCCGCCAGCTCGACGATCGATGCGCCCTCGGGTGTGGGGTCGGCGAGAGAGGAGAGCGCCGCGATGCGCAGCAGCTCGTCGCCGTCGACACCCGGCAGAGGCAGCACTTCGTGCGCACGGCGGTTGCCGTAGGTGATGGTGCCGGTCTTGTCGAGCAGCAGGGTCGTGACGTCTCCGGCGGCCTCGACCGCGCGCCCCGACATCGCCAGCACGTTTCGCTGCACCAGGCGGTCCATCCCCGCGATGCCGATCGCCGAGAGCAGAGCGCCGATCGTGGTCGGGATGAGACAGACGAGCAGGGCGATCAGCACCGGGATGCTGACGGGCGACGCCGCGTACGAGGCGATCGGGTTGAGCGCCAGCACGACCACGACGAACACGATCGACAGGCTCGCGAGCAGGATGTTCAGGGCGATCTCGTTAGGCGTGCGCTGGCGGCTGGCGCCCTCGACGAGCGCGATCATGCGGTCGACGAAGGTCTCGCCCGGCTTCGACGTGATGCGCACCACGATGCGGTCCGAGAGCACGCGCGTGCCGCCGGTGACGGCGCTGCGGTCGCCCCCCGATTCGCGGATGACGGGGGCGCTCTCACCGGTGATGGCCGACTCGTCCACGGTCGCGATGCCGGCGACGATGTCTCCGTCGCCGGGGATGAGTTCTCCGGCCGTGACGATGACGACGTCGTCGCGCTGCAGTCCGGCAGACGACACGTCGACGGTCTCGGCGCGCTCGGCCGCGGCATCCGCCGTCTGGTCGTAGCCGACCACCTTGCGGGCCATCGTGCTCGTGCGGGTCTTGCGCAGGCTGGCGGCCTGTGCCTTGCCGCGTCCCTCCGCGATCGATTCCGCGACGTTCGCGAAAAGCACGGTGAACCACAGCCAGATGGCGATGCCCCATGTGAAGATCGGCGGGACAGCCGTGCCGCCGGACTCGGCGGGGCCGCCGAGGAACGGCTCGGCGATCGCCAGCGCGGTCGTGAACGCCGCGCCGACCCAGACGAGCAGCATCACGGGATTGCGGACGAGGGTCGCGGGATTCAGCTTGCGCAGAGCGCCCGGCATCGCCTGGACGAGCTGCGACCAGCCGAAGGAACGCGGCGACGGAGACACCGAGGGCCCTTCGACGGGCTCGGGGACCGAGGCGTCAGAAGTGCGAGTGGTCGTGATGGTCATGTCAGAAGAGTCCTTCGGCGAGCGGGCCCAGGGTGAGCACCGGGAAGTAGGTGAGCGCGGTGACGACGACCGTCACGGCGATGAGGAGGCCGACGAACTGCGGACGGTGGGTGGGCAGGGTGCCCGAGGTCTCCGGCACGTGCTGCTGTGCGGCGAACGAACCGGCCAGAGCCAGCACGAGCACGATCGGCAGGAAGCGCCCGAGCAGCATCGCGATGCCCAGTGCCGTGTTGAACCATGGGGTGTTCGCGGTGAGTCCGGCGAACGCCGAGCCGTTGTTGTTCGCGGCCGAGGTGAAGGCGTAGAGCACCTCGCTCATGCCGTGCACACCGGGGTTCAGGATGCTGGTCGACTCCACGTCCTCGCGTACGCCGGGGATCGCGAAGCTCAGAGCCGTGCCGGTCAGCACCAGGATCGGGGTGACCAGGATGTACAGGCTGGCGAGCTTGATCTCCCTGGGGCCGATCCGCTTGCCGAGGTACTCCGGGGTGCGGCCGACGAGCAGGCCGCCGACGAACACGGCGATGATGGCGAGCACGAGCATTCCATACAATCCGGAGCCGACCCCGCCTGGTGCGACCTCGCCCAGCATCATGTTGAGCATCGGCATCATGCCGCCGAGAGCCGTGTACGAGTCGTGCATCGAATTGACGGCGCCGGTCGACGTGAGGGTGCTCGAGGTTGCGAACAAGGTGGATCCGAGGATGCCGAACCGCTGCTCCTTGCCCTCCATGGCGCCGCCCGCGAGCTGTGGCGCCGTGCCCTGGCCGGCCAGCTCCAGTGCCGAGAGAGCGAAGAGCGAGACGAGGAAGATCGTGCCCATGACGGCGACGATCGCGTAGCCCTGGCGATCGTCGCCGACGAGCCGGCCGAAGGTGCGGGGAAGGGCGAACGGGATGGCGAGGATGAGCAGGATCTGCAGCAGATTCGTCCATCCGGTCGGGTTCTCGAACGGGTGCGCGGAGTTCGCGTTGAAGAAGCCGCCGCCGTTCGTTCCGAGGAGCTTGATCGCTTCCTGCGAGGCGACGGGGCCGCCCGGGATCGACTGGGTGCCGCCAGCCACGGTGGTGATGTCGGTGAAGCCGGCGAAGTTCTGAATGACGCCGCCGGCGATCAGGGCGATAGCGCTGAGTGCGGCGATCGGCAGCAGGATGCGGCCGAGCCCGCGGATCAGGTCGACCCAGAAGTTGCCGAGCGTCGTCGACCCGCGGCGCGCGAAGCCGCGGATGAGGGCGACGGCCACGGCGAGACCGACCGCTGCGGAGACGAAGTTCTGCACGGTGAGGCCGGCGAGCTGCACGGTGTAGCCCATGGTCTGCTCGGGCGAGTACGACTGCCAGTTCGTGTTCGCCACGAACGAGGCGGCGGTGTTGAACGCCAGGCCCTCCGGGACCGCGGGCAGGCCGAGCGACTCGGGCAGGAAAGCCTGCAGGCGCTGCAGGCCGTAGACGAGCAGGAGCCCGACGACCGAGAACGCGAGGATGCTGCGGGCGTAGGCGCGTGAAGTCTGCTCGGATGCGGGGTCGACCCCGATGACGCGGTAGAGGGCGCGTTCGGCGCGCAGGTCCTTGGGCGTGCTGAACACGTGCGCCATGTAGTCGCCGAGCGGTCGGTACACGAGCACGAGGACGACGATCACGGCGACCGCCTGCAGGACGCCGAACCAGATCTCGGCGCCCATCAGAACTTCTCCGGGGCGACGAGGGCGACGACGAGGTAGACGACGGCCGCCACGGCGAGAGCTGCGGCGGCGATCTCGAAGACCATCAAAGCCGTTCCACCCCCTTGGCCACGAAGGAGACCAGGGCGAAGAGCGCGAGAGTCAGCGCGATGTAGATGATGTCGAGCACGGAGTCGATCAAACTCCGGTCATCACCGTCCGATGGTGATCCTCACGGTTCCCCTACGGCGGGGACCGCGACACATGCGCGATGCTCACGGACGCGGACCGAGGAGGCGTTCTCGCACGGATCCGCACCGGACCGGTGCGGATCCGATCGCGAGGCCGCTGCGTCCGGCCTACGGTTCACACATGCCGCAGTGCCTTCGGCGTGAAGTAGGTCACCTCGCCGTCCGCGTCCTCGACACCGAAGATGAACTGCCCCGAGGGCGTGGCGGCGATGTCGATGATCACCCCGCGGGTGCGGGTGGTCTGGACTTCGTCGCCGGGCCTGAACGTCTCCTTCTTCACCATGGCCAGAACGTACACCCTCGAAGAGGCCTCCTGAAGCGTGGCGGTGGGGACACGCCTCATCCCTCCACGCGGCGCATCTCCTCGGCCAGCGGCGCGTTGGTCTGCGCGAACCGGTGCGTGATCGCCTCGCGCACCTCGGGCGTCTTGTTCTGGCTGAGCTTCGCTCTGGCGTCGAAGCGGGCGATGCGGATGCGCAGGCCGACCGTCCCCTTCGCGGCGCGACGGGTGCCCTCCTCGTCTTCTGCGAGGCTGCGACCGTGCTCCTGATGCGCTTCGAAGTGGCCGGTGAGTCGCGAGAGCATGGCGTAGTTCTCCTGCTCGTCGAGTATCTCGGGGGTGCCGTACAGGTGAGCCGTGACGTGGTTCCAGGTCGGCACGAGATCGCCGGGCGCGTACAGCGACGGCGAGACGTAGTCGTGCGGGCCCTGGATGATCACGAGGACCTCATGAGCGCCGAGTTCGTGCAGCTGCTCGTCGGGCCTGCCGAAGTGGCTCACGATGACGATGCCGTCGTCGTCCTCCTCGAGCAACACCGGATAGTGCGAGGCGACGAGCCCCGTGTTCGCGGGGGACACGAACGTCGCCCAGGGGTTCTGCCGGATGAGGCGCTTGACCTCGTCGGCGTCGGTCATCAGGTAACGGGGCGTGTGTCGCATCAGGGCTCCTCAGGGGTGCGGATGGGGGTCGTGGTCTTCGGGGCGGTGGTCGTGCGGGTCAGGCGAGTACGTACGGCGAGGGCCGCGCAGGCGATCACGGCGAGGCCGCCGAGAACGGTCGGGACCCCGATCTGCTCGTGCAGCAGGAGGCCGGCCCAGAGGATGGTGATCACCGGCTGCACGAGCTGAACCTGACTGACCTGGGCCATCGGGCCGATGGCGAGTCCTCGATACCAGGCGAAGAAGCCGAGGAACATGCTGATCACGGCGAGGTAGCCGAAGGCCAGCCACTCGACGGGCGACGCCGTGGGCGGCTCGATCGACACCGACACCAGGGTCAGCGCGACCATGACGGGGGCCGCGACGACAAGTGCCCACGAGACGGTCTGCCATGCTCCGAGCTCGCGTGCGAGCAGTCCTCCCTCGGCATAGCCGACGGCTGCGGCGAGCACGGCGCAGAACAGCAGCAGATCTGACCAGTGCAGCGTGGCGAGGCCGCCGTTCTGCAGCGCCGCGAACATGATCGCCGCGGCGGCTCCGAGACCGGCGAACACCCAGAACGATGCCGCGGGCCTCTCCCTCGTGCGCAGGACGACCGCGACGGCGGTCGCTGCGGGGAGCAGCCCGATCACGACCGCGCTGTGCCCGGCGGGCGCCGTGGTCAGTGCGAAGGAGGTGAGCAGGGGGAAGCCGGCGACGACACCGGCGGCGACGACCGCCAGGCGGACCCACTGTGCGCGGGAGGGCGGATGCTGGCGGGTCGCCGTGAGGGCGATTGTCGCGAGTGCCGCGGCGATGACCGCGCGCCCGGCGCCGATGAAGAGAGGCGAGAGTCCGCTGACCGCGATACGGGTGAGCGGAACCGTGAACGAGAATGCGACGATGCCCAGCAGGCCCCACCAGAGCCCCGCACGAGGGGATAGCGCTTTCGATCCTTCGAGGATAACGCTACTCTGTTCTTTCATGAGTCAGGATAGCACTGAGCGGATCATCGCGGGACTGCGCGGGTGGATCGCATCCGCTCCTGCCGGAGCCCGCGTGCCCTCGAATCGCGCGCTGACCGCCGAGTACGGTGCGAGTCCGGTCACCGTGCAGAAGGCCATGCGCCGACTCGTCGCCTTGGGCCTCATCGAGTCCCGCCCCGGAGTCGGCACGTTCGTCCGCGCCGTGCGCGTGGCCGGCCCCGTCGACTACGGATGGCAGACCGGGGCGCTGGGGGCGCCGCCGACCCGCACCTCGGTGCTCTCCTCGACTCAGCGCACCGTGGCGCCCGATGCCATCGGACTGCACTCCGGCTATCCCGCCGTCGAGTTGCTGCCCGAGCGGCTCGTGCGGCAGGCGCTCGCTCGCGCCGCCCGCACGGAGATCGCGTTGACCAGGGCGCCGGCGGCGGGGATGCCGGAGCTGCAGGCCTGGTTCGCCGCCGAGCTCGGTGCGTCATCCCCTGCCGGCGTGGTTCCCGCGAGCGCAAGGGACGCCCTGATCATCTCCGGAAGTCAGAGCGGGCTGAGCTCGATCTTCCGCGCCGTCGTCGGGCAGGGGCGTCCGCTGCTCATCGAGTCGCCGACCTACTGGGGCGCGATGCTGGCCGCGGAGCAGGCGGGGGTCGTGCTCGTGCCGATCCCCTCGGGCCCGCGAGGGCCCGACCCCGACGATGTCGAGCGCGCCTTCGCGCAGACCGGAGCCCGCGCGTTCTACGCGCAGCCGACCTTCGCGAACCCGACTGGGGCGCAGTGGCCCGCATCCACCTCGCACGCCGTACTCGAGAGCGTGCGCCGCCACGGCGCCTTCCTGATCGAGGACGACTGGGCGCACGATCTCGGGATCGACGGAGACCCTCGTCCGATCGCCGCTGTCGACGACGACGGGCACGTGGTGTATCTGCGCTCGCTGACCAAGAGCGTGTCGCCGGCGCTGCGGGTCGCCGCGGTGATCGCCAGGGGTCCGGCCCGTGAGCGGATCCTCGCCGATCGCGCCGCGGAGTCGATGTACGTGAGCGGCCTGCTGCAGGCGGCTGCGCTCGACGTGGTGACCCAACCAGGGTGGCGAACGCATCTGCACGGATTCCGCGAGCAGCTGCGATCTCGCCGCGACCTCATGGTGTCGTACCTGGCGCGGAGCGCCCCGCTCACGACGCTCGAGACCATGCCGGTCGGCGGCCTGAACCTGTGGGTGCGCCTCCCCGAGGGGGTCGACGTCGTGCAGGTGGTCCGGGACTGCGAACTGAGAGGGCTGATCGTCGCGCCGGGCTCGGAGTGGTTCCCTGCGGAGCCGTCTGGCCCGTACCTGCGACTCAACTACGCGAGCGCCGATCCGTCGCGCTTCGCCGAGGCCGCAGGCATCCTGGGCAGCGTGCTGGAAGCATCCTGACCGCCGCTCCGCAACCCGGCATCCGGCCTTCGTGTGGCACCTGGTGTCACTTTCGGCCGCGTATTCCGGCGCGGGGCGCCACGTGAGCGAGGAGGTCACGCCCGCCGGCGCGGTTCAGTCCTTGGTCGGCGGGCCCTCGGGGCGGTGCGCGCGGCGTCCGTTCACGACGACGGGGCGGCCGGCGCGCTCCTGACCGGGCAGCGGGCGCGAGCGGCGGCCGTAGATGAGCTCCGACGAATCGAGCAGCCACGGCACGAGCGTGATCGACACTCCGTGCACGAGCATGAGCTGGTTCGCCATCCGGCGGGCGCGACGGTTGTGCAGGAAGGTCTCCCACCAGTGCCCGACGATGTACTGCGGCAGGTAGACGGTGACGACCGACGAACCGTGCTTCTCGCGGTACTGCTTGATGAACTGCGCCACCGGCTGCGCGAAGGACCGGTATGGCGATTCGATGATCACCAAGGGGATCGGCATCAGATGATCGGCCCATTCCTTCTGCAGGTCCTCGGCTTCCTCGGCTGAGACGCCGACATGCACTGCCAAGGTCTTTCCGTGCTTCGCCGCGACGGCGTATTCGACAGCCTTCACGACCGGCTTCTGCAGCCGGTTCACGAGCACCAGGGCGATGTCGCCCTTCGCGCCGAAGTGCGTGGTGTCGTCGATTGCGATCTCGTGCTCGACATCGCGGTAGTACCGCTTCACACCCATCATCAGGAACGCAAGGACCGGGATCGCGAAGAACACGAGATAGGCCCCGTGCGTGAACTTCGTGATCGTCACGATCAGCAGCACCAGCACGGTGAAGACCGCGCCGATGGCGTTGATGATCAGACCCACCTTGGCCGAACGGCGGTCGGATGCCGAGGCGCCGTCGATCCTGGCATCCGCGCTGTTCTCGGCGGGCCCACGAAGAACTCGCCTCCAGTGCCGGACCATGCCGATCTGGCCGAGCGAGAACGACACGAAGACGCCGATGATGTAGAGCTGGATGAGTGTTGTCAGTTTGGCCTGGAAAACGACCAGCACGATGATCGCGGCGATGCCCAGCGCGATCATCCCGTTGGAGAAAACGAGACGGTCTCCGCGTGTGTTGAGCGACTTCGGCGCGTAGCCGTCGCGGGCGAGCACCGAGCCGAGCAGCGGAAAGCCGTTGAAGGCCGTGTTCGCAGCGAGCAACAGCACGCAGGCGGTTGCTGCCTGCACGATGAAGAACAGGATGCTGCCGCCGCCGAAGGTCGCGGCGGCCACCTGGGCCATGAGGCTCGGTTGCGGGTTCGTGCAGTCGAAGCCGACGAGATCGCAGGGGTTCTCGGCGTAGTGCACCCCGGTGATGAGGGCGAGCGCAGTGAGGCCGGCGAACAGGCAGATCGCTATCGAGCCCATCAGCACGAGGGTCGATTGGGCGTTACGGATCTTCGGGGTGCGGAACGCGGGCACGCCGTTCGAGACGGCTTCGACGCCGGTGAGGGCGGAGCATCCGCTGGAGAAGGCACGCAGCACGAGAAGGATGACGGCGGCCTGTCCGAGATCTTCAGCGTGCACGGCGAACTCGGCGCTCGAGGCGACCGGCGCGTCGCCGAGGAACGTTCGGATGAGGCCGGTCACGATCATGAACCCGACCGAACCGATGAACACGTAGGTCGGGATGGCGAAGACGAGGGAGGCCTCGCGCACGCCGCGGAGGTTCACGATGATGATGAGGATCACGAAGCCCACCGCGAGCTCGACCCGGAACGGATCGAGTCCTGGCACTGCGGAGATGATGTTGTCCACGCCGGAGGCGACTGACACTGCGACCGTGAGGACGTAGTCGACGAGGAGCGCAGCGGCCACGATGACGCCAGGTATCTCGCCGAGATTCTTGAAGGCAACCTCATAGTCGCCGCCACCGGACGGATACGCCTTGATGAGCTGTCGATAGCTGAGCACCACCACGATGAGCAGCACGACCACCGCGACCGCGACCATGGGGGTGAAGGACAGGAAGGTGAGCCCGCCGATCAGGAGGATCATCACCAGCTCCTGCGGTGCGTACGCCACCGAGCTCAGCGCGTCCGAGGCGAAGATGGGCAGCGCCATCTTCTTCGGGAGCAATTGATCTTCGACCTGCTCGCTGGTCAGCGGGTCGCCGATGAGGATGCGCTTGGCGATCTGCGGTGCGTCGGGACTGTCCCCGTATTGGTCTGACACGAGCCGCGAGCCTACGCCCGCGGGAGCGCTCCTCACAACATCCTCACGGAATCCCTACACTCGCCTCGCACCGCCCTAACGGAATCCTTACGGCCGCGAAGGAATAAACTGGGATCCCGTGGGGGAACAGGTCATTCTGGCGTTCATCGCGATCGCGATCGGCATCGGTGCCGGCATCCTGCTGTTCGTCCCGTTCGTCGCCGTCAGCTATCGCCGTCGTGGCGGACTGAGCCTCGGCCGAGCTCTGCTGTGGTTCGCCGCCCTCGTGTACTTCTGGGCGATCTGGACGTACACGCTCCTGCCGCTGCCCGATCCCGACAGCATCCGCTGCGTGGGCGTGATCACCGATCCGACCGAGATCGTCCGCGATCTGCAGAAGGCGTTCTCCGAGTCGGGGAACCCGCTCCGCCACCCCGCGCTCCTGCAGATCGTCTTCAACGTCCTGCTGTTCGTGCCGCTCGGCGTGTTCCTGCGGGTGCTCGGCGCCCGCGGAATCGTCACGGCGCTCGTGGTGGGCTTCGGCCTCTCGCTCCTGATCGAGACCACTCAGCTCACCGGCGTGTGGGGTCTGTATCCCTGCGCCTATCGCTTCTTCGACGTCGGCGACCTCATGACCAACACGACCGGCGCCGTGCTGGGGTCGATCTTCGGCCTCGTCGTTCCGCGCGCGAAGCGCGGTATGGCCGCGCGGACGGATGCCGACGAGCCGCGACCCGTGACCAGGGGGCGGCGTGCTGTCGCGATGGTCTGCGACGCTCTGGCCTACGGTTTCGTGATGTACGGCGCGGGCATCGTCACGCAGCTGTGGTTCGAGTACGTCGTGCGCGAGCGTGAGATCGTCCTCGACGGGCGGCTCGCCGAGGTGGTCGGCATCGCGACGGCATCCGGCCTGTGGCTGCTGGTCGTGCTTCTCACCGGTCGCTCGGTAGGCGATATCGCGGTGCAGCTGCGCTACGCCGGGGGCGGGGCGCCGCGTCTGAGCATCGTCCATCGGAGATGCACAGGCGATTCAGATCGCGAATCGATAGCGTCGAAGTCATGAGCACGGTGTCGGTCGATGAGAACGCGATCAGCGAGGCGAAGGAGCTCCGCGATCGGTTCCAGCGATTCCTGCACGAGTACGAGTTCGGCATGCGCGAGGTCGAGACGAAGATCTCGATCCTGAAGGACGAGTTCACTCACCACCACGCGTACAACCCGATCGAGCACGTGAAGAGTCGGGTGAAGTCGCCGGACAGCATCGTCGAGAAGATCGCTCGCAAGGGCATCGAAGATCCCGACTTCGATCGCATCCGCGAGGAGATCACCGACATCGCGGGCGTCCGCGTGACCTGCAGCTTCACCGCCGACGTGTACCGGCTGTTCGATCTGCTCACCGCGCAGGATGACATCACCGTGCGGGTCGTGAAGGACTACATCAAGAACCCGAAGCCCAACGGCTACAAGAGCCTGCACGCGATCCTCGAGGTGCCTGTGTTCCTGTCGACCGGAGCGCTCTCGGTGCCGGTCGAGGTGCAGTTCCGCACGATCGCGATGGACTTCTGGGCGAGTCTCGAGCACAAGATCTACTACAAGTTCGCCAATCAGGTGCCGGCGCACCTCGTCGACAGTCTGACGGATGCGGCCGAGGCCGCCGCCGAGCTCGACCTGCGCATGGAGCGATTGCACCGCGAGGCGCACGGGGTTCCGCAGCGCGAGCTCGCGCCCCCGCCCCCTCCGCACATCATCGGAGTGTAGGAGCGCTCAGGCGAGGAACTCCCGCGCAGCCGTCTCCATCGCGGTTACGCCGACCTCGATGGTCGGGTGGATCTCTGGCGCGAAGTAAGGCGAGTGGTTCGTCGGGATGTCGCTCTCGACGCGGCCCTTCGCCACGGCCTCCGCGAACACCGCGGGATCGAAGCCGCCCCAGAACCAGAACACCAGAGGCGCTCCCGCATCCCGAGCGAACCACGAGACGTCCTCGCTGCCGGTGAACAGGCCGGGGTCGATCACGGCCTCGTCGCCGAGCTTCGCACGCAGCGCGGCGGCCACGCGGGTGGTCGCCTCCTCGTCGTTGATGGTCGCGGGCAGCGTGTGCAGGGTCTCGATGTCAGGCTCGCGCTCGGCCCCTGACGCGAGAGCCTCGGCCTTCACGATCCGCTCGACGCTCGCGAGCACCTTGTCGCGCATCGTGTCGGTGGGGTAGCGCAGGCTGAGCTCGAGCGTGGCCTCGGTGGGGATGATGTTGTTCTTGAGACCGGCGTGGATCGAGCCGACCGTGACGACCGCGACGTCTTTCGGGTCGATCTCGCGCGAGGTGATCGTCTGCAGCCGCATCACCGTGGCGGCCGCCATCACGACGGGGTCGATGGTCGTGTGGGGGCGCGAGCCATGCCCGCCGCGACCGTGCATGGTCACGGTCAGCCCGTCGGATGCCGACATCTGCGTGCCGCTGCGTACGCCGATGATCCCGGCGGGGAAGGGGGTGACGTGCTGCCCGAGCACGATGTCGGGCCGGGGGTAGCGGTCGAGGATGCCGGCGTCGAGCATCGCTCTGGCTCCGGCGCCGAACTCCTCAGCGGGCTGGATCAGCACCACGACCGTTCCCGACCACTCGTCGCGCGTCGCGAGCAGCCTCTCGACGGCGCCGATCATCGCGGTCACGTGCATGTCGTGGCCGCATGCGTGCATCACCGGCACGTCGTGCCCTGCCGGATCGACACCGCGGGCGGTGCTGGCGTACGGCAGGCCGGTCGCCTCCTCGACGGGCAGGCCGTCCATGTCTGCGCGCAGCCAGACGACAGGACCCTCAGCCCCTGAGTCGGTCGACGGGTTGGAGAGCAGAGCGACGACTCCTGTGCCTCCGACGCCCTCCTCGACCTCGAGCCCGAGATCCCGGAGGTGGCCGGCGGCGATCGCGGCCGTGCGGTGCTCCTGGAATGACAGCTCGGGATGCTGGTGCAGGTCGATGTAGAGCGCTTCGAGATCGATCGTCATGGCCTGAGCCTACCCGCGGGAGCGAGCGCGGAATCAGGAATCGTGCACGTACGACGCGAGCTCGGGGCCCGGGTGCAGCACGGCGTTCACGATCGCACGGATCGCGAATTCGCTGGCGTGCGCCAGCTCGACGACGTCAGGGTGCAGCAGCCACTGCAGCTGCAGGCCGTCCATCACCGCAAGGATGGCGGCGGATGCCGCGGCGACGGTCGCGGGTTCGGTCACGCCCTCCTGCGCGCAGAGATCGGCGAAGGCGTCCGACACGTCTTTGCGCAGCACCGTGTAGCGGTGCTCGAAGTACGCGCGCCCGGGATGATCGTCGGTGACCGACTCGGCCGACAGCACGGTGTACGCCTGCACGATGCCCGGCCGCTTCTCGTTCACGAACGCGGTCTTCACCAGATGGACGAAGAGTTCGGGGCCGTACGGGATTCGCTTGCTCTCGAGATCCTGGACGTCGGCCTGATCGCGGTAGTCGAGGACTTCGAGCAGCAGCTTCTGCTTGGAGCCGAAATGGTGGAGCACCCCCGCGTGGGTGATGCCGACCTGCTCGGCGACGTCGGCGAGCGTGCCGTTGGCGAATCCCTTGTTGCCGAAGATCTCGACCGCGGCCTTGAGGATCTGCTCGCGCTTCGCGCGGGTCGCCGGACGCACGCGGGACGACTCTGGTGCGGAGCCTGCGCCGTTGCTCATCGCGCTTCCTTCGTTTACTCGATCGTGACTTGATCGTACTTGCGATCACGCTTACCAGTCGGTAACCTCACCAACAACTTACTTTCTCGACAGTAAGTAAAGCAATCGCCCTCGCACAACGTCCTGTGTTCAAGGAGAAGCAATGAAGCTCAACAGATCACTGATCGCGTTCACCGCGATCACCGCCCTCGGAATCTCGGCGCTCGCCGGATGCTCCGCCGGTGGTTCCGGCGGCGACAAGCCCGCCGCCGGTGCGGCTCTCACGATCGCCAAGCCAGACGGCGCGATCACGACCGAGTCGCACAACCCCTACCTCGGCGACTCCTCCGCCTCGAAGTACGGCTACGGCAAGGTCATCTTCGAGCCTCTTGCGCTCGTGAACCCGACCGGCGACCTGAAGACCACACCGTGGCTGGCCGAGTCGGTCGAGTGGAACGACGACTACACCGAGGTGACCGTCGTGCCCCGCAAGGGCGTGAAGTGGAGCGACGGCGAGGACTTCACGGGCGACGACATCGTCTTCACGTTCGACCAGTACCTGAGCGGCAAGCTCAGCGACACCTCTGGACTCAACTACCAGGGCGCGACCGTCGACGGCGACGCGATCACCCTGAAGTTCGGCGACTCGAAGTACACCGCGCAGGCCCGAGTGCTGCACACCCCGATCGTCCCGAAGCACGTCTGGGAGGGCATCGCCGACCCCAACACCGACCCGCTCACCGACGACGGCCTCGCCGTCGGCACAGGACCCTACGTCCTCGACAGCTGGACCACCGAGTCGGTCACTCTGACGGCGAACGACGACTACTGGGGCGGCGAGCTCGCGGTACCCGAACTGCATTACGTCTCCTACGGAGACAACGCGGCCCTGACCACGGCGCTCGTCTCGGGCGAGGCCGACTGGGCACAGGCGTTCATCCCGCAGATCGAGGACAGCTACCTCGCCGCCGATGAGGACAACCACTTCCTCGTCTCGCCCACCGCGGGGTCGGGAACGCTGTTCATGAATCTGCAGACCAAGCCGTTCAACGACGTGGCTCTGCGGGAGGCGCTGGCCTGGACGATCGACCGTCAGGCGTACGTCGACATCGCCCGTGAGGGCGCGAGCGAGCCGATCTGGAACAAGACCGGGCTCAGCGAACTGCTCGCCGACGAGATCATCCCCGAGTACCAGGACGACGTCTACTCGGTCGACATCGACAAGGCGCGCAGCATCCTCACGGAGGCCGGGTACACCTGGAAGGACGAGAAGCTCACCGACCCCGACGGCGAGCAGGTGACCTTCTCGATCTCGGTCCCCGCCGGCTGGAGCGACTGGAACACCGAGCAGGCCCTTCTGGCCGAAGAACTCGACGAGGGCCTGGGCATCGAGGTCAAGGTCGATCAGCCCGACTGGGGCGGCTGGGACGCCGCGCGTCAGGAAGGGTCGTTCCAGGCCATCATCCACTGGCTCGAGGACACCGGCAACGCCTACGGCCTGTACACCTCGACCATGGACCCGAAGTGGATCGTCGACGGCAAGGCTCAGTTCAACTTCGGCCGTTTCGACGACCCGAAGGTGACCGAGGCGCTGCGCACGTATCAGAACGCCGCATCGCAGGATGAGCGCGACGCCGCCGCCGCAGTGCTCGAGACCGCGTTCGTCGAGAACGTGCCGGCGATCCCTCTCGGCGCGCATCCGCTGCTGGGCGAGTACAACACCCGCAGCTACACCGGCTTCCCGACCGAGGACGACCAGTACGCGTCCGCAGATCCGACCCAGCCCGGCGTCGTGCAGATCCTGTCGCAGCTGAAGGCCAAGTAGTCCGCATCCGAGGGCGTTTCGTCTCGCTTCGCTCGCTCAACGACCGGGTACGACCTGCCCGGTCGTTGAGCGAGGAGCGGAGCGACGAGACGAAACGCCCCATACGAAAGACACCCCATGCCTGATCCTCTCCTCAGCGTGCGCGACTTCTCTGTCGTGTACGACGTCGATCCTCCCGTCGAGGCGGTGAAGAACGTCAGCCTCGAACTCGCACGCGGCGAGATCCTCGGACTCGCCGGCGAATCGGGATGCGGCAAGACCACGCTCGCCTACGGCATCCAGCGCCTGCTCAAAGCTCCCGCGGTGATCACGAGCGGCGACGTGACCTTTCACGACGCCGGCGGGACCGACATCGACATCAACGTCCTCGACGCCGAGCAGATGCGGCGCTTCCGCTGGGACAAGATCTCGATGGTGTTCCAGGGCGCGATGAACGCTCTCAACCCGGTCGCGACCATCGGCTCGCAGCTCGAGGACGTCTTCGAGATCCACCGCCCCGATTTCGGTCGTCGCCGTCGGCGGGCAGAAGTGGACGATCTGCTCGAGATCGTCAAGGTCGGCGCCGATCGCGCCCGGTCGTACCCGCACGAGCTCTCGGGCGGCATGCGGCAGCGCGTGATGATCGCGATGGCGCTCGCCCTGCGGCCGCAGCTCATGGTGATGGACGAGCCGACCACGGCGCTCGACGTGCTCGTGCAGCGCGAGATCCTCAAGCAGATCTCGCAGCTGCGTCACGAGTTCGGCTTCTCGGTCATCTTCATCACCCATGACCTTCCGCTGCTGCTCGAGATCAGCGACCGCATCGCGATCATGCGCGAGGGGGAGATCGTGGAGCTCGATTCGGCGGAGGGCATCTGGACCCGCCCGCAGAACGACTACACCCGCACCCTGCTGTCGTCGTTCCCGCGCCTCACCAGAGAGAAGGGGGTGGTGACGCGATGACCGTTCTCGACTTCTCCCACGTCACCAAGATCTACAACGTCCGCGGCGCAGGTCAGATCAAGGCGCTCGACGACGTCGACTTCACGCTCGAGTCGGGGCAGACGATCGGCCTCGTCGGCCAGTCCGGCAGCGGAAAATCGACGATCGCGAAGATCCTCACGCAGCTCGAGAGCCCCACGACGGGCGAGGTGCTGCTCGACGGCAAGCCCGTCCCGCGTCGCGGTCGGAGGCTTCGCGATTACCGTCAACGCCTGCGCATGGTGTTCCAGGACCCGTTCGCCTCGCTCAACCCGTACCACTCGATCGGCTACCACGTCGAACGACCGCTGCGCCTGGACGGCGTGGTGCCCAAAGACGAGATCAACGCAGAGGTGCGCCGCCTGCTCGAACGGGTGCAGCTGAAGGCGGATGCCGTGATCGATCGCCGTCCGCATGAGCTCTCCGGAGGGCAG
The DNA here is from genome assembly GCA_019510305.1 of Microbacterium sp. Lineage (GTDB taxonomy): Bacteria > Actinomycetota > Actinomycetes > Actinomycetales > Microbacteriaceae > Microbacterium > Microbacterium natoriense_A. The sequence goes on from JAEKKN010000052.1 coordinate 32,004, forward strand.
CGTCAGCGCGTCGCGATCGCCCGTGCGCTGGCATCGCGTCCGAGTCTGCTGGTGGCCGACGAGCCGGTCTCGATGCTCGACGTCTCGATCCGTCTCGGGGTGCTGAACCTGCTCGCCGACCTCCAGCGCGAAGAGGGCCTGGGCGTGCTCTACATCACGCACGACCTCGCCACCGCTCGACATTTCAGCGACGAGATCATCGTGCTGAACCAGGGACGCATCGTCGAACGCGGAACCGCGGACGACGTCATCCTGCGACCGCAGGACCCCTACACGCAGCAGTTGCGCGCCGCATCCCCTGATCCAGAAAAGCACTTCGCACTCGACTCCGCCGCCTGGTCAACGAGCGAACCGAGCGAGTCGAAGAGCACGAACGCACGTGGAGGTGCGCTGTGAGCGTCATGACTCCAGAGCTCGGCACACCGCAGCCCGACGCCTTCGCGGCAGGCACGACGGCGACCCGCGCGGTCAAGGGACGGGGGCGTGTGCCCTGGCGGTTCCTCGGCAGCCGCGCGCTGTTCTACCTCTTCACGCTGTGGGCGGCGCTCACGATCAATTTCTTCCTGCCCCGCATGATGAAGGGCGACGCGGTCGACCAGTACCTCGCCCGCAATCGCAACGTGACGCCCGAGGCGGCCGAGGCGCTGCGCGCACTGCTCGGCCTCGACACCGACAAGTCGCTCCTGCAGCAGTACCTCGACTACTGGGGCCTGCTGCTCCGAGGCGATCTCGGCATCTCGCTGCTGCACGGCCTGCGCCCGGTCACCGAGGTGATCGCGCAGGCGCTGCCGTGGACGATCGGCCTCGTCGGATTCGCGACCATCGTCTCCTTCGCGATCGGCACCATCGGCGGCGCGGTCGTCGGCTGGCGACGCGGCAGCAGGCTCGACGTGCTCGTGCCGATCACGACGTTCCTCGGCACGATCCCCTATTTCTGGCTGGGCCTGCTCGCGATCGCCGTCTTCTCGGTGAACCTCGGCTGGTTCCCCATCGGCAAGGCCTACGGCGTCGGCGTCACTCCGGAGTGGTCCTTCGAGTTCGTCGGCGAGGTCCTCGTGCACGGCACGCTCCCGGCCCTCACGATCATCATCGCCTCGCTCGGGGGATGGATGCTGGGCATGCGCAACATGATGCTCACAGTCCTCGACGAGGACTACATCACCGTCGCGCAGGCGAAGGGCATGCCGAACCGCCGCGTGCTCTGGGGCTATGCCGCGCGCAACGCCGTGCTGCCGCAGATCCAGAGCTTCGCGCTCTCGATCGGCTTCATCGTGGGCGGCACGATCGTCATGGAGATGGTGTTCAGCTACCCGGGCGTCGGCAAGCTCCTCCTCGACGCGACCAACGCAAAGGATTATGCGCTCATGCAGGGTGTGTTCCTGATCCTCACGGTGTCGGTCCTCGTAGCGAACATCATCGCCGACATCGCCTACGCATTCCTCGACCCGCGCACACGCCAGACGGAGGCCTGATCATGAACACCCCCGCCCCCGAGTCCTCGACCGTGTCCGGTGTCGGCTCTCCCGAGACGCTCGTGGTCCGCACGCGCGTCCCGGCCGCGGCATCCGCGCATGCGCCCACGTTCTGGAGCCGGCTGGGAAGCGCCTTCGCGATGTTCCGCAACGGCAAATCCATCACCGGGCTCGTGATCATCGGCGTCTTCGTGCTGATCGCGATCTTCGCCGATCTCCTCGCTCCCTACCCGCCGACCAAGGTCGACAACACACGCCGTTTCGAGCCGCCCTCGGCGGACCACTGGCTGGGGACCACGCACATCGGCGAGGACGTGCTGAGTCAGGTGATCCACGGCACGCGAGGCGTGATCGTCGTCGGCTTCCTCGCCGCCGTGATCGCGACCGTCATCGCGATCGCGGTCGGCGTCATCGCCGGGTACCTGCGCGGTTGGAAGAGCGAATCGCTCTCGGCGCTGACGAACGTGTTCCTCGTGATCCCGGGACTGCCGCTGATCATCATCGTGGCGTCGATGTTCGAGGAGCCGCCGCTGTGGGTGATCGCGGCCGTCCTCGGCATCACCGGCTGGGCGTGGGGCGCCCGGGTGCTGCGCGCCCAGACGATGTCGCTGCGCAACCGCGACTTCATCCAGGCGGCCCGGGCCAACGGTGAGCCGCTGCGGCGGATCATCGCGATCGAGATGCTGCCGAACCTGATGGCCCTGATCGCCGCGAGCTTCGTCGGTACCGTGACGGCCGCCATCCTCGGCCTCACCACGCTGTCGTACATCGGCGTGATCCCGGTGACGACCTACAACTGGGGGACGATCCTGAACTGGGCTTCGGCGCAGGGTGCGTTCCGGCAGAATCAGTGGTGGTGGTACCTGCCCCCGGGGCTCTGCATCGCGCTGATCGGCGTCGCTCTCGCCCTCGTGAACTTCGGCATCGACGAGTACGTGAATCCGCGCCTGCGCTCGGCCGGCGAGCGTGCACGAGCCATGCGCAAGAAGGGACTCGACGTGAACGACGCGGTCACGGCCGTCCGCAGCATCCGCACCACGACCGCCGACGACACCGCAGCGAACCAGGAACGATGACACTCGCGACCACCCTTCCCTACCAGGATTCCGCCCTCTCGATCCCCGAGCGGGTCGCCGACCTGCTCTCGCGCATGACCGTCGAGGAGAAGGTCGGGCAGATGCTGCAGCTCGACGCCCGTGACGACCTCGACGATCACGTCATGCGGCGCATGGCGGGCTCGATCCTGCATACCTCTCCCGAGCGGCTGATCAGGGCGAACGAGCTCACCGCGCAGACCCGACTGCGGATTCCGCTGATCGTCGGTGAGGACTGCATTCACGGGCACTCGTTCTGGCCCGGCGCGACGATCTATCCGACTCAGCTCGGGATGGCGGCGTCGTGGGATGCCGAGCTGGTCGAGAGGGTGGCGCGCGCCACCGCCGTGGAGGTCGCCGTCACCGGCATCCACTGGACTTTCTCGCCCGTGCTGTGCATCGCCCGCGACCTGCGCTGGGGGCGCATCAGCGAGACCTTCGGCGAAGACCCCTTCCTGATCGGAGAGCTCGCCTCGGCGATGGTGCGCGGCTATCAGGGCGACGGCCTCGCCGACCCCACCGCGATCCTTGCGACGGCGAAGCACTTCGCCGGCTACTCCGAGACACAGGGCGGACGCGACGCCAGTGAGGCCGACATCTCCCGCCGCAAGCTCCGCTCGTGGTTCCTGCCGCCGTTCGAGCGGGTCGCCCGCGAGGGATGCCGCACCTTCATGCTGGGCTACCAGACCACCGACGGCGTGCCGATCACGGTGAACGACTGGTTGCTCAGCGATGTGCTGCGCGGCGAGTGGGGGTACACAGGCACCCTCATCACCGACTGGGACAACATCGGCCGAATGGTGTGGGAGCAGCACGTGCAGCCCGACTACACGCACGCGGCGGCCGCTGCCGTGAAGGCCGGCAACGACATGGTCATGAACACCCCTCTCTTCTTCGAGGGGGCGTTGGACGCGGTGGAGAAGGGGATGCTGTCGTCGGCGGACTTCGACGCCGCGGTCGCCCGCATCCTCACCCTGAAGTTCGAATTGGGACTGTTCGAGAACCCTCGGCTGCCGATGGACCAGGTGGATGCCGTGGTCGGCAGCGCTGCGCACGCCGAACTCAACCTCGAGATCGCGCGGCGATCGATCGTGCTGCTCGAGAACGACGGGACATTGCCTCTTCGGTCGGCCGCGCCGCTGCGGGTCGCGGTCGTGGGGCCGCTGGCCGACGACGCGCAGACGCAGCTCGGCGACTGGGCCGGGGGCTCGGGTCAGGCCGGGTGGCTCGACGCGCAGCCGCGCGAGATGATCACGACCGTGCTCGACGGGCTGAAGGCCGTCGACCGCTGGTCGGTGAGCTCTGCCGCCGGAGCCGACATCCTCACGTTCGAGAACGGTCCCGACGCCCTCGACCCCGTCCCGTGGGATCGGAAGTTCGTTCCGGCAGCGCCGGACCCCGAGCAGATCGCCGATGCGGTCGCGCTCGCCGCGGCATCCGACGTCGTCGTGGCCGTGGTGGGCGACCGTATCGAGCTCAACGGCGAGGGTCGCTCGACCGCGACGCTCGAGCTCCTCGGAGGGCAGAACGCTCTGCTCGATGCTGTGATCGCGACCGGCACGCCCGTCGTCGTGGTGCTGCTGGCCTCGAAGCCGCTCGTGCTGCCGGCATCCGTCTCGAAGGCGGCCGCCGTGATCTGGGCCGCGAACCCCGGGATGCAGGGGGGCCGCGCGCTGGCCGAGATCATCTCCGGCGCGGTCGAGCCGTCGGGACGGCTGCCGATCTCGTTCGCACGTCACGTCGGCCAGCAGCCGACCTATTACAACCAGATCCGCGGTCAGCACGGCGATCGCTATGCCGACCTCACGCAGTCTCCGGCCTGGGCGTTCGGCGAGGGGCTGTCGTACACGACGGTCGCGTACTCCGAGTTGGCGCTGGAGTCGACCGCGCTCGGTCGCGGCGATTCGGTGGTCGCGCACGTGACGGTGACCAACACCGGTGCGCGCGCGGTGCGCGAGACCGTGCAGGTCTACGTGCGGGATTCCGTGACGAGCGTCAGCTGGACCGACAAGGAGCTCAAGGCGTACCGCCAGGTCGACCTCGCCCCCGGCGAATCGGCGCGGGTGCGCGTCGACCTTCCCGTCGCCGAGTGCACGATCGTGGATGCCGCGGGCGTACGCCTCGTGGAGGCGGGGGAGTTCGAGCTCCTCGTGGGCCCGAGCTCGCGCGACGAGGTGCTGCTGAGCGCGGGCTTCGCGGTGTCCTGACCCCGCGGCGTCGTCGGGGAGGGGGCGGCTCAGTCCTCGCGCAGCCGCTGCGGGCCGACACCCTGACTGCCGAGCGCGTCATCGGGGTTAAGCAACCCGCACGCCTTCATCGACAGGCAGCCGCAGCCGATGCATCCGGTCAGCTCGCGCTCGAGCCGCTCGATGCCCTCGCGGCGCTTCTCGAGCTCGCGCTTCCAGCGGCGCGACGCGCGCTGCCAATCGGCATGGCTCGGAGTCTGGGTGAGCGGAACGTCGGCGAAGGCGTCCTGCACATCGGCCAGCGGGATGCCGAGGCGCTTCGCGACCGTGATGAGCGAGACCCGGCGCAGCATGTGCCGGGCGTACCGCCGCTGATTCCCGGGGGTGCGGGTCGACGCGATGAGGCCGAGATTCTCGTAGAAGTGCAGAGCAGATGCGGCGACGCCCGTGCGCCGGGTCATCTCTCCGATCGTGAGCGGCTCGTCGGGGCCGTGCGCGGCGTGATCGGCGGCGTCATCCATCCGGCATCCTTCCCTCGATTTGATCTCAAGTGTACTTGAGGTTTTAGCGTTGCTGATGTGACCCGAACTTCCACGACCCTTACCCCGGCGCCCATCCCCTCGGATGTCGGCGAGCAGATGAAGTCGGCCTTCCGGCAGCATCCGTCCGGCGTCGCGATCATCACCGCGATGAGCGCGTCAGGACCGGTCGGCCTCACCGCTTCGAGTGTGGCGTCCGTCGCCGTCGACCCCGCGGCGATCGTGTTCTCGGTGACGCGGGCGACAGGAAGCGCCGGTGCGATCCTCGCCGCAGACAGCTTCGTCGTGCATCTCATCGACGACGAGCACTCCGAGCTCGCGGAGAGCTTCGCCGTGAGCGGCGGGGAGCGCTTCACGCCCGAACAGGGCTGGAGTGCGCTCCCGACCGGCGAGCCCCACCTGCAGGCTGCTCGCGTCGCTCTGCGCTGCCGCCCGATCCAGACCGTGCCGGTCGGATCCTCCACTGTCGTCATCGCCGAGGTCGTCGAAGTGACCGAGGGTCGTCCAGGGCGCCCCCTCGTGTATGTCGATCGCCGGTTCCGCGCCCTTCCGCACGACTGATCCGCAGAGCCCATCCGAGAGGAAGACCATGTCCGTTCCCTACACACTCCCCGAGCTGCCGTACGACTATTCGGCGCTGGCCCCGCACATCTCCGGCACGATCATGGAGCTGCATCACTCCAAGCACCACCAGGCCTACGTCACCGGCGCGAACACCGCCCTCGAGCAGCTCGCCGCCGCTCGCGAGTCGGGCGATCTGTCAGCCGTGAACAAGCTCGAGAAGGACCTCGCCTTCAATCTGGGCGGCCACATCAATCACTCCGTGTTCTGGGAGAACCTCTCGCCCGACGGCGGCGGATCGCCCGAGGGCGAGCTCGCCGCGGCGATCGACGACTCCTTCGGATCGCTCGACGCCTTCCGCGCGCACTTCACCGCCACGGCTCTCGGCGTGCAGGGGTCGGGCTGGGCAGTGCTCGCGTGGGACAGCGTCGGCGAACGCCCCGTCGTGTTCCAGCTCTTCGATCAGCAGGGAAATGTGCCGCTCGGCGTGACGCCGCTGCTGCAGCTCGACGTCTGGGAGCACGCGTACTACCTTGACTACCGCAACGTGCGCGCCGACTACGTGAAGGCGTTCTGGGAGATCGTCAACTGGCCCGACGTGCAGCGGCGGTTCCTGGCCGCGCAGGCGGCGACGAAGGGGCTCGTCGTCGCACGCTGAGGGATTCCCCCTGGGCGTTGCGTGTGTGCTCCGGCGTTCCGGTCGCAGTTCGTGCCGCTTCCGTCATCCCCGCCCTGTTCCAGTCGCAGTTCGTGCCGCTTCGAAGCCGATGAGACGGCACGAACTGCGACCGGAAGACGGGCTCCCGCGGTCGCTCAGGGCAGCAGCTCGCTCGTGAGCTGCTCGATCCGGCGGCGGATCTCGTCGCGGATCGGGCGCATCGCATCGATGCCCTGACCTGCCGGGTCGTCGAGCGTCCAGTCCTCGTAGCGCTTGCCCGGGAAGAACGGGCAGGCGTCGCCGCAGCCCATCGTGATCACCACGTCGGACGCCTGCACGGCCTCCGTCGTGAGCACCTTGGGCTGCTCTGCGGTGATGTCGATGCCGAGCTCGCCCATCGCCTCGACGGCGATCGGGTTGATCTGCTCAGCCGGCATCGAGCCCGCCGAGCGGACCTCGATGCGGTCGCCGGCGATGTCGCGCAGGAATCCTGCGGCCATCTGCGAACGGCCGGCGTTGTGCACGCAGACGAAGAGCACGGAGGGTTTGGCGGACGTGTCGGTCATCGTGACTCCAGGATAAGGGCGGATGCGGGGGCAGCGGCGACCGGACGTGAGCCGATCTGCGGGACGGCGGGGGCGGCGCAGCATCCACTCGACGACTCGTCGAAGTCTCCTGCGCCGCCGCAGACTCCGGTGTCAGGGAGGGCGAGTTCGTTGCGGGCCGCCGCCTCGTGGTCGCCCGCGAGGTGTGCGACGACGCTGCGCACCTGCTCGAAGCCGGTCAGGGCGAGGAACGTCGGAGCGCGCCCGTACGACTTCGCGCCGACGATGAACAGTCCCTGCTCGGGCTGGGCGAGTTGTCGTGCGCCGGTCGCGGCGACCGACCCGCAGGAGTGGATGTTCGGATCGATGTCGGCCGCGATTCCCGCGACGGCGTCGAGCGACGCATCCAGGTCGATGCGCAGTTCGCGCAGGATCGCGGTGTCGGGGCGGAACCCGGTGAGCGCGAAGACCTGCGTGACCCCGGTCACCTCGCGGCCGTCCTCGGCGCGGATCGTCAGCAGATCGGATGCATCGTCGAACGCGGCCACGCGGAACCCGGCCACCACGTCGACGACGCCCGACTCGATCATCCTTCGGGCGCGGGATCCGAGGGCTGCTCGCTCCGGAAGTTCGTCGGCTGCGCCGCCGCCGAAGACGTTCGACACGCTGCCGCGACGGAGCAGCCAGGTGATCCGCGTGCCGGGCGCTCGGCGCGCAAGCTCGCTCAATCTCAGCACGGTGTGGGTCGCCGAGTGGCCGGCGCCGACGACCACCACGTGGGCCCCGGCGAGGCCTGTGACCTCATCGGGGATCCGATAGGAGATGCGATGGGATGCTGTGGCTTCACCGACCGCCGGGAATCCGTCGGCGCCGGCGGGATTGGGCAGCGTCCACGTACCGCTCGCATCGATCACGGCGCGGGCGAGCAGGCGGTCCTCGCCGCCGTCGCGATCACGGGTGTGCACGACGAAGGGCTGGCTCTTCCGGCCGGCATCCACGATCTTGTCCCGCCCCTGGCGCGCGATGCCCGTGACCGTTGTGCCGTAGCGGACACGGTCTCCCAGGGCGGCGGCGAGCGGGGTCAGGTAGTCGCACACCCATTCGGCCCCCGTGGGATAGCCCGAAGCGGGGGCGGTCCATCCGGTGGGCTCGAGGATGCGGCGGGCGGCGGCATCTGTCAGCTCTGGCCATGCCGAGAACAGGCGCACATGGCCCCACTCTGCGACCGCAGCTCCTGCGCGCTCGCCCTTCTCGACCACGACCACGTCGAGACCCCGCTCGGTGAGATGCGCCGCGGCGGCGAGCCCCTGCGGTCCTGCTCCGACGACGACGACCGGCGGCTGGGACATCAACACTCCTCAAATCGAAATACTTCAATACGAGAAGCGTCGCGCATGTATCGAAGATTGTCAATACGTGTCATGATGTGAATATGAGCCTGCCGATGACCATTCAAGAGACCTCGTCGTCGTGCTGCACGCCTTCGCTGTCGTCGTCGGTGACGACCGAAGACGCCGAGCGCATCGCTCACGTCTTCAAGGCGCTGGGCGACCCGACCCGGGTGCGGCTGATGTCGCTGATCGCCGCGGCTGAGGGCGGAGAGGCGTGCATCTGCGACCTCATCGAGCCAGTCGGGCTCTCGCAGGGCACCGTGTCGCACCATATGAAGCTCCTCGCCGAGGCCGGTCTCGTCACGCGCGAGCAGCGCGGCAAGTGGGCGTACTTCGCGCTCGCGGACGGCGGCCTGGAGGGGGTCGCAGAGTCGCTTCGCATGCTGCGCTGAGCGCTGAGCGCTGCATCCGTCCGCCGTGCGTCGGGCGCTGCATCCGTCCGCTGTCGCCGAGCGCCGGTCGCGGCATCCTCTGCGCTCCCGAGGTTCCTCAGCGCAGCTGCGCGAACCTCTCGACGTTCGAGGTCGGGCCGACCACGAGCAGGGTGTCTCCCTCGTGCAGCACGGTGTCGGCCTCGGCATTGCGCCACTCGCCGAGCGCGGGCCGGTAGGCGGCGACGGTGACGCCGTGGGTCGCGCGGACGCCGCCCTGGGTCAGGGTGATGCCGTGCAGGTGCTGCGGAGCGACAGTCTTCACGATCGCGTAGCCCCGGTCGATCTCGAGGTAGTCGGCGGCCGCGCCGCGCACCAGATGGGCCACGCGGCGGCCCATGTCCTTCTCCGGGTAGACGACCTTGTGCACGCCCAGCTGCTCGAGCACCGCGCCGTGCCGCTCGTCGATCGCCTTGGCCCAGATCACCGGAACCTCGAGCTGAAGCAGCAGGGAGGCGGTGAGGATCGACGCGGTGATGTCCGATCCGATCGCGACAACGACCCGGTCGAACTCGCCGATCGCCAGTTGCTGCAGCACGTCGAGGCGCGTCGAGTCCGCGCGGACGACCTGGGTCAGCTGGGCGTTGAGCGACTGGACGATCGCCTCGTCCGAGTCGATGCCGAGCACCTCGGTCTCTGACGCCATCAACTCCAGCGCCAGCGAGGTGCCGAATCGTCCGAGTCCGATGACCGCGACCGAGTCGGCCTCGGCGATGCGGCGGGCGTCCTGTCCGAACGAGAGAAACTTGGGCACGGGGAGTCCTTTCCTGATGCGATCAGCCGATCGCGGGGCGTTCCTTCGGCAGCTCGTAGGCGACGGGTCGCTCCCGGAACGCGAGAGCGGTGCCCAGCGTGAGCGGGCCGAGCCGACCGAGGAACATGAGAAGGATGAGGATGACCTGCGCGGCGTCGGGAAGCACGGCGGTGATGCCCGTCGACATGCCCACGGTACCGAACGCAGACACGACTTCGAACAGCACGCGGTCGAGGTCGAGGTCGGTCATGGCGAGGATGGCGATCACCGCCGCCATGACGGCGCCGATGGCGACGAGCACGACCGTGATGGCCTCGCGGTGCACCGCCCGCGAGAGCCGCTTCCCGAAGACGTTCACAGTGCCGCTGCCCCGCAGCTCCGCCCACATGATGAAGAACAGCACGGCGAACGTGGTGACCTTGATCCCGCCGGCCGTGCCGGCGGGTCCGCCGCCGATGAGCATCAGCACGTCCGTGCCGAGCCAGGTCTCGTCGTGCATCTGCGCGACGTCGACCGAGTTGAAGCCGGCGGTGCGCGCCTGCACAGAGTGGAAGAAACTCGCCAGCACGCGCGAAGCCGGGTCGAGAGGACCGAGCGTTCCGGGGTTCTCCCACTCCACCAGCGCCGTGTAGACGGTTCCCCCGGCGAGAAGCACGGCGGTGCCTGCGAGCACGATGCGCGTGTTCATCGTCCAGTGCAGCGGGACGCGCAGTTCGCGACGGAGCTGTCGCAGAACCGGGAAGCCGAGGCCGCCCAGGATGATCGCGGCCGAGATCGGCAGGCACACCCACGGGTCGGAGACGAAGCCCATCAGGCTGTCGGTGTACAGAGCGAAGCCGGCGTTGTTGAACGACGAGACGGCGTGGAAGACGGCGTGCCAGGCGGCGCGGCCGACGTCGTAGCCGTATCCGGTCAGGAAGCGCACGAACAGCACGGCCGCGACCGCGGCTTCGATCGTGAGAGTGGTGACGAGGATGCCGACGGCGAGGCCGCGCAGGTCTCCCACGCCCTGGGCCTTGGTCTCCGCGCCGGTAATGATCCGCGACCGCACCGAGAGCCGCCGCGCGAGCGCCAGCCCGATCAGGGCCGCGAAGAGCATGATCCCGAGCCCGCCGATCTGGATGAGCGCGAGGATGACGACCTTGCCGAACGGACTCCAGTAGACGGCCGTGTCGACGACGATGAGCCCGGTGACGCAGACGGCCGACGTCGACGTGAAGAGCGCGTCGATGAATCCCGTCCAGACGCCCTCGGCCGACGACGCGGGCAGCATCAGAAGAACGGTGCCGATCAGGATCGTGAACCCGAAGCCGCTGGCGATCACCTGCGCGGGAGCGAGGCGTCGGAGCCGCAGACGGGAGCGGCGAGGCACTGCGGAGTTCACTCCCCCGACAGTACGCGGAACGACGCGGGAGGCCGGGACATCCTCACGTTTTCCTTACGGGGCTGCGGGCGGCCCTCACGGAATCCTCACGGCCCGCGTACCTGCTCTACTGGAGCCGCGCGGTCGTGCCTCGGACGTTCAGTTCGTACGGCAGCGCCCCGGGCGCCCGGCTGGTGCCGTCGTCAGCGAGCCTCGCGAGCACGGCATCCGCGGCCCTCTCGCCCTGCCCGAGCGGGAACTGATCGACCGTCGTCAGCTTGAAGAACTCTCCGAGCTCGTGGCCGTCGATGCCGACGATCGAGAGGTCCTCCGGCACTCCGAATCCCAGGTCGCGCGCGGCGAGGATCGCGCCGATAGCCATCTCGTCGGATGCCGCGAACACGGCGGTCGGACGGGGTCCTGGCCGACCGAGAAGCTGCTTCGCGGCACGATAGCCGCCCTCGACCGTGAAGTCGGCCGGCTCGAGGAACGCCGGATTCAGCGGGATGCCGGCCTTGGCGAGCGCCTTCTCGAAGCCGAGGCGGCGGTTCGTCGGGATGTGGAAGTCGAGGTCGAACTCGGGGTTGGCGCCGATGTGCGCGATGTCGTGGTGGCCGAGGCCGATCAGGTGCTCGGTCGCGAGCTGGGCGACGGCGACGTCGTCGACCGTGAGGGTGTCGAGTTTCGGGTTCGGTCCGCCGATCGCGATCACAGGCAGCCCCAGATCGAGCAGATACTGCGTCTCGTCCTCGTCGAGTTCGATCGACACGGCGATCACGGCGTCCACGCGCTGGCGGCGCAGGAACGTGTCGAACACGTGCCGACGCACGTCCTTGTCGGCGGTGATGTTGTAGAGGGTGATGTCGTAGCCCTCGCGCATCAGCGCGGCGGAGACCCCCGAGAGCACGGTGCTGAAGAACCAGCGGTCCAGGAACGGCACGATCACGCCGATGTTGCGCGTGCGGCCGGAGGCGAGGCTCGACGCGCGCGAAGAGACGACGTAGCCCAGCGACTTCGCGGCCGCCTGAACGCGCTCGCGGGCGGACTCGGACACGTGGCCCCGCCCGCTCAGCGCGCGCGAGACCGTCGCGGTCGAGACTCCGGCGAGCCGGGCGACTTCATCGATGCTCGCCATGTCTTCTCTCTCTGACTCCGTGAGACATCAGATTCCGCGTGAGGCACCACGCGAGCGGTGGTGTCTCATGCCGGAACTGATGTCTCACGGTCGGGGGCGGCTCAGGCCTTGGTGTACCAGATAGTCGTGTCGACCGGCAGCGATGTGCCCTCGAACGGCTGGCTCTTCAGCACGACGCTCGCACCGGCCGGGAGCGCCAGCGGCTTCGTGCCGAGGTTGGCGAGCACATGGACGTCTCCGCGTCGGAACGCCACGGCATCCTTCCCCGCGTCCTCCCACACCAGAGAACCTGCGCCGAAGCCGTGCTCGCGGCGGGCGGCCAGCAGCTCCTTGTACAGCGAGAGCGTCGAGAGGGGGTCGCCCTCTTCGGTGTCGCGTGAGTACGCGGCCCAGTCGGCGGGCTGCGGCAGCCACGACAGGCCGGTCTCGTTGAAGCCGAAGGCCGGAGCATCCGCCTCCCACGGCAGCGGCACACGGCATCCGTCGCGTCCGTACCGCTCGCCGTTCGTGCGGAACCACGTCGGGTCCTGACGGAACTCGTCGGGGATCTCCATCGCCTCGGGCAGTCCGAGCTCTTCGCCCTGGTACAGGTAGGCGGAGCCGGGGAGGGCGAGCATGAGCGTCGTCGCCGCACGGGCGCGCGCCAGACCGATCTTCGTGTCGGGCTTGTTCGGCGTGTTCGGGCCGATGCCCTCGCCCTGCGGGTTCTCGTCGGTGAGGGCGAGGCGGGTCGCGTGACGGACGACGTCGTGGTTCGACAGCACCCAGGTGCTGGGCGCGCCGACCGCACCGAACTCGTCGAGGGATTCGCGGATGACGTCGCCGAGAGCCTTCGCGTCCCACGGGGTCATCAGGTACGGGAAGTTGAAGGTCTGGTGCATCTCGTCAGGGCGCACCCACAGAGCCGTCTTCTTGAGCGTGGGCAGCCAGGCCTCGCCGCACAGGGCGCGGTCTCCGTCGTACTCGGCGAGCACCTTGTGCCAGTCGCGGTAGATGTCGTGCACGGCGTCCTGTCCCCAGTACGGCACGTTCTCCTCGCCGCCGCCCATGGAATCGGCATCGGCCACGGGGGCGTAGTCGGGGAGACCCGCCTCCTTGACCATGCCGTGCGCCACGTCGACGCGGAAGCCGTCGACGCCGCGGTCGAGCCAGAAGCGCAGGATGCTGCGGAACTCCTCCTTGACCTCTTCGTTGGTCCAGTCGAAGTCGGGCTGGGTGGCGTCGAAGATGTGCAGGTACCACTGGCCCGGGGTGCCGTCGGCTTCGGTGATGCGCTCCCACATGCCGCCGCCGAACACGGACTCCCAGTTGTTCGGGGGGAGCTCGCCGTTCTTGCCGCGGCCGTCGCGGAACACGTAGCGGGCCCGCTCGGGGCTGCCGGGCGCCGCCTTGAGCGCCTCCTGGAACCAGACGTGCTGGTCGGAGGAGTGGTTCGGGACGAGGTCGACGATGACGCGGATGCCGCGCGCGTGCGACTCTTCGAGCATGCGGTCGAAGTCCGCCAGCGTGCCGAAGAGCGGGTCGACGTCGCGGTAGTCCGCCACGTCGTAGCCGGCGTCGCGCTGCGGCGAGGTCATGAACGGGCTCAGCCAGATCGCGTCGACGCCGAGTTCTTTGAGGGAGTCGAGGCGGCTCGTGATGCCGGGCAGGTCGCCGATGCCGTCACCCGACGCGTCGGCGAAGGACCGGGGGTAGATCTGGTAGATGACCGCGCTGCGCCACCACTCGGAACCGGGGGCTGCGATCTGCTCAAGCTGTGCCATGCGATCAGATTAGTGCAAACGCTTACACTCGCGCCAGGGAGGGAATCGAATCGGTTCGGAATCGGTGCGGACAGCGTCGGTTGCGGGAGTTGTTGCATGGCCCTGCGCCACCATTTCGGGGATGTGCCGGTGCGGTCCCCGGCGCCGCCGTGCCGGGGAGTAGTGTGGCGGCATCCGATCCGATGGAGGCTGTCATGGTTCCCGAGATCAACTACTGGGCTGTTCTGCTTGCAACCGCGTCGAGCATGATCGTCGGCTCGATCTGGTACGCACCGAAGGTTTTCGGCACGCGCTGGTCGAAGCTCGCGAACGTCGACATGGATCGCCCCGGTGCCAGCGCGACCATGGCGATCATCACGACGGTGATCGTGAGCTTCATCACGGCATGGGTGCTCGCCGGAGCATCCGCCATCGCCTGGCACTTCTACGGCGGGGGATTCTTCTGGAGCGCGGTCGTCACGGCCGTGACGCTGTGGGCGGGCTTCACCGCGGCCCGCTTCATCACCCACGATGCCTTCGAAGGGCGATCCACGAGGCTCACGACGCTGAACATCGCGCATGAACTCGTGACCGTCGTCGTGATGGCCGTGATCATCGGGGTCTGGCCCCCGGCGCTCGGCTAGGCGTTCGCGCCCTTCCTGAGATCCTGCGCGAACATCACCAGGATGCCGCTGGGCCCGCGCAGGTAGGTGAGCTTGTAGACGTCCTCGTAGGTGGCGACTCCGCGAAGCGGGTGGAACCCGTGCCGGGCAGCGATCGCGAGCGACTCGTCGATGTCGTCGACCGAGAAAGCGACGCGGTGCATGCCGATCTCGTTCGGGAGCGTGGGCTCCGTCTCGATCGCCTCGGGGTGGATGTACTCGAAGAACTCCAGCTGCCCGCGACCGTCCGGCGTCTGCAGCACGGCGATCTTCGCGTGGTTGCCGTCGAGCCCGACCGCCGTGTCGGCCCATTCGCCGCTGATGGTGTCGCGACCGAGAACCGTGAGGCCCAGATCGATGAAGAAGGCGATGGTCTCGTCGAGATCGCGTACGGCGATGCCGACATTCTCCAGTGTGATGGGCATGCACGGCATGCTACTCGTCGGTCCGCTTTCACGGTGGGTGTTCGCCTGGTACGTCTGCAGGAACGGGGCACGAATGCGGGACGAGAAGTCGGCGGATGCTCCTGCGGACGTGCCTAGGTCCTGCAGACGTCCCGAGGGTGAGGCGACCGGCGCGGACGCGGCGCGGTGGTTTACGCCGCGACGCGTGCGACGGCAGCGATCGCGCTCGCGAAGAAGCCGAGGCCGTCGACACCCGAGCGCATCGCGGCCGATGTGTCAGGCCCGAAGCCGGGCTCGGTGGCGTGCTCGGGGTGCGGCATGAGTCCGACCACGTTGCCCGCCTCGTTCGTGAGGCCGGCGATGTCGCGCAGCGACCCGTTCGGGTTTACGCCCGCGTAGCGGAAGGCGACGAGTCCTTCGCCCTCGAGGCGGTCGAGCGTGTCCTCGTCGGCGATGTAGCCGCCGTCGGCGTTCTTCAGCGGGATGACGATCTCCTGGCCGCGGCGGAACGTGTTCGTCCAGGCGGTGTCGGAGTTCTCGACCGTGAGCCTCTGGTCACGGCGCACGAAGTGCTGGTGATCGTTGCGGATCAGTCCGCCGGGCAGCAGGTGCGCCTCGACGAGCATCTGGAATCCGTTGCAGATGCCGAGGATCGGCATGCCCTTGGCGGCCGCGTCCTTGACCTCGCTCATGATCGGCGAGAGTGCGGCGATCGCACCGGCGCGCAGGTAGTCGCCGTAGCTGAAGCCGCCGGGCAGGACGAGAGCGTCGACGCCCTCGAGGTCGTGCGAGCCGTGCCAGAGCGCGACGGGTTCGGCGCCGGCGATGCGCACCGCGCGCTGCGCGTCGCGATCGTCGAGCGAACCCGGGAAGGTGATGACCCCGATGCGAGTGGTCACTCGGCGACCTCGATGCCGACGACGTCTTCGATCACGGAGTTGGAGAGCACCTCGTCTGCGATGCGACGGGCCTCGGCGAGGATCTCGTCGGTGACCTCGCCCTCGACGGTGAGCTCGAAGCGCTTGCCGATGCGGACATCGGTGAAGCCCTCGACGCCCAGACGCGCGAATGCGCCGGACACGGCCTTCCCCTGCGGGTCGAGCAGTTCGGGCTTGGGCATGACGTCGACGACGATGGTGGGCATGAACGCTCCAGGACTCACAGGCAGACGGGCGGCACCAGTCTACCGGCTTGCGCAAGTCGACTTACGCGAGCTCCACGGCCGCCGACCGCACGGCTTGTCGCCGAGTGCACGGCGCGTTACCGGGCGGATGCCGTGCACTCGTGGAGTGCACGTGAACTCGACGAGCCCCGATGTGCGGCGTCAGGAGGCGTGGAAGACCGTGTGGAGGTCGCCGACGGCCTCGCGTCCGCCGAGGCCGTCGATCTCGAACAGCACGGAGATTCCGATCACGTGGCTGCCCAGTCGCTCGACGAGTTCGCGCCCTGCGGCGAGGGTGCCGCCGGTCGCGAGCACGTCGTCGATGAGCAGGACGCGGGAGCCCGCCGGCAGGTCGTCGTGCATCTCGATGGTGGCGGTGCCGTACTCGAGGGCGTAGTCGACGGATGCCGCCGGCCGCGGCAGCTTGCCCGCCTTGCGGATCGGGATGAGCCCCACGCCGGCAGCGATCGCGGCGGCTCCGGCGAGGATGAACCCGCGTGCTTCGATGCCGGCGACCACGTCGAACTGACCGGCGAACGGCGCGATGATCGCGTCGGTGGTCACCTTCAGCGCCTCGGCGTCCGCCAGCAGAGGCGTGATGTCGCGGAAGACGATGCCGGGTTCCGGGTAGTCCGGGATCGAGCGGATCAGCGATGCGGCGCGGACGAGGGCGGGGGACAGCTCAGTTTCGGGCACTGGTCAAGGCTACGCCCGCCGAGAGGCTTGACAGTCGGTGGACGGCTCCATATGGTTACTGACCAGTAAGTGAGAGCGCTCCCACGACCGGGAGCGACTCTGGCTGCACAGGATGACATCGCACAAAGGAGTGACATGATCCACAGACGACCGCGCGCGGGCCTCATGGCCGCCGTCGCACTCATCGGAAGCGCGGTGGTGCTCGTGCCATCGGCGGTACACGCATCCGCAGCGCCCGTTCCGGCCGCCGAGCCGGACGCGATCGAGGGCCTCGAGCTGTACGTCGATCCGTTGAGCACGACGCTCGAGTCGGCGCAGGCGCTCACCGGGCAGGCTCGAGCGGATGCCCAGTTGCTCGCCAGCATCCCCTCCGCGACCTGGTTCACCGGGGGCACTCCCGAAGAGGTGCACGACGCCGTCGACCGGGTCGTGAGCGATGCCTCTGCAGAAGGAACGCTGCCGGTCCTGGTGGCCTACAACGTGCCCTACCGCGACTGCTCCCTGTACTCCGCGGGAGGCGCAGCCGACACCGAGGCGTACAACGCCTGGATCGACGCCTTCGCGGACGCGATCGGCGATCGCAAAGCCGTCGTGATGATCGAACCAGACGGCCTCGGCGTGATCCCGCACTACACGACCCTCGACGGCAGCCTCGACTCGTGTCGGCCTGCAGAGGCCGATCCCGCGACGGCAGCGCCTGCGCGCTTCGCGCAGCTCAACCACGCGGTCGACGCCTTCGCTGCGCATCCCGGGGTGCGAAGCTACCTCGACGGCACCAACGCCGCGTGGCTGAACGTCGGCGAGGTCTCCTCACGGCTCGTGTCCGCCGGCGTCGAACGCGCGACGGGCTTCTTCCTCAACGTCTCCAACTACCTGTACACGGCGAACAATACGGCCTACGGCACCTGGATCTCATCGTGCATCGCGTATGCCACCCAGGTGGCGGAAGGCGCGTTCGGAGACTGCGGCAACCAGTACTGGAACGGCGGGCCGGCTAATGACTGGCAGGGCGTGACGATGTCGCAATACGGCGAATGGGCCTCGGATGCTTCGGACCCCGCCTTGAGCACAGCGGGTCTCGACTCCCGCTACGCCGAGCAGCTGGGATCGATCGAACCGAGCGCCCGCTTCATCGTCGACACGAGCCGCAACGGAATCGGCCCGTGGGAGTACCCGGCGAACACCTACCCCCAGCATGAAGACTGGTGCAACCCTCCTGGGCGCGGAGCCGGTGCCCGGCCGACGACCACCACAGGAGTTCCTCTCGCCGACGCATTCCTGTGGGTCAAGGTGCCAGGCGAGTCCGACGGCAAGTGCTATCGCGGAACGGGCGGGCCGCTCGATCCGGCACGCGGAATCGAAGACCCTGCGGCGGGTCAATGGTTCCCGGAGCAGGCGCGCGAACTCGTCTCCTTCGCCTCGCCTCTGATCGAGCCGCTCTCGTGCGACGTCACGATCTCGACCATCCAGCTCGGACGCGTGTTCATGTCGACGGTGTCGGTCACCAACGCCACTGCCCAGAAGATCGAACCCTGGTCGCTGACCTGGCGCTACGACCAGGGCCAGAAGGTGGTCACGGCCTTGGGTGGGCGATTCACGCAGCAGGGGACAGAAATCGCGGTGAGCGGCACGAAGCGCTCACCCGGCCTCGACACAGGTGAGACGGCCGGTGTGGTCGTGGTCGGCAAGGGGGATGCGACAGTGCCCTGGCAGTTACGGCTCAATGGGCGGGTGTGCACCTCGCGGTGACATCGCCGCTCCTCCGCCGAGCGGGCGGTGGGTGAGGGCTTGACATTCGTGGGAGCGCTCCCATAGAGTGCTCTGCAGTTCGTGGGAGCGCTCCCACGATGTCCCGAAAGCACCACCCACCGCACGACCTGCACAAAGGAGTGACCTGTGAACACACGTGCCCGCCGACGCCTCTTGGCGACTGCAGCCGCAGCATCCGTCTCCGCCATCGCCCTCGCCGGCTGCGCCTCACCCGGCGCCGACGACGGTGCCGACGGCGCCGACGAGAAGATCACGCTGACCGTGACCACCTTCGGCACGTTCGGCTATGACGACCTCTACAAGGAGTACGAGAAGCTCCACCCGAATGTGACCATCGAGGCCACGAACATCGACACCGGCGGCAACGCCCGCACCGACGCGTTCACGAAGATCGCCGCGGGATCCGGCCTCAGCGACGTCGTCGCGATCGAGGAGGGCTGGCTCGGCGCCATCATGGACGTGTCCGACACGTTCGTCGACCTGCGTGACTACGGCATCGAGGACCGCAAGAGCGACTGGCTCGACTGGAAGTACGACCAGGCGACCGATCCCGACGGCCGTGTGATCGGCTACGGCACGGATGTCGGGCCCTCCGGCATCTGCTACAACACCAAGGCGTTCGAGGCCGCAGGGCTCCCCAGCGACCGCGAGTCGGTCGCGACGCTGCTCGACGGCGACTGGGACAACTACTTCGCTGTCGGCGCCGACTACACCGCCAAGACCGGCAAGGCGTGGTTCGACCAGTCCGGCTTCGTGTGGAACTCGATGGTGAACCAGCTCGACGAGGGTTACTACACCGCCGACGGCGAGCTGAACGTGGAAGGCAACGCCGAGCTCAAGAAGCGGTTCGAACAGCTGGGCGCCGCAGCCGAGGGCGGACTGTCGGCCGCCGAGACGCAGTGGGACTGGAACGGCGGCAAGTCGTTCGTCGACGGCACCTTCGCCACGATGGTCTGCCCCGGATGGATGCTGGGAGTCGTGCAGGGCAAGCTGGAATCGGGTGGCGGCGACGCTGCGACCGGCTGGGACTTCGCCGACGCGTTCCCCGGCGGCCCAGTGAACTGGGGCGGCGCCTGGCTGTCCATCCCCGAGACCTCCGAGCACAAGAAGGCGGCGGCAGAGCTCGCCGACTGGCTGACCCAGCCCGAGCAGCAGGTGAAGCAATCGGCTGCCGCAGGCAACTTCCCGTCGACCGTCAAGGCGCAGGAGACCCTCGCCGAGGAGGCGACCCCGAACGAGATCTTCAACGGAGCCCCCACCGGCGCGATCCTCGCCGAGCGGGCCAAGGGCGTGGTCGCGCAGTACAAGGGCGCTGACGACTCCGTGATCCAGGAGAACGTGTTCGGCCCGGCGATCACGGCGCTCGACCGCGGCGAGACCGACACCAAGGGCGCCTGGGAGCAGGCGATCGGGCTGCTGCACGAGCTCGTCCCGAACGACTGAGCAGTATCTCTTCTCTGCGTTTCGTCTCGCTTCGCTCGCTCAACGGCCGGGTCTCGTGCCCGGCCGTTGAGCGAGGAGCGCAGCGACGAGACGAAACGCTGCACACGAAGGACAGAACATGACTCTCACCGAAGAGCAGCAGGCGACGGCATCCGCTCTGCCGAAGAGCAGGAGCACGGATGCCGCTCCCAAGCCGTCCTGGCGGCATCGCCTCTCGCGCGTCGATCAGAAGGGATCGCCGTACCTCTACATCTCGCCCTTCTTCCTGCTGTTCGGGCTGATCGGGCTGTTCCCGCTGCTGTACACGGTGTGGGTAGCGCTGCACGACTGGGATCTGCTGAAGGGCGAAGGCGGCTTCGTCGGCTTCGCGAACTTCACCGAGATCCTCGGCGACGGCATGTTCTGGAACTCCATCGGCAACACGCTGAGCATCTTCCTGCTGTCGGCGATTCCGCAGCTGGCCGTCGCCCTGGTGATCGCCTACCTGCTCGACCAGGGGCTGCGCGCCCCCTCGTTCTGGCGCATGAGCGTGCTGATCCCATTCGTGGTGACGCCGGTGGCCACGGCGATCATCTTCTCCAGCATCTTCAACGAGGCCGACGGCCTCGCGAACAACCTGCTGAACCTCATCGGCATCGTCGACCAGGAGTGGAAGCACAACACCTTCCTGTCGCACATCGCGATCGCGACGATGGTGAACTTCCGCTGGACCGGCTACAACGCCCTCATCCTGCTCGCCGCGATGCAGGCGGTGCCGCGCGACCTGTACGAGTCGGCGGCGATCGACGGGGCGGGCGCTGCGCGCCGGTTCTTCTCGATCACGATCCCCAGCATCCGTCCCACCCTCATCTTCGTGATCATCACGGCGACGATCGGCGGTCTGCAGATCTTCGCCGAGCCGCGGCTGTTCGACGTGTCGACAGCCGGCGGGATCGGCGGCAGCGAACGCCAGTTCCAGACGACCGTGCTGTTCCTCTGGGAGCTCGCGTTCTTCCGCCGCAATCTCGGCGAGGCCTCGGCCGTCGCGATCCTCCTGTTCGTGCTCATCGTGGGCATCGGACTCGTCAACTTCCTCATCTCGCGGAGCATCTCCACAGGAGATGCTCCGAAACGTCGCCGGAAGGAGCGCGTCCGATGACCGCCACCCAGGCCCTCAGCGTCCCCGAGCGCATCCGCCGCAACCGTCAGAGCGGCACGGCGGGCATCGGCAGTCGCCCCGGCTTCCTCACCTACGGCCTGCTCGCGGCCTTCCTGATCGGCAGCGCGTATCCGCTGTGGTGGTCGTTCGTGGTCGCGAGTGGAACGAACTCGACCAGGGGCGAGACGCTGCCCCTGATCCCGGGCGGCAACTTCTTCGCGAACGCGGTCAAGGTGCTCGATGCGATCCCGTTCTGGAAGGCGCTCGGCAACTCGGTCCTCATC
>JAEKKN010000079.1 GCA_019510305.1 Microbacterium sp.
GCGATCCGGGTCGACCGGATGCCATTCCGCCGCCCGGGCCGACGCCCAGTCCCAGCGCGTCCACCCCGGGTCGCGGGCGCGCAGCACGGTCTCGTGCACGGCGTCGGATCCGGCCTCGAGCCCGTCCCACCCCGGATACAGCTCGTCGAGGCTCACCAGTTGCGCGCCCAGACGCGGAGCGAGGGCCTCGGCCAGCACGGTCTTGCCGGCTCCAGAGCGGCCGTCGATCAGCACGACGGCACGGCGTGAGCCCGCGGTATCGCGGATCGCCGCCACGAGCCCGTCGAGAGCCGTCTCAGCTCGCAATGAACACCCACTGACCGGTCGCTACCGCGACGACCACTGCGGTGGCGGCGAGTGCCGCGCCGACCAGAATGAGCAGCACCTCGCGACCCCCGAACCGCGACGGCCTGGCCCAGGTGCGCGGTCCATCGCCTCCGAACCCACGGGCTTCCATCGCCGTCGCCAGCGCGCTCCCCCGCCGGATCGACAGCACGAACAGGGCGAAGGCGAGCCCCGGAAGCCGCCGCACGCGACCGCGATCTGCGACACCGCGAGCCCGCCGAGCCAGTTCGAGTGCCTGCCAGTCGTCGCGCATCAATCCGACCAGGCGCAGCGCGGCCAGTGCTCCCAGCACGAACCGGGCGGGCAGACGCAGAAGTTGCGCAAGGCCGTCGGCGAACTCGGTCGCATCCACCGTGGCGAACAGCACGACTGCGGGCAGCGCGATGGCCAGCACTCGCACGGCGGTGATCGCCGCCAGCCGCAAAGAACCGTCGGTGACGTGCACGAACAACCAGTCGAGGTAGACGTGACCGGAGGCGCGGCCGTAGAGCGCGACGGTGATCCCGGCGAGCGGGGCGGCGATCCACACGGCCGCGGTGCGGCGCCAGAACGCGCCCCAGCGCAGCCCGGCGAACGGGAGAACGGCGAGCTCGAGCGCCAGCGCGGTGAGGGCGGATGCCGCATCCACCGAGAGCGCGAGGGTCAACGCGATCAGCAGCGAGGCCGCCACCTTCGCGACCGGGTTGATCGTCGCGACACCGTGTCGTCTCACGCGGCCACCCCCGTCATGACGAGCCTGCGGGCGGCGAGAGCGTCGACCAACCGCGGATCGTGGGTGGCGGCCACCACGGCCGCGCCCTCTGACCGTAGCTCGTCGAGCAGCTCCACCAGCGCGGCCCACGTCAAGGCGTCCTGTCCGAAGGTCGGTTCGTCGAGCACGAGCACCCGGGGCCGGGTGGCGAGCACGGCGCCGACCGAGAGGCGGCGCTTCTGACCGCCGGAGAGCGTGAAGGGATTCGCGGCTGCCAGAGCGTCGAGACCGAGCCGAGCGAGGAGGTCGTCCACGCGGGATGACACCTCAGCGGCTGGCAGCTTGAGCGTTCGCGGCCCGAGCTCGAGTTCTTCGCGAACGGTGGCGGCGAGGAACTGGTGCTCGGGCGTCTGGAAGACCGAACCGATCCGGGTGAGCAGTTCGCGGGAGCGCCAGCGGATCGGCTGCGGGTCGAGGCGCCTCTGGCTCCCCTGGGTCAGCAGCGCCGTCGCGCGGACGTCGCCGTGCGACGGCGCCAGCAGACCGCCCAGCGTCAGCGCCAGCGTCGTCTTGCCCGAGCCGTTCGGTCCGGTCAGAGCCACGGCGTCTCCCGCGGCGACCGACAGGTTGAGCGGGTGCGTCTCCGTCGCGGGCAGCGGGTGTCCGACGACACGGGCGAGCGTCAGCGATTCGGCGGTCAGCAGAGCCGGATGTTCGGCGGGCCCTGGGCGGCGGGCGATCCGCGGCTCGTGACCGGGCACCCAGACTCCCGCCGCGGCGAGCGCCGCGCCCTGGGCGGCGAGCACCTGCCGGGGCTCGCCATCGGCCGCGATCCCGCCGTCCGCCGCCAGCACGATGATGCGGTCGACGAGGTCGAGCCAGGCCTCCACGCGGTGCTCGACGATGAGGGCGGTCGCGCCCGTGCGGGCGAGGACGGTCGCAACCGCATCGCGCACCTCGCGGACGCCATCCGGGTCGATGTTCGCCGTGGGCTCGTCGAGCAGCAACAACCCGGGGCGCATCGCGAGAGCGCCGGCCAGCGCGAGCCGCTGTTTCTGCCCGCCGGACAGGGCATCGGTGGGGTGGTCGAGTGGGAGCGCCAGCCCGACGAGTTCGAGCGCCTCGCGCACCCGCGTCCACA
>JAEKKN010000066.1 GCA_019510305.1 Microbacterium sp.
GACGCGGACGCCACTGAGGTCGCGGCCTCGGCTGTCGGCTCCGAAGCGCCGCTTGCGGATCGTGTAGGCGTCCAGCAGAGCCTGTGTCGGATGCTCGTGTGTTCCGTCGCCGGCGTTCACCACGCCGGCCGAGATCCAGCCGCTCGTGGCGAGCGTCTGGGGAGCGCCGGACGACGGATGCCGCACGACGACCGCGTCCGCTCCGATGGCTTCCAGGGTTTGCGCCGTGTCTTTCAGGCTCTCGCCCTTGGAGACGCTCGAGCCCTTGGCCGCGAAGTTGATGACGTCTGCGGAGAGCCGCTTCGCGGCGGCTTCGAAGGATATGCGCGTGCGCGTCGAGTCCTCGAAGAAGAGGTTGACGACGGTCTTGCCGCGCAGCGTGGGGAGCTTCTTGACCTCGCGCGACTGCGTGTCGGACATGTCCTCGGCGATGTCGAGGATCCGCAGAGCGGTGCTCCGGTCGAGCGTCCGGGTGTCGAGAAGATGTCTCATGCTTCGATCGTCACCCCCTCCGCGCCGTCGTCTTCGAAGAGACGGACGTTGACGCGCTCGCTGCGGGCCGACGGGATGTTCTTGCCGATGAAGTCGGGGCGGATCGGCAGTTCGCGGTGCCCGCGGTCGATGAGGATCGCGAGGCGGACGATGGCGGGGCGCCCGATCGACTGCAGCGCGTCGAGAGCGGCGCGGATGCTGCGCCCGGAGAAGAGCACGTCGTCGACCAGGACGACGGTCTTGCCGTCGACGCCCCCGGCGGGGATGTCGGTGGGATGCGGCGAGCGGGTCGGGTGCTTGGCCAGATCGTCGCGGAACAGCGTGACGTCCAGCGCCCCGGAGGGAACAGACGTCTGCGCGATCTCGCTGATGAGAACGGCCAGACGGCGGGCGAGAGTGACTCCGCGGGTCGGAATGCCCAGCAGGACGAGGTTCTCGGCGCCTCGATTCGACTCGAGGATCTCGTGCGCGATGCGGGTCAGCGCCCGCGCCACATCGGCTTCGTGCAGCACGGTACGTGCGCTCATCAGCCGCTCCCTTCTCCGCCTCTCTGGACGGTGTTAAAGGTTGCTTCGGTGTTCCCAGTCTATCGGGTCGCTCGAGGCGGGTTCACGACGTCGGCTGAAGGTCCTCGTCGGCGATCCTGCCGGTCTCGATGATCCGCGAAGAGCGGATCGGGTGACCGGACGTCGAGAGGCACCGACCGGTCTTGAGATCCCACTTCCAGTCGTGCATGCTGCACGTCAGGACGCCGTCCTCGTCGACCTTGCCGGTCTTGGTGAGGTCGGCGCGCAGGTGCGGGCAGCGACGCTGGACGATCCAGTCGCCGATCTCCGCGTCTTCGGTCTGGTCCGTCTGCTCCTGGTACCAGTTCTCGACGTACTCGATGCGGTCGACCGAGAGGCACTTGAGGAAGGTCGTGAGGAACTCGTTGAACTTGCCGCTGCGGCCCACCTGGAACTGCATGGACAGGAAGATCGAGTTCGACCAGTCGATCTCGTGGTCGCGGATGTTGGTCGACACGAGGTCGGCGGGGATCGTGTACCAGTAGATGCACTCCTCGCCGGCGTACTCGCGGACTTTGGCGCGGGGGAAGTCGACGACCATGTCGAGATCGCCGATCCTGAAGCGGACGTTGCCGCCGACACCGAGACGGATCGTGCGCGACTTCTTCAGCAACGGCTCCCACCAGGTCTTGATGGACTCGAGCATCTCCGCGGGCGGGATGATCTCGGCGCGCGTGGCCTCCTCGTCGCGGAGCTCCTGCTGACGGCTCGCCCGCTGCTCCTCGAGATAGTCCCACTTCTCGTCGAAGATGTGCGCGATCTCGGCATCCGAGTACAGCGACTGCTGCGTGGTGACCTCGCCGCCGGCCACTGTCACCACGGTGCCGGGGATGAAGAGCCGCCCGTCGTACTGCGGCGCGAGCTCCTTCATATGCGCGAGGAACTGCTTCTGATCGGTGAAGATCGACTCGCCGTTGCGGCCCACGCCGTTGAAATCGAACAGGTCGTCTCGGAGGAACATGGGCGGCCCCGCCATCGGGAAGACGTGCGCGGCATCGACCTTCTCGATGTAGTACATCGCGCGCTTGTTCTGCGCGTCGCGCTTGAGCTGTGCGAAGTTCTGCTTGGCGTCGAGCGGCAGGTCGTAGACCATCGGCCACCAGATGGCTCCGGACACCTGAGTGAAGTACGCGTCGGGCTTGCCGAAGTGCATGAGCCGGTCGAGATCGAGCGGGTGCGAGTCGTTCTGGTTCAGCACGGAACCGGTGCCGTCGTCGACGCTCAGCGACGAGTCTCCGATCGGCCCGTCGCTGGGCGCGCGCAGCGGCGTGATCATGAGCTTCAGCTCGCCGCGCTGGATGATCTCACCAGCCGGGGCGTAGGTGATGTTCGTGTACCCGAGAGCACGGATGTCCTTCTCGAGATCGTCGGTCGGGTACTCCGGAAGCAGAACCTCGATGTCCTTGCGGATGTACTGCTCGAGCAGTCGCGGGTCGAAGTGATCGCGGTGCCGGTGCGAGATGTAGAGGAAGTCGGCCTCGCGTCCGAACCTCTCCCAGTCGAGACCCCGGTTGTCGGGGAACGGGAACCAGGAGCCGAAGAAGGAGGGGCCGAGCACGGGGTCGCAGATGATGTTGCCACCGACCGTCTCGATGAACATTCCCGCGTGGCCGAGTCCCGTGATCCGCATTGCATTCCTCTCGAAGTGGACCCATCGAGTCTACCGGCGGCCTCCTGGGCACCACCGGAGACGGGCCGTGACTAACCTCGTTGCGCAGTCGTTACACAACCCTGACCGGTTCGTGACCGATCTCACGGCGTCCATGCGGACTTCGCCCCATAGCCTGCCCGCATGCACATGACACGGAGGGTTCTCGCAGTACTCGTCCTCGCCTCACTCGGCGCCTTCGGCCTCGCCGGCTGCGCGGCATCGTCCGGCGGCGGTTCGGTCCAGAACGCCGGGCAGGCTCCGGCGCAGGACGTCCCCGCCGAGGCGGATCCCGGCGAGCCGGATACCGCGGTCGTGATCACCGGGCGCATCTCGATCGTCGCAGAGGATCCGATCGACGCCGCGGGTGCGGCGACGGTGATCGTGACGGATGCCGGCGGCCGCGTGAGCGCGCGCACGGAGCACGCAGCCGAAGACGGCAGCCAGGCATCCGCCGACCTCACCCTGCGCATCCCCGCCGACGCCCTCGAAGACGTGCGCAGCGAGCTCGCAGGCCTCGGCACCGTGAAGGAGACCACGTTGGACTCCGCAGAGGTGGGCGGCACGCAGCGGGACCTCGATGCCCGGATCACGACGCTCCGGGCATCGATCGCGCGCTACAACGAATGGCTGGGAACGGCCTCGGCGACCTCCGACCTCATCGAGCTGGAATCGGCGATCGCCGAACGGCAGACCGAGCTGGAGGGTCTGGAGGCACAGGCCCGCGCGCTCGATGACCAGGTCGCCATGTCCACGATCACGCTGAGCCTCATGTCGGAGTACGTGCCGGTGAAGACGGCGCCGGACGACTTCGGCGAGGCGCTGCTCGTCGGCTGGAACGGCTTCGTCGCTTTCTGGAGCGCTGTGCTGATCGCCCTCGGCGTGGCTCTTCCGTGGCTCGTGCTGTTCGCGGCGATCGCGGTCGGCGCCACGCTGCTGACGATCCGCGCCCGCAGGCGTCAGGCCATGCGGCTGCAGCCGCCGCAGCCGGTGCTCGACGCCGCCCTCTTCCCGGCGCCGGAGCAGATGCCGGCGCCGGAGCAGGTCACGGGGCCGCGCTAGTCCTCGAACAAGCCGCGGATGTCTTCAGCAGTCAGGGACTGGGCGAACAGTTCGTCGTCATCCATCACCGCCGTGAACAAGCGCGCCTTGCGCTGCTGCAGCTCGAGCACCTTCTCCTCGATCGTGCCGGCCGAGATCATGCGGTAGACGAACACCTGGCTGGTCTGGCCGATGCGATGCGTCCTGTCGATCGCCTGAGCTTCTGCAGCAGGATTCCACCACGGGTCAAGCAGGAAGACGTAGTCGGCCTCGGTGAGGGTCAGCCCGAACCCTCCGGCCTTGAGGCTGATGAGGAACACCGGCTGCTCGCCCGCCTTGAAGCCGTCGATGACGTCCTGGCGGCGACGGGTCGAGCCGTCGAGATGCGCGTACGGGATGCCGGCCTCGTCGAGTCGCGCTGCCGCGAGATCGAGGAACGACGTGAACTGGCTGAACACCAGCGCCCTGTGCCCCTCCGCCTGCAGCTCCATCACGCGTTCGAGCAGCGTGTCGAGCTTGCTCGAGCCGATCTCCGCATCGTTCTCGTCGATGAGGCCGGGCGCCAGGCTCAGCATGCGCAGCAGCGTGAGCGAGCGGAACACGATGAACCGGTTCTTGTCGAGATCGTCGATGAGACCGAGAACCTTCTGCCGCTCCCGCTGCAGGACGACGTCGTAGAGGGCGCGGTGCGCGGGGCTCAGCTCCACCTCGAGCAGCTGCTCCTGCTTGGGCGGCAGGTCGGCGGCCACGAGTTCTTTGGTGCGCCTGAGCATGAGGGGGCGGATGCGGCGACGCAGCTGCGACAGCCGGCGCTGGCGGTACTCGCCGCCCTCCTCGTTCTCGGGGACCTTGCCCTTCTCGATCGGCTGGATGTAGCGATCGCGGAACTTCCTGGCCGAGGGGAACAGTCCGGGGGCGGCGAGCTTCAGGAGCGACCACAGCTCGGAGAGGCTGTTCTCCATCGGCGTGCCGGTGACGGCATAGGTCACGTCGGCGCGGAACGTGGAGATCGCCCGATGCAGCTTCGTCTTCGGGTTCTTGACGAACTGCGCCTCGTCGAGGATGAGCCCCGCCCACTCGACCGTTCCGAACTCCTTCTCGTCGAGACGCGCCACGGTGTACGAGCTCACCACGATGTCGGCAGATGCCGCGGCATCCGCGAGTCGCCCGGACCTCTTGCCGCTGGTGCTCTCGACGAGCACGACCCGCAGGCCGGGCGTGAACCGGGCCGATTCCGAGCGCCAGGTGCTGAGCACCGAGGTCGGCGCCAGCACGAGGAACGGCCGCTTCTCCCCCGCCTCGCGCGTGTGCTGCACGAAGCTGAGCAGCTGCAGCGTCTTGCCGAGACCCATGTCGTCAGCGAGGATGCCCCCGAGCCGATGCCGCCACAGGAACGCGAGCCAGTCGAAGCCGGTCTTCTGATACGGCCGCAGGTCCGCGTGCAGTCCTCGTGGCAGCGGGGTCGGCGGAACACCCGTCGCCTGGCGCAGCCCGTCTGCCATCGAGCGCCAGCTCACCGCCGATTCCGACTCGTCGGCGAGGTCTTCGAACTCCTCCCAGAGATCTGTCTGGTAGCGGCTGATGCGCGGGCCTGTCTCCCACTCGTCGAGCTCGCCCGCCTCGTCGATCAGCTCACGGAGACGGTCGAGAGCCGGATGCGCGAGCGAGAAGTAGCTGCCGTCGACGAGCAACAGCTTCTTCTTGCCCTTGCTCAGCGCCGTGAACAGGGGGCCGAAGGGGATGTTGCGGCCGTCGATCGTGACGATGATGCCGAGGTCGAACCAGTCGGCGTCGGTGGACTCGAGGGTGGAGACCTTGACCTCCGGGTCGCCGGTGAGCTCGCGATACTCCTTGCGCGTCCCGGTGGTCTCGACGACCACGCCCACCGCCTCGAAGGCGGGGACGACGTGCGCGACGAAGGCAGCGGCGTCGATGTCGTGGAACGATCCGGATGCTCGGAACCGCGTGGTGCTGTGATCCTGCCAGACCGCCTCGAGCTCCGCACGCTTAGCCGCTTCCGCATCCGCGTCGCGTACTGCGGCTCCCGTCCATTCGAAGGGGACGGTCCCGAAGCCCCGGTAGCTCCACCGGAAGGCGTAGCTGACCACGTCTCCGCGTTCGAAGGCGACCGTGAGCTGCGGCCGGGGTGCGGGGACGTCGGGAAGCTCGACCGGGCCGTGAGTGCGCACCAGCACGCTCCTCGCGAGCAGCGGATAGGCATCGGCCACGAAGGCCTTCTCATCGGCGGCGGGCACAGCGATCGCCTGTCGCGCCGAGAGCAGGGTGTGCACGGGCGCCGACAGGGCATGCTCGACGAGGGCGATCTCCATCGTGCTCCCGCGCAGGGTCGCCGCGTAGACGCCGCTGTGCCCGACCGGATGAACCTCCGCCGCTGACACGGCCTGACCGTCGATCGTGATCTCCGCCGAGATCGACAGAGCGCCGTCGTCGTCGCGGATGATGGACGCCGTGATCTCCGCCGCGTCTGCCAGCCGCACCGAGGCGCTCTTGTGCGCGCTGATCAGAGGGATGCCGAGAGCCGCGCCCGCTCGGAGATGCGCCCACAGCAGGGTCGATTCGATCTGGTCGAGCACGAGCCACTCGCCGGCATTGCCCGAGAGCAGCGAATCGCGCGAGATGCTCAGCAGGTCGCCGAACCATCGGCTCTGCGCACGGCCGAACCTCGCCGCATCCCGCCGCACCGTGTCCCACCCGGCGTGCCCCTGGATCCAGGCTCCGGTCTGCTGGCTGCGCATCAGCGGACGGATCGCGAGCTGCAGATCGCCGGTCGGCTTCGCGAGGTCGCGCGGGGTGGCGGGCCGCACCGCGCGAGGGGCCCAGTGATTGTCGCCCCTCGGCTCTCGATGGCGGAGCTCGACTCCGAGGCCGAGCGGCTGGAAATGCTCGGCGGATGTCGGCCCGGTGAGAGCACGCCATGAGGGTGCCGCGGGTGCGGGGGCCGGATGCGCGGGCTCGGACGTGTGCGCCGTGGAGGCCACCCCGGCCTGCTGGTTGTACTCGTGCACGTTCGAGGCGAGCAGAGCGGCGACCACGTGCTTGCACGCCGATCCCACCGGGCACGTGCACCGAGTCGAACGCACTCGTCTCTTGCCGCTCGACGAGATGAACGTGACCTCGCTCAGGTACTGCGCTCCCGCGCTGCCCTTGACGTACGCCTCGAGCTCCTGCCGATCCTCATGCCAGATGAGATCGAGCACATTGCCTTCGCGGAAGTACGCGAGTCCGCGCGTATACCCGCCCGCGTCGGTGATCTGCATCAGATCACGAAGATCTACATGTGGCGCGGGCATGCCGATATCCTTCCCGCTGCATCCGACATCATCGGAGCGGTGCCGAACCAGGGATGATCAGACGGCGCGTGCCACGCGGGCCAGCACGCCGTGCACGAAGGCTCCGGAATCGTCGGTCGAGAACTCCTTGGCGAGCTCGACCGCCTCATCGATCGCGACAGCGGTCGGGACCTCGTCGTTGTAGAGGATCTCCCACACTCCGATGCGCAGCAGGGCGCGATCGACGGCAGGCATCCGCTCGAGCTTCCAATCGCGGCTGTGCGTCGTGATCTGCTCATCCACTTCGTCGCGGTGGTCGATGATCCCGTCGACGACCTCACGCGCGTACAGCCAGGAGGCCTCGCGGGCGGGCTCGCTGGCCGCCCGCTTCGCCTCGGCCGCCAGGGTCACCGACACATCGTCGCCGCGAACATCGGCGGAGAAGAGGATGTCGAGTGCGCGCTTGCGCGCCTTCGTCCGAGCGCCCACGCCTTACTTCTCGCGACCGAGGTACTCGCCGGTGCGAGTGTCGACCTTGATCTTCGTCCCGGTCTCCACGAACAGGGGAACCTGCATCTCGTATCCGGTCTCGACGGTCGCAGGCTTGGTTCCGGCTGAAGAGCGGTCGCCCTGCAGGCCGGGCTCGGTGTAGGTCACCTCGAGGATGACGGATGCCGGCAGGTCGATGTACAGCGGGTTGCCGTTGTTCAGCGCGATCGTGACCTGCTGGTTCTCGAGCAGGAAGTTCTTCGCGTCGCCGACGGTGGCGGCTCCCACCGTGAGCTGGTCGTAGTCCGAGCTGTCCATGAACACGAAACCGTCGCCGTCTGCGTACAGGTAGGTGAAGTCGCGGCGGTCGACACTCTCGATCTCGATCTTCGCGCCTGCGTTGTAGGTGCGGTCGACGACCTTGCCAGACACGACGTTCTTCAGCTTGGTCCGCACGAATGCACCGCCCTTGCCGGGCTTGACGTGCTGGAACTCGATGACGTTCCAGAGCTGTCCGTCGATGCTGAGGACGACGCCGTTCTTGATGTCTGCGGTAGATGCCATGCGCTGAGAGTTCCGTTCCTGAGTCT
>JAEKKN010000020.1 GCA_019510305.1 Microbacterium sp.
CCGACGACTACACCGACCCGGCTCCGGCGACCACCTTCGCCCACCTCGACGCCACCACGGAGCTCTCGCGTGAGATCGCGTCGAAGGGTCTGTACCCGGCAATCGACCCGCTGACCTCGACGTCGCGCATCATGGACCCCCGCTACTTGGGCGAGGACCACTACCGCGTCGCCACCACGGTCAAGCAGATCCTCCAGAAGAACAAGGAGCTGCAGGAGATCATCGCCATCCTCGGTGTCGACGAGCTCTCCGAGGAAGACAAGATCGTCGTGGCCCGCGCCCGTCGCATCCAGCAGTTCCTCTCGCAGAACACCTACATGGCCAAGAAGTTCACGGGCGTCGAGGGTTCGACAGTGCCGCTCAAGGAGACCATCGAGTCCTTCGATGCGATCACCCGCGGAGACTTCGACCACGTCGCCGAGCAGGCCTTCTTCAACGTCGGCGGCATCTCCGACGTCGAAGAGCAGTGGGCCAAGATCCAGAAGGAGAACGCCTGACCATGGCGCTGCATGTCAGCCTCGTCTCCGCCGAGGCGGAGGTCTGGACGGGAGAGGCGAGTCTCGTGGTCGCCAAGACCGTCGAGGGTGAGATCGGCTTCATGACCGGCCACGAGCCGGTGCTGGCGATCCTCGCAGAGGGCCAGGTCCGCATCACCCAGGAAGACGGCACCAAGGTGCTGGCCAACGCGCAGGACGGATTCCTCTCCATGGAGGGGAACAACCTGACGATCGTGGCCGGCAACGCGGCTCTCATCGCCTGATCGAACCTCAGTCCGAAGCGCAAGGCTCCTCACGGCGCCTTGCGCTTCGGCGTGTCCCCGGAAGCTCCATGAAGATCCTGCTCCCTCCCTCCGAGACGAAGCATCCCGGCGGCGCCGGCGCGCCGCTCGTCGTCGACGAGCTGGCGCTGTCCGGCCTCGCCGCCGAGCGACAGGCCGTCATCGACGCCCTTGTCGATCTCTCGGCGGACGAGGACACAGCACGCAGGGTGCTCGGTCTCAGCGCCCGGCAGGCAGGGGAGGTGGAGCACAATCGGATGCTGCGCACCGCCGCCACGATGCCCGCGGCGGATCGCTACACCGGCGTGCTGTACGACGCGCTGGATGCCGCATCCCTGTCTCCGGCCTCGCGCCGCTGGCTGGACTCGCACGTGTGGATCCATTCTGCTCCGTTCGGCCCCGTCGGCGCGCTCGACACCATCCCCGCCTATCGGCTCTCGGCCGGGACATCCCTGCCCGGGCTGAAGGCGCTGCGCCGTCACTGGGCGGAGGCGACGACCGCCGCGATCGGGGTGGAGGCGCCGTCCTTCGTACTCGATCTCCGGAGCGAGGCGTATGTCGCGCTCGGGCCCGTTCCCGCATCGGTCCCCTCCGCCTATGTCCGTGTCGTCACCTCGCAGGGCCGGGCGTTGAACCACTTCAACAAGAAGTCCAAAGGCCTGCTCGTGCGTGCACTCGCAGAGCAGCGACCGCGGTTCGGGACGTTGAGAGGGTTGCGCACCTGGGCGGCGGCGAACGACTTCCAGTTCCGCGATGCCGATGAACGAGGCGTTCTTGAGCTCGTCGTCGACGAATGACCCTGTGCAACGCGAAGGTGAACGCTTCGCGCGGCGTCGTTGCCAGCACTTTGGCTGTGTGGGAGAGTAGTGGGTGCTCGGCCCGGGCACGGGCCGCACTAGGAGGGAATTCCCATGTCTAACGATGCAACCGGTCCCGCGGAGCCGAACAGCGGTGATCAGACCGGCGCGGCGAACGTGCCGCCGGCACCCCCCGCAGCACCGCAGTCTGCCCCGTCTGCTCCTGTTCCGCCCGCTTCCGCTCCGGCTCCGGGTCAGCCTGCTCCCGGCCAGCCCGCACCGGGCTACGGCCAGCCGGCGTACGGCCAGCCCGCTCCCGGGTACGGCCAGCCGCCCCAGGGCGCTCCGGCACCCGGCTACGGCGCACCGGCCGGGGCCCCCTACGGCGCCCAGCCCGCGTACGGCGCTCCTGTTCAGCCCAACATCACCATCAACCTCTGGCTGTCGGTGTTCTTCGGCTGGATCCCCGCGCTGATCTTCTTCCTGATCGAGAAGGACAAGGTCGCCCCGAACTACCAGCGTGCGAATGCGGCGAACCTGAACTTCCAGATCGTCCTCGCGATCGCCTATGCGGCGTGCGTCGTGCTGAGCTTCGTGATCATCGGCGCGTTCCTGCTGCCGCTCGTCAGCCTCGCGCAGTTGATCATCGGCATCATCCACGCCATCAATGTGCCGCCGCAGCTCGCGGCCGGCCAGGAGGGCAAGTTCTACCTGGCTCCGAACTGGATCAAGTAGAGCAAATCCGAGAAGGGCCTTCGACCGAGTGTCGGAGGCCTTTCTCGTTCCCGGGCCACGCTTGTGGTCGGCGGAGCGACCGCCGCTAACATGGCCAGTGCGGAGCGCACGCTTCGCCGCGGAGGCGAGAGCCGCCTCCCGAGACCAGAGAAAAGCGAGTCTCATGGGATACGACGGATACGAGAGCGGTTTCTACGCGTTCCTCGGCATCTACATCACCATCCTCCTCGTCGGCAGCGTGATCGGCTACGTGGTCGGCTCGTTCCTGATGATGAAGATCTTCGACAAGGCCGGCGTCACCGACAGATGGCGCGCGTGGGTCCCCGTCTACAACACGATGATCTTCATGAAGCTCGGAGACATCAGCCCCTGGCTTCTGCTGTACTGCATGGGCGGAGCGATCCTGTTGAGCTGGATCGGCGTCGGTCTGCTCTTCGTGATCGGGATGCAGGTGCTCCTCATCCTGGCCGCGTGGCGCGTCGGCCTGAAGCTGCAGAAGGACTCGGTGTGGGTCGTCCTCTACATCTTCCTGCCCGTCGTCTGGATGGCGATCGTCGCCTTCGACGGGTCACGCTGGAACCCGAACATCGTGCCCGCGTCATGGGCGGGCAACGGCTTCTTCGCAGACCGCACGGTCTGGCAGGGCGTTCCCGTGCAGCCCGGGGCGGCTCCGCAGGGCTATGGGGCGCCTCAGGGGTACGGCGCTCCTCAGGGTTATGGCGCTCCTCAGGGTTACGCGCAGCCAGGCAATGGCGCTCCTCAGGGCTATGGTGCTCCTGTCCCGCCGGCGCCGCAGGGTTACGGCGCTCCGCAGGGGTATGGGCAGCCAGGCTACGGCGCCCCGGTCCCGCCGTCGCAGCCAGGATACGGTCAGCCTGCGGCACCGCAGCCGCCGGTGTTCCCGCCTGCGGCACCGCAGCCGCCGGCTGCTCCGCCTGCGGCACCGCAGCCGCCGGCCGCTCCGCCCGCGGCACCGCAGCCACCGGTGCCGCCGGCCGACCCGATGCAGCCTCCGGTCTGAGAGCTGACTGCGCGGAGCCCTTGACGTCGGTCGAGGGCTCCGCGCAGTCACATGCATCCTCCCGTGCGCGATAACGTGGGAGACATGGTCATCACGCCAACGAGGGATCGGGAGTCCACTACGATGTGTCTGTATCCTGAGGCCCCCCGAATCGCCGCAGGCAGTTCGGAGGCGGCACGTGGCTGAGACGACGACGAAGACGCACGGCATCACTGCTGGGCCGAAGCGATTCCGGTTGTCTTGGGCCGGCATCACCGATGTAGGCCTGCGTCGTGACACCAACCAGGATTCCTTCTTCGCGGAGTATCCGTTGTTCATCGTCGCGGATGGCATGGGCGGGCACGCGGGAGGCGAGATCGCCAGCCAGCGCACGATCGCTCGTCTCGAGGCGCTGCTGGATGGGGGTGAGGTGAGCCGGGAGCGGATCGAGAGTGCGCTCGAACTGGTCGTGGGCGACATCGCCGCTCACCCGGAGACGACCGATGAGGGCACCGGCACCACCCTGACGGGAGTGTTCCTCGAGTCAGAGGGTGACGACGCGCACTGGGTGGCGCTCAATATCGGGGATTCACGCGTCTACCTTCTCCGCGACGATCGCCTGGTCCAGGTGACCACCGATCATTCGGTCGTTCAGGAACTGATCGCCGCCGGAAAGATCAGCCCCGATGAGGCGGAGGGGCATCCCTACAGCAACGTGATCACGCGAGCCGTCGGAGCCAGCGAGCTCACGGCCCCTGACTACGTGACCATCGACGTGCGCGACGGCGACCGCTTCGTGATCTGCTCCGACGGGTTGACGAAAGAGCTGACCGATTACGGTATCCAGCACTTCCTGAAGGAAAACGCCGACCCCGGCGCCGCGGTGGACGCGATGCTGGCCGCCGCGTTGGAGAACGGCGGCAGAGACAACGTGACGCTTGTGATCGTGCAGGTCGACGACGACTCTTCCTCCACAGACGCGCCTTCTGAGCAATAGCGAGTGATCTCCGGCGAACGCTGGGGATAACGCCGACATCGTGGTGCACGATGGTGTGCACTGTGGGTATGGACTCCCTGACGATCGCGATTCCCGCCGCGCCCGCCGAAGCGAAGCGCCCGCCGATGCCCTTCATGGCTGCGCTCGTCCCCGTCGCCGGCGGCGTGGTGATGTGGCTGGTGACCGGCTCGCTGTTCGCCCTGTGCTTCGCCGCCCTCGGCCCGCTGATGATCGTGGCCTCGCTGATCGACGGCGCAAGGGCCCGCAGGAGGGCACGGCGCATCGCCGAGGTCGAGAACCAGGCGGCGTGGGAGCGAGCTGAGGACGAGCTCGTGCGCAGACACGATGAAGAACGGGCGCTGCAGGACCTGAGGTGTCCCGATGCGGCGTCCGCGATGCGGCGACCGCCGCTGCGCGGCCCCGAGGGAGCGGATGCCGCCACTCTCCTCGTCGTGGGCCGAGGCGGAGCACGCAGCGAGATCCGGTCGTCCGGCGGTGATGACGATCGCGCGAGGGCGTTTCAGAAGCGCTGCGGTCGTCTCGACGACTCGCCCATCGCCGTCCCGCTCGGAGGGGGAGTGTGTCTGCGTGGTCCCGAGCCCCTGGTTCTGGCGGTCATGCGAGGACTCGTCGTGCAGCTCTGCCTGCGGTTCAGTGCGGCGCAGGTCGCGATCGTCGGAGAGCGCATGCACGAGTGGGGCATCGGCGGATTCGAAGCCTCGTCGCGAAGGGAGGCGCTGCGCGTCGGCGTCGCGCGGATCGGTGAGCCGAGGCCGCAGGCCGAGTCGGTGATCTGGATCGGCACGGCGACCGACGAGGTGCCGGAGGGCGTGACGACCGTCCTGGATGTCGTCGAGCCGAGACGGGCGTCGCTGCGGACTCCGCACGGGATCGCCGAAGTCTCCGCAGAGGGAGTGTCGGTCGCGCAGACGGCGGCGATCTCGGCGACGAGGGCCGAGGGGCAGGATGACATCGATGTGCTGCCGACAGCTGTCGCGCTGAGCGATCTCGCACAGCACGCCGGGTCGAGCGGGCTGCCCGCGACCATCGGACGGAACGAGCGCGACGAGGTGGTCGTCGACATCGTCGAAGACGGCCCGCACGCGATCGTCACGGGGACCACCGGCACGGGCAAGAGCGAACTGCTGGTGTCTTGGGTGGCAGCGATGGCCTCGGCGCACGGTCCCGAACGTGTTCTTTTCGTGCTCGCGGATTTCAAAGGGGGCACGGCGTTCGAGCCGCTGCGCGAGCTCCCGCAGGTCGCGGCCGTGATCACCGACCTCGACGAGGCGGGTGCG
Source organism: Microbacterium sp. (assembly GCA_019510305.1). Classification (GTDB taxonomy): domain Bacteria; phylum Actinomycetota; class Actinomycetes; order Actinomycetales; family Microbacteriaceae; genus Microbacterium; species Microbacterium natoriense_A. Next base: position 5,606 of record JAEKKN010000020.1, read on the forward strand.
CGACGCGGGGTCTCGAGCCTCACGGCCGAATTGCGTCGGCGTGAGAGCGCGTTGGCCTCCGCGGGGGTTCGCGATGTGCGCGACTCTGACATGCCGAGGCTGGTGATCGTCGTGGACGAGTTCGCGGCGCTGCTCCAGGAGCATGCTGATCTCGGCGCGGTGTTCACCGACATCGCGGCCCGCGGGCGGGCGCTCGGCATGCACCTCGTGATCGGCACGCAGCGGGCCTCCGGAGTGATCCGCGACGCGCTTGCCGCGAACTGCCCCCTCCGCGTGAGTCTGCGTGTCGGCGATCCCTCAGACAGTCGGCTCGTGATCGGCACGGACGCGGCGGCCGAACTGCCCGGTGGTGCGGCGTCGCGAGGTCTGGCACTCGTACGGCGTCCCCAGGACGCTGAGCCGATCGCCATGCGTGTGGCGCTGACCAGGGCCGCGGATCTGCGCGCTGCCGCGGTGACCTGGGCGGACGCAGAAGCAGCGCAGAGCCCGTGGCTGCCCGCATTGCGGCCTCTCGTCAGGCTCGCGGAGCTGCCTGCGCCGCCGCCCGGGAATCTGGTCCTCGGTCAAGCGGATGAACCTGAGCGGCAGCGACAGCCGGTGCAGACTCTGCGGGTGGGTGTCGAAAGGGGGCTCGCGGTCCTCGGCGGCTCCGGTTCAGGGCGCACCTCGCTGCTTCGGTTGATTCGGCATCAGCATCCTTCGGCGCTCTGGCTTCCTGCGGACGTCGAGGCCGCGTGGGACGTCGTCGCGGATCTTTCCGACCGACGTACGACGGCGCCGGATCTCATCCTGTGCGACGATCTCGACGCTCTGCTTGCGGACCTGCCGCCGGAGCACGCGCAGGTGTTCGCGCAGCGGTGGGAGCAGATTCTCCGCGCCGGCGCGGAGACCACGTTCGTGCTGACCGCGACCAGAGCATCGGGTGCAGTGGGACGGCTGATGGATGCTCTGCCGAGACGTGCCCTGCTGCGGATGCCGAGCCGTGTGGAGCACTTGGCCGCGGGCGGAGAATCGGCGACGTTCGATCGAGACAGAGCCCCGGGGCGTGCGACGCTGGGGGAGCGTGACGTCCAGATCGCCTGGGTCGACGAAGAGGGCTTTCCGAGCAGTCCGGCCCCGCATCCGATGCGTTGGACGCCGTCGGCGCAGTTCACCGCCGTCGTCACATCGGGCCCCCACGCCGTGGCACGGGCGATGCACGAGGCGCATCCGGGGTGCGAGGTCGTGCTCGCCCCGCTGGAGCCGTCGGACTCGGCACGACCGGCGATCCTCGTCGCGGACTCCGACACCTGGCAGCGCAACTGGCAGATCTGGCAACGGATCAGAGCGCACGGCGAAGTACTGATCCGGGCAGAGAATCCGGCAGACCTGCGGCAACTCGCGGGCGTCCGCGAAACTCCGCCCTTCGCACATCTGCATGCGGGCCGGGCATGGTCGCTGCGTGACGCCGAACAGCCGCAGCGTGTCGTGCTTCCCGAGTTGATGTCGCGGTGAGCGATCCTCAGAGGAGCGGGCTCACCCGGATCGCGCCAACCTCTGCGGCTCCACCGCGTACGACCAGCGGAAGCTCAGCGGCGAGAGAGTCCACCTCGGCACTGGTCAGGGCGCCCGCGCGGGAGAGCAGGGTCGCGGCGACCAGAGTGCCGATACGCGTCGAGCCGTCGAGGGTCTTGAGCACGACGGTGGTCCCGTTGGGGGCGACCATCACCATGACGCCCTCCGCTCCGTACTTGGCGAACACGCCGAGCTTCTCGATCGCGACCGTGTCGGGCCGTCCGGGCCCTTCGATAGTCCACGGGCTCTCGCGAACAGCGCGGACGAGGGATCCGGCCACCCTGTGCAGCGCGAAGGGCGAGCGCTCCGACGCGCTGCCGATGCGATGGATCGCCCGAGCGAGACCGGTCAGGGTGATCGCGTGCACGGGGGCGCCGCACCCGTCGATGGCGGTGTGCGCGACCTTCTCTCCGCTGAGACGCTCGACGACTTCGCGGATGTGCAGCTGCAGAGGGTGCGAAGGGTCGAGATAGCCGTCGGTCGGCCAGCCCGTCGCGACACAGGCGCGCAGCATCGCTGCGTGCTTGCCGGAGCAGCCCATGCGGATGCGGGTCGGAACCCCGTGCTCGCGAACGAGCTCGTCGCGTGTGGCCGAATCGGTCGGCCATGACACCGGGCACCCCAGGTCGTCCTCGTTCAGACCTCCCTGGGTGAGGATGTCGCGGACGACCGCGGCGTGCCGGTCGGTGCCGACGTGGCTCGCGGTCGCGATCGCGAGCTGCTCGCCCTCGAGCGGAGCCCCTGCGGTGATGCAGGCGACGGCCTGCAGCGGCTTGAGGCTGGAGCGGGGGAGGATCAGGGCGTCCGCATTCCCGTGGCGGGCGACCACCTCTCCATCGGGGGAGAGGACGACGGCGGCTCCCGCATGGCGGGATTCGACGAATCCGCTCCGTTCGACGACCGCGAGTTCAACAGCATCCTGAATGGTGAAAGTCTCCAGCACCTGCCAAGACTACCCGGCGTGATCGGACGCCGGTGGCAGACTGGGGGGATGGCAGACACCGCTCTCGGAGAGCACCGCTACGCACTCACCTCGACCTGGACCGGGAACACGGGCACCGGCACGAGCGGATATCGCGACTATCGCCGAGACGTCACGCTCGAAGTCCAGGGCAAACCAGACATCCTGGCGTCCAGCGACAAGCCGTTCCGCGGGGATCCGTCCAGATGGAACCCGGAGGACCTGCTGCTCGCGTCCCTCTCGGAGTGTCATCTGCTGTCCTACCTGCACGCCTGTGTGACCGCGGGAGTGGTCGTCGTCTCTTATCGCGACACGGCGTCCGGCCTGATGCGCGAGGACGGACGCGGGGGAGGAGCCTTCGTCGAGGTGATGCTGCGACCGGAGGTCGTGGTCTCCGAGGAATCGATGATCGAGGCAGCCGAGAGAGCGCACGCCCAGGCCAACGAATGGTGCTTCATCGCGAACTCGATGAACTTCCCCGTGCGGCACGAGGCGACGGTCACCGCCGCCTCGTGAGTTCGGGTCTCGCTACCGCCGCTCGTGCGGAAGAGCCTGCCTGATCTTCTCGATCGTGCCCTGGGCCGGGGCCTCGTTGTAGGCGCCGGCGAGCTCCTGGCCGGAGAGCGCGTGGATGGCGGCCATGATCTCGTCAGTGGCGAGACGTCGTGCCTTGCCGCTCGTGGCGGGACCGTGAGGTGCGAGATCGAGCGGCGCACCGAACTTCACGGTGATGCGCTCCGAGAGCGTCGGCATCTTCGCGCCCACTGGCATCACCTTGTCTGTGCCGATCAGGCCGACTGGAACCACCGGGGCGCCGGTCTGCAGGGCCAGGAAGGCGACACCGGTGCGGCCCTTGTAGAGTCGCCCGTCCGTCGAGCGCGTGCCCTCGGGGTAGAGCGCGACCGCGAGGCCCTCGTCGAGCAGCTGGCGCTGGAGGTCGAGCGCGTCGAGAGCCGCCTGGCCAGCTCCGCGCCGGACGGGGATCGCGCCGATGGCTTCGAAGAACGTCTTGCTCATCCAGCCTTTGGCGCCGGTGCCCTCGAAGTAGCTCGACTTCGCGAGGAAGTGCACAGGGCGAGGCGCGGCGACAGGGATGGCTATCGAGTCGATGAACGACAGATGGTTGCTCGCGAAGATCACAGGCCCGTCGAGCGGAACGAGATCCCGACCCTCGATCCGGGGCCGGTAGACCAGGCGGGCGAGCGGGCTGATCAGACTGCGTCCGAGAGTGTAGGTGAACCCCGCGTGGCGCGGCTTCGCGGTCTCTGCAGGCGACGGCTCGGGCTCCACGGACTGCTCAGAGGTCATTCGGAAAGGGTACTCCGCAACGCATGCCTTTACGGGAATGCGAGCGGGCAGTCGTGCCGTTCAGCGCGAACCAAGGCGGATGCGAGAGGATGGGGTGTCTCCCACCAGCGATTCCGAGGTCATTCACCGTGCGCAAGCGTCCGCTTCTCGTCCTGTCAACCGTCGCTGCGGCGACCCTGCTCCTGGCCGGATGCTCCGGCAGCTCGGCGCCCGAATCCTCGGGCACGCCGGAGCCCACGGCGTCGAGCTCCTGCCTCGCCGACCTGCAGCCCGGCACCGGGTCCGACGCGGTGACCGTCGACGGCACGGGGGCCGCCGCCAAGGTCACGGTTCCTGCGGGGACGGAGATCGCGAACGCTGAGCGCTCGGTCGTGGTGAAGGGCGAGGGCGACGACGTCATGCCCGGCGACCTGGTCTCGCTGCGTTACCAGCTCATCGACGCGACCACGAACGAGGTGCTGAGCACTTCGGCGCGCGGACAGGACGGCGTGCTGCCTGCTCTGCTCGCCGTGCAGCAGCCCCAGCAGATGGTGGATCCGACTCAGTCGACCGTCTTCACGGTGGCCGCGGAGTGCCTCCCGATCGGGTCGAGCGTCGTCCTGACGCTCCCGGCGTCGAGTGCTGAGACGCACCCGAGCGTTCTCTACATCGAAACCGTCGCCGAGCTCCCGACCACAGCCTCGAGCAGCGATGTCGACGCGACCAAGGGCATGCCCGAGGTCAAGCTGGACGAATCCGGCTCGCCGACCATCACGATTCCCGACGGAGACGCGCCCACCGAGACGCAGGTCGCGGTTCTCAAGGAGGGCGACGGACCCGTCGTGGCATCCGGCGATCTGGTCACGGTGCAGTATCGCGGTGTGAAGTGGTCGGACGGCACTGAGTTCGACTCCAGCTGGGGCCGCGACGCCGAGCCCGCACAGTTCCAGACCACGAGCGTGGTCACCGGCTTCAAGACCGCGCTCGAGGGTCAGAAGGTCGGCTCGCAGGTGGTCGTCGTCATGCCGCCGAAGGACGGCTATGGCGAGGGTGAGATCAACGACACCGATCTGAAGGGCGAGACCCTCGTGTTCGTCGTGGACATTCTCGGCACGACTCCGATCGAGGTCGCCGCCCAGTAGTCGCGGCGGGGCCGAGGGCGTGTCATAGGCTGGCGGCATGCGTCGCATCATCGTCCTCGGCTCCACCGGCTCTATCGGCACGCAGGCGCTCGACGTCATCCGCGCCAACCCGCGCCGCTTCGAACTCGTCGGCCTCGCCGCGGGCACGAACGCGGAGATGCTCGCCGAACAGGCACAGCAGTTCCGGGTCGAGGACACGGCTCTGGGCGCGGTCGACGCCGAGCAGCTGGTGCGCGACGTCGACGCCGACGTGGTGCTCAACGCCATCACGGGGTCCATCGGCCTCGGGTGCACCCTGGCCGCACTGAAAGCAGGGCGCACGCTCGCTCTCGCCAACAAGGAATCGCTCATCGTCGGAGGCGACCTCGTGCAGGCCGCCGCGGCGCCAGGGCAGATCGTGCCGGTCGACTCCGAGCATTCCGCGCTCGCCCAGGCACTGCGCAGCGGCACGCACGATGAGGTCCGGCGGCTGGTGGTGACGGCATCCGGCGGTCCCTTCCGAGGCCGCACTCGCGCCGAGATGCAGGACATCACCCCACAGGAAGCTCTCGCTCACCCGACCTGGGACATGGGCCGCGTCGTCACCACGAACTCCGCGACCCTCGTGAACAAGGGCCTCGAGGTCATCGAAGCCCACCTGTTGTTCGACATCGACTACGACGACATCGACGTGGTCGTGCACCCGCAGTCGATCGTGCACTCCATGGTCGAGTTCATCGACGGATCGACGATCGCGCAGGCGTCGCCGCCCGACATGCGGCTGCCGATCTCGCTCGGCCTCGATTGGCCGAATCGCGTCGGCGGCGTGGGGCGTCCGCTCGACTGGACGCGGGCCACTTCCTGGACCTTCGAACCGCTGGACGATGCGGCATTCCCCGCCGTCGCGCTGGCGAAGTCGGTCGGACGAGCGGGCGCGACGTTCCCCGCGGTCTACAACGCGGCCAACGAGCAGGCGGTCGACGCCTTCCACGAGGGGCGGCTGTCATTCCTTGGCATCACCGACACCATCGCCCGTGTGGTGGACGCGCATGAGCCACCGGCCGCCCTGACCGTCGAATCTCTGGGCGAGGCCGAGCTCTGGGCGCGCCGCAAGGCGGATGCGTTGATCGCCGCGTCCTGACCGCGGTGCGGGGCGTTCGTCTCGCTGCGCTCGCTTCACGACCGGCGCGAGGCGTTCCTCTCACCGCCCTCGATCGAGGACAGAGCCGGGCTCAGTCCTCGGGCGGGTACGGGACCGGCCAGTGCGACTCGGGCACCGGCCAGCCTGCGGCCTTCAGTGCTCGGCGGGCGAGCTCGCGCGCGGAGTATGGCGTGCGGACTCCGCGGATGTCGCGGTAGTCCTGATGTCCGGGACCTGCCCACAGGATCGCGTCACCCTCGCCGACCAGGTCGACAGCGGCGATGATCGCCTTCTCCGGGGGAGAGTACTCGTGGATCTCGGCGTCCGGTCGTGCTCTGCGCGCGCCCTCGACGAGCGTCGCCCTGATCGAATCGGGGTCCTCGAAGCGCGGGTGGTGATCGGTGACGACGAGGATGTCGCTTCCCTCGACGGCGGTGCGCGCCATGTCGAAGCGCTTGCTGGCATCGCGATCGCCGTCGGCGCCGAAGAGCATGAGCACCCGCCCGGGCGTCACCCGTCGGACCGCGGCGAGAGTCTTCTCGAAGGCATCGGGGGAGTGCCCGAAGTCGACGAACACGGCGGGGCCCGCCTCGCCCGAGACGAGCTGTGTGCGGCCCGGCAGGTAGGCGCGGATGCCGCCATCGCGATCGAGCGCGTCGACGATGCGGTCCCAGGCGTAGCCGCCTTCGAGCAGCATGACGATCGCGAGCGCCGCATTCGCGGCCATGTGCGGCCCGATCACGGGCACGGTCGTGGTGAGCACTCCTGCGGGCCCGGTCATCGTGAAAGTCGTGCCCGCGGCGCGCTCGTCGTCGATCGTGACGACCCAGTCGGCGCGCGCAGCAGCAGCGCGATCTGCGGCGATCGAGGGGGTTCCGACTGTGACGACGGAGATCTCGGCGCGCTCGACGACGGTGGCACCGGACGGCGAGTCGAGGCAGACGACGCCGCGGCGGGCGCGGTCGGGCCGGAAGAGAGGCAGCTTCGCCTCGAAGTACTCCTCCATGTCGGCGTAGTCGTCGAGATGGTCGTGACTGAGGTTGGTGAAGCCGGCGACATCGAAGAGGATGCCGTCGACGCGATGGCGCGAGAGCGCCTGGGCGCTGACCTCGACCGCCACAGCTTCGACGTCGCGCTCGCGCATGAGGGCCAGCAGTGCATGCATCTCGGACGCTTCGGGCGTGGTGAGACGCGACACGATGACTTCGCCGGCGATGTGCCGTTCGGCAGTCGACGACAGGCCGGTGACGACGCCGATCTGGTCGAGGACACCTTCGAGCAGGTGCGAGACGCTGGTCTTGCCGTTCGTGCCGGTGGTGGCGAACAGCAGGGGAAGGCTGTCGTCGGCGCCGGTGCCGTAGACCCACGCGCTGAGTGCGCCGAGAACGCCACGAGGATCGTCGACCACGATGATCGGGAGTCCGGCCGGCGCGGCGATATCGGCGCCGGCGGCATCGGTGATGATCGCGACCGCGCCCTTCTCCGCAGCGGTCACGGAGAACTCGGCACCATGGCGGTTCACGCCCTGGATCGCGACGAACGCCTCGCCTGCGCGCAGGTCGGCGGTGGCGAGGGTGATCCCCGACAGCGCGATTCCGGTCAGATCGCCGCGCACATCACGGGCGAATCGTGTGGCGAGTTCGGGCGGCGAGACCGGTTCCGCCCAGGATCCCGCCCAGAGGGTCGGGAGCGGGGGCGGATTCGGCTGCCGCCGCGTCCGTGCCGCCGTGCCCGCTCTCGTGCCCGTCGCTCTCGGCCGCGGCGACCGTGACGACGGGCGCCGGGTTGTCGAGGCTGTGCGGGTCCTCGCCGTCTTCCGCGAGCTGGGTCCACTCGGTGCTTCCCTCGACGCACGTCTGCACGACGGGGAAGGCGAGCGTCTCGGGGGTGTCCTCATCGAGGCCGATCGACATGCTCACGGCTCCTCGGAGATCGATCGGCACCGGCGTGACCGCGGTATAGGTGACGGCGCTGACCAGGCCGTCGTCTCCTCGCTCGACATCGATGGACCAATCGCTGTCCATGGTGGGCGCGACCGAGGCGAGGCCCTCGGGCATCGTGATCTTCAGCGAGGTCGTCGGCGACGACTCGCAACCGTGCGAGAAGGCGAAGGTGAGCACGCCGTGCTCGCCCGCGGCGATCTCGTCCGGGGTCACGGTGACGTGGGCGCTCGCGGCGAGAGGCGCGGCGATCGCGATGAGAGCGCCGCCGATGAGACCGACGGTGAGCGTGGTGGTGGAACGCATGGTGAAACTCCTTGATTGCAGAGGAAGCGGGCGCGCGGAATGGCGCGAGAACCCGCGGGATGAGCGCCGGCGAGAGCGGGCGCAGTGCGATCAGGAGAGGAGCGGGGGGCCGCGGCGGGAGACGGCGGAGCTGTGCGCCGCGTGGATGAGCGGGTGCCGGTGCGAGACGAGTGCGGCAGGACGGCGGTGATCGGCAGGAACTGTGAGGTCTGAATGCTGCACGAGTGCGAGCATCCACCCGGCGATCATGCGCACCAGGGACTCGCCGTGCCAGAGCAGGGCTGTTGTAGCGACGGCGGCGAGGACGTGCCCCGCGATCATCGCGAGGTCGGGGAGGGCCGCCATCGACACCGGACCGAGCGGGAGCATCCCGTGCTGATGTCCGAGCTCGACCGCCGAGCCGGTCGGTGCTCCGAGCAGTTGGAACACGACGTGGAATGCGGCTTGGCTGATGAGGACTGTGAGCGCCATTCTCGACTTCGACACCCGTGCGCCGATCAGCGCGGCGGCGAGAGGGAGGAGCAGCACGGCTGCAGAGACTACGAGCAGCGGATGCGGAGCTGCTCCGCCGGCGAAGGTGTGCGACACCGCGGCCAGCAATGTCGCCACAACCGACGCCGAAGCCGCGCGCAGGAGTCGCAGCTGGCGGGTCGTCACGGAACCAGCCTAGGCGGTATGGGCGGATTCCTAGGCTGGGCCCACTAGCGTGGGCGTGTGGAAACACTGCTCTATGTGGGCGGCATCCTGTTCATGCTCATCGGCCTCGGCTTGTCGATCGGCCTGCACGAGGTCGGCCATCTCCTCCCTGCGAAGCTCTTCGGCGTGCGCGTCGGCCAGTACATGATCGGTTTCGGCCCGCGTCTGTGGTCGAAGCGCATCGGCGAGACCGAGTACGGATTCAAACTGCTGCCGCTGGGCGGATTCATCTCGATGTCGGGGATGTACCCGGCATCGAAGACGACGGGCCCCGCGAAGGGGATCTTCCGCACGCTCGTGCAGGATGCCCGCACCGCTAACGACGAGACGATCGCCGATGGCGAGGAGGACCGGGTCTTCTACCGGTTGCCGGTCTGGAAGCGCGTCGTCGTGATGCTCGGCGGCCCGGTCATGAACCTGATCCTGGCGACCGTGATCTTCACGGTGCTCGTCTCGGGCATCGGCGTGCAGCAGGGGACCACGACTATCGCCTCGGTGAGCGAATGCGTGCTCCCGGCAGGTTCCACGGCGACCGAGTGCACGGCCGACGACCCGAAGTCGCCGGCGGCGGAGGCGGGGATCCAGCCGGGTGACGTGCTGGTGTCGATCGACGGTGCCCCGGTGTCGACCTTCGCCGAGGCGACGGCGATCGTGCAGGCGTCGCCGGGGAAGGACCTCGCCGTCGTCGTTGATCGTGACGGCGAGGCGAAGAACCTCACGGTGACGCCGATCGCTGCCGAGCGCAGCATCACCGATGCGGGCGGGCGGCCCGTCGTCGACGACAAGGGCGTGCAGGTCGTGAAGACCGTCGGCTATGTCGGGATGGGCGCTCAGATGGGCTTCGTGCAGCAGCCGCTGACAGCGGGGCCGCAGATGACCGCCGACAGCACGGCGCGCGTCGCCTCGCTGATCGTGAACCTGCCGGTGAAGCTGTGGGACGTCGGCGTCTCACTCGTCACGGGCAGCGAGCGCGATCCCGACGGACCGCTGAGCGTCATCGGCGTGGGACGCCTCGCCGGTGAGGTCGCGGCAACCGACGCTCCGGTCCTGAGCCGATTGTCAGGGCTGCTGGGTCTTCTGGGCTCGCTCAACATCGCGCTGTTCGTCTTCAACATGATCCCGCTGCTGCCGCTCGACGGTGGACACATCATCGTCGCGCTGTGGGACGGCATCAAGCGGGTGTGGGCGAAGATCTTCCGTCGTCCGCCGCCTGCACCCGTGGATGCCACCAAGCTCGTGCCGCTGACCGTCGTCGTGGCGACTGTGCTGATCGCGATGGGCGCCCTTCTGCTGGCCGCCGACCTGTTCAACCCGATCGACATCCTCGGGGGCTGACCGCGCTCCGGTCGTCCAGCACGCCGCAGACGAGTCGAGACATCCCGCCCCAGCTCAGGCGAGTGCGTGGGCGGTGAGCCGTTCGAGGGTGCGGATGCCGTCGCGCGACAGTATCGACTCGAGGTGGCCCTGTATCGAGGCGAAGCGCTCGCCGCGGAGCGAATACACGTCGCCGGTGGCCGCGTCCGCCGAGACATCCGCGGCGCCGACGGCGGTCGTGCCAGGGGCCACTCGCGCGGTGAATGTGTTGTAGAACCCGATCGACGCATCCTCGCCGAACACGGGAACCGCTTTCTGCAATCCCTGGTGCGGGGTGTCGAGTGGAGCGAGCTCGATGCCGAGACGGTCAGCGAGGATCTGGTGGCTGAGGCACACGGCGAGGAGGGGAGCACGGCCGTCGAGCCGGCGCGCGACGACGTCCCGCATCCGTGCGATCCTGGCGTTCTCCTCGTCGCGGGGATCGCCGGGGCCGGGGCCGGCGACCACGAGATCGGCGGCGTCGATCGCAGCATCCGTCACGTCGCTCCACGCCGAGATCGTGACTTCGAGACCGAGATGGCGCAGCTGATGCGCGAGCATCGTCGTGAACCGGTCTTCGGCATCGACGACGAGGGCGGAGCGGCCTGTGAACGGACCCGTGAAGTCCTCGCCCTGCGGGTTGAGCCAGAAATCGGCCAGCCGGGCGTTACGCGAGGCGAGAAGCGCCGCGACCGTCTCGTCAGCAGCGAGCGACTGCGGTGGTGCTGTCGGAGCGTCGGCATCGCTGCGTGCATCGGCGTCATGATCACGGTCGACGGCTCCGATGGCACCCAGCACGCCGGCCGCCTTACCGTGCGTCTCGCTGACCTCGCCGTAGGGATCGGAGTGCCGCACGAGGGTCGCGCCGACCGGGACGCTCAGTGCGCCGTCTCGCAGGTACACGGTGCGGATGAGGATCGGGGCGTCGAGGTCGTGCCCGCCCTCGTCGTTCGGGCTGAACAGAGCGGCGACGCCGGAGTAGTACCCGCGAGGCTTCCGCTCATGTCGACGGATCACGGCGCAGGCGTTCTGCATGGGCGAACCCGTGACGGTCGGGGCGAACATGGTCTCGCGCAGGATGTCGCGTGGATCGAGTCGGCTGCGACCGCGCAGCATGTACTCGGTGTGCGTGAGCCGCGACATCTCCTTGAGATGCGGACCCGTGATGCGACCGCCGTCCGAGCACACGGCGCTCATCATCTTCAGCTCCTCGTCGACGACCATGAAGAGCTCCTCGGTCTCCTTCGTCGAGGAGAGGAACTCGACCAGCGTCTCCTTGGTCGCACCCCCGGCGGGGTGACGGAATGTGCCCGAGATCGGGTTCATCGTGACGACGCCTTCGCGGGCCACGACGTGCGCCTCGGGGCTCGCGCCCACCGCGATGTGCCCGGGGGTGAAGACGGCGAAGGTCCAGTACGCGCCGCGCTCATGGGTGAGCAGAGCCCGGAACCAGGTGAGCGCGGCTGTCCGGTCGTCGACGTCGATGTTCGCCGTGAAATCGCGCCGGATGACGAAGTTGGCTCCCTCGCCACGACCGATCTCGTCGGCGATCACGCGTTCCACGATCGCGGCGTACTCATCGTCGGCGATGTCGAATCCGGCGTCGCGCAGGGGTACGGCATCCGCCGGCAGCACATCGAGAAGCGCGGTCGTCGGAAGATGCAGGTGCTCGTCGATGACGATGCAGCGCAAAGGGGCGCCGTCGTCCTGGGCGACGAAGCCGCGCTCGCGCACTTGGCGGTACGGCACGAGGGCGAAGACCTCGCGAGGAGTGCCGCCTGCAGAAAGCGGGATGTCGGCGAGCAGATCGACGTCGACGACGTCTCCGGAGAGCAGTTCGACGGTGTCGGCGCCGTCGCGCGCGATCAGTACGAAGGATGCCCCAGGGACGGCGCTGAGCTCGGCGAGGCGTGAGAGGGTCATCGATGTCTCCTGTGCGGGGAAGAGGCGCGGCTCAAACGAAAAAACCGCCCCGGAAGGCGGTCTGGATTCGTGGGAACGCGAACACACCGCCTAAGAGGCGGGCCACCAGGTGCGGTTCGCGGACATGTGGTGAAAACTATCACACCGCAAGGGCCCGCCCCCGGCTCGTGACGTGCTGCTGTCATCCAGCCCGCGTGCATCCAGGCGGCGTAGGCTTGAGGCGTGCCAGCAGTGAACCTTGGGATGCCGAAGATCCCCGAAGTCCTCGCCCCTCGTCGCAAGTCCCGTCAGATCAAGGTGGGCAAGGTGCTCGTCGGGGGAGACGCTCCCGTGAGCGTGCAGTCGATGACAACGACGAAGACGACGGACATCAACGGCACCCTCCAGCAGATCGCCGAGCTCACGGCATCCGGGTGCGAGATCGTGCGCGTGGCCGTACCGCATCAGGACGATGCGGACGCGCTCAAGATCATCGCGATGAAGAGCCAGATCCCTGTGATCGCCGATATCCACTTCCAGCCGCGGTACATCTACACGGCGATCGACGCCGGCTGCGGCGCGGTACGCGTGAACCCCGGCAACATCCGCGAGTTCGACGGCAACGTCGGCAAGATCGCAGAGGCAGCGAAGGCGGCGGGCGTCTCACTCCGCATCGGTGTGAACGCGGGTTCCCTGGACAAGAGGATCCTACAGAAGTACGGGAAGGCCACGGCTGAGGCCCTCGTCGAGAGCGCCGTGTGGGAAGCCTCCCTGTTCGAGGAGCACGACTTCCACGACTTCAAGATCTCGGTCAAGCACAACGACCCCGTCGTCATGGTCAAGGCGTATCGCCGGCTCGCCGAGCGGGGCGACTGGCCCCTGCACCTCGGCGTCACCGAGGCCGGCCCCGCGTTCCAGGGCACGATCAAGAGCGCCACGGCTTTCGGCATCCTGCTGGGCGAGGGAATCGGCGACACCATCCGCGTCTCGCTCTCGGCTCCGCCCGCTGAAGAGGTCAAGGTCGGCCACCAGATCCTGCAGTCTCTGAACCTTCGCGAGCGCAAGCTCGAAATCGTGTCGTGCCCGTCGTGCGGTCGCGCGCAGGTCGACGTGTACACGCTCGCGGAAGACGTCACCGAGGGCCTCAAGGACATGACCGTCCCGCTGCGGGTCGCGGTGATGGGTTGCGTCGTGAACGGACCCGGCGAGGCGCGCGAAGCCGACCTCGGCGTGGCATCGGGCAACGGCAAGGGCCAGATCTTCGTCAAGGGCGAGGTGATCAAGACGGTACCGGAGGCCGACATCGTCGCCACTTTGATCGAAGAGGCGAATCGCATCGCCGCAGAGCTCGGGCCGGATGCTCCACTCGGCACCGCACAGGTCGTCACTGCATGACGACGATCACGGTCGACGGACTCGGCGAGCGTCACATCGTCGCAGAGCGGGCGACTCTGACCGCCAGGGTGGCGATCGCGCACGCGAAGCGCGACCGGTCGATGGAACTCGGAGCCGCCGTGCACGCGCAGATCGCACAGCGCGCGGCAGCCCTGCGAGGTACCGGCGCCGCCACGTGGCATTCGATCGATGTGCTGACGACGAACGTCCGCGTCTGGACCGACAAGGACGGCAACAAGCATCAGGATCACGTCACGAGCGGGACCGTCCGCATCAAGCTCGCGCGACTCGATCTCGTCGCCGAGGTCGTCGCGGACCTGAGCGCGATCGGCGCCACGATATCGACCGACTGGGCACTCACCGACGCGACGCGGTCGCGGACGACTCGCGAGCTGCGTATCGTCGCGGTTCAGGATGCTCGGGCGAAGGCAGACGATTTCGCCTCCGCTCTCAGCACATCCGTGAGCAGGATTGTCACGCTGCGTGAGACGGGCGGTCACGGCATGCCGGCCGCCCGCGGTGCGGCCGGAGGCGCACGGGACGAGCTGACGATTCCCGAGATCACGGTGCGCGTCGCCGTGGTCGGTGAGTTCGAGACGGCCTGAGCGCCGCCAAGATGATGAGGAGACGATGATGTCCGCCCCCGTACTTCCCACGCCCGTCCAGGCCATGGTCGATGCCATCAACACGGCCGACACCGAGGCGTTCGTCGCGGCGTTCACTCCCAACGGTTTCGTGAGCGACTGGGGCACGGTCAAATCAGGTCCCGACGGAGTCCGCTCCTGGGCCGTCAGCGACGCCATCGGCGCCGGTGCGCGGATGACCGTGCTGTCCTCCGAGACGGACGGCGACACGACGCACGTGCGATTCGGCTGGTCGAGCCGCGTCTTCAACGGCGAGTCCGACGGCATCTTCGTCGTCGAAGGCGACAAGGTCGCAAGCTTCACCATCCCGCCTGCGCACTGAGCGCGGTCATCTGTTCGCCGACACCCGTTCGTGTTCTGTCTAGGAGCTGCATGCCTTCGTCCACTCTCGTGACCTTCGCTGCCGGTGCCCTCGAGGGCAGCGGCAGCGTCCTCCATGTCGTCCCTGGCGACGGGGCAAGCGTGATCGTCGTCGACGCGACACCGTTCCACCCCGTCGATCACACCTGGCCCGATCACGTGGAGATCACGGAAGCCGTGATGGCCGCGATCAGCGACGAGGGAGAGTTCTCCGTCGGTGCCGACATCCCCGTAAAACGCGGAGCCGAGGGGTGGACATGGCTCGTCGGACATCGTCTGGCCGGTGATGCACCCGAATGGCTCGCTCCCGGCCTCTCAGTCGGCCTGTCGGTCGGTGCCGCCCGCCGCGCGGCTCTCAGCCGTGGACACACTGCATGTCACCTCGCGTCGCTGGCCCTTGACCTCGCACTCGCGGACCTGTGGCGCAAGGATCCTGGGGTGGACGCTCTCGGCAACCCCGATTTCGAGGGACGCGCTAACCAGACCAGCCGCATCCACGAAGACGGATCGGTCGACGAGTACCGGCTCGGCAAGAGTCTGCGCCGGGCGGGGTTCGACACGGAGACCTTCGCAGCCACGCTCTCCGAGCGAGAGGCATCCGTCAACGCGCAGCTCGCCGTCTGGGTTGCTTCGGGTGCGATCAGCAGCATCGTCACCGATGGGCCGACGATCGTGGACCGCCGCACCTGGGTGTGTGAACTGCCCGATGGCAAAGCCGAGATCCTGTGCGGCGGCACCCATGTGTCGTCTCTGACGGAGTTCGCATCCATCTCCATCATGCTCGACCTGAGCGACCCTCAGCTGCTGGTGATGACCACGACAGCGGTGCCTGCGGCCTGAGGCGCGTCAGCGCTCGGTTCGGTCTGCATCGTCCAGAATGCGGTCGACCCAGACCTCGCGCGGGAGAGTCGCGATCTCGTCTCTTGTGAACCAACGGGCCTCGGACAGCTCGTCATCCGTGAACGTGAACCGCGATCCGCGCGGAACCGCGCAGAGAAATGCGATGGTGATGTAGCTCACCCGATCGCCGTTCGGATAGGCGAAGACGTCGGCCGGCTCCTCTCCGGGTTCGATCGCGCCACCGATCGTGCCCCAGACACTCGCCCCTCGGTGCTTGGCGAGAAGGTAGCGATGACCGTCACGGATCACCGCTGTCACTGCGGGGAGCAGTAGAAGGTCGTGCCCGACGTGAGCGCGAAGCCCTGTGACATACGGCGAGACGGTCATGCTGCCGAGCCTATGTCGCACGACCTCAGATGGATCGGAGCGCCTCGCGCAGCATCCGATGGCCCTGGGCTTCGAAGTCGGGGTCGCCGATCCGGAAGGCATAGGCGGCGGTGCCGACCGCTTCGCGAAGCTGCTCGATCGGCCAGAGCAGATCTTCGCGAGGGTCGGATCCATACCCTTCGGCGAATGCGTCTGCGAGATCTGCCCGGTCGCGCCACTGCTGAGCGGCCAGACGGCAGAGGTCGGTGGACGCAGGGCGATAGGCGAAGCGTCCGAAGTCGATGACGCGCAACCCGCCCCGATCGACGAGCCAGTTCCTCGGCTGCCAGTCCCCATGCGTCGGGACCACTCGCACTGCGCCTCCATGCCTCTCGGCGAGGAGCCTGCGCACGGCGTTCTCGACCGCCCGTTCGATGCGGTGCGGGCCGTCGAGCCAGGCGAGTGTGCGGTCGGTGACCCGGCGCTCGTAGTCGGGGTCGAGGCGCCCTGCTCCGGCGTGGAACAGCGCGAGAGCCGCGCCGGCCTGCCGGTGGATGTCGGGATCGAACTCGAATGCCGATCCCGCCGCGAGCACGCCGGGCAGGTGGTCGAGGACGATGACGCGCGCATCCCGGTCGGCGTGCCGCAGAGGGGCAGCGAGACCGCGGTCGATCAGGGGTGAAGTGGCTCCTTCGTGCGCGTCGATCTCACGACCCAGATGATGGTTGCCGGGGCCGCCGGCTTTGACGATGAGATCGGCGCCCCGGGCACGCACATGCAGCACGGTGGAGTCGACGATGCCCCACGACAGGTCGTCGACGAGCTCTGGCTCGAGAAGCCATCCACGGACGAGTTCTGCCTGCCCGGCGGTGAGCAGGTCGCGATCCCACCGGGTGACGGGACGAGCTCGATCTTCCCCTCGGCGATGTCCACGCTCCGGACCGAGAGGCGGACGACGCTGCCTGCGGCCGTGCCGGCCGGGACGGGAGCGGATGCCGTCACCGCCGGCTCGGCGATCTGCACCGTGGCCCGGTCGTCGCGCACCGCGATCACGGTGGCGTCGATGGTCGTGCCGACGAAGGGTCTGAGGAGCGCCGCCTCGACGCAGTTGATCGTCGCCGAGTCCAGTTTCGATGCGCGCTGTGCGGACTCCTGCATCAGCGCAGGCAGCTCGTTCAGCGATTCGCGGACCCAGTCGGGGATATCTTCTCCGCGGGAGATCGCGAGGCAGATCGTCAGAGACCACCGGTCGACCAGCCGACGCAGGGGAGCGGTCGTGTGCGCGTAGGGTGCGCCGATCGCGGCCTGCATCGCGTCGGCCGGCGCTGTGCCGTCGAAGACGACATAGCCGGCTCCGCGGAACAGGGATGCCGCGGCTTCGAGGATCGGAAGTGTGAGCGGGTCCGCGCGGTCGAGCTCGCGCAGGTAGTCGCCGTATCGACCGGTCGTCCACGGACGTCCGAGCGCGGCGGTCTGATGACGGAAGGCGTCGAATGACTTCTCGTCGGGCTGCGGCATCGTGCGCAGCACGCCGATCTTCGCGTCGAGCATGAGCGAGGCGGCGGCCATGCCGGTCATCAACGACAGCTGCGCGTTCCAGTCCTCGACCGGGAGCGGCTGGCGTCGCTCGATCGCGTATGCGCCGTCGGGCGCGCGAACGACCTCCTCGTCGGGCAGATTCAGGCTGGCCCCTCCTCGCGACTTCTCCTGTTCGATCCGCAGTGCTCCGATCACGGGGAGCAGCGTCACGGGACCGTCTTCGCCACGATCGAGGGACTCCTGAGCGCTCACGTAGTCCAACTGCTCGCGCGAGCGGATCAGTGCGCGTTCCAGGCGAAAGGTGGTCACCGCGCCGGCGGAGTCGAGCGAGAACGTCCAGACGAACGCCGGCCGGTCGACGCCCGGCAGCAGCGACGCGCGGTCCTCGCTCAGGACTGTCGGGTGCAGCGGAATCGTCCCGTCGGCGGCGTACAGCGTCTGACCGCGTCGGCGCGCCTCGGCATCCACTGCTCCGCCGGGAGCGACGAATGATGGCACATCTGCGATCGCGTAGCGAACGGTGTAACCGTCACCGTCTCGTTCGAGGTGGAATGCCTGATCGAGGTCTCGCGAGCCTTCAGGATCGAGAGTGGCGAAGGCGATGTCGCGCAGGTCGAGTTCGGGCTGGCTCGCCGTGGCCTGCTCGGCTTCGGCCAGCACAGCGGTGGGGAACTCGACGGGGGCGTCCAGGTTCACTCGCAAGCCGGAGAGGGCTGCGGCCAGCTCGGTCTGCGCGGCGGACGGGGCGACATGGGATCGACGCTGGGGCATGCCCCCACCCTAAGCCGATCCGCATGACGGGCCGACGTCCCGGGCGGCGGACACCGCGATCCCGCAGCAGTACGCGGTCGCAGTAGGCTTCGGGTCATGTCCGCCGGAGAAGGCATCGCAGCGAAGTCGTACACGCGCGCCCGCAGGCAGGCGATCGTCACAGGGCTCGTCGGTCTGATCGGGATGAGCATCGGCACGCTGATCGTGACTGGGCTGATGGGCGGCTTCTCGCTGGCCTCGCTGGTGCCGCAGCCGGAGGTGTTGATCTGGGCCGCGGTGGTGGTGCTTCTTCTGCCGTACGTGGGCAGAAGCGATGCACGGCTCGCTTTGGCGGCCGTCGCTGCGGCGCTTCTGATCGCCGCGGCGACGGCGGTCGTGCAGATCGGTGGACCGGCCGGCGGCGTAGTGCTCTTCGTCGCGGGCTGGAAGGCTTTGACGCTGGGCTGTGCAGCTGTGCTGGGCTCGATCGCCGGAGTGATTCATGTGCGTCGTCCCGCAAAGGAATTGCTGGTACCGGCGGCCGGGCGACAGGGAGTTGCAGATTCGACGGCGACGGGCGGTGGGACCGACCCAGCGGATGATGGCGGAAGACGGCGGCGAGAGCAGCGAGTCGCGCCTGCGATTCTGTTCTGCCTCGTGGTGGGGGTCGCTCTCTTCTTCGCATTGCCGGTGGGCTGGTTCGGTGTGTACTTCTCGATCTGGGATGTCGCGGAGCCGCCGACGACGGAAGAGGTCGCGCGCTACGAGTGGACGGCCGGGCTGGCTATCGCCGCGCTGGCGCTGGCCATGGCACTGGCGATCGTGCGCCGACGGCGGGGGCTCATCATCACGTCCGCGGTCGTGCTCGTCTGCACGTTCATCGCGGCGTTCGTCTTCCAAGTGCCCGAAGGCCGCTTCATTCCAGACCCGGCACCGGTCGTCCATGACGATCATCCCGTCTGCTACGGAACGACGGGCGATTGCCCCGGGGGCTGAACGTCACCAGGCTGCAGGCGTTCACCGGGGTCTTTTCGTCATAGCCGCCGGGCCGCTCGGATCGCGCACCCCACCTGCGACGGGCGCGTGGTCATCAGAAGGGCGGGGTGCTGTCGTCTGCGACGAGCGTGTTCGGGGGTGGTGGGTGGTCGAGGTAGACCCGTCCTGTGGGGCTGGTCCAGGCGAAGGTCCCTTCGTGGAGTTGTTCGACGGTCCAGGGGGTCTGGTGTTTGGTGATGTGGTGGCGGCGGCAGAGGTTTCCGAGGTTGTCGGCCCGGGTCGGGCCGCCGGTCGCGGCATCCTTCGTGTGGTCGATGTCGCATTCTCGGGCGGGATGTCCGCAGCCGGGGAATCGGCAGCGTTGATCTCTGGCCAGCAGCCATCGTTTCAGGTCGGCAGAGGGTCGGTACCGGTCTACCGCGGTCACGGCGCCGGTGGTCGGGTGGGTTAACACCCGATCCCATCCGGATGCGGCTGCGGCCAGGCGGCGGGCGGTGGCCGCGTCGATCGTCGTGCGGCCGTTCAGTTCCGCGGGAGTCGCGCCGGTACCGGAGAGGGTAGCGGCGGGGACGGTGATGGTGACCGTCCCGCGGATGTCGGCGAGCAGCCCATCGGGGTCGTGCCCGGCCGGAGTGCCGGAGAGGAGCAGGTCGAGGGCGAGGTCGCATCGGACTTCGTCCAGGCAGCGGGTGTCGCCGGCTGGACGGTCCGGGTCGGTGAGGAGGGTGAGGCCGAGGGCGGTGAGCCGGTCGTGCGCCCCGTGGATGAGCGCGGCGGGGCCGAAGATGCCCAGCATCGCCATCCCGTCGGGGCGGTCCGATGCCCAGACCCGCCGACGCTGCCGGGCGTCGCGGTGACGGGCGTCGAGAGGACGCGGCTGGAAGCGCTCGGCGACCCGCCGGCTCATCCGGGACACCCTGTTCGGGGAGGTGGTCTCCGCGAACCCGATCATCTGTTCCGCGTAGGCAGCACGCGACCCCTGGTCATCCAGGTACGCGCCCGCGTCTATGATCGCCCGGGTGTGGGCGGCGCTGATCCGTCCCGCGCCCTGCGCCCGCCACACCTGAGGGAACTCCGACACGACCGCGGCCGCCTCGCCCATCCGGTGTTGCACGGTCCGGTCGCTGACCCGAAGCGCGGCCGCGAGCTCTGCCGCGACCGCTCGCCCCGCCAGCTCCACTGCCTCCGCTGCGGCTGACCCCGGCAGGGCCGAGTCTTTCGCCGAAGCGCCCGTGGCGGAAGCGGCCGTGGCCGAGGTATCCATGGCCGAGGCGGAACCTGCGATGGCGGAGGAGGCGGCGGACATGTTCGTCGACGATGCGCCGGTGCTGTGCACGCCGGTCGCGTCGCCCGCGCAGATGGCGGCGACTGCATCCTCTCCGATCTCCACCGCGAGCCGAGACCCCAACGCCAGTAGACCGTCCTTGACCGCGAGGAGCTGGCTGATCGTCCGGTCGACATCGACGAGCATCCCGGTGACCGCGCCCAACGCGCCCACCTGCTCCTCGCTCATCTCGACCAGAACCTTCATACCCTCATCATGCTCGGGGCCACCGACATTCATCGCCCAGATCAGAGTCCAAAACGCACCCGAAGATCACGGGGTCGCAACCAACCGAAACCCACCCGTTTCATCTCGCTGTGCTCGCTCAACGACCAACACGGGATCTACCCCGTTTCGATCACTGCGCCGCTCGACGACCAAGACAGAAACTCACGCCTGGTCCCCGCAGAAGTGACTAGCGTGGAGGGCATGACCACCGCAGCCAAAGCTCAGACCCTCATCGACCTCTACGACGCCCCCGAGATCCTTCGGGTCGTCAACGTGTGGGACGTCGTCGGCGCCCGCGCCGTCGCAGCGCTGCCCGAGACCAAGGCGATCGCGACCGCCGGGCACGGCATCGCCGCGTCCTTCGGCTACGACGACGGGAGCACACTTCGCGACGTCATGATCGATATGGTCGGGCGGATCGCAGCAGCGGTCCGGGTTCCCGTCACAGCCGATCTGGATGACGGCTACGGCGACGTGGGGGAGACCACCCGCCTCGCGATCGCAGCCGGAGTCGTCGGCGCGAACGTCGAAGACCGGCTGAAGCCGCTCGCCGAATCCGTCGCAGCGGTCGAGGCGATCATCAAGGCTGCGGAGGCTGAAGGCGTGCCCTTCGCGCTCAACGCGCGCACCGATGCCTTCGTCCGCGGGGGCGGCCGTCCCGTCGAGGAGAGCGTCGCCGACGCGATCCAGCGCGGACGGGCGTTCCTCGACGCGGGCGCCACCGCCGTCTTCGTTCCGGGAATCCTCGATGCGAACATCACCCGGCAGCTCGTGGAGGGCATCGGCGAGCGCAAGGTGAGCGTGATCGGTCTTCCTGGCGCCCTCACGGCCGCAGCGTATGAGGCGCTCGGCGTGGCTCGCATCTCGTACGGCCCTCTTCCTCAGCGCGTCGCGCTGACCGCCCTGCAGGAGCTCGCCTCCGACCTGTACGGAACAGGTGCGATTCCGGCTGGCCTTCCCGCCCTGAACTGACGACGAGAAATCGAGTGACCACGGGCAACTAGAATCGTCCCGTGGTCACTCGTCTTTCGAACTTCTTCCTCCGCACGCTCCGCGAAGACCCGGCAGGCGCCGAGGTCGCCAGCCACAGGCTGCTGATCCGCGCCGGTTACATCCGACCGCAGGCGGCAGGCATCTTCGCCTGGCTGCCGCTGGGGCTGCGCGTGAAGGCGAAGATCGAGACCGTCATCCGTGAAGAGATGGCGGCGGCAGGTGCGCAGGAGGTGCACTTCCCGGCCCTCATGCCGCGCGAGGCATACGAGGCGACGGGGCGCTGGGACGAGTACGGCGATCTCCTCTTCCGTCTGCAGGACCGCAAGGGCGGCGACTACCTTCTCGCGCCCACGCACGAAGAGGCCTTCACGATGCTCGTGAAGGACCTGTACTCCTCGTACAAGGACCTGCCCCTGACGATCTATCAGATCCAGGACAAGTACCGCGATGAGGCGCGTCCTCGTGCAGGTCTGCTCCGCGGACGCGAATTCACGATGAAGGACGCGTACTCGTTCGACGCGTCGGATGCAGGGCTCGACGCCAGCTATCAGGCGCAGCGCGATGCCTACGAGCGCATCTTCCAGCGGCTCGGCCTGGAGTACGCGATCGTGCAGGCGGATGCCGGCGCGATGGGCGGTTCGCGCAGCGAGGAGTTCCTGCACCCCACGCCGGTCGGCGAAGACACCTTCGTGCGCAGCGCGGGCGGATACGCCGCCAACGTCGAGGCTTTCACGACCGCGGTGCCTGCAGCGATCCCGTTCGACGCCGATGCGGCACCCGTGATCTTCGACTCGCCGAACACGCCCACGATCGACACCCTGGTCGCGCACTGCAACGCGGACCTCGACGGCGACTACACCGCGGCGGACACGTTGAAGAACGTCGTTCTCGCCCTGACGCACCTCGACGGCACCCGCGAACTCGTGATCGTCGGCATCCCCGGTGACCGCGACGTCGACGAGAAGCGCGCAGAGGTGGCATTCGCGCCCGCAGAGGTGGAGACCGCGACTGCGGACGACTTCGAGAAGAACCCGTTGCTGGTCAAGGGCTACATCGGTCCCTGGTCGCCGACCGGAGCCGTGCTCGGCGAAGAGTCCGCCACCGGCATCCGGTACCTGGTCGACCCGCGTGTGAGCGAGGGCACGAGCTGGATCACCGGTGCGAACATGGATCAGAAGCACGCCCACTCGGTCGTCGCGGGTCGCGACTTCGCCGCCGACGGCATCATCGAGATCGCGAATGTCCGCGAGGGCGATCCTGCTCCGGACGGCTCCGGTCCGGTCGAGCTCGCCCGCGGCATGGAGATCGGCCACGTCTTCCAGCTCGGACGCAAGTATGCCGAGGCCCTGGGGCTCAAAGTCCTCGACGAGAACGGCAAGCTCGTCACCGTCACGATGGGGTCGTACGGCATCGGCGTCACGCGCATCCTCGCGATCATCGCAGAGCTGAACAACGACGATAAAGGGCTCATCTGGCCGGCCTCGGTCGCCCCGTTCGATGTGCAGGTCGTCGCGGCCGGCCGCGATCAAGTCGCCTTCGACGTCGCCTCGGACATCTCCGCCCAGCTCGAAGCGGCCGGACTCGACGTGCTCTACGACGACCGCCCCAAGGTCTCGCCCGGGGTCAAGTTCGGCGACGCCGAGCTCGTGGGTGTGCCGAAGATCGTCATCGTCGGGCGTGGTGCAGCCGACGGCCAGGTCGAGCTGTGGGATCGAGCCACCGGCGAACGTGACGCGCTCTCGTCTGCCGAGGCCATCGCCCGCCTGACCGTCCGCTGAGTCGCGAAGAGCCGCGCCGCCCGGAGGGGGCGGTGCGGCTCTCGTGCATCATGGCGAAGCCTGGATGTCCAGCTCACAGGCCAGTGCGGTCCGCGCATAGGACAGGATGTTGGCCCGATATGTGACTGCGCCGTGCAGGGCGATCGTAGAGGAGGTCGGCGCCCGCTGACGCGGACGGCGTTGCGTCGTCTGTCGCGCACGGAGCATGACACGCTGGAGGAATGACCGAGGAACCGCTGCCGGCAGCGCTCAGCGCCGAGATCAACCGCGTCCTGGACGACGCAGGGGTGCACGCCGATCGCCGGCTGGTGATGCGGATGCTGCGAACAGCCGTGCTGCTCGGGGAGGACGGGACGAGTCGTCTCGATCTGAAGATCGCTTCGGCCGCCCTCGCCGAGATGCGGGATGCCTTCCGGCTGTTCGCCCCCTATGAGGGGATCCCGAAGGTCACAGTGTTCGGATCCGCACGTACCAGGCACGACGATCCGCTGTACGTGCAGGCGCGAGACGTCGCGGCGGCACTCGCGGCCGACGGCTGGATGGTCGTGACCGGCGCGGGCCCCGGGATCATGCAGGCTGCGGCCGAGGGCGCGGGTCCCGCGCTCTCGCTCGGCGTGTCGATCCGGTTGCCGTTCGAGGAGAAGGCGAATGCGGTCGTCGAAGCCTCCGACCACGTCGTCGCGATGAAGTACTTCTTCACCCGCAAGCTCATGCTCATGAAGGAGTCCCGAGGGTTCATCTGCCTGCCCGGCGGTTTCGGCACGCTCGACGAGATGTTCGAGCTTCTGACGCTTCAGCAGACGGGCAAGGCCGAGCCCATGCCGATCGTCCTGCTCGACGAGCAGGACGGCAGATTCTGGAAGGGCCTCAAGCGATTCATCGACGAGGATCTGGCACCCACCGGCGTGATCTCCGAAGGAGACTTCGACCGGGTCATGATCACCGATTCGATCGAGGAGGCCACCGCACGGATCACCGGATTCTGGCGGAACTACGACTCTCTCCGCTGGGTCGGCCAGACTCTGGTCCTGCGGTTGAAGGCGGAGCCGACGGATGCTGAGATCGACGACCTGAACGCGAGGTTCGCGTCGATGCTGCTCTCCGGGCGCATCGAGCGGGCCGCGCCGCTCGCTCCGGAGGTCGGCGACCAAGATCTGCTCGACCTGCCGCGACTGGCGCTGCACTTCGACCAGTGGCAGGTGGGCAACCTGTTCCGCCTGATCGACGCGATCAACGCACTGCCTTCGGCGACCTGATCAGCAAGGGTTAAGAGAGCGTTCACCGCAGCGTCACCTCGAGCCAGGAAGCTGTTCCGGCAGCATCCCGACGAGGAGGACCCGATGACCCTGGCAGACCACACCCGCCGCCCGCTCCCGATGGCCGACCACGTGCGTGGGAAGCGCTCGGCCGTCACCTGCGAGTTGAAGTGCGCGAACGCGTGCCTCGGGCCGGAGTGCAACACCTCCGCGAACGAGGACTTCCGATCCATCGCATCCTCCGTGTTCTCGCGCCGCGCTCTCTTCGGCCTCGGCGCCGCGGCGGCAGTGGCGCTGGCTGTCGGGGTGGGTCGCGACACGCCTGTGTCCTCTCCCGGCGCGATCGGCGTCGGCGGAGCGGGTGTCGCATCCGGCAAGCCCGGCACCGCCGGGCTCTCGTTCGGCCCCATCGCATCGGTCCCCGCGGACGTCGATGCCCTCACGGTGCCGGACGGCTTCACCTGGAAGCCGATCATCCGCTGGGGCGATCCGCTGTTCTCCCGCACGCCGGCGTTCAATCTCGCCGCCCAGACTCCGCAGGCCCAGGCCGAGCAGTTCGGCTACAACAGCGACTACCTCGACATCGTCGCCGACCCGAGCGGCAAGACCGGCGTGCTGGTGAACAACCACGAGTACGTGAACCCGAACATCATGTTCCCCGCGACGACGGACGCCGCCGAACTGCGGCGCCGGGGCGATATCTACAAGGCCGCCCAGGGCATGTCGGTCGTCGACATCAGCCGTCGCAAGGTGGGCCAGCCGTGGTCGTACGTCGTCGACGGCCGCCGCAACCGCCGCATCACGGTCGAGACCGTGTTCGAGCTGACCGGGCCCGCAGCGGGCACCGAGCTGGTGAAGACCGCCGCCGATCCGGAAGGGCGCTGGGTCCACGGCACTCTGGGCAACTGCTCGGGTGGAACGACGCCGTGGGGCACGATCCTCTCCGGCGAGGAGAACTTCAACGGGTACTTCGCCTGGGCGGCCGACACGGCTGAGCAGAAGCGGTACTCCGGCACCAGCACCACGTCCACCTCGACGGGGTGGGAGACCTACGATCCGCGCTTCAACGCGCACGATCCCGCCTACGTCAACGAGCCCAACCGCTTCGGGTACATCGTCGAGATCGATCCGCAGGATCCCACCTCGACACCTCGCAAACACACCGCGATGGGGCGCTTCAAGCACGAGGGCGCCAACATCCACGTGGCGGAGGACGGACGGGTCGTCGCGTACATGGGCGATGACGAGCGCAACGACTACCTCTACAAGTTCGTGTCGAAGAACCGCATCTCCGGCTCGCGGAAGAAGAACCTGTCTCTGCTGAGCGAGGGCGACCTGTACGTCGCGAAGTTCACCGGGAACTCGCCGGCTTCCGAGATCTCCGGCACCGGGGCGCTTCCCTCCGACGGGGCATTCGACGGCACGGGCTCGTGGATCCCGCTCACGCAGGGTGGGAAGAGCGTGGTACCCGGATTCAGCACCGAGCGAGTGCTGGTGTACACGCGCCTCGCGGCGGATGCCGTCGGCGCCACCAAGATGGACCGCCCCGAAGACGTCCAGCCGAGCCCTCTGACGGGCAAGATCTACGTCGCGCTCACGAACAACTCGAACCGCAAGGTGGTCGACGAGGCCAACCCGGTCACCGGGAACCGCTACGGCCATGTCGTCGAGATGACCGAGACATCAGGGCAAGCCGGCACGACGTTCGGCTGGAGCATCCTGCTGCTGTGCGGCGATCCGTCCACGTTCGGGAACGCGTACTTCGCCGGCTTCCCGAAGGAGCTCGTCTCGCCGATCTCCTGCCCCGACAACGTCGCATTCGACTCCGAAGGAAACCTCTGGATCTCGACGGACGGCGCGCCGAGCACGATCGGCCGCGCTGACGGGCTGTTCAAGGTACCGCTCACCGGCGCGGAGCGCGGGCACGTGCAGCAGTTCCTCGCCGTCCCGCGCGATGCGGAGACCTGCGGCCCTGTCATCCACGACAAGGAGGGGCTGGTGTTCGTAGCTGTGCAGCACCCCGGCGAGGACGGAACGTTCGAGGCCCCGCACTCGCTCTTCCCCGACTACGGATCGAGCGCACCCGGCGACGTCCCCACCGCTCCGCGACCTGCCGTCGTGCAGGCCTACCGCGCCTGATCCGGTACTCACCGGTCTCCGACACCGCGAGCCTCCTGGCCGGACGGAAAGCGTCCGGCCAGGAGGCTCGTGATGCGCATCGGTCCCGCGCTGTCCGGTATCCTGGACGGATTCCCGCGGTTCATCGCGCGAGGCGAGAGCTGAATAGAGAGGCCGTCATGGACATCGAACTGAGTCAGCTGCGTGGGATCGAGAAGGAGAAGGAGATCACCTTCGACGAATTGGTGTCGATCATCGAACAGGCCATCCTGACGGCCTACAACAAGCACGTCGCCGGCGACGGCCCCGCCCCTGAGGGCGTCCGCGTCGACCTCGACCGCAAGTCCGGTCACGTCGCGGTCCTTCAGGTCGTCAAGGACGAAGAGGGCGCGATCATCGGCGAAGAGGATGCCACGCCTGACGACTTCGGCCGCATCGCCGCGTTCGCCGCGAAGCAGGTCATCAGCCAGCGGCTCCGCGACATCGCCGACGACGCCGTGCTCGGAGAGTTCCGTGGCAAGGAGGGCGACATCGTCGCCGGCGTCGTCCAGCAGGGCCCCAACCCGCGGATGATCCACGTCGATCTCGGGTCTGTCGAGGCGATCCTGCCGCCTGAGGAGCAGGTGCCGGGTGAGGAGTACACACACGGTTCGCGCGTGCGCGTCTACGTCACGAGCGTCGCCAAGGGGCTGAAGGGGCCGCAGATCACCGTGTCGCGCACCCACCCCGGGCTGGTTCGCAAGCTGTTCGCCCTCGAGGTGCCCGAGATCGCCGCCGGTCTGGTCGAGATCGTCTCGCTCGCCCGTGAGGCCGGCCACCGCACGAAGATCGCGGTCAAGGCCAACGATCCCGCGATCAACGCCAAGGGCGCGTGCATCGGAGAGCTCGGTCGTCGTGTCCGTGCCGTCACGGAGGAACTCGCCGGCGAGAAGATCGACATCATCGACTACAACCCCGAGCTGGCGGCGTTCGTCGCCAACGCGCTGTCGCCTGCGCGGGTGACCAGTTCGTTCATCCTGGATGCCGGCACGAAGGCCGTGCGCGCGCTGGTTCCGGACTACCAGCTCTCGCTGGCGATCGGCAAGGAGGGGCAGAACGCCCGCCTGGCCGCGAAGCTCACCGGAGCCAAGATCGACATCCAGCCGGACAGCATCCTCGACTGATCCGCTTCCCGGACTCGCCTCGAGGGCGTCGGTCCCGGGTGAAACGCAGGTGTAAGATGGAACCCGTACGAACGTGCGTCGGCTGTCGCACGCGTGCTCCCCGCGCCACTCTGCTCAGAGTGGTGTCTCAGGGCGACATCCTCATCATCGATGAAGGCGCCGTTCTGCCAGGGCGAGGCGCGTGGCTGCATCCGACGCGGGAATGCATGGAAGCCGCACTGCGGCGACGTGCTTTCGGACGAGCACTGCGTGTGTCCGCCACTGTGGACACGCAGACCATCGAACAGTATCCATTCAGAAACAAAGGCTGAACAGCTATGGAAACAAAGTGAACGGCTCGAAATGAGACCCGTCCGCGACTGATGGTCTGCCCTGTCTGGGGCAGACCGACCCCAGACAGGAGAATTGTGGCTGGTAAACCACGCGTACATGAGATCGCCGCCGAACTCGGCGTCGACAGCAAGGTCGCACTTGCAAAGCTCAAGGAGCTCGGCGAATTCGTCAAGAGCCCGTCTTCCACCATCGAACCGCCCGTGGCGCGCAAGCTGCGCGCGGCGATCGAGTCCGACGCTTCGCTGAAGCCGGCAGCCGACGCTGCCCCCGCCGCGAAGCCTGCGGCTGCCAAGCCGGCAGCCGCGAAGTCCGGCGCGCCGACGCCTGGCCCGAAGCCCGGCCCCAAGCCGGCACCGGCGCCTGAGCCCGCCCCCGAGGCGGCTCCCGTCGAGGCGGCCCCCGAGGCTCCCGCAGCGGCAGCCAAGCCCGGTCCCGCAGCGCCCAAGCCCGCAGACAACGCGGCGCCGAAGCCCGGCGCTCCCCGCCCCGGCAACAACCCGTTCTCCTCCTCGCAGGGGATGGGTCAGCGCCCCGCAGGTCCGCGACCCGGCAACAACCCCTTCGCCTCGGCGCAGGGCATGGGTCAGCGTCCCACTCCCGGTAACATCCCGCGCCCGCAGGCGCCGCGTCCCGGCGCTCCGCGTCCGGGTGCTCCGCGTCCGGGTGCTCCCCGTCCTGGAGCTCCGCGCGGCGGTCAGGGCGGTCGCCCCGGTGCTCCGTTCCAGCAGCGTCCCGGCGGCCCCGGTCGTCCCGGTGGTGCAGGCGCTCCCGGCGGCGGTCCCGGTGCACGTCCCGGCGGCGGTTTCGCCGGTCGTCCCGGTGGTGGCGGCGGTCGTGGTCGTGGACCCGGCGGCGGCACCGCAGGCGCCTTCGGCAAGGGCGGCGGCAAGAGCAAGCAGCGCAAGTCGCGTCGGGCCAAGCGGCAAGAGTTCGAGATGCGGAGCGCTCCGGTCGTCGGCGGCGTCAACGTCACCCGTGGCAACGGGGAGATCATCCGCATGCGCCGCGGCGCGTCGATCTCGGACTTCGCAGACAAGATCGAGACGCTGACCGGTTACACGGTGCAGCCCGGAACCCTCGTCACCATCCTCTTCAACCTCGGCGAGATGGCCACGGCCACCGAGTCGCTGGATGAGGCGACCTTCGAGGTCCTCGGTGCCGAGCTCGGCTACAAGGTGCAGATGGTCTCGCCCGAGGACGAGGACAAAGAGCTCCTCGAGGGCTTCGGCCTGGACCTCGAGGCCGAGCTGGAGAACGAGAGCGACGACGACCTCGAGATCCGTCCTCCGGTCGTCACGGTCATGGGTCACGTCGACCACGGTAAGACGCGACTGCTCGACGCGATCCGCCAGACCAACGTCATCGAGGGCGAGGCCGGCGGCATCACCCAGCACATCGGTGCGTACCAGGTCTGGACCGAGCACGAAGGCATCGAGCGTGCCATCACCTTCATCGACACCCCGGGTCACGAGGCGTTCACCGCCATGCGTGCTCGTGGTGCGCAGGTCACGGACCTGGCGATCCTCGTGGTCGCGGCCGACGACGGCATCATGCCGCAGACGGTCGAGGCGCTGAACCACGCCCAGGCGGCGAACGTGCCGATCGTGGTCGCGGTGAACAAGGTCGACAAGCCCGAAGCCAACCCGGCCAAGGTGCGTCAGCAGCTCACCGAGTATGGTCTGGTCGCCGAGGAGTACGGCGGGGACGTCATGTTCGTCGATGTCTCGGCTCGTGCCGGCACCGGCATCCAGGACCTCCTGGACGCCGTGCTGCTCACCGCAGACGCGGGTCTCGACCTCACGGCCAACCCGAACAAGGCCGCTCGTGGTGTCGCCATCGAGGCGAAGCTCGACAAGGGCCGCGGTGCGGTCGCCACAGTGCTGATCCAGTCCGGAACGCTCCGTGTCGGTGACGCGATCGTCGCAGGCACCGCCTACGGCCGCGTGCGTGCCATGGCCGACGAAAACGGCGACGCCGTTCTCGAGGCCTACCCGTCGCGCCCCGTGCAGGTGCAGGGTCTGAACTCCGTGCCCCGCGCCGGTGACGTGTTCATCGTCACTGAAGAGGACCGGATGGCCCGCCAGATCGCCGAGAAGCGTGAAGCGGTCGAGCGCAATGCGCAGCTGGCCAAGGCCCGCAAGCGGATCTCGCTCGAGGACTTCACCCGCGCTCTCGAAGAGGGCAAGGTCGAATCGCTCAATCTCATCATCAAGGGCGACGTGTCCGGTGCCGTCGAGGCGCTGGAGGAGTCGCTGCTCAAGATCGAGGTCGACGAGTCGGTGCAGCTGCGCATCATCCACCGCGGTGTGGGTGCGATCACCGAGTCCGACGTCAACCTCGCGACGATCGACAACGCGATCATCGTGGGCTTCAACGTCCGCCCCGACACGAAGGCGCGCGAGCGCGCCCAGCGTGAAGGCGTGGACATCCGCTTCTACTCGGTCATCTACAACGCGATCGACGAGATCGAGAGCTCGCTCAAGGGCATGCTCAAGCCGGAGTACGAAGAGGTCCAGTCGGGTGTCGCCGAGATCCGCGAGGTGTTCCGCTCCTCGAAGTTCGGCAACATCGCCGGTGTCATCGTGCGGTCGGGAACGATCACGCGGAACGCCAAGGCCCGCGTCATCCGCGACGGTGTGGTGCTCGCCGACGGACTCGCCATCGAGTCGCTGCGCCGGTTCAAGGACGATGTCACCGAGGTCCGCACGGACTACGAAGCCGGTATCGGCCTCGGCAAGTACAACGACATCCAGATCGGCGACGAGATCGAGACCACCGAGCTGGTCGAGAAGCCTCGCGGCTGATCGGATACGACAGCCTCTGGGCGTCCTTCGCCTCTCCTGGCTCGCGAGTCAGGAGAGGCGAGGACGCCCGTAGGCTTTTCTCAGAGGGAGAAGACAATGGCTGGTGAAAGACAGGCACGCCTCGCGGACCGCATCCGCGTGATCCTGGCAGAGCGTCTCGAGAAGGGACTGCGCGATCCGCGCCTCGGCTTCGTCACGATCACGGATGTGCGCGTCTCGGGTGACCTCCAGCACGCCTCGGCGTTCTACACGGTCCTGGGCACGGAAGAGGAGCGCCTCGCGAGCGGCGCCGCGCTCACCTCGGCGACGGGGATGCTGCGCACCGAGGTGGGCCGTCAGCTGAGCACACGTCTGGTGCCGACCCTGGAGTTCATCCCCGATGCGTTGCCGGAGAACGCGGACCACATCGGTGCTCTGCTGCGTCAGGCTCAGGAGCACGACGCGCAGGTCGCCAAGCTGGCATCGTCCGCCTCGCACGCGGGAGACGCTGATCCCTACGTGCGCGCAGACGACGAAGACTGATCCCGTTTGCTAACCTCGGCTGTGCGGCAAGGTGTCCGCGCAGCTGAGGGGGGATCAGCATAGACGCTTGGAGCGCGCCAGGATCGGCGCCCATCACGCCCGCATCCGTGGCGGCGCTTCTCGACGAGCTGCGCAGACTGGATCTGACCTGTGCGCCGCACGTTCTGGTGCGCATCGTCGTCCAGCTCGGGGGAGACACTCCGACGATTCGGGAGATGATCGCCCGGCTCGACCCGCCCGCGAGATTCGGACTGCGGCCGCTGCCCGCTCCGCTGCCGATGGTCCCCACGATCCAGGCGAAGTACGACAGCCTCGAGCTGGACGATCGTGACCGTGACCTGCTCCTCGCCGTCTCGCTGTGCCTCGGCGACGAGCTCGAGCCGCTCTTGGCCTTCGACGGTCGCATCGCGGACGAGCTCATGCTCAGCGCGATCGGACCGCATCTCGCGCTACGGGCGGGGCGCGTGCGCTTCGTCGACCCACTGCTCGACATCTGGGTGCGCTCGACGACGGACTCCGCGGTCCAGGCGTCGGTGAACGAGCGCCTGGTGACGATCTTCGTCGCACGTGACGATCGCGTGAGCGCTGACTGGCATCGTTCTCGCGCCTCGTTGCGAGGCGTGCCGGAGGCGGCGCCCGAACTCATCAGGATCGCCAGGGAGCTCTCCGAGGCCGGCCACTCTTCGCGGGCGCTGCAGCTCGCCGGCGAAGCAGCCGCTCACGCCGCCGGCGTCGTGCTCGACGAGGCGCGGGTGGTGGCGGGAGCGTCGGCGATCGCCGCAGGGTACGCGACCGAGGCGGCGGCCTGGCTCGGCCCGTTGTTCCCCGAAGGAGCCGAACGGTACCGGCTTCAGGGGCTCAGCGCGCTCGTGATCGCGCAGGCGTACCTGCAAGGCGCCGTTCCCGCGATCGACCCTGACTCGTTCCGTCCGCGCACTGACGATCTCGACGACTGGTACTCGTGGACCCGTGCGACGGCGTTCGCGGCAGTGCTGTGCGCTGAGCGCGGCGATCGCCGCGGAATGCGCACATGGCTCAAGGCTCTGCGCGACGGATGCGCGATCGTCGGCGCCGAGCGCGAGTTGCGCGACCCGGTGGTGGCGCTGAGCTGGCTGATCGCGGGGGAGTCCGACGTCGAGGCGATGGTCGGGGCAGGTCCGCTGAGCGGAGGGATGCTGCGAGCACTGCGATCCGCGCTCGACGGCGACATCGACGCAGGACTCCGGCTTATCGCGGTGGGAGACTCGGGGCTCGGTGCCGAGATCGATCCGTTCGTGGCCGGCTTCGAGTACAGCCCCGTGGTGAACGCCTACCGCGCGGTCGTCGAAGTGCTGCTGCTGATGTGGCGCGGAGACATCCGCGTCGCGCGGGAGCGCCTGATGCAGGCCGCCATGATCCTCCCCGTGGCGATGCCGTTCGCCGGTCTCGGCGTGGTGCTCGCCCGTCGACTCGATCTGGCGGTGCTGGGGCGGGTCGGGCCGTTCGGAGAGGCGTTGACTGCGGCTCTTCCGCCCGCCGTCCGGCTGGACCATCTCGTCGACCGCGCGATCGAGGCGCACCTGTCCGGGTCCTTCGAAGAGGCCTCCTCGTTCATGAAACTGTGGAGCGATCGCGGGCGTCCGTCACCGATGCTGTCGGTCGCGGGCCTGGACGAGCTCGCGCCGATCGACGGTGACCCGGGGGCGGCGATCGGGACGGTCGCTCCTGCGGAGGTTCTGGAGGCGCAGCGACTGCGGGCCAGGATCGCGACGACGACCGATGCGCGCTGGCGTGCGGACCGCGACGAGCTTCTCGAGGCGACCCGTGCTCTGGCGTCGCCCTTCTCTCGAGCACGGGTCGAATCGATGCTCGGCATCCGCGCGGTGATCCGCAACGAACTCGACGCGGCGAGCGAGCATCTGCGCACGGCGCAGCGGCTGTTCGACGTCGCCGGCGCCGACGCCTGGGCCAGAGCATCCGCTGCGCGTGTGGCCCTCGTCGAAGAGGAGGCCACGCGAGGAGACGCGGCACACGACTCGCTGCCCGCGTGCCGACTCGCCTGGGCGCCGCTGCTCACGAGCCGAGAGCTCGAGGTCGCGATGAAGGTCGTGACCGGACTGTCGAATCGCCAGATCAGCGATGAGCTGCAGCTGTCCGTGCGCACCGTCGAAGTGCACCTCGGCAGGGTGTTCGGCAAGCTCGACGTCCGCAATCGCGTGGAGCTGATGGTGCTGGCGCGTCGCACGGTCCAGTACCTGTGAGGATCAGCGGGGAAGAGAGAGCATCTCACCGTCGGCCTCGGCGAGACCGTCGGCTATGAGCGAATCGACCGCCCGGTCACGCTGGCGAGCGTCCGGCCAGTCGGGCAGGAGCGCGCTGAGCAGCACCGATCCCGTCGGCGCCTCGCGCAGCATCCGCAGCACCGCGCCCCTCGTCTGACGGTCCGAACCCTCGAAGGCGGCCTGGCGTCGTCGGGTGTCGCCCGTGTCGGGTCGCCCTGCGGCCACCCATGCGCATCGTTCGACGAGCGGGCAGATATCGCACCGTGGGGAGCGCGCCGTGCAGACGGTGGCGCCCAGCTCCATGGCCGCCGCGTTGAAGACGGCGGACTCGGCGTCGGATGCCGGAAGAAGCGACTCCATCAGCGCCAGGTCGCGGCGCGACGGTGGAGCAGGCTGCGCCAGCCCCTGGACGGCGCGCGCGAGGACCCGCCTGGTGTTGGTGTCGACCACGGGGTGCCGGTCGCCGTAGGCGAACACCGCGACCGCCCTCGCCGTGTAGTCGCCGATGCCGGACAGCGCGAGGAGCGCGTCGATGTCGCGTGGCACCACACCGCCGTGCCGTTGCGTGATCTCGATCGCGGCCCGGTGCAGCCACAGGGCGCGTCGTGGGTATCCCAGGTTCGCCCACTGCTGAACCACGTCGGCCGGTGTCGCCTCGGCCAGAGCCGGGGGCGTCGGCCAGCGCGCCAGCCACGCCTCCAGATGTGGGATCACTCGATTGACGGGCGTCTGCTGCAGCATGAACTCGCTGACGAGCGTGC
Organism: Microbacterium sp.; assembly: GCA_019510305.1. Lineage (GTDB taxonomy): Bacteria > Actinomycetota > Actinomycetes > Actinomycetales > Microbacteriaceae > Microbacterium > Microbacterium natoriense_A. Next base: position 40,298 of record JAEKKN010000020.1, read on the forward strand.
CCCAGGCGCCGTAAACGTGATGGAACTGCGATGTGCGCCAGGGCAGGTCGCGGGCGGCGCCTCGATACCATTCCGACAGCGGCAGCTCACGCTCGGGGAAGGCTGACATCGAGTGCACCTCGACAGCTTAGGCGAAATGCCGCCGACGACCTGAGGAGATGATGATGAACACACGGCAGCGTGGCGCGATCGTGCTGATCACCGGACTCGTGCTGGCTATGGGTACAGCCTGCGCGCCCGGAGCAAGCGAGGCGGAACCCGGTTCGAGCGCGACTTCGACGGCGACGCAGACGCCATCGCCTGAACCCTCGTCGTCGCCCTCAGCCGACCCTGAGGACCCCACCACCTGGATCATCAGCGAGGAGGGCGTGGGACCGATCGAGATCGGCGGTCGGCTCGCGGAGACTCTGGCCGAGCTGCCGCCGACGTGGACGAACGACGAGAACTGCTCCTGGACCGCATGGTGGAACGCCGACGATTCGAGCTACGGCGTGTTCTTCGTGCGGGGAACGGAGAGCGAGGATGCGCCGGTGCGGGAGATCTCGGTCTACACCGCTGCGGAGACGCCGGTGGCTGTGCCCTCTCCCGTGACGGACAAGGGGCTCGGAGTCGGCGCCACGACGGAGGAGGTGCTCGCGGCGTATCCCGACGCCGAGGAGGGCGTGGCGTCCGCAGGAGCCGGAACGTGGCTGAAGGTGCCAGGCGACGCGGAGGCGCACATCTTCTTCGAGTACCGCGAAGGCGCAGCCGGAGCATCCGATGTCGTCGTCACCATCGGAGAGCAGCCGTCATACGAGGTGTGCGGCTGAGAATCCGCGCGCATCGTAGGCTTGAGGGATGGTCTCGCCCGGCATCCTCCTCGTCGACAAACCCGCAGGCCTCACCAGCCATGATGTCGTCGCCCGCGCCCGGCGCGCCTTCGGCACCCGCAAGATCGGGCACGCAGGCACGCTCGACCCGATGGCGACGGGTCTCCTGGTTCTCGGCATCGAGGGTGCGACGCGTCTGCTGACGTACATCGTCGGTGCGGACAAGACCTATGAGGCCACGATCCGGCTCGGGCAGACGACGGGAACCGACGACGCGGATGGCGACATCCTGACCCGGGCTTCCGCTGACACCTGGGCTGCCGTCACAAAGGAGCGAATCGCCGACGGCATCAGCTCGCTCACCGGCGTGATCTCGCAGGTTCCCAGCTCGGTCTCCGCGATCAAGGTCGACGGCAGGCGCGCCTACGACCGCGTTCGCGCGGGGGAGGAGGTCGTGCTCGCGGCTCGACAGGTGACCGTGTCGCGCTTCGAGATGCTCACCCGACGGGACGGCGACGGGGTCGTCGACCTCGATGTGGTCGTCGACTGCTCCTCGGGCACCTACATCCGCTCGCTCGCGCGCGATCTCGGCGCCGAACTGGGCGTCGGAGGTCATCTGACCGCGCTCCGGCGCACGAGGGTGGGTGATTTCGACGTGACGGATGCCGTCGGCATCGACGATCTCGATGGCGCACCGTTGCTGAGCCCCGCACAGGCGGCGGCTCGTGTGCTGCAGCCTCTGGACGTGACGGCCGACGACGCCCGCGATCTTCGGCATGGCAAGCGCCTCGCCGGGCAGGCGTCTCGACTGGACGGCGCTCTGGCGGCCGCTATCGACGACGAGGGCATGCTGGTCGGAGTCGTGGAGAAGCGCGGAGCCGACCTGAAGAGTGCCATGAACATGCCGGAGGCCGTCCGATGATCCTCTGGTTCACTGTCGCTCAGGTCGTCGTCGCCGTGGCCGCCGGATCGCTCTGCATCGTGGCCGGGCTCACAGGGCGTCGCCCCAGCGACGTGACGGTCGGAGCCCTGGCGGTCGTCGAGGCGCTGCTGATCGCGCAGGTGGTCGTCGCGATCATCGCGCCGCTCGCAGGCAACCCTCCGACCGGTGATCTGCTCGAGTACTGGGTCTATCTCGTCTCGGCCGTGCTGCTGCCGATCGGAGCCGTGCTCTGGGCGCTGATGGAGCGCAGTCGTTGGAGCACGGTGATCCTCGGAGTGGCAGCTCTCGCCATCGCGATCATGTTGTGGCGCATGCAGGTCATCTGGACCGTTCAGCTCGCTTGAGCGCGAAGCCACGGCATCCGTCGCGGATTAGGATGGACGAAGCTATGAGCACCCCCGCACCCCCTTCTCGGATGACCGGCATCGGTCGTGTCCTCGTGATCGTCTACGCCGTGATGGCGCTGGCTGCGACCGGCCGAAGCTTCGTGCAGATCTTCCGCCGGTTCGATGAGGCGCCGCTCGCGTACTCGCTGTCTGCGGTGGCGGCCGTCGTCTACATCCTCGCCACACTCGCTCTGGTTCTCGCCAAGCGCAGAGGCTGGTATGCCGTCGCCTGGATCGCCATCGTTTTCGAGCTCACCGGGGTGATCGTCGTCGGCGTGCTGAGCCTCGTCGTCCCCGAGCTCTTCCAGCACGAGACCGTGTGGTCGCTGTTCGGCAGAGGGTATGTGTTCATCCCGCTGGTGCTGCCGATCTTCGGTCTGTGGTGGCTTCGCACGCACAGGCCAGCGGTCGCGGAGACTCATCGGGTCGAGGTGACCGCGTGATCGTCTTCCGCGACCCGGGCGAGGTCCCCGTCGACTTCGGGCCGTCGGCCGTGGCGATCGGCAAGTTCGACGGTGTGCACGCCGGGCACAGGGCGGTGATCGAACGGCTCAAGATCCAAGCCGCGGCATCCGGATCGCGTGCCGTGGCCGTGACCTTCGACCGCAACCCCCTGGCAGTGCTGCGCCCTGATCGCTGTCCCGAGAACGTCGTCACGGTCGAGCGGAAGCTCGAGCTGCTGGGTGAGCTGGAGCTCGACGCCACTCTCATCCTGACCTTCGACGCGGAACTGGCTGCGCGCAGCGCAGAAGACTTCGTCGACGACATCCTGGTGGCGGCGCTCAAGGTGTCGACGGTGCTCGTCGGCGAGGACTTCCGGTTCGGCCGTGGGGGAGCGGGAACGCCCGCACTTCTCGCCGAGATGGGGCCGAGTCGCGGGTTCAGCGTCGAGATCGTCGACGACGTCTACCTGCCCGGTTCCGATCGCCGGGTCTCATCGACCTGGATCCGCGAACTGCTCATGTCCGGAGACGTCAGCGCCGCCGCCGATGTGCTCGGTCGCCATCCCGACGTCCGCGGTGAAGTGGTGCACGGACTCAAACGCGGACGCGAACTCGGCTTCCCGACCGCGAATCTGTCGACGATCACCGACGCATTCGTTCCCGCCGACGGGGTGTACGCGGGGTGGCTGGTCGATCACGACACCGGCATCCGCCACCAGGCTGCGATCTCGGTCGGCACCAACCCCACGTTCGACGACGTGCTCGTCCGTCAGGTCGAGGCGCACGTGATCGACGAGACCGGACTCGACCTGTACGGGCACGACGTCACGGTCGAGTTCGTCGAGCGACTGAGGGGCATGGTCGCCTTCGAAGGCATCGAGAAGCTCAAACTGCAGATGGCCGACGACGTGACCGACGCGCGACGAGTGCTCGGCACCGAGTCGTAGAAGGTGAACTCTGCGTGTCCCGCGGCACCAGCGCCCGCCCTCATGGCGTAGACTGACGCTCGGTTCCCAGTGATCCTCGCAAGTCTTTCGTGCGTCGACGGGAACCCGTACTACGTTCCGCACGGTCCTGGCTCGCGCCACACGCGGACATCGAAGACGGCTCCGGCATCCCGCGGATGCTGTGGCCTCCACGCTCAGGAGGAGCATGCCGACCACGGCACCAGCCGCCACGCGGCGCAGGAAGACGTCTCGTCGCGATGACGAGGCACCGCTGATCCCGATCCTGGCGCGCAAAGTGCGCGAGATCGAAGCGAAGTCTCAGCGAGGAAAACTCGGTCCGACGAATCGCGTCAAGTTCCAGGTGATCGCATTCCTCGTGCGCGAAGAACGCGCCAGAGTGAAGGCGGATGCCGAGATCGGCGACGCCGCTCGCTCGGAGCTGCTCAAGCGGCTCGACGGCGTCGCGACGATCCTCGCCAAGACGGCGGCGCGCGACACCTCTCTGATCCAGTTGCTCGAGGCCGATCAGGCCACGTCTCCCGTGGCCAAGCGCATGCGCAGGGACTGGCTGCTCGAGTCGGGTGCCGAGCTGGCGCCCGAGGAGCTCATCATCGCGGATGTCGCACCCGTGCAGGTGTCTGTCGTACCCGCGGCCATCGCCGAGCGTCAGGTCACTCCGCCCTCCGTCGAGGCGCGCCAGCTCTCGAATCCCTTCCTCGCCCCCGACCTCACGCCCCGCTCGACCGCGACTCCGCGACGTCGGCTCGACGGCTGGGAGCTCATGGGCCCCCTCTACAAGGCGTTCGAGACCGGCGCCGGTGGATCCGCGGCCAGCATGGAGCTGCCTCCCGCCCCCGAGTTCGATCACGTCTCGCCCAAGGGGCTCGAGGTCATGGTGCACCAGTCGCGCTTCCTCGAAGCCGTCCGCGGCGGCCACCGCAGCTTCCTGCTGGCTGACGAGCCGGGCCTCGGCAAGACGGCGCAGTCGGTGCTCGCAGCATCCGTCGCCGGCGCCTACCCGCTGCTCGCCGTCGTCCCGAACGTCGTCAAGATGAACTGGGCGCGCGAGGTCGAGCGCTGGACGCCGCAGCGTCGGGCCACGGTGATCCAGGGTGACGGCGGCGACATCGACGCCTTCGCAGACATCTTCATCGTCAACTACGAGATCCTCGACCGGCACCTGTCGTGGCTCGCCTCGATCGGCCTGCGCGGAATGGTCGTCGACGAAGCGCACTTCATCAAGAACCTGTCATCGCAGCGTTCGCAGAACGTGTTGTCGCTCGCCTCGCGAGTGCGCGAGCAGACGCCAGGCGGCAACCCGCTCATGCTCGCCCTGACCGGAACCCCGCTGATCAACGACGTCGAGGACTTCGACGCGATCTGGCGGTTCCTGGGGTGGACCACTGGGGAGAAGCCGGGTCCCGAACTCATGGAGAAACTCGACTCGACAGGTTTCACGCCGGCGGACAAGGCGTTCTACCCCGAGGCTCGCGACGCGGTGATCTCGATGGGCATCGTTCGTCGCAAGAAGAAGGACGTCGCGGCAGATCTGCCCGACAAGCTCATCGCTGATCTGCCGGTGCAGCTCGACGACGAGTTCGGGCGGGGCATCCGCCAGGCGGAACGAGAGCTGGGCGAGCGCCTGGCTGCGCGCTACCGGCGCATCATCGAGGCTCGCGGCGACCGGGGGCTCGCGCCCGGGGAGATCGACGAGGACATCGTCAGGCTCGTGGCTCTGAACGAGCTCGAGGAGTCGAAAGCGGCGGGCACGGGCGGAGACAACGTCTTCACCATGGTGCGCCGAATCGGCCAGGCGAAGGCTCAGCTCGCGGCGGACTATGCCGCACAGCTGCAGCGCTCCGTCGGCAAGGTCGTGTTCTTCGCGAAGCACATCGACGTGATGGACCGGGCTGAAGTGCACTTCGCAGCATCCGGCATCCGCTCGGTGTCGATCCGAGGCGATCAGACCTCGACGGCGCGGCAGCAGGCCATCGACGACTTCAACAGCGATCCGGATGTCGGGATCGCCGTGTGCTCGCTCACGGCCGCCGGCGTCGGTCTCAACCTTCAGGCGGCGTCGAACGTCGTGCTCGCCGAGCTGTCGTGGACGGCCGCCGAGCAGACGCAGGCGATCGACCGGGTGCACCGCATCGGCCAGGATGAGCCGGTGACCGCCTGGCGCATCATCGCCGCGCACACGATCGACACGAAGATCGCGGAGCTGATCGATCAGAAGCACGGCCTCGCTGCGCGCGCGCTCGACGGCGAGACCGTCGATGAGGTCGCCGCCGAGCCGATTCAGCTGGCGGCGCTCATGCATCTGCTGCGAGGAGCCCTCGCCGCAGCGTGAGAAATGGGTGTTAAGAATTTCGGTTCTTAACACCCATTTTCGTCGAATCCGGTGTTGTTCTCGAACTTCTGGCACAAGGTCCGGATTTGGCGGCAAGATTTGCCGTTTTCGCCGCCGAGAATGGCGCTCGATCGTTGTGGGGCGCTAGTGTCGTTCGCAGGCAACGTCGCCTCTACCCCTCCCTGACCCGAACAACCGAAGGCGGCAGCATGAAGATCGGCATCCTCACGAGCGGCGGCGACTGCCCCGGACTCAACGCGGTGATCCGCGCGATCGTGCTCAAGGGCACCCGTGCGTACGACCTCGAGTTCGTCGGCATCCGCGACGGCTGGCGCGGGGTCGTCGACGGCGACTTCTTCCCGCTCACACGCCACGACGTGAAGGGCCTCTCCAAGGTCGGCGGCACGATCCTCGGAACCAGCAGGACCAACCCCTACGAGGGAGAGCGCGGCGGCGCCGAGAACATCGCCAAGACGCTGTACGGGCACAAGATCGACGGCATCATCGCCATCGGCGGCGAGGGCACGCTCGCCGCCGCCGATCGTCTGGCCAAGGACGGCATCAACGTGCTCGGCGTCCCGAAGACGATCGACAACGACCTGCGCGCCACCGACTACTCCTTCGGCTTCGACACGGCCGTGAACATCGCCACCGACGCGATGGACCGCTTGCGCACCACGGGCGACTCGCACCGACGCTGCATGGTCGCCGAGGTCATGGGACGCCACGTCGGCTGGATCGCCCTGCACGCAGGCATGGCCGCGGGTGCTCACGTGATCTGCATCCCCGAGGTCCCGATGTCGATCGACGAGATCGCCGACCTCGTCACGAGCGCTCACGACCGTGGTCGAGCGCCTCTCGTCGTGGTGTCCGAGGGCTTCAAGCTCCGCGACATGGACGAGGCATACAGCGACAAGGGGCTCGATGCCTTCAACCGCCCGCGTCTCGGCGGCATCGGCGACCTGCTCGCACCCGAGATCGAGCGGATCACGGGCATCGAGACGCGAGCCACGATCCTCGGTCACATCCAGCGAGGCGGAGCGCCCTCGGCGTTCGATCGGGTGCTTGCGACTCGCCTCGGCATGCACGCCGCGGATGCGGTCATGGACGCCGCGTGGGGCCAGATGGTCGCCATGCAGGGCACCGAGATCGTGCGAGTGCCTTTCGCCGATGCGCTGGGCGAGCTGAACACGGTTCCTCAGGTTCGTTACGACGCCGCGGCGACGCTCTTCGGTTGAGCTCCGCTCGGCGGGGATGCGCGGTTGCGCGGTTGCGCCGCGATCTCGCCGATTGCGTGACTGGAGTCTTGGGACGGTCACAGTTGTGGCGGGTTGAGTGGCGTCATCCCGCCGGATGTGTGACTGAACCCGCGGGACGGTCACAGTTGGGGTGGGTTGCGTGGCGTCATTCCGCCGGATGCGTGACCGAATCGGTGGGAAGTGCCGGCTCCAGCGGCCTCAGTCGCGTCCGGGGCGCCACCCGGCGTCGAACAGGGCGCGGCTGACTCTGTCGAGCGCGACCTGAGGGGACGGGCGGACATGGTGACTGAGTACACGAACGAGGCTCCAATCCACGTCGCGGATCTCGTCCCAACGGTCGGCGTCGCGGGCGAATTGCTCGTCTGACGCGTGCACTCGCCCGTCGTACTCGCTCGCTACGCGGTAGCGGGGCCAAGCGAGGTCGAGGCGGGCGATGAAGCGCCCGTCATCGCGCGACAGATTCCAGTTCAGTTCGGGGAGTGGAAGTCCCGCTCTCGTCAGAAGCAGGCGAAGCCTGGTCTCGCCGGGACTCTCCGCGCCGATGCGAATCTCGGCCAGCGCCTGGACTAGCAGCGCGCTTCTGAGAGTCGACGCGGCGGCTTCGTCCTCGAGGTCGGCGAGGCTGACAAGCCTCCGTCGCGGTAGGACGAGATGATCGCCCGCGGCGATCAGATCATCGAGCCGCCAGTCTTCAGCGGCCTGACGCCAGAGACGTGCCGGATGCTCGATCGGGAGTCCACGCACGAGCCAGCGGTCGGGCGGCCTGGCGCCCAGGCGGTGCCCGGAGACTCCTGCTCGGCGAGGCTTGCCGGCAGGGTGGCGTGCCGCGACGTGCAGTTCGAGCTGATCTGCCGTCGTGTAGGGGATCGGCGCCCCAAGCAGTGCCAGTCCGGTTGCGCCGCTGTAGAACTGATCGGGAGTCAGCGCGGGAGCGAACTGCTCGGCGCGACGCCGCAGATCGCCTTGGACTCGCTCCATGCGCTGCGACGGCGTCTCTGAGACAACATCGACCACATCGCTCGGCCGCCGCAGCACCCGCACGCCGCGAGTAGGGGCGACGAGGTCGCTGGCGCGCATACGGGAACGGCTCACGCCGAGCTCACGCGCCTCGGCGATGCGGAAGGCGCCGTCGCCCAGAGGAGGCGGAAGGGGCTGCGCACGCGACATGCTCCTCATCACACCTCATCCAGCGCGCCGCTTACGCCTTCGGTGGATAACTCTGCTTCGGCGTGCTTGTGCAGGAGAGGTCGCGTTCACCCTGATGAGGTGATCGGTCGATCCGGCGGCTGCGCTGGCATCCGTGACCGTCCAGTTCCGCCACTGTTCGCGAGTGCGGTCACCTCACTGGTGGCCAGAGATCGAAGCCGGTCACCATTGTCGTGACAGGCGTCGACCTTGGTCGCAGTTGGGGTGGCCTGCGCGGTAAGAGACCACCACTGGCGTGACTGGGCTCGATTCTGATCGCAGCCGACGTCGCGCCCGCTACTCGGCGAGTCCGAGTACGTCGAGGAGCCAGGCGAGTTCGAACGCGCGCTCGCGCCAGGAGTTGTACCGACCGCTCACGCCGCCGTGACCGGCGACCATCTCGCACTTGAGCAGGACGTCGGATGCTCCGGCCTCGCGCAGCGCGGCTACCCACTTCGCAGGCTCCACGTAGGCGACGCGCGAGTCGTTCAGCGAAGTGACGGCGAGGATGCGCGGGTACTCGACGCCGGCGCGCACATTCTCGTAGGGCGTGTACGACTTCATGTACGCGTACACCTCCGCGTCATGCAGCGGGTCGCCCCACTCGTCCCATTCGATGACGGTGAGCGGCAAAGAGGGGTCGAGGATCGTCGTGAGCGCGTCGACGAACGGCACGGCCGCGAGGATCCCGGCGAACGACGACGGCGCCAGGTTCGCCACAGCCCCCATCAGAAGGCCTCCGGCGCTGCCGCCCTCGGCGACGAGCCGCTCGGCAGACGTCACGCCACTCGCGATCAGGTGCTCGGCGCACGCCACGAAGTCCGTGAACGTGTTGCGCTTGCTCAGCAGCTTGCCGTCCTCGTACCACTGCCTGCCCATCTCGCCGCCGCCGCGCACATGCGCGACGGCGAAGATGACGCCACGATCGAGTTCCGACAGGCGGGCGACTGAGAAACCCGGGTCGATCGAGTGCTCGTACGAGCCGTAGCCGTACAGGTGCACGGGGCGAACGGACGCCCCCGGCTCCCCGAAGGAACGCTTCCAGACGAGCGAGATGGGCACGCGGGTGCCGTCGGATGCCGTCGCCCACGCCCGCTCCTGGCCGTAATCGGCGGGGGAGTAGCCACCCAGCACGACCGCCTGCTTGCGCAGAACGAGCTCCCGGGTGGCGAGGTCCAGCTCGTACACGGTGCCCGGCGTCACGAAGGAACCGTAACCGAGCCGCAGGAACGGCGCGTGCCACTCCGGGTTTCCGCTGACCCCGGCCGAGTACAACGGCTCATCGAAGGAGACGTCCTCCAGCACGTTCGAGGCGTAGTCCAGCAGTGCGACTCGTTCGAGTCCCTCGCTGCGGTACTCGACCGTGCCGAAGTCGCGGAAGGCGTCCATGCCGAGCAGGCGCCGTCCCGGAGTGTGCGGCAGCACCACGCGGCGCTCGCTCTGAGGAGCGGATGCCGGCACGGAGACCAGCTCGAAGTCCAGCGCGTCCTGGTTGTGCAGGATGTACAGGCGGTCCTCGCCGCCGACCACGGCGTGCTCGAGCGAATACTCGACGCCTTCGGCTCGAGGCCAAACGACACGGGGCTCGGCAGTGAGGTCGCCGTGGAGATCGACCAGATACTCCTCGCTTGTGATGCTGGACCCCACCGCGATCACGAGGTACCGCCGGCTCCGGGTGATCCCGGCGCCGAGCCAGAACTTCTCGTCGGGCTCATGGAACAGCTGCACGTCGTCGGAGACGTCGGTGCCGAGGCGATGCAGCCAGAGCGTGTCGGGCCGCCAGGCCCCGTCGCGCGTCGTGTAGATGACACCAGTGCCGTCGGGGGTGAGGAACGCGCTGCCAGTGTTCGGGATCTCATCTTCGAGCGTCTCTCCCGTGACGAGATCGCGCACATGCACCGTGTAGAGCTCATCGCCGTCGAAGTCGGTGGACCAGAGGAGCTTCGTCGCGTCATCCGATGTGTCGAAGGCGCCGAGCGAGAAGAACTCATGGCCCTCTGCCTCGAGGTTGCCGTCCAGCAGCACGACCTCGCCAGGAACGGCGACTCCGGGTTCGAGGACGGGAGGAGTCCAGTCGTCCGGGGCTGCGGCGGTTCGGCAGTGGATGCCGTACTGCGCTCCCTCCTCGGTGCGGCTGTAGTACCACCAGTCGCCGCGCCGGGTCGGCACCGAAAGATCGGTCTCCTGCACGCGGCTCTTGATCTCCTGGAACAACTGCTCGCGCAGCGGGCCGAGATGCGCGGTGGCGGCATCCGTGAAGGCGTTCTCCGATTCGAGGTGTGCGATCACCTCGGCGGACTCCTTGTCGCGCATCCATTCGTACGGGTCCTCGAAGGTGTCGCCGTGATGGGTGCGGGAGGTCGGGCGTCGGGCGGCGATCGGTGCGTCAGTCACCGTTCCACGCTAGCCCAGGTCGAGTTGACCGGCCCCGGCCCGGATGGGAGGATTTAGCGGGGCCGGTAAACGGAAGTCAAACCCACGATGAACTCTTCGTTCGTCACGTCGATCCCGTCGACATCACCTTCTTCCTCAAACGACCGAAAGCGAACGGTGGAAACCGCAGCCCTCATCGTCGTGCTGGTGATCGCACTGGCACTGTTCTTCGATTTCACCAACGGGTTTCACGACACCGCGAACGCGATGGCCACGCCCATCGCGACCGGAGCCCTCAAGCCCAAGACCGCCGTCCTGCTGGCTGCAGGGCTGAATCTCGTCGGGGCCTTCCTGTCGACCGAGGTTTCGCAGACCGTGTCTCACGGGATCATCCGCGACGACGGCGTGTCCGACGCGTTCCTCCCGATGATCTTCGCGGGGTTGATCGGCGCGATCACCTGGAACATGCTGACCTGGCTCCTCGGACTCCCCTCGAGCTCCTCGCATGCCCTGTTCGGCGGCCTGATCGGCGCGACCCTGGTCGGCGTCGGCGTCGGAGGCATCGACTTCGGGGCGGTCCTGTCGAAGATCGTCCTCCCCGCGCTCATCGCTCCCGTAACTGCCGGCATCATCGCGTTCGCGGCCACGAAGATCGCCTATTCGATCACGCGGCGGTACGACAACAAGCCGGATGGGCGCGACGGGTTCCGCTGGGGACAGATCTTCACCTCGTCGATGGTCGCACTGGCGCACGGCACCAACGACGCGCAGAAGACCATGGGCGTCATCACACTCGCCCTCATCACCGTCGGCTGGCAGAGCCAGGACCAGGCCGATCCGCACCTCTGGGTCATCATCGCGTGTGCCGTGACGATCGCGCTCGGAACCTACCTGGGCGGCTGGCGGATCATCCGCACACTGGGCAAGGGGCTCACGGATGTGAAGCCCGCGCAGGGGTTCGCGGCGGAGAGCTCGACGGCCGCCACCATCCTCGCCTCGAGCTACTTCGGCTTCGCATTGTCGACCACCCAGGTCGCATCCGGGTCGGTGATCGGCTCGGGTCTCGGCCGTCGCGGATCATCCGTGCGCTGGGGGACCGCCGGGCGCATCGCCATCGGCTGGCTTCTCACGCTTCCCGCAGCGGGAGCCGTCGGCGCGCTCGCCGCGCTTCTGATCCAGTGGCTCGGCGGCTGGGGGATCGCAGTCGACGCGGTGCTCGCGGTGGCGATCATCGTCGGCCTCTTCCTCCGCTCGCGCAAGGATGCCGTCACCCACGCCAACGCGATGAGCGATGTCGCGGAGTCGGGCCTGGCCGTGGAGCTGCCCGACACACCGCCGCCCACGCGCCGACAGCAGCGCATCGAGCGTGCGAAAGCCGAGGCGAAGGCGCGCGCCGCGGCGCGCGAGAAGGCGAAGGCCGACGCCAAGAAGGCCAGGGACGACGCCGACAAGGCGGCGAGGGCCAAGGCTCAGGCAGAGAAGGCCGCCAAAGACCAGAAGAAGGCCAAGGGCAAATCCGGGTCGACGGGCAAGAAGGCGAAGGCCGGGGCCGATGCCGAGAAGAACGCCGGCAAGGGGGAGTCGCTGTGAGCGTCGCGATCGACTGGAATGCATTCCTGCTGGTGTTCGTCGCCGCTTTGGTCGGCGCGTGTGCGATCGTCGGCTTCTACGCGATCGGGCTGCGCCTGCTTGTCCGCAGCGGTCGCGCGCCTGTCGTGAGTCCGGCCGAGTTCACCGACGCGATCACCGTGATCACCGAGAAGGACCTCAAGCGCGCTGAGAAGAAGGCGGCGAAGGCCGCCAAGAAGAGTCCGCTCACGGCGGGCGAGAAGCGGCTGGCCCTGATCGGCGCCTACGGATGCTTCGTCCTGTGCGCTCTCGCGGTCGCATCGGGGATCGCGCTCATCGTGATCGGGCACTGATCGCGGCGACTTCCTCCGCGTCGTCAGCCTGATCGCCTAGGCGGCCCGATCGCGCTCAGCGGAGCAACCCGGCCACGAGATCGTCGATCACATCGTCGGTCGACGTGCCGGGGTCGATCGGAGCGGTCAGCCGGTCGAGCAGCAGGCCGTCGATCGCGTAGTGGAAGAGGGCGATCTCCCTCCGTCCGCCCGGGAGCCCGGCGGCTGTGTTGAACTCGACGTCCCCCTCGAATCCCGCGCGCTGCCAGGCGCCGAGTACGGCGGAGACCTCGGGTCTTCTGCTGCTCTCGAGCCTGAGTTCGAACAGCGCGATGGTCACTTCACGGTCGGCGCTGAGGCGGCGGACGATGTCACGCAGGTAGTCGGCGAACAGTGCGACGCTCGGCGTCTCGGATGCTCGTCGCGCGAGGTCCTGCTCCGAGGGGGCCAGGCGTTCGCCGATTCGCTCGACGAGACCGGCGATGAGCGAATCACGGCTGCGGAAGTAGTTGGACGTCGTGCCCGTGGGGACGCCGGCGGCGAGATCGACTGCGCGATGCGTGAGCCCTCGCGAGCCTTCCCGGGCGAGCACGGCGAGGCCAGCATCCGCCAGTGAAAGCCGCCGGGTCTCATTCTTCGCCATGCCGTCATGATAGCGGAACCACTACGTCTGGTGTACTCTCAACTACGACAAGTGTTGTGATTGGAGCGAAGATGCGAGAACTGGTCTACTACGTGGCGGTGAGCCTCGACGGCTACATCGCCGGTCCTGACGGGGAGTTCGATGCGCTCCTCAGCGAGGGCGATCACATGGCGGCGATCAACGAGCGCTTCGGAGACACCGTGCCGACCGACGTCGCCGACGCGCTCGGGGTTTCGCGCGATGGGGCATGTTCGACACCGTTCTCATGGGGTGGAACACCTACGCCGTAGGGCTGCCGTTCGGTGTCACGAGTCCCTATCGCCATCTCCGCCAGATCGTGTTCTCCCGGACCCGTACCGCGAGCGGGGAGAGCCTCGAGGTCACGGCGCGCGACCCGAGGCGCGTTGTGCGCCAGCTGAAAGAGCAGGAGGGCGGGGCGATCTGGCTGTGCGGCGGCGGCGCCCTGGCTGCGACTCTCTCCGACCAGATCGACCGTCTGGTGCTCAAGCGCAATCCCTTGCTCTTCGGCGCCGGCATCCCGCTCTTCGGCCCGCGGCCGTACGCGCCCGAGCGGTTCGAAGAGGTCGGCACGACAGCGTTCGACTCGGGGGTCGTGCTGTCCGAGTACGTCCGCTCTGCGGCCGGCTGAAGAGGCGGCGGCGCCGCGTCGGCACCGCCGCCTAGGCTGGTGCCATGAGCGAGTCCCAGAGGACCGGATACGCATTCGGCCGCCATCAGCCCGCTTCTCATGTGATCGTCCACGTCAGCGACACGCACTTCCTCGCCGGCGGCGCCAAGCTCGGCGGGCGCTACGACGTCGATCGCACGTTCGCCCGCACCCTCGAAGCCATCGCTGCGGTGCACCCGCATCCGTCGGCGATCGTCATCACGGGCGACCTGACCGATCTGGGCGAGCCGGATGCGTATCGGCGACTGCGGGCCGCGGTCGAACCGGTCGCTGCGGCGCTCGACACGATCGTCGTGTGGGTCGCCGGCAACCACGACGAGCGGCCGGCGCTGCGCTCGGGTCTGCTCGATAAGGCTCCCAGCGAAGAGCCGGTCACCGGCGTGTGGGATCTGAACGGACTGCGACTAATCGCCCTCGACACGAGCGTGCCGGGGTGGCACCACGGAGACATCGATGGCGCGCAGCTCGACTGGCTCGCCGACGTGCTCGCCGAGCCCGCGCCGCACGGCACTCTCCTCGCCATGCATCACCCGCCGCTGCCGAGCCATCTTCCGCTGTTCGACATCCTCGAACTCCGGCATCAAGACGAACTCGCCGAGGTCATCCGCGGCACCGATGTGCGTGGCATCCTCGCCGGCCATCTGCACTACTCGTCGCACGGAACCTTCGCCGGAGTGCCCGTGAGCGTCGCTTCGGCCACCTGCTACACCATGAACGTCGCCCGTCCTGCGGCCGATGTCAACGGGATGGATGCCGCGCAGTCATTCCAGATCGTGCATGTCCGTCCCGACACCATCACTCACACCGTCGTGCCGGTGACGGACGCTCCGACCGGAGACTTCTTCTCGGAGGCCTGGCTGGAGCGGATGGCGCGGCTCACCCCGGAGCAGCGGCTGGAGGAGTTCTCGCGCAAGCCGGGCCGTTGATCCGGGCGCCGCATTGAACGGGCGTACACTAGAAGCACCCCCGAATCTCTCACTCGCCACGACCCACAAGGATGTGACATGGCTTCTGCCGCGCCCGCCCTCACCCGTACAGAGACCGATTCCCTCGGGAGCATGGAGATCCCCGCAGACGCGTACTGGGGCATCCACACCGCCCGTGCCGACGCGAACTTCCCGATCACCAAGCGCCCGATCTCGGTCTATCCCGACCTCGTCATCGCCCTCGCGATGGTCAAGCAGGCCAGTGCACGCGCGAACAAGGAGATCGGCGTCCTCGACGCGGAGAGAGCCGACCTGATCGACCGCGCCGCGCAGCGGGTGATCGACGGGGAGTTCCACGATCAGTTCACCGTGGGCGTGATCCAGGGCGGTGCGGGCACCTCGACGAACATGAACGCGAACGAGGTCATCACCAACATCGCGCTCGAGATGGCAGGCCGCGAGAAGGGCGACTACGCTTTCCTCTCGCCGATCGACCACACCAACCGCAGCCAGTCCACGAACGACGTCTACCCGACCGCGGTGAAGATCGGCCTCTCGCTGACGCTCCACTCCATGCTCGAGGAACTCGATCTGCTGCGCCGGTCGTTCCTGCGCAAGGCCGGGGAGTTCCACGACGTCCTCAAAGTCGGACGCACCCAGCTGCAGGATGCCGTGCCGATGACGCTCGGCCAGGAGTTCCACGGCTTCGCGACGACGCTCGGCTACGACCATCAGCGGCTCAGCGAGAACGCGGCCCTGATGTTCGAGGTGAACATGGGGGCCACGGCGATCGGCACGGGCATCACCACCCACGGCGATTACGCTCCGGCGGTGCTGAAGCACCTTCGCCAGATCACGGACCTCGACCTCGCCACCGCCTCCGACCTCGTCGAGGCCACGAGCGACACCGGCTCTTTCATGTCGTTCTCCTCATCGATCAAGCGCAACGCGATCAAGCTGTCGAAGATCTGCAACGACCTGCGTCTGCTCTCCTCAGGGCCTCAGGCCGGCCTCGGTGAGATCAACCTGCCTGCCATGCAGGCGGGCTCCAGCATCATGCCTGGAAAGGTCAACCCGGTGATCCCCGAGGTCGTCAACCAGGTCGCCTTCGCGGTGGTCGGCGCCGACATGACCGTCACGATGGCTGTCGAGGCTGGTCAGCTGCAGCTCAACGCCTTCGAGCCCGTCATCGCGCACTCGATCTTCCAGTCGATCACATGGATGCGGCAGGCGATGTGGACCCTGCGCGTGAACTGCGTGGACGGCATCACTGCGAACCGCGACCGGCTGGGCGCCATGGTCGGTGCATCGGTCGGGGTGATCACCGCGCTCACCCCGTTCATCGGATACGCCGCGGCCGCGGCTCTCGCCAAGACGGCTCTGCTGACCAACCGCAACGTCGCCGATCTCGTCGTCGAGGCCGGCCTCATGTCGCGCGAAGAAGTCATCAAGCAGCTCTCACCCGCTCGCCTGTCGGGACTCGAAGCCGTGACGGCCGCCATCCCGATCATCGCTCCTGAGGATCTCGAGATCTGAGATCCCGCCGAGAACGGCCCCGACGATCCGCTCGTCGGGGCCGTTCTGCGTCTTGCACGCTGATCCGGGGCTCTCGGTGCATGTCGCAGGAGGGTTGCCATCCCGTGATCTATGCGCTTAGATAGCGAGTAGTGCGAGTTTAAGCGCATAGATCGAACAGGCGATTCAAGGAGGAAGACGTGAAGTTCACGAGGATTCTCGGGGGAGTGGCGGCGCTGGCGACCGCTTCGCTCCTTCTGAGCGGCTGCGGCCGGGCTGAGGACACGGGCAGCGCCCCTGACGAAGCGACCACGATCGATGACGGACCGGCCACCGGCACGATCTCGATCTGGGCGATGGGCGCCGAGGGCGAAGCCCTGCCCGAGTTCGTGAAGGCGTTCCAGGAGAAGAACCCCGATGTGAAGATCGATGTGACTCCGATCCCGTGGGATGCGGCGCACAACAAGATCCAGACCGCGATCGCCGGAGGCAACACTCCGGACATCGCGATGATGGGCACCACCTGGATGGCCGACTTCTCCGATGCCTTCGCCACTGTGCCCGAGCAGATCTCCACGGACGGCTTCTTCGACGGCGCTCTGAGCACCACCAAGGTCGGCGACCGGGCAGCTGGAGTGCCGTGGTACGTCGACACCCGCGTCCTCTACTACCGCACCGACATCGCCGAGAAGGCGGGCTGGACCGAGGCTCCGAAGACGTGGGACGAACTCTCGCAGATGGCTGCGGACATGCAGAGCAAGGGCGGCGCCACGTGGGGCATGCGCCTGCCAGCCGGCAACGACTCCTTCCAGGGCGCGATGTGGATGCCCTGGTCGGCAGGCGCGGAGCTGACCGACGGCAAGAGCTGGACCCTCGACACACCTGAGATGGCCAAGGGCCTGGAGTACTACCAGAGCTTCTTCGCCGACGGCATCGCCGATCCGAACGTCGACACCTCGCCGGGCTCGACCGAGGCCGAGTTCGTCGACGGCACGGCGCCGATGGTGGTCGAAGGGCCGTTCCTGCGCGGGCAGCTCGAGGCGGTCGGCGGAGCAGGCTTCGCCGACAAGTACACGACCGCGGTCCTCCCGGCGCTCGAGGGTTCGGTCTCCTTCAGCGGCGGTGCGAACCTCGTTGTCTTCCAGGGCAGCGACAACGCATCATCCGCGTGGAAGCTCGTCGACTGGCTCAGCCAGCCCGAGACTCAGGCCGCATTCTTCGAGGCGACGGGAGACCTGCCTGCGTCCACGGCTGCCTGGGAAGAGCCGGCGGTGGCCGGTGACAAGAGCCTCTCCACTTTCGGCACACAGCTGGAGACCGCCAAGGCGCCGCCCGTCACGACCAGCTGGGTCAAGGTCGCTGCCAAGGGAGACCAGGCGCTGGAGTCGCTGCGCCGTGGCACGGGCGACGTCGCCGCGGTGCTGAAGACGCTGCAGGCCGACGCCGACGCCATCGGACTCGACTGAGCCGATGTCCGCATCCACCACCACCGCTGCGGGGACCCTGACCGGTCCCCGCAGCGCCGCAAAACGCGGCCTGGGCGCGACCCGGCGCCGCCGTCAGGCGCTCGTCGCGTGGGGCTTCGCGCTGCCGTTCGTCATCGTGTTCGCGATCTTCATGCTGTTCCCGATCGTGGGGTCCTTCGCGATGTCGTTCACGGACTTCACAGCACGCGACATCGCCTCGCCGTTCGCGGTCAACTTCGTGGGGCTGCAGCAGTTCTTCACGCTGTTCACCGACACGCGCTTCCTCACCTCGCTCGGTGTGACCGGCGTTTTCGTGCTGGTCGGCATCCCGGTCACGATGATCGTGGCCTTGGCGCTCGCTCTTGCGCTCAACAGCGGAAGAGGACGGATCGTCGCATTCTTCCGCGTGGGCTTCTATGCACCTGTCGTGACCAGCATCGTCGCGATCTCCGTGGTCTGGCGCTACATCCTCCAGCCGGAGGGCCTGCTGAACTCGGCCCTCGCGGTCGTAGGCATCGACGGCCCCAACTGGCTCAACGACCCGGCGTTCGCCCTGCCGTCGCTCATCATGATGGCCGTGTGGCGCAACGTGGGCACGCTCATGGTGATCTTCCTCGCGGGGCTCCAGGCGGTCCCCGAGGACGTCAACGAGGCGGCCACGATGGATGGCGCGTCGCCTTGGCGCCGTCTGATCTCCGTGACGCTTCCGCTGCTGCGTCCGACATTGCTTCTCGGCGCCGTTCTGATCTCCGTCGGCTATCTGCAGTTCTTCGAGGAGGCGTTCGTCATGACGAAGGGCGGCCCTCTCGACTCGACGCTCTCGGTCGCCTTCTACACGTACCAGCAGTTCGGTTTCGGCGAGTACGGCCTCGCATCGGCGGCCAGCTACGTGCTGTTCCTCGCCATCGCCCTGATCAGCCTGCTGCAGTTCCGCCTGCTCCGATCGAAGGACTGAGGCCATGACGACATCCACTGCGGCTCCCGCAGCCGCCACCGCTCAGCCTCCTGTCCCTCGTCGGCGCAGACGCACCCGCGGCGGCGGACGGGCGCTGACCTACACCGTTCTCGCCGTCGGCCTCGTGCTGTGGCTCATCCCGTTCGTCTGGATGTTGCTCGGCTCGGTGAAGACTCAGGGCGAGATCCTCCGCAGACCGCCGACCTGGTGGCCGGAGAGCCCCACAGGAGAGAACTTCGCCGCGTGGTTCGGACCGCTCGACTTCGGTCACTTCTTCGTGAACAGCGTCGTGGTGGCCGTCGTCACGGTCCTCGGCAACATGGTCTTCTGCTCGATGGTGGGCTACGCGCTCGCGAAGATGGAGTTCCCCGGCAAGAAGATGCTGTTCGGCCTCGTCATGGTCACCCTCATGGTGCCCGGTGTGGTCACCTTCGTGCCGCTGTTCGTGATGGTCTCCAAGCTCGGGCTCGTGAACACCTTCCCCGGTCTGATCCTGCCGTTCCTGACGGCACCCATCGGCGTGTTCCTGATGCGGCAGTTCATGCTGGGCATCCCTGATCCGCTGCTGGAAGCCGCCCGTCTCGACGGCGCAGGGGAGTGGCGCATCTTCACACGCATCGTCATGCCGTTGTGCGGACCGCCGCTGGCGACGCTCGGCATCCTCACGTTCCTGTCGTCGTGGAACAACTTCCTCTGGCCCCTCGTCGCCGCCCAGACCGAGGAGATGTACACGCTCCCGGTGGCGCTGTCGCTGTACTCGACGGGACAGAACGCCACGGACTACGGTCTCCTGCTCGCGGGATCCGTCCTGGTCATCACGCCGATCCTTCTCCTGTTCGTCTTCCTTCAGCGCTGGTTCATCCGGGGCGTCGCGACGACGGGCTTGAAGTAGGCGACGACTCGCATTCGACACAGCTCCGGCCCAGTGAAAGCAGGACACATGAAACCCCATCTCCGCACATCCGCCGAGGGTGTCGACTACCGCGACCTCAACGGCAACGGCGTCATGGATCCGTACGAAGATCCGCGCCTGTCGCCGGCCGAGCGCACCGAGGATCTGCTCGGCCGTCTCTCCACAGAGGAGAAGGTCGGCCTGATGTTCCAGACGGTCATCGAGATCGGACCCGACGGCGAACTGCTCGAGACGCCCGGCGCGATCTCGAAGTCGCCGACCTCGGAGGTCGTGCTGAGCAAGCACCTCAACCACTTCAACGTCCACGCCATGCGCACCGCACGCGACGGGGCCCGGTGGAACAACAACCTGCAGCGGCTGGCCGAACAGACTCCTCACGGCATCCCGGTCACGATCAGCACAGACCCGCGGCACGCTTTCGTGGAGAACACCGGAGTCGCGTTCTCGGCTGGTCCGTTCTCGCAGTGGCCCGAGCCGATGGGACTCGCCGCGATCGACGACATCGACCTGATCCGACGGTTCGCCGACACCGCGCGTCAGGAGTATCTCGCGGTGGGCATCCGGGCGGCGCTGCACCCGCAGATCGACCTGCCCACCGAAGCCAGGTGGGGGCGGCAGGCTCAGACCTTCGGCTACGACGCCGATCGTGTCTCGGAGATCACGGCCGCTTATCTGCAGGGGTTCCAGGGGGATGAACTCGGACCGCAGAGCGTCTCCTGCACGACCAAGCACTTCCCGGGAGGGGGCCCGCAGCTCGACGGCGAAGATGCGCACTTCCCCTACGGGCGCGAGCAGGTCTATCCGGGCGGTCGATTCGAGGAGCATCTGAAGCCGTTCGTCGAGGCCATCAGTCGCGGCACGGCGGGGATCATGCCCTATTACGGCATGCCGGTCGGTCTGGTCCGCAACGGCGAGCCGATCGCCGAGGTCGGATTCGGCTACAGCCGCCAGATCATCACCGACCTCCTGCGCGAGGAACTGGGCTACGACGGCGTCGTGGTCACCGACTGGGAGCTCGTCAACGACAATCACGTCGGCGACCAGGTCCTCCCGGCTCGTGCATGGGGCGTGGAGCACCTGTCGCCGATCGAACGGATGCGGATGCTGCTCGATGCGGGCGTCGATCAGTTCGGCGGCGAGGAGTGCGTGGAGCTGCTGCAGGAGCTCGTGGCGAGCGGCGAGGTGTCTGCGGAACGTCTCGACGCCTCTGTGCGGCGCATCCTGCTCGTGAAGTTCCGACTCGGCCTCTTCGACGACCCGTTCGTCGACGAGGACGAGGCGGAGCGCATCGTGGGTGCGGCGGCCTTCCGAGAGCAGGGGTTCCGCGCACAGGCCGAATCGGTCACGGTGCTCGAGAATCGCGAAGGGACGCTGCCGCTGTTTGCCGGACCGCGTCCGCGGGTGTACGCGGAGGGGCTGCACGAAGGAGCGCTGCAGGATCGGGCGGATGCCGTGTCGCGACCGGAGGATGCGGACCTCGCCATCGTCCGCATCGGCGCTCCGTTCGATGCGCGCGACGATCTGTTCCTCGAAAGGTGGTTCCATCAGGGATCTCTCGAGTTCCCGCCGGGGCTCGTCGTGCGTCTGAAGCGCATCGCGGAGCAGTGCCCTCTCGTTCTGGTCGTGAACCTGGATCGCCCCGGCATCCTCACTCCTTTCGTCCCCTTCGCCGCCGCGCTCGCGGTCGATTTCGGGAGCTCCGACGAAGCCGTCCTCGCCGCGCTGTCCGGGCGCATCCGGCCGCGTGGAACCCTCCCCGTGGAGATTCCCCGCTCGATGGACGCTGTGCGGAGATCGCGCACGGATGTCCCTGGAGACACGCCCGATCCGCTGTATCCGCTGAGAACGGGACTCACCCTGCCGTGACCGCCGCCCAGCGACCCTGCCGTCAGTAGAATCGCCCAGAAAGCGAGGTGCACATGGCGTCCAGTCGCCCCACCGTCTACGACGTCGCCGAGCGTGCAGGTGTCTCGATCGCCACCGTGTCGTTCGCGTTCCGTCGCCCGGAGAAGGTGCGGCCGGAGACCAGAGCGTCTGTTCTCGAGGCTGCACGTGCGATCGGTTATGTGCCCAGCGGATCGGCGCGCAACCTCGCGAGGGGCCGGACGGGCGTTCTGGGTCTGCATCTGTTCGACATGCTGCTGGACGGCCCGCCGGACGGGGCTCTCCCGCAGCGGCCCGACGCCCACGAGAGACGCGTCGATCTCGACACGCTCGACCTCGATGCCGATCTCGTCCCCTGGGACGCCGTCGAGGACGCGCGGCTGAGCGAGCCGCAGACGTTCCCGCTGTACGTCGACGAGGTTCAGCGCGGATTCGTGCTCGAGTGCAAGCGAAACGGCCGGGCGGTGCTGCTCAGCACAGGCGGCACCGACGTCCGCGACGTCGCGGACACCGCGGGACGCGTGGACGGTCTCGCGGTGCTTCCCGGGCAGTCGGCGATGGCGTCGCTGGCCTCCGTCGCCGTCAATCTCCCCGTGGTCGTGCTCAGCAGCGAGACGGGGGACGGTCACCGTGTGCTGGTCGACAACATCGGCGGCGAGCGGATGCTGGTCGGACACCTGATCGAGGAGCACGGGGTGCGCACGCTCGGCTGGATCGGCGCCGATCTGTCGTACGACTACGCGGAGCGCATGGAGGCGTTCTTCCGGATCCTCGACGAGCACGGAGGCGGCGTAATCGGAGAGGCCCTCGACGGAGTGGACCTCGATTCGTCGCCGGAGTTCCTCCATGTCGTCGCCCGGGCACGTGCCGGCACGCTTCCCGACGCGCTCGTGTGCGCGAGCGACCAGGTCGCGATCGCCCTCATCGACGTCCTCCGAGTCGAGGGCATCGAGGCGCCACGAGACGTGCTCATCGTCGGATTCGACGGCATCCTCGCCGCCCGCATGTCCTCCCCGACCCTCACCACGGTACGTCAGCCGATGGAGCTGATGGGACGCGTCGCCGCGCACCTGCTGCTCACGGATCCGGGCGACGGCTCGGTGCCTCTGAAGACGGTGCGTCTGGGCGTCGGTCTGCAGATCGGGGAGAGCTGCGGCTGCTCGCGGTGAGCGTCACGCACCCTGCGGCACGCAGGTGGGGCCTTCTCCCCATGGGCATTCAGCTGGCTCACAGGATAGAGTCGACGCACACAACCCGTTCGACTGGAGGACAAATGACCAATCAGGTTCCCGGCGCGCAGACGCCGCCGTATTCGCCCGCTCCCGAAACCATCCCCGGCAAGACCCTCGGCATCGTCGCGGTCATCCTGACCTTCGTGGTCTCGTCCGTGGTCGGCCTGATCCTCGGGTACGTCGCGAGGAACCAGAGCCGGGCTGTCGGATACGAGAACACGCCGGCCAAGGTCGCGATCATCGCGGGGTGGATCCTCACGGCGCTCGGCCTGATCGCGGGCATCATCGCCGTGATCTCGATCTTCGCGCTCGCCGCCTCCTCGGGCTCCTACGGCAGCTGACGCTGCCGGCGAAACGACGATGAGGGCGGGGATCCGATCGGATCCCCGCCCTCATCGCGTCTGCGCATCTCTCAGCCGGTGATCCGGCAGTGCGTGGTGAGCTCGCCGATCCCGTCGATGGCGACTGTGACGGTGGAGCGGTCACGCAGGAAGATCTGCGGATCACGGGAGTAGCCCGCTCCGCCCGGACTGCCCGTGGAGATCAATGTTCCCGGAAGCAGAGTCAGCGACTGCGAGAGGTGAGCGATGAGGGTGGCCACTGGACGCACCATCTGACCCGTCGTCGCGTCCTGCACGGTGTGGCCGTCGACGACGGTCCAGATGTGCAGATCCTGAGGATCGGCGATCTCGTCTGCGGTGACGGCGAACGGACCCGTCGGCGTGAACCCGTCGAACGACTTGCAGCGCGACCACTGCGCTTCGGCGAACTGCACGTTGCGGGCGGTGATGTCGTTCACGACGGTGTAACCCCAGACGTGCGACAGCGCGTCCTCCTCCGCAACGTCCTTCGCCGGCGTGCCGATCAGCACGCCGAGCTCCGCCTCGTAGTCGACCGCCTCGCTGAGCGCGCGCGGCCAGGACGTGGTCTGTCCGTGCCCGGTGAGGGAGTTCGGCCACAAGGTGAAGACCGTCGGCGCCGTGTCGGTCTTCAGACCGAGTTCACTGGAATGGGCGGCATAGTTCAGGCCGACGGCGAGCACGGCAGGCGGTGCGAGCACGGCGGAGGCGAAGGCCTGCTCTCCGAGCGGATGCCGGGGGGCCGGGCTTGCGACGACAGCAGCCCGCACGGCGGCGAGAAGCTCGTCGCCGCCTTCGATCAGCTGCTGAAGCGTCGCGGGAGGGTCGGGTAGGAGATCTGAGACGAGGATGGCGTCGGCACCCTCCACCACGGCAAGCTCTGCCGTGGAGGAGTCGGCACGGCGCAGATGAGCGAACCGCATATCACTACGGTAGTCGCGATCGGCGATCTTTCGCAGGAGGAACGGACTAAGAGCCGGTGAAAGCGGGCCTTCGCAATATGCTCATGTCTATGAGTTCCGGAGGACCGTCCCAGCCCACCCCGCACACCCCGCCACCAGCGGGGCAGCCGCAGGCCGCACAGCCGCCGGCGCCGCAGCCGCCGACCGGGCCAGGCGGCTACCCTCAGCAGGCTTATCAGCCGCCCGCGCCGCAGGCGTCTCATCCGCAGCAGCCGGCAGCACAGCAGGCGCCGAATCCGTACGGCGCTCCGCAACAGCAGGCCTACCCGCAACAGCAGGCCTACCCGCAGCAGCCCGGATATCCGCAGCAGCAGGCTTATCCGCAGCAGCCCGGATACCAGCAGCAGCAGGCGTACCCGCAGCAGCCGGGACAGCCGCAGGCCGCTCCGCAGCCGGGCGCCCAGCCCCCGCACGCCTACCCTCAGCAGCCCGCCGCCTCGCAGACGCCGCCCCAGCCGCCGTACGGCGCACCGCAGCAGCAGTACTCTGCGCAGCAGTATGCGTCGTCGAACTACGCGCCCGCGCATTTCACGCAGCAGCCCGGATACGCCTCGGTGCTTGCGCAGCCCACGCCGTACTCGCCGCCTGCGCCGATCGCCCCTTCGCCCGCCCAAGGCCTGCCGGCCCTGCCGGTGCCGAGGGGCAAGGGCAAACTCGTGCTGTACATCCTGTTCGGGTTCCTCGGCTTCCTGCTGCTCGCGCTGATCGGCTACTTCACCGTGTTCTTGGGCCCGCTCGCGTCGGTGATCGGTCTCGTCCTCGCCCTGGTGCCGCTCGCGATCGTGTTCTTCGTGGTCTGGATGATCGACCGCTGGGAGCCCGAACCCAAACTGATGGTGTTCTTCGCCGTCGCCTGGGGAGCCATCGCCGCGATCGGACTCACCCTGCTCCTCGATCTCGGACTCACGCTTCTGGTGGGCACTCGCAGCGACACCGCAGGAGCGGTCGTCCAGGCGCCGATCGTCGAGGAGCTGTTCAAGGGGCTCGGCGTGTATCTCATCTTCCTGATCGCCCGGCGGTCGTTCGACGGCCCCGTCGACGGTGTCGTCTACGGCGCACTGGTCGGCGCCGGATTCGCCTTCACCGAGAACATCCAGTACTTCGCGATCAGCCTGATCGAAGGCGGGGGAGCACAGCTCACCATGACGTTCGTCGTGCGAGCGATCCTGTCGCCGTTCGCGCACGCGATGTTCACCTCGCTCACGGGACTCGCCATCGGACTGGCCGCCCGCCGGCATGCATCGGCGGGCGCCGCACTGGGCTTCGCCGCGCTCGGCTGGCTCGGCGCGGTCTTCCTGCACGCGCTGTGGAACGGATCAGCCACCTTCGGCGACTTCTTCCTGCTGTACTTCCTTCTCCAGGTGCCGCTGTTCGTCGGCTTCATCTTCGGCGTCATCGCGCTGCGGCGTGAGGAGGCTCGTCTGACGAAGGCGCGCCTCAGCGACTACGCCGCCGCCGGCTGGTTCACGCCCGAGGAGGTTAACATGCTCGCCACGGCTGCGGGACGGAAGGTGGGCCTCAACTGGGCGGCCCAGCTGCGCGGGGATCGTCGACCGCTCATGCGTGAGTTCATCAAGGACGCCACGACCCTCGCGATGGTTCGTCAGCGTTCCATCACCGGCCGTGATCCGATGGCGGCGCAGGACGAGCAGGCTCTGCTGGTGCGAACCAGGGCGACGAAGGCCGCACTGCTCGCCTACTGAGCTGATCATGAGCACGTTCATCCTGATCCACGGCGCGGGCGATGTCGGCTGGTCCTGGCATCTCGTGGCTCGGGAGCTGGTCGGGCGCGGTCACAGAGTGATCGCGCCCGACCTCCCGGGCGAAGACGAGGCGCAGACTTTCGAGGACTATGCGGATGCCGTCGTCGCCGAGGCAGGGGTGCGTGGCGACGAGGCCGTCGTGGTCGGGCACTCGATGGGTGCGTACACGGCTCCGATCGTCGCGGAGCGCCTGGGCGCACGACTGCTGGTGCTGCTGGCAGGCATGATCCCGTCGCCCGGCGAGGCGCCGGATGAGTGGTGGAAGAACACCGGATACGAGGAGGCCGTCGCCGAGGCGTCGGCCCGCGACGGGGGTCGCACGGGGCATGAGGACCCCTTCGTGAGCTTCTACCATGACGTGCCGCGTGAACTCGCCGAGCGGGCGATGAGCTACGAGCGTGCACATCCTTCATCGACGGCCATGGCTGCGCCTTGGCCGATGGCAGCCTGGCCGTCTGCGCCGACCAGGTTCATCGTGTGCACTCAGGACAGGTTCTTCCCGCCGGAGTTCCTCAGAGCTCTGGCCCTGACCCGGCTCGATGTGGTGGCGGACGACATCGACGCCAGCCACTGCGCTCCTCTGAGCAGACCTGTCGACCTGGCTGCGCTCCTCGTGGAATACGCCGCAGCGAGCGGAGAGTGAATCAGCGGCGGCTGGTTCGTGACAAGACTCAGCGCCCGGTGCTGCGGCGATGCCTGCAAGTCCTCCGGGCGCTGAGTTGATCTATGAACAGGGTGCACCCGGCATCCGCGAGTGTCAAGGTCTATTGGCCGTGACGACCAGATCCTCTCTCCGTGATGGCATCCGGGATCACGCGGCCGCAGAGCATCCGGGGGAGCGGAGCGTGTCTGCCGGAGTGCCGCACGGGCGCGCCGACGTGTTCGCTGTGAGCAGGTGCGCTCGCGTTGACCACGGCGCGGGCCTCGGGTTGTATGGAGGCATGACTGATCGTACGAAGCCTGAGTTCGACGCCCCCACCGGCCCCGCTCCCGCTGAGCTCGTCATCCGCGACATCATCGTGGGCGACGGCGCTGAGGCCAAGCCCGGCGACACCGTGACCGTGCACTACGCCGGTGTCGAGTTCGACTCCGGTGAGGAGTTCGACTCCTCGTGGGGTCGCGGAGAGACCATCCAGTTCCCGCTGCGCGGACTGATCCAGGGATGGCAGGACGGAATCCCCGGCATGAAGGTCGGCGGACGCCGCGAACTCGTGATCCCGCCGCACCTGGCATACGGCCCCGTCGGCGGCGGCCACTTCCTGTCCGGCAAGACTCTGATCTTCATCATCGACCTGGTTGCCGTCGGCTGATCAGACTCGCCTGGAAAGCGCCTCTCTCCCCGCGGAGAGGGGCGCTTTCCGCATCCGACGGAGAAACCTCACATTCACAGGAATACATTCACATGCATGTAAGTTGGAACATGTGATGCCGCAGATGCGGACCGACGATCCTCTAGGAGACAGCATGACCATCGACATCCCCGGCTACCGCGCCGGCACCTGGACGCTCGACCCCGCTCACAGCGAGGTCACCTTCAGCGTGCGCCACATGATGATCTCGAAGGTGCGCGGCACCTTCGGAGTCAAGAGCGCGACTCTCGTGGCCCCGGAGAACCCGCTCGAGGCGACCGTCACGGCGAGCGTCGACGTCACCTCGATCGACACGAAGGACGAGAACCGCGACACGCACCTGCGTTCCGCCGACTTCTTCGACACGGAGGAGTACCCGACCATGGAGTTCGTCTCCACCGGCACCCGCGTCGAGGGTGGCGACTTCCTCGTCGACGGTGACCTGAGCATCCGCGGCATCACCAAGCCCGTCACTTTCGAATTCGAGTTCGGCGGCTTCGGACGGGACCCGTACGGCAATTACAAGGCGGGCGCATCTGCGACCACCGTCATCAACCGCGAGGACTTCGGCCTCACCTGGAACGCGGCGCTTGAGACCGGCGGTGTGCTCGTCGGCAAGGACGTCACGATCACGCTCGATCTGCAGGGATCGCTGCAGGCCTGATGGTTCGCGCCTGATCGTTCACGAAGGAGGGGCGGATGCCGAGGCATCCGCCCCTCCTTCGTCAACGGGATAGTCGCGAACCGACCGCTCGAAGCGACACGGCCGCCCACGTGCGGAAGGGGCGCCATCGCTCGGAGATCGCGGCCACCTCCACCTCGTCGGGATCGTGATCGAGCGCGTACAGCTCGCGAACGGCAGCTCTCGTGTGAACTTCGTGGACGGGGAGCGCGTCGGCCGATCCGCACGCGC
Source organism: Microbacterium sp. (assembly GCA_019510305.1). Lineage (GTDB taxonomy): Bacteria > Actinomycetota > Actinomycetes > Actinomycetales > Microbacteriaceae > Microbacterium > Microbacterium natoriense_A. Next base: position 68,462 of record JAEKKN010000020.1, read on the forward strand.
GGATCATGATCAGCGCGCTGTAGAACGGGCCGATGCCCGGGAGTCGTTGCAGCTCGATCATCGCCGCAGCGGGGTCCATCGAGGTCAGACGCCTCACGTCGAGCGTGCCGTCCAGAGCCGCGCGGGCGATCGCGTGCAGCCGGGGGATGCGGTCGGCGGGCAGCCCGGTGATCGCGTCGAGCGCCAGCAGCTGCTGCGGCAGTGGAACCGCAGGCTCGGCGCGTCCTGCCAGCTGGAACACCGCTCCGTGCTCACGGGACAGGCGCTCACGGAGCGCGATGCCCTGTCGACGGGCGCGTCGAGCCGACAGGATCGCCCAGACGGCCGCCTCGTACGGGCTGTAGAAATTCGAGGGCCGGAACCCCGGAGCTTCTGCGTGGACTCTGGCGAGCACCGGATCCGACGCGCAGACCGAGGCCCACGCGTCTCCGTCATGATCGGCCGAGACCACCCGAGCCACCTGCGCGGCGATCGCCGCGAGATCGCCCTCGCCGTGGACCGTGAGCGTGAGCGTGTCGCCGTCCTGGCGCACTTCGACGCCGACCTGCGCGTCGAGGGCGTCGGTGCAGAACGCGAGCCGCATGATTCCGTCGAACGTCGACTCATCGCGGTGGCCGAAGCCCATGAGGGCGACCTCGCCGAGATCGTACGGCCCGACCAGGGGGATCGTCGTGTTGCGGATCGGTGTGCTCATGCCGACACTCTGCACCCCGCCTCCGACATCGCGACGCTCAGCCGCGACGTCGGAACCGGATCCTGTTCTGCGTCAGCAGGATGCCTGCGAAGACGATCAGCGCGCCGACCGGCTCGTTCCAGCTGACCTCCTCATGAAGGATCAGAATGCCGAGCGTCACGCCGACGACGGGCGTGATGTAGGTCACGGTCGATGCGCGGGTCGGCCCCCATGCTCGCAGCACGTTCTGGTTCCAGACATAGGCGAGCCCGGTTCCGAGGAACCCGAGCAGGATCACCGAGCCGACGATCCAGATGTCCAGATGCACCGGGGTGAGGACGAGCACGGGAGAGAGCAGCACCATGATCGCCGCCGCCAGCCCGATGTTCAGGAACGAGAACACCAGTGCGCTCACGCCGGAGTCGCCCAGGAACCGGCGCATGTAGGCCAGGCTGAATCCGTAGCACGCTGTCGCTCCGAGGATCGCCAGCTGCGCTCCGATGCTCTGCCCGGCGTCGAGCCCCTGCCACGGTGCGATGATCACCATGACGCCGGAGATCCCGACAAGGATGCCGATGATCTGCACGAGCTTGAGCTTCTCGACGCGGAACACGGCCCATGCCATGACTGCCGTCATGATCGGCGTCGTCGCGTTGAAGATGCTCGCGAGGCCCGAGCTCACGTGCTGCTGGGCCCACGAGAAGATCAGGAACGGGACGACGCAGAAGGTCACGGCGATGACGGTCAGATGCATCCAGGTGCGCAGGGCGCGCGGCAGCCGTTCGCGGCGGAGCGCGACGAAGAGGCCCAGGGCGAGGGCGCCGAGAACGAGTCGCGACCAGACGACCTGTGCGGGGGAGATGCCGCCCAGGGCGACCTTCATGAACAGGAAGCTCGACCCCCAGACGATGCCGGTCAGGATGAACTGGATCGTGATCGGTGCACGGCGAGAGGATGTGGCTTCGGTGTGCGCTGTCGCCAAGGTCGAGGTCATGATCGAACTCTAACGACGGCGTAGGACGCCGAAAGGCCTGGAGCACTGCGACGTCCGAATTCCGCCGACGATCGGCAGGATCGTGTCGTCAGGCTGCCGGCTGCTCGGCATCGTAGGCGCGGAAGCGCGGGTTCGCTCGAGCGAGCACGGCGACCAGGCCGATCACCAGGAATCCGCCCAGCAGCGGAGGGAACCACACTGCGGTGAGCGTCGCGAGTGCGCCGGCGTAGAGGGCGCCCACGCGCGGTCCGCCGGCGACCACGATGATGAAGACGCCCTGCAGGCGACCGCGCATGCTGTCGGGCACCGCCGCCTGCATCATCGTGTTGCGGTAGATGGAGCTGATGTTGTCGGCGGCGCCGGAGAGCGCGAGAGCGAAGCAGGCCGTCAGGATGAGTGCGAGGTTCGGCGTCTGCTCGGAGGCCCGGGGGAGGAAGACTCCCACCAGCAGGACGGTGCCGAACAGTGCGATGGCCGCGCCGTACGCCTGCACGGCGCGTTCGATGCCGCGCCCGTGCCAGCGGTACTGCACCACGCGCCCCGAGAACAGGCTGGACGCGAACGTGCCGACGGCGACGGCGGCGGTGAGGACGCCGGTGGTCACGGCGCCGCCGCCGAGCAGCACGGTGCCGAGGGCGGGGAACAGGGCGAGAGGCTGACCGAAGGTCATCGCGACGATGTCGAGGATGTACTGCATCCGGATGTTGCTCGAGCGGCGCAGGAACCGCCAGCCGTCCTTGAGCGACTCCAGCCCAGGGCGGACGATCTCGCCCTCGGGCTTCAGCGGCGGCAGCGTCCAGAGCCCGAGGAACATCGAGAGCATCAGCACGACGTCGATCGTGTATGTCCAGCCGTAGCCGGTGAGCGCGACCAGCACCCCCGCGAGGGCGGGTCCCGCCATGACGGTCAGCCCGAACGCGACGCCGTTCAGAGCGGATGCCGAGGCCAGCAGCTCTCGAGGGATGAGGCGCGGCACGATGGCGGTACGGGTGGCCATGCCCACCGAGTTCGCCGCGGAGTTGATCATGCTGAGGACGTAGAGCCACCAGATGGTCTCGAGGCCCGTCCATGTGAGCGCGGCGAGCAGTGCCGTCGATGCGAAGGTCACCGAGGCGGCGACAAGGGCGACGGAGCGTCTGTCGAAGGCGTCGGCGAGCATGCCTCCGTAGAGGCCGGCGAGGATCATGGGCACGAGTCCGGCGACGGCGATCATCGAGACCGCGAACGTGTTGTGAGTGAGGGCGAACACGTGCAGCATCACGGTGACGATCGTGAGCTGCCCGCCGATGCCGGTGAGCGTCGATCCGATCCACATCCGCGCGAACGCCGGACTCTCCTTCAACGGGGTGAGATCGATGAGGTGCCCGTTCGTGGCTCTCACTCCTCTGGCCGGTCCTGCATGCTTCGAGCGTATCCGAGAAGCGACAGGCGACTGGTCGTCTGCCGGTCGTGATCGCTGGTAGACTCTTCAGGTTGCCGTTTGATCGGCCGCGGATAAAGAGAGCTCGCACATCAGGTGCCGGGCACCGCGCAACAAGCAGAAAGGGGATCGAATCTATGGCACTGGAAGCAGACGTCAAGAAGGCGATCATCGAAGAGTACGCGACGCACCCCGGTGACACCGGATCCCCCGAGGTGCAGGTCGCAATGCTGACGCAGCGCATCAAGGACCTCACCGAGCACCTGAAGGAGCACAAGCACGACCACCACTCGCGTCGTGGCCTGTTCCTGCTCGTCGGTCAGCGCCGTCGCCTGCTGGGTTACCTGCAGGACATCGACATCAACCGCTACCGTTCGCTCATCGAGCGTCTCGGCCTGCGTCGATAAGGCATAACGACCAGCGTTCAATCGCGCAAAACGTTCTTGGAAAGGCCGCCCCACGGTGTGGGGCGGCCTTCGTCGTGTCCGGGCTTGACCTGTGAGCCGCTTTCCTTTAGGAAAGTAAGAGTCTTTCCGAGGGGAAAGCGAACAGGAGCGCCGATCGTGGATCACAAGCCCATGCGAGGGATCGAACCGCTGGAGCCGCCCACTCCCGATCTGGCGCAGTCGTATCTCGACGAGATCGACGTCATCGAGCGACGACGGGACGAGCGGATCGATCGTCGGACGGCAGGGTGGCAGCTCGCCTTCAACGGGCTGGGAGTCGCAGTCGTGCTGACGGCCTACCTGCTGGTCGTGCGCGGGAGCGATGGTGCGATGGCGCTTCAGCCCATGCTGTTCCTGCTCATCCTCTGGGGGCAGATCGGCGTAGGGGTGGCTGAGCGCTCCGGGGTGCGCTGGCGGACATCGGGCAAGAGGCCCTGGCAGGTGATCGTCGTGATCCTGCTCGCGATCGTGGCCGTCTGCTCTTTCATGGTGCTCTTGATCGACTCCGCCGAGCGTCCGCTGTGGGCGTTCTTCGTGCCGGGTGCGATCGTCGCGATCGGTTTCGGCGGGCCCGCTGCCGTCCAGTTCTTGCGCAGCCGGGGACGCGCCGCTGTCATCGAGCTGCCGTACGAGCCGATGCCACGTGCCTCACGCCTCGCCACAGCCGGTCTCGGGCTTCTTCTGGGCCTCGCGGTGCTGGCCGTCGGGTACGGATCCACCCTGTTCGCCTCCGTCGGCTCCACGATCCTCATGTTCGCAATGGTGGCGTGGATCCTGGCCTCGAGGACGGATGCCGGGCCGCAGGCTCTCGGGCGGTTCTGGAGATGGCCGCAGATCCTGGCCTACCTGCTCGGCGTGGCCGTCGTGATCGGGCTCAGTCTGCTGGAGGTCTACACGGACGTCGTGCAGTCGTGGATGATCGGGGCGTGCGCGGTGCTGGTCGTGCTGCTGCTCGCCGGCGCGGCGTTCCTGCCGGACGCGGGAGCACGACGGGCGGCGGATGGTCGCGATGGCTGATCGACAGGAATCCGCGAGCCGTGCGCACCCGCGCACGCGCCTCGACGACAACTTCTCGACGGGGCTGCGGTTCTCGCTGATGGCCTCTCTGGGCGAGCAGGTCGAACTCGACTTCGCGACTCTGGCCGACATCCTGCAGGCCAACGACTCGGCTCTCAGCAAGGCGATCTCGCACTTGAACGACGCCGGATACGTGGCGGTGACGAAAGGGCGCATCGGCAGTCGCCCCCGCACCTGGGTGCGCTCCACCGCGGCGGGGATCGACGCCTTCGCCGGTCATCTGAGCGCGCTGCGCGAGATCGTGGAGATCGGCGAGCAGCGCTCATCCTGACGGCTCCTCCCGATCAGCCCGCCGCGACCAGGTCCGGGTGGTGGATCGCCGCGACGTCCGGGTGGGCACGCAGCCTCGATTTCAGGGCGTTCTCGCCGTAAAGGGCGTGGATCGGATTCCGCGGATCGGCCGTGACGCCGGTCGCCGCGGCCGCGAGATCCTCGGGCAGCTCGATGAGCGGCAGTCGTTTGTCGAGTGCGGGGTTGAAGAAGAACGGGATCGAGATGCGCTCGTTCGGTGCCTGAGGTGAGACGACGCGGTGGTTCGTCGCCTTCAGATAGCCGCCGGTCGCGTACTCGAGCAGTTCGCCGATGTTGACGACGAATGCTCCGGGCACCGGGGGAGCGTCGACCCATGCGCCGTCGCGTTCGACCTGCAGACCGCCCTTGCCCGGCTCCACCCAGAGCAGCGTGAGAACGCCGGAATCCTTGTGCGCTCCGACACCCTGCTGCGGCTCGGGTTCGTGCGTACCCGGGTAACGGACGATCTTGATCAGCGTCGACGGCTCGCCGAAGTGCTCATCGAAGTAGTCGGACTCCGCTCCCAGAGTCTCGGCCCACGCGCGCAGGAGTTTGCGGGAGACCTCGGACAGCGTCGCATGCCACTCCTCGACGACGTCCTTGAGCTCGGGCTGGGCGGCCGGCCACAGGTTGGGCCCGATCAGGCGGTTGTAGGCGGCGCCTCCGTCGACGGCATCGCGCTCAGGTCCGATGTCGATCTGCTCGCGCCAGTCGACCTGTCCCTGGGTGCGCTCGCCGCCGATGCGGGTGTAGCCGCGGAAGTGAGGACTGTTGACGTTCTCGATCGCGAGCTTCTCCTCTTCGGGCAGCGCGAAGAAGTCGAGCGCGGCGCGATGCAGGCGGGCTTCCAGCTCGGGGGAGACGCCCGTGCCGGTCAGATAGAAGAACCCCACGTCGTGCGTCGCCGCGCGCAGGTCGTCGCGGAATCGCGCAGCGGCCTCCGGACCGGCGTCGAGCTGAGAGAGGTCGAGGATCGGGAGCGAGAGTTCAGCCATGACCCGAGAGTAGATCGGGTTATCCCGGGGAGAGGCGAGTGTTGCAGAGGATTACCCGCGGTGACGGCGTTCGGACGACGCAGGAGCGGATGCTAGAGTCTTCTCGGTAAGGGATGCCTTACCTCATTCACCCGGAGAAGTTCATCCCGTGCTCGCCACCTTTCTGATCGGCCTTCGCGAGGGCCTCGAAGCCGCGCTCGTCGTCGGCATCCTCGTCGCCTACCTCCGCCGGCTCGGCAGACAGGACGCGCTGCCCCGGATGTGGGCGGGCGTGGGCCTTGCCATCGCCCTCGCGCTCGGGATCGGCGCGGTTCTGACATTCGGCGCGTATTCGCTGACGTTCGAGGCCCAGGAGCTGATCGGCGGACTGCTGTCGTTGCTCGCGGTCGGCATGGTCACCTGGATGATCTTCTGGATGCAGAAGGCCGGACGCACCATGAAGGCCACGCTCGAGAGCGGGCTCGACCGCGCGCTCTCGGTCGGGGGTCTGTGGGCGCTCATCGCGATCGGCTTCGTCTCGGTGGCCAGAGAGGGCATCGAGACGACGCTGCTGCTGTGGTCGATGGTGCAGTCGTTCGGCGATGCCCCGGCCGCCCTGCTCGGGGCGCTTCTCGGCCTCGCCGGCGCCGTCGTGATCGGCTGGCTCCTGGCCCGCGGCGCCGTCAAGCTCGACCTCCGCCGGTTCTTCGCCTGGACCAGCGGCTTCCTCGTCATCGTGGCCGCCGGCGTGCTCGCCTACGCCGTGATGGACCTGCAGGAGGCCGGCGCCCTCCCCGGGCCCTTCACCGAAGCCGCGCCGATCGACCCGACATCGGGTGCCGTCGGCACCGGCTGGTCGGCCTTCCCCTTCGGCTGGGCGTTCGACGTCACCGCCGTGATCCCGCCCGACAGCGTCTGGGCCACGGTCCTGCAGGCGACCGTCGGATTCATGCCGCGGATGACCTGGATGCAGGTGTCGGCATGGACTCTCTACATCGTGATCGTCGGAATCTTCTTCATCCGCGGCATCCGCTCCCGCAAGCCGGCGCGTGACGCGGCGACTGTGCCGGCTGATCCCGCGACGTCTTCTCTCACACAGCAAGGAGCAGCATGACCACCTCCCGCCGAATCCTCGGTGCCCTGGCGGCCGCCGGTGCGGCCGCGCTCGTCCTGAGCGGCTGCGTCGCCAAGGCCGATGTCGCCGCCGGCGCCTCGTTCGACGTCTCCTCGACAGACAGCGCATGCGAAGTGTCGGGCGCGACGGCGAAGAGCGGCACGCTTGTGTTCGACGTCACGAACGACAGCAGCCAGACCAGCGAGTTCTACCTGCTCGCCGACGACGGCCTGCGCATCGTCGGAGAGGTCGAGAACATCGCCCCCTCGGCATCCCGCACGCTGACCGTGGTCGCGCAGCCGGGTACCTACTACACGCTGTGCAAGCCCGGCATGGTGGGCGACGGCGTGGGCAAGGCCGAGTTCACCGTGACCGGCGACCGCGTCACCGTGACCGGGAAGGACGCCGAGCAGAAGCAGCAGGCCGTCGATCTGTACGCCGCCTTCGTGAAAGACCAGGTCGGACAGCTCGTGCCCGCGGTCGACGACTTCGTCGCCGCCTACGAGTCCGGCGACGACGAGGCCGCGCGTGCGCAGTTCCCGCAGGTCCGCGCATTCTACGAGCGCATCGAACCGGTCGCCGAAGCGCTGGGCGACCTCGATCCGCGCATCGACTTCCGCGAGGTCGACGCCGTCGCCGACGGTCTCGACTGGACCGGATTCCACCGGATCGAGAAGGACCTCTGGGTGCCCGCGCAGGACGCCCTCAATGCCGATGGAGAGACTCCCGCGTGGCAGGACTGGGCACCGTCGACGCCTGAGGACCGCGCGGGCTTCGGCGACCAACTGATCGCCGACGTGCAGGAGCTGTACGACTACGTGCACTCCGACGACTTCACCGACGCACTGGACGATCAGGGCATCGGCGGCATCTCCAACGGCGCGATCGCGCTGCTCGACGAGGTCGCGACCGGCAAGATCTCGGGCGAGGAGGACTGGTGGTCCGGCACGGACCTCTACGACTTCGCCGCCAACGTCGAGGGGTCGAAGATGGCGTTCTCCCTCGTGCAGGACTTCGCCGAGTCTCAGGGCGAGGAAGGCGAGACGCTCGTGTCCGAGATCGAAGACGGCTACGCCGCGCTCGAGGCGGCGCTCGCGAAGCACGGCTCCCTCGCCGACGGCTTCGTGAACTACTCGGAGCTCACGGAGGATGACAAGCGCGAGTTCACCGATCTGATCAACGCGCTGGCGGAGCCGCTGTCGCAGCTCACCGGCACGGTCCTCGACTGATCGCCGCACCAGGTACGATCCCGAAGTGAGCGAAAGCACGACGGATGCCGCGACCACCGCATCGGATGACGATGCGGTGGCCGCGGCATCCTCTTCTCCTGGCCTCAGCAGGCGCGGTCTCCTCGGACTCGCACTCGGCGGAGGCGTCGCCGGTCTCGCCGTCGGTGTGGGCGCAGGTGTGGCTGGGGGAGTGGCCCTCGGACGGGCCAGGGCGGCCGAAGAGGCGCAGACCGCGTACGACTTCTTCGGCGCCCATCAGGCGGGCATCACGACGCCCGTGCAGGAGCATCTGCACTTCGCCTCGTTCGACATGATGCCCCGTACCGACCGCGACGACCTCATCTCGCTGCTGCAGGACTGGTCGTATGCGGCATCGCGGATCACGCAGGGTCTCGAGGTCAGCGCGACCGGTGCTGTGGGAGGCGACGCCGAGGAGCCGCCGGATGACACCGGTGAGGCGCAGGGGCTTCCTGCCGCCGGCCTCACGATCACGATCGGATTCGGCCCGAGCCTGTTCGAGAACGAAGACGGCGACCGCTACGGCATCGCCGATCGGCGTCCCCAGGCACTGGAGCGGCTGCCCCCGTTCGTGGGCGACGATCTCGATCCCGCGCACTCGCAGGGCGACCTGTGCATCCAGGCCTGCGCAGACGATCCGCAGGTCGCCGTGCACGCGATCCGCAACCTCAGCCGCATCGCGTTCGGCCGGGCGCGACTGCGCTGGTCGCAGCTCGGGTTCGGCAAGACCTCGCGCACCACCTCTGCACAGGCGACCCCGCGCAACCTGTTCGGGTTCAAAGACGGCACCGCGAACATCCTGGCCGACGATGCGAAGGCGCTCGAACAGAACGTGTGGGTCACCGCATCCGACGAGCCGGGCTGGATGGCCGGCGGCTCCTACCTCGTCGCGCGCAAGATCGCGATGCTGATCGAGACCTGGGATCGCGTTCGTCTGAGCGAGCAGGACGCGATCATCGGGCGCGAGAAGGGCAGCGGCGCCCCGCTCTCGGGCGGCGACGAGTTCACAGAGCCGAAGTTCTCCGGAACCGCGATCGACGCGAACTCGCACGTGCGCCTCGCCCACCCCGATCAGAACGACGGGATCCGCATCCTTCGTCGCGGCTTCAACTACGTCGACGGCAACAACGAGCTCGGCCGGCTGGCTGCGGGGCTCTTCTTCCTCTCGTATCAACGGGATCCGCAGCAGTTCATCGCTCTGCAGAAGCGGCTGTCGACCGACCTGATGAGCGAGTACATCCGGCACGTCGGCTCCGGCATCTGGGCGGTGCCGCCCGGCGCTGCGAGCGGATCGTACGTCGGGGCAGGGCTGTTCGCCTAGACGCGGTCGGGCTCGACGCGTGCTGCATCCACGGCGAAGGCGGCCATGGCATCGGCGCCGAAGTGGTCGTCGGCGGTGATCGTGATCACCGCCGGGCCGGCGAAGAGGAGCATCTGGCCTCCGGCGCCGTGCAGCCTCCAGGCGTGTCCTGGCCCTCCCCAGCCGGCGAGGGCGTAGCGGTCGTATCCCGGGCTCGTGCCGGCGTCGATCCACTCGGAGTGCATCGCGTCGATCCAGCCCGTCGAGACGAGCTGCCGCCCCTGCCACCGGCCGCCGTCTCTGATCAGCCGGCCGAGGCGCGACATCTCCTCTGTGCGCAGCGCGAGCCCTCCGCCTGCGATGATCCTGCCGTTCGGACACCTCTGCCACTCGAGGTCGCTGATGCACAGGGGGTCGAACAGCCGAGGTCGGAGGTACTCGAGCACGTCACCCGTGCGGGCGGCGAGCACCGTCATCGCCGTGTACGTGCTCGCGTTGCTGTACTGGAAGGTGCGCCCGCGTGAGGGGCGAGCGAGGAACTCGCGCGCGAGGTCCGGCCAGTCGGTCATCAGGGTCTCCGACCACGGCAGATCGATGCCGCTGGACATGCTCAGCAGGTGACGGAGGGTGACTCCGTCGACGCCGGGGCCGATGTCGAAGTCCGCAAGATACTCGGCGACCGGGACGTCGAATCCGACGAGCCCCTCGTCGGCGGCCATGCCCGCGGCGAGAACGCAGATCCCCTTCGCGACCGACTGGATGTCCTCGCGGACGTCATCCGCCCACCGGTGCTCGACGGCGTCATCACCCAGAAGAACATGCATCCCGTGCGCACCGAAGCCCGTGGCATCCGCTTCGTGCACGAGCGAGTCGAGAAGGAGCTGCGCGCGGGTCATCGCGGCCTGCGCGAGCCGGTCGGGTCGCTGCGGTGCCCCTCGCGAGAGGCGAGCTGCGGGTCGGCGAACAGCCAGGTCGGTCGCGGCTCGACGAGGGGCCGGAACAGCCTGCGGACGGGCTTGGTCGCGAGCAGCAGCGCGATCAGCACCGAGGAGATCGTCACGAGAGGCAGCCAGAGCCACGTGGGCTCGGCGTTGCGGAGAATGCCGGTCTCGCGGAACGGATACAGGACGAAGGAGTGCAGCAGGAACACGTACATCGTGTACTGTCCGAACGCCGTCCACCAGTACTGCCCGCGAGGGATGAGAGTGAAGAAGGCGGCGCTGAGCACCACGGCGACGACCATCAGGGCGATGCGGATCCCGCCGGCCCACCACTGCTCGCCGCCGAGCTCGGCGTAGGCGTCTTCGTAGAAGAGCCAGTGCCTCAGGTCGATCTTCTGCCAGACATCCAGCCAGAACCAGGCGGCGAAGCCGGCGCCGATCAGGAGAGCCGCAGCGACGACCCGGCTCCACCAGGGCCGACGCACCAGCAGACCGAAGCGGTTCACGATGTCGTGCTCGCGCAGCCACCAGCCGAGCGTGAAGAACGGCAGCAGCCCCAGCGTGCGCGACAGCGAGAAGGTGCTGTCGATGTTGGGGAGGTAGCCCACCCCGATCGAGATGACGACCGTCCACAGCAGCGGCCAGCGCAACAGGGCGAGATAGGGGAGCACGAGCCGGAAGATGCCGAGCGCGAGCAGGAACCAGAGGGTCCACGACGGCTTGGTGGGATTCGGATTCGCCTGTCCTTCGACGAGCCACTTCGTGAAGGTCCAGACGAGTTCGAAGATGAGATAGGGCACGAGGATGTCGGTGATGATCCGCGCCATCTGCACCCGCGTGGGCGAGCCGGACTTCGAGAAGTAGCCGGAGATGATTGCGAAGGCCGGCATGTGGAACGCGTAGAGGGCGAGATAGAAGGCCAGCGCGATGTCGGAGTCGTAGATGAGTCGCTGGATCGCGTGCCCGAGCACGACGAGCACGATGCACACGTACCGGGCGTTGTCCCAGAACGGCACCCGGCGACGTGGCCGCGAGATCCCTCCCGTGACGGGCGTCGTCGTGTCGGATCCGGCGCTGTTCATCCTCCGAGGCTACCCCCGGGAATAAAGTCGGTGCGGTCGCGTTGACTCATATACATTCAAATGAATAGAAACGGATGCAGGGTCATCCGATTCGGAGAGCATGGAGAATCATGAGCGAGCAGTCAGGCGCACAGGCGATGCAGTTCGGCATCATGTCGGTCAGCGACATCACCCGCGACCCCACCACCGGCGTCACGCCCAGCGAACAGGAGCGCATCAAGGCGACTCTGACCATCGCGAAGCACGCGGAGGAAGTCGGTCTCGACGTCTTCGCGATCGGAGAGCACCACAACCCTCCGTTCTGGTCCTCCAGCCCCACGACGTTCCTCGCCGCGCTCGCCGCGCAGACCGAGCGTCTGATCGTCTCCACCTCGACGACGCTGATCACGACGAACGACCCGGTGCGCATCGCCGAGGAGTACGCGATGCTGCAGCACGTGTCCGACGGCCGCATGGATCTCATGCTCGGCCGCGGCAACACCGGCCCCGTCTATCCGTGGTTCGGCCAGGACATCCGCCAGGGACTTCCGCTCGCCATCGAGAACTACGCGCTGCTGCGCAAGCTGTGGGATGAGGACGTCGTCGACTGGGAGGGCAAGTTCCGCACGCCGCTGCAGGGCTTCACCTCGACTCCGCGCCCGCTCGACGGCATCTCGCCGTTCGTATGGCACGGTTCGATCCGCACTCCCGAGATCGCCGAGCAGGCCGCGTACTACGGTGACGGGTTCTTCGCGAACAACATCTTCTGGCCGAAGGAGCACTACCAGCGTCTGATCGAGCTGTACCGTCAGCGCTTCGCGCACTACGGGCACGGCACAGCGGAGCAGGCGATCGTGGGGCTCGGCGGCCAGGTCTTCATGGCGGCGAAGTCGCAGGATGCCGTCACTCGGTTCCGTCCCTACTTCGACAACGCGCCGGTGTACGGACACGGGCCGAGCCTCGAGGACTTCAGCGAGATGACGCCGTTGACCGTCGGTTCGCCGCAGCAGGTGATCGACCGCTACGCGGCCATGCGCGAGCACTACGGCGACTACCAGCGCCAGCTGTTCCTGATCGACCACGCCGGACTTCCGCTGAAGGCCGTCCTCGAGCAGCTCGACATCCTCGGCTCCGAGGTCGTGCCTGTACTGCGCGCAGAACTCGCGAAGGATCGCCCTGCAGCGGTTCCAGACGCTCCCACCCACGCCGCACGCGTCGCCGCCGTGTACGGCGACGGGCCGACCCGGCAGGCTCGCCCCGGTGCGAATCGCGGAGACAACCTCACCGGCGACTCGCCCTATCAGGACACGCCGGCACCCGCCGGCGCCGCATTCGGGCTCGGCCGGAAGGAGGCCTGAGATGACCACTCGTCGCATCGCCGTCATCTCGGCAGGTCTGTCCAACCCGTCATCGACCCGGATGCTGGCCGATCGGCTGGCCGCCGAGACCGTCAAGGCTCTCGCCGCGGACGGCATCGAGGCGAGCATCGACGTGATCGAGCTGCGCGACTACGCGCACGACATCACGAACAACATGCTCACCGGCTTCGCGCCGCCCGCGCTGGAGACCGCCATCAACACGGTGGTGTCGGCTGACGCTCTGATCGCGGTCACGCCGATCTTCTCGACGAGCTACTCGGGACTGTTCAAATCGTTCATCGACGTGCTCGACCCCGACGCGCTCACCGGAAAGCCTGTGCTGATCGGCGCCAACGCGGGAACGGCCAGGCACTCGCTCGCGATCGACTACGCGATCCGACCGCTGTTCGCCTATCTGCACGCGGATGCCGTCTCGACCGGCGTGTTCGCGGCATCCAGCGACTGGGGCGGAGCCGGCGACGATGTCGCCCCGCTCGCGAAGCGCGTCGAGAAGGGCGCGAAGGAGCTGGCTGTCGCCATCGCCGCACGCGACACCGTCGCGGTCGCCGACCCCTACGATCCGGCCACCTACCTCGGCGAAGGACGATCGTTCGGTCACATGCTGGGCGGCCTCGCCGGCGAGTGATCGAACGCGGGGCGTGACGCCGTCGACAATGTACTCGGGGCGTCGTACGGTGGCGTCATGCCCCTTCTCTCTGCGCTCGAGGCCGTCCGCTCCCGGCTGGTCGGCTCGCTCGTGCTTCCCTCCGACGACGGCTTCGACGACGCGCGACGCCCGTGGAATCTCGCGGTCGAGCAGACCCCCGCCGGGGTCGCCACGCCCGCGGGGGTCGACGATCTCCGCGCGCTGCTGAACGCTGTACGCGATGCCGGGGCCGCTCTCGCGGTGCAGCCCAGCGGTCACGGGGCGTCCGGAGATCTCCGCGACGCCGTGATCGTACGCACGTCGGCCTTCGACGACCTCGAGGTGGACGTCGCAGCAGGGCGGGTGCGCGTCGGCAGCGGAGTCCGCTGGGGCGCCGTGGTCGATGCGCTCGAGGGCACGGGATGGTCGGCTCCCGCGGGCACGAGTCCGGTGGTCAGCGTCGCCGGCTACACGCTCGGCGGGGGGCACTCGTGGTTCAGCCGCACGGCGGGCCTTGGCTCTGACAACCTCCGAGCGGCCTGGGTGCTGCGCGCCGACGGAACCCATGAGCGCGTCGACGACGAAAGCGATCCGGACTTCATGTGGGCGCTGCGCGGAGCAGGCGGCATCGTCGGCATCGTCACCGCCCTCGAGATAGATCTCGTCCGCACACCGGCGCTCTGGGGGAGCGCGTTCACCTTCGACGCGGCGGACGCCGCCGCCGTGATGCGCGCAGTCCGTGATCTGGCGGCGGTCGCGCCGCATAGCCTCAACGTGTTCATGAACTCCCTGCGGATGCCCGATGCGCCGCAGCTGCCCGACGAGATCCGCGGACGCAGCTTCCTCTCCGTGCAGGCGCTCTCGTCAGACGGTTCGGTCGACGATCTGCTCGCCGGCGTACGACGTGCAGGCTCGGTCCAGCGGGAGATCAGCGGCCCGACATCTCCGGCGACGCTCGCGGCCGCGTCGAACGAGCCGACCGAACCGACCCCTGGACGGGGCGCGTCCGTGGCACTGTCGGTGTTCGACGACGACACGATCGAACAGCTCGCCGAGTTCCGTCAGCGAGACGAGCAGTGGCCGATCGTCGGCATCGACATCCGCATGCTCGGCGGAGCCCTCGACGAACCCCGGCGCGCGGGATTCGCGTCGTTGCAGGGCGCACAGTGGCTTCTGCACGCGCTCGCGCCGCAGTTCCCCGGTGCTCCCGCAGAACCCGGCGAGGCGAGCCTGTTCGGGTTCCGCGAGCTGCTCAGCGCGGTGCAGGCGCCACGCACGGTGACGACGTTCCTCGCCCCTGGGCAGACGCTGGAGCGCTGCGGCTCCGCCACCGACATCGCACGCCTGCGCACGCTGCGCGAGGCCCTCGACCCCGACGGCGTCCTGCACGAAGGCAGATTGCCGCGCTGAGACCGCGCGGCTCACGGTAGCGTCGTCGTGGCGCACACCGTACGGAGGAGAGCCCATGGAGATCGCAGTCGCAGGCGGAACCGGCATCGCCGGGAGCGAAGTCGTACGGGTCGCGCAGCAGCGCGGTCATCGCGTCCGCGTTCTCACGCGCGGCAACGGCGTCGACGTCCGCTCCGGCACGGGGCTCGACGAGGCTCTCGCCGCGACGGATGTCGTGATCGACGCACTCAGCACCTCGACCCGCAGTGCCGGCGCCGCCGTCGACTTCTTCACCGAGACGTCTTCGCACCTGCTTGCGTCGGGTCATCGTGCAGGCGTCGGCCACCACATCGCCCTGTCGATCGTCGGCGTCGACCGCGCCCCGTACGGGTACTACGCCGGAAAGCTCGCTCAGGAGCAGACCGTGCTGTCGGGCAGAGTGCCCTGGACGATTCAGCGCGCGACGCAGTTCCACGACTTCGCTGCCCAGACGTACCGAGGTGCGTCCTTCGGTCCCTTGCACCTGGCCCTGCGCATGCGCACGCAGCCGATCTCGGTGGTCGAGGTCGCCACGCGCCTCGTCGATCTCGCCGAAGCCGGCCCGGCGCAGCGGGCGTCCGACATCGCCGGGCCGCAGGAGGAGCAGCTCGTCGACATGATGCGGTCCTGGGCCGCTCACACCGGACGGGCCGGGTGGATGCCGGCGTTCTCACTGCCGGGGGCCTTCGGCCGCGCGATCCGCGACGGCAGCATCCTGCCGGACGGCGACGCCGACCTCGGCACCGTGACGTTCGCGGACTGGCTCGCGGCGCAGCCGCGGGGCTGAGCGTCAGCCGGCCTCGCTCCCGCGGATCCAGGAGTACTCGGTCTCGGGGCGCCCAGGCGCACCGTACCGGGCGGCGCGCGCGATCACGCCATCGGCGGCGAGGTGTTCCAGGTAGCGTCGCACGGCGACGCGAGACATCCCGAGTGCGGCGGCCGTCTCGCTGGCCGAAAGCGGACCGGTCGCCCGGACGACGGAGCCCACGCGGCCGAGAGTCTCGGGCGAGAGGCCCTTGGGCAGCGGCATCCGTCCTCCCGTGCGGCCGAGCAGCGCGTCGATCTCGGCCTGCGTCGCCTCTCCGTCGGTGGATCGTGCCTGCATCCGGTGCTCGCGGAACGCGAGCATGCGCTCCCTGAACGTCGCGAAGGAGAACGGTTTGACGAGGTACTGGTAGACGCCGAGCGCAGCCATCTGACGGACCGTCTCGGCGTCTCGCACCCCGGTGATGGCGATCACATCCACGGATGCGCCCCGGGCGCGCAGCGTCCGCAGCACATCGATGCCGGTTCCGTCCGGCATGGTGATGTCGAGGAGCACGAGGTCGAATGCGCGCCCGTTCGGCGGGCCGAGCACGGCTGCGAGCGCCGCGCGGGCTCCGCTGCATTCGCCGCCGACGACGAAGCCGTCGAGCCGCTCGAGATAGGTGCGATGCAGTTCCACGGTCAAGGCGTCGTCGTCGACGATCAGGGTGCGGATCACGATCTGCGCCTCCGCGTCGAGGGGAGCGTCACGCGGAAGGTCGTGGGAGAGCTCGAGACCTCCACCGTCCCGCCGGCCTCCTCGACGATCGAACGCACGAGAGCGAGTCCCACGCCGCGTCCCTGCGCATCAGCGGGTTTCGTGGAGAAGCCGTGCTCGAAGATGCGCTCGCTCAGCTCGTGCGGGATGCCGGGGCCGCTGTCGGAGACCTCGAGCACCACCCCGCCGCTGTCGGAGGGGTGCAGCGCCACCTCGACCCGGCTGTCGGGGGAACCGGCTGCCGCATCCATGGCGTTGTCGATGAGGTTCCCGAGCACCGACACGCTGTCGACCGGAGTGAGCGCCGAGCGCGGGGTGTCCGGCTCGATGCGCACTCGCCAGTCGATGCCCCGCTCCTTCGCCTGAGACGCCTTGCCGAGCAGCAGGGCGCCCACTGTCGGGTCGCCGTGCCGACGCGCGGTCACCTGATCGACGAGGGATTGGCTCTCGCGGGAGGTCTCGGTGAGGATGTCGATCGCCTCCTGGGTGCGACCGAGCTCGAGCAGCGCCACCGCGGTGTGCATCCGATTGCCGTGCTCGTGCGTCTGCGCGCGCAGCGCCTCGCCAAGGGTGCGGATCGACTCGTACGACGACACCGCATCTCGGACGGTTCCCGGGGGGAGGTCCCCGGCGATCCGCCTCGTCACCCTGCGCGCCGTCCACGCGCCGAGAGCGCCGATTCCGACGAGCACGCTCGTGATGGCGAGAGACAGTGGCAGCCGTCGCAGAAGGGTCTCTGAGATGGACTCCGTGGTGACGCCGGCGGAGACCCAGCCCACAAGCGCGCCGTCGGACGCCGTCACGGGGACGATCGTGCGCACGGACGGACCCAGCGTTCCTGTGAAGGTCTCGGTGAGGGGCACCGGCGAGGACGGGATCGTGCCGAGGTAGCGCCCGCCGATCTGTCCCTGGTCGGGGTGGGTGATCCGCACGCCTTCCACCGTCATGATGGTGACGAAGTCCAGCCCGGCCTCATCGATCACCCTCAGCGCGTACGGTTCGAGCGCTGCGGTGGCGCTCTCGTGGTCGTCGCTGCGCAGAGCCGAGACCACCTCTCCGGAGGACGCGATGGCCGCGGCGGCCACTGCCGTGGCCCTTTCCGCCTCGGCCTGCACGGCCCGCTGCGTCTCGACCACGAGGAACCCGGCGACGAGCACGCCGATCACGAGGGCGGCCGACAGCAGCATCAGGAACACGCGCGAGGCGATGCTGCGGGAACGTGCCATCTCGCTCCTCCGCTCGCCGTCGATGTGGTCGTCAGTGACCAATACGACCACAAATGGCGTGGTCGCGCGACGTCGACCACCGTGGGATGCACCGGACGCGACGTCGCAGCCGGCACATGACACGACGACGTTCATGATCGAGGAGGACCACATGGCCATCACAACCGGATTCACCCTGCCGGGTTTCCATTGGCGGCGAGGCAAGCAATCCTGGGACCGCCACACCTGGCTGTACGTCTCGGTGCTGCTCGCAGTCGTGCTCGGTGCTCTCGTCGGCCTCATCTGGCCCGAGGTCGGTCAGAGCTTCGAGGCGCTGGGGAAGGGCTTCGTCGCCCTGATCAAGATGATGATCGCGCCCATCATCTTCTGCACGATCGTGATCGGCGTCGGCTCGATCGCCAAGGCGGCGACCGTGGGCAAGATCGGCGGTCTCGCGCTGCTGTACTTCATGGTCATGTCGACCTTCGCGCTCGCGATCGGCCTGGTCGTCGGCAACATCATCCACCCGGGTGAGGGGCTGAACATGGCCGGTGCGTCGTACGACACGACCGGCACCGAGGCGAAGACCACGCAGGAGTTCATCCTCGGCATCATCCCGCCCACGTTCTTCGGCGCTTTCACGGGCGAGAGCGTTCTTCAGGTGCTGTTCATCGCACTCCTGGTCGGCTTCGCCCTGCAGGGCCTGGGTGAGCGCGGCGCCGGCATCATGGACGCGGTGAAGCAGCTGCAGAAGCTCGTGTTCCGCATCCTGGGCATGATCCTGTGGCTCGCACCCCTCGGAGCGTTCGGCGCGATCGCTGCGGTCGTCGGGAAGACGGGCGTCGCGGCGATCTGGAGCCTCGGCATCCTGATGGTCGCGTTCTACATCACCTGCATCCTGTTCATCGTCGCCGTGCTCGGCACGCTGCTCTGGGTGGTGACGAGGGTGAACATCTTCAGCCTGATGAGGTACCTCGGCCGCGAGTACCTGCTGATCGTGGGCACATCGTCGTCGGAGTCGGCTCTTCCCCGCCTGATCGCCAAGATGGAGCACGTGGGCGTCTCCAAGCCCGTGGTCGGCATCACCGTTCCCACCGGCTATTCGTTCAACCTCGACGGCACCGCGATCTACCTGACGATGGCGTCGCTGTTCATCGCCACCGGACTCGGGCAGCCGATGACGATCGGCGAGCAGATCGGACTGCTCGTGTTCATGATCATCGCGAGCAAGGGCGCCGCGGGCGTGACCGGTGCGGGACTCGCCACTCTCGCGGGCGGTCTGCAGGCGTACCGCCCCGATCTCGTCGACGGCGTCGGAGTGATCGTCGGCATCGACCGGTTCATGTCCGAAGGCCGTGCCCTCACCAACTTCACCGGCAATGCCGTCGCCACACTGCTGATCGGCACCTGGACGCGGCAGATCGATCGCACCAGGGTGCGTCAGGTGCTGGGTGGCGAACTGCCCTTCGACGAGTCGGTCCTCGACGGCGTCGACGGTCACGAGCCGGTCGCGGCAGCGCAGGCCGCCGACCTGCACGAGTTGAACGAGGCCGCGGTCGCCGAGATGTCGGCGAAGGAGCAGAGGGCGCGGGAGCGCGCCGCTCAGCGCTGAGCGGGAGGTGAGGGATGCGGGAACCGAGGGCATCGGTTCCCGCATCACGCGGTCAACCGCTCTTGCGTCGGAACTCGCGCCGCGTCTGCGGTGCGTGCGCGCCGTGGACGGCGGAGTCGCCGTCGAGGTGGGCTTCGCCCTGCCGGTGGTGCGCGTTCTTCTTCTCGAGCGCTTCCTTGAACTTGCGCTTCATGTCCTCCGGAGAGGATGCGCCTTCTTCGGTGCTCATGTCCGCCAGCCTAGGGCACGGCGCCCGGTGCATGGCAGGGTCACCGCCTCAGTCTGCGTGTCAGCAGGTCGATCAGCGCACCCAGTCCGATCGCGACGGCGATCGAGACGATCACCGCGACCACCGGACCCCCGGGAAGAAAGGTCGCCACCAGCGCTCCCACCGAGGCCTGGTAGACCGCCCATCCTGCCGCCGCCAGGAGGACGAGTGCGAAATAGCGTGGTGCGTGGATGCGAGATGCTCCGGCCACGAGGTTGATCGCCAGCCGGGCGAAGGGCACGAATCGCGCGGTGAACAGCACCGTCGCCGTGCCGGCATCCAGTCGCAGTCTCGCCCACTGCAGCGCGCGCTGCACGCGCACTGTGCGCATCCAGCCCCAGCGGTCGATGCCGACCGTCCGTCCGATCAGATAGCAGGCGATATCCCCGGATGCCGCGGCGAGAGCGGCGCAGAGGATCACCGCCCACAGAGGCGGGGCGCCCGCGCTCGCCGAGATCGCGCCGAGGGCGGTCACGGCGACCTCACCGGGGATCACCACGAGGAACGCGTCTCCCAGCACGAGGACGCTCATCACGGCGAGAGCCCATGGCGTGGTCAGCAGATCGATCGGCATGCACCCAGGGTGTGCGTTCGAGGTGAACGGCAACCAACGGTCGGATAGCCGGTGACCGGCGTTCCAGCATCGGGTGAACATCTGGTGCCCTGCCCCGTTTCCGCACGCCGGGTGCTCGTGGCGGCGGCATTCTGAGGGTGTGAGAGTCGCGATCGTGACAGAGTCCTTCCTTCCGCACATGAACGGTGTCACCGGATCCGTGCTGCAGATCCTGAAGCACCTCGAACGCTCCGGGCACGACGCCCATGTCATTGCGCCCGCTGCTGCGGGCATCCCAGCCGCTATGCACGGCGCGGCCGTGGAGGCGATCCCGAGCCTCGCCCTTCCGGGATACCGGAACGTGCGGGTCGGCACGTCTCCTGCGCACCGAGTGGCGGCCTCGCTCCGCCGATTCCAGCCGGACGTGGTGCACCTGGCGTCGCCGTTCGCGCTGGGGTGGCGCGGCGTGCTCGCTGCCGACCGGCTGGGCGTGGCATCCGTCGCCGCCTATCAGACCGATGTGGCCGCCTACACCGAGCGCTATCGAATCGCCGCGACCACGGGCATCGCCCAGACCCATATCGCTCGGCTGCACCGCCGGGCCACGCTCAGCCTCGCCCCCTCGAACGAATCGGCGCAGCAGCTCGCGGGGCTGGGCGTGGATCGAGTGCGACGCTGGGGCAGAGGAGTGGATGCGGAGCGATTCCATCCGTTGCGACGCGATGACGACCTGCGCGCCGAGTGGGGCGCCGAGGTGGTGATCGGCTACGTCGGGCGGCTCGCTCCGGAGAAGCAGGTGGAGGACCTCGTGTCTCTGCGCGGCATCCCCGGTGCTCGTCTCGTGATCGTGGGCGACGGGCCGAGCCGGCAGCGCCTCGAGACCCTGCTGCCCGATGCCGTGTTCCTCGGTCATCTCGATGGCGAGGCGCTCGCCGCAGCGATCGCCTCGTTCGACCTGTTCGTGCACCCCGGGGAGAGCGAGACGTTCGGGCAGACGCTGCAGGAGGCGCACGCCAGCGGGGTACCGGTCATCGCCACCGGACGAGGCGGTCCTCTCGACCTCGTGCGCATGGGGATCGATGGCTGGCTCTATCGGCCGGGCGACCTCGATGACCTCCGGATGCGGGTGAACGACCTCGCAGGCGACGCGCGCAAGCGCAGGGCGTTCGGCGAAGCGGGAAGAGAGGCCGTGCAGGGACGCAGCTGGGCGAAGGTCTGCGATCAGCTGCTCGGACACTTCGATGAGGCGAGGATGCTGAGCACCGTGGACCGCAGCCTGCGCGCTCGCCGCGTCGTGCGGCCGGAGACGTCGGCGCCGGTCACCGAGGCGCGCTGGCAGCGGTACGTCGCATTGGGC
Source organism: Microbacterium sp. (assembly GCA_019510305.1). GTDB lineage: Bacteria > Actinomycetota > Actinomycetes > Actinomycetales > Microbacteriaceae > Microbacterium > Microbacterium natoriense_A. The sequence goes on from JAEKKN010000020.1 coordinate 89,949, forward strand.
GATTCGCTCACAGAGGGGCTGTGCGATCCCGCGCCTGACGGTGCGCTGCGGGGGTGGGCCGACCGGCTCGCTCTGCTGCTGGCCGCGCGTGGCGGTCTGCACTACGCGAACCTCGCGATCAGATCCAAGCGGGTCGCCGACGTGTGCGGATCCCAGCTCGAGCGCGCGCTGCAGCTTCAGCCCGATCTCGTCTCGATCCTCGTCGGGGCGAACGATCTGGTGAAGCACCGTGCAGACGTCCCTGCGCTCGCTCGTCAGGTGGAGGATGCGATCGGGCAGCTCCGCGCCGGCGGAGCTGACGTGCTGCTGGTCACGCCGTTTCTGCCCGGCAGGCGGGCGGCGTCGATCTACACCCGGCGCTTCTCCGCCTTCGCGACCGCGCTCGCCGGGGTCGCCGCGCGCACGGGTGCGATCCTGATCGACACCGATCTGCACCCGACGCTGCGGGAGCGGCCGAACTGGGGTGAGGACCTCGTGCATCTGAGCAGCCGGGGGCACCGCTTCCTCGCCTACCGGGCGGGCGAGATCCTCGCCGTGCCGCACGCCGACGCCCTCGGCGCTCTCGACGCCGCTCTGCACGAGCACGAGCCGATCGGAGCAGGGCTCTGGTGGCGTCGGCACGCGCTGCCCTGGGTGTGGCGGCGTCTGCACGGCCGGGCCGCCGGCGACGGGCGCGCCGCCAAGCACGACGGGTACGTCTACCTCGGCCGCTCGAACGTCAGACGCGACGTGGAGGTGTAGCGTTCGCCGCGAGGGTCCTCGGTGGCGCGGCGCACGAGCGCTCAGGGCGTCAGCGCCTTCCCATGCCGTGGTACGCCCAGCCCGCTGCCCGCCACGCGGCGGCGTCGAGGCAGTTGCGCCCGTCGACGACCACGCGCGCGGAGACCAGAGCGCCCGCGTGCTCCGGCGACAGATGACGGCGGTACTCGTCCCATTCGGTGACGACGACGACGGCATGCGCTCCCCGCAGCGCCTCATCGCGATCTCGTTCATATCCGAGCTGCGGGTGCACCGCCCTGGCGTTGTCGATCGCGGCGGGATCCGTCACCACGACGTCGGCGCCCAGCCCTCGCAGACGTACGGCCACGTCGATAGCGGGGGAGTCGCGGATGTCGTCGCTGAAGGGCTTGAACGCGGCGCCGAGCACGGCGACGCGCTTGCCGAACACCAGACCGCCCAGTGCATCGACGACGATCTGCACAGCTCGATCACGCCGACGGAGGTTGATGGCATCCACCTCGTGCAGGAAGCCGACCGACTCGCCGCGTCCGAGCTCCTCGGCGCGGGCGGCGAAGGCCCTGATGTCCTTCGGCAGGCACCCGCCGCCGAATCCGATGCCCGAGCCGAGATAGCGTCGCCCGATCCGGGTGTCGTGCCCGATCGCGTCCGCGAGAAGCGTCACATCAGCGCCGGCGGCCTCAGCGATCTCGGCCATCGCGTTGATGAACGAGATCTTCGTCGCGAGGAAGGCGTTGGCGGCTCCCTTGACGAGCTCTGCCGTCGCAGGATCCGTCACGAGGAACGGAGCGCCGGCCTCGACTGCTGGTCGGTAGACCTCGCGCAGGATCTCGGCGGCGCGCTCGCCGGACTCGCCCGACGAGACGCCGACCACGATGCGGTCGGGAGCCAGCGTGTCGTGCACCGCCCACCCCTCGCGCAGGAACTCCGGGTTCCACGCGAGCACGGCGCCGGTGGGCGCGATGCGGGCGGAGATGCCCGACGCGGTACCGACAGGAACGGTCGATTTGCCGGCCAGCACGTCGCCAGGGCGGAGGTGGGGCACGAGGTCGTCGACCGCGGCGTGGACGAATCGCAGATCTGCCGCGTGCCCGCCTGCAAGCTGGGGCGTGCCGACCGCCAGGAAGTGCACGCCCGCCCCTGCCGCGTCCGCCATGCGCGTACTGAACCGGAGTCGTCCCGAGGCGAGGCCGGCCTGGAGGAGCTCGGCCAGCTTTGGCTCGAAGAAAGGAGCGGTGCCGGCCGACAGGGCCGCCACCTTCTGCTCGTCGACGTCGATGCCGACGACGTCGTGTCCGATCGAGGCCATCGCAGCGGCATGCACGGCACCGAGGTAGCCGCAGCCGATCACTGACAAGCGCATGGACCCAGCAGAGCGGATGCCGCCCACGCCGGGGCATCCGCGGGATGAACGGTGCGTGGCCGGGGCATGACCGATCCGCGATGCGAGCGGCGGCGGGGCTTTCCGTGCTCTCGCTGATAGGCTGGATGAGGTCGATCTGTGTCGACTCACAACTTCATATCGACTCATGGAGCGATCGGCGGAGAAGCTGGTCCCCTGTGGTGGGTTCCTCGGCGATCGTCGGGTGGCTTTCTACTGGTGGCCAGCGCAGGTGACATTCGCGGGAATGCCCGCGCGCCCGAACCCCGTCTTTCCGCTCCTTCATGAACACGCTCGCGCGTCATACGGATTCGCGAGTCTAAACAAAGAAGGAGAGACCTCTTGGAAGGTCCTGAAATCACCGCCACCGAGGCCGTTCTCGACAACGGCCGCTTCGGCACCCGCACCATCCGCTTCGAGACCGGCCGCCTCGCGCAGCAGGCTCAGGGCGCAGTCGCCGCGTACCTCGACGGCGAGACCATGCTCCTCTCGGCCACCAGCGCAGGCAAGCACCCGCGCGAGGGCTTCGACTTCTTCCCGCTGACGGTCGACGTCGAAGAGCGCTCCTACGCCGCGGGCAAGATCCCCGGCTCGTTCTTCCGCCGCGAGGGACGCCCGTCCACCGAGGCGATCCTGGTCTGCCGTCTGATCGACCGCCCGCTTCGTCCGTCGTTCGTCGACGGACTGCGCAACGAGGTCCAGATCGTCATCACCGTGCTGTCGATCGCACCCGGCGAGTTCTACGACGCGCTGGCGATCAACGCGGCCTCCGCGTCGACCCAGATCTCGGGCCTGCCGTTCTCCGGCCCCGTCGCCGGTGTGCGCCTCGCGTTCATCCCCGGCCACGGCGAGCACGCCGATCAGTGGGTCGCGTTCCCGACCGCCGAGCAGGTCTCGGAGGCCGTGTTCGACCTGATCGTCGCCGGTCGCGTCGTCACGAAGGCCGATGGCTCTGAAGACGTCGCGATCATGATGGTCGAGGCCGAGGCGACCGAGGGCAGCTGGAACCTCATCAAGGCCGGCGCCACCAAGCCGAACGAGGAGATCGTCGCGCAGGGACTCGAGGCATCGAAGCCCTTCATCGCGCAGCTCGTCAAGGCTCAGGCCGAGCTCGCAGCGACCGCGTCGAAGGAGCCGGGTGTGTACCCGGTCTTCCCGGCGTACAGCCAGGAGGTCTACGACTTCGTGGCCGGCCGGTCCTACGACGAGCTGGTCGGGGTCTACCAGATCGCCGACAAGACCGAGCGCCAGACGGCCGACGACGCGATCAAGGACCGCGTCAGGGCTGAGCTGATCGAGGCCACCGAGGCGGGTTCGCTTCCGGCGGGGGCTCCGCTCGAGTTCTCCGCGGCGTACAAGTCGGTCACGAAGAAGATCGTGCGCGGACGCATCCTCACCGAGGGCGCTCGCATCGACGGTCGCGGCCTGGCGGACATCCGTCCGCTCGACGCCGAGGTGCAGGTCATCCCGCGTGTGCACGGCTCCGCGATCTTCCAGCGCGGCGAGACCCAGATCCTGGGCGTCACCACGCTGAACATGCTCAAGATGGAGCAGCAGATCGACTCGCTGTCTCCGACGACGAGCAAGCGCTACATGCACCACTACAACTTCCCGCCGTACTCGACCGGTGAGACCGGCCGCGTCGGTTCGCCGAAGCGTCGCGAGATCGGGCACGGCTTCCTCGCCGAGCGCGCACTCGTTCCGGTTCTGCCGAGCCGCGAGGAGTTCCCGTACGCGATCCGTCAGGTCTCCGAGGCGCTCAGCTCGAACGGCTCGACCTCGATGGGCTCCGTCTGCGCCTCGACCCTGTCGCTGCTGAACGCGGGTGTGCCCCTGCGCGCTCCCGTCGCCGGCATCGCGATGGGTCTCGTCTCCGACGAGGTCGACGGCGAGACGCGCTACGCGGCGCTGACCGACATCCTGGGTGCCGAGGACGCTCTCGGCGACATGGACTTCAAGGTCGCCGGCACGAGCGAGTTCGTCACGGCGATCCAGCTCGACACGAAGCTCGACGGCATCCCGTCGTCGGTGCTCGCCGGCGCGCTGACCCAGGCCCGCGAGGCTCGTCTGACGATCCTCAACGTCCTGAACTCCGCGATCGACGCGCCTGACGAGATGGCGCCCACCGCGCCGCGCGTCATCAGCGTGCAGATCCCGGTCGACAAGATCGGCGAGCTGATCGGCCCGAAGGGCAAGACGATCAACGCGATCCAGGACGAGACCGGTGCGCAGATCTCCATCGAGGAGGACGGCACCGTCTACATCGGCGCGACAGACGGCCCTTCGGCCGAGGCTGCCCGTGCCCAGGTCAACGCGATCGCCAACCCGACCAACCCCGAGGTCGGCGAGCAGTTCCTCGGAACCGTCGTGAAGATCGCCACCTTCGGCGCCTTCATCTCGCTGCTTCCTGGCAAGGACGGCCTGCTGCACGTCACCGAGGTGCGCAAGCTCGCCGGTGGCAAGCGCGTCGAGAACGTCGAGGACGTCCTGTCCGTGGGTCAGAAGATCCTCGTGAAGATCACGAAGATCGACGATCGCGGCAAGCTGTCGCTCGAGCCCGTGCTCGACGAAGCTCCGGCTGCCGAGGCTGATGCCGCTCCGGCTGAGGACGCTGCAGCCGAGTAAGCACCGCTGACACGACAGAACCCGGGCCTCGCCGAGCGAGGTCCGGGTTCTGTCGTATCCGATGTGACCAAACCGTTATGCGGTGTTTCCGCGCCGTTCCCTGGATTGGTCAGCGTGATCGCCGTTGTCGCATACCCTCGAAGTACGCACCGGGGGGTGCATAGGCAGCAGTGACGCAAGACCGGAACGCACGGTCGATGCGGGGGTGAGAATGATGCGGTTGTTCAGCGTAGGCGCAGGAGCGTCCGTCGAACGTGCACAGCACGGGGCGGCTGAGCATCCGTCTGCGCCCATCCCGATCGTGGGGGCCGGTGTCGGCGAGACCGTGAGGGTCGCGCTGGGAGAGACCGGATTCGAGACCTTCCCGCTCATGCTGGGCGCCGCCGAGTTCGGTTGGAACGTCGACCTCGAGACCAGCCACGGCATTCTCGACCGCTACATCGAGTTCGGCGGCAACGCGATCCACACGGCCGACGGATTCTCCGGCGGTCGCAGCGAGCACATCATCGGACAGTGGCTGCGCTCACGCGGACACCGGGAGCGCACGCTGCTGAGCGTGCGCATCGGCGCACATGCCGACAACCCGGGTCTCGGCTCGGTGAACCTGGTCCGCGCCGTCGAGGGCTCGCTGACCCGTCTGGGCGTCGAGCGCATCGACGTCCTGTACCTCGACGCGACACTCGACGCGACGACGAACCTCGAAGACACCCTCGCGACGGTCGAGTGGCTCGTCGAGGCGGGCAAGATCACGACGGTCGGGGCTTTCGGATTCAGTCCCGAGAGGCTCGTCGAGGCGCGCATCCTGGCGTCCGCCGGCTACCCGCGCATCGAAGTGATCGACGCTCCCTACAACCTCATCCGACGACAGCCGTTCGAAGGCGATCTGCGCCTCGTCGCGGGGGCGCAGAACCTCGCGGTCACGCCTTCGCACGCGCTCGAGCACGGCTTCCTCTCCGGGCGCCATCGCAGCAAGGCGCTGGCCGCTCAGGGCGTGCGCGGCGAGCAACTGCGCAGCCACTTGAACCGCCGAGGAATCAAGATCCTCCGGGCTCTCGACCAGGTCGCGACCGAGCTCTCAGTGCCGGTGGCTGCGGTGTCGATCGCCTGGCTGCTCGCTCAACGGACCATCGCGGCGCCGATCGTGAACGCCTTCGCGAGCGACCACGTCGACGAACTGATGCAGGGCGCAGGGGTGACGCTCTCGCGTGCGCATCTGGCTGATCTGACCCGAGCCGGCATCTGAGCGTCGTCACGCGTCTGTCACACACCTGGCTTATGGTGGAGTGGAGTCCGGCGGATGCTGGCGATGAAGCGAGCGAGTAGTGACGCATTACATTTATCTGGTCAGACATGGTGAACATCAAGACGCCGAGCACGGTCTCGCCGACGGACCCCTTTCACCTCGGGGGCAGCGACAGGCCGAACTGATCGCCGATCGTCTGTCGGGTCTTCCTCTCGATGCGGTCTGGCATTCTCCGCTGCTGAGGGCCAACGAGACGGCCCGCGCGATCGCGGCCCGGTTGCCGTCGGTCGACCCCGAACCCACTGCGCTGCTGTTCGATTGCGTGCCCACGGGCATGACGGAAGAGACTCCGGCGGTGTTCGAGCCGTTCTTCGGAGCGGTGACGGATGCCGAGATCGAAGCAGGTCGGGCGCAGATGGCCGATGCTGTGAACGAATTCCTCGTCCGCAAGACCGGCGACGTGCACGAAGTGCTCATCACTCACAACTTCGTGATCTCCTGGTTCGTGCGCGAGGTGCTCGGGGCTCCCGAGTGGCGCTGGATGACCCTCAACCAGGCCCACTGCGGGCTCACGGTCATCGCGCAGAAGCAGGGTCGCCCGTGGACGCTGCTGACGCACAACGACACCGGCCACCTGCCCGTCGAGCTGCGCACCGGCATCCCCGACGGCATGCCGGTCTGACCTGTCGCGCCGCCGGGTCTGCGCCCGTCCAAATAGACTGGTCGCATGACAACGCGCGTGGCCCTCGTCGGCGGTACCGGCAAGCTCGGGCAGATCATCCACGCGGTGATCGACGACCTCGAGGGGTTCGAGGTGAGTCGCGTGCTGACGTCGTCGAGCGATCTCTCCGAGATCGACGGCGCAGACCTCGTCGTCGACGCGTCCACACCGCAGATCAGCATCGACGTCGTGCGCGCAGCGGTCGAGCGCGGCATGAACGTGCTCGTCGCGACCTCCGGCTGGTCGGCCGAGCGCATCGCGCTGGTCCGCCCGCTCGTCGAGGCCGCCGGCACGGGCGCCGTCTTCATCCCGAACTTCTCGCTCGGCTCCGTCCTGGGCACGGCCCTGGCGGCGGCCGCTGCGCCGTTCTTCGGTTCGGCTGAGATCGTCGAGGCGCACCACGAGTCGAAGATCGACTCGCCCAGCGGCACCGCAGTGCGCACTGCGGAGCTGATCGCCGCGGCGCGCGCCGAGCAGGGTCCGGTGAGCGCCCCGCACGCCGACCAGCGCGCGCGAGGACAGCAGGTCGGCAGCGTGCCGATACATTCCCTGCGCCGCCCCGGCGTCGTCGCCAAGCAGGAGGTCATCCTGTCGGGGCCCGGCGAATCGCTCACATTCACGCACGACACGGTCGAGCCCGCCAAGGCGTACGCCCCCGGCATCCGTCTCGCCCTGCCATTCGCTCTGCACGCGGAGGGCGTCGTCGTAGGGCTGGAGAACATGATCGACATCGGCATCCGCTCGTGATGTCGCGAATCGGCGTCGCCCTGATGGGCGCTGCGCTCGTGGTCTATCTCGCGGTCGCGGTGTGGCTCGCCGTGATGTTCCTCGTCGTCGGAACCCCCGTGTCGATCGGCATGGGGGTGGCGTTGGTCGTGCTGGCGCCGCTCGGCGCCTGGGCGCTGATCAGAGAGATGCAGTTCGGCTTCGGAGCGGATCGCCTCGGCCGGGTGCTCGATTCCGAGGGCGGGATGCCCCCGGTCGAGACCGACCTCACTCCCAGCGGCCGGATCGCCCGTGCAGACGCCGATCCTCTCGTCGAGCGATACACCGCCGCTGCAGATGCCGCGCCCGAAGACTGGCGCGCCCGCTACCGGCTGGGGGTCGTGCAGGATGCGGCCGGGCGTCGCAAGGACGCCCGAGCCAGCATCCGCGAGGCGATCCGCCTCGAACGCGCCTGATCAGGCGAGCGTGGCCTCGAGGGTGATCTCGATGCCCGCGAGTGCCTGAGAGACCGGGCATCCGGTCTTGGCGCCTTCGGCGATCTCCTGGAACTTCTCGGGCGAGAGACCCGGGACAACCGCGTTGACGTTGAGGTGGCTGCCGGTGATGCCGGTGCCGGGCTTGAAGGTGACGGATGCGCTCGTGTTCACGCGCTCGGGCGGGGTGCCGTTCTCGGCGAGAGCGTTCGAGAGCGCCATGCTGAAGCACGACGAGTGCGCCGCGGCGATGAGCTCTTCAGGAGTGGTCGTGGTGCTGCTGCCCTCGCTGCGGGCTTTCCAGTCGATGGGGAAGGTGCCGAGGTTCGACGACGAGAAGGCGACCGTGCCGGATCCTTCGATGAGCGATCCGGTCCAGGTGCTGTTGGCTTCACTGGTGACGGGCATGATGACCTCCGGTTCTCGCGCTGCCTGGGTGGCGGCGTCGCATCGTCGCCAGCCTACCGAGCGCGCACGTCGCGGGGAACTGCGCTCAGGCGGATGCTGTGCGCCCGAGGACGCCCGCGCGCTGCAGCAGCAGATAGAGCTGGCACCCGAGGCAGAACGCGAAGGCCGCGTTGAGGAACGCCGCGATGAACGCGGCCGCCGTCGCGATCGGCAGCGCCCACGGGACGCCGACCAGATGCAGCACGAGCCCGATCGTCACGACGAACAGGCCGACGCCCTGCGCGAAGCGCGGCGGGCGGGGGTCCTCGAGCTCGGAGGGCGGTGCGAGACGAGGGCGGATGGCCGCGCGGAACAGAGCGCCCCACGGGGCGGTCCGCGGCGACGCGACGCTCCACAGGAACAGCAGCGCGATCACGAGGGTCAGCAGGAAGGCGGGGTCGAGGACGCGCGCGGCGAGGGAAGCGGATTGGATCGCCCAGCCCGTCGGGGTGAACGTGGCGTCGGCGAGCGGCTGGTACGCGAACCAGCCGAACGTCGTCGCGCCCTGCGCGGTCGAGATCCCGATCAATCCGAGGAACGTCGCGATGAGGAGAAGCACGGCGGTGATGGTCGCGGCGAAGCGCGGGCCGCGCGGGTCGATGCCTGCGGGTGTGGTCATGGTGGGCTCCGGTGTTCGTGACTCAGACGGCGGCGAGGGCTTCGGCGAGGGCGTGCCGGTGCGGCACGCCGTTGAATCGTGCGCGGACGACACCGGCTCTGTCCACGAGGAACGTGGTCGGCGTCTGCAGAACGCGATACCGCGACGACAGGTCGGGGCGATGGGTCAGATCGACTTCGATGTGGGCGAGGCCGTCGTCAGCCGAGGCGATGGCGCCCAGCATCCGCCGCACCTGCGGGCACCGTGCGCACATCTCGGTGCTGAACTGCACGAGTGTGGCCTTCTCGCCCAGTTCTCCCGAGGCATCCGTCGCGTCGAATCGCAGATGTCCGCCGCCGCGACGCCGGCCGTCGACGAGCCGTATGACGATGCCCGCGATCACCGCGGCGACGAGGAGCGCGGCGGCGATGAGGAGGGCGAGCACAGGCGACATGGGTAGAGAGTACGACTGCCGGGTGCGCCTGCGGGCCGATGTTTCCGAGCATGACGAACCGCCCCGCAACCGGGCCGGGAAGGTAGTCTGGCTCTCATGAGCGAAGCCGTGCCGACTCCGTATGAAGACCTGCTGAGAGACGTGCTGGAGACCGGCACGCACAAGTCGGATCGGACCGGAACCGGCACGACCAGCGTGTTCGGCCGGCAGATCCGCTTCGACCTGGCACAGGGCTTCCCTCTGATCACGACCAAGCGCGTGCATTTCAAGTCCATCGCCTACGAGCTGCTCTGGTTCCTGCGCGGCGACTCCAACGTGCGATGGCTGCAGGAGAACGGCGTCACCATCTGGGACGAATGGGCGGATGCCGACGGCGACCTCGGCCCGGTCTACGGCGTGCAGTGGCGCTCGTGGCCCACCCCGGACGGCGAGAGCATCGACCAGCTCTCCGATGTGATCGAGCAGATCCGCAAGACCCCCGACTCCCGGCGGCTGATCGTGTCGGCGTGGAATCCTGCAGACATCCCCGACATGGCTCTGGCTCCCTGCCACGCCCTCTTCCAGTTCTACGTCGCCGACGGGAAGCTCTCCTGCCAGCTCTACCAGCGCAGCGCCGACCTCTTCCTCGGCGTCCCGTTCAACATCGCCTCCTATGCGCTGCTGACTCTCATGGTCGCGCAGCAGGTGGGGCTCGAGCCGGGCGACTTCGTCTGGACCGGCGGGGACTGCCACATCTACGACAATCACCTCGAGCAGGTGCGCGAGCAGCTCTCACGCGAGGCCTACCCGTATCCGACGCTGCGTTTCGCACGCACGCCCGAGTCGATCCTCGACTACCGCTACGAGGACTTCATCGTCGAGGACTATCAGCATCACGCGCCGATCCGAGCGGCGGTGGCCGTATGACCTGGGTGGGGCTGATCTGGGCCGAGGCGCACGGCGGCGTCATCGGGGCCGAGGGCGGGATGCCGTGGCATGTGCCCGAGGATCTGGCTCACTTCAAGGAGGTCACCCTCGGTGCTCCTGTCGTGATGGGCCGCAAGACCTGGGATTCCCTTCCCGAGCGGTTCCGCCCGTTGGTCGGCCGCGAGAACATCGTGATCACCCGCCAGCAGGACTGGTCGGCGCAGGGCGCTCGACGTGCGGCCACGATCGCGGAGGCCGTCCGCGGCCAGGAACGCGTGTGGATCATCGGCGGCGCCGAGATCTTCCGTCAGGTCGTGGCTGAGGCCGATCGCCTCGAAGTCACCGAACTCGACGTCGATGTCGATGGCGATGCCTACGCTCCGTCGAAGGCGGGCTGGAGGCTCGTCGACGAGGGGGAGTGGCAGACCTCTCGCAGCGGCATCCGCTACCGCTTCCTCGGATACGAGCGCTGACATGCCCACCGCACTGATCACGGGTGCCAGTGCCGGCCTGGGCGCCGAGTTCGCGCGTCAGCTGGCCCGTCGCCGCGCCGATCTGATCCTCGTCGCCCGCTCGATCGGGCCGCTCGAGGAGCTGGCTGCCGAGGTGCGGAGCGCTCATGGCGTCGCGGTCGAGATCATCACGGCCGATCTCGCGGTGCCGGAGGACGTCGAGCGCATCGCCGCGCGCCTGCGCGACGCGAGCGACCCGGTGGACCTTCTCGTCAACAACGCGGGCTTCGGCCTTCCCCTGCAGTTCTCCGACAACGACATCGACGACGAGGTGCGTCATCTGCGTGTGCACGTCGAGGCATCGATGCGGCTCATGCACGCCGCGCTGCAGACCATGCGCGGGCGCGGCGGGCGGATCATCAACGTGGCCTCGGTCGCGGGCTTCATCTCACGCTCGACATACTCGGCGTGCAAGAGCTGGCTGATCGGCTTCAGCCGATGGGCGAACGCCGAGTACGCCAGAGACGGCGTGACCGTGACCGCGCTCTGCCCCGGTTTCGTGCACACGACCTTCCACGAGCGCATGGGCCTCGAGAAGGGGCAGGAAGGCGTGCCGAGCATCCTGTGGCTGCAGGCCCCCGACGTCGTGCGAACGGGGCTGCGCGACGCAGCACTCGGCAAGGCCGTCTCGATCCCGTCGCTGCGGTACAAGGCCGTCGTGGCTCTGACCGGCATCCTGCCGCGGTCGCTCACCGCGGGCGTGGCGCGTCGCGGCCGGGTCTGAGCGGGCGTCGACTCAGCGGAACCGCCCGATCCGGATGCCGGCATAGGCGATCGCGGCGACCGTCTCGCCGTCGGTGATGCGGCCGTCGGCGATCATCTCCAGCACATCGCCGAACGGTACCCAGGCGACCGCATCTATGCCCTCCTCAGCCTGAGAATGCGCGGCATCCGCTGCATCATGCTGGAGACCGCGAGCGAGGAAGACGTGCTCGGGCGCGTGCGCGATGCCGTTGAGGGCGTTCATCGTGCCGATCCGCGTCCATTCCGCGGCCCTGAACCCCGTCTCCTCGAGGAGCTCCCGCTGGGCCGCGACCAATGGGTCCTCGCCGTCGCTCCCGCCGGCGGGCACTTCGATCGACGTCCCCGTGGTGTAGCGGTCGAGGGTCACGAGGCAGACCCGGTCGTCCGCGTCGATCGCGACGACGAAGACGGCGGGATGCCGCATCGTGACCACGCCGTAGATGCCCTCGCCCGCGGGACCGGTGACACGGTCCTCGCGCACGGAGATCCACGCGTTCTCATAGACCGACGTGGAGTCGTGCGTCTGCCAGCTCATGGCTCCGAGCCTATGCGCAGCTGCTGCGTAGGATCGACGTCATGGGCTGGTTCGGGAGGAAGCGCGATCCGCAGGACGCGAACGAGATGCTGCGGCAGTACAACGAGGCCGAGGCCGAACGCCTGGCCGGTCTGGCACACGGTGCAGTCGGTGCGCCAGTGACCGTCTCCACCGCCGTCACCACGGGCGAGCTCGTCGTCGAAGACGTCTTCACGATCACGGGACGCGGCCAGGTGGTGACCGGCACCGTCGCGGCAGGGATCGTGCGAGTGGGTGATCGCATCGTGGTGCACCGCGACGGCGCCGAGGTGGGAACATCGGAGATCACCGGCATCGAGATGTTCCGCACGAAGGCGACGGAAGCCGCGGCAGGGACCATGGCGGGACTGCTGCTGCGCGGCCACCTCGACCTGGCGCGAGGCGACGTCATCCGCACGTCCGCGTCAGCGTGAGCGAGCGACGAACCGATACGCTGGGAACATGACGCACTCGGGCAATCCATTCGGACAGGTTCTCGTCGCGCTGGTCACTCCGATGACCGCCGACGGCGAAGTCGACTGGCCCGCCGTCGAGAAGCACATGGATGACGTCATCACCGCGGGTGCGGACGGCATCGTCGTGACGGGTACGACCGGCGAGACCTCGACCCTCACGGACCCCGAGAAGCTCAAGCTGGTCGAGGTGGGCAAGTCGGTCTCGGCGGGCCGCGCCAAGATCATCACGGGCGGCGGATCCAACGAGACCGCGCACGCGATCGAGCTCTACAAGGCCAGCGAGAAGCTCGGGGCCGACGGCATCATGATCGTCACGCCGTACTACAACAAGCCGACTCAGGCCGGCATCCTCACGCACTTCCGCCTCGTCGCCGACGCGACCGATCTGCCGGTCATCCTCTACGACATCCCGGGTCGCACCGGTGTGCCGATCAAGTACGAGACGATCCTCCGGCTCGCCAAGCATCCGAACATCCTCGCCGTGAAGGACGCCAAGGGCGACTTCTCCGAGGTGAGCCGCGTGCTCAACCAGACCGATCTGATGTACTTCTCCGGCGACGACGCGAACGTGCTTCCTCACCTCGCCATCGGCGCCACGGGATTGATCGGCGTCACCGCCAACATCACCGCGACCCCGTATCGCACGATCGTCGACGCCGTGAACCGCGGGGATCTCGCGACCGCGACCGCCGAGCACAAGCGCCTCGAGCCGCTCGTGCGCGCCGCGATGACCCACGTTCCCGGCACGGTGGCAGCCAAGTACATCCTGCACGGACTCGGGCGCATCTCGAGCCCGCGCGTGCGTCTGCCCCTGGTGGGTCCGGAAGAGTGGGAGGCCGCCCTCATCGAGGACGAGCTCGCTCTCGTCACGGATGTGCCCGGCGCGGACTTCTCGAACTTCCGGCCCGACCGCAATGCGGCCGCCGGCGGTGCCCTGCCGAAGGTGCACGGCACCACGCGCTGAGACATCGGGCGCGGAGACGCGTCCCTGAGAACGAACGGACGCGCGGAGCGTCCGACTGAGGAGACAGCATGTCCATCCCCATCGCAGATCCGGCAGAGCTCGACGAGGGGACCCTGCGCGTCACACCGCTCGGCGGCCTCGGCGAGATCGGTCGCAACATGACCATGTTCGAGTACGAGGGCAAGATCCTGATCGTCGACTGCGGCGTGCTCTTCCCCGAAGAGCACCAGCCCGGCGTCGACCTCATCCTGCCCGACTTCGAGCCGATCCGGGATCGTCTCGACGACATCGTCGGCGTCGTTCTCACGCACGGGCACGAGGACCACATCGGAGCGGTGCCGTACCTGCTCCGTCTGAAGAGCGACATCCCGCTGATCGGATCCGGCCTGACGCTCGCCCTCGTCGAGGCGAAGCTCAAGGAGCACCGCATCAAGGCCTTCACTCTCACGGTGAAGGAGGGCCAACAGGAGAAGGTGGGCCCGTTCGATCTCGAGTTCGTCGCGGTGAATCACTCGATCCCCGATGCGCTGGCCGTCGCCATCCGCACACCCGCCGGCATGGTGCTCGCCACCGGCGATTTCAAGATGGACCAGTTGCCGCTGGACGGACGCATCACCGACCTGCGGGCGTTCTCGCGCCTCGGCGAAGAGGGGGTCGACTTGTTCCTGGTCGACTCGACCAACGCCGACGTCCCCGGGTTCACCCCGACGGAGCGCTCGATCGGACCGGTGCTCGATCAGGTGATCGGCAAGGCCCCTCGACGCGTCATCGTCGCAAGCTTCTCGAGCCACGTGCATCGCGTGCAGCAGGTCATCGACGCTGCCGCCGCCCACGGGCGCCGCGTCGCCTTCCTCGGTCGCAGCATGGTGCGCAACATGACGATCGCCGAGCAGCTGGGCTACCTGAAGGTGCCGGACGGCGTCCTCATCGACTTCAAGAAGGCGCGTGACCTTCCCGACGAGCAGATCGTCTACATGTCCACGGGCTCGCAGGGCGAGCCCATGGCCGTGCTCAGCCGCATGGCCAACATGGATCATGCGATCGAGGTGAGCGAGGGCGACACCGTCATCCTCGCCTCCAGCCTCATCCCCGGCAACGAGAACGCCGTGTATCGGGTGATCGACGGCCTCACCAAGCTCGGCGCGAACGTCGTGCACAAGGCGAACGCGCGCGTGCACGTCTCGGGCCACGCCGCCGCCGGCGAGCTGCTGTACTGCTACAACATCCTCAAGCCGAAGAACGTGCTGCCCGTGCACGGCGAGTACCGGCACCTGATGGCGAACGCCAAGCTCGCGCAGGACACCGGCATCGCCGAGGAGCGCACGATCATCGCGTCCAACGGCACAGTGATCGACCTCAAGGACGGCGTGGCGCGCGTGGTCGGACAGCTCGACCTCGGATTCGTCTACGTCGACGGTTCGACCGTCGGAGAGATCACGGATGCGGATCTCAAGGACCGTCGGATCCTCGGCGAAGAGGGCTTCGTCTCGGTGATCGTCGTGGTGGATGCCGGTACCGGCCGCATCATCTCGGGACCGGAGATCCACGCCCGCGGCATCGCGGAGGACGACTCGGTGTTCGACGACGTCGTGCCGAAGATCATCGCAGCACTGAAGGACGCCTCCGGCAACGGAGTGCGCGACACGCACGCTCTGTCGCAGGTCGTCCGCCGCACGATCGGACGCTGGGTGAATCAGAAGCTGCGTCGTCGTCCCATGATCGTGCCTCTGGTCATCGAGGCGTGACGACGGCCGAGGACTCACAGGCGCGCGTCACTCGGGCGTAACCGGCGCGTCCTAGGCTCTGGACATGACCGAGCAGTTCTCGATCCGTCCCGCCATGCAGAGCGACGGCAGCTTCTTCGGCGACATGGTCGTCGAGGCGGCGAACTGGCGGGGTCGCGCGCCTCAGGCACGCCACGAGATCCTCACATCCGCTGTGCATCGCCGGTACATCTCCGGGTGGATGCGCCCGGCGGATGCGGGGTTCGTCGCCGTCGACGCGGGTGGCAACGAGATGGGCGCCGCCTGGTATCGGATGCTGCCCCGCAGCGACCCCGGCTTCGGATTCGTCGAGACCGCCGTGCCCGAGCTCATCATCGGGGTGCAGCCGATCTGGCGAGCCCACGGGGTCGGCCGTACGCTCTTGCGACGACTCGTGCTCCACGCGCACGAGCAGGGACATCGGCGGCTCAGCCTGAGCGTCGAGCACGACAACTTCGCCCGCAACCTCTACCGTTCGGAGGGCTTCGTCACCACGGTGCAGAGCGAAGGCCGCGACACCATGGTGCACCGGCTGTCCTGAAGAGCTCGCGCGATCCGAGGCTGGTACCGAAGGATGCCGGAAAGCCGCGTCATTACGGGCTTTGTCGGCTGCTGGTCGTAACGTGAGAGCATGCCCAGGAGCACTACGAAGACCGCGCGCGCATCGGCGAGCGCACCGTCGCGCCCGAAGCGGCAGACCGCGCCGAAGGCTCAGGCGGCTCCGAAGAAGTACATCGACGAGACCGACAAGCCACCTCTCGCCGTCCGTGCCTGGAACGGCATCGCGCACGGCGTGGGCGGGATGTTCCGCGCGTTCGGCCCCGAGACGCTCGAGAAGGACGACCGTCGCGACGGGTTCCCGTTCCTGCTGGTGCTGCTGGCCATCGCCGGAGCCGTGAACGAGTGGTTCTTCATCGGCAACGAGATCGCCGGCAACATCAGCGCCTACTCCGTGGGACTCCTCGTCGGACGCGTCGCCTTCGTGATGCCCGTTCTGCTCCTGCTGCTCGCGGGATGGCTCTTCCGGCATCCCTCGTCGGTGAACGACAACGGGCGGATCGGCATCGGGTTCGGCCTCTTCGCCATCGCGATGGCCGGGTTCTGCCATGTCGCGGGTGGCACGCCGCAGCCGAAGCAGGGCATGGTCGCCCTCAGTGCCGCTGGCGGGCTGTCGGGCTGGATGGTCGGACAGCCCCTGACGTATCTGACGACGATCCCCGCGTACATCGTTCTCGCCCTGTTCGCCGGCCTGAGCATCCTGATCCTCACCAAGACGCCGCCGAACCGCATCGGTCAGCGCTTGGGAGACCTGTACACCTGGATGTTCGACGCCGAGCGCGTCGAGAAGCCCGCGAAGGACGCGGCCGTCGACGAGGCCGACAAGGTCGACGATCCCGATGTGCTGCCGTGGTGGCGGCGCAACAAGACCGGTCGAGAAGAAGACCCCGACGAGGGCACTCTCGGATCGGATGACATCACCGCTCTCCTCACGACCGCTGACCCCACGCCCGCATACGACCAGGCCGTGGTCGTCGAAGACCCCTACGACGTGGCGACCGAGGTGCTGTCCGACGTGCGGTCGGTCACCGACGCGCTCGCGGGGCAGCAGAGCACGGCGCTGCTCGACGACTCCGACACCGGTGAGATGCCGGAGCTCCCTGGCCTCGACGGCTTCGGCACAGAGGGGCCGGGGGAGCGGGGACCGCAGGCGCCGGTGGCGCCGTACATCCTTCCGCCGCCCAACCTGCTCGTGGAGGGTCCGCCGCCCGTCGTGCGTTCGGAGGCGACCGACAAGGTGATCGAGCAGATCACGAACGTGCTCACGCAGTTCAAGGTCGATGCGAAGGTCACCGGGTTCTCTCGCGGGCCGACGGTCACGCAGTACGAGGTCGAAGTCGGGCACGGCGTCAAGGTCGAGAAGATCCTGCAGCTGAGCAACAACTTCGCGTATGCCGTGGCCTCGAACGACGTGCGCATCCTCTCGCCGATTCCGGGCAAGAGCGCGATCGGCATCGAGATCCCGAACGCCGACAAGGAGATGGTCGCGCTGGGTGACGTCCTGCGTTCCCAGGCCGCGCAGAAGAGCACGCATCCCATGACGATCGGCGTCGGCAAGGACGTCGGCGGCAACATCGTGATCGCCAACCTCGCGAAGATGCCGCACCTGCTCGTCGCCGGTTCGACCGGCTCGGGCAAATCGAGCTTCGTGAACTCGATGATCACGAGCCTGCTGATGCGGGCACGTCCCTCCGACGTGCGGATGGTGCTGATCGACCCGAAGCGCGTGGAGCTCACGAGCTACGCCGGCGTTCCTCACCTGATCACGCCCATCATCACGAACCCGAAGAAGGCCGCAGAGGCTCTGCAGTGGGTCGTGAAAGAGATGGACATGCGGTACGACGACCTCGCGTCGTTCGGATTCCGCCACATCGACGACTTCAACCGGGCAGTGCGTGCCGGTGAGGTCGAGGTTCCCGTCGGCAGTGAACGGGTTCTCAAGCCGTACCCGTATCTGCTGGTCGTGGTCGACGAGCTCGCCGACCTCATGATGGTCGCCCCTCGTGACGTCGAGGACTCGATCGTCCGAATCACCCAGCTCGCGCGCGCATCCGGCATCCACCTCGTGCTCGCCACACAGCGACCCAGCGTCGACGTCGTGACCGGTCTGATCAAGGCCAACGTGCCCTCGCGTCTCGCCTTCGCCGTGACCAGCGTCACCGACAGCCGTGTCATCCTCGACAGCCCCGGCGCCGACAAGCTGATCGGTCAGGGTGACGCCCTGTTCTCTCCGATGGGCTCGTCCAAGCCGTTCCGTCTGCAGGGCGCCTGGGTCGACGAGAAGGAGATCGACGCGGTCGTCAAGCACGTGACGCGTCAGGCCCGCCCCGAGTACCGGTCCGATGTGCAGGAGGCGATGGACCCGGCCAAGAAGAAGGAAGTCGACGAGGACATCGGAGACGACCTCGAGCTGCTGCTCGCAGCCGCCGAGCTCATCGTGTCGTCCCAGTTCGGTTCCACATCGATGCTGCAGCGCAAGCTCCGTGTCGGCTTCGCCAAGGCGGGCCGTCTGATGGATCTGCTCGAATCGCGAGAGATCGTGGGCCCGTCCGAGGGATCGAAGGCGCGTGACGTGCTGGCGACCGCCGAGCAGCTGCCGCAGGTGCTCGCGAAGCTCCGCGGTGACGACGCGCCGGCTGCGCCTTCGGCGGCCGCGCCGGCACCGGCCGGCCGCGCGCAGGATCCGGTCGAGGCGCAGTTCGACGGGCTTCCGGTCGTCGAGGCGGAAGGCGACGAAGACGCCTGGGGACTCACGGGGCGCGACTGATGGCCATTCCACGGCAGCTCCCCAACGCGATCACGGTCGCACGCATCCCCCTCGCGGTGGTCTTCTTCGTGTTGCTGCTGCTCGGAGGCACCTACGGCGAGCCCGATCCGGTGCTGCGCTGGGTGGCCGGCGCCCTTTTCATCCTCGCGATCTCCACCGATTGGGTCGACGGGTACCTGGCCCGCAAGTACGACATCGTCAGCGACTTCGGAAAGCTGTGGGATCCGATCGCCGACAAGCTCCTCACCGGAGCAGGATTCATCGGCCTCGCGATCCTCGGCGAGGTGAACTGGTGGATCGTCGCGATCATCCTGGTGCGCGAGTGGGGGATCACCGTCCATCGGCTGATGATCGTGAACGAGCATGTGGTCGCGGCGGCCTGGATGGGCAAGCTCAAGACGACCGTGCAGGCGGTCGCGCTCGGCTGGGCGCTGCTGCCGCTGCACGTGCTCATCGGACTCCAGCCCTGGACCCTCGTCACGGCCGTGCTGATGGTCGTCGTGCTCGTGCTCACCGTCGCGAGCGGCATCGACTACATCGTCGCCCAGGTGCGCGGCGCCCGGGCGAAGGCGTGAGCGAGGCATCCGAGGTCCTCGAGGAACTGCGTTCCCGAGGATGGACGCTGGGCATCGCCGAGTCGCTGACCGGGGGAGCCGTCGCGGCGGAATGCGTCTCGGTGCCGGGCGCCTCCGCCGTTCTCCTGGGTGCGGTGGTGGCCTACGCGACGCCCGTCAAACACACTCTGCTGGGAGTCGATGCGGATCTGCTCGATGAGCACGGGCCCGTCCACCCGCTGGTGGCCGCGCAGATGGCCGACGGAGTTCGCTCGGCCGTGGCCGTAGACGGACGCAGGGCGGATGTCGGAATCTCCACGACGGGCATCGCCGGTCCCGACTCGCCTGATGGTCAGCCGGTCGGTACTGTGCACATCGGCGCGGTGACGCCCGAAGGTGCGCGAACGGCGGCCTTCCTGTTCTCCGGAGATCGTGCGCAGATCCGTGCGCAGACGGTGCAGGAGGCGTTCGCCGTGCTGCTCGAACTGCTACGGGAATAGATGGCTCTGCAACAAAGTTGACATGAGTGTGCTCACATTCAAACCACAGGGTGTCAAGGTAGATTCTGTGCAAGCAAGAGGTATTAGACTGGCGATCTCTTCGAGGGCGACCTCGGGAACTGGGAGGAGGTTCCGATGATTCTCGTACGACAGGAAATCGGCGATGTGCTGAGGGACTTCCGTCAGCAGAAGGGGCGTACGCTCCGGCAGGTCGCAAGCAAGGCATCCGTGGCTCTGGGCTATCTCAGTGAGGTCGAGCGCGGGCAGAAGGAAGCATCGAGCGAGATCCTCGCTTCGGTCGCAGAGGCGCTCGACGTTCCGATCTCCACCATCATGCGCGAGGTCGGCGACCGGATCTCGGTGCTCGAGGGCATCCAGGTCTTCCCCGATGTCGTGCCCGACGATCTCGTCGCGTCGATCGAGCCTCAGCTCACGCTGCGCTGATCAGCTCTACTTTCGTCGATGCGTCGCAGTGAGTTCCTCCGCGCCGTGGACGTCGAGTTCGGGGGGCGCGCGTCCTCGTTGGTCAGCGACCTGGTCCTGACACAGCTCGGAGACCGCACGGCTGCCGCGGCGTTGACAGACGGTCTGCCGCCCCGAGAGATCTGGCTGGCGTTGTGTGCCGAGATGGACGTGCCGATCGAACGACGCCATGGCGCGGGGCGATTGGAACCTCGCAAGCGCTGAGGCGGTTGTTCGAGAGATCCGTGTTTCGACACGCCGAATGCGACATGTCCTCGAAGATGTGTTCGATAGGGCGTAGTCTTCTGCACAAGTGGTTCTGATGCCGTGTTATCCCCAGTTCGTGGGCGTCCTGACGCAATGTCCGAGGCTCCTCGTACGGTGAAGACAAGGCCTCGAAGCCATACGCCTTGTCGGAGAGTTCTCCCCATCCGGGGGTGGGCCGCGACAGCCTACAGGCGGCAACACGCGAGCAGAAGGAACACATCATGCCATCACCCGCAGACCGCGAGAAGTCCCTCGAGACCGCACTCGCACAGATCGACCGCCAGTTCGGAAAGGGCTCGGTCATGCGGCTGGGCAGCGATGAGCGCGCTCCCGTCGCCGTGATCCCCACGGGTTCCATCGCTCTCGATGTCGCTCTCGGCGTCGGCGGCCTGCCACGCGGACGCATCGTCGAGATCTACGGTCCGGAGTCGTCGGGTAAGACGACCCTGACTCTGCACGCGATTGCCAATGCGCAGCGCGCAGGAGGCATCGCCGCCTTCATCGATGCCGAGCACGCGCTCGATCCCGACTACGCGGCGAAGCTCGGTGTCGACATCGATGCTCTGCTCGTCTCCCAGCCCGACACCGGTGAGCAGGCGCTCGAGATCGCCGACATGCTCGTGCGCTCCGGAGCCATCGATCTGATCGTCATCGACTCCGTCGCAGCGCTCGTGCCCCGGGCCGAGATCGAGGGCGAGATGGGCGATTCGCATGTGGGTCTGCAGGCCAGGCTCATGTCGCAGGCCCTCCGCAAGCTCACCGGCGGACTGAACCAGACCAACACCACGATGATCTTCATCAACCAGCTGCGCGAGAAGATCGGCGTGTTCTTCGGCTCGCCTGAGACCACAGCCGGTGGTAAGGCGCTGAAGTTCTACGCGTCCGTGCGACTCGACATCCGTCGGATCGAGACGCTGAAGGACGGCACCGACGCGGTGGGAAACCGTACGCGTGTCAAGGTCGTGAAGAACAAGATGGCGCCGCCCTTCAAGCAGGCCGAATTCGACATCCTGTACGGCATCGGCATCTCGCGAGAGGGCAGCCTGATCGACTTCGGTGTCGAGCACGGCATCGTCAAGAAGTCCGGATCGTGGTACACGTACGACGGTGACCAGCTGGGTCAGGGCAAG
>JAEKKN010000053.1 GCA_019510305.1 Microbacterium sp.
GGCCGGCGGCCGTGAGCGAGGTGCCGTCGATGGGGTCGACGGCGATGTGGCACAGCGGACCGGTTCCGGTGCCGACGACCTCGCCGTTGAACAGCATCGGCGCGTTGTCCTTCTCGCCCTCGCCGATCACGACCTGGCCCTGGAAGGCGACCGTGCCGAGGAAGGCGCGCATGGCGTCGACCGCCGCGCCGTCGGCCGCTTCCTTCGCACCGCGTCCGATGAACGGCACCGCGCGGATCGCCGCGGCCTCGGTCGCGCGGACCAGCTCCATCGCGAGGTTGCGGTCGGGACGAAGAGGGCTCAGATCACCAGTCAGACTCACCATGCCGCAACAGTATCCAGTTCCACCTCCCTCGGCGGAGGTTTTCTCTCGTTCGACGGTGAAGGAATTTCGATTCTTAACAGAATGGCAGGCGAGCATCGTCGAGGGCGTCACTCCGACGGCATCCGCTCGCATGCCCAGATAGAGTGACATCTGTCCCGGCTTCACCT
Organism: Microbacterium sp.; assembly: GCA_019510305.1. Classification (GTDB taxonomy): domain Bacteria; phylum Actinomycetota; class Actinomycetes; order Actinomycetales; family Microbacteriaceae; genus Microbacterium; species Microbacterium natoriense_A. The sequence goes on from JAEKKN010000053.1 coordinate 493, forward strand.
AATCGCAGGAGTTCTCATGCCCGTCGCCACCCCGGATCAGTACGCCGAAATGCTCGACCGCGCGAAGGCCGGCGGCTTCGCGTACCCCGCATTCAACGTGTCCAGCTCGCAGACCATCAACTCCGTCCTCCAGGGCCTGACCGAGGCCGGCTCCGACGGCATCATCCAGGTGACCACCGGGGGTGCCGACTACTTCGCCGGGCACACCGTCAAGGCTCGCGCGACCGGTGCTCTCGCTTTCGCCCGGTTCGCGACCGAGGTCGCCAAGAACTACCCGATCACGGTCGCACTGCACACGGACCACTGCCCGAAGGACGCGCTCGCGGGCTTCGTCGAGCCGCTGATCGCCGCCTCCGAAGAAGAGGTGAAGGCCGGTCGCAACCCGATCTTCCAGTCGCACATGTGGGATGGCTCGGCTGTGCCGCTCGCGGAGAACATCGAGATCGCCAAGGACCTCCTCCCCCGCATGAAGGCCATCAACGCGATCCTCGAGGTCGAGATCGGCGTCGTCGGCGGTGAGGAGGACGGCGTGCAGCACGAGGGCTCGAACGATGCCCTCTACACGACCTTCGCCGACGTCGACCAGGCAGTACAGGCTCTCGGGCTCGGCGAGCAGGGCCGCTACATCGCCGCACTCACCTTCGGAAACGTGCACGGCGTCTACAAGCCGGGTGGCGTGAAGCTGCGTCCGGAACTGCTGGGCGAGATCCAGCAGCAGGTCGCCGCGAAGTACAACACGTCCGCCAAGCCGCTCGACCTGGTCTTCCACGGCGGCTCCGGCTCCACCGACGAGGAGATCGCGCTGGCGGTCGCCAACGGCGTCATCAAGATGAACATCGACACCGACACGCAGTACGCCTACACCCGAGCGATCGCCGACTACATGTTCAAGAACTACGACGGCGTCCTGAAGGTCGACGGCGAGGTCGGCAACAAGAAGCAGTACGACCCTCGCGCCTGGGGCAAGGTCGCGGAGTCCGCGATGGCCGCGCGCGTCGTCGAGTCGACCCGCCAGCTCGGCTCCTACGGTCAGTCCAAGAGCTGACGCGCTAAACGAAGAATGCCCCGGTCGCGACGGCCGGGGCATTCTCTTTTCCTCGAAGGATCCTCTGCGTCAAGGACCGGTGTAGATGTCGAGGATGGTCGGCGCGCCCTCAGGGCGGTGCAGCACGACGATCTCGTCGCAGGCCTCGATCTTGCCGTTCTTGACGACGCGCAGGTACGGACCGAGGCGGCGCGCTTCGGAGAATCGCCTCACCCATCCACGCTCGGCGTCCCCACCCACGCGCCGGGCGAACGTCTGACAGGGGGTGCGCGGCATCGTGACCTCGACGATCACGCTCGCCCCGATCCGCCACTGCTCCCCCACGAGTGCGGCGTTCACGTCGATGCCCTCGACGCGTAGATTCTCGCCGAACCAGCCGGGTGGCAGCTCTCGCGCCAGCTCCGACGCCCAGTAGTCGGCGTCCTCCTGCGAATACGCGTACAGGGCCTTCTCGAGACCGCCGTGGTGCTTGCGATCTGCCTGCACATCCGCATACGCGCCGTAGGGCCCCACCTTCACCGGCCCGTCGACGGCTCTCTTGTCGATCGCGGTGATGCCGACCGTTCCGGCATCGGGCAGCAGCCGATGGACAGCACACACCGCCACGAGCCGGCTCACGATCCCGCCTTGACGATGTAGTCGGCGAACGCCGGATCTCCCATCATCGCGACCATCACGCAGATGCCGGCGAGGAACGACGTCACGACCGCTCCGACGATCGGCAGCCACCACGTGATCCGTCCGCGGCGCAGTCGGCGGACCGACAGCACGGCGGTGGCGGTCCAGCCGACAGCGAGCACGACGGCGGCCACTGTGCCCCACAGGCGCCCTGCCGCGTAGTCGGTGAACTCACCCTCGATGCCGAGGATCTTCATGACCTCGTTCAGGACCGTGGGCAGATCGAGATACGACATCCCGGTCATCACGACGTTCACGAGGCCGTAGGCCAGGAGGGCGATCGTCGCGAAGCGATCGACCGGATGAGGCCGGGCGGATGCGGGTGCCGCAGCCGCCGCGATCGGCTCGGGCGCCGCGGGGGCGACTTCGCTCAGCGGGAGGAGCCCCGCAGCTCTGCGCTGCTCCTCCGGAGTCGCGAGTTCGCCGTACTGGGGCCGCTGATCGCTCATCCCGCCATGCTAACGGCCCGATGTCGGAGCGGTTCACAGCAGGCCCTGAAACTGACGGCGGCCCCGGCGAAGTGGGGACTTCCTCGGGGCCGCGGACTCGGAGCACTGGGGACGCTCGTCATCCAAGTCGGTCGCGGAACGCTGGGGACGATCCACCACCTGCAGCGTCGATGCTCTGACGTCTGCAACTCCGATCATAGGAAAGCGCATGCCAAAGCGCTAGATGCAGTTCGATCGAATCGTGAACCACCGTGAGAGCGGCAGCGGTCAGACCGCTGCGCCCGAGACCCGACCGCCGAGCGCCCGCGCATCCCGCTGACCCGCCGCGTCCTGTCGCAGCTCCTTGGGCAGGGAGAACATGAGGTCCTCCTCCGCCGTGCGCACCTCTTCGACGTCGTGGTAACCGGCGCCGTCGAGCGCGTCGAGCACCTCGCGCACGAGGACTTCGGGAACGGATGCTCCGCTGGTCACGCCGACCGTCGCGACGCCGTCGAGCCACTCCTGCTTGACCTCTTCGGCGTAGTCGACCCGATAGGCCGCCTTGGCGCCGTGCTCGAGGGCGACCTCGACGAGCCGCACGCTGTTGGACGAGTTCGACGAGCCGACGACGATCACGAGGTCGGCGGCAGCCGCGACCTTCTTGATGGCGACCTGTCGGTTCTGCGTGGCGTAGCAGATGTCGTCGGACGGCGGGTTGTGCAGTTCGGGGAAGCGTGTCCGGAGGCGGTTCACCGTCTCCATCGTCTCGTCGACCGAGAGCGTGGTCTGCGACAGCCAGACGACCTTAGAGGGGTCCTTCACCTGGACGGTGTCGGCCTCGGCGGGCGAGTTCACGATGGTCACGTGCTCGGGGGCCTCTCCCGCGGTGCCCTCGACCTCTTCGTGGCCTTCATGGCCGATCAGGAGGATCTCGAAGTCGTCACGGGCGAACCGCACAGCCTCCCGGTGCACCTTCGTGACCAGCGGGCAGGTCGCGTCGATCGCGTGCAGACCTCGATCGGATGCCGCGTTCACGACCGCCGGCGAGACTCCGTGCGCGCTGAAGACGACGTGTGCGCCCTCGGGGACCTCGTCGACCTCTTCGACGAAGATCGCGCCCTTGTCCTCGAGCTCTGTGACGACGTGGATGTTGTGGACGATCTGCTTGCGGACGTAGACGGGGGCGCCGTAGCGCTCGAGCGCCTTCTCGACCGCGACGACCGCACGGTCGACACCGGCGCAGTATCCGCGGGGTGCGGCGAGCAGAACCCTCTTGCGTCCGTCGACCGGGTTATCCTGAAGCCGCCCGGCCGCCGCACGCACTCGAGGGACACGCGGAGAAGGCAGATGCACGGCAGTCGAAGTCACATGTGAATTCTACCGCCGCCAAGCTGTACAGAGCCGGGTAGAGACGAGAGCACATGACGGTCTTCGAAGCCGCGACGGGCCCAGGCGAGACGCCCCCGGCCGATGCGGTCGCGCCCCGCGACTCCACGGCAGACGCCCCGACCTCGGTCGCGCGGCTGAACGCCACCATCCGCGACTTCATCGCGCGGTGGAACACGGTGTGGGTGGAGGGCGAGATCACGTCATGGAACGTGCGCGCCGGCAACGTGTTCGCCCGGCTCAAGGACACGCGCTCCGATGCTCAGATCTCGATCCGCATCTGGTCGAGCGTGCGTGCACGGATCCCGAACGACCTCGGCGTGGGCGACCATGTCGTGGCCGCCGTCAAGTCGGACTACTTCGTCAAGAGCGGCGACTTCAGCTTCGCCGTCTCGGCCATGAAGCACGTCGGACTCGGCGATCAGCTCGAACGACTCGAACGGCTCCGGGCGCAGCTGCGCCAGGAGGGGCTGTTCGACACCGCCCGCAAGAAGCGCCTTCCGTTCCTCCCCCACGTGATCGGCCTGATCACGGGCGAGCGATCGGATGCCGAGAAGGACGTGCATCGCAACGCCGAACTGCGCTGGCCCCAGGTGCGCTTCCGCACGGAGTATGCGGCAGTGCAGGGCGATCGCTGCGTGCCGGACACGCTCGCCGCCCTCGCGCGGCTCGAGGCCGATCCCGAGGTCGACGTGATCATCATCGCCCGCGGCGGTGGCGACCCCCAGACGCTGCTCGGGTTCAGCGACGAGCGGCTGATCCGCGCGGTGGCCGCGGCATCCACTCCCGTCGTCAGCGCGATCGGTCATGAGAACGACCATCCGCTGCTCGACGACGTCGCGGATCTCCGCGCGTCGACCCCGACCGATGCCGCCAAGCGCGTCGTGCCAGACGTCGGCGAGCAGCGCGCGCTCATCGCCCAGCTGCGCTCTCGCGCGACCATGAGGCTCACTCAGCGCGTCGGTCACGACATCGCACAGCTGGAGCAGCTGCGATCGCGTCCGGTGCTGCGCTCCCCCGACCCGATCATCGAGACACGCGCGCAGGAACTCTGGCTGCTGCTGTCGCGCGGACGCGACACGGTCTCACGGCAGCTGGACACGGCTGGTCGCCGGACCACCGAGCTGCGTGCATCACTGCGCGCGCTCTCGCCCGCCGCGACTCTCGCGCGCGGTTACGCCATCGCTCATCTCGAGGGAGGTGTCATCCTCCGCGACGCGGCGGATGCGCCCGCCGGCACCGCACTCACGATCACTGTCGACCGGGGTTCTCTGGCGGCCGTCTCCGACGGCGAGATCTCCGAAGGGCGCTGAGTCGGCGCCCCCGCTCGCGTCGACGCCCTGGGCCTGTCACGACTCCAGGGGCGACACGCCAGATCGGGGGATGCTTCGCCGATTCCGTCTGCCGACGGGCGTCCGCGGCACGACGTAGGATGGAGGAGTGAGCGCGCAGAACGACACCCCCGTTGAGACTCTGTCGTTCGAAGCCGCTCGCGACGAACTCGTCAGAGTGGTCTCCGAGCTCGAACAGGGCGCACCGACTCTCGAGCAGTCGCTGGCCCTCTGGGAGCGCGGCGAGGCGCTGGCCGCCCGCTGCGAGGAGTGGCTCCTCGGCGCGAAGCGCCGCCTCGACGCCGCCCGGTCGGCGGCATCCGACGAGGACGAATCGTGAACAAGCCCGCGCCGATCGTCGCCGAGCTCGGCCGGCCAGAGACCCCGGAGGAGACCGCTGCACGCAAGGCGGAGTCCAGCCGCGCGTACCGATCCAGCCAGAACGTGCGCAGCCTGGTCGCCGCCCTCATCGTCACTCTCGCCGTCGTCGCGGTCATCGTCTTCGCGGTTCCCCGCGGCGAGCCGGCATCCGCGCCTCACGTCGACCTCGCCGCCATCTCCGCAGACGTCGAATCGACCATGGATCGCGCCGTCATCGTGCCCGAACCGGGCACATTCTGGCGAGTGAACAAGGCCGAGCTCACGAGCGGCTCGACCGTGGTCTGGGATGTCACGCTCGCCCCCAAAGACGAGGACGAACGCGGATTCATCAAGTTCGCCCAGGCCTTCGACGCGGACTCGTCGTGGGCGCCGCAGCGTCTGAACGGCACCGCGACGACCGACACCGTCACGATCGACGGTCGGGAGTGGGATGTGTACGAGCCCGGCGACGCCGGTGCGAAGCAGAACATCACGTACGCGATCGGCACGCAGGTCGGGGCCGACTACGTGCTGCTCTACGGCTCACGATCGGCCGATTCGACAGCAGAGCTCGCCGAATCCCTCACACCGCAGATCGATTCGCTCTCGGAGGCATCATGACCCGGACGCTCACCCCCGCTGCCGCCTGGAAGCAGATGCAGGAGGGCAACCAGCGCTTCGTCGCCGACGCGCCCGCTCATCCCAACCAGGACGTCGCCCGTCGCAAGACCCTCGCGGCCGCGCAGAATCCCGTCGCGACCCTGTTCGGATGCTCCGACTCGCGTCTTGCGGCCGAGATCATCTTCGACCTGGGACTCGGCGACCTCTTCGTCGTCCGCAACGCCGGGCAGGTCATCGGCGAGTCGATCGTGGCGAGCCTCGAGTACGCGGTGGCCGTGCTCGATGTGCCGCTGATCGTCGTGCTGGCCCACGACTCGTGCGGCGCCGTCCGGGCCGCGATCGACGGCACCGCGATCGACGCCGCGCCCCTGCCGCCGCACATCTGGAAGCTCATCGCGCCGATCGTGCCCGCCGCCCGCAAGGTGCTGGTCGAGAACGGCGGCACGACGGTCGCCGACATCGATTCCGAACTCGTCGGCCAGGAGCACCTGCGCAACACCGTGCGCGATCTGCTGCAGTCGTCCGAGCTGATCAGCGACGCCGTCGCCGAGGGCCGGCTGGGCATCGTCGGCGCCAACTACCGCCTGTCCGAAGGCACCGCCGTTCCCGTCATCACGGTCGGCCTCGACACCACAGACCCCCGATAGCACCACACACACATCCAGGGGAACGCCCCCGAAACCAAGGAGGGTTCGGAATGACCGACACACACCAGCGCAGCGGCGACGAGGCGCAGTACCGCATCGAGCACGACACGATGGGTGAGGTGCGGGTGCCCGTGAACGCGCTCTACGGGGCGCAGACGCAGCGCGCCGTGGAGAACTTCCCGATCTCGGGCAAGGGGCTGGAGTCGACGCAGATCGCCGCCCTCGCACGCATCAAGAAGGCCGCCGCTCTGGCGAACAAGGAGCTGGGCACGCTCGACGGCGCGATCGCCGACGCGATCGCGCAGGCTGCCGACCAGGTCGCCACAGGAGCGCACGACGGCGAGTTCCCGGTCGACACGTACCAGACCGGCTCCGGCACCTCTTCCAACATGAACATGAACGAGGTGCTCGCGACCCTCGCGACCCGCATCCTCGGCGCGTCCGTGCACCCCAACGACCACGTGAACGCCTCGCAGTCGTCGAACGACGTGTTCCCCACGTCCGTGCACATCGCCGTGACGCAGGCACTCATCGACACCCTGATCCCGGCTCTCGACCACCTCGCGGTGGCCCTCGAGGCCAAGGCGGAGCTGTGGAAGGACGCCGTCAAGTCCGGCCGCACGCACCTCATGGACGCCACCCCCGTCACCCTCGGCCAGGAGTTCGGCGGTTACGCGCGCCAGATCCGTCTCGGCATCGAGCGCGTGCAGTCGGCACTCCCCCGCGTCGCCGAGGTCCCGCTCGGCGGCACCGCCGTGGGCACCGGCATCAACACCCCGCTCGGCTTCCCGCAGAAGGTCATCGCGCTGCTCGCCGCCGAGACCGAGCTGCCCATCACCGAGGCGAAGGATCACTTCGAAGCTCAGGCCAACCGCGACGGCCTCGTCGAGGCATCCGGCGCCCTGCGCACGATCGCCGTCTCGCTGACGAAGATCAACAACGACCTGCGCTGGATGGGCTCGGGGCCGAACACGGGCCTCGGCGAGCTGCACATCCCCGACCTGCAGCCCGGTTCCTCGATCATGCCCGGCAAGGTCAACCCTGTCGTCCCCGAGGCCGTGCTCATGGTCTGCGCCCGCGTGATCGGCAACGACGCGACGGTCGCGTGGGCCGGAGCATCCGGCTCCTTCGAGCTCAACGTCGCGATCCCCGTCATGGGTACGGCGCTGCTCGAGTCGATCCGCCTGCTCTCGAACGCCTCGCGCGTGCTCGCCGACAAGACGATCGACGGCCTTCAGGCCAACCTCGACCGCGCCGCCGCCTTCGCCGGCATGAGCCCCTCGATCGTGACCCCGCTGAACAAGCTCATCGGATACGAGGCCGCCGCGAAGATCGCGAAGCACTCGGTCGCCAAGGGCATCACGGTGCGCGATGCCGTGATCGACCTCGGCTACGTGGAGCGCGGCGAACTCACGCTGGAGCAGCTCGACGAGAAGCTCGACCTGCTGAGCATGACCCACGCCGGCTGACGCCGGGTCCCTGGGGCATCCCTCTTCGGGGGCCGGCACGCCAGATCGGGGGACGAAAACCTCTTTTCGTCCCCCGATCTGGTGTGTCGGCCCCCGTTGTGTTCGTCCTGCACAATCGTCAAGGCGGCGGGAGTTCTCCACCGAATCCGTCGTCTTGGCGGATCAGCGGATGCCGACACGGAGTGTTCCTCGCACGATGAGCACATGCTCGATCCTCGCGCCACCCTCATCTCCCTCGGCGGCATTGCTCGCGGCACCACTCTTCAGGCACACGGCATAAGCAGGCCGCGGCTGTCGCGTGCGGTTCGCGATGGCGAAGTGGAGCGGTTGCGTCCCGGCGTATTCGGTACGACCTCGGTGCACGCGGAAGTGCGATCCGCGACGCAGCACGGCGGCGCGCTCACCTGCGCGGTCGCGCTCCGAAAGCACGGTGTCTGGGTGCTCAATGACGACCTCCGCCCGCACGTCTGGGTAGGCCGCCGCGGACGTCGTTTCGAGCACCGCGGATGCCGTTGCACGAGCCACTACTTCCTCGGCGATGTTCCCCTTGGCGTGGTCGACATCGAGACAGCACTTCTTCAATTGCACCAGTGCGAGGGCGACGAGTCGTTCTTCGCCTCGTTGGAGTCCGCGTTGAACCTCCGCAAGCTGAGCCGTGCTGCTGCGCTGCGCATACGTCGCGCTCTGCCGGCATTGGCTCGGTGGCTGGTCGATATCGCGCGCTCCGACGCGCAGAGCGGTCTGGAGTCCCTTCTGCGCCTGCGGCTTCACATCATCGGAATCGTCCTCGCGAGTCAGGTGCAGATCCCTGGTGTCGGACGAGTGGACTTCGTGGTGGGAGATCGCCTGATCATCGAGGTCGATGGGAAGGAGAATCACAGCGGCCCTGATCGGCGCCATGACGACTTGGTGCGGGATGCCGCGGCATCCCGTCTCGGATACGAGACCCTGAGGTTCACCTACGCCCAGGTCGTTCACGACTGGTCGACCGTACAAGCCGCCATCCTGGCCGCGATGACTCGGCTGCGGGATCACGCGTGAACTCAGTTCGGGGGACGACACACCAGACCGGGGGACGAAATGCGGAATCCGTCCCCCGATGTGGCGTGTCGGCCCCGGAAGTGGAGCCGCTCAGCTGAGCTCCGAACCCTCCAGCAGCTCGGTGACGAGCGCGGCGATCGCGGAGCGCTCGGAGCGCATCAGCGTGACGTGGGCGAAGAGGTCGTGGCCCTTCAGCGTCTCGATCACGCTCGCGATGCCGTCATGTCGCCCGACCCTGAGGTTGTCTCGCTGACCGACGTCGTGCGTGAGGATGACGCGCGAGTTCTGGCCCATGCGGCTGAGCACCGTCAGCAGCACGTTGCGCTCGAGCGACTGCGCCTCGTCGACGATCACGAACGCGTCGTGCAGTGAACGCCCGCGGATGTGCGTCAGGGGCAGCACCTCGAGGATCCCGCGCTCCACGACCTCTTCCATGACGTTTCCCGAGACCACCGAGCCGAGGGTGTCGAACACCGCCTGGCCCCAGGGTCCCATCTTCTCGTCGCGGTCGCCCGGGAGGTATCCGAGGTCCTGCCCGCCGACCGCGAACAGCGGCCGGAACACGATGATCTTCTTCTGCTGCTGACGCTCGAGAACGGCGTCGAGGCCTGCGCACAGCGCGAGAGCCGACTTTCCGGTGCCGGCGCGTCCCCCCAGCGACACGATCCCGACCTCCGGGTCGAGCAGCAGGTCGATCGCGATCCGCTGCTCAGCCGAACGCCCGTGCATGCCGAACACCTCTCGATCGCCGCGCACGAGCTTGTACTCCCCGTCACCTGTCACCCGTCCGAGGGCGGAGCCGCGCTCGGAGTGGATGATGAGGCCGGTGTTGACCGGCAGCCCTCGGGCGTCTTCGCTGATTCCGACCTCGCTCTCGTAGAGGTCGCTGATCTCGTCTCCGGAGAGGTCGAGAGTCGTGATGCCGGTCCAGCCGGAGTCGACGGCCTGCTCCGCGAGGTACTCTTCGGCACGAAGGCCGAGCGACGCCGCCTTGACGCGCATCGGCAGATCCTTCGACACGATCGTTACGTCCTGCCCGTCTTGGGCGAGGTGCATGGCCACCGAGAGGATGCGCGTGTCGTTGTCGCTCAGACGGATGCCGGCGGGAAGGACCGAGGCGTCGGTGTTCGCGAGTTCCACGCGCAGGGTTCCGCCCTCGCCGACCTCCACGGGGAAGTCCAGGCGACCGTGCTCGATGCGCAGATCATCGAGGTGCCGCAGCGCCTGACGCGCGAAGTAGCCGATCTCGGGGTCGTTCCGCTTGCCTTCGAGTTCGCTGATGACGACCACGGGAAGCACGACCGAATGCTCGGCGAATCGGAAGAACGCCTGAGGATCGCTCAGCAGCACCGACGTGTCGAGCACATAGGTGCGCAGATCCTGATCAGGACCTGCGGATGCTGCCTGGCGAGGCGTCTTGCGGGTGGACTGCTGCTGCGCGGTGCTGCCTGTCTGCTGCGCTGTACGTGAGGTCACGACCACTCCCGACCCGGGGATTCCCGGCTATTCGAACGAGTCGACCAGGGGGTCACGAGTCGCGTACCTGAGGCCGACTCGATCGGGCGCCATGCCCGATGCCTAGAAGCTACGACCACCCGTCTGCTTAACCGCGGCTCGACACGCCGCCATTCGTTACGCGCTGATGAACGTCTCGTTGCCGAACGCGCCGAGCGCCTCGTCGAGGAGCTCCAGGGTCGCGGCGTCCGTGCCTGCGTGCGGGGCGATCCGCACCGCCGATCCGCGCGCGGTGACGACGAGCCCTGCGTTGGCGAGCGCCGCGGCGAGCCGCGCCGGCTCCTGCGGAGCGAGCGCGACGATTCCGCCTCGTCGCTCACGGGAGCGCGGCGAACTCACCGCGATCCCGTTGCGGTCGGCGATCTCGATCACCGCGTCGACGCGTTCGGCGAGGCCCGCCTCGACCGCCGCCACGCCGGCGTCGCGCACACCGCGCACGCCGACCGCGAGACGAGCGGCCGCGAGCGTATCGGGGCCGCTCACCGTGTACGCCTGGGCGGATGCCGCCGGATCGGGCAACTGGTCGGCGGGGAGCCCGACGGCAGAGGTGCCGGTGATCCCGCTGAGCACGGGGACGATGCGCTCGCGTGCCCGTGCCGAGAAGCGGGCGAAGCCCGTGCCGCGGCCGGCTCGAAGCCACTTGTAGCCGTGCCCCACGACGACATCCGCCGCGGCGTAGTCGTCGTCGACGATGCCGAAGGACTGCACCGCGTCGACGACGAGAAGACGGTCGGGCCCGATGAGTTCCCTGAGGGCCGCAAGATCGACCCGGTAGCCGGTGCGGAAGTCGATGTGACTGACGGCGACGGCTGAGACCTCGTCGTCGAGCGCGACGGCGACGGCATCCGTCGTCACCCTGCCGTCGGGCGGAGCGATCCATCGCGGGCTCACGGCGCCGCGCGACGCCAGGGCTGCGCGCTCCAGGGTGAGACTCACGCTCGGGAACTCGGCCGTCGAGGCGATCACCGCACCGGACAGGCCGTACAGCGCGTGCATCAGTCCGTGCGTCGACGACGGCTGGAGCGCGATCTCGTCGACCTCGGCACCGAGAAGCTCGGCGATGAGCTCCTTCGCCTCTCCCACGCGCTCCCCCACGAGAGCGAGAGAAGACGGGCGGCCGGTGCCGAGAAGATCCGCGTCGGCGAACACCTCCTCGCGCACCGATGTCGACAAAGGCCCGAAAGCCGCCCAGTTCAGATAGCCGGGCTCGGTGTCGAACGTCGCGAGGTAGTCGTCGAAGGTGCTCACCGCGCCATTCTGGCACGGTGCCGCTCAGCGCCCGAAGCGCCGATCACGATCGGCGAAGTCGCGGATCGCGCGAAGGAAGTCGACCTGACGGAGGTCGGGGCCGAGCGCCTCGACGAAGTAGAACTCACTGTGCGCGCTCTGCCACAGCAGGAAGTCGCTGAGCCGCTGCTCGCCGCTGGTGCGGATCACGAGGTCGGGATCGGGCTGCCCACCGGTGTAGAGGTGTTCACCGATCATCTCGGGCGTGAGATGGGCGGCGAGGTCCTCCATCGTGCCGCCTGACGCTTCGTGCTTGGTGATGATGCTGCGCACGGCGTCGACGATCTCGTTGCGACCGCCGTAGCCGACGGCGAGGTTCACATGCAGGCCGGTGTGGTCCCGCGTGCGCTCTTCGGCATCCGCCAGGACCTTCGCGAGCTCCGCCGGAAGGATGTCGCTGCGTCCGACGTGCTTGACGCGCCAGTTGCCTTCCCGCGAGAGCGCGTCCGCGAGCTCGGCGATGATCTCGATGAGGTCGGCCAGCTCGGCGGAATCGCGTTTGAGGAGGTTGTCGCTGGAGAGGAGATACAACGAGACCACGCGGATGCCGAGCTCGTCGCACCAGCCCAGGAACTCCCGCATCTTCGCGGCTCCGGCCCGATGGCCCTCGGCCGGGGTCGTGTAGCCGAGCTGGCGAGCCCATCGACGATTGCCGTCGATCATCATCGCGACGTGGTGCGGCATAGTGGCAGGGTCCAGGTGCCGGCGCAGGCGGCTGCTGTAGAGCCGATACAGCGGTCCCCGCCCCTGGCTCTCCCGTGACATCACCTCCCTACGCTACCGCGCCCGTGCCCCGGCATCCGGTGCGGTTGCTGAGGATATGTACGGCCGTGGGCATGCTGCCCCGCCTAGAGTGAAAAGGTGAGCACACCCGAGAACTCGCCGGCCGACATGCCTGAACTCCCTCTTCTCGACGCGGCCGCGAAAGACGCCGCGATCGAGATCAAGCCGACCTGGCGCGGCTGGATCCACGCGGGCACCTTCCCTATCGCGGTCGTGGCAGGCATCGTGCTCATCTCGTTGACGGTCGGCACCCCGGGCAAGTGGGCGTCTGCCGTGTTCATGGCCACGTCCATGCTGCTCTTCGGCAACTCCGCGCTGTACCACCGCTTCGACTGGCGCCCGACGGTCAAGATGATCTTCAAGCGCATCGACCACGCCAACATCCTGCTGCTGATCGCCGGCACGTACACGCCGCTCGCCGTCCTCGCCCTTCCTCCGCAGAAGGGGCTGCTGCTGCTCGTCCTGGTGTGGAGCGGCGCGCTGCTCGGCATCCTGTTCCGGGTGTTCTGGATCAACGCACCGCGCTGGCTGTATGTCGCGCTCTACCTGTTGCTCGGCTGGGCGGCCGTGATGTACATGGTCGACCTGATGAACGCGAATTTCGCGATGATGGTGCTCGTCATCGTCGGCGGACTGCTGTACACCGGCGGCGCCGTCGTCTATGCCATGAAGAAGCCCAACCCGTGGCCGGGCCGCTTCGGCTTCCACGAGATCTTCCACGTGTGCACCGTGCTCGCATTCCTGTGCCACTGGGCCGCATGCCTGCTCATCGCCCTGGCACCGCTGAGCCCCTCGCTCGGCGTACCCGCCTGAGCAGGAAACTACTTCTTGAAGGGGTCGTCGTCGCCCTCGTCGACGATCGGCAGGTCCGCATCGGTCTCGGTCGCACGGTCCGCAGCGAGAGCGGCTTCCTCGGCGTCGAGCTCCTCCCGCACCTCCTCGCGGTACCGGACCCGGCGGATGCGGCGGTTCATGTCGAGGATGAGCAGGACGACGGCGATCAGGATGACCACGACCGCTGCGAAGCCGATGAAGCCGGGCGAGACGAGCTGCGGGTCGACCGTCATCGTGGGCGTCGGCATCGGTGTGTCGGTCAGAGCGCGCATGTGTCGGCCTTTCATATGCAGGTCGCATAACCTGTAGAGACAAGCCTAACGACCGGAAGACCCCACCCGTGACGACCGCACAAGAGCTCGACGAACGCTATGGCCGTACCCGCAGGAAGCGGGCGCCCTGGGTCATCGCGATCATCATCGCCGTCGTCGGGGTCGGCGCCTTCGCGTGGATGACCGCGACCCGAGAGATGCAGTCGGTGGATGCCGATGACCTGGGCTTCGACCTGGTCGACTCCCACACGGTCACGGTGCGCTTCCAGCTCACCGGCGTGCAGGGCAAGGACGTCGCGTGCGTCGTCGAGGCGCTCGACGAGGAGTTCGGGATCGTCGGCTGGAAGGTCGTCGAGATCCCGGCGGGCGAAGAGCATTCTCAGGCCATCTCGGCGACCGTGCCCACGGTGGTCGAGGCCACGACAGGTTTGGTGAACACCTGCTGGGTCGCCTAGACTCGAGGAAGACAGACGACGCCCTGGCACCGTGCCAGGGCGTCTTGGCATATCCCCCGGAGGCTCCGGCCGGGATACCGAACGAAGGAGCTTCGTCATGTCTACCGATGCTCAGGTTCCCTTCCTCACACAGGAAGCCTATGACCGGCTCGTCGCTGAGCTGGAGCACCTGTCCACCACCGGCCGCGACGAGATCGCCAAGCGCATCGAGGCCGCCCGCGAAGAGGGCGACCTCAAGGAGAACGGCGGCTATCACGCCGCGAAAGACGAACAGGGCAAGCAGGAGGCGCGCATCCGCACCCTCGAGAACCTGCTGAAGACCGCCAAGGTCGGCGAGGCGCCGGCCAGTCGCGGAATCGTCGAACCCGGCACCGTCGTCACCGCCATCGTGGCGGGTGGCGAAGAGGTCTTCCTGCTCGGCAGCCGTGAGATCGCGGTCGGCAGCGACCTCGATGTGTACAGCGAGGCCAGCCCTCTCGGTCAGGCCATCCTCGGCCTCAAGGTCGGCGAGAAGTCGTCGTACGAGGCTCCGAACGGTCGCTCGATCGACGTCGAGATCGTGAACGTCGAGACGTACACGGGCTGACCGTCCTGCGACACAGCGATGCCCCCGCGCCCGATCGGATGCGGGGGCATCGTCGTGCGGACATGCATGGCGCCGCGGGATCCGTGGGCCGGGCCTGCGCCCCGCTCTCGGATGGCACCGACGGCCGGAATCCCCTGAGGAAGGCGACAGCAGGCGCCACGCGAAGGCGGGGGGTTCTCCCGCTGGTCGCGGACGGCGCCTGAGTTCAGTCGGGCACGACGAGCGGTTCGAAGCCCGCGCGGCGCAAGGTGTCCAACGTGTGCTCGGAATGCTCGGGCCCGCGCGTCTCGACGCTCAGCTCGAGGAACACCTCACTGATCTGCAGACCGTGACCGTGCCGGGTGTGCATCGCCTCGATCACGTTGGCGCCGGCCTCGGCGATGAGCTCGGAGACCCGTGCGAGCTGACCGGGACGATCGGGAAGCGGGATGCGGATGGTCAGGTAGCGACCGGATGCCGCAAGACCGTGCGACACCACCCGCTGCAGCAGCAGCGGATCGATGTTGCCGCCTGTGAGCACCGCCATAGTCGTGCCCGTGGGCTTGACCTTGCCGGCGAGGATCGCCGCGACGCCGGCGGCGCCGGCAGGCTCCGCCACGACCTTCGCCTGCTCGAGGAGGATCAGGATCGCGCGGGCGAGGTCGTCGTCGGTGACGGTGACGACCTCGTCGACGAGATCCTTGATGATCTCGAAGGGGATCGCTCCGGGGCGCGCCACGAGGATGCCGTCGGCGATCGTCGGCCGCGTCACGATGTCGACCGGATGACCGGCTTCGAGGGAAGGTGGCACGGCAGCGGCGTTCTCGGCCTGCACGCCGATGATGCGGATGCTGCGGCCGAGCTCGGCGGCCCGAGCCTTGACTGCAGCGGCGACACCGGCGATGAGGCCTCCTCCGCCGATGCCGAGAAGGATCGTGTCGACCTCGGGTGCGTCTTCGAGCAGCTCGAGACCGAGCGTTCCCTGGCCGATGATCACGTCGCGGTGATCGAACGGCGGGATGGCGACGGCGCCGGTGCGCTCGGCGAACTCGGCCGCGAGTCGCAGCGAGGTGGCGACGGTCTCGCCCTCCAGCACGACGTCCGCGCCGTATCCGCGCGTCGCGAGCAGCTTGGGCACAGGCACGCCGAGCGGCATGAAGATCGTGGCCTTGATCCCCAGCTCCTGAGCGGCCAGCGCCACCCCCTGCGCGTGGTTGCCGGCGGAAGCTGCGACGACGCCGCGTGCCCGTTCCTCGGGGCTGAGGCGGGAAAGGCGGTACGCGGCGCCGCGGATCTTGAAGGACCCGGTGCGCTGCAGGTTCTCCATCTTCAGCAGCACCGGAGCGCCCAGAATGTCGGACAGCGCACGAGACGGGAGCGTCGGCGTGTGCGAGATCACCTCAGCCAGGCTGTGAGCGGCGTGCTCGAACTCGGTCAGGCTGGGGACTGCGCTCATCGATTGCTCCTTCTCCGCTGACGCGGAACTGTACTCCAGATAAGGTCTGCGTCGGGCAGGTCGCCGGTGCGCCAGGACCCGGTGCTGACGGTGACGGCCGCGACGTTGACGAACGCCGCGAGCGGCACGGCGAACAGTGCACCGGGGATGCCGCCGATCATCGATCCGCCGGCGACCACGAGCACCACCGCGAGCGGATGCACCTTCACGGCCGAACCCATCAGGATCGGCTGGAGGATGTGGCCCTCGAGCTGCTGGACGAGCAGCACGACCCCGAGCATCGCCAGCGCGATCCACGGGCCGTTGTACACGAGGGCGAGCAGCACGGCGAGCGCGCCCGTGACGACGGCACCCACGATCGGAACGAACGAGCCGAGGAACACCAGCACGGCGACGGGGATGGCCAGCGGGACGCCGAGGAGCGCGGCGCCGAGACCGATGCCGACCGCGTCGATCGCCGCGACGAGTAGCTGGGTGCGTGCGTAGTTGACGATCGTCGCCCAGCCGTTGCGGGCTGCGGCGTCGGCTGCCGGGCGCGCGACGCGCGGGAACAGGCGCAGCGTCCACTTCCAGATGCCCCCGCCGTCGGCGAGCAGGCAGATGAGGATGAACAGGGCGAGGACCGCGCCGGTGACGACGTGCGCCGCGGTGGTGCCGACGCTGAGCGCGCCGTTCAGCAAGAGGTCGGCCTGGTCGTTGAAGAACCCTCCGGCCTGTTCGAGGTAGCCGTCGATCTGCTTCTGAGTGAGATTGAGCGGGTCGCCCATCAGGAACTGCTGCAGATCGTCCACCGCCTGTGAGCTGCGCGCCTGCACCTCTTCGAGTTGCTGTCGGATCTGCCAGACCACCAGCGTGATCAGTGCGGCGACGATCCCGAGAGTGCCGATGATGGAGATCGCGACCGCGACCCATCGCGGGAACTTCTTGCGCAGCATCCACTCGAATGCCGGCCACAACAGGGCGGTGACGAGAATGCCGACCATCAGCGGGATCACCAGGAGCTTCAGCTGGATGACGATCCAGATGAACCCCGCGATCACCGCGGCGATCAGGAGCACCCGCCATGCATAGCCCGCGGTGACGCGCAGCCCCATGGGGACCGCCTCGTCGGCCTCGGTCGTGACGGTGCGGTCGGTCGGAATCGGACGCGGGCGGAAGAGATCCTTCAGCCGCAGACGCTGCTCTTCGCTCATCTGACAATCCTACGGGGCTGGCACAGCCGGGATGAGCGCCGGCAGGACACGGACCTGCGGAGCGGTCGAGTCGTCATGTCCGCACCCGGCGATACGCTGACGACGTGACCGACTCACTCAGCGCCGCACAGGCACGACGCATGGCGCTGGCCGCGCAGGGCTTCACGCGCTCGCGCCCGGCATCCGTCGCCGCGCGACACATCCACACCGTCATGGGGCGCCTCGGCGTGCTGCAGATCGACTCGGTCAACGTCTTCGCGCGGTCGCACTACATGCCGCTGTTCTCCCGCCTGGGTTCCTACGACCCCGATCTTCTCGACCGCGTCTTCATGGCGAAGACGACGCACTACGTGGAGTACCTGGCGCACGAGGCGACGTTCATGCCGATCCAGGACTGGCCGCTCTGGCGTTTTCGCCGCGAGTACTTCCGAGCGAGGCTCGCGAAGGCGGGCTCGTGGGCGGCCAGCAACGAACGCACGCTGGCCTGGGTTCGCGACGAACTGCGCTCCCGCGGTCCGCTGCGCCCGGCCGACATCCGCGCCGACGCTCCGCGAGAGCGCGGCACCTGGTGGGACTGGGACGAGGTGAAGCTGGCTCTCGAGCACATGTGGCGCACCGGAGACGTGGCCATCAGCGGGCGCAAGGGGTTCGAGCGCAGCTACGCGCTGGCCGAGCACGTCGTCCCCGCCGACATCCTGGCGCAGGAGATCCCGGTGCCAGACGCGATGCGTGAGCTGGTCCGCCGCGCCGCACGCTCGCACGGCGTCGCGACCGCATCCGACCTCGCCGACTACTACCGCATCCGGGATCGCTCCGCTGTCATCACGGCGATCGGCGAACTGACGGATGCAGGCGATCTGACGCCTGTGCGGGTCAAGGGCTGGGAAAGACAGGGGCGGCCTCTGCCGGCCTGGCGGCACGCCGATGCCGTTCTCCCACGCAGCGTGAACGCCGCCGCCCTGCTGACGCCGTTCGACCCGGTCGTCTGGTTTCGTGACCGGGCGCTGCGCGCCTTCGACCTCGACTACCGCATCGAGATCTACGTGCCCGCCGAGAAGCGCCGGTACGGCTACTACTCGCTGCCCGTGCTCGTGGGCGACCGCATCGTCGCACGCGTGGATCTCAAGGCCGATCGTGCCGCCTCGACGCTGCAGGTGCAATCGGCCTGGTGGGAGCCGCAGGCGCGCCCTTCAGACGACGCGGATCTCATCGCCGGCGAGCTCGCGCTCGCTGCGGCCTGGCAGGGCCTCGAGCACGTGTCGGTGTCGGGCTGGGGCACCGCCGCGGGCACGCTGCACGAGGCGCTCGGCTCCCGCGCCGAGGCGTCCGTGAGGCGGCACGTTCACGCGAGAGAAGTCGTGGCGTGACTCGCCGCACCGGCTGGGCGATCGGCGGCGGCGCGGCCGTGGTGCTCGCCGGTGCTGCCCTGTGGATCCTCTGGCAGGGCAGCACCGCTCCGCCGTCCGAGAGACCCACACCGACGGCTGTGGCGACCACGTCGGCTCCAGCGGCCGACCGCGCGCAGGGCGAGCTCGACGCCGTCCTGACCGCGTGCGCGGAGAGCACGGAGAGCGTGCCTCCGGAGCACTGCGGGATCAGCATCCCGTGGGGCACCGAGTTCGCCGCGGTCTCCGGCATCCGCTATCGGGTGGAGAAGCTGCCGATGCTCGAGCTCGACGGCGATTCGTTCACGGCGGGCGGCGGCGTCCTCGTGGCCACCGTCACCGGTACAGGGCAGGACGGCTCACCGCGCACCGAGACCTATCGCACCGAGAACTGGGCCGTGCGCGGCGATGTCGAGATCAGCCCTGAGAAGGTCGAGATCGACATCTGGTGACACCCGACTCGCTCCGCTCGTGAACCTCGATACGCAGAAGTCAGAACTGCACGCGGGGAGGTTCGGAGATCGCTCCGCTGTCGGCCACCTCGAAGAACTCGCGTTCGGTGAAGCCGAGTCCCTTCGCGAACATGTTGTTCGGGAAGACCTTGATCTTCGTGTTGAGCTCGCGCACCCCGCCGTTGTAGAACCGACGCGCGGCCTGGATCTTGTCTTCGGTGTCGACCAGCGCGGACTGCACCTGGAGGAAGTTCTGGCTCGCCTGCAGCTGCGGATACGCCTCGGCGACCGCGAACAGGCTGCGCAGAGCCTGCTGCAGATGCCCCTCGGCGATGCCTGCGGCACCCGGGCTGCCGGCGGACAGCGTCTCGGCGCGCGCACGGGTGACGTTCTCGAACACGGCCTTCTCATGAGAGGCATAGCCCTTGACCGTCTCGATGAGATTCGGTATGAGATCGGCCCGCCTCTTCAGCTGGACGGTGATGCCGCTCCAGGCCTCATCGACGCGGACGTTGAGCTGCACGAGCGAGTTGTAGGTCGCCCAGAGATAGATTCCGATGAGCAGAACCAGACCGACGATGATCAGTACCGGTACGAGCCATTCCATCAGAGCCCCACCCTTCCTCGTGTTTCTCTCATCCTATCGACGCAGTCTGCGCGTCGACTGGGTACGCCGCGCTGGCGATCTCACGCGCCGAGGATGCGATCGAGGTGCCGGTTGGCGAAGCGGCGCTCGGGGTCGAGCCGGTCGCGCAGAGCCGTGAAGTCGTCGAAACGGGGGTATCTCTCACGCAGCTGCTCGGCCGAGAGCGTGTGCAGCTTGCCCCAATGCGGGCGTCCCTCGTACTCGAGCATGATCTGTTCGACGGCTTCGAAATAGACCGTCGGATCGTTCCGCCAGTATCGATGAACGGCGATGTACCCGGTCGAGCGGCCGTGAGCAGTCGACAGCCACCGGTCGTCCTCCTGCGCGAAGCGCACCTCGATCGGGAACTCGATGCGCCACCCGCGCTGGGCGATCAACGCCTGCACGGCGCGGAAGGCGGGGACGACGTTCTCAGCAGGCAGCGCGTACTCCATCTCGCGGAAGCGCACCGTGCGGCTCTGCGTGAGAACGCGATGCGACACGTCTGTGTAGCGGCGATCACCGGTGAGTCTGACCGCGAGGCGGCTGAAGGGCGGGGTGATCGCGGGCGCTCCACGGCCCGCTGCGCACACGACGCGATAGACGCCGTTCGAGAGTAGAGTCTCGTCGATCCACCTGCCGACGGCGGGCAGCGGGTCACGTCTCGCGGATTCGGGCAGCCGCGTCTGCCTCTTCGTGAGGGCGACCTCGGTATGCGGGAACCAGTAGAACTCGAAATGATCGGATGCCGCGACCCGCTCGTCGAGCGTGGCGAGCACATCGGCGAGAGGAGCCGGCTCGTCGATGGCCTGCATCACGAATGCAGGCACGCACTGCAGCGTGACCTCGACGACGATGCCCAGTGCGCCGAGGCCCAACGCGGCGGCCGGGAGCATCTCCGAGTTGCGCTCCTCGTCGATGCGCAGGAACTCCCCCGCGGCGGTGATCATGGTGAGGCCGACCACCTGTGTCGACAGGCCTCCGAAGCGGGCGCCGGTGCCGTGCGTACCCGTCGAGATCGCGCCGGAGATGGACTGACGATCGATGTCTCCGAGATTCTGCATCGCCAGCCCGTAGGGCGCGAGCAGCGCGGGGATGCGGTGCAGCCGGGTGCCGGCCAGAAGGGTGACGCGCCCGGTCGCGGCATCCGCCGAGACGAGTCCCTGCATGTCGTCCAGCTCGAGCAGCACTCCGGGTGCCACCGCGATTCCGGTGAAGCTGTGGCCCGCGCCGACCGCCTTCACGGTCAGTCCCTGCGCGACGGCCGCTCGCACGGCGCGCTGCACACCCTCCGGTGTGCGCGGGCGTTCGACCCTCAGCGGCTTCACGGATGCCGACCGCCCCCAGTTCTGCCAGGTGCCGCCGATTCTCGTCACAGGAACGCCTTTCCCTCACCGCGATACGTCGGCAGTTCGTCGATGACCTCGTCTGCCGAGACGAGATGATAGCTGTCGATCCGCTCGGCTGCCTCGCCGCTCTTGGCGTGGCGGAACCAGACGCGGTCACCGACGCCGAGCCCGGTGGCTGCGCGGCCCTGGAGCGGTGTCTGCACCTCCCCAGCCGCCTCACGCGGCAGGGTCCGTAGACCCTCCGGCCACACGGGCAGAGGCTGACGAGAGGCGAGCGGGGGGCCGGATGCGATCCACCCGCCACCCAGCACCGTCGCGATGTCGTGGGTGGGGCGTCGGACGACATCGAAGGCGAACGCCGCTGCGGGCGCGGGCCGGAACGAGCGGTACCCGTCGAACAGATGCCCGCCCAGCAGGCCGCTTCCGGCGCTCGCCTCCGTGAGCGACTCGTCGCTGCCCGTGAACTCGAGCGAACCGGTACCGCCGCCGTTGAGGAACTCGAGAGGTGCGATCGGAGCTGTCGCCGCGACGATCGCCGCCCTGCGGTCGCGGAGCTCGGAGCGGGACATCGCCTGCACGGCGCGGATGAGCGGTGCATCGGGGCCGGCGTTGTCACCCTGACCCGCGATCTGCGCGTCGTACATCTGCAGGCCGACGAGACGGAAGCCGGCACGCGAGACGATCCTGCGCGCGAAAGCGGCGACCTCGCCGGCGGAGAACAGACCGGAACGGCGGACGCCGATGTGACCGAGCACCGGCGAACGCAGCGAGGCGTCGACATCGATCGCGACCCTGATCTCGGGGCGGCTTCCCGGTGCGGCGACGCTGTCGATCAGGTCGAGATGCACCACGTCATCGACCATCAGCGTGATGCGCTGGGCTGCCTGCTCGTCGGCGAACAGGCGCTCGAGGCTCGACCGATCGACCGTGGGATAGCCGATCACGATGTCGTCGTGCGTCTCGGCGAGCCACAGCGCCTCTGCGAGAGTGAACGCGAGGATGCCCCGGAACCCCGGCAGCGCGAGCACCGCGTCGAGCACCGCGCGCACGCGGACCGACTTCGACGCCACACGGATCGGAAGCCCGCCCGAACGCACGAGAAGATCCATCGCGTTGTGCCGCAGCGCCTCGCGATCGATCACGGCGACGGGCGCAGGAAGATGTCCGGTCGCGGCAGAGAGACGCGGCCAGTAGCGGGCGGGATCCTCCCACTCGGGTGCGACTGGAGTGGGGCTCATTTCATCGGTGAGGTCGAGCACTCCCCCACCCTATGACCTTCGGGTATCCGGTGTCGCCTCGCCTGGAACCGCGTCGCATCCGGCATCCGCTTGTAGGCTTGCGAGCGCGCCCCCGTAGCCCAATGGCAGAGGCAGGCGACTTAAAATCGCTTCAGTGTCGGTTCGAGTCCGACCGGGGGTACAGCGTCGTTCCGTCACCGCGGATCGGTGAGCCGGCGGGCGGGACGACGAACGCCCCGCTTCCTCTCGGAAACGGGGCGTTCGAGCGACAGCGGACTACTTCGCGGCTGCGGGCTCGGGCTTCTTCTCCTCGGCCTTCGCCGGTGCGTCTGCCTTGGGCGCCGCGGGAGCGGCATCCGCCGCCGGGCGCGGACGTGCGGCGAACTCCTCGAAGACGTAGCGCGGGTTCTGCACCGTCTGCAGGTTCACGAGGTCGCGGCCGAGCCACAGGTTGTTCCACCAGCCCCAGATGACGCGGAACTTGCGCTCCCAGGTCGGCATCGCGAGGCCGTGGTAGCCGCGGTGGGCCACCCAGGCGACGAAGCCCTTGAGAGCGATCTTGCCCGACTGGAAGACGCCGTTGTAGAGGCCGAGACCGGCCACCGCGCCCATGTTCTTGTGGAAGTACTCCTTGGGCTCCTCACCGCGCAGCACGGCGACGATGTTCTTCGCGAGGAGCTTCGCCTGGCGAACGGCGTGCTGCGCGTTCGGCACGCACATTCCGCCGACGCCGCCGCCCGACAGGTCGGGAACGGCCGAGACATCGCCTGCGGCCCAGGCGCCCTCGACGAACTCGTCGGCCGTGCCGACGCGGAGGTCGGCGCGGGTCTGGATGCGACCGCGCTCCTCGACGGGGAGGTCTCCGCCGCGGACGACGGTCGGGTTCGCCATGACGCCAGCGGTCCACACGATGAGGTCGGTCGGGATGACCTCGCCCGTGGAGAGTTCGACGTTGCCGTCGATCGCACCGGTGAGCTGCGTGTCGAGATGCACGTTGGCGCCGCGCTTGGCGAGATCCTTGAGGACCCACTCGCTGGTCTTCAGCGACACCTCGGGCATGATGCGGCCCATGGCCTCGATGAGGTGGAAGTGCGTGTCCTCGAAGGTCAGCTGCGGGTACTTCGACAGGAGCGAGGAGGCGAGAGAGCGCAGCTCGGCGAAGACCTCGATGCCGGCGAAGCCGCCGCCGACGACGATGACGGTCAGAAGACGGTCGCGTTCGGGCCCGGCGGGCACGGAGGCCGCCTTGTCGAAGTTCGACATCAGGCGGTCGCGGATCGCGACGGCCTCTTCGATCGTCTTGAGCCCGATCGCGTTGTCGGCGATGCCGGGAATCGGGAAGGTGCGCGACACCGCGCCGGCCGTGACGACGATGTGGTCGTACGCGAACTCGTACGACTCGCCGATCGGAGGCGTGATCGTGGCGACCTTGTTCGCGTGATCGATGCCCGTCACCTTCGCGGTGAGAACGTTGGTGCGCTTGAGGTGGCGACGGTGCGCCACCACCGAATGACGCGCCTCGATCGAGCCTGCGGCGACCTCGGGGAGGAACGGCTGGTACGTCATGTACGGCAGTGGGTCGACCATGGTCACTTCGGCTTCACCCTTGCGAAGGTGCTTCTCCAGCTTCCACGCGGTGTAGAAGCCTGCGTAGCCTCCACCGACGATCAGAATCTTGGGCACAGTGCTGTTCTGAGGCACAGGGGGACAACTCCTCGGAGTCAGGAATGTGGCGTGCGAGCGCGCGCCGATCGGATGCGCCGGGCAGCTGCGGTGACGCCAAGCGCTACCAGGATACCAGGGACTGTGAGCGCGATGAGCGGAAGGGTACCGTAACGCAGTGAATCGGCGCTGGGAAGGAGGGGCGAGGTGGCCTCGGCGGGGGCATCAGCAGCCGGGAGCGGCGGTATCGCGATCGGGGTCGCCGTGGGCTCGGGAAGCGGTTCGGTCTGCGCACGGCGGAACAGCCGAACCCATTCGGCGAGGTCGCCCATCGGATTCTTGTCGACCGAGGGCACGTCGGCGGTCACGGCGGCCTGGGCGTTCAGCAGACCGTAGCCGTACAGCGCGTCGGGCACCGCGGTCATGCCCGCCGCGGGCGTGGCCGTCTTGATGATGCGGTTGATGACGTTGGCCGCGGTCATGTCCGGGTGCGCGGAGCGGACGAGCGCCGCGACGCCTGCCACGATGGGCGCGGCGCCGCTGGTCCCGTTCCACGACGCAAGGGTGCCGTCGGCCGACATTCCGATGAGTCCCTCGCTGGGTGCGGACACGCCGATCGTGATCCCCTGCGTGGAGGCTTCAAGGCTCGCGACGCCGGTCTGATCGACTCCGCCGACCGTGAGGACGCCGGGGATCGTGGCGGGTGCGCCGATGATGTTGGTGCCGCTCCCCCGGTTGCCTGCAGCCACGACGACCACCACGTCGTGCTCGAAGGCGTAGAGGAACGCGTCGTCCCAGCTCTGATCCCAGTCCAGCGTGTTCGTCGTGAACGAGAGATTGATCACATCGGCGCCGTGGTCGACCGCCCAGCGCATGCCCTTGGCGATCTGCTCGGAGAACGGAACGGATGCTGCCGCGCCGAAGCCGACCGAGATCGACAGCAGCTTCGCCTCCGGCGCGACGCCGATCATCCCGGTTCCTTCTGCGGATCCCCGCGCGGCGGCGAGCGACGCCACCCACGAGCCGTGATTGCCGTCGATCGCGCCCAGCGGTGTCCGTCCATCGGAAGTACCGCTGCCCGACACGTCGGTGCCGTCGGCGACGGCGCCGTCGAAGGCCCCCGGGACCTTGGCGATGCCCGTGTCGATGACCGCGATCGTCGCGCCCTCACCGCGCGTCGTCTGCCAGGCCTCGCGGATGTGCGCCGCGTCGAGCCAGTATTCGCTGGCCCGCACG
>JAEKKN010000080.1 GCA_019510305.1 Microbacterium sp.
CACCTCGTGCGCCTTCACGTTGAGCGTCTCGATGGCGTGACCGTCGCGCAGGATCGTGATGGAGTCGGCGATCTGCTCGATCTCGTTGAGCTTGTGGCTGATGATGATCGAGCTGACGCGGCACTCCTTCAAGCCCAGGATGAGGTCGAGCAGGTGCTGCGAGTCGGTGCCGTTCAACGTCGAGGTCGGCTCGTCGAGGATCAGCAGCTGCACATCCCTGTGCAGCGCGCGGGCGATCTCGACCAGCTGCTGCTTGCCGACACCGAGGTGCCTGATCTGGGTCTCCGGGTCTTCGCGCAGGCCGACCAGGGCGAGCAACTCGGTGGCGCGGCGGTTCTGCTCGCCCCAGTCGATGACGCCGGCGTGCGTGATCTCGCTGCCCAGGAAGATGTTCTCGGTGATCGACAGCTGCGGGATCAGGGCGAACTCCTGGTGGATCGTCACGATCCCGACGGCCTCGCTCGACCCCACGTTCCGGAAGCGCTGCAACTGACCGCGGTACACGATGTCGCCCTGGTAGGTGCCGTAGGGATAGACGCCCGAGAGCACCTTCATCAGGGTGGACTTGCCCGCGCCGTTCTCGCCGGCGACCGCGTGGATCTGGCCGGGCCCGACCGAGATCGACACCTCGGAGAGCGCCTTGACCCCCGGGAACTCCTTCGAGATGCGGCGCATCTCGAGGATGGGGGCCGGGGCCGGCTCGACGCTCGTCTCGCCGGTCGTCTCGGCGCTCATGCGCGGCCTCCCGGGGCGCTCGTCGAATCGCGCAGCACCAGCACGGGCCGGATCGGCTCGCCGTGGCGCTTGCCGCCCGCGCCCAGTTCGGCGAGCAGCAGGTCGACCGAGCGGCGTCCGATCTCTGCGAAGTCCTGACGGATCGTGGTCAGCGGCGGCCAGAAGTGCGCGGCCTCGGGGATGTCGTCGAATCCGACGATGCTCACGTCCTCTGGCACGCGCACCCCGCGCTCGCGGAACGCGTGCAGCAGGCCGAGCGCCATGTAGTCGTTGGAGCAGAACACGGCCGTGAAGTCTTCGCCGTCCAGCAGCTCCAGGCCTGCCCGGTAGCCGAACTCGGCCGTCCAGTCGCCCAGCACCGGCGGCCGCACCATGAGCTCGGCGTCGGCGACCTCGCGCAGGTAACCCTGCATGCGCGCCTCGGCCTCGATCCAGTCCTGCGGGCCGGCCAGGTGGATGATGCGCCGGTGGCCCAGCTCGATCAGGTGCCGGGTGGCCAGGCGCGCGCCCTCGAACTGGTCGACCGAGATGCTGTGCGGCACGTCGCGCCGCTCGGGGTCGAGCAGGACGTACGGCACATGCAGCGGCGTGGAGCTCAGCAGGTCGAACACGCGCGACTGGGGCGCGACGACGGCCACGGCCCGCACCGCCTGTCCATCGAGCTGTTCGAGGGCAGTGCGCACCGAGTGGTCGTCGCTGGCGGTGGTGACGATGGCCAGCGTGTAGCCGGCCTCGCGCGCGGCATCCTCGATCTCGTAGAGGATCGTCTGTACGCCGTAGTTGGCAGACCGGGTCGCGACCAGCACCCCGATGACGCGCGAGTTGCTGGTGACCAGCGCGCGGGCGGCCTGATTCGGGCGGTAGCCGAGCTGCTCGATGACCTCGAGAACCCGAGCGCGCGTCTCGGGGCGCAGCCGCGGGGAATCGTTGAGCACCCGCGACACCGTCTGGTACGACACGCCCGCTTCACGTGCGACATCGCGGATGTTCGGCGCGCGCGTCACGGCGGGCTCGCTCGTCACGGGCCTCCCGACCTGCGGTCTCAGCGCACGGGTCGGAGGGGCTCAGCGTTGAGGACTCCCGAGTGGCTGGGGACCAATGATTGCACGGAATGTGACACGGCGCGACATTGTCACATGGGGCTGCAGCCCGGGCTAAGACACGATGGCGAACGCGCGCACCGGGAAGGTGCCGAAGCCCTCGACCGCGGGCGGGGCCGCGGTGAACCGCGCGCCGCTCGGCGGCAGAGCGTCGAGGTTGGTCAGGTGCTCGACCACATGGATTCCGGCCGCCAGC
>JAEKKN010000054.1 GCA_019510305.1 Microbacterium sp.
ATGTCACCTCGACCGTGCCACTCGACGAGGTCGGCGTGAACGTGGTCTGACCCGTGATGCCCGTGGCGGTGCCATCGGACTTCCTCATCAGCTCACCGGCGACCGTGTACTCCTGAGCAACCGTCAGGCCCGAGTACGCGATCGTGTCGACCAGCGACCCACCGTTCCATGTGAGGACGTGATCCTCATCAGCGGCGTCGACGAGGGTCGTGCCGATCGTCGGAACAAGCAGCACTTCCTCCACCGTGACCGTCTGGTTCACGTCATCGATGTCTTTGTGCTCCGCAACAGGCGTGCCCGTCGCAGTGCCACCGGAGTACAGCGTCTCGAACGCGACCAGGGCTTCACCGGCGTACCCCGTGGGAACCGTGAACGTCACCTCGACCGTGCCGTCGGATGCGGTCGGCGTGAAGGTCGTCGAACCCGTGATGCCCGTGGCAGAACCATCCGACTGCACCATCAGCTCACCGGCGACCGTGTACTCCTGCCCAACCGTCAGGCCCGAGTACGCGATCGTGTCGACCAAGCTGCCACCGTTCCAGACCAACGTGTGATCCTCATCAGCGGCGTCGACGAGGCTCGTCCCGATCGTCGGCGCTGCGGCGACGACCCACGTCCCCGTCGCGCTGGCAGCCGTGGTCGCGTTCTCCGCCGTGACGAGGATCAGCGACTGGCGGTGCGACCCGGGCGTCGCTGTCGCGCTGCCCTCCTCAGGCGTCGAGATGACGAGCCCGGTGCCTGAGGCGCCGTTCGCGGTGGCGGTGACCGTGGCAGACCCGGCCGTTGTGGAGTCGCGCAGATCCAGGTAGACCTGCTGGCCGTTCACGACGGCCGCAGGGTCGATCGCGCCGCCCGCCGCGTCCGTGAAGGCATGCATCGGGTTCGACGACAGCGTGACCGTCGCCTGGTTCGTCGACACTGTGAAGGGTCCCACGAGGGAGCCGGCCGCTCCTGACACGGCGGGAGCGCTGACCGACACCTCGACGTCGGTGGTCGCCGGCGGCGCCGTCGCGGTGTCGGCGTTCGCTCCGTTCACCAGGTACCAGTACACCGCCGCGGAGGCGGGCGTCTCGAATGCCCAGTTGGCGTCGAACGTCAGGTCCGTGTAGCGCCAGACGGCGTACTGCGCGCCTTCGATCGCGTCGTTTGCGGCGAGGCCCGTCGCGCCGGCCGCAACCGCGAGGTCGGCGAGGCTCACGGCCGGATACGCGTGGGTGATCACCCAGTGCACCTTCGCCTGGATCACGGGATCCGTGAAGTGGTTCGAGCCGAGGTAGCTGGCGTAGTCGCCCGCGACCGCGACCGCGTCCGGACGGACGCTGATGTCGTGCTCGATACAGTAGGACCACAGGTCGGGCGTCCCGGGGTTCGCCGTGTCGGCGGGAACAGGCGAGTAGACCGGATGGATGCTCGTGCCGGGGTAGCCCACCCCCGGGCCGACCCACACCGCGTCACCGGGCTCGACGGTCGCCGCGGCGGCCGGAGCCGTGAGTGCAGCGGGAACGATGGCGGCGGCGGCGAGCAGGAGCGCGGCCGCAGCCCGCCCCATCCGCCTCGCGCGCGGCGGTTCGATCCTCTTCATTGTCAGTTCAGCCCTTCTCCCGTGTGCGCAGGCTCACGCCGCGCTCCCCCAGAAGACTCCCCGTTTCAACGGAGTCCCCTCTGGTTCTCAGTCTGGAAGCGCGCGAGATGACTCGGCAGAAGCGCTCGATTCTCGACCTCTCTCAGGGGTCAAACCGCTCCTGGTGCGTAATGAACGCGGCACGGGCCGGATACGTGAAAGGCCTGACCCGGCTCCACCCTCGGGAGTCGGGTCAGGCCTTCGAATCGCGGCGGTCAGTACCCGACCGTGAACCGCTCGCGATGGTGGTTGCCCTGCTCGATCTCATCGACCACGGCGACCGCGAAGTCTGCGCCGGAGATGTACGACTTGCCCTCGGCGTCGCGGACGAGCACGTCGCCGCCGTCGCGGTAATGCCCGGTGCGCTCGCCCTCGGCCCACGGACCGAACACCTCGGCGGGGTGCACGAAGAACCAGTCGAGGCCGGCATCCGTCTGGTCGAACAGGCGAGGCCCTCCGGCGGCGACGAGGCTTCCGCCGGCGCCGCCCACCACGCCGAGACGCGTGGAGGTGCCGCTGAGCAGTTCTGCGACGTCGGTCACCGCTTCGAGGGCTCTGTCCGTCATGTCGCCCCGCGGCGAGAGCGCCGAGACGACCGCATCCGCGCCGGTCAGCGTGTCCGCGAGCGGAGTGAGGTCGAGGGCCGAACCCTGCACGTACTCCGCCCCGATGACCTGGTCGGACGGGAGCGAGCGAGACACGGCGACGACCTCGTGCCCGCGGCTCACCGCCTCGGCGACGATGTGACGACCGGCATAGCCGGTCCCTCCGAGAACGACGATGCGGGTCATGACGTGCCTTCCTACTTCTTTGCGTTGCGGACGGTGGAGACCTGATACAGCGCGACCGAGGTGGCGATGCCGGCGTTCAGCGACTCGGTCGCCGCGGAGATCGGGATCGACACGATCTGATCGCAGGTCTCGGCGACGAGACGCGAGAGCCCCTTGCCCTCGGAACCCGTGACGATCACGACAGGACGATCGGCGAGCTGCAGCTCGGGCAGGAGCACATCGCCGTCGCCGTCGAGCCCCAGGACGAACACGCCCTGCTTCTTGAACTCCTTGAGCTGCGTGGTGAGGTTCACGGCCAGCGCCACCGGAACTCGCGCTGCTGCGCCGGCACTGGTCTTCCACGCTGCCGAGTTCACGCCCGCCGAACGACGCTGCGGCAGGATGATCCCGTGTCCGCCGAAGGCGGCCGTCGAGCGGATGATCGCACCGAGATTGCGGGGGTCCGTGATGCCGTCGAGTGCGACGAACAGAGGCACCTGGCCCTTGTCGATGACCGCTTCGAGCAGGTCCTGCGGGTGCGCGTACTCGTACGGCGGCACCTTGATGGCTACGCCCTGGTGCACGCCGTCGAACCCCGCCATGCGGTCGAGCTCCTGACGGGTGACCTCGAGCACGGGGATGCCGCGGTGCGTCGCGATCGCGAGCATCTCCTTGGTGCGGTCGTCCATCTCCACGCGCTGAGCGATGTAGAACGCGGTTGCGGGGATCTTCGCGCGAAGCGCCTCGAGCACCGAGTTTCGGCCCGTGACGATCTCGGTGTCCGTGGTGTTGTCTTTCGCCCGAGCCGAGCGGTTCGGGTTGCCGCCCGAGTTCCGCTGCTGACCCGGCCTGCCCTTGCCGCCGGCGGCGGCGAAGCGCTCGGCTGCGGCCTTGCGCTTGCCGGCCGGGTGCCAGGCGCGGTCCTCCGCCTTCGGAGTCGGTCCGCGTCCCTCGAGCGCCTTGCGTCCGAGTCCACCGGTGCCCTTGCTGGGCCCCTTCTTCTTGCCCTTGCCCGCTGAGGGGTTGCCTGGCTTAGCCATCGATACTCCAATGAGTTCCGGCCGGAGTGTCCTCCAGCGTGATTCCTGCGGCGGCGATCGCGTCACGGATGCGATCCGCCGCCGCCCAGTCCTTGTCAGCGCGCGCCTGCGCACGCTGGGTGATCATCGTCTGCACGAGAGCGTCGAGAGCGGATGCCGCAGCCCCCTCGTTCTCGGCTCCCTCTGGCCCATCGTCCAGGCCGAGCACGCCGACCATCGCGCGTACTTCATACAGCGCCCGCTCGGCGGCCGCATCGTCTCCGTCGTCGATCGCCTGGTTGCCGCTTCGGACGCGGTCGTGCAGCACAGCGAGGGCCTGCGGCACTCCGAGGTCGTCATCCATCGCGCGACCGAACTCCTCGGGGAGCAGGGGGATGTACTCCCACTCCTCCGCGGGCGCCTCGAACCGGGCGCGCCGATCCTCGTTCCGGTCGGAGGCTCGTTCCGCGCGCTCGAGGAAGGTCCGGATGCGGCCCAGTGCGGCCTCCGCCTCCGCCCACGACGACTCGGTGAGGTCGAGGCTCGAACGGTAGTGCGCGGCAGCGAGCGCGTAACGCACGACCTGCGGATCGTGCGCATTCAGCACGTCTGCGGCGAGGGTGAAGTTGCCGATCGATTTCGACATCTTCTGCCCGCCGACGGTGACCAACCCGTTGTGCACCCAGTACTGCGCGAAGCCGTCGCCGGCAGCGCTCGACTGGGCGAGCTCGTTCTCGTGGTGCGGGAAGCGCAGGTCGAGACCCCCGCCGTGGATGTCGAACTCCGCACCGAGGTAGCGCTTGGCCATCGCCGAGCACTCGATGTGCCAACCCGGGCGGCCCGTGCCCCACGGCGAGCGCCAGGCGGCGTCGGCCGGCTCATCCGCCTTGGCGCCCTTCCAGAGAGCGAAGTCCTGCGGGTTGCGCTTGGCACGGGGATCGGCGTCTTCCGCCGGTTCCATCGCATCGATGGACTGGTGCGTCAGCGAGCCGTACTCCGGCCATGAACGCACGTCGAAGTACACGTCGCCCGAGCCGTCCGACGCGGGATAGGCATGGCCGCGCTCGATGAGCGTCGTGATGATCTCCTGCATCTGCGGCACCGAGGCGGTTGCCCGCGGCTCATAGGTCGGCGGAAGGATGCCCACGGCGGCATATGCCGCCGTGAACTCCTGCTCGATCCGGTAGGCCAGCGCCCACCATGGTTCGTCGGGGGTCGCGTTCGCCAGGGTCTTGTCGTCGATGTCCGTGACGTTGCGCACGAATGTGACGCGTCCGTACCGCAGAGCGAGCCAGCGCCGGAGAAGATCGAAGCTCAGCGCCGCCCGCACGTGGCCGATATGCGGGCCGGACTGCACGGTGGGTCCGCACACGTACATCGTGATGTTCTCGGGGTCGAGAGGCACGAAGTCGCGCAGGGTCGCAGCGCGGGTGTCGTAGAGGCGGAGTGTCACTGCTCAAGACTACCGGGCGACCGCCCGCGAAGCCTGGGCACGCCGCTTTGCTACGCACCCGGGTCGTGTGCGTGCTCAGTCGACCGGAAGGACACGTCCGGTCTGCACGCCGAGGACGCTCTTCGCGTACGCCTGACCTACCCTGTGCGAGGACACCGGGATGAAGCCGGGGAACGAGGAATGATACGACGGCGCATCCGCCAGCACAGAGGGGCTGACGGCGTTGATGCGGATGCCGCGCGGCAGCTCAGGAGCTGCTCCGAGGACGAATGCCTCGAGCGCGCCGTTGGCGAGAGAAGCGGCGGCCCCTGTGGCGATCGGCTCCCTCGCGAGGATGCCGCTGGTCAGAGTGAAGGACCCGCCGTCGCGGACGTGGGGCGTCCCGATCCGCACGATGTCGAGCTGCGAGAGCACCTTGCCGCGGAACGCCGACTCGTACGCGTCGCGCCCGAGCTCGGCCAGCGGTGCGAACGGCACGCTCCCGACGGCGGCGATGACGGCGTCGACGGTGCCGACCTCGGCGAACAGGCGCTCGATCGACGCGGGATCCGTCACGTCGACCTGCGTCCGGCCGCTGCGGGACGCGGCGACGATCTCGTGCCCTTCCAGCGCGGCGGCCGCCGCCCGCCCGACGTGTCCTGTCGCTCCGATGATGAGGATCTTCAACTCGACTCCTTCTTCCGTGGTCACCCCATCAGGCAACGAGGCGACACGGCGGGGCATTCCCGCGAGGCGACGTCGAGGTCAGACGGGGACGACCATCGCGATCGCGGTGACCGAGATCCCTTCGCCCCGACCGGTGAAACCCAATCCGTCGGTCGTCGTGGCCGTGACCGACACCGGCGCTCCGAGTATCTGGGTCAGCACGGCCTGCGCCTCAGTCCGCCGCGGGCTGAACTTGGGCCGGTTCCCCTGGAACTGCGCGGATACGTTGCCGATCGCGAAGCCGTTCTCGGCGAGGATCTCCCGAGTGCGGGCGAGGAAGACGGATGCATGTGCACCGGCGTACTCGGGGTGGGCAGTGCCGAAATGCTCGCCGATGTCGCCGAGACCCGCCGCTCCCAGCAGCGCATCGACGATCGCGTGGGCCACGGCGTCGCCGTCGGAGTGTCCCGACAGGGGCTGCTCCCCCGGCCATTCGAGGCCGGCCAGCCACAGATTCCCCTCGCCGCCGAAGGCATGCACGTCGGTGCCGATGCCCACGCGCGGCAGCGCGGGAGCGAGAGCAGCGGCGGACGCGGCGAGCAGGTGCCGCGCGCGCTCGAGATCGGACTGCGTGGTGATCTTGAACCCGCGCTCGGAGCCGGGGATCCGCTGCACCGGGTGCCCTGCCGCGGCGAAGAGTGCTGCATCGTCGGTGTATTCGACACCCGCTTCGCCCGCCGCCGCGTACGCCGACTCGAGAAGCGCGCGCGGGAACCCCTGCGGGGTCTGCGCGGCTGCCAGCTCGGCACGGTCGACGGCGGCGACGATGGCCTCGCCGTCGACCCGCTTCAGAGTGTCGACGACCGGGAGCATGGGGAGCACGCCGGTGGCGTCGTCGACCGCGTCGACGACGGCGTCGATCACGGCGGGCGGGGTGAGCGCCCTGGCGGCGTCGTGCACGAGCACCGTGTCGATGTCGCCCCACAGCGCGGTGATCCCGGCCTTCACCGACTCCTGCCGAGTCGCACCGCCCGTGACGACACGGGCGAGATCGGCGCGGTCACCCGCGGCCGCGCGCAGATCGCTCTCGGCCTGCCCTTCGAATCCGGACGGGGCGACGACGACGACCTGCATGGGCGCCGCGGCGAACACGCCATCGAGCGCATGGCGCAGGATCGAGCGGGCGTCGATGCCTACGAACGCCTTGGGCGCTCCGCCGGCCAGGCGGGTGCCGGACCCGGCGGCGACGACGATGATCGCGGTGTGCGGAACGGGAAGCATGCACACACGCTACCGGGCGCACGAAAAAGGCGGATGCCGAAGCATCCGCCTTCTCCAGGATCTTGAGCTCTCAGCGCGCGGCGCTCAGGAAGCGAGGACCTCGTCGAGCAGTGCGCCCGCCTTGTCCTCGTCGATCTTCTCGGCGAGAGCCAGCTCGGAGATGAGGATCTGGCGAGCCTTCGCCAGCATCCGCTTCTCACCCGCGGACAGGCCGCGGTCCTGGTCACGACGCCAGAGGTCGCGGACGACCTCGCTCACCTTGATGACATCGCCCGAGGCGAGCTTCTCAAGGTTCGCCTTGTAGCGACGCGACCAGTTGGTGGGCTCCTCGGTGAACGGCGCACGCAGAACCTCGAAGACGTGATCGAGGCCCTCCTTGCCGATCACATCGCGAACGCCGACCAGGTCGACGTTCTCGGCCGGAACCTCGATGATCAGATCGCCCTGGGTGACGTTGAGCTTCAGATACTTCTTCGCCTCGCCCTTGATGATGCGCTCCTTGACCTCGATGATGGTCGCAGCGCCATGGTGCGGATAGACGACTGTTTCGCCAACCTCAAAAAGCATAAAAACGTGTCCTTTCGGCAACCTCAAGGATACCACAGGGGATATGCGCTAAGGTTCGCGCCCCTGCGTCCGGGAGTCGCGCGCCCGTACCCATAGAATGGATGCGGATATCCCGCCGGACCTCAGGAGGACCAGTGAATTCGCGCCTCATCGCAGCTGCTGCCGTCAGCGCCCTCGTGCTGCTGGGCACGACCGGATGCACTTTCATCTCGCCCCAGGCGACGACGATCAACTACTCGGCGTCCGACGGCGTGAACGTCTCCGATGAATCCGGCCCTGTCGTCGTCCGCAACGCGTTCATCGTCGCGAACGAAGACGGCTCTGTGGGCAACTTCGTCGCCGCGATCGTGAACCCCAGCGACGAGAAGGCCACCCTCACGATCAC
Organism: Microbacterium sp.; assembly: GCA_019510305.1. GTDB lineage: Bacteria > Actinomycetota > Actinomycetes > Actinomycetales > Microbacteriaceae > Microbacterium > Microbacterium natoriense_A. The sequence continues at coordinate 7,742 of JAEKKN010000054.1, forward strand.
GGTCGAGGGCATCGACCCGATGGCCGTGACGGTGCCCGCAGGCGGAACCGTGAGCCTCGGCGCCGACGAGGCTCCGCTGCGTCTCGTCGATCTCGACACGATGCCTGGCGCCACGGTCGAGGTGCACTTCCAGTCGGGTGACAGCTCGGGCGTGAAGGCCAGCGTCCCCGTGCTCGACGGCGCCCTCCCCTACTACGCCGATCTGGTGCCGTCGGAGGAGAAGCCGAAGCCCACGGCCACGCCGGAACCGACTCCGACCGACACCGCAGCTCCCGCGCCGTCGAACTGACCTCATACGAAGAAGGCCGGCACCCCGAGGGGTGCTGGCCTTCTTCACGTGCGGCCTCCGGGCCGGCCTGGAGGGGTCAGCCCTCGAAGCGGTAGCCGAGACCCCGCACGGTCACGAGCATCACGGGCTCACCTGGGTTCTGCTCGATGCGCGAGCGGATGCGCTTGATGTGCACGTCGAGCGTCTTGGTGTCGCCGAAGTAGTCGCTCCCCCACACGCGGTCGATCAGCTGCCCGCGCGTGAGAACGCGGCCCGAGTTGCGCATGAGCACCTCGAGAAGCTCGAACTCCTTGAGGGGCATGTTGATCTGCTCGCCGTCGACCGAGACCGTGTGGCGGTCGATGTCGAGAGAGACGCGTCCGCCGTCGAGCACGCGCTCGTCGAGCTCGCTGTCGGCCTGCACCACGCGGCGCAGCACGGCGCGCATGCGCGCCAGCAGTTCTCGCGAAGAGTACGGCTTGGTGATGTAGTCGTCGGCGCCGAGCTCCAGCCCCACGACGATGTCGACCTCCGAGTCCTTGGCGGTCAGCATGATGATGGGCACGGCGGAGGTCGAGCGGATCTGGCGGCACACCTCGGTTCCCGGCATACCCGGGAGCATCAGGTCGAGGAGGACGATGTCGGCCCCGCGCTCCCTGAACGCCGCGAGCGCGCCGGGTCCGTCTTCGGCGATCTCCACCTCGTATCCCTCTCGGCGCAGCAGGTACGCCAGCGGGTCGGCGAGGTCGGGCTCGTCTTCGACGAGAAGGATGCGGGTCATGCTGTCTCTCCGTTTCGGACGCGAGCAGCGACGGCCGTCTTGGCCGCCTTCTTCTCGCGCTTCTTCTTGCGCTTCTTCTCCTTCTTGCCCTCGCCTGCGACCGGCGAGTCGATGCGGGGAAGTCGGACGGTGAAAGTGGATCCACGACCGGGGCGCGACCACAGCAGCACCTCGCCGCCGTGACGCTGGATGGCGTGCTTGACGATCGAGAGGCCGAGCCCGGTACCACCGGTGCGGCGCGAGCGGGCTTCGTCTGCGCGGTAGAAGCGCTCGAAGATGCGCTCCCGGTCGGCCTCTGCGATGCCGATGCCCTGATCGGACACGGCGATCTCGACGAGGTCTCCGTCTGCCCGCACGCCGATGCCGACGCGGGATCCCTTCGGCGAATACACGATCGCGTTCGCGACGAGGTTGCCGATCGCCTCGATGAGGATCTGCGCGTCGCCGCGCACCCATACGCCGCGGTCGCCGCCGCGGGCGAGATCGACTCCGGCGGAGTCGGCCTGCACCACGTGGGCTTCGATCGACGCCGCGATGACCTCGTCGATCGACACCGGGCGCACGTCGCCGAGCCCGTCGTCGGCCTGCAGGCGAGAGAGGCTCATGATGCGCCCCGTGAGCTGGCCGAGCCGGGCGGCCTCCGCCGAGATGCGGGCGGCGAAGATGCGCACCTGCGCGGGGTCGTCGGCGGCCGACTCGATCGCCTCGGCGAGCAGCGTGACCGCGCCCACGGGCGTCTTCAGCTCGTGGCTGGTGTTCGCCACGAAGTCGCGGCGCATCTGGTCGAGACGTTCCTGCTCGGTGACGTCCCGGATGATGAGGAGCGCCATACGAGGGCTGATCACGCTGGCACGGGCCGAGACGAGCCGCGGGTCGAGGCTCAGCCCTCCCCTGGTGATGCGCAGCGACTCGGTGGCGGTGCCGCCCGTCGCGCGCACGCCGCGCACCAGCTGGCGCAGCTCGGAGTTGTCGAGCGTCGAGCCGACCGAGATGCCGAAGCGGGCAGCCGCGAGCGACGCCGCCAGCACGAGGCCGGAGGTGTCGATGACGCACGCGGCGTCATCCATGCTGCCGAGCACATCCGTCACGCCCTCAGGGACGATCGTCGAGGTCTCCTCGTCCAACCGCGCCCGCGCCCGGTACGCCCAGACCACGACCAGCGAGAGCGCGATGCCGATCAGCAGGCCGATGGCGAGCGAGATCAGAGCGATCTGGGGCAGGGTCATGCCTCAAGAGTAGAGTGCGTTCACCTGCGCTCCGGCGGGTTTCCGGTGCTCGGCGGCATCCCGCGAAGTACTATTCACGTGCTGGGCACCGTTCGTTAACCTTCGGGGCACACAATCGCATCGGGCCTGTGCGGAGCGCGGCCCTACCCTCTCGCGGACCTTTCCGACGAGATCCGAATGAAAGGTTGCGCCCACCATGCGCGAAGTCTTCCACCAGTCCCTCGAGGACCTGCAGAACCGCCTCGTGGAGATCGCGGACCTCGTCACGGTCTCGATCGACAAGGCGACCCGCGCGTTCGCCACGAGCGACGTCGCCCTCGCCGAGGAGGTCATCGCAGACGACGCGAAGATCGACGAGCTGGCTGTGGCCCTCGACGAGCAGGCCATCGAGATCCTCGCCCGCCAGCAGCCGGTCGCCCGCGATCTGCGCATCGTCGTCACGGCGTTGCGTGTCAGCGCCTCCCTGGAGCGCATGGGCGACATGTCGGAGCACATCTCCCAGCTCGCGCGCCTGCGCTTCCCCGAGCGGGCCGTCCCGAAGGGCCTCAAGGGCACCTTCACGAAGATGGGCGAGCTGGACGTCGAGATCGCCCGCACGCTGTCGGCCCTGCTCCGCACGCAGGATCTGCGACTCGCCGACGCGATCCGCAACACCGACGACGACATCGACGAGCTGCACGCCAGCGTGTTCGAGAAGGTCCTCAGCGACAACTGGAAGGGTGAGGCGACCGCGACGGTCGACGCCACTCTGGCCAGCCGGTACCACGAGCGCTTCGCCGACCACGCGGTCGCGGTGGCCAAGAAGGTCGTCTACCTCGCCACCGGCGACTGGCACGTCGATGAAGAGGACATCGCCCTCGCCGTCGAGCAGCAGGAGCTCGGTCAGCAGGAGCACGGACACGCCTGAACCCCGGCCTGATACGCAGAACGGGGCGGATGCTGTCAGCATCCGCCCCGTTCTGCGTATCGGCTACTTCTTGCCCTGCGCGGCGACCGCTGCCGCGCCGGCGGCCGCGGCCTCAGGGTCGAGGTAGCGACCGGGTCCGGTCGGGACGTTGTCGTCGTCGAGCTCGTAGACCAGCGGGATGCCGGTGGGGATGTTCAGCTCGGCGATGTCCTCGTCGCTGATGCCTTCGAGGTGCTTCACGAGGCCGCGCAGCGAGTTGCCGTGCGCCGTGACGAGCACCGTCTTGCCGGCCTCCAGGTCGGGGACGATCGCGCTCTCCCAGTACGGCAGCAGGCGGTCGATCACGAGCTTGAGCGACTCGGTGCGCGGAACCTCGCCGTCGATGCCTGCATAGCGCGGGTCGTTCACCTGGCTGAACTCGCTCGCATCGTCGAGCACGGGCGGCGGCACGTCGAACGACCGACGCCACAGCTGGAACTGCTCGGCGCCGAACTCCTCGAGCGTCTCGGCCTTGTCCTTGCCCTGCAACGCACCGTAGTGACGCTCGTTGAGTCGCCATGAGCGGGTCACCGGGATCCACAGCCGGTCGGCGGCGTCGAGGGCGATGTTCGCGGTCTGGATGGCACGGCTCAGCAGCGACGTGTGCAGGACGTCGGGAAGGAGGCCCGCCTCGGCGAGCAGCTCGCCGCCGCGCTGGGCCTCGGCCTTGCCCTGCTCGTTCAGGCGGACGTCCACCCAGCCGGTGAAGAGGTTCAGTTCGTTCCACTCGCTCCGGCCGTGGCGGAGCAGGATCAGGGTGCGGGTCATGGTCCCAGCTTATCGACAGAGGCGTCGGCCGCTCGGCCTGGGCGTCCTGGGCAGGGCGAAGGACTGCAAGGATTGACATATGGCGTCATCTCCCCTCGGCAGGCCCACGCGCGGCACCACGGGGACGAACCGGCTGCGGCGCAACGATCGCTGGATCGCGGCATCCGAGCCCTTGCGCACCGCTGCCGACCCCCTCGTCGTCGACCTGGGGTACGGGGCGAGCGGCGTGACCGCCTTCGAACTCGCCGCCCGGCTCCGCCGGATCAGGCCGGATGCCGAAGTGCTCGGTCTCGAGATCGACCCCGCTCGGGTCGCGCTCGCCACATCGCAGCTCGAGGAGGTCAGGGCGGGCAGGACGCCCTTTCCCCCGGATCTGAGGGTGTCTTTCGCTCGCGGCGGTTTCGAGGTGCCTCTTCCGACAGGACGGCGGGCAGCCGTCATCCGCGCCATGAACGTGCTGCGCCAGTATGACGAGTCCGAGGTCGCAGGGGCCTGGCGCACGACGGCGGCACGGTTGGCGCCGGGGGGTCTGCTCGTCGAGGGGACGTGCGACGAGATCGGTCGCATCTCCAGCTGGGTCGACGTCGGACCCGACGGTACGCCGGTGCGCTTCACGCTCTCGCTGCGGCTCGCCGACCTCGATCGGCCCGGCATCGTCGCCGAACGGCTGCCGAAGGCGCTGATCCATCGGAACGTGCCCGGGGAGCGCATCCACGCGCTGCTCGTCGACCTCGACCAGGAATGGGAGCGCGCCTCACCTCTGTCCGCCTTCGGCGCGACCCAGCGCTTCCTCGCCGCAGTCGCGGGGCTCAAGGCTCAGGGGTGGCCCGTGCAGGGCGGCCGGACGCGGTGGAAGCTCGGCGAGCTCAGCCTGCCGTGGGACGCGGTGGCGCCGCTCGCCTAACCGCGAGGATCGGGGGCGGAGGGGCGTCGCGAAAGCCGAGTGAGTCGAGGGATGTCGGCGGTCGCACCGGCGTCCGCAGGCACGATCACCTGCTGCGCTGCGGCGATGTCGCCTTCGGCCGTGCGGACGACGAGGTCGCCCTCCGGTGCACGTCGCGACAGGATCGCGAGTGCGATCGGGCCGTCCTCGAAGTGCCGCGCCACCGACGTGATGTGCCCGAGTTCGTCGTCGCCGAGGAGCACGGGATCCCCCGGCGCGGGGAGGACCGCATCGCTGCCGTCGAGATGCAGGGCGGCGAGCCGCCGTGGCGGATGACCGAGGTTGTGCACCTTCGCAACGGTCTCCTGGCCGCGATAGCATCCCTTGCTCAGGTGCACGGCGGTGCGGATCCAGTCGGATTCGTGCGGCAGCGAGCGATCGTCCACTTCCGCGGCCCATCGCGGGCGCCACGCCGCGACGCGGAGAGCCTCGGCGGCGAGCAGGCCCGCGAGCGATTCGACAGGCGTCGACGCGGCGAGCGCCGCAGCAGCATCAGCCGTCACGACGGCGACCCGCCACGCGAGCGCCGAACCGGGGTGCTCGGCGACCTCGGCGTACTGATGCCCGCCCGCGCTCACCCGCTGCCAGGGGTCGCTCCACACCAGGGCGACGCCGTGAGGAGCGGATGCCGCCGCGCCCGCGAGCTCGGCCGCCGAACCGCCGTCGACGAAGCCGATCAGCTGCAGGTCGTCGCGGACCGCGACCGTCGCCTGGGTGCGGAACTTCATGCGGGTGAGCCAGGCGGCCAGCGGCTCGACGTCCGCGGCGTCCGCGATCAGCCAGGTCGACGCGCCGTCGTCGAGAACGGCCGCGGCGTGCTCGACGCGTCCCTGCGGGTCGAGAACCAGAAGCTCCGTACTCTCGCCCGGGGCCAGGTGACCGACGGCCTGCGAGGTGATCGAGTCGAGCCAGCCGAGTCGTTCGGGGCCGGCGACCTCGATCACGGCACGGTCGCCGAGCGGAACGAGCGCCTCAGCCGCAGCGAGTCGACGCTGCTCGCGGAAAACGTCGCCGAAGTGCGAGATGACGCCGTCGCTCGAGACGGCTCCGTCGATGTCCACGAACCCGGCCATCAGACCCTCGCCAGGCGCGCCGAGGCGTGCGAGCGCAACTGCGTGCCGAGCGCGGCGATGTCCCACGCCCAGAGCAGGTGGTTGTCGACCAGGCCGTACATGCGTGATGCTGCGCCGTAGGCCTTGCCGCCCGCCGGACGCACGATCGCATCGGAGGCGATGTCGACGCGCGGACCGTTGATCTCCCCCAGGTACAGCTCGAGGGTGCCGTCGGCGTGCGCGAGGGACACTTCGAGAGGGAAGCCCCCCGCGGTGCTGCGCAGCGCCTCGACGTCGTGGACGTCGCGGATCACGGCGGGGGCGGTGGGAGGAAGCAGAGCGGGACCGGCATCCGACTCCCCCGCAGGACGCGACAGGCGCCAGAATCCGCTCTCCGCGACCAGGGGAACGGACGCTGATCCGTCATCGCCGACGAACGTCGCAGTGGCCGCGTAGTTGAGGAAGGGGCCGCCGTCGTGGCTGAAGCTCACCCGATGCGTGAACTCGCCCTGCAGCCGTTCGTCGCCGACGGGGTAGTCGATGACCCCGGTGCCCTCCCAGACGCCGATCAGCCAGGAGAGAGGGGCGAGGTCTGCGGGAAGATCCGCAGGAAGCTCGAGCATGCGCTCAGCGCTGGCCGCGGAAGAGGTTGCGCAGCACCACGACCGAGACGAAGGCGATCGAGAGGCTCGCGAGACCCAGCAGGCCGATGAAGAAGAATTCGAGGGCGACGAGATCCATGCCTCCAGCCTACCCCCCGAATGCGGGTGGTCAGGCGGGGATGAGAGCGGCGAGGCCGAACCCCGTCGCGATGAGCCCGGTCAGCACGAGGGCGCCCGTGACACTGCAAGCGACCCGGAAGATGAATCCCTGCGTGCTGCCGTACCAGAGCTGTACGGCGAACGAGAGCAGTACCAGACCGCCGAAGACGACGAGCATCCACGAGACGCGCCACTCCTCCGGGACGAACACTCCGACGGCGATCGAGGCGAGGAATGCCACGGCCCACACGACGAAAACACCGACGAAGGCGTTGCGCGGGGCGAGTGCGGGTTCCGACATGTCTCCATTGTCACCTATCCGGTGCCGGTATCATTGCGTCACGGCGACATCCGTCGGCCGAGAGGAGAGCGTGTGGCCCAGGTGCTGGCGTTGACCAACGCTCCGATCACGGAGCTGGTGCTCCCCGCGCTCGAGCTGCTCAGCCACGGCGTCCGCCAGATTCCCGCGGAGCCTGCTCAGCTCGTGAACGCCCCGGAGTACGACATCGTGATCGTGGATGCGCGGACCGACCTGGTCGGGGCGAAGTCGCTGTGCCGGCTGCTGCGTGCCGCGGGGCAGGATGCTCCGCTGCTGCTGGTGGTCACGGAGGGCGGCATGAGCGCGGTCTCGGGCGAATGGGGCATCGACGATGTGCTGCTCGCCACGGCGGGACCCGCCGAGATCGACGCGAGGCTGCGGCTCGCGCTCGCTCGCCACGAGGCGGCGGCAGAGCCCTCCCGCGTGCAGGCGTCCGGCGTCACGATCGACGAGCAGTCGTATTCGGCCAAGCTCCACGGTCGCCCGCTGGATCTCACGTACAAGGAGTTCCAGCTCCTGCACTTCCTCGCGACCCACCCCTCCCGTGTCTTCACCAGGGAGCAGCTGCTCAGCGAGGTGTGGGGGTACGACTACTTCGGCGGCACGCGGACGGTCGACGTGCACGTGCGACGACTGCGCGCCAAGCTCGGCGATCAGGAGCAGATCATCGGCACCGTGCGCAACGTGGGCTACCGCTTCAACGTCTACGAGGACGAGACCGTCGCATCGCGGTAACGGAACCGCCGCCGTTCACACACGTGACACCTTGCGGTGCTTAGATGTACCCCATGATCGATCCCGCACTCGCCGATGCAGGTCTCGGTGACGCCGAAGACGACGACTTCGATGCCGTCGAGGCCCCCGACGCTCTGCTCCCCGACCACCGCTACCTCGATCGTGAGCTGAGCTGGCTCGCCTTCAACCAGCGGGTGCTGGAGCTCGCGGAGGACCCGAGTCTTCCCGAACTCGAGCGGGCGAACTTCCTCGCGATCTTCGCGAGCAACCTCGACGAGTTCTTCATGGTCCGCGTCGCCGGACTCAAGCGCCGCATCATGACGGGCCTCGCCGTTCCCACGAACATCGGCCGTTCCCCCGGGGACGCGCTCGCGGACATCTCTCGCGAGGCGCACGCGCTGCAGCTGCGTCATGCGGATGCCTGGACCAGCAAGGTGCGCCCCGCTCTGGCGGATGCCGGCATCGAGATCACCGACTGGGACGCTCTGACGACAGACGAGCGAGCCGCGCTGTCGGAGTACTTCCAGGCGCAGGTCTTCCCCGTGCTCATGCCGCTCGCGGTCGACCCCGCCCACCCGTTCCCGTACATCTCCGGCCTGTCGCTCAACCTCGCGATCCGCATCCGCAACGCCCGCACCGGACGCCAGGAGTTCGCGCGCCTCAAGGTGCCGCCGATGCTCCCCCGCTACGTCGAGGTCCGCGGAACCAGCAAGATCACGCGATTCATCCGGCTCGAGGATCTGATCGCGAACCACCTCGGCGATCTGTTCCCCGGCATGGAGGTGCTCGACCACCACGCCTTCCGCCTCACCCGCAACGAAGACATGGTGATCGAGGAGGACGAGTCCGAGAACCTCATCCAGGCCCTCGAAGCAGAGCTCATGCGACGCCGCTTCGGCCCGCCGATCCGACTCGAGATCACCGACGACATGGACGACCTGACCCTCGACCTGCTGGTGCGGGAACTCGACATCACCGACCAGGAGGTCTACCGCCTCCCCGGTTCGCTCGACCTGCGCGGTCTATTCGACCTCGGGCGGATCGACCGCCCCGATCTTCGCTACCCGCCGCACCTGCCGACCACCTCGGTGTCGTTCCAGCCGGGAGACAGCAACTCCCGCCCTGACATGTTCAAGGCGATCCGCAAGGCCGACGTGCTCGTGCACCACCCGTACGAGTCTTTCACGACCAGCGTCGTCGCCTTCCTCGAGCAGGCGGCCCGCGATCCGCACGTGCTCGCCATCAAGCAGACCCTGTACCGCACCTCGGGCGACAGCCCCATCGTGCAGGCGTTGATCGACGCCGCCGAATCCGGCAAGCAGGTGCTCGCGCTGGTCGAGGTGAAGGCCCGTTTCGACGAGGCGAACAACATCGTCTGGGCCCGCAAGCTCGAAAAGGCAGGCGTGCACGTCGTGTACGGTCTGGTGGGCCTGAAGACGCACTGCAAGCTCGCTCTCGTGATCCGCGAGGAGGACGGGATGCTGCGTCATTACTCGCATATCGGCACCGGAAACTACAACCCGAAGACGAGCCGGATCTACGAGGACTTCGGTCTGTTCACCGCGGACGCGCAGGTCGGCAAAGACCTCACCCGCCTGTTCAACGAGCTCAGCGGGTACGCGATCGAGAAGAAGTTCAAGCGTCTGCTCGTCGCGCCGCTCCACCTGCGCAAGGGACTGATCCGACAGATCGACCACGAGCGCAAGAACGCCGAGGCCGGCAAGCCCGCCAGCATCCGCATCAAGGTGAACTCGATGGTCGACGAGGAGATCATCGACGCGCTGTACCGTGCGAGCGCGGCGGGCGTGAAGGTCGAGGTGTGGGTGCGCGGCATCTGCAGCCTGCGCACCGACCTCGAGGGCATCAGCGACAACATCACCGTACGCAGCATCCTCGGACGCTATCTGGAGCACTCCCGCATCTTCGCCTTCGAGAACGACGGCGACCCGCAGGTATACATCGGCAGCGCCGACATGATGCACCGCAACCTCGATCGCCGCGTCGAGGCCCTCGTGCGCGTGACGGATCCGAGCCACCTGCAGGAGCTCCTGTCGTTCTTCGACCTCGCGATGGACCCGGGTACGAGCTCGTGGCACCTCGGTGCCGAGGGCGTCTGGTACCGCCACGCCGAGGACGCCGAGGGCAACCCCCTCGTCGACCTGCAGGATAAGACCATGGGGTTGATCCAGCGGCGGCGCCGCGCACGGGCGGTGCGATGACCTCGACGACCGGCGCGGCCCCCGAGCGCGCGAAGCGAGAAGACCAGGCGTCGCGCGCCAAATGGACGGACAAGGCCGTGTACGCGGCCGGGGCCGTCGTGTGGCGCATCGTCGACGGGAAACTGCGGATCCTGCTGATCCACCGTGGCAAGTATCGTGACGTCACCCTGCCGAAGGGCAAGGTCGATCCCGGCGAGATGCTCGCAGAGACGGCGGTGCGCGAGGTGCACGAGGAGACCGGCATCCGCGTGGTCCTCGGCGTTCCGGTCGGAGTCAGCCGCTACCACATGGCCTCGAACAAGCAGAAGGTCGTGCACTACTGGGCGGCCGAGGCGACGGACGACGCGATCCGGGAGTCGACGTTCGTTCCCAACCGCGAGATCGCGGCACTCGAATGGGTGAGCCTCAAGAAGGCCCGCGCGCGGCTGAGCTACCCCGTCGATCTCGAGATCATCGACTTCTTCCAGAATCTCGTCGACGACGGTGTCCTGCGCACCTTCCCCGTGATCGCGCTGCGGCACGCGAAGGCGCTTTCGCGCTCGGACTGGGAGGGAGCGGATGCCGCTCGCCCGCTCGCCGAGCGGGGGCGCCGGCAGGCCAAGTCGATCGTCGGCCCGCTCCGCGCCTTCGGAGTCAGACGGATCGTCACGAGCGACGCGGTGCGGTGCGTCGACACCGTCGTCCCGCTGTCGCGTGCGCTGGGTCGCAAGATCACTCAGACCACGAAGATCAGCCAGGATTCGTGGGACGACGACGCAGCTGACCTGCGCTCGGTGATCGGCCGACGGGTGAGAAGCGGCAAGGCGGCGGTCGTGTGCAGCCACGGCCCGGTGCTTCCCGGCATCCTCTCGGAGCTCGCGCTCGCCACCGGCACGATCCACGGCTCCTACATCGACAGCGCCGCCGATCTCGAACCCGCCGCGTTCTCGGTCGTGCATCTGTCCGCCTCCAACCCGGGCTCCGGGATCATCGCGATCGAGACGCACATCCCCAAGGTCTGACCCTCGCGGCGGGGGCCCCGCTCGGACGACGGCATGCTCCGATGCGCCTCAGGCGCGCCGGCAGGCGAATCCAGAGAGACGTCCGTCGTTCACCTTCCGTTCACCTGACCGGGAGAATCTCGTTAACCGCCGCGCATAGCGTCACTGTGTGCCCTGCACCGGGCCCATTCCCATTCCCGATCGAACGGATCCACAGTGAAGATCTCCCGCATCGCCCGTATCGGCGCCATCGGCGCCGTCGCTGCCCTCGCTCTCGCCGGCTGTGCCGCGAACGAAGGCGGCACCGGCGGTTCCACCGACGCTCCCTCTTCCGAAGCCGCCCTCTCGGGCTCGCTGGTCGGCTCCGGCTCGTCGGCGCAGCAGGTCGCCATCCAGTCGTGGACGGCGGAGTTCCAGAAGACCAACCCTGACGCCGTCATCGAATACGACCCCGCAGGCTCCGGCGCCGGACGCGAGTCGTTCCAGCAGGGCGCTGTGAACTTCGCCGGCTCCGACCGCGCGTTCAAGACCGACGAGATCTCGGCCGGCGGCTTCGGCGCCTGTGTCGACGGCTCGGACCTGGTCGAGGTCCCCGCGTACGTCTCGCCGATCGCGATCGTCTTCACGCTCGACGGGATCGACTCGCTCGACCTCGACGCCGAGACCATCGCCGGCATCTTCGCCGGCAAGATCACCAAGTGGAACGACCCGGCGATCGCCGCCACCAACGACGGCGTCGACCTCCCCGACCTCGCCATCTCGCCGGTGCACCGCTCCGACAAGTCGGGCACCACGGGCAACTTCACCGACTACCTCGCACAGACGGCTCCCGACGCATGGACCTTCGGCAGCGTCGAGGAGTGGCCGGGCGAGCTGGGTGGCGAGTCCGCCGAGAAGACCTCGGGCGTCGCGAACGCCGTCAAGGGCGGCCAGGGCCTCATCGGCTACATCGACTCCTCGCAGGCCGCCGACTTCTCGGCTGTGAACGTGAAGGTCGGCGACGAGTTCGTCGGTCACTCGGCCGAGGGCGCTGCGATCACGCTCGACGCCTCGACGGTCGAAGAGGGCCGCACCGAGGGCGACCTCGCATTCGCGATCGACCGCACGACCACCGAGAAGGGCGCATACCCGGTTCTGCTCGTCAGCTACCTCATCGCCTGCGCCGAGTACGAGGACGAGAACGTCGCCGCTCTGACCAAGGCGTTCTTCACCACCGCCATCAGCGCCGAGGGCCAGGACGCCGCCGCGACCAACGCCGGCAGCGCCCCGATCTCGGACGACCTGCGTACCAAGGCGCAGGCCGCGATCGACCTGATCAAGTAGTTCCTGTGGACGGTGTCCGGGGTGCGATCCGCTCCCCGGACACCGTCTGTCCGCACCCGATACCCGATCCATCGAGCAGGAAGCAGCTCCAATGACAGCCACGACAGTGGAGGCCAAGGCTCCCATCGTCGCGAAGAGGCGCGCGGGAGACATCTGGTTCTCCGGCACGGCGGTCGCCGCCGGCTCCATGATCATGATCACGCTCGCCGCGGTCGCGATCTTCCTCATCGTGCAGTCCATCCCCGCCTTCACCGCCGACAAAGAGACCGCGTCGCTGCTGACGAGCAACTTCTGGGACTACGTCGGTCCGCTTCTCTTCGGCACCCTGTGGGCCGCCCTGCTCGCTCTCGTGATGGCCGTGCCTCTGTCGCTCGGCGTCGCACTCTTCATCACCCACTACGCGCCGCGCAGGCTCGCGCAGACCATCGGCTACATCGTCGACCTGCTCGCCGCGGTGCCGTCTGTGGTCTTCGGCCTGTGGGGCATCTTCGTGCTCGCCCCCGCTGTCCAGCCGGTCTACGTCTGGCTGAACGCCAACCTCGGCTGGATCCCGTTCTTCGGCGGCGTCGTCTCCCCGACCGGTCGCACGATCATGACCGCAGCGATCGTGCTCGCGGTCATGGTGGTGCCGATCATAACGGCCATCTGCCGTGAGATCTTCCTGCAGACACCACGCCTGCACGAAGAAGCCGCCCTGGCCCTCGGGGCCACCCGGTGGGAGATGATCCGCATGGCCGTGCTGCCGTTCGGCCGCTCCGGCATCGTCTCAGGCGCAATGCTCGGCCTCGGTCGTGCGCTCGGCGAGACCATGGCCGTCGCCATGGTGCTCTCGGTGAGCAAGACCATCACGATCGAGCTGCTCACCTCGGCGAACCCCTCGACGATCGCCGCGAACATCGCGCTCACCTTCGCCGAGGCCTACAAGACGAACATCAACGTCCTCATCGCGACGGGTCTCATCCTCTTCGTCGTGACCTTCGCCGTGAACGCGATCGCGCGGTGGTTCGTGGACCGCCGCAAGGAATTCTCGGGAGCGAACTGACATGACCACTCTCGCCCCCGAAACACCGCTCACGATCTCCACGTCGCGCGCCCCCCTGTCGTCCGGCCATCTTCCGCGCTGGGCGCCCTGGGCGCTCCTCGGCGTGTCTCTCCTCATCGCTGCGGCGCCGTTCGGACTGTCGGCCGCAGCATCCGGCTCCGAGTTCAACATCGCGGGCAGCCTCATCGTCGGCGCCCTGCTGTACCTCGTCATCATCTACGTGACTTCGCGGATCGTCGAGGGGTCGCGCAAGGCGCTCGATCGCTTCGTCACCGGCATCGTCACCTCGGCGTTCCTCATCGCCATGGTCCCGCTCGTGTCGGTCGGCTGGACCGTGATCTCGAACGGCATCGCGCGCATCGATCCGCTGTTCTTCAACTCGTCGATGCGCGGTGTGCTCGGCGAGGGCGGCGGAGCGCTGCACGCCATCATCGGCACGCTGATGGTCACGCTCGCCGCGACAGTCATCTCCGTCCCGATCGGTCTGATGACCGCCGTCTATCTGATCGAGTACGGGCAAGGCACGCGGATGTCGCGCATCATCACCTTCCTCGTGGACGTGATGACCGGCATCCCCTCGATCGTCGCCGGTCTGTTCGCCTATGCGGTGTTCGCGCTGATCTTCGGACCGGGCGTGCGCATGGGCATCATGGGCTCCGTCGCGCTGTCGGTGCTGATGATCCCGGTCGTCGTCCGCTCCACCGAGGAGATGCTGCGGCTCGTGCCGAACGACCTGCGAGAAGCGTCGTACGCCCTGGGTGTGCCGAAGTGGCTCACGATCGTCAAGGTCGTGCTGCCGACGTCGATCGCGGGCATCACGACCGGCATCATGCTCGCGGTCTCGCGCGTCATCGGCGAGACCGCGCCGCTGCTGCTCACCGCCGGCTTCACCGACGCGATGAACTACAACCTGTTCAGCGGTCGGATGCAGACGCTTCCCGTGTTCACGTATTCGCAGTACGCCTATCAGGGCATCCCCGCCGAGGCTTACGTCGACCGCGCCTGGGATTCCGCCCTCACCCTGATCGTCATCGTCATGGTGCTGAACCTCGTCGCGCGCTTCGTCGCCCGAGTGTTCGCCCCGAAGACCGGCCGCTGAGCCACAACCCGAAGGATCATCCTGTGTCCAAGAGCATCGAAGTCAACGACCTCAACGTCTACTACAGCGACTTCCTCGCCGTCGAGGGCGTCTCCCTCGACATCGAGCCGCGCAGCGTCACCGCGTTCATCGGCCCCTCGGGCTGCGGCAAGTCCACATTCCTGCGCACCCTCAACCGCATGCACGAGGTCATCCCCGGCGCCCGCGTCGAGGGCCAGGTGCTGCTCGACGGCGACGACCTGTACGGTCCGTCCGTCGACCCGGTGACCGTCCGCCGTCAGGTCGGCATGGTCTTCCAGCGCCCGAACCCGTTCCCGACCATGTCGATCCGCGAGAACGTCCTGGCCGGCGTGAAGCTGAACAACAACCGCATCACGAAGTCGGATGCCGACGCGCTGGTCGAGAAGTCGCTGCAGGGTGCGAACCTGTGGAACGAGGTCAAGGACCGCCTCGACAAGCCCGGATCTGGCCTCTCCGGCGGTCAGCAGCAACGTCTGTGCATCGCCCGCGCGATCGCCGTCTCCCCCGACGTGCTCCTGATGGACGAGCCGTGCTCGGCCCTCGACCCGATCTCGACCTACGCGATCGAGGAGCTCATCGGCGAGCTGAAGAGCGAGTACACGATCGTGATCGTGACGCACAACATGCAGCAGGCGAGCCGCGTCTCCGACAAGACCGCGTTCTTCAACATCGCCGGCACCGGCAAGCCCGGCAAGCTCATCGAATACGGCGACACGACCAGCATCTTCACGACCCCGAGCGTTCAGGCCACCGAGGACTACGTCTCCGGCCGCTTCGGGTAACGGCCGGGGGCTTCCCCTGCAGCACTTCTCGTGTGAAAAGTCGGAGTCTCCCGACGACACGCCGGTGGCGGATGCCGCGGCACGGCGTGTCGGCCCGAGGCTCCGACTTTTCGCGCACGCGGGGCCGGGACGGGGCGGGCGCGCCGGACGGGGCCGGAGCGGGAGCGCCTCAGTCGCGCGGCGAGAGCAGGTAGGCGTTGAGCTCGGCGGTCAGGACGTGGTCGACGGGCAGGGCCGCACCGTCGACGGTGGTGATCGGAGCGGCGAGGCGCACACTCGAGACCAGCCACGCGGCATCCGCCTTCGGCAGTTCGGCTGCAGGGATCTCTGCATATCCGACCTCGAACCCGCGCGCGGAGAGGTGCTCGTAGACGCTCAGCTGCGTGGTGCCGTGCAGGATTCCGCCGTTCGGCGCGGGCGTCACGAACCGGTCGCCGACGCGGAGGATGAGCGACGCGGTCGGCGCCTCGAGCACGAATCCGTCGCTGGAGAGGAAGATGGCGTCATCCGCCTCCCTGCGATGCGATTCGCGCAAGGCGGCCATGTTCACGGCGTACGAGAGCGTCTTGGCGCCCAGCAGAAGCCAGGGCGCCCGTTCGGCGACGTGCAGATCGTAGCCGCGGTCGAGCGTCACGACGCGGATGCCGTCGACCCGAGCGGCGGTGAAGTCGGATGCCGGCGACGCCGTCACCCAAGCCGTCGGGGTGGGTCCGTGCTCGACACCGCGGCTCAGGATCAGCTTGATGACCCACTCCCCCTCGCCGCACTCGGCCGCGGCGACCGCGATCGCCTGGAGCCACTGCTCCTGATGCGGCACGGGCAGATCGCACAGCCGCGCGGAGTGCGCCAGGCGTTCGAGGTGCGGAACGACCTCTTGCGCGTGCGAGTCGACCACGCCGATCGACTCGAACACACCGTCTCCGCGCTGAGTGCTGAGCTCGCCGACGCTGAGAGCCGGAGCGGCGGCATCCACCATCGTGAACGTGCCGGAGAAGTCCGCCCGTTCCTCGAAGGCGGCCACGGGATCGATCATCAGAGCAAAGCGCCGGGTCATGTTCCGAGCCTAGAGGTCGGGAATACCCTCGGCATGATCGCGTTACAATTGAGTGGCCGGGCCGCATAACCCCGGGCTCCAATTTTTGCCGCTGCGAGCGGCCTTCCGCCGAGAGGCGTTCTTGCGGCCCGGTCTTTCCATGTCCGGCTCGGTAGTGTCGTCGGACTCAGACCAGGCCGTCGATGCGCCACAGGACTGCGCTTGCCGACAGGTCCTGCGCGAAGGAACTGAGCCGCAGCGCCCGCGTGGTCAGCTCGCTCGCCCGCCGAGGCTCGGTCGCCTCGTAGTCGTCGGCCACGTGCGTCGCGCCGGACGCCTGCACGCGGCAGAAGGCCGCAGCCCGGTCGAGGGCCACGGCGAAATCTCCGCGGAACGCACCACGAAGGATCGTGTCGATCAGCACGACGAGCTCGTCGGGGTCGGCAGGCACCGGAGCGCCGGCGACGACGGCATCCGGTGACGCCAACTCGACCCGCCCGCGCTCGTACAGCAGCGCAGCCGTCTGGGGATCGCTGTGGATCGCGAGCTGCAGCACGTACAGGCGCCAGAGGGCTCCCGGGAGTGTGCGCGAGGGAGCCTTCGACCACAGTTCCGCGATCTCGTCGATGCCGTGCTCGGCCGTGAAGGCGACCAGACGGTCAGCGCTCGCACCGCTGTCGTCCGCGCGGACACGGGTGAGCAGAGCGGATGCAGTGGCATGCGCGATCCGCGTCTCCTCGGCGGGGTCGTGCGAGCCGACGATGTTGTCGAACGCCGTGGTCGGTCGGCGGATCGGGCGGTGGTGCTCAGGCATCACACCAGGGTACGCGCGTTACGAGGAGTCAGGCCGTGGGGATGACGATGAAGGGGTCGGAGCTCGGCCGTCCCGTCGGCGATCCGCCGTCCGGCTCGACCGTCACCGCGATCGCATCGCCCGGTCGCATCTCGCCCTTCAGCTCGGCGATCGCATGGCCGCCCTCGACGGAGAAGGTGCCGGCGGAGACGGCTCCGTCGCCCCGAACGAACCAGAGCTCGTAGGTGTGGCCGTCGGCAGGAGCGGCGATGTCCTCGGTGACCAGCACCGCTCTGCCCAACGAGGCCGACCAATGGGCGATCGCGGTCCCTCCCCCGTCGAGCGAGACGGAGGTCTGTTGCGCATCGTCCGCGCCCTCGATCTGCTCGAGAGCGACAACCGGAGCCGGACGGTCGAGGATTCCGTTCACAACGACGGTTCCCACCCCGATTCCGACGAGAAGCACGATGCAGGCGGCGAGGACGAAGAGAAGACGGCGTCCTCGACGGCTTCCTGCAGGCGCGCTGTCGATGTCCGACGAGGAGGGAGATGGTGCAGCCGGTTCGGCGACGCCGCTCGTGCTCAGAGTCCCGGCGCCGGCGTCTCGGTCGTCGTCCTTCGGGATCGGGCGCACCGACCCGCGAGGCGCCTCGCCGTCGGCGGTCGGTGACTCCCCGTCGGTCTGGGGAGTCTCTGCGATGCGGGCGAGCAGTGCGGAGCGGATGCCGTCGGGCGGAGACACCGGCTCGACGACCGAGGCGAGAGCAGCTGCGGCATCCGCGTCGCGTCTTGCCACGCTTCGCCATTCGGGGTGAACGGCCAGCGCCGCGCGGAACCGGCGCTCGTCGTCAGGCAACAGCGCGTGCAGCGCCGCCCCTGCGGAGAGCTCCGCGAACTCCTGCTCGTTCATGCCGTCACCCCCATCGCACTGCGGAGACGAATCAGTCCGTCCCGCATCCGCGTCTTGATCGTTCCCAGCGGCGCCCCTACGAGCACCGCGATCTCGTTCTGACTGTATCCGCCGTAGTAGGCGAGGACGAGAGCCTCCCTCTGCGCCTCGGGAAGCCCCGCCAGCGCATCGACGACCTTCTCACCCTCGATGCCCAGCTCCACCTGTTCCGCGACGCTGTCGTGCGCCACCCCGATGTCCTTGAGCCCCGCTCGCACATCGCGATCGGTGCTGGACTGCGAGGCGCGGACCCTGTCCACTGCCCGGCGGTGGGCGATGGTCATCACCCAGCTTCTTCCCTGTCCTCTGTTCGGAGCGAAGCGGTCAGCGGATTGCCAGATCTCCAGGAAGACCTCCTGCAGCACCTCTTCACTCTGAGAGCGGTTGACGAGCACCCGCAGGATGAGACCGAACGCGCGGGAGGACATCATGTCGTAGAGCCGGGCGAAAGCGCTCTGATCACCCGAGGCGATGCCGACGAGGAGATCGGCGACGGCGTCGCGCGCCGTGCCGTCCTCGGGTACGTCCATCCCGTCGATGACCATCTCCACCAGCATGCCGCATCCCCTCACGATCCGTTGCAGGCGTCACCCGAAGGTGAAGGAATAGACCTGCACACCCGCGGGGATCTCGAGTGTGAACGACCCTGCGGCGACCGCATCCGCCTGCTGCAGACCGTACGACCGCGGTGTCCCGTCGACGCGGATGCTCTGCTCCCGGCCGTTCTCATCGCGTACGATCACCTCGCCCTCTCCCGCGACGACCATCCGCACCTCGGCGGCGTGGTAGTTCAGCCTGACCCTCGCGCTGCCTTCCGCGGGAGTGGCGAACTGCGTCTCGACCGTCCAGTCGCCGTCGAGGGCGAAGCTGTCATCGGGCTGCGCCTGCGGGAATGAGTACTCGTGAGTGCCCGCGCGATACGCCGCCTCGCCGCCGAAGTTGATGTCCTTGGACGAACCGAGGAAGGTCTCCCTCGTGGTCGACCCCACTTCGGGCGTCTCATCGACGACGTCCGTCGCGCCCGGCAACTGCACATCGGGATCGGCGTCCTGGAGCAGTTCGCGGATCAGCTGCTCTGTGGCGGCGTAGTTGCCCTCGCCGAACGAGATGTGCCGCACCGTGCCTTCCGCATCGATGAGGTAGTGCGCCGGCCAGTACCTGTTGCGATAGTTCGTCCAGGTGGCGAGGTTGTTGTCGAGTGCGACCGGATATTCGATTCCGAAGTCGGCGATCCCCGCGGCGACGTTTCCCGGGTCCTTCTCGAAGGCGTATTCGGGCGAGTGGATGCCGATGACGTCCAGCCCCAGGTCACGGTAGGTCTCATCCCAGGCGACGACGTGCGGGAGAGAGCGCTGGCAATTGATGCACGAGTACGCCCAGAAGTCGATGAGCACGACTTTTCCGCGCAGGCTCGCCAGATCGACGGCCTGGCCGTCAGGAGTGTTGAGCCACTGCTCTATGCCCTTGATCGACGGCGCCGTGCCGCAGGATTCGAGCTCTTCTGCGCCGTTGGTGCACTTGTCGAGGTCTTTGTTCTCGTCGGTGACCAGTCCGCCGAGATCGAGGGCGTCCGACACCTCCTCCGAGTCCGCGAGCTCCTGCTGCAACGGAGAGGTGTAGTCCGGAAGCAGACGCTGCAGGGCCTGCGGCACGTTGAAGACGAGCCCGACGGCGAGAGCGATCATCGCGATGCCTGCGGCGATGCGCAACGCGCGCTCCTTGGAGCGGAAGGCGCGGATGCGCTCGATCACTCCCCGCCCAGCCAGCGCGAAGACGAGAAGCGGCACAGCGACTCCGATCGCGAACGACACCGTGAGCGCGATCGTGCCGAGACCGATCCGCCCCGTGGCGGTTCTTCACCTCGCGCTGACCGAAGCGTTGGAAGGGCCGTTCCAGAATTCGCTCGAGCCTCGGCACGATCAGTCCCGTGCCGATGATCACCAGCACCGCGATGCCGATCCAGCGGATGATGTCCTGAGGCAGGTTCAGCAGCCCGAGAAGCAGCGAGCCGCCCAGGGTCACGAGGGTGAAGCTCAGGACGAGTCCCGCGATCACCAGGTACGGTCGGCTGCGCTTCGCCGGCACGACTTGTCCGTCGAACTTCGCCGACTGGGCTCCCCCGGTCAGGAAGATGACCGGGAGCACGGGCAGGATGCACGGCGAGATTCCGGTGATGAGCCCGCCGAGCAGGCCGATGATGATCAGGTCCATGGGGTCCTCGCTTCTTGTCCTCTCCTGTTCGCGTCCGACCGCCGGACGGATTGGATTCAGGGATTTCCCATCCGATGCGTCGGGGGCTCCGAACAGAGGTCGACGCCACGGAGAGGCCGTGGCTCAGTTCTGAAGGAGCTCGAGATGTTCAGCACCAAGAAGAAGGTCACTGCGGCACTCACACTCACGCTGGCGAGCGCATTCCTGCTGTCCGCGTGTTCGATGGGCGGTACCCCTGCTGCGGAGTCGCCGAAGCCGTCGGCTCCTGAGTCGTCCGAGGCGACGCCCGAGACGATGGACCCCGCGGCGAACCTCGTCGGCCCCGGGTGCGCGGCGTACGCGGAGGCTGTTCCGGACGGCGCCGGTTCGATCCAGGGCATGTCGCAGGACCCGGTGGCCGTCGCGGCATCCAACAACCCGATGCTCAAGACGCTCGTCGCTGCGGTGAGCGGGCAGCTCAACCCCGACGTGAACCTCGTCGACACCCTCAACGGCAGCGAGTTCACCGTGTTCGCGCCGGTCGACGACGCGTTCGCGAAGATCGATCCCGCCACGATCGAGGCGCTCAAGACCGACAGCGCGACCCTGAGCTCGATCCTCACGTATCATGTGGTGCCCGGTCAGATCGAGCCCTCCGACATCGCAGGGATGCACACCACGGTCCAAGGAGCCGATCTCGAGGTCACCGGCAGCGGGGACGACTGGATGGTGAACGACGCCAAGATCGTCTGCGGCGGCGTGCAGACTGCGAACGCCACGGTGTACCTCATCGACACCGTGCTCATGCCCCCGGCCCAGTGAGGCGGGGTGCCGGGCTGGGGAGCTCGGCGATCTCGCCCATCGGGGGATGACGGCGAGAGGGATAGAGTGCCGTCGGCGACCATCGTGTCGCCGACGGCACTTTTCACTCCCACTAGACTGGAACCACACGGGCCTCTAGCTCAGTTGGCAGAGCATCGGACTTCAACAAAATAGGAGCGCCTCGGGGGAAACCCCGAGGATGACACCACTCAAAGTCGGGGAACCCTCGCTGGGAGACCAGTTGGCAATCCCGAGCCAAGCCGGACGCGAGTCCGGAAGGTGTAGAGACTGGACGGGTGGCACCTACAGCGAAAGCCATGGTGAAGGGACAGTCCAGACCACGAACGCCCTTCGGGGCGGCGGCGAAAGCCGAAGTGGCAAGTTAATCCGCGGGTCGAGGGTTCGAGCCCCTCGGGGCCCACCGTGAAGAGCAGGATGTCGGCACCGGCAGCTAGGTTTCGATCCATGAAACGCTGCGGAACATGCGGTGTCAGCAAGCCGCTCGATGAGTTCAATCGGAAGAGTTCGAGCGCCGACGGGCGTCAAGCCGTGTGCCGGGACTGCAATCGAGAATCCTCTCGTCGCTACTACGCGCGAAATCGCGAGCATCACATCGCCGTGATCCGTGCGCGCACCAGGGCGCAGCAGGCGGCGAGCATTTCCTTCGTGTCCGAGTACCTGTCCGCGCATCCGTGCGTGGACTGCGGCGAAGCGGACCTCCGTGTTCTGGACTTCGATCATCGCCCCGGCTCACCCAAGCGAGACGACGTGATGCGGCTCGTGCGCAACGGCCACAGCATCGCCGTCATCACGAGCGAGGTCGAGAAATGCGATGTGCGATGCCGGAACTGCCATGCGATCGTCACTTACGCTCGCATGGGGGCGAACTGGCGGTCGGCCGCGTGTGAAGCTCAAACAGCTGAATGATCCGCGGCGCGCGCGCGATGTCGGCGCACGGCGGCCCGGTTCGCGCAGCGGACGGAGCAGAACCGCTGTCGGCCGTTCCGCGTCACGTCGACCACGACGTTCGTGCACGGAGAGGCCTCGCAGCGCGACAAGCGGTCCATGCCGCGCGTGACCAGGTGCAGTGATGTTCCGACGTTGATGACCGCTCGCAGAACGTGCGGCAGCGACTGCACGTCGTCGCGGTAGTGCAGGTGCCAGCCTTCACCATCGTGATCGGTGAGCCGCGGGTACGCGCCCACCGATGCCATCTGCAGGTTGAGCATCTCAGCCCGCCGTGCCGGGTCGCTCTCGTCCACGATCCGCAACCAGTCGTCGATGACCTCGCGGACCTGCGCGTGATCGTGCGGCTCGGGCGGGAACACCATCGTCATGCCGCCGTCGAGCGTTCGCGCCTCGATCCCGTCGCGGTCGGCGGGCCAGTCGTTGGCGAGGGATGCGGCCAGTAGAACCGCATACTCACCGTAAGGGTTGAGATGCATAAGGCCATTACATCACGCTGGACACATGACCGCATTGCACACTCGCCCGATCCCCCACCAGGCCGCCGCCGCGCACGAGCATGCATGGTCGGTCGAGTCGAGGCATCCGACGAGCGAAGGCACGGTGCTCTACGTCCGTTGCGGAGGTTGCGGCATCCGCCGCGTCGACGTGCAACAGCATCCGATGGCTCCGCCGACTGCGCTGAGCCGCCCTCTCACGCCGTGAGCTCTGCCAGTGTCCGCACCGTGCGCAGGTTGCGCGCGGTTCCTGCCACGCCCAGCGCTTTGTCGAGTACGGCCTTCGTGAGCTTCGAGCTGTGCACACCCGCCTCGGCGTAGTCGATCCAGAGAACATCGCCGACGAGAGAGATCCTCTCCCCCGGCAGCAGCCGCTGCTCGAGCGCCTCGATCGCACCCGGCGCGGCAGGGCCCTCGAGGAACATCACGTGCAGGAGCTTGTCGGCCGCCGCATCCGGGAACGGGTTCTCTTCGAGGGCCGCGACCAGCTCGGCGTGGGTGCGCGCGATCACCGGCGTATCCACTCCGAAGGCAGCAGCGATCAACGCTCGCACCTCGGACCGGGCGCTGTCGATGTCTCCCGGGTCATCGCAGATGATGTTGCCGCTCGCGATGAAGGTCGACACCCCCGTGAGCGCAGTGCGCTCACTCAGCAGGGTGCGCAGCTCGGCCATCGGGACTCGGTTGCGCCCGCTGACGTTCACCGCGCGCAGCAGCAGCGCGCAGCGCTCAGAGGTCATGCCTCCGAACTCTCGACGAGCTCTGCCCCGGCGTGTGCAAGCTCGGCAAGAGCGGCCTCGCTGGGCTCGGGGGCGACACCCGCGATGAGGTCGGTCAGCACTCGAACCCGCACGCCGTGCGCGAGCGCATCCAGTGCGGAGGCCCGCACGCAGTGGTCCGTCGCGATGCCGACGACGTCGGCGCTCAGCACGCCCGCCTGCGTCAGCACCGCCCCCACCTTGCCACCGGAATCCGTCACGCCCTCGAACATCGAGTAAGCGGGCTTCCCCTGTCCCTTGCGGACGTGGTGGGTGACGGCGTCGGTCACGAGCAGCGGGTCGTAGTCGGCTCCGTCGGTGCCCTCGACGCAGTGCACCGGCCAGGTGTCGACGTAGTCGGGGTTCTCGGCGAAATGCCCGCCGTTGTCGCCCGTCGCGTCGTGCCAGTCACGCGAGGCGATGATCACCTCGTAGTCGGCGGCGTGGACCTCGAGGAAGGCGGACACGGCGGATGCCACGGCATCTCCGCCTGCGACGCCCAAGGCGCCGCCTTCGGTGAAGTCGTTCTGGATGTCGACGATGAGAAGCGCTCTGCTCATGCTTCGAGCGTACGCCCGGACGGGGCCATTCCGGGGGAAACCAAAAGGCCCCGTGATCTTCATCACGGGGCCTGCTGGAGCCGCTTGTCAGAATCGAACTGACGACCTTTTCATTACGAGTGAAATGCTCTGCCGACTGAGCTAAAGCGGCGCGATCTCCGATATTACATGGTTCGGAGCGTGCTCGCGAATCGAGCCGAGGTCACTCGCAACGCAAGCCGTCTTCGGGCACCGTGCCCTCGACGAGGTAGGCCTCGACGGCGCTGTCCACGCACGTGTTGCCCTTGTTGTACCCGGTGTGGCCCTCGCCGACGCGGGTGATCAGAACACCCTCGTCGAGCTGTCCTGCGAGCGATTCCGACCACTCGTAGGGCGTCGCCGGGTCGTTCGTCGTCCCGACCACGACGATGGGAGCCGCGCCCGTGGCGTGGATCTCTCCGCGCGTTCCCGTCGGCGGGTACGGCCACACCTCGCAGGAGTCAGGGCCCTCCCAGTACGGGGCGATCGTCGGCGCGCCCTCGGCGATCTTCGCCTTCTGGGCGGCCTCGGCGTCGGGGTCGTCCTCCACCGGATAGTCCATGCAGTTGTATGCGCGGAACGCCTCGCTGGAGTTGTCGGTGTAGGCGCCGTTCTCGCGGCCGTTGTAGAAGTCGGCGAGTACGAACGCCGTCGACGGGTCGCCCTGGAGCGCCTCGTCGAGCGCCTGCGTGAGGTACGACCAGCTGTCTTCGGAGTAGAGCGCGGCGATGATGCCCGTCATCAAAGCATCAGCTCCCAGCATCCGTCCGTCGCCGTTCTTGAGCGGCGTCGCGTCGACGCTCGCGAGCAGCGCTCCGAGATCGGTCATGGCCTCGTCGACCGTGCCGCTGAACGGGCAGT
>JAEKKN010000063.1 GCA_019510305.1 Microbacterium sp.
CCCGGTCACCTGGGAGTCCTTCAACTACGCCCCGGTCGCCGTCCTGGCCGTCCTCGGCTTCGCCGCGATCTGGTGGCAGGCCTCGGCCCGCCACTGGTTCCTCAACCCGGACAGAGCGCGTTCGGAGGACTCCGCCGAACTGGTCGATCTCTGACCCACCGGACAACGCCCGTCCCACTTCTGCCACACGACGCGGCCACGACCCCGATACCCGATCGGCGAGACGCCTCCGTCCGGCTATGCTCGGGGAGGCAACATCGCCTGGGCCGTTAGCTCAATTGGCAGAGCAGTGGACTTTTAATCCATTGGTTGTGGGTTCGAGTCCCACACGGCCTACGGATGCGGGGAGGGGATACCCCCTCTGACCTGCTACGCAGCGCCTGAGTCGACTTCGGTCGGGTCGGGCGCTGCTTCGTTTGCGGGGCCTTGCGTGCGCGATGCGTGAGCGGATGTGTGGGCAGGGGGGTATCTGTACGTTCGAGGTCTGTGGGTCGGGCGGGCTGCTCGTTCGTGCCCGGATCGGTGGGGGGCGGTGCTTGAGCGTGACGTGCGCGATGTCGACGCACTGCTATGGCGACAGCGAGGATGGCGTCCCGCCAGCTGGTAGTAACCGCCGCCGGCTCCGAAATGCAACCCTAGGTATTTGATCCGCTACACCAAGTCGCGGAACGCACGGTCAATCGTAGGTCGTGCGAATGTAAGACGCCGGAGCAGTCGGCGAAGGGGACCGTCAGAGAGGCGATTGCCCGTCATATCCACTGCATACACGTCGAATCCGCTGATCGCGGGCTGTTTTTCTGGCAAAGTGAGTGTCCGGGTGGGCTGTGCGGGGCAGCAGCGGCAAGCAGGGAGCAGCGGGTGGGGAAGACGATCAATGGCCGGTTTCTGCTGCTTCCCCAAGAGGCGCGGCGCGGCGGGCTGTCCGAGGTCCGTAAGGCAGTGGACGTCACCAGCGAGGGTGGTGACTACGTGGCCGTGAAATTGCTCAAGCAGCGTGACGACGAGGCGATTACCAAGATCTTCCTAGAGCGGGAGACGTCCGCGCTCAAGGCGCTGAGTCACCCGAACATCGTGCGCATGCTCGACTCTGGCTGGGATACTGAACTTGAGCGGTATTTCATTGCCCTTGAGTGGATCGACCGCAGCCTCAAGGACGAGATGGCCGAGGGTCGGCCTCTGGACTGGCCGGCCTACTTCAAGCGGATCGGTAGGCCGCTTGCCTCGGCGCTCTCTTACGCTCATGAGAAGCAGATCGAGCACCGCGACCTGAAGCCAGGCAATGTCCTGTTGGCGGACGACGGCACGGTCAAACTGGCCGACTTCGGGATTGCGAAGATCCTTTCGAAGGCCGCGGCTCCCACGGACGAGACAGTGGCCGACTTCCGTTCCACCCTGTATGCGCCGCCGGAGCAGAGCGATGCGATTCCCTACATCCGCGACGTCTACGCGTACGCGGTTCTCGCGATCCAGATCCTGTCGCGGGGGCAGGCCCGCGACTACCACGATCTGGCGAAGGTCCTTGACACACTGGACCTGGACCCCAAGATCCGGGACATCCTGAAGTCCTGTATCGACTTCGACCCGCACGAGCGGCCGGCCAACGCCAGCGTGCTGGAGTACCAGCTCCTGGAGGCGGAGCAGTTCTGCGAAAACGTAGCAGCACGGCACCGTAACGCGCTCTGGCTGAAGATGACAAAGCGGGCGGCCGAAGCGCTGGACAGCAGTTCAACGGGTGAAGAGATCGACTGGGCTGGGGTGAAGGGCGCAGTCCTGGCCGACATTTCCGGGACCGTCCACGTCGACTACGGCTACAACCCGCAGACCGGGGAGGTCGACACGGGGACGGTACGGGTGTTCGGCCGGACTTTGTTCCTGCGCCTGGTCAACGACGACGAGTTCAGCGACCGCTGTGTAATCGTCGCGGCGGAGGAACGCTCGGAAGAGTGGATGGCCAAGCGCCGCGAGTCCGCCCTCAAGCTCGACCCCGTCCTCACCTGGACGTTCGACGATCCAGGGGAGGACCCGGCCTACGACGGGCTGAACCTGCTCCTGGACGAACTGAACGCACACTTGGATGCGCGGGAGGCTCAGGCTAAGGCTGGCAAACTCCACGACCTCGGTGACCTGTTCGACGGCTGGCGACGAGTGCTGGACGCCCGTGAGGAAGTCGCGGCCAACGGGCGCCAGCCCGTCAGTTACGAGCGGATTGAGGGCGGCGGTCGCACCCGTGTCTTCCATCTGGTCGGCTCCGACACCATCGCGGAGATTGGCGAAGAGTGGTCGGTGGCTGAGTACCCCTACAGCCGCCCCCTCGACCGCGGCGAGGTGACGAATCGGACCGACGACACTGTCGTGCTGCGGATGACCCGCCCGAGTGCAGTTCTCCCCGCCCGGGGCGTGCTGCTGCCGTACCTCGGGCCGAGCCAGAACGCCATCAACCGACAGCGGGACGCGCTGAGTGCCGTCGCGGCGGGGCAGACCGCCAACGCCAAACTGCGGGAAATCATCAACAGTCCGGCGAACATCCCACACCGGCCGCCCACCGAGATCACGACCTGGGTCCGTACCGATCTCGACCAGAGCAAGCGGGACGTCGTCGCCCACGCCCTGGGCACCCAGGATCTCCTCCTCGTCGAAGGACCGCCCGGTACCGGTAAGACCACGGTCATCGCCGAAATCGTCGAACAGTCCCTCAGCCGTGACCCGAACGCTCGAATCCTCATCGTGAGCCAGACCCACATTGCTATCGACAACGCACTGAAACGTCTTGAGGACGCTGGCATCACCGGCCTGGTCCGCCTAGGGCGGGTCGACGATCCACGGGTCGCCGAGAGCGCCCAGCCACTGCTGCTGGACCGGCAGGTCAAGAAGTGGACCCAGGGCGTGCGAGCGCGCGCCGAGCGGTACCTGGAGACGATCGCTGCCAAAAGCGGCCAGCAGGCCCGCCACCTCAAGGCGGCTCTACTGCTGGAGGAACTCGCAGCCGTGGCTGCCGACCTGGCACACGTATCGACCCGGCTGGAAGACCTGACGAACCAGCCCGTTCCTGAACGCACCACCTCCGCCAGGGAACTCGGCGAGGAAGTCGTCACCGCCCGAGCTCGACAGGAGCAGCTCCTCGAACAGCGTGCGGAGCTGTTTGCCGAAATCCAGACGATGCTCGCGGGGGAACTTACCCTCCGGGAGGACCTCACCGCAGGCGACGCCCGCGACGCGGTCGAAGCACTCCTGGGCCCGTCCGGCCCCGGACGGCAACTGATGGACCTGCTGCGGCTGCAGGGCGAGTGGCTGCAACGCATCGGTACCGACCAGAACCTGATCGCAGGTTTTCTGCGGACCCGGCACGTCATCGGCGGCACGGCGCTTGGCTTCCTTGGGCACCCGGCAGCGCGGGATCTCGAATTCGACTTGTGCATCTTCGATGAGGCATCGAAGGCGACCGCGACCGAGGCCCTCGTGCCGATGGCCCGGGCCAAACGGTGGGTCCTGGTCGGTGACACGAACCAGCTGCCCCCCATCGACGAGGACCTGTTGCGCGACGGCAAAATCATGGCCGACCACCAACTCGTCCGCGAACTGGTGGAAACGACCCTGTTCCAGTACTTCGCCAACTGGACCGAGACACCGGTCAAGCACCTGCTGCGTGAGCAGTACCGCATGATCCCCGCGATCGGCAACCTGATCAGCAGCTGCTTCTACGGCGGGAAACTCCTCTCACCTGCCAATCATGGGCTGCCCGGCTACGACACTGTCAACAAGCCCGTGCTCTGGTTGGACACCAGCTCGTTGCCCGGTCGACGTGAGTCTGAGCGGGCAGCCGCCGATACCAGCATCTCCAACCGTCTCGAAGCGCAGCTGGCGATGAACCGCCTTAAGGTCATCGACCAAGCCATCGATAAAGAAGTGATCAAACCCCCAGGAGAAAAGCGGCTTGAGGTCCTGGTAATCGCTCCCTACGGCCGTCAGGTGGATGAACTCACCCGTCGCCTGGCTTCCCACAAGCTCAAGCACGTCAGCCCGGAAGTACTGTCCGTCGATGCCGTCCAGGGCCGCGAGTGCGACCTTGCTGTGTTCTCGGTGACCCGCAGTAACACCGTCGGGCAGTTCGGATTTCTCGGCAAGGATTACTGGCGCCGCATCAACGTGGCTCTCTCCCGTGCCCGCTATGGCCTGATCATCGTCGGCGACGCGGGGTTCTGCCGCAGCAAACCCGGCGCCCTGCGCGACGTCCTCGACTACATGAGCGGCCACCCGGAAGACTGCGAGATCCGCGATGCCTACGTTTAGCCCCGACAGCCTTTTGGCCGTCCGCTTTCAGAACGCCCGTCCCGGACTTGAACTCGTCCAGATCGCCGACGCCGCACTGCCCGTCGCCCGGATTACGGCCGAGGTCCTCGCCCAGGACAGCAAAGACCTGCCACTCATGGACGAATTCGTGCTGCGGCTAGTCGACCGTGGGGTGGCTAGTTCCTCCGGCATTGCCGGCCTGCTCGGCCTGGATGCGCGCATGGTCGACCAGACCGTTGCCAGCCTCCTCGGATCCGACGACCTGAAATGGGCACGCCCCGCCGCTGGAGACAGTGCCCGATCCGGAAACCTGCGGCTCACGGACAAAGGTCACCTCACGGCACGCAAGGCCGCCGCCATGACTCCCGTACGGGTTAACCAGCCTCTCGTGTACGACCAGATGTTGTGGAAAGCCGCACCCTACGACCGCCGTACCACCATCCCTCGTGGGCAGGGCGAGGACGACGGCCTGATCATGCTGCCCGTGGCGCGATCCGGCCCGCTGGAGGACGGAGATGTCACCGCCGCCGAGATCACGGCCTTGCTCCGCGAGAATGGCACTACCAGCCGAGAAGTCCTGCAGGTCAAAAGCATCAGCCAGGCCAAGGCGCGCCGGGTCTTGCCGGTCAAACTCCTCGTGTACGCCGACGAGGACCGCAGTGACATCGAGATCGGTGTTGTCGTTGACGGGGAATTGAGCAAAGCCCACGAGCTTGCCCTGATCGGTCATGGCGGCGCTGCGGCCCTTGGCATCACCGTCGCCCCGCCGCCCGACCGCCCGCTGCTGGAACCGGAACTGGAAAAGGCCCGCGTTCCCCTGCAGGAAGTCGCCCAGCACCGCGCCGAGCAGGCCGCTTTCCAACTCGGGGTCCAGAGTCCTGCCGTTCCGGGCCCGCCGTCAGAAGTCCAGCCGCAGGCAGACGAGATCCGCGCCATCGGCGTCTTCGAGCATCCGGACATTCTCGATGAGGCCCTCACTCAGGCCCGCAAGCGCATCCTCCTAATCTCGCCCTGGATCAAGAACGCGATCATTACAACGGATTTCCTCAGTAAACTGGAACGGCGCCTCTCGCGCGGCGTGAAAGTTGACATCGCCTATGGGTACGAGGAGAACGACACCAAGACCGACCCTGCCGCCGTCCGCAAGCTGACTAACCTCGCTGCCCGTTACCAGGACAAACTCTCCTTTACCCGACTCAAGAGCACTCATGCCAAGGTCCTCATCTACGACGACGTCTGGGTGATCACATCCTTCAACTGGCTCTCCTTCAAGGGTGATCCCGAGCGCACCTACCGCATGGAAGAAGGCAGCCTCGTCCGGAACCAACAGGTCACCGACACCCAATACACCCGGTACCTCGACCTGATCCAGGAACAGCGTCGATAGTCGGCACTCCGACATAGCCCACCAAACTCGTCCGGTGGGCCGGGCGCGCGGAGCGTGGCCGTGTCCCCGGCACGAGGGGTGGCTGGGAGTGCACTGGAGGCATGGACTGCGGTGGACACTTTTCGTCACTTCCGGAGATGCGAACGGAAAGGGCGTGGCCGCGCTCTACTTGCTTCTGGCGCGGCGGCTACGAGGGATCAGTGCAGCGGCCTTCTCGGCGATCTCACGGTCCAGCTCAGGGAGCAGACTCGTGTACGTGTCCGAGGTCAGCGTGATCGTGGAGTGCCGCAAAGTCTCCTTCACCGAGTGGATGTCGCCGCCACCTCCATGCGTGAGCGTCGCGGCCACGTGGCGTAGGTCGCGCAGGGTGATGGGCGGCAGGTCGGTCGTGGCAAGGATGCGGCGGAAGGTCTCCGAGGCCGTCCCGGGATGGAGCCAGGAGCCGTCCTCCTTGGTGAACACCTTCCCGGTGTCCTGCCAGGCGCTGCTCCACTTGGAGCGCTCCTTCTCCTGGTGGGCCTTGTGGTCGCGGAGCACGGCGATGTTCATGCTGTCGAGCGCGATCGTGTTCGCGCTGCCGTCCGTCTTCGGCTCCGACTCGTAGGGGTCCCAGCCGTCCACCACGATCTCCTTGGCCGGGGTGATGATGCCGGCGACGAGGTCGATCTCGTGCCAGTCCTGGCCGACCGCCTCGACGCGTCGGAGGCCGCGGGTGCCCATGAGGTGGAAGATCGCGTACAGACGGTCGCCCTCGGCGGCGTCGAGGAAGGCGCCGAACTGTTGCGGAGTCCACACCATCACCGGACCGGGGAGCTCGCCTGTCTCGCGCCAGCGCCGGACCCGCTCCTCGGTCCACAGAAGGGGCTTCGGGCGCCTGCCGGACTCCAACTCCACGTGGGAGGCGGGGTTGAAGGTGATGAGCTGCTGGGCGATGGCGGAGTTCAGGGCCGCGCGGAGGGTTCGGCGGATTGCCTGGCGGGAGGCCGGGCCGGTGATCCTCCGGAACGGCTTCATCTCGGCGAGCTTGGCCCGTTCGACGGCGAGCAGCTTCCGCTCGGCTCCTACGGGGCGTCCGGGCTTGCTCGGCTTGCAGCGGGCGATCTGCTCGCGGCGGGCCTCGTTCTCGGTCGCGATCACCTCGTTGTCGTCGGCGATCGCGTCGAACATCTCCACCAGGTGGCCGACGTTGAGCCGGTCGAGGCGTACGTGCCCGATGCGCGGCTTCAGGTGGACGCGGATGTGGGAGGCGTAGCCGTTGAGCGTGGTCTTGCGGCGCTTCTTCGCGGCGAACCACTGGTCGAGCCACTCACCGACGGTGAGGCTGCCGCGGAGGGCCAGGCCCGCGCGCAGCCGGCGGCGGGTCTCCTCAATGGCCGGAAGCGGCGCCTTCTCGGTCGCGACTACCTCCAGCATGTCGACGAGGCGCTGGAGGCTGTCGGGGTCGTCCTTGTCCGCCAGGGCAAGCAGGGAGCGGACGTGGTCGAGGTCCGACTGGGCGTCCTTCAGGGACTCGTAGCCGGCCCGGCTGAAGGATCGGCGGGTGCCGCCCTCGCGCGGTGGCAGCTCCTGACGTATGGAGTAGTAGCCGTGCTTGCGTCCCTTGCGCTTGGGGCACGAGGAGCCGAGTTCCTTGCCGGTCTTCGGGTCGCGGCAGGAGCAGCGGCGGTAGGTGGAGCCCTTCAAAGGCGTTCCTCCGGGGTGGTTTCGGTATCAGGTTCGGGTGGGTCGACGTCCCCCAGGGCGGGGGGCAGATCGGGTGGGGTGGCCCCGTCCTCACGGAGGTCTCGGCCAACCGCCGCTTCCCCGACGGCACCCAGGCCAAGGGCTTCGCGCGCAACCAGTTCCTCGACACCTGGGCCCGCTACTGCCCGGAGCCGAACCCTCCGGCCGAGCCCGCCCGGCCCGGTGCTGGGCCGGTGCCC
>JAEKKN010000081.1 GCA_019510305.1 Microbacterium sp.
GCAGTACGACAGGTAGCGGGTGTTGTACATCGGCGAGACCGCATTGCCGAGCAGCAGCAGCGCGGTCGGCAGTACGAGCCAGGCAGCACCGAGCAGCAGCACTTCACGGTCGGAGCGCCGCCGGTCCAGCACCGCGACGGTGCTGCGCGCACGCCGCCGAGCGACGAAGACACCGATCCCCAGCAGGATCAGGGCCCAGCACGCGATCGTGATGCCCGGCATCCCGAACCACTGGTCGACGAGCACGTTCTTCAAGTTGGCGTAGCCGCGCTTGGCCAGAAACGCGACCTGATGCCGCTCGGCGTACGCCAGCAGGACGATCGGCGCCGCGCCCGCAGCGGTCACAGCGAGCGACTGCGCCCACCGCCATCGCAGCGCGCGCCCGCGTTCCGAGAGAAGCAGGATCGCGCCCTGAACCACCGCCAGCAGCACGAGGTACAGGAACAGGTAGCTCGCGGCGGCGATCAGCGCGCCGAGAACCAGCCACGGCCAGCGGCGCAGTTCCCGCCGCCGCCAGAGGCCGACGAAATACACCATGATCCAGACAGCGATCGCCGTTCCGATCGCGTACGAGCGCGCTTCCGTGGCGAGGAACGAGGTGCGCGGAAGCACCGCGCAGATCACGCCCGCGAGGACGCCGAACCGCACGTCGGCGAGACGAGTTCCGAGCACCACGGTTCCCGCCACCACCGCGCCGATGGCGAGTGCGCTCGGCAGGCGCGTCGACAGCTCTGAGGCGCCGAACACCCGGATCCAGAAGTGCATGCCGAGGTAGTACAGGCCGTGCACCGCATCAACGCGGGCCAGTTCGGCGAACAGGGTGTGCAGCGGCCGCTGGGCCGACATGACCGTCGCCGCCTCGTCGCCCCAGTACGAGGGATTCCACGAACCGAGCCAGGTGACAAGGGCGGCGAGCGCCCCCAGGAGGCCGGCGGTCGGAGCGGTCGGCAGTCGCCGCGCGCGCTCGGCCAACCGTTCGGCAGCGCCGAGACGGGGCGCCGGCGCGAGAACGGTCGGCGGCGAGGGAGCGAGGATGGCCACGAGTTCATGGTCGCTGTGCAGGGTCGGCGCTCGCCCGGAAACGCGAGGCCGCGGGATGAGAAGGCTTTCAGGGAGCTTCAAGCCGGCTCGGATCACGGCCGGTCTCCGGAGCTGCCGAACTAGGATCGAGCGCGCCAGCCACCGATCCACGGTGGCCACGGCGTGACCAGAGGAGCCGAGCGATGCGTGTGCTCGTGGTCGACGACGAGGTGGAGATGGCCGCGCTCCTGGCGCGCGGGCTGATCGGCGAGGGATACGACGTCGAGGTCGCCTCGGACGGCATCCAGGCCATCACCCTGGCCGGCGAGCAGCGGTTCGATCTGGCCGTGCTCGACGTGACCATGCCCGGCATGTCGGGTTTCGAACTCTGCAGGCGCCTGCGCGATCAGGTGCACGGCATCGGGATCATCCTGCTGACGGCGCGCGACGCGGTCGACGACCGGGTCAGAGGCTTGGATGCCGGCGCCGACGACTATCTGACGAAGCCCTTTGCCTTCGCCGAACTCGCGGCGCGGCTTCGGGCGCTGCGGCGCCGCGAGGCGCACGCCCCGACCGCGCTCGAGATCGGCGGGATGGCCATCGACCTGGCCGGCCAGCGGATCTCGGTCGGCGACCGCGAAGCACGGCTGAGCCGTACCGAGTTCGACCTGCTGCGCCTGCTGGCAGTGCGTCCCGATGAGGTGCTGCCCCGCGCCGAAATCCTCGAGACCATCTGGGGCTCCGGCAGTTTCATCGACCCGAACATCGTCGATCAGTACGTGAGTTACCTGCGCAAGAAGCTGGACTCCATCGCCGCCCCGGTCAAGATCGTCACGGCCCGCGGTGTCGGGTTCCGGTTGTCGGCGGATCCCGCGTGAGGGCCTGGTCATGCGCCTGAACCGATTCGGCATCCGGGCCCGGATCACCGGTGGCAGCCTGCTGATCGCGATCGT
>JAEKKN010000055.1 GCA_019510305.1 Microbacterium sp.
TCCTCGCCGAGGTGCCACTTGGCGAACTCGTCCATGCCGTGCTCGTCGATGAACGCGTTCTCGTCGTCGGTGCTGGGCGCGTGCTCGCTCCAGTCGTCTCTCTCGTCGCGCACCACGTTCCCGTCGCGGATCAGCCGGTGGGCCAGCTCGAGTGCTTCCTTGTTCAGTCGCACGCTCATACGTGCCTCCTCTCCGTCGCCGGGAGGCGTCGCGGCCGACGCACCGGCTGACAGAACGCTAGCCTTCGGAATTCGTGCGAGCGACCCCATTGACGCCGCTCGACGAGCGGTTCATCCTTGAGCCGATCAAGGAGGTGCGTGCATGTTCAGCAGGACATCTGCCCGGCGGAGAACCGGAGCCGCCCGCGCGCCGGATCCGACCATGGTCACCGATCAGCCCGCGCTGCGCACGTCGTCGGGCGCGATCTGGATCATCGTGGCTGCGTTGTTCACCGCGGTGAGCCTGGTGCCTCTCATCGCGATCGTGGCCGATGGCAGCAGCGCCGCCCCCGTGGCGCTCGTCACCGCATCGCTCCTGGTCTCGGGACTCGTCGCGCTTGTGATCGTGCGTCTGACGGTGACCGAGCGTTCGCCGCGCCTGCGTGCGCTCGCCGGGTGCTTTCTCGGCATGACGCTCGTCACGCTGATCGGTCTGCTGATCTGCGTGGCGATCGTGTGGGCGCCGCTGACGGGCTGAGCCGTCGGCGCATTCAGACCAGTGCGGCGAGCTCCCTCACCGCGTCCGCATAGCCGTCGACGCCTCGCCCGATCACGCGCACCGCGGCGACGTCGTGCAGGTAGGAGAAGTGCCGGAACTCCTCGCGTGCGTGGACGTCGGAGATGTGCACCTCCGCGAAGGGAAGCCCGACCCCGGTCAGCGCGTCGCGCAGCGACACTGATGTGTGCGTCAGCCCGCCGGGGTTGATGACGATGCCGGCGCAGTCCTCACGTGCAGCGTGGATCGCGTCGATCAGCACGCCCTCGTGGTTGCTCTGGATCGCGCGCAGATCGAATCCCGCGGCCGCGGCAGTGTCTGCGGCGATCCTCTCGACATCGGCGAGCGTCGCAGATCCGTAGATCCCGGGTTCACGGGTGCCGAGCAGGTTCAGGTTCGGGCCGTTGACGAGCAGGAGCCGACGCAGAGCGGTCATGCCTGCACGCTACCGGTCCGAGCGAGTGCGCGACGCATGACCCATTCGCGCCCGAATCCCGCAGTCTCGATCTCACCCGAACGGACGAAGCCGCAGCGCGCGTACACCGCCTGGGCCCGCTCGTTGTCGACATGCACCTCGAGAAGGAGATCGGACAGCCCCTGCCCGAGCGCCCATTCGGCAGCGGCATCGAGCAGCGCGTCGATGACGCCCGCGCCGCGATGTCCCTCCGCGACGAACACGCCGACGATGAGGCCTGCGTCGCGGTGCTCGCGATGCGGCAGCACGGTGACGGTCCCCACCCATGCGCCGGCGTCCGTCACCGCGACGAGCTGCGCCCCAACCGCGTCTCCGGCGGCGTTCGCTGCCCGATCCTGCCAGAACGCGTCAGGTTGAGCGCTCGCGCGCTCGACCGTGTCGAGGAAGGCGATGGGCGCGGCGGGGTCCGCCAGCGCGAGCAACCGCAACGCCTTGACCTCGCGCCACTCGTCCGCCTCGATCCGCCGGACGGCGATGCTCATGCGCCGATCTCCTGGTACGCGGCGAACAGCAGCGACTCGTCCGGCGCCTGCAGCACGGTCGGCTTGCCGATCTCGTCGAGCACGATGAAGCGCAGCATTCCGCCCCGGCTCTTCTTGTCGCGCTGCATGGTCGCGAGCAGCTGCGGCCAGGCACCGGCCCGGTAGGACGTGGGCAGACCCAGGGATTCGAGGATGCTGCGGTGGCGCTCGGCCGAGTCATCCGACAGCCGCCCTGCGAGCCGCGACAGCTCGGCGGCGTACATCATGCCGACCGAGATCGCCGCGCCGTGCCGCCACTTGTACCGTTCCGCGTGCTCGATCGCGTGACCCAGGGTGTGGCCGTAGTTGAGGATCTCGCGCTGGCCGGCCTCACGGAAGTCGTCGGACACGACTTCTGCCTTCATGCCGATGGCGAGTTCCACAGCACGACGGAACTCGGGAGTCGTCGTGTCGACAGCTCGTGCGGTATCGGCCTCGATGATGTCGAGGATCTCCGGCGCCCAGATGAATCCGGCCTTGACCACCTCGGCGAAGCCCGCCGTCGCCTCGTTCGGGCTCAGGCTGCCGAGTTCATCGAGATCGCCGATCACGGCACGCGGCGACCAGAACGCACCCACGAGGTTCTTGCCCTCGGCGGTGTTGATGCCGGTCTTGCCCCCCACGGAGGCATCCACGAGTCCGAGCACGGTGGTCGGCACCTGGACGAGCTGCACGCCGCGCAGCCATGTGGCGGCGACGAAGCCGGCGAGATCGGTCACCGCTCCCCCGCCGTAGCCGATCACGGCGTCGGTGCGGGTGAAGTCGGCCTGGCCCATAACCTGCCAGCAGAACGCAGCGACCTCGATGCGCTTGCCCTGCTCTGCGTCGGGGACCTCTGCCAACAGCACGTCGCGCGGCCCGTTCTCGGTGTCGGCGAGCAGTCGATCGCGCAACTCGGCGGCGCGCGCGGCGAGCGTCGGCGGGTGCACGACGAGCACCTTGCGCACCGTCGGCGCGAGCGCGGCCGAGACGCGGTCGAGGATGCCGCGACCGATCGTGATGTCGTAGGGATCGGTACCGGTCACGGTGATCGTGGTCGTGCTCATCGTTGTTCTCTCCTCCATGCCGCGATCTCCTCCGCGATCCGCTGCATCGGGCGGCGGGACGTGTCGAAGGTCACCGTGGCCACCTCGTCGTACAGGTCGCGCCGTTGCGCGAAGATCTCCGTCCACCGTGCGAGCGGATCCTCGCCGGCGAGCAGCGGGCGACCGTTGCCGGTGATGCGTTCCGCGACGGCGTCGGGCGTCACCGTCAGGTAGACGACCGGATGCGTCCGCAGGAGCGCGCGCGTTCCGGCATCCGTCACCGCGCCGCCGCCGAGCGACACCACGCCGCCCTCGTCGAGTGCGGCGCTGACCGCCTCGCGTTCGAGGTCGCGGAAGTGCTTCTCACCATGCTGGGCGAAGATGGCGGGAATCGGTCCGTGCTCCCGCGCGATCCGCTTGTCGGTGTCGATGAATGCCACACCGAGTCTTCGCGCCACGCGTCGGCCGACGCTGGTCTTGCCGGCCCCCATGGGGCCGACCAGCACCAGCGTCAGCTGATCAGGCTCGCTCGTCATGCGCGATGAGCGCCGCCTCGGAAGCCGGAGCGGTGCGCAGCTCGGCCGGGATGGCCTCGAGGTAGCTCTCGAGATTGCGGCGGGTCTCGCGGACGCTGTCGCCGCCGAACTTCTCGAGCACGGCGTTCGCCAGCTCGATCGCGACCATGGCCTCGGCGACCACGCCCGCGGCGGGCACCGCGCACACGTCGGAGCGCTGGTGGTGCGCTGTGGCGTCTTCGCCGGTGGAGACGTCGATCGTGCGCAAGGCGTGCGGGATGGTGGCGATGGGCTTCATGCCGGCGCGGACCCGCAGCACCGTGCCCGTCGACATTCCGCCTTCGGTGCCACCCGCACGGTCGGAGCCGCGCGTGATGCCGTCATCGGTGGCGAACAGCTCGTCGTGCGCGGCGGATCCGCGGCGACGCGTGGTCTCGAAGCCGTCTCCGACCTCGACGCCCTTGATCGCCTGGATGCTCATCAGCGCCTGCGCGAGACGCGCGTCGAGGCGCCGATCCCACTGCACGTGGGAGCCGAGCCCCGGGGGCAGGCCGTAGGCGAGCACCTCGACGATGCCGCCGAGCGTGTCGCCGTCCTTCTTCGCGTCGTCGACCTCGGCGACCATCAGAGCAGACGTGGCCGGGTCGAAGCAGCGCAGCGGATCGGCGTCGAGCGCGTCGACGTCGTCGGGCGTCGGCACCGGCGAGCCGTAGGGGACCTGGACGGGGCCGATCGAGAGCGTGTGGCTGACGAGGCGGATGCCCAGCTCGCCGAGGAAGGCGCGGGCGATCGCGCCGAGAGCGACACGGGCGGCGGTCTCTCGCGCGCTCGCGCGCTCGAGTATCGGCCGTGCCTCGTCGAAGTCGTACTTCTGCATGCCGACCAGGTCGGCGTGCCCCGGGCGCGGACGCGTCAGCGGGGCGCTGCGACCTCGGGACTTGTCGGTGAGCTCGACAGGCTCGGGGTTCATGACCTCGATCCACTTCGGCCACTCGGTGTTGCCGATCCGCAGGGCGATCGGACTGCCCAGGGTCTTGCCGTGGCGTACGCCGCCAGAGATCGTGAGCTCGTCCTGCTCGAACTTCATGCGCGAGCCGCGGCCGTAGCCGAGCTTGCGGCGCTCGAGATCGGCCTGAATGGCCACGGAAGACACCGGAACGCCGGAGGGAAGGCCCTCCATGACGGCAATGAGTTCTGGACCGTGCGATTCGCCGGCCGTGAGCACGCGGAGCATTGCTCTAGTCTCCCACGCGTTCGGACGTGTCTCGTCCCGCGTGACGTCGCGTCGCTACAGAACCGCGCGCATCGCCGCCACCACGGCGGCCTCATCGGGCAGCACGGCCGCGGGGTCGCCGTGTGCGAAGACGCGGATCTGCCGCACGGCCTGGTGCAGGAGCATCCCGAGTCCCGCGATCGCCTCACCGCCTGTCCACGCGCTCGCGAGCGCCGACGGCCACGGCGAGTACGCGACGTCGAAAAGCACCCCGCCGTGATCGGCCAGCGGGCGCACGACGCTCTCATCGAGCGCGGTTCCACCGGGAAGCGAGGCGATCGTCAGCTCGACCGTGGAGGCGGGCTCGTCGAACGTCGACACGGTGACCGTGACGCCGAGCTTCTCGCCCAGAGCGACCAGTCCCGAGGCTCGATCCGGTCTGCGGGCCCGTACATCGACGCGGCCGGCCCCCATGTCGCTCACGGCGACGAGGGCGGATGCCGCCGTCGCCCCCGCTCCCAGAAGTCGCACCGCGTCCGGCGCGACGACGCCGTTCTCCCCGAGCGCGTCGACGATTCCCCCAACGTCCGTGTTGAACCCCGCGATCCGCTCGCCCAGCAGGAGCGTGTTGGCGACTCCGGTCAGCTCGGCATGTGCATCGTGCGAGTCGGCGACGCGGAACGCCTCGTCTTTCAAAGGCATCGTCAGCGACAGGCCGCGCCAGGAGTCGTCCAGATCGCGCACCGCACCTGCGAATTCGGCCTCCGTCACCTGCCGGCGGTCGTACTCCCAGTCGAATCCGAGAACCCGATAGGCGGTCGCATGCAGCAGAGGGGACTTCGAGTGCGCGATGGGGTCGCCCCACACCGCCAGCCGCGAGCGGCTCATCAGCTGCAGCCGCCGTCTGGGTTCGCCTTGCACCAGGCGTCCCACTGCTTGATCGCCGCCTGGTGCTCTTCGTAGGTGGTGGAGAACACCGTCTCACCGGTCTCGAGGTTCACCGTCACGAAGTAGAGCCAGGGACCGTCTGCCGGGTGCATGGCCGCGTCGATGGCGGCATCGCTCGCGCTCGCGATCGGCGTCACGGGGAGTCCCGTGTTGACGTAGGTGTTCCACGGGTTCGGATCCTCGAGGGCTTCTTTCGAGCTCGAGACGACGCCCTCGTGCAGCGAACCGTAACCGTACTGCGCGGTCGAGTCCATCTGCAGCTTCATGTCGATGTCGAGGCGGTTCTGGATCACGCGCGACACCTTCGCGAAGTCGTCCGTGCGGCCCTCGCGCTGAATGATCGACGCGATCGTGAGAATCCTCTCGGCGTCGGCATCCGGCACGCCGGCAGCGGCGAGCGACTCGCGCGTGCGGTCGACCATGCGCTGGATCACCTGCGTCGAGGTCACTCCTGGGTCGAAGGTGTACACGGCCGGGAACAGCCAGCCTTCGAGAGACTGCGCGGCGACTCCGTACACACCGGGGTCGGCGACGGCAGCCTGCAACTCCTCGATCGGGAAGCCCATCGTGTCGGCGATGCTCGGCAGGATCGACGCGATCGTGCCGCCTTCCGCGACCGACACGGTGTTCTCGAGCTTGTTGTCGGGGTTCTGCAGAGCCTCGAGCGCGGCGGCGGCCGTCATCTTCTTCTGCAGCCTGTACACACCCGGGTAGAAGGTCGCGTTGGGGTCTTCTTCGAGAAGATAGTCGTAGAACACATCTTCGGTGCGCGTGACGCCGGCCTCGTAGAGCGCGGCGGACACCGGCTGTCCTGTGTCGCCCTCGCTGATCGTCACCATCGCCTCGCCTGTCGCGAGACCCGGTTCCCAGTCCTTCGGGTCGCCCCAGCCCATCGCGTCGCTGATCTTGTCGCCATAGGTGTTCCACACCCACGCGCCACCCGCTGCGAGCCCGCCGAGGACGGCGAGCACGATGATGAGAGCCACGAGGCAGCCCGTGCGACGCTTCTTCTTCGGCGTGCGGGGATGCTCGTCGTGGTCGTCGTGGAACAGGTCGTCGAGCCCGCCGCCGAGAGCAGGAGCGGCTGGCGTCGGTGTCGATGTCGGTGTCGGCGCCGGTGCAGCGGCGTCGATTGGCGTCGCTGCCTCCTGCTCCGTCTGAGCGGTCGCCTGAACGGGCATCGCATCGGATGCCGGGAGCGGCGCTGACGACGTGACCGCTGCTTCGGCGGGCGGCGACGGCTCGGCAGCGATCGTCGGTTCCGCAGGAGGATTCTGTTCGACCGACGCGGGCTGCTCGGCGCTCGCGGGCCTCTCGGAAGACGCGGAGGCGTGAGCGGTCGGAGCCGCGGCGCCGGACGCAGCCGCTGCGGCCTCGCGTGCGGCGCGACGGGAGCCCGGGGCTGGGGGCGCGTCGTCGACGACGGGAATCTGCGGCGACGGATCGGGAAGGTTCTCGAACAGGTCGCCGAGGCGGGCGTCCGGATCGTGCTGGGGGGACGCACTCTCACGTTCGGGCATGGTCAGCGGGACTCCTCATCGAGCGGAATCATGGAGCCGGGAGCTCTTCCCGTGCTCTTTTCCGTGTCGATCGCCTGCTGCAGAAGCACAACCGCGGCGACCTGATCCACAATGCTACGAGAGTTCTTCTGGGTTCTGCCCGAAGAACGAAGGGCGGCGTGAGCGGTCACCGTGCTCAACCGCTCGTCGACGAGACGCACAGGGATGCCGGTGCGTTCATGCACCGCGGCAGCGAACTCCCGAGCGTCCACGGTCGACGCGGTGTCGTCTCCTCGCATGTTGACGGGCAGACCGACGACGAACTCCAGCGGCTCGTACTCGACCGAGAGCTCTACGAGACGATCGATCGACGACTCCGAGCGCGGCACGGTCTCGACCGGCACCGCGAGCATGCCGTCAGGATCGCAGCGAGCGACGCCGACCCGCGCCTTGCCGACGTCGATCCCGAGCCGCACGCCGCGACGGAACCCGCTCACGCTGCGTGCAGCTCCTGAGAGACGGCGTCGAGCGCCGAAGGCAGAGCCGCGGCATCCGTCCCACCGCCCTGAGCGACGTCGTCGCGTCCGCCGCCGCCGCCGCCGAGGATGCCTGCAGCGCGCTTCGCGAGGGCGCCGGCCTTGGCGCCGGCCTTGCGCGCCGCGTCGTTGGTGGCGACGACGACGACGGGCCGGCCGTTCACGACGGCGCCGAGAGCGACGACCGCCGCCGCCGAGCCGAGACGGTCACGTACTCCGAGCACGAGGTCTCGCACGTCGTCTGCAGAGGCGATCTCGCCCAGCGACTGCGCAGCGACATGGAAGTCGCCGACGCGCACCGCTGCATCCGCGATGGCGG
Organism: Microbacterium sp.; assembly: GCA_019510305.1. Taxonomy (GTDB): domain Bacteria; phylum Actinomycetota; class Actinomycetes; order Actinomycetales; family Microbacteriaceae; genus Microbacterium; species Microbacterium natoriense_A. The sequence goes on from JAEKKN010000055.1 coordinate 7,766, forward strand.
GAACCTGACCGGCGCGTTCCTTCGCCTCGAACTGCGCGATGCGCTTCTCGGCGGCTTTCAGGCTCGCGGCGAGGTCTGCGATGCGTTCCGGCAGCTGCTCGCGCGGGGTCTTCAGAGAGGTGCTCAGCTGAGAGACGAGAGCACGCTCGGCGGCGAGGTCACGGAACGCGTCCTGACCGACGAGTGCCTCGATGCGGCGGTTGGATGCACCCACGGAGGACTCTCCGACGATGCTGACCAGCCCGATCTCCGCACTCGTGGAGACGTGCGTGCCGGCGCACAGCTCGCGCGACCAGGGACCGCCGATGTCGACCATGCGCACGACGTCGCCGTACTTCTCTCCGAACAGCGCCATCGCGCCGGCTTCCTTCGCCTCGTCGAGCGAGACGATGCGCGTGGTCACTTCGAGGGCGTCCTGCACAGCACGGTTCGTGATCTCCTCGATCTCGGTGCGCGTGTCGGCCGAAAGGGCCTGCGACCACGAGAAGTCGAAGCGCATGTAACCGGCGCGGTTCAGCGAGCCGGCCTGCGTGGCCGTCTTGCCGAGAGTGTCGCGAAGGGCGGCGTGCACGAGGTGCGTGGCGGAGTGGGCCTGTCGGGCGGCGCGGCGGTTCGCCGCGTCAACCACTGTGGTCGCGGCGTCGTCCACCGCGACCGTGCCGCGGCTGACCTCGACCGTGTGGCTGATGAGACCGGGAACGGGGCGCTGGACGTCGAGCACCTCGAGTTCGAATCCGGGACCGACGATCGTGCCCTTGTCGGCCACCTGTCCACCGGACTCGGCGTACAGCGTGGTCTCAGCGAGCACGACCTCGGCGATCGCCCCTTCGGAGGCGCTCGCGACCGACTGGCCGTCCACGAGGATCCCGAGGATGCGGGATTCGACTTCGAGAGCCGTGTAGCCGTCGAATCCGGTTTCGCCGAGTGCGCGGAGATCCCGGTACACCGAGACGTCAGCCAGCTGGCGCTTGCGGTTTCGGGCGTCGGCCTTGGCGCGCTGCCGCTGCTCCTGCATGAGCGAGTCGAACGCCGCACGGTCGACCGCGAGGCCCGCCTCTTCGGCGACCTCGAGGGTGAGGTCGATCGGGAAGCCGTAGGTGTCGTGCAGCAGGAACGCCTCAGAGCCGCTGAGCTGCGATCCGCCGCCCTTCTTGGTCTCGTCCAGGGCGAGGTCGAGGATCGTCGAGCCCGCAGCGAGCGTGCGACGGAAAGTCTCCTCCTCGGCGAAGGCCGATGCCGACAGCGTCGACCAGTCGGTCTCGAGAACCGGGTAGGCGGTCTTCATGGCGTCGCGGGATGTCGCGAAAAGCTCAGGGAAGACGGGCTCATCGACGCCCAGCAGACGCATGGCGCGGACGGTGCGGCGCATCAGGCGGCGCAGGATGTAGCCGCGGCCCTCGTTCGACGGTCGGACGCCGTCGGAGAGCAGCATGAGCGAGGAGCGGACGTGATCGGCGATCACGCGGAAACGCACGTCGTCTTCGTGAACGGCCCCGTAGGTGCGGCCGGACAGCTCGACTGCGCGGTCGAGCACAGGACGGACCTGATCGGTCTCGTACATGTTCTCGACGCCCTGCTTGAGGAACGCGACGCGCTCGAGGCCCATGCCGGTGTCGATGTTCTTCATCGGCAGCTCGCCGACGATGTCGAACTCGGTCTTGCCTCGGATGTTCTCGATGAAGTCCTGCATGAACACGAGGTTCCAGATCTCCAGGAACCGCGAGTCGTCGGCGGCCGGTCCGCCGTCCTTGCCGTAGGCGGGCCCGCGGTCGAAGAAGATCTCGCTGTCGGGTCCACCAGGTCCCGGCTGGCCGGTGTTCCAGTAGTTGTCTGCGCGGCCGAGTCGCTGGATGCGCTCGGGCTTGAGGCCGATGATGTCCCGCCAGATCGCTTCGGCTTCGTCATCCGTCTCGTAGACGGTGACCCAGAGATCCTTCTCGTCGAAACCGAGACCGCCATCTGCCTCGGACGAGGTCAGCAGCTCCCAGGCGTAGCGGATCGCTCCCTCTTTGAAGTAGTCGCCGAACGACCAGTTCCCGAGCATCTGGAAGAACGTGCCATGGCGAGCGGTGCGGCCCACCTCTTCGATGTCGTTGGTGCGGATGCACTTCTGCAGATCCGCGATGCGCGGATGCGGCGCGGGAACGACCCCCGTGAGGTACGGGATCATCGGCACCATGCCTGCGACGGTGAACAGCAGCGACGGGTCGTCGCTGACCAGCGATGCCGAGGGGACGATGAGGTGGTCGTTCTTCTCGAAGAAGTCGAGATAGCGCTGCGCGATCTCCGCAGTTTTCATAGCTGTGCCGGGTGTCCTTGCGTGTGAAAGGGAGTGAGGTGCCGCGCGAGAGCGCGATTCAGTCGTCAGCGGGCTCGGTGAGCCGCGCCTCCTGCTCGCGATACGCGTCGCCGATGATCGCGGTGAATCCGTTGATTCTGGCGTCGAGCTCGGCCAGGAGGTCGTGACCGCGCGGGTCCTTGTTCATGAAGTGCGCCGCGACGAAGCCGCCGATCACGCCGATCAGGAACCAGAGCACGTTCTTCATGTGATCATCCTTGCCTTGTGCCCGCGAGGGCGCGGTGCCTCCATCGTATGCGGAAACGACAAGAGGCGTCGGGTCACCCCGACGCCTCTTGTGCGGAACGCTGGATCAGCGAGCTGCGTAGTACTCGACGACGAGCTGCACTTCACAGGTCACGGGGACCTCGGCGCGCTTCGGGCGACGGAGCAGACGAGCCTGGAGCTTGTCGAGCTCGACCTCGAGGTAGCCCGGAACGGGAGGCAGGACCTCGGCGTGGCCGCCGGCTGCTGCGACCTGGAAGGGCTCGGTGCCCTCGCTCTTGGCCTTGACGTGGACGAGCTGACCCGGCTTCACGCGGAACGACGGGCGGTCGACGAGCTGGCCGTCGACGAGGATGTGGCGGTGCACGACGAGCTGGCGAGCCTGCGCGGTGGTGCGGGCGAAGCCCGAACGCAGCACGAGGGCGTCGAGACGCATCTCGAGGAGCTCGACGAGGTTCTCACCCGTCAGACCCTCGGTGCGGCGGGCCTCGTTGAACGTGTTGCGCATCTGCTTCTCGCGGATGCCGTACTGCTCGCGCAGACGCTGCTTCTCACGCAGGCGGACGGCGTAGTCGCTGTCTGCCTTGCGCTTGGTGCGGCCGTGCTCGCCCGGAGCGTAGGGACGCTTCTCGAGGTAGCGTGCGGCCTTCGGGGTGAGAGCGACGCCGAGGGCGCGGCTGAGACGCACCTTGCGGCGGTCCTGGGACTTCGTGGTCACGAAGCTGTCCTTCCGATGACGCGGTCGCGACTTTCGCGACTCGCGGACGTATCACCGCGTTCTGCCTTGGAGCGCACGCCGGGGCGCCAGCAAGGTGGGGTGTGAACGAGGAGATGCCCGAAAACTCGGTTTCGAGCCGATCAAGTCTAACAGATCGGCAATCACTCCCGCGGGATGCCGCGGACTCCGGCGTCTTCGAGCATCCGCTCGCCCTGCGCAGCCCCTGGTCCTCCTGCCGTGAGCCACACGATCGACGCCGCCAGCGCGCACACCGCGACCACCGTCCACGGCGTCAGATAACCCTGCGTCAGCACGCAGCCGACCGCCGCGACCAGCAGCAGCGTGCACAGCGCGGCCGCCCACAGCGGCATGATCCGAGGGCGCTCTGCCGGCCAGCGCTTCTCGATCGGAGGGATGATCACGCAGAACACCGTGATCACTGCGAAGATCGCGAGCAGCCACGGGACGCGCGTGATCCACCACTCTGTGCTCAGCACGATCGGGAAAGGCAGCCCGAGCGCGAGCTGCACGCCGACGACCACGGCCATCGCGACAGTGTGCCACAGGTACACGACCATGCCGTAGATGCCGAGGGCTCCGATGGTGACGAGCACCGCTCGCCGTCGCATGAGCGCGCGGATCGCCGGCTGCAGCAACGTGAACAGATACACCTGAGCGAGTCCGAGGAGCAGCAGGACGACGGTCGGCGGGTTCAGGTTCGCGATCATGTCGGGGTCGTATCCCATACCGAACACCGCCACGCCGATCAGCGCGTAGGCCACCAGCGCGAGCGCGAGCAGCAGCCACGCGGGCCGGCGCGAGTACCACTGGTCTCGCACGCCGAAGCCGAGCTGCTGCACGAACAGCCAGAGGAACAGCCAGTTCAACGCGCCGAGCGGCACGCCCAGGTACTTGCCTGCCAGGTCGATCACGACGACGAGAGCGGCGAGCGTGAAGTAGGTCGCCCACGCCGCACGGTGGTGGAACCACGCCATCAGCGGCACGCAGGAGGTGCAGATCGCGTAGACCGCGATGAACCACAGCGGCTCGGCGAGCCGGAAAGCGAAGCTGCGCAAGAACTCGGGATCGGCTCCGAGTGCGGCCATCGCACCGATCGTCACGAGAACGCCGACCATGGCGAGCAGCACAGGGCGGGCGAGTCGCAGCGCGCGCACTCGGATGTACTCCCCCGCTGTCTCCCCTCGGTGACGCAGCCGTCGCCATGTCGTGATGCCGGCGAAGCCGCCCGCGATGAAGAACGTCGGCATGATCATGCCGATCCATGTGATGCCTGCCAGCGGCTTCCACTCGGCCAGCGCGTTGAACGCCCTAAGCGGCTCGCCGTCGATCCCCATCTGGAACGCGTGCAGCAGCACGACGATCGGCAGGCAGATCGCACGAACGAAGTCGATCGAGAGGTCGCGGTCGGGCGGGATCCGGATCGGACTGCGTGACATGTGCCCACTGTAGGGGGTGGGCCGAGCCTCTCAACGGATCAGCGGTCGTCGAGGATGCGGCGGATCTTCTCGAGCCGCGCAGTGATGTCGCGTTCGGCTCCGAGGTTCTTCGGCTCGTAGTAACGGCGACCCTCGAGTTCGTCGGGGAGGTACTGCTGGGGAAGGATGCCGAACTCGCTGTCGTGGGGGTACACGTATCCGCGCCCGTGCCCGAGTCGCTTCGCCCCCGGGTAGTGCGCATCGCGCAGATGCACCGGCACACGTCCGAATCCACCCGCGCGGATGTCGGCGATCGCCGCGTTGATGCCCTCGTAGGCGGCGTTCGACTTCGCTGTCGTCGCGAGGTACACCGTCGCCTCGGCGAGCGGGATCCGCCCCTCGGGCATGCCGATGAATGCGACGGCGTCGGCCGCGGCGACAGCGATCGTCAGCGCTTGCGGATCGGCGAGCCCGACGTCTTCCGACGCCGAGATGACCAGTCGCCGCGCGATGAAGCGCGGGTCCTCCCCTGCCTCGATCATGCGTGCCAGATAGTGCAGAGCCGCATCGGGGTCGGATCCGCGGATCGACTTGATGAAGGCACTGATCACGTCGTAGTGCTCGTCACCCTGCCGGTCGTAGCGCAGCAGCGCCTTGTCGACGGCCTGCGCGACGTCGTCGCCGCTGACGGCCGGATTCTTGTCTTCTCCTGCGTTCGACAACGCCACCGCGGCCGCGGCCTCCAGCCCGGTGAGAGCGCGGCGTGCGTCGCCCGAAGCGAGCCGGATCAGCGACGATCGCGCCTCGTCGGCGAGCGTGACCGCGCCGTTCAGTCCGCGCGCATCAGTGACGGCGCGGTCTATGAGGAGGCCGATGTCGTCGTCGGTGAGGGGCTGCAGGGTCAGCAGGAGCGACCGCGACAGCAGCGGCGAGATCACCGAGAACGAGGGGTTCTCGGTCGTCGCCGCGATGAGCAGCACCCAGCCGTTCTCGACACCTGGGAGCAGCGCGTCCTGCTGGGACTTCGTGAACCGGTGGATCTCGTCGAGGAACAGTATGGTCGTCTGCCCGTACAGGTCGCGCTGCGTGATCGCCTCCTGCATGACCTCGCGCACGTCCTTGACGCCCGCCGTGATCGCCGAGAGCTCGACGAACCGCCTGCCGGACGAGCGGGCGATCGCCTGAGCGAGCGTCGTCTTGCCGGTGCCGGGAGGTCCCCACAGGATGATCGACACCGCTCCCGGCGAGGCGGCGGCCGGGTCGGCCAGCGCCACGATCGGCGAGCCGGCGCGCAGCAGATGCTTCTGCCCGGCGACCTCGGCCAGCGAGATCGGCCGCATGCGCACGGCGAGCGGCGTCTGCCCGGAGAGGAGCGCGGCGGCGGAGGTCATGCACTCCAGGCTAATGCCGGCCTCCGACGCCGGCGACGATAGGCTCTCAGGCGACGTCGTCGTTTCACGTCCAGTAAGGGAGCACACGGCATGGCCGCACGCGGTTCGAAGAGCGCACAGCAGGCGCGCACGGAGGCGGAGCGCGCTCGACTGCACGCAGCGCGCACGTCCTGGCACGACGGCCGGATCCGTCGTCGCGTACGCGACAACACGATCGCCGGCATCCTGGGCGGCCTCATCGTCGCCGGTGCCGTGGCGAGCCAGTTCGTGCACGCTCAGGCCACCGTTCCCGAACCGACGCCCACGCCGACCTCGACAGTCGCGCCCACGGACGCCCCGGCGCCCGAGCCGACACCAGTCGAGACGCCTGCGGAGTGATCCTGCGCTGACACGGCGCCGTCCGCGCCTGTGAGATCTGGAACGAGATCTCGACCGTCGTCGGCAACCTCATCGGTGGGCTGCTGCTCGCGGGTCTCCCCCCTGAATCAGGGATCAGCGGTCGGAGACCGCGAGCCGGTACCCGCGCTTGACGACGGTCTGGATGAGGTCTCTTGCTCCGAGAGATTCGCGGACACGCGCCACTGCCACCTCCACAGCGTGCGCGTTGCGCTCGCCGCCCGGCAGCACGGCGCTCAGCTCTGCGCGCGAGAGCACGCGTCCTCCGGCATCGGCGAGCACTTCCAGCAACACGGAGCCCGTGCGCGAGAGCGGGACGAATCTGTTGTCGACGATCGCGCCTCCGCTTCGGACCTCGACGCGACCCTCGTCGGTGTACACCGACGGAGCCTTGCCTCCGCCGAAGTACGCGATGACCGTACGCGCGAGGGAGCCCAGCCGTCCGCGGTCGGCGATCGTCAGGGTGAGGCCCGCCTCCTGCAACGGGACGGCGGTCACAGGGCCGACGGCGGCGATCAGCAGACGTCCGGATGCCGCGCGGCGACGGATGCCGTCCAGAGCCCCGGCCTCCTCGGCGACGGCGAGCCACGACGCGGCTCCCGGGGCGGATGTGAAGAGCACGGCATCCGCTTCGCCCGCGGCCGCCTGCAGCGCCGACCTCCGGACCACGTCGGGATTCGGCGGCGGCCCCCAGCGGTAGACGACGACGCTGAGCACATCTGCGCCTGCATCGGCGAGAAGTTCGTCCAACCCGTCCGAGCCTGCGCCGTGGTGCTGTACGACGATGCGTTTTCCTGCGACACCGGTCGCGAGCAGATACTCGCCGACCTCGGCCGAGGTCTCGGATTCGGCGACCCAGTCGGCGCTGAAGCCCGCCTGCTGGATCGCGCCGTGCGCTTTGGGCCCTCTGGCGATGAACTGGGCGCCGTCGAAGGCCGCGCCCAGCTTCTCGTCGATGCCGTGCTCGTGCACGGCATCCATCCAGCCGCGGAATCCGACGCCCGTCGTGACGATCACGATGTCGGGCGGCGACTCGATCAGCAGTCGTGTGCGCCGCAGGAGCTCGGCATCGTCGACATTGGGCACGATGCTCAGCGCAGGTGCGCGGTGCACGACGGCGCCACGGCGCTCGAGAGCCGTGGCGAGGTCGATGGAACGACGATCGGCTGCCACGATGATCGTGCAGCCGGCGAGTGCGTGTTCGAGGACGCGCGGGCGGGTCACGCGGTACCCACGGCCAGGACATCAGCGGGGAGCAGCAGCCCTTCCCTGGCCACCTCACCGATGACGATCACGGCGGGATTGATCACGTTGGCCTCCTCTGCATCCGCCACGATAGTGCCCACGGTCGTACGGATCGTGCGCTGAAGCGGCGTGGAGCCGTTCTCGACGATGGCGACCGGCGTCGACGGAGATACTCCGGCGTTCAGAGCGGATGCCGAGATCCGGCCGATCGCGGCCACGCCCATCAGCACGACCGTGGTCACCGCCGGGTCCGCCATCGAGGCGAGGGCGCTCGGTGTGATGTCTCCCTGACCGTTCATGACGTGGATTCCGGCCGAGACGCCCCGGTGCGTGACAGGGATGCCCGCCGCCTGCGGGACGGAGATCGCGCTGCTGATGCCGGGTGTCACGCTCACGGGGATGCCTGCGGCTTGGCACGCGAGCACTTCTTCGCCTCCGCGTCCGAACACGAAGGGGTCGCCGCCTTTCAGCCGCACGACGCGCCTGCCCGCCCTTGCATGCTCGACCAGCAGGGCGTTGATCTGCTCCTGCGGCACCGGGTGATGACCCGGCCGCTTGCCCACGTCTATCACCAGCACGTCGGAGGGGATCTCGGACCGCAGCTCGTCGAACGGGCCGAGCCTGTCGGCGACGATCACCTCCGCCTCGCGGAGCAGTCGGTAGGCCCGGATCGTCATGAGATCGGCGGGGCCGGGGCCGCCTCCGATGAGATCGACGCGGCCCACGCGTGTGCGACTCACGATGCCACCTCGATGTACACGTCGCCGCCGATGATCCGCACGGGCCACACGCGCAGCGCGGCATCCGCACCGCTCACCGGCTGCTTGCCCTGCGAATCCAGGCAGGTGCCCGTCATCAGGTCGAACACCTGCTTGTGCAACGGCGAGGCGACCGTCGCCGATGCTCCCCGCGTGCCGACGATGCCGCGCGAGATGACGTTCGCTCCACTGAACGGGTCGAAGTTGTCGACGGCGTGCACGCTGCCGTCTGGCAGCCGGAACAAGGCGATCTGCTGCACGTCGATCAGCGCAGCCCTCCCCCGTTCGACTTCCAGGTCGTCGAGGGAGCAGACGCGCACCATCGTGTCCTCTGTGATGAGCGTCATCGGCGTACCTCCAGTGCAGTTCCGGCGATGAGGACGCCGCCGGTGCGTCGTTCCTCTGATGTGGCTGGGCGGATCTGCCCGCGCTCGGCGACGTAGGCGAGCGACGGGTCGGGCGTGTCTGTGGCGTTCACGAACGAATGGAACCGCTGCAGCTTCTCGGGGTCGCGCAGCGTCGCAGCCCATTCGTCCTCATAGCGATCGACGTGTCGCGCCATCGCCGCGTCGAGGTCGGCGCAGATCCCCAGGCTGTCGTCGAAGATGACTCGACGCAGCTCGTCCAGCCCGCCCTCGAGGTCGTCGAGCCACGGCGCTGTGCGCTGCAGGCGGTCCGCCGTGCGGATGTAGTACATGAAGAAGCGGTCGATCGCCTGGATCAGGCCGTCGTCGTCGAGATCGGAGGCGAGCAGCTGGGCGTGCTTGGGCGCGAACCCGCCGTTGCCGCCGACGTACATGTTCCAGCCCGTCTCGGTCGCGATGACGCCGACGTCCTTTCCACGGGCCTCGGCGCACTCGCGTGCGCATCCGGAGACGCCGAGCTTGAGCTTGTGCGGCGCCCGCAGTCCGCGGTAGCGCAGCTCGAGCTTCACCGCCATGCCCACCGAGTCCAGGACACCGTAACGGCACCATGTCGATCCCACGCAGGACTTCACCGTGCGCAGCGACTTGCCGTAGGCGTGGCCGGATTCGAACCCGGCGTCCACCAGCCGACCCCAGATCGCCGGCAGCTGCTCGAGTCGGGCGCCGAACCTGTCGATCCGCTGTCCGCCGGTGATCTTCGTGTAGAGCGCGTAATCCTTCGCGATCTGGCCGATCGCGAGCAGCCCTTCAGGGGTGACTTCGCCACCGGGCATGCGCGGGACGACCGAGTACGTGCCGTCCTTCTGCATGTTCGCCATGACGTGGTCGTTCGTGTCCTGCAGAGTCGCGTTCTCGCCGTCGAGCACATGCGCCCCGACGAGCACCGAGAGGATGCTGGCGATCGCCGGCTTGCAGATGTCGCAACCGCGACCGCGGCCGAACCGCTCGGCGATCGCGCTGAAAGTCGTGAGCTCGGCGACGCGCACCGCGTCGAACAGCTGCCGGCGAGACATGTCGAAGTGCTCGCACAACGCGTTCGACACGGTCTGACCGAGCTTGGTGAGCTCTTGCCCGACCACCTTCTTGACCATCAGCACGCACGAGCCGCAGGTCGCCCCCGCCTTGGTGCACCCCTTCACCGCCGCTGCGTCCATGCATCCCTCTTCATGCACGGCCTGACGGATGCGGCCGGCCGACACGTTCGAGCACGAGCAGACGACCGCCTCGTCGGGGAGCTCACCGCCCGGCGCCTCGTTCCCGCCCTCGGGAAGCAGGTAGGCGGCCGGGTCGGCACCGAGCTTCGCCCCGAGCAGCGGACGCAGCGAGCCGTAGGCCGAGGCGTCGCCGACGAGGATGCCGCCGAGAAGGGTCTGCGCGTCGTCGGACAGCACGAGCTTCTTGTAGACACCGGCGACCGCATCGGCGTAGACGACGTCGAGCGCGTTCGGCGTGGTGGCCATCGCGTCGCCGAAGCTCGCCACGTCGACGCCGGAGAGCTTGAGCTTCGACGAGTCGTCGTAACCCGGGAAGGTGGCCTCTCCACCGAGCAGACGAGTCGCGGCCACCTCGGCCATCGCATAGCCGGGGGCGACGAGCCCGACGCACCTGCCGTCGAAGTTCGCGACCTCGCCGATCGCGAGGATGTCGGGGTCGCTGGTGATGCACCGCTCGTCGATGAGCACGCCGCCGCGCGCGTCGACATCGAGGTCGGCGGAACGGGCGAGTTCGTCGCGAGGTCGCACGCCGACCGTGAACACGACGACGTCCGCCTCGTGCATCGAGCCGTCCTGGAACTCGAGCGCGGCCACCGCGCCAGTGCGATCGGGGTCCAGCCGCGTCGTGCGCGACTCGGTGCGCACGTTGATGCCTCGGCTCTCGAGCAGTCGGCGCAGCATCGCCCCACCCGCGACGTCGAGCTGCTGCGACATCAGGCGATCCGAGTACTGCACCACGGTCGCGTCGACGTCCATGCCCTGCAGGGCGCCTGCCGCCTCGAGTCCCAGCAGACCGCCGCCGATCACGGCGCCGCGAAGCGGCCGGTCCAGCATCCGACGACGGCGCTCGACGAAGTCCTTCAGCTCCCGCACGTCGTCGAGAGTGCGATACACGAAGCAGCCGGGAAGGTCGGCGCCGTCGACGGCGACGCGCGCAGCGTACGAGCCGGTGGCCAGCACGAGTGTGTCGTAGCGCACGACGCGGCGCGTGCTCGTCGTCACCGTGCGGGCCGCTCGGTCGATCTGCATGACCCGATCGCCGGGATGCAGCAGCACCCGCTCGTCATCGAAGACGGACCTGTCGAGTGTCAGGTCGTCACCCGTCGCTCCTGAGAAGAAACCGGTGAGTCCGACGCGGTCGTAGGGGCCGCGGCCCTCATCGCCGAACACGTGAACGCGCACTGCGGCATCCGTGCGGCTCAGCAGACTCTCCACGAAACGGTGCGCGACCATGCCGGCGCCGACGACCACGATCTCGGATGCTGTCTGGTTCATGACTGCGACGATAGGAAAGCCGTGTTTCCCGCAGTGGTCGTGGCGTGTTTCCTCGATCGAACGATCTGCTCACAGATCGATAACAAGGGATGTGAGATCCGCGTCCACGACGGATCGGCCCGCGCGTACTAGGCTGAAGCTCGTCCTTTCCGCCTCCCGCGGTCGTCCGCGCAAGGAGATCAATAGTGTCTGCCACCGAGCCCTCGAAGCCGACTCCCCCCGTTCCCGCTCCCCCGACGGCTCCGCTGCCGCGCAAGCTGCCTGCCAAGGCGCCCGCTGCCGCGCAGACGCCTGCGGCGCCGGTCGCGCCCACCTCCTCCCCTGAGGAGGTCGCCAAGTGGGGTCGCGTGTCCGAAGACGGCACCGTCGAGGTTCTCGAGAACGACGCCTGGCGCGTCGTCGGCCAGTATCCGGACGGCACCCCTGACGAGGCTCTCGCCTACTTCGTGCGCAAGTACGATGACATCGCCTTCAAGGTGCACACGCTCGAGCAGCGGCACCAGGCCGGTGGGGCATCGGCGAGCGATCTCGCGAAGCAGGCCGCGCATCTGCTGGAGGAGGCGACCGACGCCGCCGCCGTCGGCGATCTCGCCGGTCTCCGCGATCGTCTGAACGCCCTCACCGCCTCCCTGTCGGAGGCGACGGCGCAGGAGGCACAGGCTGCCAAGGAGCTCGTCGACAAGGCGATCGCCGAGCGGACCGCTCTCGTCGAGCGCGCCGAGGCGATCGCCGCACGCGACCTGTCGAAGGTGCAGTGGAAGCAGGTCACGGCCGAGCTCAGCGATCTCTTCGACGAATGGCAGGCCCACCAGCAGAACGGCCCTCGCCTGTCGAAGAGCGTCTCGCAGCAGCTCTGGAAGCGATTCCGCGACGCCCGCGCCGCGGTCGACAAGCACCGCCGCGCCTTCTACGCCGAGCTCGACGACGCGCACAAGTCCGCCCGCGACGCCAAGACCCGTCTGGTCGAACGCGCAGAGGCCCTGGCGCCTCGCGGCGTCGACGGCATCCCCGCGTACCGCACCCTGCTCGACGAGTGGAAGTCGGCGGGCCGCGCCGGACGCAAGGTCGACGACGCCCTGTGGGCTCGGTTCAAAGCCGCCGGCGACGCGCTGTATTCGGCACGCGCCGAGCAGGCCGCAGCGGAAGAGGCCGACTCCGCGCCGAAGATCGAGGCCCGTCAGGCCCTGCTCGAAGAGGCGAAGGCGGTCGCGGACGAGGCGAACATCAAGAGCGCCCGGGCTCTCCTCACCCGCATCCAGCGCCAGTGGGACGAGATCGGACGCATCTTCCCGCGCGAGAAGGAACGCGCGCTCGACGACCGTCTGCGCGTGATCGAGCAGGCGCTGAAGGCCCGCGAAGAGGTCGACTGGAAGAAGAACAACCCCGAGACCAAGGCCCGCGCCAACGACATGAGCTCGCAGCTGCTCGAGGCGATCGAGAAGCTCGAGGCCGAGCTCGCCGCGGCCGAGAAGGCCGGCGACAAGAAGGCCGCGAAGGCGGCGGCGGATGCTCTCGAGGCGCGCCGCACCTGGCTCAGCGCCCTGGGCGGCTGAACTTCTCCACAGATCTCCGCACGGACATCCGAACGCGGGATGCACTGCGCCACACTGGCGTGATGCATCCCGCGTTCCTGTACATGCCCGGCGGCAGGCTGAGCGTGAGCGAGCTGAGCGCGGCGCGCCTCGACGGACACGTGGTCGAGCTCGGCGAAGGGTACATTCCGGCCGATCTCGTGGAGGGGGCGGCGCTGCGCGCCCAGGCCATCGCTTCGCTGATACCCGCCTGCACGGCCGCCAGCGGCCCGACGGCGGCCTGGGTGCATGCGGGCGGCGCTCCGCCCCCGGCACGGCACCACGTGAGCCGCACCAGCGCACAGCGCCTGCGCATCGACGTCGACCGGCGGGTCACGTTCCACGACCGCCGTGTCGAACCGTCCGAGATCAGTCTGCTGAGCGGCGTCCGGGTCACGACCCCCGCGCGGACCATGACCGATCTGCTGCTCGGCACACGGCGCGGGCCCGATTTCCTCGTATGGGCGCGCCTGCTCGCCGACGCACTCCCCACGGCGGTCGAGCAGGCTGAGCAGGAGATCGAATCGCTGCACCGTGTTCCCGGGCGCCGTCAGGCGCTCGAGGCGCTTGCCGCGTTGGGCTTCAGGAAGACGTGACCCGATACACGTCGTAGACGGCGTCGATGCGTCGGACGGCGTTGAGCACACGATCGAGGTGGACTGCATCGCCCATCTCGAACACGAAGCGGCTGAGTGCCAAGCGCTCGTCGGTCGTCGACACCGTCGCGGAGAGGATGTTCACGTGATGCTCGCTGAGCACACGAGTGACGTCCGACAGCAGACCCGAGCGATCGAGGGCCTCGACCTGGATCTGCACTCGGAACACGCTCTTCGTCGTCGGGGCCCAGGAGACGTCGACGAACCGTTCCTGTTCCGCATCGCCGCTCAGCGCCTTGATGTTGACGCAATCAGCGCGATGCACCGAGACGCCGCTTCCGCGGGTCACGAAGCCGACGATCTGGTCGCCCGGCACAGGAGTGCAGCACTTCGCGAGCTTGACCAGGATGTCGGATGCGCCACGGACGAGGATGCCGGAATCGCCGGAGCGGGACTCGCGGGCCTGCGTGTGCCCCGGAACGTCGATGGGACCGGTCGCCGGGTCGTTCGCCGCCACGAGAGCGGTGACCTTCTCGAGCACCGACTGGGTCGACACGTGCCCCTCGCCCACTGCGGCGTAAAGCGCGGAGACGTCTTCGTAGCGCAGCTGCCTGGCGACTTCGGCGAACGAATCCTGACTCATCAAGCGCTGCAGGGGCAGGTTCTGACGGCGCATCGCGCGGGCGATGGCCTCTTTACCCTGCTCGATCGCCTCTTCGCGACGCTCCTTCGTGAACCAGCCGCGGATCTTGTTGCGCGCGCGCGTGCTCTTGACGAACCCGAGCCAGTCCTGGCTGGGTCCGGCATCCGGGTTCTTGGAGGTGAAGACCTCCACCACGTCGCCGCTCTTGAGCTCCGACTCGAGCGGCACCAGGCGTCCGTTGACTTTGGCGCCCATCGTGCGGTGGCCGATCTCGGTGTGCACGGCATAGGCGAAGTCGACCGGTGAGGCGTCCGCCGGTAGACCGATCACGCGGCCCTTCGGCGTGAAGACGTACACTTCCTTCGCGCCGATCTCGAATCTCAGCGAATCGAGGAACTCCCCGGGGTCGGCCGTCTCGGCCTGCCAGTCCGAGATGTGCGCGAGCCAGGCCATGTCGGCGTCGGCGGCGCGGACCTCGGTCTTGCCGCCGTTCATCCGCTCCTTGTACATCCAGTGCGCCGCGACGCCGTACTCCGCCTGGTGGTGCATCTCCTGCGTGCGGATCTGGATCTCGACCGTGCGACCCGCGGGGCCGATGACGGTCGTGTGGAGCGACTGATACAGGTTGAACTTCGGCGTGGCGATGTAGTCCTTGAACCGGCCGGGCAACGGTGTCCAGCGGGCGTGGATGGCGCCGAGCACGGCGTAGCAGTCGCGCACCGAGGCGACGATGACGCGGATGCCGATGAGGTCGTAGATGTCGTCGAACTCGCGACCTCTGACGACCATCTTCTGATACACCGAGTACAGCTGCTTCGGGCGCCCGACCACGGTTCCGCGGATGCGAAGATCGCGCAGATCCTCGTCGATCTCCTCGACGACCTGATTAAGGTACTTCTCGCGCTGCGGAGTGCGCTGCGCGATGAGGCTCTGGATCTCGTTGTAGATCTTCGGATGCAGGACGGCGAACGACAGATCCTCCAGTTCGGACTTGATCGCCTGGATGCCGAGCCTGTTCGCCAGCGGCGCGTAGATCTCGAGAGTCTCCTTGGCCTTCTTCGCCGCCTTCTCGGGCGGGACGAAGCCCCAGGTTCGCGCATTGTGCAGGCGATCGGCCAGTTTGATGAGGAGGACGCGGATGTCCTTCGACATCGCGACGATCATCTTGCGGACCGTCTCGGCCTGCGCGCTCTCGCCGTACTTGACCTTGTCGAGCTTCGTGACCCCGTCGACCAGCATGGCGACCTCGTCGCCGAACTCGGCCGTCAGCTCGCTCAGTGCGTACCCGGTGTCCTCGACGGTGTCGTGCAGAAGAGCTGCAGCGACCGCACGCGGTCCGAGGCCGAGCTCTGCGAGGATCTGCGCGACCGCGAGCGGGTGCGTGATGTACGGCTCACCGCTCTGGCGCTTCTGGCCTTCGTGCTTCTGCTTGGCGACGGCGTACGCACGCTCGATCACCGCGAAATCGCCGCGGGGATGGTTCGCCCTGACCGTGCGGATCAGATTGTCGACGTCGTTGATCCGAGACGCGCGGGAGAAGATGCGGGGAACCAGACGTCGCAGACTGGATCCCTGCGACGACGACTGCGGTTCCGCCATCCGCGTACCTCCCGAACTTCTACATCTTACTCGCGTCCTGCGGGGCTGAGCCCCGCAGGACGCGGACGGTCACGCGTCGACGGTCGCCTTGCTGCGCGCTTCGAGGATCTTGGCATCGCGCGCCTTGATCTTCGGCTCCCCCTCGCGGAACAGCGAGTACAGCGGGGCGGCGACGAACAGAGTCGAGTACGTCGCGACGAGGATTCCGACGAAGATCGACAGCGAGATGTCGGTGAGCGTCTCGGCTCCGAGCCAGAAGGACCCGATGAAGAGGATCGCACCGACCGGCAGGGCCGCGACGACCGACGTGTTGATCGAGCGCACCAGGGTCTGGTTGACTGCGAGGTTGACCGCTTCCCCGAAGGTGCGTCCAGACTTGTCGCCGTCTTCCGTGGTGTTCTCGCGGATCTTGTCGAACACGACCGTCGTGTCGTAGAGCGAGTAGGCGAGGATCGTCAGGAAGCCGATCACGGCGGCCGGAGAGATCTCGAAGCCGGCGAGGGCGTAGATGCCGATCGTGATGACCAGCACGTCGAGCAGGCCGATGATCGCCGCAGCCGACATCTTCCACGTACGGAAGTACAGCGCCAGGATCAGGAAGGTCAGAGCGAGGAAGATCGCCAGACCCCAGAGGGACTGCTTGGTGACGTTCTCACCCCAGGCCGGGCCGATGAACGACGAGGTGACGCTGTCGGGCTCGACGCCGTAGGCGTCGGCGAGAGCATTCGACACCTTCTGCGTCTCGTCATCGCTCATCTGGTCGGTCTGGACGCGGATGTCCTTCTCGTTGACCGTGACGACCTTGGTCGCAGCTCCCGGCACCACCGAGTGCACAGCCTCGGTGGCCTTGGACTGATCGGTGCTCTTGGGCGCCGTGACGGTGAACTGCGAACCGCCGGTGAACTCGATCGAGAACTGCACGGGGCGGAACACCGGCACGAGAACCGATCCGACCACGAGGGCGATCGCGATGATGAACCACAGCCGGCGCCTGCCGACGAACGGGAAGGAGGTCTTGCCCGAGTAGAGATTGTTTCCGAAGTCGTTCATGGAAGCCATCAGTTCTCCCCCTCCTCTGCCTTGCTGCGCGGACTCTCGTCGGTGGTGCTGCCGGCGGATGCCAGGGCCTCGGCACGCTTGCGCTCGGCGATGGTCTGGCGGCGGTCGGCCTCGGCCCGGGAACGGACGTTCTTCGCACCGCGGCCGCTGGTGGCAGTGACCACCTCGCGGTACTGGGACCTGCTGCGGTAGACCGCGCCCAGCGACTCGGGGTCGAGTCCGGACAGCGGGTGGCCGTTGCCGAAGAACCGGGTTCGCACGAGCAGCTGCATGACCGGATGCGTGAAGATCACGAAGATGAACACGTCGATGATGGTCGTAAGGCCGAGCGTGAACGCGAACCCCTTGACCGTCGCGTCGGCCAGGATGTAGAGCACCACGGCGGCGAGGATGTTGATCGACTTCGAGATGTAGATCGTGCGCTTGGCACGGCCCCAGCCGTCTTCCACGGCCGCCGTGATCGACTTGCCGTCACGGAGCTCGTCTCGGATTCGCTCGAAGTACACGATGAACGAGTCGGCCACGAATCCGATCGACACGATC
>JAEKKN010000021.1 GCA_019510305.1 Microbacterium sp.
CAGGTCGACGGCCTCCTTGTAGCGGGTGAGCGCCTGGCGGATGTCCTTGGCCGAGTCGTATTCGGCGCCCTCGCGGCCGCCCCACATCACGAAGGTCTTCGCGCCGAGCTCGGCGGCGAGGTCGAGCTGGCGGATCACCTTGCGGATCGCGAACCGGCGCACCGCGCGGTCGTTCGAGGTGAAGCTGCCGTCCTTGAACACGGGGGCGCTGAACAGGTTGGTGGTCATCATCGGGATGACGAGCCCGGTGTCTTTCAGGGCGCCCTTGAGGCGGTCGATCTCTTTCTGGCGTTCGGCGTCGGTCGAGCCGAAGGCGAAGAGGTCGTCGTCGTGAAACGTCAGGCCGTAGGCGCCGAGCTCGGCGAGCTTCTCGACGACGTGGACGACGTCGAGCGGCTTCCGGGTGGGGCCGCCGAACGGGTCGGTGCCGTTGTAGCCGACGGTCCAGAGGCCGAACGAGAACTTGTCTTCACGGGTGGGGGTGGTCATGACTGCTCCTGTGCAGGTCGAAATAAGTTGTGAGTGACAACATATCTCATGACAGAGATGCTGTCCACCCCTTACAGTGAAGGGATGCCGTCACCGTCGAGCCCGGCCCCGGGCACCCGTCCGCACAACCTCGCTCGCATCCTGCGACTCGTGCACGAGGAGGGTGCGCAGTCCCGCGCCGCGCTCACCGAGACGACGGGGCTGAACCGCTCGACCATCGCGGATCTGGTGGGCGAACTCATCAGGCTCGGGCTGGTCGACGAGAGGATTCCCGAGACGCCGGGGCGGGTCGGCCGCCCCTCGCCCGTCGTCGCGGCATCCTCCGATGTCGTTGCGATCGCCGTGAACCCGGAAGTCGATGCCGTCGAGATCGCTGCGATCGGGCTCGACCGCAGCATCCGCCTGCGCAAGCGGGTCCTGAACGAGGCCCTTCCGACGCCACAGGGTCTCACGACCCTGCTCGCCGAGACGCTCCAGGAATGGAGCGACGGACCGCTCAGGCAGGCCCGCATCACCGCGATCGGCATCGCGGTGCCCGGGCTCGTGCGCGCGTCGGACGGCGTGGTGCGCAACGCCCCCCACCTCGAATGGCGGGACGTGCCTCTCGCCGGCCTCGTCGCCGACGGCTGCGGCATCGCCACGGTCGTCGACAACGACGCCAGTCTGGGCGCGATCGCGGAGCACCGCTACGGTGCAGGACACGGAATCGACGACATCGTCTACCTGAACGGCGGCGCCTCCGGCATCGGCGGCGGGCTCATCATCCGAGGCGTCCCGGTCGCGGGCGCGGGCGGCTACGCAGGAGAGTTCGGGCAGAATCGGCCGCGCATCACCGACGACGCCGATCGCCGCACGGCCGACGGCGTGCTCGAAGCCGAGGTGAGCCGCCGGCTGCTGCTCGACGTCGTCGGGCTCGAGGCAGCCGACGATGACGTCCTCGCAGCCGAGCTCAGCACGTCGGGCAGTCCCGACGCCGCAGCCGAGGTGTCTCGTCAGGGGCGCGTCCTCGCGGGCGCGCTCGCGAACGCCGTGAACGTGCTCAATCCCGCCGTCATCGTGCTCGGCGGCTTCCTCGCGACCCTCGGAGAACTGCGCCGGGAGGAGATCATGGATGCCGTGACGGAGCTCGCCATGGCGGAGAGCGCCGAGGGCCTCGGCATCCGCTCCGCCGCCCTCGGGGCCGACCGTCTGCTGATCGGCGCCGCCGAACTCGCCTTCGCCGGCCTCATCGCGAATCCGGCCGAGCGCGGCTGACCGCATCCGGCCAGGATGATCGGGTGCGGGCATGCTCCCGCCCGCGACGATGGTGGGGAAAGGAGGACCTCATGATCGGAACGCTGAACGCGCTGGTCGATCTGGTCGAACGCAGCGCCGGGGAAGAGCTCGACATCGCCGCCTTCGCCCATGGACAGGGCACGACGGAATACCACCTGCGCCGGATGTTCTCGGCGCTCGCCGGTATGCCGCTCTCGGAATACGTACGGCGGCGGCGCATGACGCTGGCGGGCGCCGAGCTCGCGGCGGGTGCGCCGAACGTGCTCGATGTGGCCGTGCGACACGGATACGGCTCGATCGAGGCGTTCGGCCGCGCCTTCCGTGCCGTGCACGGGATCAGCGCGACGGATGCGCGCCGTGACGGAGGCCCTCTCCGCACACAACCCACGCTCCGGTTCCGCCTGAGCGTCGAAGGGAGCACCCAGATGGACGTCACCATCACCGCACTGCCCGAGCTCGTCCTGGTCGGCCATGCCGCACAGGTCCCGCTCATCCATGAAGGCGTGAATCCGCGCATCCAGGAGCACATCGCCGCGATCGCACCGGAGGAGCACGCGAGGCTCAAGGCGCTCAGCGACGCCGAACCCGGCGGGATCCTCGCCGTCACGGCCGACGTCGCTCCCGATGCGCCTGAGGGCACGACACTCACCTATCTGCACGGCGTGGCCGTGCAGTCGGGCACCCCTGTGCCCGACGATCTCGACGTGATCAGAGTCGACGCAGGCTCGTGGGCGGTGTTCTCCGCGAAGGGACCGTTCCCGGAGACCCTGCAGAACCTGTGGGCGGCGACGGCGACCGAGTGGTTCCCTTCGAACCCCTGGCGGCTGCGCCCTGGGCCGTCGATCGTCCGCTACCTCGAGTTCACCGGCACGCACGCCTCGTGCGAGCTCTGGCTGGCCGTCGAGGCCGCCTGAGATCAACTCCGCGGGAGGTCCTGTCGTGCGCGCCGCGGCAGGGCCTCCCGCGAGCGCTGTCCGTGGCCGGTGCGACACTGATCGCATGGCGATCGATCCGAAGAAGACACTCGACGCGTATCAGGCGAAGCGCGGGGAGTTCCGCGTCCTCGAGGTGCCGGCCATGCAGTACCTCATGGTCGACGGCGCCGGTGACCCGAACACGTCCGGGGAGTATGCAGATGCCCTCGCGGCGCTGTACCCCGTCGCCTACACGCTGAAGTTCGCACTGCGTGAGCAGGCCGGAATCGATGCGGTGGTCATGCCGCTCGAGGGGCTCTGGCATGCGAGCGACATGGAGTCGTTCACCACCCGGCGCGACAAGTCCGCATGGCTCTGGACGATGATGATCATGGTGCCGGAGCAGATCACGGTCGCGATGTTCGCCGAGGCGGTCGACACGGTGGCGAACAAGGCTGTGAAGAAGAAGCAGCCCCTGCCCGCGCTGCCGCTCGTGCGACTGGAGACGCTCGATGAGGGGCAGTGCGTGCAGACCCTGCACATCGGCTCTTACGACGACGAGGCTCCGGTGCTCGACGATCTGCACCATCGCTTCGTCCCCGACAACGGGCTGCGGCTGCGCGGCCGTCACCACGAGATCTACCTCAGCGACGCACGACGGGTGGAGGCGGCGAAGCTGCGCACGATCCTCCGCCAGCCGGTGGCATCGATCAGCTGACCGCTGCGCGCTGCCGCTCCCACCGTTCGCGGGTCAGGAAGGCGAGGCGGCCCGTATTGTCGGGAAGCTGAACGAGCGGTCCGAGTTCGAAGCCGCTCTTGACCGCGCGAGCCACTGCACGCTCGTTGCCGACGTCTGGTTCGATCACGATGCGATCCACCTCGGGGCGGGAGAAGACGAACTCGGCGATCAGGTCGGAGACGTGCCAGGAGAACCGCGGGACAGGCTCGCCGCGGTCGCCGAGGAAGAAGTGCAGGCCCGCATCGCCGGGGAGCACATCGTACGCATCGCCCAGCGGATCGTTCTCGGGCTCGTACGTCTGCAGCAGCACGATCGGCAGTCCTTCGCGACGCACGAGGAAGGCGTGGTGGCTCGCAAGGCCGTCGACGAACAGGTAGAGGTCGCGGAGCTCCTCGGGGGTCAGCTCGGCCAGACCCCAGAACCGCGAGCTCGGGCGCGTCACCCACTCGTGCAGCAGATCGAGATCGCCGACGGGGTCGAGCACGGAGATCTCGATGCGGCCCAGAGCCGCCGAGTCGTTCACGTGCACGAGGGCGCCGGCCGGGCCGGCCACCAGGCGGGCATTGCGGATGGAGGTCATGATGCTCCCGTCGGACGGTCGATGGTGAGGGCGCTCCAGTCGGTGACGACCGCGGTCGGACGGACCTCGGCCCAATCCGCGTGCTGATCGGCGAAGTGCGGTGAGGCGGGGTCGCCCGAGGCGCCGAAGGGCACGCTCCACAGACTCCGCTCACGATCCTCGAGATCCCACGCCCAGCGGGCGACCGATCCACGCCAGCTGCGATCGGTGACGCCGGGGGTCGATCCCGTGCAGCGCACCGTGTCGCCGTCGCCCGACAGAACGGTGTCGAACTCGGTGCCGGGCGCAGCGATCCCGACGACATCGGCGAGCACGTGCAGGGGCAGCATCCGGTGCGTCGCGCCCCAGGCGGAGGCCGAGGCGGCACGCTCGAGCGCGGCCCGCACCAGGTTCGCCGCCTCCGCGGCGAGCGACGGATGCTGCAGCAGGCGCGGCAGGGCCGAGGCGATCTGGCCCTCGACGGCCATCCACGGGTCGAAGACCGCGCCGAAGAGGTGCGGATCGCGCAGGGGGGACAGGATCGGATGCTGTGCGACGGCCCGCACCAGAGCGCCTCGCCAGGCTGCGAAGACCCCGGCCGCGGGAGAGCCGGCATCCATGCGCCCGTCCCACCGGGCGAGCGCGTCACGCGCCTCGGCCGCGGGCGAGGGGAGGTCGCCTGCGGGCAGCAGAGCGAGCAGCCCGGTGCGCACACCGCCCTGCGTGTCGCTCCAGACCTCGGCGAAGCCGGCGGTGCTGCGCGGACGCCGGGTCTCGAGCAGCTGCGCGATGCGCCGCGCGCGATGGCGCGAGGGGTAGGCCCAGCCGAGATCGATGTCCGCTCTCGCGGGGCGTTCGTTCGCATCCACCGCGAGATCCGCCACGGGGATGGCGGCAGGCAGCGTCCGAGCGGCCACCGGCGTGCCGTTCTGCAGCGCTCGACGTCGCTGGGAGCGGGGGCGGTCGGGAACGACTCCGACGGTCGCCGAAAGCACCGTGCCCGATCGGTCGGCGGCGAGCACGCGATTGACCGGGTCGACCCAGGATCCGAACGCGTCGATCACCTGACGTGCGGTGCGGGCGCGCAGGATAGGCAGGAGCGCCGCGGCGCCCAGATCGGCGTGGACGCGGGCCGGGTGGCGGATGCTCCACCCGCGCAGTTCGCCGTCGTGCTCGTGCAGGTCGGTGACGATGCTTCCGCGGACGCTCTCCAGCGCCTCGACCTCGATGTCCGCTCCGCCGCGCACCCGGATCGTGGACCGCAGAACGTCGACCGGCTCCCAGCCGTTCCGCCCCCACGCCTGGTATCCGTCGCCCGTGCGGCGAAGCCGCTCCTCGAACACGTCGACGCTGTGCGCGATCGCGTTCGTGATGCCCCATGCGGAGTCTCCGGTGTGGCCGAAATGCGGCACCCCCGGCACTCCGGGGAATGCGAAGCCGACGACGTCGAACTCCTCGCACGCGAGGCGGACCTGCTGGTACACGCCGGGCAGCTCGAACAGCCGATGCGGGTCGCCGGCCAGCAGCGGCAACCCGCTCGCCGTCCGCGAGCCGTGCAGAGCCCAGGCGTTGCTCCCCGATGTCGGCAGCGTCTCGTCGGCATGTTCGTCCCCGTCGAACACGTCGACCCAGTCGTCGCCGATCGTGCGCGCGACGTGCTCGCGCCACAGCACATGCGGGAAGGTCGAGAACAGCACGTGAGCGACGTGCAGCACGCCGAGCGGGTCGTGGTCGTCCCACGGCGCGAGCGGGCGGGTGTCGTCGAATCTCGCGTCGAGCATGCGGAACTCTGCCGCCTGCCCGCCGAGATCGCTCATGCCGGCGCGCACGCCGGCCGCGTAGTCGCTGATGAATCGCTGCGATTCCGCGTCGAGAGCCGCGAATGCTCGCCGGGCGGTGTCGTCGATCCGCGCCCGTCGCGCGAAGACGTCCCAGGCGATGCCGGCGTCGCCGATGAGCTCGGCCAGCCGGCCCTGCGCACGAAGCCGGTCGGCCTCGATCTGCCAGCCCCGGTCGCGAGCGGTGACCTCACCCTGTGCATGGGCGAGATCCCGCACATCCGTCGCGCGGATGTGCGGGATGCCCAGGCCGTCACGGAAGATCTCCGCCATCCCGTCAGACTCCCACAGCAGCCGGCTGCGGGATACGTGCCCGGCCGATCGGGTTCTCCAGGGTGCCGGCGTACAGGAGCGAGGCAGACTGGTTCGTCAGATCGACCATCCGCAGCGTGTTGCGCAGCTGCAGCCGGTTCAGGCACGAGTGCGCGAACGCGTCAGCACGCAGATCGACGCGCGACTCGAGATCCGGGTGGTCCAGAGCGTGCTCGTCGACCGTCTCGGCCGCGAGCCGCCAGAACTCGGATTCGGTTAGCGTGCCGTCGACGTGCAGAATGCCTGCGAGGTGTCGCAGCACACCGTCGAACACGTCGGTGAAGACCGCGAGAGCCTTCTCCTCGTCGTCCACAGGGGAGACCGTGCGGCGCACGTCCTCCGGCACGGCGCGATCGGCGAGCAGTGCGATCTCCTCGCCGATGTCCTTCATGAACACCCCGGTCGGCACGTGATCATCGAGGACGAGGATGAGGTTCTCGCCGTGCGGCATGAACGCGAGATCGTGGGCGAGCAGGCAGTGCACGACCGGGCGCAGGTAGGCGCGCAGCGCCGCACGCACCCAGTCCTGCGCCGAGACCTCGGACGCGCGGATCAGAGCCGTGACCACCGATGCTCCCTCGCCGTCGCGGTGGAGCAGAGAGGCGAGCGTCGCCAGCCGCTGCTGCCCGCTCACCAGGGGAATCGGGCTCTCGCGCCAGAGCGCGGCGAGCATCTTCCGGTGCGCCGAGGGCTCGGCGGTGCGGTGACCCAGTCGTTGATCGCGGGCGTGACCCGCATGTAGGCGGGGGAGAGGCCACGCAGGAATCCCATGTTCTGCACGGCCAGAGCCGTCTTCACGTAGTGCCGCCCGGGGTGCGACAGATTGAACATCGTGCGCACCGACTGCTGCGCGCGGTACTCGCTCTCGCTCTCGCCGATCACGACGAGGTCGCGCCGTGCGAGGTCGGGGGCGAACGTGATCGCTGCACGGTTCTCCCACTGCCACGGGTGCACGGGCAGCAGGTGGAAGTCCGCCGGGTCTTCGCCGAGGTCGTTGAGACGCGAGGCGAAGCTCTCGCGCTCGGTGGCGCTCAGTTCTCCCTCGAGCAGCGTCTCCTCGTCGAGGCCCGCGCCGAGCGCGAGATGCGAGACGGCGCGGCGGGCGGCGACCCAGGTCATGCGGAACGGACGACCGGCCTCTGGCGCGAACGCGGCGTGATCCGAGACGCCGAAGCCGATGCGGCCGTTGTTGGCGACGAAACCCGGGTGGCCCTCTGTCATCGCCGCCTCGACGGTCTGGAAGTCGGCTCCGGCGAGAGCATCCGCCGATGGCCCGCCCTGCGCGATCTTGAACATCGATCCGGCAAGGGTCGAAGCGATCTCCTCCAGATACACCGGGAGCAGCTCGTCGGAGAGGCCGAGCGCGGGCTGCAGCTCGAGGATGAGCTCCTGCGCGTCGAGCGGCAGTGCGCGGCCACCGCGCAGGCGGCGGATGCTGGGCTCGTCGACGATCCAGTGCTCGAGCTCGGCTCGCTGCGCGTCGAAGCGGTACTCGACATCGCCCGCAGGCACGCCGAGCAGCCATCCGCCGTCAGGGTGCGGCCGGGGCGCGATCAGCCGCTCGTGGCTGAACTCGGCGATGGCCTTGGCGACGAGGTGGCGCTGCGCGCGCTCGAGCGTGACAGGGGTCAGATGGGTGGCGGGGTTCATGCGCTGGCCTTTCGGTCGCGGGCGATATCGGATGCCGCGAAGTCGGCGCGCGTGCACACCGACAGCATCGCGGTCTTGAGATGTCCGCCGTCGTCGACGGTCACCTCGCGCAGTTCGGTGAAGCCGGCGCGCACGTTCTTGCGGCGGATGCGGTCGTTCGACGCGTCCGGTTCCACGACCACGCGGTGCGCGCCGAGCTCGCCGAAGCACCACGCCATCACGGCGGCGAAGACGGCATCCGTCAGGCCGTGCCGCGGCTCGTCCGCCGGAGGCGAGATCAGCACGTGCATGCCGAGGTCGCGCGGCTGCGCATCGTGGATGCCGGCCAGCAGCACCCGTGCCGGATCGTAGGTCTCGGCGTAGAACGCGGGGATGCCGTCGACGAGGCCGAGCCAGGCATCCTGATCGGGGTGTCTCGTGATCCCGCTCAAGTACTCCTCGACGGCGGCCGCGTCCAGGTCTCCCATGTCCCAGAACGTCGCATGCGGGTCGGAGAGCCAGCCTTGCAGGAGCGGCGCGTCGCGCTGCGGGTCGGCGGCGACGAGCGTGACGGAGGGCGCCGGCGACGAGGTCATCGGGCAGCCTCCGCCGCGAGCGCCCCCTGCGGGACGCCGAACTCCTGGAAGGCGATGCGCCGCTCGATCGGATAGATCTCGCTCCCGGTGATCGAGGCGAGGATCGACGAGTTGCGCCAGGCTCCGAAGCCGAGATCGGGTGCGGTCAGGCCGTGCGTGTGCTCCTCGCCGTTCTGCACGAAGACCCGGCCACGCCCGCCGTCGATGCTGTAGTCGCGGGCGACGTCGAGCCGACCGAGAGCGTCCCAGTCGAGGCGATCCGCGATGCCGGCGAGGAACGGCGGTGTCTCCGCCGCGTAGCCGGTGGCGAGGACCAGCGACTCGGTCTGCCTCTCGTGCTCTTCCGCCAGCTGACCGTGGCGGAGTCGGAGCCGGTAGCGCTCGCCGTCCCACTCCGCGGCGCTCACCTCGGTGTCTGCGAGCAGCGTCGTGCGCACGGGCCCGTCGGCGCTGAGACGGTAGAGCGTGTCGTAGATGTCGTCGATGAGGTCGGCCGAGATGCCCTTGTACAGGCTCCGCTGCTCACGGCCGAGATGCTGCCGCATCCCGATCGGCAGCGCGTGGAAGTGGTCGGTGTACTCGGGCGAGGTCATCTCCAGCGTGAGTTTGGTGTACTCCATCGGGAAGAACCGCGGCGACCTCGTGACCCAGTCCAGACGGTACCCGCCCTCGTGAGCGCCCTCGAGCAGGTCGCGGTAGATCTCCGCCGCCGACTGTCCGCTGCCTACAACCGTGATGGATCCGCTCGCGCGCAGCTCGTCGCGGTGCTGCATGTACTCCGAGCTGTGCACCGCGCGGCCCGCGACATCGCGCAGCTCCTGCGGCACCGACGGCCTGGTTCCGACGCCGATCACGACGTGGCGGGCGCGCAGCTCGAGCTCCTCACCGGTGTCGGTGCGCATGGCTCGCACCACGTAGAGGTCCTCTGCGGCGTCGTGCTCGATCCGGACGACCTCGTGATTCCATCGCAGTTCGGGCAGGCGGCTCGCCGCCCAGCGGCAGTAGGCGTCGTACTCGGCGCGCAGCGCGTAGAAGCTCTCGCGGATGTAGAAGGGATACAGCCGGCCGGTGTGCTTCAGCCAGTTCAGGAACGAGAACTCGGAGGTGGGGTCGGCCATCGTCACGAGGTCGGCGAGGAACGGCACTTGGATCGTCGATCCCTCGATCATCATGCCGTGGTGCCAGCGGAACTCCTCTGCCCGATCGAGGAACACGGCGTCGAGCCCGGTGGGATGCGCGAGGCAGGCGAGCCCGAGGTTGAAGGGGCCGATGCCGACGCCGATGAGATCGTGCACGTGCCCGGTCATGCGTCGGCCCCGATCAGCTCGGAGCCGATGCCGGCGAGGGTCGTGGCCGCGTCCTTCACCATGTCGAGGATCGCCCTCACGTCCGCGAGCGTGGTCTCGGGATTCAGCAGCGTGAGCTTGAGGCACGGGCGTCCGTCGATCACGGTCTTCGCGACGAGCGCGCGACCCGACTCGAACAGTACGCGCCGCACGCCGGCGACGAGCGCGTCTCGCTCTTCGGACGAGGTTCCTTCCGTCCGCAGCCGGAACAGCACGGTGCTGAGCTGAGACCGCCCGACGAGCTCGAGTTCGTCATCCGCGTCCACCGCATCGGCCACGGTCGCCGCCAGGTCGATCACGGTGTCGAACATCTCGCCGATGCGGTCGGCTCCGATCGCGCGGAGCGACACCCACAGCTTGAGCGCGTCGAAGCGCCGCGTGGTCTGCAGCGACTTGTCGACCTGATTGGGCTCGTCGTTCTCCAGGGGGTTCAGGTAGTCGGCGTGCCAGGCTCCAGCCGCCAGATCTCGGGGTTCGCGCACGAGGATCGCGCTCGACGAGACAGGCTGGAAGAAGCTCTTGTGGAAGTCCACGGTCACAGACCTCGCCCGCTCGATCCCGTCGAGCAGATCGCGGCGTCGGCGCGAGACGAGGAGCCCGCCGCCGTAGGCGGCATCGACGTGGAGCCAGACGCGGTGGGCGTCGCATACGGCGGCTACCGCGGCGAGGGGATCGATGACCCCACGGTCGGTGGTGCCGGCGGTCGCGACGACGGCCATCGGCAGACGGCCGGATGCCACGGCCGAGGCCACCGCGTCGTCGAGGGCGGCAGGCAGCATCCGTCCTTCGCCGTCATCCGCGACGGTGATCACCGCGTCGTCGGAGAGTCCCAGCAGCAGCGCCGACTTGCCGACGCTGAAGTGGCTCGAGGCCGTCGCGAACACGACGAGCCGAGGCAGCGCGTGCGCCCGCTCTGTGCGGGCGTCGGCGATCGCCGCCTCGCGAGCCAGGAACAGGGCGTGCAGGTTCGACTGCGTGCCGCCGGAGGTGAAGACGCCGTCGCCCGCGGTGAAACCGGCCCAGCCGGTTGCGACGTCGATCAGCCGTCGCTCCATCAGCGTGCCTGCGGTGGACTGGTCGTACGTGTCGACCGACGGGTTGACCGCCGCGAGAACGGCCTCCGCGGCGACCGCGGGGAGGGCGACGGGGCAGTTGAGATGGGCGGCGTACGCGGGGTGGTGGAACCAGACGGCGTTCGCGAGGAACAGCTCGTCGATCTCGCGGATGGCGGCCTGCGTGCCGACTCCAGGGGTGGCGAGGTCGACCGCGTCGACCTGCTTCTGCAGCTCGGCGCGCGACGCGCCCGATGTCGGCTGCGTCGTCTCCGCGAAGCGCGTCGCGACGCGGGAGGTGGTCTGGGCGACGAGCGATCGATAGAGATCGGCCGTGGACGAGGTGAGCAGCTCAGGCACCGATTCGACTCCTTAGGTTAGGTTTGCCTAGCCTACATAATCGACTCTATGGATGACGTCACAGAGTCGTCGAGAGAGCGTCGACCCGCGGAAGCAAGCCCCTCCTGGTCTCGGACCGGGCCGGATATCCTGCCCGGGTGACCACCGCAAAGAGCACCGCGAGAGCAGCGAGAAGTTCCACGCTCTTCCGCAGGACCGCGCGCGCCGGATACGTGGTCCTGGGGGTCGTGCATGTCATCATCGGAGCGCTCGCCGTGTCGATCGCGCTCGGCGCGGGAGGCGACGCCGATCAGGACGGGGCGATGGAGCAGATCCGGAGCACGCCGATCGGCGGCGCCCTGCTGTGGTGCGTGGCCGCGGGACTCGCCGCGCTCGCCGTGTGGCAGATCGCGGCGGCAGTGGTCGCCGCGGCTCCCGATGAGGCGAAGAGATGGGGACGGCGTGTCACGCTGCTCGGCGCGGCAGTCGCCTACCTCGTGATCGCCGGCATGGCCGCTGTGTATGCGGTGGGCGGCAGCGCCGATTCGGAGGAGGCCACGCAGACGCTCAGCGCTCGGGTGATGTCGGCCCCTGGCGGGCTCGTCCTCATCGTGCTGCTCGGGATCGGGGTGATCGGCGTCGGCGTCGGCTTCGTCGTCGGCGGTCTCAGACGGGTCTTCGAGAAGACCATGGACCTGCCGGACGGGGGAGCCCGCAACGGCGTGGTGACCCTCGGCGTGATCGGGTACATCGCCAAGGGCGTCGCCGTCGCGCTGACGGGAGCGCTCTTCGTGGTCGCGGCCTGGACTCAGGACCCGGACAAGGCGGCGGGTCTGGATGCCGCGCTGCACAGCCTCGCGGCTCTGCCGCTGGGCCGTCTCGCCCTGCTCCTGACGGGGGCCGGCCTCGCGGTCTACGGCGTGTTCTGCTTCGCTCGGGCACGCCTCGCCCGGATGTGACGAAGCGGGAGGATCAGGCTGGCGCCGGCTTCTCGTTCCACAGCAGCAGGAATGCGCCGAGGACGATCATGAGAGCACCGCCGGCGGTGCTCATCGTCTGGAGCCGCCGCGGGGAGCGACCGAACCAGTCGCGGGCGGCGCTCGCGAGGAGCACCCAGATCGCGTCGCACGCGACGCCGATCGTCACGGTGATGGCACCGAGGACGAACAGCTGCATCGGCACCGACCCCGCCGGAAGATCGACGAACTGCGGGAGTATCGCGAGGAAGAACGCGATCGACTTCGGATTCGTCACGCCGACCACGAACCCCTCCCGCAGCAGCCGTGCGCCCGACCGGCGCGGCTGCGCGCCGGTGACGGAGTCGGCGGCATCCTTCCGATGCCTGATCGCCTGGATCCCGAGGAAGACGAGGTACCCCGCCCCGATCACCTTGACGACCGTGAACAGCACGACGGACTGCGCGATGACCGTGCCGACGCCCAGCGCGACACCGGCCACGAGCACCAGCGAGCCGATCGCCGTGCCGAGGATGCTGAGGAATCCGCCCACGCGGCCCAACGCCATGGCGCGTCCGATCGTGAACAGCACGGTCGGCCCTGGGATGGCCACCATGACGAGGGCAGCGATCACGAATGTCGTGAGTGTCTCCGCGCTGAACATGGGGGCGAGCATACGGCACCTCGGTGCGCTCAGGCCTCGGCCGGGGGATGAGGGCGACCGCGACGGCCGCCCTCATCGCGTCTCAGACCGAACCCCAGAAGCGGTCCTCCGCGTCCTGGTCCTCGCTGATGAGCCACACCTCGGCGATGCGGCCGTCCGCGATCCGGAAGACGTCGACTCCATGCTGATCGAGGTCCTCCGCGCCGGCTCGCTGAGCGCGGAAACGCACCGTGGCCGCGACGAGGTCGCCGCTCTCGGTCGCGGAATCCGTCTCCAGAACGAAGGTGCCGCCGCTGAGCTCCATGAGGCGGCCGAGATGAGCGAGGATCGCCGCAGGGCCGACGTGGTCTCCCGACGCCTGGTGCGCACCGGGCTGGTGCCACACCGCATCCGCTCCGAAGGTCGCCGCCAGCGCCTCCATGTCTCCGGCAGCCAACGCCGCTCCGTACTGTCCGACCACATCGATCGCCGACATGATGATCCTCCTTCGACTCGGTACTCTGGGCACCCAGCCTCTCGAGCGCGGGCTGGTCACCTCAACGTCACCGAACGGAGCATCCGATGCCCAGGGACTGGACCGTCTTCTCGGAACGATGCCCCTCCAGGGCCTCGCTCGCACGCATCGCGAACAAGTGGACGGCGATGATCGTGGTCCTGCTGCACGAACAGCCGCTGCGGTTCGGCGAGCTGCACGGTTCGGTGGAGGGCATCACCAAGAAGGTTCTCGTCGACACGCTGCGAGCACTGGAGCGCGACGGGATGCTCGAGCGCGCCGCTGACGAAGACGGGCATGTGCGATATCGGCTCACTCCGCTGGGGCGGACCCTGCACGAGCCGCTGCAGGCGCTGCGCATCTGGGCCGAATCGCACGTGGACGACGTTCTCGCCGCGCAGGACAGCTACGACGAAGCGGCCGACGAGCGGGTGCTCGGCGGCCGCTGAGTCGAGATCAGGCATCTCGACGGCGAGGGCGCTGATCGGGTGGGCGGGCTATCTCTGCGCAGGCAGCACGTGCTCCCCGGTCTTGTCCGTCGCGATCGACAGAGACGAGATGTACTGCGTCTCGCCGTCGGGCCCGGGGACGGCTGACGCGATCATGTCTGGCCGCTCGAACTCGATGCCGGTCGCGAGGTCCATCAGGCGTTCGTCGCTGGGGTTGCCGTCATCGTCGAGCATCGGCAGATCGATGCCGTCGTCGGTGCGCCGCAGGTAGTAGCGGCCCTTCGTGATGATCGCCATCACGGGAGTCGCGACGAACGCGATCAGCACGGCGAACATCGGCGAGAAGGGCTGGACGCCCGGCCCGAACGCTCCGAAGAACATCGCGATCGAGATGCCGCCGGACAGAGCGAGCGAGACGACGCCGACCGGGTTCCACGCGTACAGCATGCCGCGGCGGAACTCGGGCTGCTTCGGCGACAGCTTCAACAGGTACTTGTTGATCGCGATGTCGGTCGCCACGGTCACGATCCACGCCATTCCGAGGTTCGCGTAGAAGCCCAGGATGGTGTTGAGGAAGTCGAACATGTTCGATTCCATGAGGATCAGCGCGATCGCGAGGTTCACCAGGACGAAGATCATGCGGCCGGGGTAGGTCTTGGTGATGCGTGTGTAGGAGTTGGTCCAGGCGAGCGACCCGGAGTAGGCGTTCGTGACGTTGATCTTGATCTGGGAGATCACCACGAGGATGACCGCGAGCGTCATCGCGAGCCAGCCGGGCATCATCTGCTCGTAGATCCCGAGGAACTGGTGCACGGGTTCGTTCGCCGTCGCCGCGGCCTCGGGGTCGAGGCTCGCGATGAGGTAGACCGCGAGGAAGAGGCCGATCGCCTGCTTGAGAGCGCCGAAGATCACCCAGCCGGGACCCGCGAGGATGACCGCGCCCCACCACCGGCGTCGGTTCGCCTCGGTCTTGGGAGGCATGAACCGGAGGTAGTCGATCTGCTCGGCGATCTGGGCGATCAGCGAGAGGCAGACGCCCGCGGCGAGCATGACCGAGGACAGCGAGAGCGAGCCGTCGCCCTGTCCCTTGAAGTCGAAGAACTCGCCGACCGACGAGGGGTTGGCGATGACCAGGTAGGCGAACGGGATCACCATCAGGATCAGCCACAGCGGTGTGGTCCACACCTGCAGCTTCGAGAGCGCGCGCATGCCGTAGATCACGAGGGGGATCACGAGGATCGTCGAGACCGCGTAGCCGATCCACACCGGGATTCCCAGCCCGAGTTGGAGGCCCTGCGCCATGATCGATCCTTCGAGGGCGAAGAAGATGAACGTGAAGGTGGCGAAGATCACGTTCGTGATGACCGAGCCGTAGTAGCCGAAGCCGGAGCCTCGGGTGATCAGGTCGAGGTCGATGTTGTAGCGGGCGGCGTAGTAGGCGAGGGGGATGCCGGTGACGAAGATCACGACGGCGGCGACCGCGATGCCCAGGAGGGCGTTGATCGTGCCGTGCGTGATGCCGATGTTCGCACCGATCGAGAAGTCGGCGAGATAGGCGATGCCGCCCAACGCGCTGGTGGCGACGACCCCCGGACCCCACTTTCGGTACGAGCGCGGGGCGAAGCGCAGCGTGTAGTCCTCGAGGCTCTCCTTCGTCGCGGCCCTGGCGTCGGCGGAACCGCGGTCGTGGATGTCGGTGGGAGGAAGCGCCGGCGGCGCATCGTCGGTCGTCGGACGGGTGATCTCCGTGGTCATGCCCGGTCTCCGTTCGTCTCGGGGCGGGCGGACGCCGGGGCGCTGCCCACGACGGCGTGGTGAGAATCGGCGGCGATCCGCACCCCTCGGGCGAACGACCTCGGGGAGCGGCCTCGACGCCGAGGGTGGTTCGCGCTCTCGTACCGGTGAGGGCGTGCTGCCAGTGTGGGCCCGCGCGCCCGCGCCGCGATTTCGCCGGTGTTGCGATCGCGTTAACTCTTCTCCGGCCTGCCGCCAGTTCGCGCGGATCCGCATCCGGCGGCGGTCGCCGCCCCGTTTCCGGTGTGGCAGATTTCTTCCAGGCGCACGCTGCCGGGCGCCGGGAAGACGGAAGGAGCCGCGGTGCATCTGACACCCGCTGACACGGAGAAGCTGCTCCTCGCGGTCGCCGGCATGGTCGCCCGTGACCGGCGTGAGCGCGGGGTGCTCTTGAACCATCCCGAGACGGTCGCGCTGCTGTCGACCTGGGTCATCGAGCGCGCCAGAGAGGGCGCCGACGTGGCGGGGCTGATGGACGAGGGGCGCAAGGTCCTCACCAGAGCCGAGGTCATGCCCGGCGTCCCCGAGATGCTGCACGACGTGCAGGTCGAGGCGACGTTCCCCGACGGGCGCAAGCTCGTGACGATCCATCACCCGATCGACTGAAGGCGGACTCCATGAGCTCAGGCATCTCAGAAGGCCCCGGCGGGCTGCGCGTGCGCCCCGGCACGATCGAGCTGAATGCGGATCGCACCGCCGAGGAGCGCAGGAGCTTCGTGTTCGTCAACACCGGAGACCGCCCGATCCAGATCGGCTCGCACCTGCACCTCCCCGACGCGAACACCGCGCTGTCCTTCGACAGAGAGGCCGCCCACGGGTTCCGTCTCGACATCCCGTCCGGAACGTCCGAACGCTTCGAACCCGGTGCATCACGGGCGCTGGACGCCGTGGCGCTGCGCGGTGCGCGGCGCGTCCCCGGTCTGCAGCTCGCGCGCGCAGCCCATCCGCTCCTCGACCACCCGGAGGCCGACTGATGGTGCACATCGACAGGGAGCGCTACGCCGCCATCTACGGTCCGACCGCGGGCGATCAGGTGCGGCTGGCCGACACCGACCTCTGGATCGAGATCGAGGAAGACCTGACCGCGGGCGGTGAGGAAGCCGTCTTCGGCGGCGGCAAGTCGATCCGCGAATCCATGGCGCAGTCCACGCGCACGCGGGCGGAGGGTGCTCTCGACACGGTCATCACGAACGTGATCATCCTGGAATGGTGGGGCATCATCCGCGCCGACGTCGGGATCCGCGACGGCCGGATCGTCGCGCTCGGCCGCGCCGGGAACCCCGACATCGCCGACGGGGTGGATCCCCGCCTCATCATCGGGCCGTCCACCGACGTGATCTCGGGGGAGGGCCGCATCCTGACCGCCGGGGCGATCGACTCGCACGTGCACCTGCTCTCGCCGTCTCAGGTGCACGAGGCGCTCGCGACCGGCATCACCACGATCGTCGGCGGAGGCACGGGTCCCTCGGAGGGCTCGAAGGCGACCACGGTCACGCCCGGAGCGTGGCACCTCGCCACGATGCACCGGTCGCTGGATGCTCTGCCCGTCAACTTCCTGCTGCTGGGCAAAGGCAACACGGTCTCGGCCGAAGCGCTCGCCGAGCAGGCACGGGCGGGGGCCGCGGGCTTCAAGGTGCACGAGGACTGGGGCTCGAGTCCGGCCGCGATCGATGCGGCTTTGAGAGCAGCCGACGATTGGGGCCTCCAGGTCGCGCTGCACTCCGACTCGCTCAACGAGACGGGATACGTCGAGTCCACCGTGGCCGCGATCGCCGAGCGCTCGATCCACGCCTTCCACGTCGAGGGCGCGGGCGGCGGTCACGCCCCCGACATCCTCGCGATCGCGTCTTTGCCGTATGTGATCCCCGGCTCGACGAATCCGACCCTGCCGCACACCGTGAACACGGTGGCGGAGCACCTCGACATGCTGATGGTCTGCCACCATCTCAACCCCGCCGTGCCCGAGGATCTCGCCTTCGCGGAATCGCGGATCCGCGGCACGACGATCGCCGCCGAAGACATCCTGCACGACATGGGCGCGCTGTCGGTGACCTCCTCCGACGCGCAGGCGATGGGCCGCATCGGCGAGGTCATCACCCGCACCTGGCAGGTCGCGCACGTCATGAAGGCGCGCCGAGGGTCGCTCGGCACATCGCTCCCCGCCGACAACGAACGCGCGCGTCGCTACGTCGCGAAGTACACCATCAATCCGGCGGTCGCACACGGCATCGACCACGAGGTCGGATCGATCGAGGCGGGCAAGCTCGCGGATCTGGTGCTGTGGGATCCCGCCTTCTTCGGCATCCGCCCTGCGGTCGTGATCAAGGGCGGCGGCATCGTGTGGGCCGCACTCGGCGATCCGAACGCGTCGATCCCCACACCGCAGCCCGTGCTCATGCGACCGGCGTTCCTCGCCGCGGCCGGAGCCGAGCACTCGGTGACCTTCGTGTCGCCGGCCGCGCTCGACGCCGGGCTGGCGGATGAGCTCGGCCTGCGCCGCCGGCTGAGGGGCGTTCGTCCGACCCGCGGCATCGGCAAGGCCGACATGCGCAACAACGACGCGCTGCCGAGGATCGACATCGATCCCGACACGTTCCGCATCGACATCGACGGCGAAGAGGTGCACCCGGCGCCGGCGTCGATCCTTCCGCTCGCGCAGCTCTACTCGATGTTCTGAGCCGTCATGCTGCCGTACCCGCTGCCCTCGACCAGCATCGCGATGCTGCTGGCCGACGCGCGCCTGCCCTCCGGCGGACACGCCCACTCGGCGGGCGTCGAGCCGGCGCTGCGCGCCGGCATGGATCCGGCTCAGATCCCTGCTCTTCTGCACACCCGGGCATGGACCGGCTCGCTGGTGGATGCCGGCACGGCGGTGGTCGCGCGCCATCTCGCGCTCACGGCCGACGCCGACGCGCTCACCGCCGCGGAGACGGCCTGGGCTGCGCGTACGCCGTCACCTGCGCAGCGGGACGCAGCCAGGGTGCTCGGCCGCGGGCTGCTGCGCCTCGGCACCCACCTCTGGCCCGAATCGCACCCCCTCGCCTCGCTCGGACGTCGCCCGACCCCCGCGCCTCGAGCGGTGGTGCTCGGCGTCATCGCCGCGGAGGCGGGCATGGACCCGCTCGACCTGTGCCGAACCGTCGTCTACGACGATGCGGCGAGCGCCGCCGCAGCCGTGCTCAAACTCGAACCGGGTGATCCGGCCGCCGCGAGCGTATGGGTCGCGCACACCTGCGCGGCGGTCGACGACGCGCTCCGGCCGATCTCCGAGCTCACAGACCCCCGCGACATCCCCGTCGCCGGTGCCCCCGAATCCGAGCAGTGGGCCGAGTCCCACGCGCTCCTGACGCAAAGGTTGTTCCGTGCCTGAAACGCATTCTCCCGTCCGCGCCCTCCGACTCGGCGTCGCCGGTCCTGTCGGCACCGGCAAGTCCTCGCTGATCGCGACGCTCTGCCGCGCCCTGAGCGAAGATCTGCGCCTCGGCGTCATCACGAACGACATCTACACCGACGAGGATGCACGCTTCCTCCGCTCCGAGGGAGTGCTCGAGCCGGAGCGCATCCGCGCGGTCGAGACCGGCGCATGCCCGCACACCGCGATCCGCGATGACGTCACCGCGAACCTCCTGGCTGCCGAGGACCTCGAGCGCGACTTCGCTCCGCTCGACGTGGTGATCATCGAATCAGGCGGCGACAACCTCACCGCGACGTTCTCACCGGCGCTCGTCGACGCGCAGCTCTTCGTCCTGGATGTCGCCGGAGGCGGCGATGTCGCACGCAAGGGCGGGCCGGGCATCGCCCGCGCCGATCTGCTGGTGGTCAACAAGACCGATCTCGCCCCCTATGTGGGCGTCGACGTCCCGCAGATGGTGGCGGATGCCGAGAGCGCCCGCGAGGGCAGGGCGGTGCTCGCGCTGTCGCGCACGGATGCCTCGGCGATCTCCACGCTCCGCCAGTGGGTGCTCGACATCCTCGCTGCGCACAGGTCGGGGACGCACACGCCGGTCGACCCCGGTCCCATGGCACCGCACAGCCACTCCGACGAGGAGGGCGGCTGGTTCGTGCACACGCACGACGAAGACACGCACACGCACACCCACGCCGACGCCTCGCACTGACCGGGAGCCTGTGCACCCGTGTCCGCCGCCGTCACGACGATCGAGGTCGATGCCGCCGAGCATCGCGCCTCGGTGCGCCTGAGCACCGCGCAGCTCGCTCCGCGCCTGATCTCGCGCTCGTCGCGCGTCGCGAGCGTCGCACTGGTCGCAGCCGGCGCACTGCTCCTCCCCGGAGACCAGGTCGCGATCCGCATCCGTGTGGGAGCCGGGTGCCTGCTGCGGCTGGAGGACATCGGCGGCACGGTGGCGTACGGCGGCCGGCCGGAGCGCTCTCGATGGGTCGCCGACATCGAGCTGGAAGAGGGCGCGGCGCTCGTGTGGGCGGCGAAGCCGCTGATCGTCGCGGACGGCGCAGAGGTGGTGCGCACGACGCGCGCCCGGATCGCCGACAGCGCCGCTCTGCTCATCCGCGAGACCACCGTGCTCGGACGCAGCGGCGAGCGCGGCGGCACGATCCGCTCGCGCACGATCGTGGATCGGGGTCGGCATCCGCTCCTCGCCGAAGGCCTGCACGCTTCGGGCGCGGCACCGCAGCCGGGAGTGCTCGGCGCGCACAGCGTGTTCGACGCCGTCGTCCTCGCCGGAATCCGTCCGGTCGTCCAGACGCCGGTCACGATGATGCTGGAGGGACCGGGAGTGGTCGCGAGGCATCTCGGTTCGCACACCCATGAGAGTCCGCTCGGAGCGCTTTCGCACCGCTGGACCGACGAGCTCGCGGCAGCGTGGGCCGCACGACAGGAGAACACCTATGACCCTGCTCACCGTTGAGAGCACGCCGCGGCTCGCTCGGCCGTCGACCGCGATCGTGCTCGTCGCGGCCCTGCATGTCCTGGGCTGGGGGACTCTTCTGCTCACGGCGGCGGTCGCCGCACCCGACGGCGCAGCGAACGGCCTGCTCGCCACCGGCCTCGCCGCGTACGCGCTCGGGCTGCGGCACGCGTTCGACGCTGATCACATCGCCGCGATCGACAACACGACCCGTCGCCTGCTCGAGCGGGGCCTGCCCGCGCGGAACGTCGGCACCTGGTTCGCCCTCGGTCACTCGACGGTGGTGTTCGGCCTGTCGGTCGTGCTCGCCTGGGGGGCGGCGTCGGTCGCGGGCGCCCTCGCCCAGGACACCTCGCTGCTGCATCAGATCACCGGAGTGTGGGGACCTTCGATCTCCAGCGCCTTCCTCCTTCTGCTGGCCGCGCTCGGCATCGGCGCTCTCCTCTCCCGTCGCCGCGGCGGGCTTCCGGGCGGACCGGTGTGGCGGGCGCTGTCGAGCCTGGAAGGCACGGTCGATCGCCCGAGCCGGATGTTCGGCGTCGGGCTGCTCTTCGGTCTCGGCTTCGACACGGCCACCGAGATCGGCCTTCTCGCGCTCGCCGGCACCGCCGCGGCGACCGCCCTTCCGTGGTGGCTCGTGCTGGCGCTGCCCGTGATCTTCGCGGCCGGCATGACGGCCCTCGACACCGCGCAGGCCGCCGTCGCACATCGCGCCTACTCCTTCCCCGACCGGGAGCGCCGCACGCTCAGCGGATACGCGACCTGGATGGCGCTGATCTCGGTCGCCGTCGCCGTGGTCGTCGCACTCGTGCAGCTGTCGGGCGTCGCGAGCGAGCTGTGGGGCTGGCAGGGTCCGACCGCCTGGCTGTCCGGGCTCGCGATCGACGATCTGGGGATCTGGCTGACGGCCGCGCTGCTGATCACCTGGTTGAGCCTGCTCGCCGTCACAGCCGTGCGCGCGAGATCCGCGCGCCGCTGAACCGTTCGTCGCGCGGGTCGCCACCGGGCCGGCGACCCGCGTCGGGGCGGCAGGTGAGAAACTGGAACGATGAGCACCATCGAGGCAGACCTGATCGCCCCGCTGACCGATGCCGAGGTGCAGCGGATCCGCGAGGACTTCCCGATCCTCCGCACCGAGGTGAACGGGCATCCGCTCGCATATCTCGACTCCGGGGCCACCTCGCAGCGTCCGCTCGCGGTGCTCGACGCCGAGCGTGCATTCGCGACCGGCATGAACTCCGCCGTGCATCGTGGCGCGCACACCCTGGCCGCCGAGGCGACCGAGCTGTTCGAAGACGCCAGGGCCTCGGTCGCGCGCTTCGTCGGCGCGGACGACGACGAGATCGTCTGGACCTCCAACGCGACCGAAGCCGTCAACCTCGTGGCCTACGCCCTGTCGAACGCCTCGCTGGGCCGCGGCGGCGCGGCATCCGAATCGCTGCGGCTGGGCCCAGGCGACGAGATCGTCACGACCGAGATGGAGCATCACGCGAATCTGATCCCCTGGCAGGAGCTCGCCGCCCGCACCGGGGCGACCCTGAAGGTGATCCCTCTCGACGACCAAGGGGCGCTGCGCCTCGACGCCGCCGCGGAGCTCATCACGGCGCGCACGCGGCTCGTGGCGTTCACGCACGTGTCGAACGTGCTCGGCGTGATCAACCCGGTGGCAGAGCTCGTCGGCCTCGCGCGGAAGGCCGGCGCCCTCGTCCTGCTCGACGCCTGCCAATCGGCTCCGCATCTGCCGCTGGACGTGAAGGCGCTCGACGTCGATTTCGCGGTGCTGTCCGGACACAAGATGCTCGGTCCGACCGGTATCGGCGCACTGTACGGTCGCCGCGCTCTGCTCGAGATCATGCCGCCCTTCCTCACCGGCGGATCGATGATCACCACGGTCACGACGACGACAGCCGAGTACCTCCCACCGCCGCAGCGCTTCGAAGCCGGCACGCAGCGCGTGTCGCAGGCGATCGCGCTCGCCGCAGCCGTCGACTATCTCACCGCGGTGGGCATGCCGCGCATCGCCGCGCACGAAGCCGCCTTCGGCGCCCGCCTCGTCGATGGGCTCAGCGCGATCGACGGTGTGCGCGTGCTCGGCGCCGGCATCGATCTGCCGCGCGTGGGGCTGGCGAGCTTCGACGTCGACGGCATCCATTCGCACGACCTCGGGCAGTATCTCGACGATCTCGGAATCGCCGTGCGGGTCGGGCACCACTGCGCGCAGCCGCTGCACCGCCGGCTCGGCATCACCTCGTCCACGCGGGCGAGCACCTATCTGTACACGACGGACGCCGAGGTCGATGCCGTCATCGCCGGTGTCGCCGGGGCGATCGACTTCTTCCGGAGGGGCGCATGAGCGATCTGCAGAATCTGTACCAGGAGCTCGTGCTCGACCACTCGCGCACCCCGCACGGCTTCGGTCTGCGCGACGAGATCCGCGCGCAGTCGCATCAGCTGAATCCGACGTGCGGCGACGAAGTGACGGTGCAGGTGCATCGCGCCGCCGACGGCACGGTCGAGGCGATCGCCTGGGAAGGGCACGGATGCGCGATCTCGCAGGCATCCGCTTCGATGCTCGCCGATCTCGCCGAGGGGCTCACGGTCGAGGACCTCGAGGCTCGCATCGCCTCGTTCCGCGAGGCCATGCGCTCTCGCGGCAGGATCCAGCCCGACGAAGAGCTCCTCGGTGATGCCGCGGCCCTCGGAGGCGTGTCCAAGTACGTCGCGCGGGTGAAGTGCGCCATGCTCGCGTGGGTGGCCGCGGAGGACGCCCTCGCCAAGAGCACCGTCTGAAAGGGGCGCCCGATGACCGTCCAGCTGAAGCCCTTGCCGGCCGACCGCTTCGACGCCTGGCGCGAAGACGTCAAGCAGCGCCTCGTCGTCCGCAGCCAGGAGTCCGGCATGCGGGTCGGAGCCGATGCGATCGACTTCGCCGAGACCTTCCTGCACGAGCTTCTGCCGCAGAGGTACGCGACGACGACCACGAGCGTCTTCACGATCGTCGACGGCTCCTCCGAGCTCGGCACGATCTGGCTGGGTGTCAGCGCGGGCAGGGTCTACGTCATCGACCTCGGGATCGCCGCTGCGACGACGGCCGAGCAGCGCGAGGGGCTGTTCTCGGCCCTGCGGCGCGTCGCCGACGAGGCCGAGGTGGCGAGGATCAGCATCGCGCTGTTCCCGCAGGATGCCGAGGGGCACGCCCTCATCGGCGACCGCGGCTTCTCGATCGCGTCGATCCAGATGGTGCTCGAGCCGCTGCCGGTTCGAGAGCTCACACCGCTCGTCGAGGTCGTGCCGATGACCGACGAGCGGTTCCAGAGCTTCGTCGAGCACTCGGAAGCCGCTTTCGCCGATGACCTCGTCGCGTCCGGCAGATACGCGCGGGAAGACGCGGCGGCCGAGTCGCGTCGGCAGATGAGGCTCGAGCTGCCGCAGGGCCTCGCGACCCCGGGGCAGGAGCTGTTCACCGCATCCGTCGACGGCGCCGAAGTCGGCTACCTCTGGCTCGGGATGCGCCGCAGAGACGGACGGCCGCATGCGTTCGTCCTCGATATCGAGGTCGCCGAGGACCAGCGCCGACTCGGCTACGGCCGGGCGCTCATGCACGCCGCGGAGCGCGAAGCGCGACGTCTGGGCGCTGATTCCGTCGGGCTGCACGTGTTCGGCTTCAACACCGGCGCGATCGAGCTGTACGAGTCGCTCGGATACCGCCGGGTCGAGGAGACCTTCCTGCTCGACCTCTGATCCGTGTCATGCGGCGTCATCGAGGAATAGGCGCCGGAGCGCACGGTTTCCCCTTGCATGACAACTCTCGGAATCATCGGTGCAGGACACATCGGCTCTCAGATCGCCCGCGTGGCGGTGGCGAACGGCTACGACGTCGTGATCGCCAACTCCCGCGGACCGGAGACGCTCACGGACCTCGTGGAGGAGCTCGGCCCGCGCGCAAAGGCCGGTACGCCCGAAGAGGCCGGGACCGCAGGCGACGTGATCGTCGTGACGGTCCCGCTGCACGCGATCGATCAGATCCCGGTCGAGCCGCTCGCCGGCAAGATCGTGCTCGACACCAACAACTACTACTTCGAGCGCGACGGGCACATCGAGGCGCTCGACCGAGGCGAGACCACCACTTCGCAGCTGTTGCAGCAGCATCTGCCGACGTCGAAGGTCGCGAAGGCGTTCAATCACATCGGTGCTGCGGACATCACGACCGACGGCGCTCCCGCCGGCGCCGCCGACCGACGCGCGCTGGCGACCTCCGGTGACGCCCCAGAAGCGGTGGAGTTCGTCACCCGGTTCTACGACCAGGCGGGCTTCGACACCGTCGACATCGGGCCCCTCAGCGAATCGTGGCGAGTCGAGCGTGATCGTCCGGCATACGTCGTCCGACAGAACGCGGCCGAGCTGAAGGCGAATCTCGCGATCGCGAACCGCCTGCCGTGACGCCGTAACATATCCGCCTGGCTGGGATACCAGATTGCCGGGGCTTCCGCATGATGAGAGAATCCGTTCATGGGGGATGCGGGGGCAACCGGTGAGCTGGAGTCTGTGCGGGTGGCGAGCGTGCTGCGCGACGACATCATCCTCGGTCGTCGGCTGCCGGGCTCCCGGCTGGTCGAGCGCGACATCGCGGCGGAGCTGAACGTCTCGCGACTGCCTGTGCGCGAAGCCATCCGCACGCTCGTCGCCGAGGGCGTCGTGGTCGCTCGCCCCCGCACGTG
Organism: Microbacterium sp.; assembly: GCA_019510305.1. Taxonomy (GTDB): domain Bacteria; phylum Actinomycetota; class Actinomycetes; order Actinomycetales; family Microbacteriaceae; genus Microbacterium; species Microbacterium natoriense_A. The sequence continues at coordinate 25,049 of JAEKKN010000021.1, forward strand.
GGCCGTCGTGCGGGAGTTCACCCCGCAGGACATCCACGACTTCGGCGAAGTCCGCGCGTCGGTCGAGACCCTGATCTTCATGCTCGCCGCCGAGCGTCACGACGACGCCGGGCTCGCCCGCATGCGAGACGCCTGCGATCGCGAACTCGCCGCGGCATACGCCGGTGACACCGAGACCGCGCGTCTTGCGGCAGGTCACTTCCACGAGATCGCGGCTCAGCTCGCCGGCAACGCGATGCTCGCGGAACTGATCGGCGTCTTCGTCACGCGCCTGCGGTGGCTGTTCGGGCAGCACGACGACCTGATCGCGATGGCGCAGGAGCACCGCGAGATCCTCGACGCGTTCGCTGCGCGCGACATCGAGACGCTCGGACGCATCGTGCCCGCTCATCTGGCGAGCGGGCAGCAGGCGGCGCAACGCCGTCTCGCGAGCGATTACGCGATCTGAACTTTGCGGGAATAGCGCGAACGGGCGTATCGTTGTCGATAGGCAGATACCCCCTGGGGGTATCCCTCCGAAGGTCGGAGGGAGCCGAGAGGAACAACCATGAACACCACCGCCTACGCCGTCACCGGGATGACCTGCGGACACTGCGAAGGATCCGTCCGCAGCGAGGTCGCGAAGATCGACGGGGTGACCGGCATCGAGGTCAGCGCCGCATCGGGGAGCCTCGTCGTCACCTCCGAGTCCGCGCTGGACGATTCCGCCGTGCTGGCCGCTGTCGACGAGGCCGGCTACCGCGCCGTCCGCGCCTGAGGCCCGGCCATGGCAGGCGCAGGAGCGACGTACGATCTCGAGATCGGCGGCATGACGTGCGCGTCGTGCGCGTCGCGCATCGAGAAGAGACTCAACCGCATCGACGGGGTCACGGCATCCGTCAACTACGCGACGGAGAAGGCGCACGTCGAGGCCGACTCCGGCATCGACGTCGACGACCTCATCTCCGAGGTCGTGCGCACCGGCTACACCGCGTCTCTTCCGCGGACGGAAGAGGCTGTCGAGTCCGACGGCGACTACCGGCTCCTGCGCCTGCGCCTGATCGTGGCGGCGGCCCTCGCCGTCCCGGTCATCCTGCTCTCCATGATCGAGCCGCTGCAGTTCTCCGGCTGGCAGTGGGCCTCGCTCGTGCTCGCCACCCCGGTCGTCACGTGGGCGGCCTGGCCGTTCCACCGGGCCGCCTGGCTGAACGCCCGGCATCGTGCGGTCACGATGGACACGCTGATCTCGGTCGGTGTCACGGCCGCGTACCTCTGGTCGCTGTACGCGCTGTTCTTCGGAACCGCGGGCATGTGGGGCATGACGCACCCGTTCCGCTTCACGATCGAGCGCGGTGACGGTCTCGGCAGCATCTACCTCGAGGTCGCGGCAGGAGTGACCATGTTCCTGCTGCTCGGGCGTTTCCTCGAGCATCGGTCCAAGCGCCGGGCCGGAGCCGCCCTGCGGGCCCTCGGTGAACTGGGAGCCAAGGACGTCGCGATCCTGCGCGACGGGGTGGAGCAGCGGATGCCGCTGGCCGAACTGCTCGTCGGCGACGTCTTCGTCGTCCGCCCCGGGGAGAAGATCGCGACCGACGGCGTCGTGCTCGACGGCACATCCGCGATCGACGCCTCGATGCTCACCGGTGAGTCCGTGCCTGTCGAGGTCGCCGCAGGCGACGCCGTGACCGGCGCCACCGTGAACGTCGGCGGTCGTCTGCTGGTCACAGCGACGCGCGTGGGCGCCGACACGCAGCTCGCGCGTATGGCGCAACTGGTCGAGGAGGCGCAGTCCGGCAAAGCAGAGGCGCAGCGACTGGCCGATCGGCTGTCGGCGGTGTTCGTGCCCATCGTCTTCGCGATCGCCGCCGTGACGCTCGCGGCCTGGCTGATCGCCGGGGGAGGGGCGGCCGCAGCGTTCACGGCCGCGGTCGCGGTGCTGATCATCGCCTGCCCCTGTGCTCTCGGCCTCGCGACGCCCATGGCGCTCCTCGTCGGCACCGGGCGCGGGGCTCAGCTCGGAGTGCTCATCAAGGGTCCTGAGGTGCTCGAGTCGACGCGCCGCGTCGACACGATCGTGCTCGACAAGACCGGCACGGTCACCAGCGGGCGCATGACCCTGCTCGACGTGATCCCCGCAGAGGGGCAGGATCCTCAGGAGGTGCTGCGACTCGCGGCAGCGGTCGAGGAGGCATCCGAGCATCCGATCGCGCAGGCGATCGTGCGCGCCGCCACCGAGCGACTGGGCGAGATCTCCGAGGTCTCGGACTTCCAGAACGTGCAGGGCCGGGGCATCACGGGCGTCGTCGACGCGCACGCCGTGATCGCCGGGCGGCCGGCTCTGCTCGCCGACTGGGCGCTGCATCTCTCGCCCGAGCTCACGGCTGCGTTCGAGCGCGCCGAGTCCGAGGCCCGCACGGCGATCGCCGTCGCGTGGGACGGCGAGGTGCGCGGCGTGCTCGTGGTGGCCGACCAGATCAAGCCCAGCAGCGCAGACGCGATCGCCGCCCTGCGCGGTCTCGGACTCACCCCGGTGCTCCTCACCGGAGACAACGAGCAGGCGGCGCGCCAGGTGGCGGCGGCGGTCGGCATCGACCAGGTGCGCGCCGGCGTCCTCCCAGAGGGCAAGGTCGCCGAGATCACGGCCCTGCAGCAGCAGGGTCGAGTCGTCGCCATGGTCGGAGACGGAGTCAACGACGCCGCAGCTCTCGCGCAGTCGGACCTGGGCGTCGCGATGGGCACCGGGACGGATGCCGCGATCGAAGCCTCCGACCTGACCCTGGTCCGCGGCGATCTCTGGGGCGCGGTCGACGCGATCCGCCTCGCACGACGCACTCTCGGAACGATCAGGGGCAACCTGTTCTGGGCGCTCGCCTACAACGTCGCCGCCCTTCCCCTGGCGGCGCTCGGACTGCTCAACCCGATGCTCGCCGGAGCAGCGATGGCATTCTCCAGCGTGTTCGTCGTGCTGAACAGCCTGCGCCTGCGGCGATTCCGCAGCGCAGCACCCGGCATGTCGTAGACCGCTCGGCGGTATGGTGTCCCCAGGGGGTCAGGTAGTCGTTCGTTCTGGGGAGCGATATGCGGGTCATCGCAGTGATCGTGGGTGCTCTGCTGCTCGTCGGCGGAGGGGCTCTCATCGTCGTCGCCGATCAGCAGCGCGTCGCCGCGCTCGAGGCGGCGAGAGCTGCCGTCGAAGAGACCCGGCAGGAGCTCGAGGAGCTCGAGTCGGCGAACTCGGAACTCGACGAGGCCCTGAGCGCTCTGCGCTCGCAGATCGCCGAGCAGGAGAAGCAGCTCGCCGACACGACGGGCCTTCTGCCGTGAGGCGACTGCTGGTCGTGACCGCTGCCCTGGCCGTCGTCCTCGCCGCCGGGGTCGTCGAGCGCGCGCATTCCCTCGACGAGGAGCGGGCCGCGACGATCGCCGAGCTGCGCACGGTCTCGACCGCCGCTGACGAGGCCGCCCAGCGCGGCGACTATCTGCGAGGTGCGATCGTCATCGCCGAGCAGGATGTGGCCGATCGCGCCGCGGTGCTCGCTGTCCGCCCGGCGTTCGTCGCCGAGATCGCGGCGCTCACGGCCGCACTCGACAGGGCAGCGGGCAAGGTCGACACGACGGCGGATCGAGCATCCGCTCTCTCCGCCCAGCAAGCCGTGCTCGCCGAGCGGGCCGACCCCGTCGTCGTCACCAACGCGACGGCCACGATCCACGCGATGACCGCGAAGATCGACGGAGACATCTCGACCTGGCAGGCCGTGCAGCAGGCCCGACGCGGCCCGGGAGGTCCGGCGTGGTCGTCGAGCGGGCCCGACGGCTACGCACGCGTGCGCGCCGCGCTCGACCACGTGGGCGGCAGCGGCGTCGGGCTGTACGAGTCGGCGTCGTGCGCGGGAGGCAGCGCTGCCGCGTGCGCCAACAGCAACGGATACATCAAGTACCGCGCCGACATCGTCACCTGGAATGCGGATCGGCTGAACTGGGCGATGGCCCACGAGCTCGCGCACATCTACCAGTTCCAGGTGTGGGGCGCCCTGACCTCCTCGGCGGCGTATCAGACGATGTTCGGCGGCGACCCCGAGTTCCTCGCGAACTGCATGGCCGTGGTGCGCGGGTTCCCCGGATCCGTCGGCTGCAGCGGCGACCAGCAGGCGTGGGCGTCCGGCATCTGGGTCGGCGCGGTGCAGTGAGTCAGTCCGCGGGCGTGGTCGTGTCGATCGCCTCGCGCAGAGGTCGGCGCATGATCCGCCAGTAGCCGACGGGGGAGAGCCGGGTCAGCACGTCGACGAGCCGCGCCTCGCGCCCGACCATCGTCCGCGCCCGCCTGCGGCGCGTCGCCTGAACGATGCGGGCCGCGGCGGCGGCAGGCTCCGTGTGGTACATCGCGGCCTGCGCGGCGGCGGCACGCGCGGCGACGGCCGGATCGATCGCGGCCGCGTACCGTCCGTGCAGGATGATCCCGGTACGGACGCCCGCCGGATACACCGCGCCGACCGTGACGGAGGTGCCCTCGAGCTCGTGGCGGAGGGCTTCGGAGAAGCCGCGCACGGCGAACTTGCTGAGTGCGTAGGGGATGCGCCCGGCGGGGGCCGCCAGGGCGTAGACGCTGGCGAGGTGCGTGATGTGCGCGGCCGGCGCCCTCTTCAGCGCAGAGAGCAGGGCCTTCGTGATCGAGACGGTGCCCCACAGGTTCACGTCGACGAGCCAGCGCATCTCCTCCATCGTGAGCTGCTCGATGTCGCCCAGCATCGATGAACCGGCGCACGTGATGAGGGCGTTGATCTGCGGGTGGGCGGCCGAGATGTCGGCGGATGCCGCGAAGACCGCGTCGTCATCGCGCAGGTCGACGACGTGAGTCGTGACGGTGGCGTCGGTCAGGCCTGCAGCGACGGAGGCGAGTGCTTGCGCGTCGTGGTCGACCAGCGCGAGGTGCGCGCCCTGTGTCGCGAGCAGTCGCGCGATCTCGGCGCCCATGCCGTTCGCGGCGCCGGTGACGACGGTCGTGCGTCCGGTGAGGTCGAGCGGTGTCACGGCATCCTCCTCCCCGCGCCGTCTCTGGTGCGAGGCGACGTGGACCCGAACCGGATCCCGATCCATTGTGACCTGCCGGAGCGTCGGGGGGAACCGGTACTCTCGTTCAGAGGAGGTAGCGGTGGGACGAACTGCGGATGCCATCGCCGAGGGCGTCGCGATCGCGACTTCTGCCGCGCGCCTCGCCGTGAAGAATCACATCCTCGTCGGCACGATCGCCGAGGGTGGAGTCTTCGACACCGAGAAGTACATCGACGACACGCGCGAGGCGCTTCGGGCGATGGCCGAAGAGGCCGAGCAGTCCGAGAAGGCTCTGGCGGAGTTGCGCAAGCGGGCGCGCGGGCGGCACTCCGATCCTGTGGGCACGCACGACTATCGAGATCGCGACGTGCGCAACCTCAAGCGACGCGCGAGGCAGTCGCATGGCGTCGCCGCGAAACTGCGCGAGATGATGGACGACCGCGAAGAACTCGGGGTCATCGTCGAAGAGGCGCGTCAGGCCGCCTGGGCCGACGTCAGGCACAATCTCGACCGCCGGCTCCGGGTCGAGGGCATGCGGCCCGACCAGGATCCCGATTACGATCGCATGCGCGAGGCGCGGATGCAGGCGCTGCGTCTGGTCGATCTGCAGGCGCTGTCGTCCGAGCAGCGGGCCAAGGCGAAGCGACGCAAGAAGCAGGAGAAAGAGGCCGAGAAGTCGTCTGCGAAGGGGGCCTGAGGCGTCGTTTCGCTTTCTCGTAGAGACTGTTGTAGGCTGTTCCACGGCCCGCTGAGCAGGCCGGGCGCCACTAGCTCAATGGATAGAGCATCTGACTACGGATCAGAAGGTTAGGGGTTCGAGTCCCTTGTGGCGCACAGGTTCTTCGGAACCGGCAGAACTGTGTTGAGACAGTATTGAGGATCCCCGTCGCGGAAGCGGCGGGGATTTTCGTTTCTCGGATGCGAGTGGCTGTGCCGTCTGCATGCCGGGGATCCGTCTGCATGCCGAGAACGACGGTTTCGACATGCAGACGGAATCTGAACATGCAGACGGGACGCGCGCTACCGCAGGTTCGTGATCGCCGGGTCCCTTCGGGCGACTTCGGCCGCCGTCGACACGATCGCACGCCGCATCTCGGCGACGGCGAGAGCGGGCGTCACGTCGGAGCGATGCGCCAGGCTGATCGTGCGGGTCATCGACGGGTGGGCGAGACGCGCCGAGCGCAGTTCGGGGCGATCCAGCAGCACCATCGCGGGGACGACCGCCACGCCGACGCCGCGTTCGGCGAAGCGGAGCACGGCATCCATCTCCGCCCCCTCGAGCACGATCGTCGGCGTCAGGCCTGCCGCGCGGAACGCGGCATCCGTCGTCGCTCGCAGCGAGTAGCTGTCGTCGAAGGCGATCAGTGGAAGCGTGGCGAGGAGCTCGAGGGAGATCACCTCGTCGGTCGTCAGCGCGGGCGCCGAAGCGGATGACACGACCACGAGCTCCTCGGCGAGGAGGGGCGTGCGGGTCAGGCTGACGCCGGAGACGGGCTGTGCGTCGGACTCGGTGATGAGGGCGATGTCGACGGCGCCCACGGCGAGCTGCTCGACGAGCAGGCGCGAGCCGCTCTCGGTGAGGTGCAGATCGACAGCCGGATGTCGGGCGCGGAAAGCGCTGAGAGCCTCGGCGACCAGGCTGATGCACAGGGTGGGCGGAGCGCCGAGGCGCACGCGCCCGCGGCGGAGGCCGGCGAGCTCGCCCATCTCCTCGCGGATCGATTCGGCCTCGGCCAGCATCCGCTGCGCGCGGGGAAGCAGGGTCTCGCCGGCGGCGGTGAGCGAGATGTTGCCCCGTGCCCGCTGGAACAGCTCCGCCCCGAGCTCGCGCTCGAGGGTGGAGATCTGCCGGCTCAGCGAGGGCTGGGCGAGATGCAGGCTCTCGGAGGCACGGGTGAAGTGCCCCAGACGGGCCACTTCCACGAAGCTGCGCAGCTGCTCGAGATTCATGTTCAGAGTGTATCGAGACAAGCGGAACTATGCATTGGAGTTATCGCGGAGAGGTTCTTAGCGTGGACAGCATGAACGAACGTCAGATCTCCACCACCGTCCTCGTCATCGGAACGGGCGGATCAGGGCTGCGAGCGGCGATCGAGGTCGCCGAGCACGGCATCGACGTCGTCGCCGTCGGCAAGCGCCCGCGGGGCGACGCACACACCTCGCTCGCCGCAGGCGGCATCAACGCCGCGCTCGGCACGATGGACGCCGACGACAGCTGGCAGCAGCACGCCGCCGACACCATCAAGGAGAGCTATCTGCTCGCAAACCCGCACACGGTCGAGATCGTCACGCAGGGTGCGGAACGCGGCATCCGCGATCTCGAGCGCTGGGGCATGGACTTCGCCCGCGAAGACGACGGACGCATCTCGCAGCGATTCTTCGGCGCGCACACCTTCCGCCGAACCGCCTTCGCCGGCGACTACACGGGCTCGAGATCCAGCGCACGCTCGTGCGCCGCGCCGAAGAGCTCGACGTGCCGATCCTCGACGGCATCTACATCACGCGCCTGCTCGTGCGCGACAACGTCGTGTTCGGCGCCTACGGGTTCGATCAGGCGGACGGCACACGCTATCTGATCCACGCGGATGCCGTGATCCTCGCAGCGGGCGGTCACAACCGCATCTGGCGCCGCACCTCCTCCCGACGAGACGAGAACACCGGCGACTCGTTCCGGCTGGCCGTCGAGGCGGGAGCGCGGCTGCGAGACCCCGAACTCGTGCAGTTCCATCCGTCCGGCATCATCGAGCCCGAGAACGCGGCGGGCACTCTCATCTCCGAGGCCGCGCGTGGCGAAGGCGGATTCCTCACCAACGCCCTCGGCGAGCGGTTCATGGCGAAGTACGACCCCGAGCGCATGGAGCTGTCTACCCGCGACCGCGTCGCGCTCGCGGCGTACACCGAGATCGCCGAGGGCCGCGGAACCGAGAACGGCGGAGTGTGGCTCGACGTCTCGCACCTGCCGCGCGAGACGATCATGACCCGGCTGCCGCGCGTCTACCAGACGATGATGGAGCTGCAGATGCTCGACATCACGACCGACCCGATCGAGATCGCGCCCACCGCGCATTACTCGATGGGCGGAGTGTGGGTGCGTCCGGAGGACCACCGCACCGACGTCGAGGGGCTGTACGCGATCGGCGAGGCATCCAGCGGACTGCACGGCGCCAATCGCCTCGGCGGCAACTCGCTCATCGAGCTCCTCGTCTACGGACGCCTGGTCGGCCACGCCGCAATGGCGCACGCAGCGGGTCTCGATGCGCAGCGCCGGTCAGCGGATGCCGTGGCCGCGGCCCGCGCCGAGATCGACGACCTGCTGGCCGCCGACGGGCGCGAGAACGTGCGCGCTCTGCAGCGGGCGATCCGCAACACCATGACCGCGCACGCCGGCGTCGTCCGTTCAGAAGAGGGCCTTCGCACCGGCCTCGCTGAGCTCGACCTCATCGAGGGTCGCATGGAGGACATCGGCATCCACCCCGACATCGCCGGTTACCAGGATCTCGCGCACGCTTTCGATCTGAAAGCGTCGGCGCTCGCTGCCCGGGCCACGCTGGAGGCTGCGAGGGAGAGGCGCGAGACGCGCGGATGCCACAACCGCAGCGACTTCCCCGACACCGATCCCACGCTGCAGGTGAACCTGGTCTGGTCGCCGACCACGGGCGTCACGCGAGAGGAGATCCCGCCCATCCCCGCCGAGATCGCCGAGCTCATGCGCGAGGTCGACACGGCGGGAAAGCTCGTCGAGTAGCCGACTGGCCCCTCCAATCGCAGTTCGTGCCGCTTCGCCATCGACCAGGCGGCACGAACTGCGACCGGAACTCATTCCCCTGCGTCGGACTCCGGGGCGTCGATCACGCCGATGCCGACGGCCCGGTGATCGGGCTCGGCGTCATCGGGAGCCGGCGCCTTCGGCTCCTCCTCCGGTTCCTTCTCGGTGCTCGGTTCCTCGAGCTCCTCGTTGCTCGGAACCTGCGCGGGGTCGGCATCCTCCGGCGACTCCGCCTGCTCCGGCTTCTCGGCGGTGCCCTGGGTGAACTCGCCGGCGTCGGCTCCCGAAGACGGGGAAGGGGTGGGCGTCTGGGTTTCGGGGTCGCGGCCGGCCGGATCCTGCGCGGGTGCGCTGTTCGTCATGATGGTGCCTTTCGCCTGGGTCGATGCGATCAGCATGCCGCCTCGACCGCGCGCGAGGCAGGGGGTTGACGGAGCCCGATTCGGGCATCAGCCGATCTCGCGGGTCTCCATCGCGACGATCGTGTCGCCTTCCGAGGTCACGAACAGCAGCGACACCGGCATCCCGTCCTCGATCGCGACCACGGCGAAGCCGTCGCCGAGCTCGACGACGTCGAAGTCGAAGCCCTTCGCGTAGCGGTGGTACGCGGCCGCGCTCGATGCGACCTTCTCCGCACCCCGGAGGATGCGGACGCCGTCGGCCCCCAGATCCTGCCGGAACTCGACGTCGGGGTGCAGGAGGGCGAGGAGTCCGGCGAAGTCGCCGTCCTTCGCCGCCGCGAGGAACGCGTCGACCACGCGCCTGCGCTGCTCGTGTGTCGCCGCCTGCAGCTGATCCTCCGGCGCCGCGCCGCGTACGCGGTCGCGCGCGCGGCTCGCGAGCTTGCGGGCGGCAGGCGCGGTGCGATCCACGAGCGGCGCGACCTCATCGAAGGACAGGCCGAACACGTCGTGCAGCACGTAGGCGAGGCGTTCGTCGGGGCTCAGCTGCTCGAGCACGAGCATGAGCGCATACCCGACGCGGTCGGCGCTCTCGGCATGCACGACCGGATCGTCGCCGTCGGGAGCCCGCTCCGCGTCGGGGATGACATCGAGCGGGCTCTCGCGGCGTCGTGTGCGCGAGCGCAGCTGGTCGAGGCAGATCCGGCTGACGACCCGCGTCAGCCAGGCGCGCAGATCGTCGGCGTCCGGCGTCGCCCGCGCGACTCGGAGCCAGGCCTCCTGCACGGCGTCCTCGGCATCGGCGTGGGAACCGAGCATGCGATACGCCACGGCGGTGAGGTAGCGCCGGTGGCTCTCGAACTCCTCGGCCAGCGGTGTCGACTGCATGCTCGGCAACCTACCCGTCAGAACGATCCGGCGGGCTGCCGGATCGCCGCGTTCAGACGATTCCAGACGTTGATGGCGCCGATCTCGAAGAGCAGTCCCGAGAGCTGCTTGCGGTCGAAGTGGGTCGACAGCTCGGTCCAGAGCTCGTCCGATACGGGGTCGTGGTTGTCCGCGAGACGTGTGAGCACCTCGGTGAGTTCGAGGGCCGCGCGCTCGGCCGCGGTGAAGTACGGAGCGTCGCGCCACGCGGCGACGGCGTGCAGCCGCTCGGGTGCGGCGCCGTCCTCGACGATCTGACGCGAGTGGTCGACGACGCACCAGCTGCAGCCGTTGATCTGGCTCGCCCGCAGTGAGACGAGGTGCAGGATCTCCTCGGGAACGCCTGCGGCCTGGGCTGCGCGGTTGACGCCGCTGATCGCGTCGATGCCGCCTTCGAGCAGGAACGCCGGGTGCGGCATCCGCGCCTTGTGGGTGACGACCTCGGACGATGCGGTGGTGGTGATGGTCATTTCGGTTCTCCTTCGTCGATGGTTCTGAAGAGGAGACGAACGGGGCGGCGGATATGTGACCGATCCGGCGAGATCACTTCGGACGTAAGCTGGAGGCGTGACTGCGTACGTCTCGGCCTTCGACTTCTTCTCCATCGGAGTAGGGCCCTCGAGCTCCCACACGGTCGGGCCGATGCGGGCCGCACTCGACTTCATCCGACGCCTGTCCGCGACCGGCGGCATCGACCGCGTCGCGCGGGTCGGCAGCACCCTGTACGGATCGCTCGGCGCCACGGGCATCGGGCACGGGACGCCGGATGCCGTGGTCGCCGGACTCCGCGGACTGTCGCCCGAGACCTGCGACCCCGCCCAGGTGCGCGCGGCATGGACGGACTTCCCCGAGGGGGCGACTCTCGATCTGAACGGCACGCACAGCATCCGCTTCGCGAAGGACGACATCGTCTTCGCGCCGCGCACGCGGCTGCCCGGCCACCCGAACGCGATGACGCTCACGGCGTGGGACGCCGACGGTGCGATCGTCGCGGTCGATACCTACTACTCGATCGGCGGCGGCTTCATCCGCCGTGACGGCGAGGAGGCGACGCTCTCGACGGGCGGGCTGCCGTACTCCTATGCGGATGCCGCATCGATGCTCGCGCTGTGCGACGAGCACGGGATCACGATCGCCGAACTCGCCAAGCGCAACGAGATCGCGATGCGCAGCGAGCAGGAGGTCGCCGCCGGGCTCGACGCGATCTGGGACGCGATGTCCAGCTGCGTCGAGGCGGGGCTGTCCGCAGAGGGCGTCCTCCCGGGGATGCTCAAGGTCAAGCGGCGCGCGGGCGTGATCCGCGCCCAGCTAGAGGAGACGGAAGCCGACGGGCATCGGGAGCTGCCGGGCGAATGGCTGGGCGCCTTCGCGCTCGCCGTCAACGAGGAGAACGCCGCGGGCGGCAGGGTCGTCACGGCGCCGACGAACGGGGCGGCCGGCATCCTGCCCGCCGTCGCCATGTACTGGTGGCGCTTCCTCGCCGACTCCGGTCTCGGGGCTGGCAACGCGGTCACGCCGTACGGCGAGCTGGTCGGCAGCGCGCTGCTCGGCTTCGGGGCGGAGGCCTCGCTCGTCGCGGTCGGGGCGATCGAAGACCCGGTCGCCGTCGCCGAGGCGAACCGCCGCCGCGGCATCCGCCGGTTCCTGCTCACCGCGACCGCTCTGGGGTCGCTGTTCAAGGCGAACGCCTCGATCTCGGGAGCCGAGGGCGGCTGCCAGGCCGAGGTCGGCTCGGCGTGCGCCATGGCGGCGGGCGGACTGACCGCGGTCATGGGCGGCACGAACCGGCAGATCGAGAACGCCGCAGAGATCGCCATGGAGCATCATCTCGGCCTCACGTGCGACCCGATCGGCGGTCTCGTGCAGATCCCGTGCATCGAGCGCAACGCGATCGCGGCCTCGACCGCCGTGACAGCGGCACGCCTCGCGCTGCGCGGAGACGGCAGCCACTACGTGTCGCTCGACGCGGTCGTCGAGACCATGCGCCAGACCGGGCTGGACATGTCGACGAAGTACAAGGAGACCAGCGAGGGCGGCCTCGCGGTCAACGTCATCGAGTGCTGACGTCTGCGGCTCGGGTTAGCGTCGGATCATGGAGTCGATCTGGAAGTCCGGGAGTCGCCGGCGACGCGAGCAGCCCGTCGTGGCGGTGCGCCCGAACGACGATGCGCCGATGCCGAGCAGCGCGTGGCCGACCAGCATTCCCGCTGTCGCGCAGGTCCTTCGAGAGGGCATCGACCTCTCGCCCGGTGTGACGTTCCTCGTGGGCGAGAACGGCAGCGGCAAATCGACCATCGTCGAGGGCGTCGCGATCGCCTACGGTCTCTCGCCCGAGGGCGGCTCGCGGCAGGCGATGCACAGCACCCGCCCGACCGAGTCGCTGCTGTCCGACTGGATCCGCCTGCAGCGCGGGGTCGGAGCGAGCAGGTGGGGTTTCTTCCTGCGGGCCGAGACGATGCACTCGTTCTACACGTACCTGGAGGAGAATCCGTCGACGCGCGGACCCGACATCGCGTTCCACGAGATGAGTCACGGCGAGTCGTTCCTCGCGATGCTGGGAAGCCGGTTCGACGATCCGGGCTTCTACTGCCTCGACGAGCCCGAGGCCGCGCTCTCGTTCCAGTCGACGCTCGCGCTCATCGCGGTGCTGCAGCGGATCGCCGACGATGGAGGGCAGGTGCTGTGCGCGACGCACTCGCCGGTGCTTGCAGCTCTTCCCGGTGCGCGGATCCTCGAGATCGGGGAATGGGGCATCCGGCCGACACGATGGGAGGATCTCGAGCTCGTGAGCCATTGGCGCTCGTTCCTCGACTCTCCCGAGCGGTATCTGCGCCACCTCCTCGGCTGACGGCGGCGTGGGTAGGCTGTCGGGCATGACCGAACAGGCCGCGCCGCGGCGCCGCGGACGACCGCGAGGAGGCTCCGATTCGCGCGAGCGCATCATCGCGGCAGCGGTCGACGAGTTCGGTGAGCAGGGCTACGAGGCGTCGACCATTCGGGCCATCGCGACTCGCGCTGGCGTCGACTCGGCACTCGTCCACCACTACTTCGGCACGAAGGCCGATCTGTTCGCCGAGGCCGTGGGCATCCCGATGCGGCCGGACATCGACGTGCCCGGCATTCTCGACGGACCCCGAGACGAGGTCGGAGAGCGCCTCGTCCGCTACGTACTGGAGTCGTTCGAGCAGCCCGAGGTGCGGCGGCGCGGCGTGATGCTCATTCGCACGGCGATCGGCAGCCGGCTCAGCACCCCGCTGCTGGCGGGTTTCCTGTCGCGGGAGCTGATCGGCCGCATCGCGAAGCGGCTTGCCGTCGATGACGCCGAGCTGCGGGCCACGCTCATCGCCTCTCAGATCGCCGGGATGCTCCTCACCCGGTACGTGCTGAAGCTCGGGCCGATCGCCGCGGCGCCGGTCGACGAGCTCGTCACCCGCGTCGGGCCGACGGTGCAGCGCTACCTCTTCGACTGAGGCGGATGCCGCGCCCGGCATCCGTTCTTTCGCCGTTCCGGCGTGCGAAAAGTCGGACCCGCGGCCTGACACGCCGTCCGCGGCTGCCTGCCCGCGGTGTGTCGCCCCGGAAGTCCGACTTTTCGCACGTCGGGGAGGGCGCCGACCGCACCCGTGCGCCGACCCGCCCTTGTGCACGCCGACGCGCAGGCGCATAATTCATCACATGATGAATAAAGCGGCGGTGGAGATCTCGCAGCTGCGGGTGAGACGCGGACGGACGCAGGTGTTCGACGGCATCGACCTTGCGATCCCGCGCGGTGAGATCACCGGCCTGCTCGGGCCCTCGGGGTGCGGCAAGACGACGCTCATGCGCTCGATCGTCGGCGTGCAGAAGATCTCGGGGGGCACCGTGACCGTGCTCGGAGAGCCGGGCGGAAGCAGGCCCCTCCGCCAGCGGGTCGCGTACGGCACGCAGGGAGCCGCAACGTACGGCGACCTCACGGTGCGGCAGAACCTCGCGTACGTCGCGCGTCTGCTGAAGGCTCCGCGCAGCGACGTGGACCGGGTGATCGACGAGGTCGGGCTGCGCGAGCAGGCCGGGCAACTGGTCGAGTCGCTCAGCGGAGGACAGTCGACGCGGGTGTCGCTGGCGATGGCGCTGATCGGGGCGCCGGAGCTGATCGTCCTCGACGAGCCGACCGTCGGACTCGATCCCGTGCTGCGCGCCGAGCTGTGGGGCCTGTTCCGCCGCCTCGCCGATCGGGGGGTGACGATGGTGGTCTCGAGCCACGTGATGGACGAGGCGCTGCGCTGCGACCGTCTGCTGCTGATGCGCGACGGGCGGATCATCGCCGACACCACACCTCGGGCGCTGCTCGACGACACCGGTACGAGGGATCCGGAGGCCGCGTTCCTCGCCCTGATCGAGAGGGATCGCCAGGCGCACGGGGTGACTCGTCGCACGCGACGGGAGGCGTCGGAATGAACGGACGACGGATGCTGGCCACCGCGGGCCGCGTGCTCGAGCAGCTTCGCCACGACCCCCGCTCGATCGCGCTGATGCTCGTCGCTCCGAGCCTGCTCGTGGGGCTGTTCGCCTGGCTGTTCAGCGATCAGGACGGCGTGTTCGACCGCTTCGGCGGGGCGATCCTCGCGCTGTTCCCCTTCATCGTGATGTTCCTCATCACCTCGATCACGACGCTCCGCGAGCGACACTCCGGCACTCTCGAGCGGCTCATGACGACACCGGTCGGCAAAGCCGACTTCATCCTCGGCTACGCTCTCGCGTTCGGGCTGATGGCGCTGCTGCAGGCCGTGATCACGGTGTCGTTCGCGGTGGGCGTGTGCGGTCTCGACGTCGAAGGGCCGCTCTGGCAGCTCGGCCTGGTGGCCGTCGTCGACGCGCTGCTCGGCACCGCGCTGGGCCTGCTCGCGAGCGCTTTCGCGCAGACGGAGTTCCAGGCGGTGCAGTTCATGCCGCTGCTGGTGTTTCCGCAGATCATCCTCGGCGGGCTCTTCATGCCGCGCGATCAGATGCCCGACGTGCTGTACGCGATCTCCGACTGGCTGCCGCTGAGCTACGCGATCGACGCGATCGGTGCAGTGACGGCGGGGGATGAGGAATGGGACCTGTACGGTCCGCTGCTCGTGGTGGTCGCGTTCGCGGTCGGTGCGCTGGTGCTCGCCTCGCTCACGCTGAGACGACGCACGCGGTAGCTCGGATCATCGTTGCGTGCGCCGAGTGGTGTGGCGCGTGGGCGGCGTCTGCCAGGGGTCTTCCGGCCACGGATGCTTCGGATAGCGGCCACGCATCTCGGCGCGGACCTGCGTATAGGGACCGGACCAGAACGACGTGAGGTCGCTGGTGACGGCGAGAGGACGCCCGGCAGGCGAGAGCAGGTGGAAGAGCACGGGAACGCGGCCGCCAGCCAGGCGGGGCGTCTCGGCCCAGCCGAAGCATTCCTGCAGCTTCACGGCGACGACGGGTTGCGCCGTCGGGTCGTCGACCGGCGGGTAGGTGATGCGGACCCGCGATCCGCTGGGCACCTCGAGGCGCTCCGGCGCCAGGGTGTCGAGATCGGATGCCGCGGGCCATGGCAGCAGCCGGCGCAGAGCCGGGGTGAGATCGATGCGCTCGGCCCTGGTGCCCGTCGCGAGGGTGCCGAGTTCCGGGCCGAGCCAGTCGTCGAGGCCATCGAGCAGGGCCGCGTCGGAGACGTCCGGCCAGGGAGCACCGACCGTGTGGTGCAGCAGACCCAGTCGGCGGCGCAGACCGTCGGCGGCATCCGACCAGGCGAACACGTCGAGACCGCGATCACGGATCGCTCTGCGCACCGCGTCGTGGCCGTCTTCCGCGGTCACGCGTACGGGCACGGAGGAGCGCACGATCGAACCGACTCGGCGCTCGCGCCGGGCGACGACGCGGTCGCCGACGAGCTCCGCTTCGACGCGGTCTGTGAGCAGATGACCGGCGGCCTGCTCCATCTGGCTCTCCGAGATGACGGCGGCCGAGCGGATCACGGCTCCCGTGCCTGCGGCCAGGCGACCGGCGGCCCTGGCCACCTCGGCGACGGCGAGCCATTCGGCGTCTGCCAGAGGCGCGGACACCCCGGCCCTGGTGCCCGATGCGAGCAGGAACGTCGCGCCGTCCGCTGAGCGCTCGACCCGGTGGGCGACCCGCTCGGGGAACGCGAGAGCCACGACGACCCCGGCGTCGTCGAGGCTGGGGCGGCGCGCTGCCGGCGTCTCCGGCGGGGCGTAGCGCAGAAGCCGGTCGACCTCGCGGGTCCAGCGCTGCGCATCGGGTCCGCGACGGCCGCGCATGCCCGCTATCGCACTCGCGACGTCGGCCTCGGCGATGCGGATGTCGCCGCTGAGCAGCGCGACGACCTCGGCTGCGAGTCGGGCGCCGACGATCGGTGCGCCGTCACGCAACGCACGGGCGAGGCGGGGATCTGCCGGGATGCGGGCGAGATCACGGCCGGCAGGTGTCGCTCGGCCTTCTGCATCGATCGCGCCGAGGGCGCGCAGCACGGCGAGCGCCTCGCGCAGGCTGTCGGCGGGTGGCGGGTCGATCATCCGCAGACCAACCCCTCCGGGCGTTCCCCAGCAGGCCAGCAGGAGGGCGGCATCGGCGAGGTCGGTCGTGACGATCTCCGGCGCGGGTCTGGCCGGGGCTGCGGCATACGTGCGCTCGTCGATGCAGCGGATCACCGTGCCCGGACCTTGACGCGTGGCGCGTCCCGCGCGCTGCACCGCGGACGAGCGGGGCGAGCCCGTCGTGACCAGGCCGCTCATGCCGCGAGCGGCGTCGCGCTGCGGATGCCGTGAAAGGCAGCTGTCGACGACGAGACGGACGCCGGGGACCGTGAGCGACGATTCGGCGAGAGACGTGGTCACGATGATGCGCGGCGGTTGACCGCTGTCGCGGCCTCTGATCACGGCATCCTGCTCGGTGGCCGGGATCTGGCCGTGCAGTTCACGGACGTCGAACTCGGCCGCGTCCTGACGGATGCGGCGGGCGATCTCGGAGACTTCGCGGGCACCGGTCGCGAACACCAGGACGTCGGCGGACGGGATGTCGCGGGTGAGCTCGCGCCCGGCGGATGCCGCGGTGCGGGCGACGTGGTCGAGGAAAGCCCGGGTGACGCCCCGCTCGTCGAGGCGCGGCGACGCGCTCGGGGCCCACAGCTCGGTGAGGGTGTGCGCGGGGACGGCGTGCGAGACGATCGGTGCCGGCGACTCGTCGCTGCCGATCACCGCGGCGATGCGGTCGGCGTCGATGGTCGCCGACATCGCGACGAGCACGAGGTCGTCGCGCAGCTGGTGGGTCTCGCCGAGCAGCCCGATGAGCAAGTCGGTCTCGAGCGCCCGTTCATGCACCTCGTCGATGACGACCGCATCGATGCCGTCGAGGCCGGGATCGTCGAGCATCCGTCGCAGGAGCACGCCGGCGGTGACGAACTCGATCCGCGTCGATGTCGACACCTGGCGCTCGCCGCGGACCGTGAATCCGACCCTGGCTCCGAGCGCGGATCCGTCGAGCTGCGCGAGGCGGCGGGCGGCGGCGCGTGCGGCCACACGGCGCGGCTGCGTGACGATCACGCGGCCGGGGGATCGTGATGCGAGCAGCGGCGGCACGAGGGTGGTCTTGCCGGTGCCGGGCGGCGCGCTCACGACGACGGATGAGCTCTGCTCGAGCGCGCCCCGCAGCTCGTCGAGCGCGGCGGCGAAGGCGAGCCCGTCGCCGATCCTCGTCAGGTCGAAGCCGGTGGCCGTCATCCGTCGGGCCTCGTGCGAACGCGGATCCGCAGCACTAGAGGTTGATGGCGATCAACGTCACGACGACGACCAGGATCACGACGGCCACGCCGCCCCCGCATCCGATGGCGATGAGCGGGCCGTAGCCGAGACGGGAGACCTGTGCTCCCGAGTTCCGCGCGGCGGCGATGAACTCGGGTCCGCCCCCGGTGTTCCACGCGCTGGCGGCTGCGGCCTGGTTCACGCCTCGCCCGACGTCGACTCCTGCCCCGAAGACCGGCTTGTCGAGCACGCTGGCTGCGGTTCCCGCCACGCCGTAGCCGATCGCGCGACCCACAGCGCGCGGCTTCGCGAGGATCGGGTAGCTCTGTCCGCGGACCACGAGAGTGATGCGCTGAGCGGCCGACTTCACGGTGACCTCCGTCGCGGGCACGCTGAAGTACTGCGTCCATCCGGCCGGAGAGCCGACCCAGAGCGTGACGAAGCCGTTGCTGACCTCCGCCTGTGCGGGGTACCAGTTTCCGGTGGCGTTGTCGCCGAGAGATCCTGCGAACACGGCGTACGGCGGCTGAATCGGCATCGTCATGGCTCGAGTCTACGAAACCGGCAGAGCCGGCGAGCACGAGGAAGGCCGCCCCGCGTGGATGCGGGACGGCCTTCCTGGTCGTCACTCTGCGGCGGGGGCCGCGGGCGGCGGGGGTGTGGTCGGCTTCGGGTGGCGGACCACCGGGGCAGACGCGGATGCTGTGGCCATGCTCTCGCCGATGCCGCGGCCGACGGCCTGGCCCTGGATGATCGAGGCGAGGTCGACTCCCGTGGCTGCGCTGACGCTGTCGAACACCGACTTCAGCGCCTTGGCGCTGTCGGCGCCGACGAGGTCGGAGGCGCCGTCGCCGGATCCGCCGATGATCGACACGTTGCCGATCGTCGAGTAGCCCTTGGCGAACTCGGCCATGATCGACGGCAGCACGTCGAGCACGCGCTGGGAGAGGAACGCGTCCTGGTTGGAGGCGATGGCCTTGGCCTCTGCCTCGACCGCAGCTGCGCGTGCCTCACCTTCGGCGCGGATCGCGTCGGCCTCGGCGTTGGCGCGCAGACGCCGTGCCTCTGCTTCGGCCTCGGCCTGGGAGCGGAGTGCGTTGGCTTCACCGGTCGCGCGGGCGACTGCGGCTGCGGCCTCGCCGTTCGCCTTGGCCTTGTCGGCCTCGGCCTGCTGCTCGGCGATGCGTGTGCGGGCCTCAGCCTGCTTGACCTGCTCGATCGCCGCGGCCTCTGCCGCCCTCTCTCGCGTGTAGAGCTCGGCCTGGGCGCGAGTCTCCGCTTCGTACCGCTGCGCGTCGGCGACACGCTTGACGTCGGCGTCGAGCTGGGCCTGCTTGTTCTCGGCCTGTTGCTGCAGAACCGCCTGCTGAGTCTGCTCGCGGGCGAGGTTCTCGGCCTGCTCGGCCTCGGCGCGTGCGCGACCGATTCCGGCGTTGGCGTTGGCGGTGTTGGTGTCGAGAGCGGTCTGCTCGACGAGGTTGGCTTCCTGGTTCGCGATGTTCTTCTGATTGATCGCGCGGTCGGCGTTCGTCTGCGAGATCTCGGCGGACTGACGCTTCGCCTGGATCTCGGGGGCGCCGAGGGACTGGATGTATCCGACCTTGTCGGTGATCCCCTTGATCTGGAACGAGTCGAGGATGAGACCCTGCTCGGCGAGCTCCTGCGAGACGTCGGCGGCGATCTGGTCGGAGAACTTCTTGCGTTCGCGCATGAGTTCGACGACCGACAGGGTGGCGACGATGCCTCGGAGCGCTCCTTCGAGCTGCTCGGTGGTGAACTGCTCGATCGCCTTGTCCTGCGAGGCGAAGCGCTCTGCAGCTCGGCGCACGAGGATCGGGTCGGACCCGATCTTGACGATCGCGACGCCGTCGACGTTGAGGGTGACGCTGTCGAGCGACTGCGCCTCGGCGTTCAGCGAGACCTGACGCGAGCGCAGCGAGATGATCTCGTGGCGCTGGGTGATCGGGTTGACGAGCGATTTGCCGTTCACGATCACCGTGACGGGAGACTCTTCGGTCTCGCCGCGGCTGGTGCCGTCTGCGGCGACGACGGTGCGCTGCACCTTCTGCTTGCGACCCGAGATGACGAGGGCCTCGTCGGCGCGGGCGACCTTGATCCAGCTGCGTGCGAACAGCAGCAGGATGAGAAGGACGACGATCGCGACGACGATCGCGATCCCGACGATGACGAGAGTGCCGATTGCTCCGGCGATCTCCATGGATGACCTCCCTGGTTCCCCCCGAGGGGGCGGTCGAGTGTGCTGCGCGGTCGCGCAGACGTACAGGCTCCACCCTGCCAGATCCGATGCATCGCTGCATGGGCACTGCTGCCCACCGGATGCGTTCGGCCCGCCGAGGGCCCGCCGCCGCCCGGCTTCACGCCGCGAGGGTGTACCGGGCAAGCCCTCCGAGTCGCGGCGTGCGCGCCGGATCGACATAGGGCGGAGGGATGAACCACACTCTGGAGGCGGCGCCGGCCCCGTCGATGCGGATCTCCCATCCGTTGTCGTGGATGCGATGGTGGCAGCTCTCGCACAGCAGCACCCCGTTGCTCAGATCGGTCGGGCCGGCATCCCGTTGCCACCAGGCGATGTGGTGAGCCTTCGTCATCTCTGGCGGCAGACCGCACATCGCGCATCCTCCGTCGCGTTCGGCGAGAGCCATGCGCTGCGCTTTCGTGAACAGCCGCTTCTCGCGACCCCAGTCGAGGATCTCGCCAGCGGAGTCGAGGACGCAGGGGATGACGCCTCCCGAAGCGGCCATCCGTCGGACGGCCGCGATGCTGATCGGGCGGTCGGCGCCGTCGACAGTGCCGGAACCCGTGCCGGCCATCAGGTCTTCGAGGTTCACACGCACGACGACCGTCGCCCCGGCGAGAGCGGGCGCGCGGTTGTCGCATCCGAGCGTGTGAGCGCAGATCGAGCTCAGCGCGTCGGCCTGCAGCATCGCGACCGAGCGGTGATCGGCGTCAGGGGCATCGGGGTCGACAGCGTCTTTGCGTGCACCGAAGGCGGAGGAGACCCACCCGGTGATGGCCGCGCGGATCGGCGCTGCCGACTCGATGTCGAAGACCGCGTTGAGGTGCAGGGCACCGTCGCGCTCGAACATCGTCAGCGACCGCCGCGTTCGCGCCTCGGCATCGCGTGGCGCCACGCCGTCGGGATCGAGCCATGCTTCCGCGCGGGCGATCAGCTTGCGGACGTCATCCAGAGACAGAGAGGCGGCCTTGTCTACGAGGAGTCGCTCGGCCTCGTCGATGCGAGAGATGTCGCTCGTAAGTCGCGCCCGGTCGAGCAGCGCGATGATGAGCGCTGCCGCGGTCGTGTGGAGCCCGCCGGCGGCGATCGCCTTCTGAACGGCGGGGTACTTCGCGGGCAGCCGCTCGCCCAGCAGGTCGCGGCGTGGCGCGGTCGCCTCGCCGACTTTCACCAGTCGGGTGGCGTCTCCGGCAGACGTGCCGCTGGTCGTCGCGATCAGCTGGGCGGCACCGCGGAACCCCTGCTGCTTCGCGAGCGACTCGGGGCCGAGCTCGGGCCGGGATTCGCGCGCGATGCCCGCCGCGATCTCGACGTGAAGTGCGTCGATGAGCCGACGCATCGCGCCGAGCGCGTCATTGGCCTCCACGAGCTGCGCGCGGGTGAAATCCTCTGTCTCACCGGCATCCGACCACAGTGAATCGAGGCGGGCGACCGCCTCGTGCAGTGGAGTGAGGTGCGAGGACATGCATCCAGCGTACGCTCGAGCAGAGCGACTATTCGAATGTAGTTTCGAATATGTGGAAACTACTTACATCGCCTTTCGCGAAGATCATCACGAATGGTTGCGCAGCTTCTCCGTGAGGTCGCGCAGTGTTCGCAGCTCCTCGTCGTCGAGGTGCGACATGCGCTCGGCGATCGAGCGGCCGTGCACGGTGGCGAGTGTGCGGAAGGCCCGCGCGCCGGCATCCGTCGCTCTGACCAGGGCACCGCGACCGTCTTCGGGATCAGGGCATTTCGCGATGAGGCCACGAGAGACCATGCGGTCGATCAGGCGGGAGACGCTGGGCTGGCTGATCAGCATGTTGCTGGTGACGTCACGGAGCCGCGCAGTCATGCCGGGGGAGCGCGTCGCCGTGAGCAGGACGTCGTACTCTGCCTGCGAGAGGTGGGCGTCGTCGAAGTCCTTCACCATCTCGTCGAACAGCTCGTGCTGCGCGCGGAAGAGGCTCTCCCACGCCTCGAGGGCGAGCTTGCGATCGGTCATGGAGAACAGCGTACTGGCACTCGCGGACACCGCGCGGGCGCTCGCCGCGACGTTCCTCGGGTCGGATTCGGGGGTGGTCGGAGAGGCCGGCGGGAAGGCCGCCGGCCCCGGATGATCAGCCCTGGTCGTGCGCGGTCGTCATCCACTGCACGAGTTGGTAGATCACGCCGTTGGGGTCGCGCATCTGGAAGTAGCGCTCGCCCCACGGCTCGGTCTCGATAGGGGTCGCGATGTCGACGCCCTGCGCCTGCAGGCGGCTGTACTCGGTGTCGATGTCATCCACTGTGAACACGACGAGCAGGCCGTATGCGGCGCCTGCCTGCGACTGCGGCTTGAAGCTCGCCAGTCCCGTCCGCAGGTAGATCAGGTTGATTCCGGCGTCCGCGCGGGTCAGCGAGCTGAACCCGTCAGCGGCCATGGCGATGGTGAAGCCGAGGTGCTGCTCAGCCCATCGGCTGGATGCTTCGACATCGGAGACGTTGAGGGAGACGGCGGATGCGGTGATGTTCATGGCTCTCCTTGCTATTCTGTACGACGTACAATGTAACGCGTACAACGCAACTATGACAAGATCATTCCCGTGAGCTCCGAACGCACCGGATCCGGCGAACCCAGCAGAACCCTCGCGCTGCTGTGGGGTGAGCCGCTCGCGCCGCGCAAAGGGCCCGCTCGATCGATCACCGTGACGCAGATCGTCGACGCCGCCCTCTCGATCGCCGACGAGAGCGGACTGGGCGCCGTCACCATGAGGGCGGTCGCCGAGCGGGTCGGGGTGTCGACCATGTCGGTGTACACCTACGTCCCCGGCAAGCCGGAACTGCTCGATCTCATGGTCGATGCGCTGTACCTCGGGATGGAGCGGATGCCGTGGCGCGACGAGCGTTGGCGGGATCGTGCCGTGGCTGTGGCCGAGTGCAACCGCTCGCTGCTGGAAACCCATCCGTGGATGACAGAGGTTGCGGCGCTCAGTCGTCCTCCGCTCGGGCCGGGGGTGATGGCGAAGTACGAGCACGAACTCGCGGCATTCGACGACGCGGGTCTCGATGACGTCGACGTCGATGCCGCGTTGACGTTCCTTATCGGTTTCGTGCAGTCGCACTGCCGCGCGGCGCACGATGCCGAACGCGCGACGACCGACACGGCGATGAGCGATGCGCAGTGGTGGGAGGCGAATCAGCCGATCCTCGCGCGGGCTTTCGATCCGGAGGTCTATCCGCGGGCGGTGCGCATCGGTGCAGCGGCGGGGGAGGCGCAAGGGGCCGCGTGGTCTGCTGATGGCGCGTGGGAGTTCGGTCTCGAACGGGTCCTCGACGGGCTCGCGGCGCTGATCGAGCGCTGAATCAGCGGATGCTGTTCGGACGAGGAGTCCGTCGACGGCACAAGTAAAGGGCCGGTCGGAGAGGCTCCCGACCGGCCCTTGTCCCTTGCACCAAGAGTGTCCTGCAATCACATGAGGTGGATGCCACAGCAAACATTCACCGTGCGATCACTCTATAACGGCGCGGTAACGAATGCAACGGTTTGATCACGGAAATCTTGGCTCGACACACATCTGGGTCGGCTGTCCCTTCTTACCCAACCTGACAACTGGGACGCCGTCATCGTCGAGTGACCAGCACCACGTTGCCCCGCTTGCGTCCGATGTCGACGTAGCGGTGCGCTTCGACGATGTCGGCCAGATCGAAGGACCTGTCGACGACGGCCTGGAAGCGGCCGGCGTCCGCGAGGCTGACGAGGTGCGCGAGCTCGTCAGCGCCGGGCGTGCCGACGTTCCAGGTGACGAGCTTTCCTGAGCGGCGGCTCTGCCCGCGGCTGCGCAGCATCGACCACAGGTCACTGATGACGAGCAGGAGCGCCCCGCCGGGGTTGATGGATGCCTCTACCCGGCTGAACGGGGCGTTGCCGACGCAGTCGACGATCACGTCGTACATGCCGCCTCCGGCGGCGAAGTCCTGCCGGGCGTAGTCGACGACCCGGTCGGCGCCGAGTGACGTGACGAGCGGGGCGTTGCCCTCGCTCGTCACGGCGGTGACGTCGGCGCCGAGATGCTTCGCCAGCTGGATCGCCGCAGTCCCGACCGCGCCGGATGCTCCGTTCACGAGCACCGAGGTGCCCGGCCCGATCGTGATCTGTCCGAAGAAGCCCAGCGCGGTGATGCCGCCGAACACGAGGGTCACGGCTTCCTCGAGCGTCATGCTCGCAGGAGCACGGGTGATCGCCCCGTCGGCCGGCACACACACGTACTCGGCGTGGCCGCCGAACGCTCCGCCCATCGCCGCGATGACACGGTCGCCGGCGGTGAAAGCGGTGACACCCGAGCCGACGGCCTCGACGACGCCGGCGGCATCCATGCCCAGAATCGGATGCTTCGGCCGGAACACGCCGAGCCCGGCGGCCGCGAGCAGACCGAGGCCGGCCGGGATGTCGCGAGCGCGGGACCGATGGTCGGCGATGCTCACCGTGCTCGCGTGCACCCGGATCAGCACTTCGCCGGGCCTCGGCGAAGGGGTGGGGCGCTGCTCGAGGTGGACTTGCTCGGGGCCGCCGAAGCGGCGATAGACGGCCGCGGTCATGGTCGTGTCGGTTGTCATGACTCGATGCTCGCCGCCTCGGGTTCGCGCGTCATCGGCCGGCAGACCCGGATCCGTCCGGCCGAAAGTACGACTCCGAGTCCGTGCGGAAGGCCGATGTCCGCCGTCCTCGCTCACGCCAGCATCGAGACATGTCGGAACACATGAAGGTCTCCCGCCCGCCTGCCGGACAACCGCAGCGGCGTTCGAAGAGCGGATGGCCGGCGATTGCCGGCCTCCTGCTGCTCAGCGCACTCCCGGTGTTCGGAGGGGCGCTTCGACTGACGGAAGTGAGCACGAACCCCGAGGGCGTAGGCCTCCTGCCCTCAGCGGTGGCGTTGGTCGCGCACATCGTGGCGATGACCGTGTACTGCGTTCTCGGCGCCTTCCAGTTCTCGCCGGCACTGCGTATCCGGCATCGCTGGCACCGCGCCGCCGGCCGCGTCCTGATCCCCGCCGCCTTCATCGCGGCGCTGTCCGCCATCTGGCTTGCGGTGTTCTTCGGCGGCCACCTCGAGGAGCTCGCACTCGCGATGGTCCGCCTGGTCTTCGCGACAGCGATGACGGTGTTCCTCGTGCGGGCGGTGATCGCGATCACGCGCCGCGACTTTGCTGCACACAGTGCATGGATGACACGCGCCTACGCGATCGCCGTCTCCGGCGGAACCCAGGCGCTGGTCTTCGCGCTGTGGACGATCCCCCTCGGCGAAGTGGACGCTTTCGGTGAAGCCTGGCTGGTCGCGACGGCGTTCGTGGTCAACAGCATCGTGGCGGAGCTGCTCATCCGTCGACGGACCGGCCGGCGGGTGCGCCGCGTGTCGGATCGAGGTGCGCTTGTATCCTGACGGAGTGACCGGGCTTCTGCGTTCCGCGTGGAGGGCGCCGAGCGCCGTGCCCCCTCCGCCGCGCCGGGTCTGGCGGGATTGGGTTCTGCTGGCCCTCGTCGCCGTGCTGGCGGTGGTCGAGGGCAGCCTCCGAACCGACCTGCAGCGGCCGTTGGTCTCGGTGCTCGTGCTCCTCGCCGTGCTGCCGACCGTGCTGTGGCGTCGCACCAGGCCGCTGGTGATGCTCGTCATCGTGATGGTGCCGCTCGGGCTGCTCCTGCCCGATTCGACCCTCTACACGAGCCTCTTCGTCATGGTGATGGTCTACGCACTCTTCCGCTGGGGATCAGGTCGCGACCTCGTGATCGGGTCGGTCATCCTCCTTGCGAGCCTCGGCCTCACGTTCGTCCGCGGGGAAGGCCTCGATGATCTCATCGGCGGGTTCGCGCTGCTGCTGACGATGGTGCTGCTCGGGATCGCGTTCCGTTATCGGGCCGGATCCCGGCAGCGTCGTCTCGACCGCATCAGGATGCTGGAGCGCGAGCATCTTGCCCGTGATCTGCATGACACCGTCGCCCACCACGTCTCGGCCATCGCGATCCGGGCCCAGGCGGGCCTGGCGGTGGCGACGCGAGACCCCCGAGCGGCGCAGGACGCGCTCGGCGTGATCGAAGCGGAGGCGGCCAAGACTCTGAGCGAACTGCGGTCCATGGTGCGGGTGCTGAGACAGGGCGATACGGCGGAGCTCGCGCCCAGTCCGAGGCTGGGCGACATCGAGCAGCTCGCCGGAACGAGGCCGGGCGGTGTGGCAGTCGTCGTGAAGGTCGCGGGCGATGACGGCAGCATCCCGCCGCCCGTCGCAGCCGCGGTCTTCCGTCTCGCGCAGGAGTCCGTGACCAACGCCCTCCGTCACGCCCGGCAGGTCACGCGAGTGGACGTGCTCGTGCAGGCGGATGCAGGCAAGCTGACGTTGAGCGTGACGAATGACGGAGAGGTCGCCGCGTCTCCCACGCCCGGATTCGGGATCATCGGCATGATGGAGCGCGCCGCCCTGCTCGGTGGCACCTGCCAGGCGGGACCCGCGCCGGGCGGCGGATGGGTCGTCACCGCAGTGCTCCCTCGTGTTGGATGGGCAGCATGACCATCCGCGTGCTCGTCGCCGACGACCAGGAACTCGTGCGCACGGGGCTGAGCATGATCCTCGGCGCGCAGCCGGACATCGAGGTCGTGGGTCAGGCCGTCGACGGCAACGAAGCCGTCGCCCTCGCCCGCAGCCTGCGACCCGACGTCTGCCTGTTCGACATCCGCATGCCCGACCTCGACGGTATCGAGGCCACTCGTGTGCTCGCCGGCCCAGGTGTGGACGACCCGATGGCGGTCGTCGTCATCACGACCTTCGACCTCGACGAGTACGTCTTCGCGGCGCTGCGGGCGGGCGCCAAGGGCTTTCTGCTCAAGGATGCCGGACCGGAGCTGCTCGCCCAGGCGATCCGCGCTGCGGCCCGCGGGGATGCTCTGATCGCCCCCGATGTCACGGTGCGGCTGCTCGAGGCGTTCGCCGGGGCGGGGCCCGCATCCCCTCCGCCGCAGCCGGTCGAGCCGCTCACCGAACGCGAGGAACAGGTGCTCGCGAAGGTCGCGGGCGGACTGAGCAACAGCGAGATCGCGAGAGAGTTGTACATCACCCTCAGTACGGTGAAGACGCACGTGGCGAGCCTGATGACCAAGCTCGGCGCTCGCAACCGCGTCGAGATCGCCATCTGGGCACATCAGACGGGGCGGATGCGTGCCCGAACCACCGGCGAGGGCCACTAGCGCTGCGAGAGAAGGAGCGGTGAGACCGTCATCGCCGACCCGCAACACTGGCTGCTCACTGGCACGTCTCCGCAGAGGTGACGCCGTGGATCGAGGCCCACTGCGTCTGCAGTTCGTCGCCGAATTGGGACGCGGGGCCGGAGAGCTGTGGTTCGCATCCCGAGGTGCTGAACCTTCCGAGCACCTGTCCGGGCCGAGCGGTGATGGTGACGGCGTAGACGTCTCCGCCAGGCTCAGCGGTCTCGAGCACAGTGCGGATCGCTGCCCACCCGGGGGCGTCGGCGAGAGGCAGATCCGAGGGGAGCGCGGGTGCGACCGCAGTCGGTATCCTCAGCCAGAGCCGCGGCGGCCCGCCCGCGAACACGTCGATCCTGAATTCGAGCTCGTGATCAGGGTCGTTCTCAGTGAAACCGAGGTAGGCAGGGTCGAAGCCGCGGAGTATCGCGCCCAGCGAAGGGGGAACGGGCGACTCGATGGTGGATTCCGACCCGATTGCGAGGGTGAGGAGGTCGGTCCGCGTCTGCATCGAGAACTCATCGAGGAGTGCGGCATGCTCTGCAGGGGAGAGTCCCTCTTCGGCCACTCGGATGGTGCGGCCGTCGCCGACAGAGGCCGAGATCGGCATCCCCTGCCCTGCACGACTCAGCCACTCCTGGACGAACGCGACTCCGGTGGGCGAAGAACCAGGTGCAACAGAGAACGAGGCATCCGTGACGGTCGCGAGGGTGAGGTGCAACGACGTCGCACGGGAGCCACTGACCCCGTACTCGTCGAAACCCCCGTCCTTCGACGACAGCCAGGTTGTGATGACCCGGTGAGCCTGCTCGGCCGTCACCTCGCGCTCCAGTTCGACGTTCGTCTCCCGCGAGATGCCGGCGTCGAATCCGCCGTCGTCGACGCCGCAGTCTGCCGAAGCGACGCCGGAAAGCGGTTCGAGGATCTCGCAGGTCGCGTCTGCCGCCTGCTCCGCCTCAGCGACGTCCAACGGAGAAGAGCACGCCCCGAGTGAGAGCGGCAGCGAGAGAACGGCCAGAACCGCGAGCGCGCGGCTCTGGCGTCGATGAGCAGCGCGCACGATTCGTCGAGTCCTCATCGTGATCTCCCCCGCTTCGCGCTCTTCTCACGTCGGGTGAGATCCCGACTCTCTGCCGGACTCAACGCCAACTGGGGCGTCGCACGAATCCACTCGTACGTGGCGGCTGCAGATGAATGCTCGCCGAGCGCGGAGAAGGCAGCGGCGAGCTCGAAGGCCGAATCCTTCACACGGGCGAGGAGCTCCGGCTCCAAGGCTCCCGCCGCGAGGTCGAGCACCCGGCGATGAGCCGCGGCCGCCTCCGCGGGGCGTCCGAGGCTCGTGAACAGCACAGCCTGGTTGCGAAGGGCCTTCGCGATACGCAGGCGTCCCGTCGGGGTGTCGACCGACTCGTTGTGGACGACGACCACATGATCGTAGGCGGCGATGGCCGCGTGGCTGTCACCGAGGTCGTCGATCGCCACGGCACGGTTGTATGCCGCCTGCTGCCGGGCGACCCGCACGTCGTGGTCGTGAGAACCAGATCCCAGGGCATCGAGAGCCTCGTATGCGGCGATGGCGCCTCCTGGGCTTCCCAGACGGGTGAGCGCGACACCGAGACGGAAGTACGCACGCGCCTGCACCCGTTCGGCCCGCGTGTCTGCCCCGGGATGCAGCACGGTCGCCTGACCGGACAGATCTGCGACCTGCTCCCAACG
Organism: Microbacterium sp.; assembly: GCA_019510305.1. GTDB lineage: Bacteria > Actinomycetota > Actinomycetes > Actinomycetales > Microbacteriaceae > Microbacterium > Microbacterium natoriense_A. The sequence goes on from JAEKKN010000021.1 coordinate 54,106, forward strand.
GCCGGCGTCCTGGGCGTGCCCCGCCCAGGCGTCGAGCGCGGCGAGCCGCAACATCGCCAGGTCCACGTCGTCCGACTGCGCTGTCGCGTCGATGATCGACGCCCAGTGCGTCTCGGCCTCAGCCAACTGCCCTTTTCCCGCAAGGTCGTCTGCCGCGTAGAGGCGATTGTGCAGCAACCGGTACAGTGCGCTGCCTGGACTGCCTGTGGTCGTCGTGGTCGTCAGGATGCGGGTGTTCTCCCGCGCCAGCCGCACCGTGTCGGCGACGTCATCGTCATCGATCGCTCCGAAGCGCTCATCGATCTCACGGAAGAGGAGGATCGCATCCTCCGTCCTCCCGGCCTCGTGCGTGGCGATCGCGTCGCTGAGCCGCCTCGAGGCATCGAGCCGGCGGATCGCCGGGTCAGGGTCCTCCCCGAACCACGTGGCGAACTCCTCTCTCAACTGCCGGGCGTCGGCAGCCTCGAAACGACCGGATCGCCATGCAGACCAGAGTCCGTTGGCCGCCCACAGACGTACTCGGCCGTCTGGGTCGCTGCCGAACTCCTGCAGACCAGCCCTGATCGCGTCTCGTCCCTTCTGGATCTGGCCTGCCTCCAGACGAAACCTCGCAGTCCAATAGGTCGCCTGCGCGCGCTCCTCCCTGGCCTCGTCGAAGCCTGAAGCTCGAACTCTCTCCGACAGCGCAGTCAGCGTGGACAGCGCCTCCTCCCGCCGTCCGAGATCGGACAGGCGCAAGGCCCGTTCCAAGAGCAGCGCAGCCATCGACGACACGGTGTCGCGGCGACCCCACAAGGCGCCGAATCGCTCTTCTGTCTCCACCGAGAAGCGCACCGCCTCGTTGGGGTCGCGCCGGGGTGACTCAGGCACTCGCGACTGCGGATCGTCCGGGTGCCCCAGGACCGCGGAAATCCGCGCGGCGACGGCGAAACGTGAGATCTCGCTGCGTGGGTCGAGATCCTGCCGATACAGCGAGTCAGCGTACGTGAGCACGGCGAGCATCTTTGCTGACATCTGCGGCGCACTGCCTGCAGCGTGCAGCAGATCCGACAATACGGTCAGCCGCGCGAGCGGATCCCGTGCCGTGGAGTACGCGTCAAGGAGCCGTCTCCATTCCTCCACCTCGGCGTCGACGCGCTGGGTATCTTCGAGCCGCGCGAGAATCCCCTCAAGATGCCGAACAGCCAAGCGGACGCGCCACGCGTCATGATCAGCGGCATCAGGGGCGGTCACCATCGAACGAGCGCGGGCCAGCGAATCTGAGGGATCCCGACGCTCCGCGAGATCAAGATCCACCAGCAGGAGGGACGCGGCCAGCCCCAGGCCCGCCGCTCCACGAACGTGGTCCACGTCGTGCAGCACCCTCAGCAGGATCCCGCGGACGCCGTCGCGGTCGAGGCCATTCTCCACACGGAGTCGTGACGACCTCACCAAGGCGTCAAGACGGATAGCGCGGAGCCTGTCATCGCTCTCTCCATTGAGACGCAGCGCCAGGGACTCCAGCGCCACCGCGATGGACGCCTCGTCCTGACTCAACCAACGCCGAATCATCTGCGCAGTCAGAGCAGCCTCCGCCGCAGCTCTGCGGACTCCGGCCTGCGGTGCATCGCGCAACCGTTCGTCGAGAGCTGTCGCGCGCTGCAGGATCTCGACGTGAAGAACCGGGTCAAGGTCCTCGACGTCATGAATGAACTCGATCCGCTCAAGTTCGGCAAAGGCACGCGCCTCTGCGGAGCCCTCATCCTCGAAACCCCGTGTCAGAACAGACATCCGCTCGAGATGCTTGTCGACGACCGCCGACGGCTCCACGCCGACGTCGAGGCTCACCAGAATTCGGGTCGCCTCCGCGATCATCCGCGCTTCCTCCGCATTGTGCGCAGGGACGGCCTGAGACAACCACGTAGCAAGCGCGAAGCGTGCAGCCCCCTGCTCGCCTTCCTCGACAAGACCTCGTGCTCGGAGAAGCAGCTCACCAATCGACGTGCCCATGTTCCCCCTGCCGTGCGCCTTCCCGATCACGCAACCACGGTCGTGAAGACCAGCCATGATCGAATTCAAAGTACTAGACGTCAAAGGCCGACGATGCTGTCGAAGCCGCGAAGAACCGTGGAGCGTCGACGAGTCAGCGCGCCACCACGGCATCGATCCGGATGCGGCGACCTGGGAGCAGTCGTCCTCGGCACCGGCGGACGTCACCGGCTGATGACCTTGGGTGCGGCGACTGCCTTCACACCGGCGACGCGGAACTCCTGTCCATAGCCCGAGGCCTTGGTTCCTCCGAACGGAACCTGAGGGTTGAGAGCGCCGTGCTGGTTGATCCGCACCGTTCCGGCGTCGAGAGGGTGGGCCACTGCGAGGGCCGCCTCGCCTGACGAAACGACAGCGGCCCGAGTGCGCCCGATGGCAACGAATGTTCTCCGAGCATCGCGTGCGCTGCACGACTGTCCGCGTTCTCAACGCTCCCGTCGTTGTGCTCCGATCGGCGCCAGCGCGTGAGATGTCGAGATCTGGTGGGAGAACCTGCCGTCATCGGTGAGCACCGCCCCCGAACGCTTCGCAACGGACGGGATGAGCCAGGTCTCGCAGAGCTCGATCCTCGGATGGGCGTGTTCGATCCGGGTCAGCAGAGACTCGAGATCGTGCGTATGGCGGAGCCACACGGTGATGGCGAGGTTCATCCTGTCGAGGATGGCAGCGGACATGCGCACTCCAGGGACCCCCGCGACGTCGATGCCGACGGCGGCCAGTTCGGGTGTGGGGACGCGATACCAAAGGGATGCGGCGGTCGTGTATCCGAGCGCGTGATGGGCGAAGTCCGTCTTCGCCGTGAACCACGGTGAACCGAACAGGCGATGGATCGCCCTGGTCACGCTGGTTGTCGAGATCCCGAGCTCAGCGGCGATCTCGGGCGCGGGACGGCGTGCGTCTGGGAGCATGTTCCGCATCACGTCGACGAGCAGCGGCGTGGGGACGGACGGTTCACCGGCGAAGCCTTCTGCGGCGCGCCTCAGCGCCAGCAGGACATCGGCAGAGAGAGCGTCCAGATGCGATCGCGCCCCATCCTTGTAGAGGGTGTGTGCGAACCGGGTCCGCGTCGCACGGATGCCGGGAATGCTCGCGATGCTGCGCGCCACGAACGCGTCGGCGGTCGCGATGCTCGAGTGCACCACGGTGAGCAGCAGATCGCGTGAGCCCGATGTGCGATCGATCTCGATGACCTCGTCGAGCGGTGCGAGCGCGGCGACGACCTGTTCGCGTTGACCGGCTCGAACATCGACCTCGATGAGAGCCATTGCGGGAAGCTCCACCTCGAGATGCTCCGGCTGCTGGTAGCACACTGTCCACACCAGACCCTCGTTGCGCAGACGTGCCCAGCGGCGGGCCAGCGTCGTGGCGTCGTATCCGAGGATCTTGCCCAGTTGCATCCAACTGATCCGGGGAAAGATCTGCAGAGCGTTCACCAGCTGCCTGTCGACGAGATCGATGGCTGTTTCCTGCAGCATGAGTCTGAATTTAGCCCATATCCGGATCGATAGCCGATCTCAGCGAACAGATCATCGGGGTCCTGCATACGATTCGGGGAATCTTCGGACTTCGAGACAGACCTCACGCGGTGCAACACGCGCCGCGTCCATCGTCACCAGGGAGCATCGTGAGCAACACCTCGTCACAGCCCGCGCTCAACCAGGTTCAGAAGACGCCACGAGTGCGGCTGAGCCGTGACGCGAGACTCGCCGTCTTCCTCTTCTTCCTCGGGTGGGTGATGAGCTACGCCGACCGGCAGCTCATCACCCTCGCCCTGCCCTATATCGGCAAGGATCTCTCGCTCAGCCCCACGCAGCAGGGCATGCTCATCTCGGCCTTCTTCGTCACCTATGCGATCGTGCAGATCCCCGGCGGCATGCTCGTCGACAAGCTGGGCGCCAAACGCACGGCTGTGGCCGGAGTGCTCGCCTGGTCGGTGTTCACCGTGGCGACGGGAACCGCGGGTTCCTTCGCCGTGATGCTCGCCATCCGTGCGCTGTTCGGCATCGGTGAAGGGGTGTATCCGGCCGCCTCGGTGAAAGCGGTCGCCGAGCGGACCAGCGCCGCGCAGCGTATGACGGCGACGGGGTGGATGTACAGCTCGAACGCGGTCGGCACCATCGTCGCCGCTCTTGCGGGAGCGGCGCTCATCGCCACCATCGGCTGGCAGGGAGCCTTCTTCATCCTCGGAGCCGTCGGTCTGCTCGTGGCTCTGGCGATCGGGATCTTCCTCCCGAAGGCGGACGCCTCAGCGGCTCAGACCCTCGAGGTGCAAGAGTCGCCGACATCGACGATCACCGCGAAGGATCTGTTCCGATCCGCAGCGCTGTGGGGGCACGTCGCGATGTTCTTCGGCTACGGCGTCGTCGCGTGGGGCATGAGCGCCTGGGTGCCGAGCTATCTCGTGGACGCACGCGGCATCCCCATCGGCGTGGTCGCAGCTGCCGCAGTCATTCCGGTGGCCGTCGGCGGTGTGGCTTCCGTGCTGGGCGGCCGGCTCGTCGACCGCCTCGGCGGTCGGCACCGGCTCATCGTCATCCCGGGAATGCTCGCCTGCATACTCACCCTTGCGATGATGACTCAGGAACTCCCCGTGCCGCTGTTCATCACACTGATCGGGCTGCTCTCGTTCTTCAGCGGGATGTGCTACATGCCCGTGTTCGCAGGTCCCGTCCGCGGCCTGCCCACAGCCGTCGTCGGAACCGCCTACGCCACGATCAGCACCGGCAGTCAGGTCGCCGGCATCCTCACCCCGACCCTCATGGGCGTCGTGGTCGAGAACGTCAGCTGGGAGGCCGCTTTCGGCGTCCTCATCGCCGGCTGCGTCATCTGCATCATCGCAGCGGCGCTCGTGCCTCGGGGGCCGGACGAGTTCTTCGCCAGCTTCGCTCGTCGCCAGACGGTGGCCGTCCATGGCGCCTGACATGAAGCGGTGGTCCTCGCCGTCCCCTTCCGTGACGGACCTCTATCGCGACCTGCACCGTCATCCCGAACTCAGCGGTCGAGAGGCGCGCACGGCGGCACGCTTGGCGAGCGAGCTCTCTCGCCGGCAGTTCGACGTCACGCAGGGCGTCGGCGGAACCGGTGTCGTGGGGATGCTGAGGAACGGAGATGGTCCCACGGTGCTGCTTCGGGCAGACATCGACGGTCTTCCGATCCGCGAAGCAACGGGGGCGCCATACGCCTCAGCCGCCACCGGCGTGGACAGGGACGGCACCACCGTCCCCGTCATGCACGCCTGTGGCCACGACCTGCACGCCGCAGCGCTCATCGGCGCGATCGATGTACTGCAGGCGTGTGGCGACCAGTGGGCAGGAACCGTGGCTGTCGTGTTCCAACCAGCGGAGGAGACCGGCGAGGGCGCTCTCGCCATGGTCGCGGACGGACTCGCCGGCATCGTGGGCACACCGACCGTCGCGCTGGGTCAACACGTGTCGCCAGTGCCGGCGGGTGCGGTCGTGACCGCAGAAGGCGTGTATGGCGCCGCCTCGGACAACTTCCGCATCCGCATCCACGGAGTCGGCGGCCATGCCTCGAGCCCGGAAGCCGCGGTCGATCCCATCATCGTGGCCGCTGCGATCGTCATGCGGCTCCAAACCGTGATCTCACGCGAGACCGCAGCCCATGAACCTGCAGTGCTCACCGTCTCCTCGATACACGCCGGTCACGCCGAGAACGCCATCCCCGACGAGGCAGAGCTCACCGTGAACCTGAGGAGCTTCAACGCCTCGACCCGGCACCGCCTCATCAACGCCGTGCGTCGCGTAGTCGACGCCGAGGCCGCGGCAGCGGGAATGGAACAAAGCCCGAGCGTCGAGCGCATCAGTGGAGCTCCGCTGCTCCTGAACGATCCGCACGCCACACACCGCACCTTCGGCGCGATCGGCGAATCCGGACTGGACGCCCACATCGTCACCCAGCCGATGACCGGCAGCGAGGACTTCGGGGTCATCGGCGACGCCCTCGGCTGTCCGAGCGTCTTCTGGCACTGGGGTGGGACGGCACCCGACAGATACAGTCCGCAGGAACTCTCGTCGCTTCTGACCGAGGGACGTCTTCCCGCGCACATTCCCATGAACCACTCGCCCGAGTACCTCCCGGACCTGGATTGGGCCCTCCCCGCAGGCATCCACGCCATGAGCGCTGCAGCACTGCACTGGCTTCAGGCTTCGTGAGACGCCATCGAGCTCCCGGCAACTGATGCGCGGCACAACCTGACTTCTCACGTAAGGACACACCGATGAACGACCTCATCTACCTTTCCGCCACTGAATGCATCGAGCGGTATCGCACCGGCTCACTTTCACCTGTAGACGTCCTCGACGCCCAGCTCGCCCGAGCGGCACTCGTCGACGACTCGTTGAACGCCTTCACCGAGACGATGGTCGATGCGGCCCGAGAACGCGCGCAGGAATCGGAGCGCCGCTACCGCGACGGTACGGCGCGACCGCTCGAGGGTGTCACCGTCGCCGCGAAGGAGAAGCACCAGATCGCGGGTATGGACGTGGTCGAGGCTTCGAATGCCTGGGACGGATACACCGCACTCGAGAACGCGCCCATCATCGACAGGCTTCTGGATGCGGGCGCCATCATCCATGCGCGAACCGCGACCCCCGAGTTCTCCATCGCCGCCTTCACCCATTCCGATCGCTGGGGAGTCACACGCAATCCGTGGAACACCGCATTCTCGCCGGGCGGGTCCTCCGGAGGGTCCGCGGCGGCCCTCGCGGCCGGAATGACGACTCTCGCCACGGCATCCGACATCGGCGGGTCCACTCGCGGGCCGGCGGCATTCACCGGCACGGTCGGTTACAAGGCGCCGTATGGACGGATTCCGGGAGTCGGCCCCATGAGTGTGGACTACTACCGCGGTGACGGACCGATGGGACGCACCGTCGACGACGTCCTGCTCTTCACGAACACGATCAGCGGGCCAGACCCGCGTGACCACGTCGCACTGCGACCGAAAGTCGTCATCCCATCTGATCTCGCAGGGGTAGAGGGCCTTCGGGTCGCTCTCAGTCTCGATCTCGGCGGCTTCCACGTCGCGGAGGAGATCAGAGAGAACACCCGCCGAGTCGCGGAGGAACTGGCCAAGGCCGGGGCGGAGGTCGTGGAAGTCGATTTCGCCTGGACGCGTGAACTGATCGTCGCCGCGGCGATGCCGCATTTCGGTCACATGATGGGTTCGATGGTGAACGACGCGATCGGTGGGAAGACAGCGGAACTCAGCGACTACGCGCGCGATTTCGTCGAGCAGACCCGCGTCGTCCGTGCGGGGGCGTCGATGTTCGATGCGGCGAAAGCCGAGTACGCGGTCCAGCGTGAGCTCGCGCGCGTGATGTCGGGATACGACGCCCTGCTCTGCCCGACCACGGCGGCCATCGGGCTCCCCGCGGCCGACACGCTGATCGGCGGGATCGACATCGACGGCCGCACCGTTTCGGGACTCGAAGGCACCCTCACCCTCCCGTTCAACATCAGCAATCGCTGCCCCGTCCTCGCCGTGCCCAGCGGCCACGCGGGGAACGGGATGCCCACTGGCGTGCAGATCGTCGGCCACACCTATGACGACGCCATGGTGTTCCGTCTCGGAAGGGCCATCGAGACCCTGCGCCCCTGGGCGTACACCGCCGAACACCGTCCGCAGCTGTAACCATCGCGGAGGTTCGCCAGATGATTTCGCGGGGGTGCTCGTGAGCCTGTCGATGCGGCTGGTGAGCCTGTATCTGCGGGTGAGGAGCAAGCGGCACTTCGCCACCGTTCACGGCGCTCGCCGGATGCTGGCGCGGGAGAAGACCGCAGCGACACCGCCGGAGAGGCTCCGGACTCGACATGCGGTGAGTTTCGGGGTGCGAGAAGGGTTCGGATGCTGGACCGTCACGCCTCGGAAGTCGCGGAGTGGGCGGACGGTGATCTACCTGCACGGCGGCGCCTACGTCAACGAGATCTCCCCGCAGCACTGGAAACTCATCGAGCAGATCACCGACGCGGGCGCTTGCGTGATCGTCCCCGTGTACGGCCTCGCCCCGCAGTACGGCTACAAAGAGGCCTACCGCCTGCTCATCGCTGTCTACCGCGAGACTCTGGAATCGACGGCCCCGTCCGACGTCGTCTTCGCAGGGGACTCCGCGGGCGGGGGCCTCGCGCTCGGATTCGCCCAGACGCTCCTCAGCGCCGACCTCCCGCAACCGGGTCGCGTCGTGCTCATCTCCCCGTGGGTCGACATTTCACTCCGGAACCCCGACATCACGAGTCTCTCCCGAAAGGATCCTTGGCTCGCGGTTCCGGGAGCGCGCGAATGCGGACGGGTCTGGGCAGACGGAGACGACGTCGAACTCCCGCAGCAGAGTCCGATCCGTGGACCCCTCGCCGGCCTCGCCCCGATCGACGTCTACATCGGCACTCGGGACATCTTGCTCCCGGACGTCCTGCTGCTGCGCGACCGGGCGGCCGCAGAAGACGTGCCCTTCCAACTGACGGTATGTCCAGGCGCGGTGCACGTGTATCCGCTCACGCCGACCAGAGAAGGGCGTGCGGGGTCCGTACGCATCGTGAGAAGCGTGATGTAGGACCACTTCCCGTGTCGTGGGCCCGCTGATCCCGGAGGCAGCATCGCTTGACAAGAAAACTGAGTACACTCATAATAAAGTGTAGTCGTTTTTCGACGACGAACACTGGAGGATCTCATGAGCGGTACCGGCAGCGCACCCGTCAACACCTCGTACGCGAAAGCTCCCAACAAAGCCCTGACTGCGGGCGGCATCACCTTCGCCTACCGCGAGCTCGGTCCCGAAGAAGAGGTCCCGGTGGTGTTCTTCGTGCACCTCGCGGGCACGCTCGACAACTGGGACCCGCGGATCGTGGATGCGATCGCCCAGCATCGGCACGTGATCGCCTTCGATCAGCAGGGCGTGGGCGGGTCCTCCGGCACGGTGCCGCGCACGCTCGAAGAAGCGGCTGACGACGCCTACGCGTTCATCACCGCCCTCGGCTACTCGAAGATCGACGTCTTCTCGTTCTCGATGGGCGGCATGATCGCTCAGGACCTCATCGTGAAGCACCCGGATCTCGTGCGCAAACTCGTGCTCACGGGCACCGGTCCGCGCGGCGGGAAGGACATGGACAAGGTCATCGGCACCACCTACTGGGACGTGCTGCGTGCGACTCTCACGCGCTCGGACCCGAAGGAGTTCCTGTTCTTCAACCGCGATGCCGCCGGGAAGAAGGCGGGTAAGGCGTTCATCAACAGACTCAAGGAGCGCTCCGTCGATCGCGACAAGGACATCAGGCTCTCCGCTTTCCAGACTCAGCTGACGGCGATCGCACGGTTCGGCCGGTCCGCGCCATCCGACCTCTCCGTCATCACCGGACCCACGCTGATCGCCAACGGCGACAACGACCGCATGGTCCCCTCCGTCCTGTCGCACGACCTGCACGCGCGCATTCCGGGCAGTGAGCTGACCATCTACCCCGACTCCGGACACGGCGGCATCTTCCAGTACTGGGAGAAGTTCGCCCCTGTCGCGGTGAGATTCCTCACCGCCGACGAGCCTGCGCCGCGGCCATGACCGCTTCCGCGACACGTCCCGGGCGGTTTCGGAGCGCCGAGACGCGCGTGCTTCTCGTCGACGGGGTCGAGCTGGTCTATCGCGAGCTCGGTCCGGCAACCGGCATCCCCCTCGTCGCTCTCAACCACCTCGGCGCCAACCTCGACGACTGGGATCCCCGTCTCGCCGACGGGCTTGCGCTGGACCGCCGGCTCATCCTGCTCGGCTATCGCGGCGTCGGCAGATCCGGAGGACGGGCGCGCGACGCGATCGAGGAGATGGCGGATGACGTGATCGCCGCACTGCGCGTGCTCGATCTGCCCCGCGTCGATCTTCTCGGCCTGTCGATGGGCGGGATGGTGGCGCAGGATGTCGTGCGGCGGGCCCCCGAGCTCGTCGATCGACTGATCCTGATCAGCAGCGGTCCGGCCGGTGGCCCGGCTCTCACCGAGATGACCAGGGTGATGGTCGGGGGAGCGGTGCGCGCATCGCTCGCACTCGCCGATCCGAAGGCACGGCTCTTCTTCACCCGCAGCGCCGCGGGGAAGACGGCCAGTCGCGACTACCTCGGCCGACTCCGCGAACGCCGCGCCGATCGAGACGGCCGCGTCGCCCTCCGCGTCCTGCGCGCGCAGCTCTCCGCCGTCCATCGCTGGGGCGAGCAGTCGCCCACGGGCCCCTCGTCCTTCGACCGGCCGGTGCTGATCCTGCACGGCGACAGCGACCGCATGGTCCCCGTCGGCAATGCGAGCGCGCTCGCCGGCGTGTTCCCCACTGCGACGGTGACGGTGTTCCCGGATGCCGGGCACGGGGTCGTCTTCCAGAACCATCTCGATGTCGTCGTCGCCGTGCGGGCGTTCCTGCACCGGTGACGCGCGCGACATCGCCCCGCACGACCTGATCCAAGGAGCAAGACCATGAAGGCATTCGTCCTCTCGAAATACAAGACCGCCGTGCACGAGGCAGACGCGCCCGAGCCCGTGGTCGGCGAGCGCGATGTCCTCGTGCGCGTCCAGGCCGCCGGCCTCAACCAGCTCGACGAGAAGCTCCGTGTCGGAGAGTTCAAGGCGATCCTCCCGTATCGTCTGCCGATCATCCTCGGGCACGACGTCGCCGGCACAGTCATCCGCGTCGGGGCCCGCGTGAGCGCCTTCAAACCCGGCGACGAGGTCTACGCACGCCCGCGCGACCACCGCATCGGCACCTTCGCCGAGCGCATCGCGATCGACGAGCGCGACGTCGCGTTCAAACCGAGCTCGATCGCGATGGACGAGGCCGGTTCGCTTCCGCTCGTCGCCTTGACGGCGTGGCAGGCCCTGGTCGAGATCGCCGACGTCCGCCCGGGGCAGAAGGTCCTCATCCATGCCGGAGCCGGCGGCGTCGGCTCGATCGCGATCCAGCTCGCGAAGCACCTCGGGGCGGAGGTCGCCACGACCGCCAGTGCCGCGAACGCCGACTTCGTGCGGTTGCTCGGCGCAGATCGAGTCGTCGACTACCGCACCGAGGACTTCGAGGAGGTGCTCAGCGGATATGACGTGGTCCTGGACAGCTTGGGAGGGGAGAACCTCGAGAAGTCGCTGCGCATCCTTCGCCCCGGGGGCAAGGCGATCGGCATCTCCGGTCCGCCTACTCCCGACTTCGCGCGCGCGGCCAGCCTGAGCCCGATCCTCCGTCTCGCCATCACCGGCCTGAGCCGCCGCATCCGCACGCAGGCGAAGCGCCTCGGCGTCGACTACACGTTCCTCTTCATGCGCGCCAGCGGCGATCAGCTCCGCGACATCGCCGGTCTGGTCGATGCCGGTGCCATCCGTCCCATCGTCGGACGCGTCTTCCCGTTCGATGAGACGGTCGCCGGAATGGAATCCTTGGCGAAGGGCGGCATCCGTGGGAAGGCCGTCATCAGCAATCCGTGACACGGGTGCTCGCGCGGGCGCATGGGAGAATGTGGCCAGATGTTCCCGAGCCCGCGCTGGCGATTTCGCTCACGATCGAGCTCGTTTCCGGAGGATGCCATGACTGCTGACACCCACCCCATCGGTCGGCGCGAGCGCAACAAGCTCGACAAGCTCGCGCGGATCACCGCCGCCGCAGGCGAGCTCTTCGCCGACCGCGGTGTCGACGACGTCACAACGCAGGAGATCGCCGACAAGGCCGACATCGGCACGGGAACCCTGTTCCTGTACGCGAAGACCAAGGGCGAGCTGCTGCTGCTCGTGCAGAACTCCATGTACGCCGAGGCTCTCGAGCGCGGCCGTGCGGCGGCCGAAGGCGCGGGCGGGGTTCTCGAGGGCGTGCTGGCGGTCGTACGGCCCGTCGTCGAATGCAATCGCAAGCAGATCGACAACGGCCGCACCTATCTTCGCGAGATCGTGTTCGGCGACCCGGGGGAGCCGCATCACCGCGATGCCCTCGATCTCACCGCGAAGACCGAAGAGCTCGTCGCCGAGGTGATCGCGCGTCGAGACGGCGTCTCGACCGATCAGGCCCGCGCTCTCGCGCGGATCGTCTCCGCGGTCATGTTCCTCACGATGGCCGCCAGCGTGAACGCGCAGCAGTCGATCGATCAGCTTGTCGCCGAGATCACCGAGCAGCTCACGGCGATCCTTCCTCTCTGAGGCGCCGATCCGCTGGTGGTCATCGCCGCAGCGGGCTGGGCAACGCGATAGACGACGCGCCTGCGCCGACGTCGGTGCGGCTCAGAGCGATTCGCGGTGGATGAGGGACGTCGGCAGCAGCTGCACCTTCTCGGCGGGGAGTCCGCGGATGGTGGCGAGGAGTGTGTCAGCGGCCGCTCTGCCCATCTCTTCCAGCGGCTGGCGCACGGTGGTCAACGGCGGGTCGGACGTGCTGGCGATCAGGATGTCATCGAAGCCGACGACCGAGACGTCGGTCGGCACCCGGCGCCCGGCGGCCTGGAGCACGCGCAGCGCCCCCGCGGCCATCAGATCGGAGGAGGCGAAGATCCCGTCGAGGTCGGGTGCACGCTGCAGCAGACGAGCCATCGCCGCGGTTCCGCTGTCGAGCGTGAAGTCTCCGTGGACGATCGGACCGGGAGCGATGCCGTGGCGTGCGAGCTCGTCCGTCCATCCGCGCGTGCGATCCCTCGCCTGTTCGAGGTCGAGGGGGCCGGTGATGATCCCGATCGACCGGCGCCCGGCCTCCACGAGCGCGCGTGCAGCGAGCACTCCGCCGCCGTAATTGTCCGAGTCGATCACGATCGGGTCGGGGCCGATGTCGGCGTGCGGGCGTCCCACCCACGCGATGGGAACGGGGGAGTCGGCCAGACTCTCCACGAGATGCGTGATCTCGTGCTGCAGGATCACGATCGCGCCGTCGAGGGCTCCTGATCGGAGGAAGCGCGGGATGCGGTCGAGGTCCTCCTCGTCGGCGGGAAGCAGCACGGGCTGCACCGCGCCGGCCGACAGGCCCTTCGCCGCGCCCTTGAGCACCGCGGTGAAGAAGGTGCCGCTGTGACTGCCGAGCTCGTCGAAGGCGATGACGAGGCCGACTGCGCCGGCGCGGCCGCCGCGGAGGACGCGCGCGGCGAAGTTCGTCTCGTACCCGAGGCGCTGCGCTTCCCGCTCGACGGACAGGGTCATAGCGGGGTCGACGTTCGTCGCACCGGCCAGGACACGCGCCGCGGTGGCCCGCGAGACTCCCGCGGCCTGCGCGACGTCGACGATGGTGGGTCTGACCATGGCTCTCTCCGCGAAGTTCGTAGGAGGTCGAAGATCGATCTCTCAATGAAGAGATCATTGCACGGATTCTGCCCATTTTCGCGCAGGCTCGTCGCAATCTTCTGGGGGTCGTGCATCGGCTCAAGCCTCGCGTCCTCCTCCTCGCAGGGGTTGCCCTCTCCGGGGATCTTGGCTACTGTGACCCGAACGAGAGATCGATCTCTCGGCGAATCAATCGAGTCGTCAGCACTCACATGTCCCCGAAGAAGAGGAGCTGTTGTGAACCGTCGCAAACTGGCCCTGCCCATCGCCGCAGTCGGCGCATTCGCGCTGCTGATCTCCGGATGCTCGTCCGGCGGCTCAGGCTCGGAATCCGGATCCGGTGATCCGAATGCCGAGTTCGAGTTCTGGTCGTTCACCGGCATCGGACAGAAGGACTCCGTCGCTCGCTACCTCGAGGAGAACCCCGACGCGAAGGTGAAGCTGAGCGAGGTCGGCAGCACGACCGAGACGGCCACCGCCCTCACCGCCGCTCTCGCGGGCGGACGGGTTCCCGACCTCGTCATGATCCAGAACGACGATCTGCCGAAGTTCGTCGAGAACCCCGGCAACTTCGTCGATCTGCGCACGCTCGGCGGTGACGACATCGGCGACGACTACCTCGATTGGGCAATCGACGGCGCGACTGCCGAGAACGGCTCGGTCATCGGCATCCCGACCGACGTGGGCGGACTGACTTTCGCGTACCGCGCCGACCTCTTCGAGGCGGCTGGTCTGCCCACCGACCCAGCCGAGGTGGCTGAGATGTGGTCGACGTGGGACAAGTTCATCGAGATGGGCAAGAAGTACACGGCGGCGACCGGCGAGCCCTTCGTCGACAACGTCGAGACGAGCGTGTTCTTCTCCACCGTCAACCAGGTCAGCGAGAAGTACTACTCGCCGGACGGCGAGCTGATCTACGACGAGAACCCTGAGGTCGAAGAGGCGTTCGACGTCGCCGTGCGCACGTACGAGGCCGGGATCAGCGCCAGCATCCCCGCGTGGTCGTCCGGGTGGGCGCCGGGCAAGGCGAACGGCGCCTTCGCCGTGACGACCGCTCCGTCGTGGATGCTGTCCGGATTCAAGACCGACGCACCGGACACCGAAGGACTGTGGCGGATCGCGTCGATCCCGGGTGTGGGCGGCAACTGGGGCGGCAGCGTCATCGCGATCCCCGCCCGCGCCGACAACCCCGAGGCGGCGTGGCAGTACATCAAGACGATGCTCTCGCCCGAGGGGCAGACCGAGCACTTCGCGACGACCGGCACCTTCCCCGCCGCGAAGGACGCGCTCGAGAGCGACGAGGTGCGCAGCTACACCGACCCCTTCTTCGGTGATTCCCCCGTGGGGGCGACCATGAGCGAATCCGTGCTGCAGTTCAGCTCGTTCTACAACGGCCCCGACACCAGTGCGATCGGTGCCGCGCTGCTGAACGCCCTCGTCGATATGGAGGCCGGCAACGTCAAGCCGGCTGATGCGTGGAAGACCGGCCTGGACAGCGCCAAAGCCGCGATCGGCGGCTGACTCACCGTATCGATCGATGGTGGCCCGTGCCGGGGAGGGGCGGGCCACCATCCTCACCGAGGTAGGACCATGACCGCGACAGCGACCGCAATCCCCGTCCAGAAGATCCGCCGGCGCGACCGGCCGCCGACCCAGAAGATCCGTCAGCCGTTCGCCGAACGCATCGCGCCGTACCTCTACGTCGCGCCGTTCTTCGTGATCTTCGCCGTCTTCGGCCTGTTCCCGTTGCTGTTCACGTTCTACGTGGCGCTTTTCGACTGGAATCCGATCGGAGAGCAGACCTTCGTCGGGCTGGCGAACTTCGAGCGGCTCTTCCAGGATCCGCGATTCTGGAACGCCTTCGTGAACACATTCGGGATCTTCCTGATCTCGACGATCCCGCAGCTGCTGCTCGCCCTGGGGCTCGCGCATCTGCTGAATCACGCCACGTTGAAGATGGCGAACTTCTTCCGCATGGCGCTGCTCGTCCCGTACATCACCTCGGTCGCTGCGACCGCGCTGGTGTTCTCGCAGATCTTCGACAAGAACTTCGGGCTCATCAACTGGATCCTGGATCTCGTCGGGGCGCCCGCGGTGAACTTCCTGTCGTCGCAGCTCGGCTCCTGGATCGTGATCTCGTCGATGGTCATGTGGCGCTGGTTCGGCTACAACACCCTGCTCTACCTCGCAGGACTGCAGGCCCTGCCGCGGGAGATGTACGAAGCGGCATCCGTCGACGGCGCATCGGGGTGGCAGCAGTTCATCCACCTCACGATCCCGTCGCTGCGGCCGATCATCATCTTCACCGTGATCATGTCGACCATCGGCGGATTGCAGATCTTCACCGAACCGCTGCTGGTCGCTCCGGAGTCCGGGCTGACCTGCGGCGGTGGACGACAGTGTCAGACTCTCGCCCTCTTCCTCTACGAGCAGGGCTTCGGCCAGTTCGAGTTCGGCTACGGCTCCGCGATCGGGGTGGCGCTGTTCGTGATCGTCGTGGTCGTGTCTTTGATCAACTTCTATCTCACCACCCGCACCAGGAAGGCACGCGCATGACCCACGTGACCCAGGAGGCGACCACGGCGTCGCCGGTGAAGCCGGAAGCGTCCACTCGTCGCCGACGCGCCCGTTCCCGCCGCGTCGGCAAGGTGTCGTGGCCCGTGTACGCACTCCTGATCATCGCCGTCGTGATCAGCGTCTTCCCGCTGTACTACATGTTCGTGATCGCCTCGGTCGGTGCATCGGCCGTCACATCGATCCCACCGCGGCTGTACCCCGGTCTCAACTTCTTCGACATCGCCGCGAAGGTCTTCGAGACCGTGCCGTTCCTGCAGTCGCTGCTGAACAGCGTGATCGTGTCGCTGGTGGTCGCCGTCGTGACGTCGCTGCTGTGCGCACTCGCAGGGTTCGCGTTCGCGAAGCTGCAGTTCCCGGGCCGCAACGCGCTCTTCCTCATCGTCCTGCTGACGATGACGGTGCCGGCGCAGCTCAGCGTGATCCCGCAATACCTGATCATCTCGTGGCTCGACTGGGTCGACACGCTTCAGGCGATCATCCTGCCGGGCCTCGCGAGCGCGTTCGGCATCTTCTGGATGCGTCAGCACCTCTCGACCACGCTGAACGACGAGCTGATGGCCGCGGCGCGCATCGACGGCGCCAACAGCTGGCAGATCTTCTGGCGCATAGGATTCCCCGTCGTTCGGCCGGCTGCGTTCGTGCTGGGACTGATCACGTTCACGGGGGTGTGGAACGACTTCATGTGGCCGTTCATCGTGTTGAAGTCTCCCGAGCTGTTCACGGTGCAGATCGCGCTGAAGCAGCTGCAGGCGAACCGGACGATCGACCTGGCACTGACCATGGGCGGATCGTTCATGGCGACCCTCCCGCTGCTGATCGTCTTCTTCTTCGTCGGACGCCGCATGGTCGCGGGAATCATGGACGGGGCGTTCAAGGGATGACCGCCGAGCTGAGCGCCGTCGACCAGGATCGATGGCGCGACCCCACGTTGAGCGCGCGCGAGCGGGCGCAGGCGCTGGTCGATGAGCTGACTCTCGAGGAGAAGGTGGCCCAGCTCGGCTCCGTGTGGCTCACCGACAGCGCCGACGATTTCGCGCCGCGTCTGTCGGACGACTCCGCCGACGCTGTCGTCGATCCGTTCGAGCACGGACTCGGCCAGCTCACGCGGGTCTACGGAACCGCGCCGATCACTCTCCAGGAGGGTGTGGAGACCCTGCGGCGCCTGCAGCGCCGCGTGATCGAGAACCAGCGTCTGGGGATCCCCGCTCTCGTGCACGAGGAGTGCCTGACGGGGCTGGCCGCGTTCGGTGCGACGGCGTACCCGGCCCCGCTGGCGTGGGCGTCGACGTTCGACGACGATCTCGTCCGCGAGATGGCGCGCGCGATCGGGGAGGACATGCGTGCGATCGGCGTGCATCAAGGGCTGGCGCCCGTGCTCGACGTCGTGCGGGACTACCGGTGGGGGCGCGTCGAGGAGACCCTCGGCGAAGACCCTTATCTCGTGGGACAGCTGGGCGCGGCGTACGTGGCAGGGCTCGAGAGCGCCGGCATCATCGCCACGCTGAAGCACTTCGCCGGATACGCGGGCTCTCGCGGCGCACGCAACCACGGGCCGGTCAGCATGGGGCCGCGTGAGTTCGCCGACGCCGTGCTGCCGCCGTTCGAGACCGCGCTGCGGCAGGGCGGCGCGCGCAGCGTGATGACCTCGTACACGGATGTCGACGGCATCCCGAGCACGGCGAATCGTGCGCTGCTCGACGGCACTCTCCGCACCGAGTGGGGCTTCGACGGCACGGTCGTCGCAGACTACTGGGCGATCCCGTTCCTCGTGTCGATGCACCGGGTGGCGGTGGATGCCGCCGAGGCGGGGGCGCTCGCCCTGCGCGCCGGAGTCGACGTGGAGCTGCCTTCGACCGTCGCGTACGCCGCACTTCCGCGTCTGGTCCGTGAGGGCGTCGTCGACGAGAGCGACATCGATCGCGCGGTCGTGCGCCACCTCAGGCACAAGATCGAGGCGGGTCTGCTCGATCAGGCCTCCGTCGTGCCGGAGGGTGCGGAGGAGGTCGAGCTCGACAGCGACCGAAACCGGGCGCTGTCCGCCCGCATCGCCGAGGAGTCGGTCGTTCTTCTCGAGGACGACGGCATCCTGCCGATCACCGCGCACTCCCGAGTCGCGGTGATCGGGCCGGCCGCCGCCGAGTATCGGAGCCTGCTCGGATGCTACGCGTTCCCCAATCACGTGCTCACGAAGTACCCGGGTCACGAACCGGGCATCTCCATTCCGACGATCGAGGCGGCACTGCGCAGCGAGCAGGGGATCGGAGAGATCCGGTTCGTCCGCGGCTGCGAGATCGTCGACGACAGCAACGACAGCGACGACATCGCGACGGCCGTGCAGGCTGCGCGCGAGAGCGATGTCGCGGTCGTCGTCGTGGGCGATGTCGCCGGACTGTTCGGCGCGGGCACCTCCGGCGAGGGATGCGACGCCGCCGATCTGCGGCTGCCAGGACGCCAGCATGAGCTCGTCCTGGCGGTGCTCGCGACGGGAGTGCCGACCGTGCTCGTGGTGGTCTCGGGGCGCCCGTATGCGCTGGGGGAGTACCGCGGGGCCCGCGCGATCGTGCAGGCCTTCTTCCCCGGCGCCGAGGGCGCCCGTGCGATCGCCGGCATCCTGTCGGGTCGTGTGGCGCCGAGCGGGCGGCTGCCTGTGCAGATCCCGCGTTGGCCCACAGCGACGACGACCTATCTCGAACCGCCGCTCGGCCGGCACAACGCCGGTATCACCGTGGCCGACCCGACGCCGCTCTACCCGTTCGGGTATGGTCTGACCCGCGGCCGCATCGAGTACGAGACGATCGAGGCGCCCGCCGAGTTCCGCACCGACGGCGCTGCCGAGATCGCCGTCACCGTTCGCAACAGCGGGGCATCGGCGGTCGAAGTGGTGCAGTTGTACGCCTCCTTCCCCGCGGGTTCTGTCGTCCGTCCGGAGGCGCAGCTCATCGGGTTCGCCCGCATCCGCGTCCCCGCGGGGGCGCGAAAGACGGTGCGCTTCACGCTCGAGGCGGCGCGCTTGGCCGCGACGGGGATCGACGGGCGGCTGAGCGTGGACCCGGGTACCGTGATGCTCGCCGCCGGGCCCTCGGTCGCGAACCGCGCATGCGCCACCGCTGTGCGGATCACGGGTGCACGGCACCTGGTTCTGGCCCGCGCCGGAAGGACCGCATGGGACATCGATCATGGAGAGGACGAGGAATGACTGCACAACGACCGATGAGGGTGCTCGTCTGGGGCGAGAATCACCACGAGAAGCACGATGAGATCCCGCAGCGGATCTATCCCGACACGATGCATGGCACGATCGCGGCCGGCCTGAGGGAGCTCCTGGGAGACGGAGCCGTGGTCGAGACCGCCACGCTCGACGATCCCGAGCACGGCCTCAGCGAGGAACGGCTGGCCGACACCGACGTGCTGCTGTGGTGGGGGCACATGCGGCATGACGCCGTGGACGATGAAGTGGTCGAACGCGTGCATCGACACGTGCTCGGCGGCATGGGCTTCATACCGCTCCATTCGGCCCACTTCTCCAAGGTGTTCATCCGTCTCATGGGCACCACGTGCAGCCTGCGCTGGCGGCAGGGCGACGACCGCGAGCTCGTATGGACGGTGGCCCCCACCCATCCGATCGCTCAGGGTGTGCCGCACCCGCTGGTGATCCCGACGCAGGAGATGTACGGGGAGTTCTTCGACGTGCCGGCACCAGACGAGCTGGTGTTCGTCTCGAGCTTCTCCGGCGGCGAGGTCTTCCGCTCGGGCATGACGTTCTCGCGCGGCCACGGGCGCATCTTCTACTTCTCGCCCGGCGACCAGGACTATCCGGTCTATCATCAGCCGGAGATCCGCCGCGTGCTCGCCAACGCCGTCGGCTGGGCGTTCCAGGACCGGCCGCGGCAGGCGCCGCAGATCACGATGCATCACGTCGGCGAGTTCGAGACGCCGCGCGAGTGGGACGGATCTCTGCGATGACGGATGCTGTGCGGGACGTCGTGGTCGTCGGCGCCGGCGGCATGGGCCGGGCATGGATGGATGTGGTGCAGGCGCGGGACGGTGTCCGCCCCTCTGCAGTGGTCGATCTCGACGTGTCCGCCGCTCGTCGCGCCGCGACCGAACGCGGCTGGGACGTGCCGGTGTTCTCCGACGTCGCCGCCGCGCTGCGCGAAGCACCCGCCGATCTGCTGCTGAACGTCACGGTGCCCGAGGCGCACCGCGCGGTGAGCGACGCGGCGCTCCGCGCCGGAGTGCCGGTGCTCAGCGAGAAGCCCGTCACTCCCACGGTGGCCGATGCGATGTGGCTCAGCGCACTGAGCGTCTCGCGCGGGGTGCTGCTGGCGACGAGCCAATCGCGTCGGCATTCGTCGGGAATCAGCGCATTCCGTGATGCGGTGCGCGATCTGGGCGGCGCAGGGCAGCTCGAGACGCAGTTCTTCCAGAATCCGCGGTTCGGCGGGTTCCGGGACGAGATGCCCTCGCCGCTGCTGGTCGACATGGCGATCCACCAGTTCGACCAGGCGCGCTTCCTGCTCGGCAGCGAACCCGTATCGGTCTACTGCGAAGAGTTCTCGCCCTCGTGGAGCTGGTACCGAGGGGCAGCGGCTGCGCAGGCGATCTTCCGGTTCTCGGACGGCTCCCGCTTCGGCTACGCGGGGAACTGGTGCGCCGACGGGCTGACGACGTCGTGGAACGGATCCTGGCGGGCGAGCGCCCCTGATGGCTCAGCGACGTGGGATGGTGAGACCGCCGTGCGCGTGCAGGGTCAAGACGGTCCTGAACGGGATGTGCCGACGGGAGAAGGCAGCGAAGGGCTGGACGCCGCGCTTACGGAGTTCTTGACCGCCTTGGACGGAGGCGAGGCCCCGTCGGGAGAGATCAGGAGCAACATCTGGAGCCTGGCCATGGTCGAGGCGGCGGGAGAGTCGGCGGCGACCGGCAGCCGCGTCGATCTCGACGCGGTCTTCGCGCGGGCGGGCGCTGCCGCGCTCGCCGAGGCTCAGGCGACGGGGGAGACTGCGATCATCGATCAGCTGCAGGAGTGGGCGGGTGGTGCGCCGCGCTGACTCATCCGGGGGCGACTCTCGTGCGATGGCGTGGCGGACTTCCGCCGCGCCATCGTCACTCACCCGAAGACGAGCAGCCGCACGCCGTGCGCGGGAACGTCGACCTCGACCCAGCCGCCGTCGATCGGCACCGCCTCACCGGACCACGCATCTTCGCACTCCGCCACGGCCGGGTCCCTCACGCCCAGGTCGTCCACATGGGCGCGCAGCGTCCGACGGTCACTCCCCAGCCAGAAAAGCGCGCGGTACTCCCGACCGCGGGCGTGCGCGCTCCAGATGACGAGATCGCCGTCGCGCACGATCTCCCGTGCGTCCTGGCCCTCGCGCAGCGCCAGGACGTCGAGGCGCTTCAGCAGCGCCAGGGTGTCGTCCGGGGTGTCCGGCAGATGACCGCCGAACATGAGCGGTGAGCGCAGCAGACACCACAGCGTCATCACCGTGCGCTGCTCCTCCAGCGTGAGCCGGCTCAGGCGGTCACGCCCGACATGCCCGCGGATGCCGATCCGCCCGAACGGCAGCATGTCGGCATCCGCCCACGCCCCGGGCCGCTGGAACGGCGCCCACCGCGCGGCGCGCTGGAACTGCTCGAGCACCTGCGGCCACTCGTCCCAGAAATCGTCCGAGATCCGCCACAGCTGTGCGTGACTGCGCAGGGACTCCGCGTGCGCGGTCGACAACTGCTTTCCCGGCGAGAGGCTCAGCACCATCGGCCGTCCGCTGCGATCGATCGCTCGCGAGAACGCGGCGATCTCCGCCGTCTGCACCGGGGGATACAGCACGTCGTCGAGCTTGATGAAGTCGACGCCCCACTGGGCGAACTGCGCCGCGAGCGAGTCGTAGTACTCCTGAGCGCCTGCCGAATCCATGTCCACGCCGAAGTTGTCCGGGTTCCACGGGCACACGTTCCCGCGATCCGCGATGCTCGCGCAAGTGGCCCCAGGGGCGCCGAGCACGGGAAGCTGCCGCTCGGCCGCCGCACGCGGCACACCGCGCATCATGTGCACGCCGAAGCGCAGGCCGAGCGCGTGGATGCGGTCGGCCAGCGGCCGGAACGAACCGCCCGCTGCCGACGGGAACCGGCTGACCGCGGGCAGCGGGCGACCCCACTCGTCGAGCTCGGGCTGCGACACCTCGCGGTAGTCGTGGTGGCCCGGGTCGGACTCGTACCACTGGATGTCGACCACGACGGTGTCCCAGCCGTACAGTGCGAGGTGCGCGGCCAGGAACTCGGCGTTCTGCACGACCTCCTCTTCGGTGACCGAGGAACCGAAGCAGTCCCAGCTGTTCCAGCCCATCGGCGGCAGGAGCGCCGCGTCACGGCGGGCGGCAACGCCGTTCACGACGCGTCCTCCGCGCGGAGGTGAACGACCACGGCTCGCTCCGGATGGAAGGTGGGGAACTCCAACCCTGCCGTCGACAGCAGGCCGCCCGGGAACACCGGAGCACGACCGACGTCGCCGTCGAGATCGGGCGCGCGCAGCCAGTCCGGGATCTGCCAGGGCGGTCCGAGCGTGTCCGGCACGCTGGCGGTCAGCCGGTACCGGCGACCCGGGTCGACCCCGCCGAAGCGGATGCGTGCAAGAGTGTCGGGAGTCGAGCGCGGTGTGACGATCGTGTACAGCGCCTCGCTGCGATCCTCCGCGACGACGCCGCGCATCGACGGCGCCCACGGATCGCTCTCCCCGCCGCCGACCGTTCGCCCGGTCTGGATGAGTCGGCGGTGACGACGGAAGCGGGCGATCCATGCGGCGAGCTCGGTCTGCTCGGCGTCGCTGAGGTCGCGGATGTCCCACTCGATTCCGAAGTGGCCGAGAAACGCCACGGCGCAACGGAAGTGCAGATCGGACGAGCGTCCGGTCACGCTCGACACCGCCGAGGCGACGTGCGATCCCATCATCTCCGGCGGGACCAGCAGTCCGGTGCCGCGCAGGATCTCGAAACGGTCGATCGGATCATGGCTGTCGGAGGGATGGATGCGATCGGTGCGCTCGAGGATGCCGAGGTCGACGCGTCCGCCCCCTGAGGCGCAGCTCTCGATCTCGAGGTCGGTGTGGCGGGCGCGCAGCTCGTCCAGCAGGCGGTAGAGCGCGCGGGTCTGAGCGTGCACCGCGGGGGCGCCCGTCGCCGGGTGGCCCGCTGCGACGAGGTCGCGGTTGTGGTCCCATTTCAGATAGCTCACGCCGATGTCGCGGATCAGCGCGTCGAGCGTCTCCAGGATGTGCGTGAACGCCTCGGGCTGCGTGAGATCCAGCACCTGCTGGAAGCGGTATCGGGCGGGAAGCTCCTCCCTCGCTCGCAGGATCCAGTCGGGATGGGCGCGTGCGAGGTCGGAGTCCTCGTTGATCATCTCGGGTTCGACCCACAACCCGAACTCCATGCCGAGCTCCCTGACCCGGTCGGCGAGCGGCCGCAGCCCTTCCGGCCATGCCACCGGGTCGGGCGACCAGTCGCCGAGCCCGGCGCGATCGTCGCTGCGCCCGCGGAACCAGCCGTCGTCGAGCACGAACCTCTCGACGCCGAGTGCGGCGCCCCGCTCGGCCAGATCGATGAGGGTGGCTGAATCCTGCGCGAAGTAGACCGCCTCCCAGACGTTCAGAGTGACCGGTCGATCCCGTTTCGCTGACCGCGAGACCCCGCGCAGAAAAGCGTGGAATCGGGCAGACGCGGAGTCCCAGCCCTCGCCATGGCTGCCGTACACCCACGGACCCGTGTACTCCTCGCCGGGCGCGAGACGGATCTCGCCCGGCAGCAGCAGCTCGCCGCCGCGGAAAGCCAGGGTCCCATCGCCGCGTTCGAGGGCATGCTCGTGGTCCCCGCTGAATCCGACATGGAACATCCACACCTCGCCCGCATCGGAGGAGAAGCCCGGCGTGCCGGCGAGCATGACCGTCGTGGCGTCCAGTCCGGTCCGTCCCCGCCGCGAGGGGCGGGCGTGCATGCCGCGAACCACGGGGTGCCGTTGCGGCTGGCGCTCATGGGCCCACCGTCCGGAGAAGTCGACGATCTCGGTCGCGCGGGTCGGCACGGGCAACGCGACCGAGAGGTCCTCGACCTCGAGCGGCGATCCCTCGCGCGCCTCGTTGCGCACCCCGGCGCGGATGCGCAGCAACCCAGTCGCTGTGAGATCGATCTCTGCCCGAAGCTGGATCGCGGATTGCTCGTCCTGAGCCTCTACGGTGACCGACGCGGCTCCGGTCTGGATGACGCCCTCCGACAGGGACGTTCCATCGACGACGACCGTGTCGACACGGAAGGACGACGCCCAGCCGGCACTGGCTCGATGCGCGCTCAACCCCGGGCGCCCGAACCACCCCCGGCTGTGCTCTGGAAGCACGGAAGGTCGATAGGGGAGGTCGGAAACATCGTCGAGACCTGGCCTTTGCTCCGCGAGGGCGAACGCGAGCAGATCGTCGTCGGTCGCCGTGATCCGCGCACCCCAGTGAAGGACGAGCGGAAGGTCGTGTGCGAAGCACGCCAGCACCAGGGAGACGTCGTCGGCGGCGAGGTGGATGACGCGAACGGATTGCATGGGGACCATTCTGCACGGTCGCTGCGCTGCAGTACAGTCAGAGATCGATCTCACGTATATCAGGAGGATTCATGTCCGCACACGCACTTCCGCCCGCTGCCATCCGACTGACAGCGGGCACTTTCGACCGACGTCGGCGTCGGAACCGCGACTACCTCCTCTCGCTCTCCGAACGAAATCTCGTGCAGAACCACCTGATCGAGGCCGGCATCGGAGATCAGGCGTGGCACCTGCATCCGTCGGGCGCGTCCGCCGCGGATCGCGGCCTCGACCGGCATTGGGGATGGGAGACACCGGGGTCGCTGCTGCGCGGCCATTTCCTGGGGCACTGGATGTCGGCGGCTGCGCGTGAGGCGGCTGCCACCGGAGATGCGATGCTGCGCGCCAAGCTCGACGGCGTGCTCGATCTGCTCGCACGATGCCAGGAGGAGAACGG
The DNA here is from genome assembly GCA_019510305.1 of Microbacterium sp. Taxonomy (GTDB): domain Bacteria; phylum Actinomycetota; class Actinomycetes; order Actinomycetales; family Microbacteriaceae; genus Microbacterium; species Microbacterium natoriense_A. Next base: position 78,993 of record JAEKKN010000021.1, read on the forward strand.
CGGCGAGTGGGTCTTCGCGACACCGCCCTCGTTCCTGCGCCGGCTGGCGGAAGGCCGTGACGTCTGGGCGCCGCAGTACGCGATCCACAAGACCTTCATGGGCCTCATCGACGTGCACCGCGACCTCGGCGACGAGCGCGCTCTGCAGATCGCGCATCGTGCGGCAGGAGCGATCGCCGCCTGGGCGCGCGACTTCGACCAGGAGCGCTTCCAGGAGATCCTCGATATGGAGACCGGAGGGATGCTGGAGGTCTGGGCGGATCTGCTCGATGCGACCGGAGACGATCTGTACCGCGATCTCCTCGACCGCTACTGGCATGCGTCGCTGTTCGATCCGCTGCTGGCGGGGGAGGACGCGCTCACCAACATGCACGCCAACACGACGATCCCCGAGGTGCTGGGCGCCGCCCGCGCCTATGAGGTCACGGGAGAGGAGCGCTGGCGGCTCGTCGTCGAGCAGTACTGGGAGTGGGCGGTCACGCGCCGCGGCACTTTCTGCACCGGAGGCCAGACGTCGGGCGAGATCTGGACGCCGCCGTTCTCGTTCGCCGCGCGTCGGGGCTCGAAGACCCAGGAGCACTGCACGGTCTACAACATGATCCGCCTCGCTGACGTCCTGTACCGGTGGAACGGCGACCCGGAACACCTCGACTACATCGAGGCGAACCTGCACAACGGACTGCTCGCGCAGCAGCATCCGGAGACGGGGATGGTCGCGTACTTCCTGCCGCTGGAAGGCGGTGCCCGCAAACAGTGGGGCACACCCACGGAGGACTTCTGGTGCTGCCACGGCACGCTCGTGCAGGCGCATACGAGAGTGGCGCCGCTCGCGGTGTACGCCGACGACGAGGCGCTCACGGTCGCGCAGTACGTGCCGGTGCGCGCCCAGGTCACCGCAGCTGTCGGCCCGGTGACGATCGACGTCGGGCTGAGAGACGACGCGAGCTACGTCGGCCCCGACGCGAACGGCGGCCCTGGCGGCGAGATGCACCGCCCGCGGGCGCTGCGCGTGCAGGTGTCTGTGACTTCCGGCGAGGGCACGTCGACGCGGGTGCGGCTGCGGATCCCGGCATGGACGTCGGGTGAGCCGGTCGTGACCACGAGCGCATCATGGACGCGCGACGGCCGGTTCATCGAGTTCGCTCACCTCGGCGGGGAGTCGACCGTCGACCTCGAGTTCCCGCACGAGCTGCGCACGGTGCCGATCCTCGACGAGCCGGGCACAGTCGCTTTCGTCGAAGGCCCGATCGTGCTGGCCGGCCTCGTCGACCGCGAGGTCTCCCTGCAGGGCGACCCCTCCGATCCGTCCACGATCCTCGCTGCCGACGATGAGCGTCAGTGGACCCAGTGGCTGGTGCGGTATCGCACGGTCGGGCGCGACGCCGGCATCCGCTTCATCCCGCTCAACGAGGTGACCGACGAGCGGTACTCGGTGTACTTCCCGGTGCGCGCGGCCGTCAGTCCCTGACGAGTGCCCGGGTCGAGCCGCGCTCGACGAGCTCAGTGGGCATGACGATGGCCTCCGTCGAGACCTCGCCGCCTGCTGCGGCGTGCGCGAGTATGCGGACGGCTTCCGATGCCATCTCGCGGATCGGCTGACGGATCGTGGTCAGAGAGGGATGCAGCCAGCGTGCCCCTCTGACATCGTCGAAACCCACGACGAGGACGTCGCGGGGGATGGTGCGGCCGCTGTCCGCGATCGCCCGGTATGCGCCGGCCGCCATCTCGTCGGAGCAGGCGAACACGCCGATCGGACCGTCACCCGGGAGCTCTGCCAGCGCTCGCGCGCATGCACGTCTGGCGTCCCATGCGCTCCAGTCGGCGCTGGTGCGCACGCACGGCGCCCCTGGCGCGATGTCGTCGACGGTGCGGACGAAGCCGTCCACGCGTGCACGTCCATAGCGGTACGACGGTGCTCCTCCGATCACGACGAACCGTCGGGCACCGCGCTCGACCAGGTGCCGGGCGGCGGCGGCGCCGCCCGCGCTGTCCGTCGTCCGAAGGCTCGGCAAGGGGCTCGACGCCTCGGACGGCGGTTCCATCAGCACCAGCGGGATCCCTGCCCTGCGCATCGCGGCGATCTGGGTGCTGGTGGGCACGATGAGGCCGACGATCACCCCGGCGGAGCCCCGCGAGCGGATCCGTTCGGGCCAGTCGTCGGCCGGTTCGTCGCGCTCCGCGGTGAGGACGAGGTCGTACCCGAGCCGGGAGGCCGTCGTGCGGGCGCCCGCGGTGATCTCTTCGGTGTACGGATCGTGGAAGTGCCCGAGCACGAGGTCGAACATGAGCGAGGTGCCGCGTCGCGGGCGGCCCCGCACCTGTCCGGTGGTGGAGTAGCCCAGCTCGGACGCGGCCCGCAGCACGCGGGACCTGGTATCTGCCGCCATCTCGCCGCGCGCTCGCAGGGCGCGCGATGCCGTGGCCACGCTCACCCCCGCCCGGCCGGCGACGTCGGTGAGCGTGATGCGGGAAGGAGAGGGCACCCGACCATTTTGCGCAAATTGCATCCGCTTCGCCACCCGGCGGTGGCATCGTGTCGGTCGTTGCACATGCCCGTCGATGCGGAGGGACGAGTCGATGAAGACGACGCTGCCGACAGCGCTGATCGCGCGCGGAGCCGAGGTGTGCCGGGAGACCCCGGCGGCCCGGCAGGAGACGCGGTCGTGACCGCGCGGAGAGCCCTCGTGGTGCGCGGGGGGTGGGACGGACACCGCCCGGTCGAGGCCACAGACCTGTTCCTGCCCTTCCTCGCGGACAACGGCTTCGAGGTGCGGGTCGAGGACTCCAACGAGATCTACGCCGATCGCGAGGAGATGGACCGCACGGACCTCATCGTGCAGAGCGTCACGATGTCGGAGATCTCGAACGAGGCCCTGACCGGCCTTCGTGGTGCGGTCGAACGCGGCACGGGTCTCGCCGGATGGCACGGCGGCATCGCCGATTCCTACCGCAACAGCTCGGACTACCTGCAGCTGGTCGGCGGGCAGTTCGCGACGCACCCGGCCAAGCATCCTGACGCACGGGAGGGCGGAGAGGCAGACAACTTCCTCTGCTACACCGTCGACCTCACCGACCTCGGGCGCGAGCACGAGATCATGACCGGCGTCGAGGACTTCACCCTGCGCACAGAGCAGTACTGGGTGCTCACCGACGACCTCAACGACGTGCTCGCCACGACGACTCATCCCGTGCAGCCGTTCCATCCTTGGCACCGCCCGATCACCTCGCCTGCCGTCTGGACGCGGCAGTGGGGGAAGGGCCGCGTCTTCGTCGCCACACCAGGGCACAGCCTCGTCGTCCTCCGGGACACGAGTGTGCGAACCATCATCGAAAGGGGGATGCTGTGGGCCAGCCGCACGGCATCGGAATAATCGGTCTCGGCGTCATCTCGGCGCAGTACCTCGACACGCTCGGCGCGCACCCTGGTGTGCGCATCGCCGCCACCGCCGACCTCGACGCCGCCAGGGCCGAGTCGGTCGCGGCGCGGTATCCCGGATGCCGTGCGCTCAGCGTCGATGAACTCGTCGCCGACGCGGCGGTCGACACCGTGATCAACCTCACGATCCCGGCCGCGCACGCAGATGTCGCGCTCGCCGCGCTCGCCGGCGGCAAGAACGTCTTCGGCGAGAAGCCTCTGGCGGCGACGCTTCCGGATGCCCGGCGGGTCATGGCCGCGGCCGGCTCCTCCTGGGTGGGCTGTGCTCCGGACACAGTGCTCGGCACCGGCATCCAGACGGCGCGCGCCGTCGTCGATGCCGGCGGGATCGGCAGGCCGGTCGCCGCGGTGGCGACGTGGGTCTCCGCGGGGCACGAGGCGTGGCATCCGCACCCCGACTTCTACTACCGCGAGGGCGGGGGGCCGCTGTTCGACATGGGTCCGTACTACCTCACCACGCTGTTCCACCTGCTGGGGCCCGTCGCCCGCGTCTCCGGGGCGTCTTCCCGCCCCAAGGCCGTGCGCACGATCGGCTCGGGTCCCCGTGCGGGAGAGAAGATCCCGGTCGAGATCGACACGCACGTGACCGGCATCCTCGAGCATGTCGGCGGAGCGGTGTCGACCGTCACCTTCAGTTTCGACGGAGCGGCGACGGATGCTGCCCCGCTCGAGATCCACGGCGAGACCGGCACGCTGTCGGTGCCCGACCCGAACCTCTTCGAGGGTGTCGTGCGGGTGCGTCGGCCGGGAGAGGGCGCCTGGAGCACGGTGACGGAGCGCGCCGGCTACGAGAACGCCGGCCGCGGGATCGGCGTGCTCGACCGACTCGCCACCGGGGCCGGGAGCGCACGCGGCGACATCGCCCTGCACGTGCTGGAGATCATGACGGCCTTGACGGAGTCCGCGCGCAGCGGGCGCCGCATCGATCTGACCACTGCGCCGGAGCGTCCCGCGCTCATCCCCTTCACTCCCGAGAACGCCTGGAGGCAGCGTTGAGCACCACCACCACCGCCCGCGCGATCATCGACCTCGATGTGACAGGTCATCGCATCAACCGGCACATCTACGGGCACTTCGCCGAGCATCTGGGGCGCTGCATCTACGACGGCTTCTGGGTGGGTGAGGACTCGGCCATCCCGAACGTGCGCGGTATCAGACTCGACATCGTCGAGGCTCTGCGCGCCCTCGACATCCCCAACCTCCGCTGGCCGGGTGGATGCTTCGCCGACACGTATCACTGGCGCGACGGCATCGGTCCGCGCGAGCAGAGGCCGCGGATCGCGAACACCAACTGGGGCGACGTGGTGGAGAACAACCACTTCGGCACACACGAGTTCATGGACCTGTGCGACCTGCTCGGCGCCGACGCCTACGTCAACGGCAACATCGGCAGCGGCACTGTGCAGGAGATGGCCGAGTGGGTCGAGTACCTCACCCGCGGGGACGACAGCCCGATGGCCCGGTTGCGGCGCGAGAACGGACGCGACGAACCCTGGCTCGTGCCGTTCTGGGGACTGGGCAACGAGGCGTGGGGATGCGGCGGCAACATGTCCGCCGCGCACTACGCCGAGGAAGCACGGCGATACGCCACCTTCACCCACAACCATGGCGAGAATCGCCTCACCCGGATCGCGGCCGGCGCCAACGAGGACGACCTCGATTGGACCCGTGTGCTGATGAAGACGCTCATGGACTGCCACGGCTGCACGCTCTACGGCAACCTCCCGTACCAGGCGATCTCCTTCCACTACTACACGCACTCCGGATCGGGCATCAACACCGAGGACGCCGCCCCCTTCAGCGACGAGAAGTACTACGAGACGATGGCCTACGCCGCCGATGTCGAGCGGGTCGTGCGCGGACACGTGGCCGTGATGGATTCCTACGACCCCGACAACCGCGTCTCGCTGGTCTGCGATGAGTGGGGAACCTGGTGGAACGTCGAGGAGGGCACGAACCCCGGCTTCCTGTTCCAGCAGAACACCGTGCGCGACGCCCTCGTGGCAGGACTCCACTTCGACGTCTTCCATCGCTATGCGCGGCGTCTGTCGATGGCGAACATCGCCCAGACGGTCAACGTTCTGCAGGCGATGGTGCTGACCGACGGCGATCGGCTCGTGCTGACGCCGACCTATCACGTGTTCGAGATGAACAAGGGGCACCAGGATGCCCTGCAGCTGACCGCTCATGTGCGGGATCTGCCGACGACGAGGGTGCGCGGTGAGGATCTGCCCCTGATCTCGATGTCGGCGTCGACTCGCGAAGAGACCGCGCTCATCTCGCTCAGCCATCTCGCGGTCGACGCCGACTGCACGGTGAGCATCGACCTGCGCGGTCGGGGCGCGACAGTGTCCCGCGCTCGGGTGCTCACCGGCGATGACGCCTCGGCCTTCAACGACGCCGCGACGCCCGACAGGGTGGCCCCGCGCGCGCTCGACGCCGTGCTGCGCGACGGGATGCTGACCGTGACCATGCCGCCGCACTCCTTCGCGACGGTGGAACTGGGACTGGAGCCGGAATTCTCGGCGATCGAGCGAGAGGAAGCGGCGTCATGACGACGAGTCCGCTGCGGGTGGCAGTGATCGGTGCAGGTTTCATGGCGCGGGCGCATTCGCACGCCTGGCGCACCGCACCGCGTTTCTTCGACCTGCCGCGGGACCCGCGGCTCTCGGTGCTGGTGTCGCGCGACGAGGCGCGCGGGCAGAAGGCGGCGCGCGACTGGGGCTGGGACAGCTGGTCGGACGACTGGCGGGCCGTCATCGAACGTGACGACATCGATGTCGTCGACATCTGCACGCCAGGCGACACCCACGCGGAGATCGCGATCGCGGCTCTCGGCGCCGGCAAGCACGTCCTCTGCGAGAAGCCGCTCGCGAACGACCCGGCCGATGCCGCCGACATGGTCGCCGCCGCGGATGCCGCCGCACGGCAGGGCATCGTCGCGATGTGCGGCTACAGCTATCGACGCACGCCCGCGCTCGCCTCGGCCCGCCGCCTCATCGCGGAGGGGGCCCTCGGCACCATCCGGCACGTGCGGGCGCAGTATCTGCAGGACTGGTTGAGCGACGCGGACGCCCCGCACACCTGGCGTCTCGACCGGGCCTCGGCAGGCTCCGGTGCTCTCGGCGACATCGGTGCGCACAGCATCGACACCGCGCAGTGGCTGACCGGCGAACGGATCGAGGGAGTGTCCGCGCACCTCCGCACGTTCGTGACTTCGCGCCCCCGACGCAGCGCCGAGGTGGGTCTCGGTGGCACGGGCGACCTCGACGCCGAGCGGCTGCCGGTCGACGTCGACGACGCGGCGGCGTTCATCGCCGGGTTCAGCGGCGGTGCGCTCGGGGTGTTCGAGGCGACGCGCATGGCGCTCGGGCATCGCAATGCCAACCGCATCGAGATCAACGGCGACCGTGGCTCCATCGCGTTCGACTTCGAGAGGATGAACGAGCTCGAGTACTACAGCGAGGACGACGCCGACGATCGCCGCGGATTCCGCACGATCCAGGCCACCGATCCCGCGCACCCGTATGCCGAGGCGTGGTGGCCCACCGGGCACGGGCTCGGCTACGAGCACACGTTCACTCACCAGGTCGTCGACTTCGTGCGATCGATCGACGGCACGCCGGAACCGCCGACGTTCGCCGACGCGTACCAGGTGCAGCGGGTGCTCGCAGCAGTCGAGGAGAGCGCCCGCGACGAAGGTCGCTACACCCGGGTGCGCTGACGCGCACCCTTGATTCGCAACACCCGCCACGTTTCTACGAAGGAGTCGTTCATGGCACGTCCGATCACGTTGTTCACCGGTCAGTGGGCCGATCTTCCGTTCGAGGAGGTCGCTCGTCTTGCGGGGGAGTGGGGCTACGACGGCCTGGAGATCGCCTGCTGGGGCGATCACATCGATGTGTCCCGCTGGGATGATGAGGCGTATGTGCAGTCGCGCCGCGACATCCTGGAGCGCAACGGCCTTCAGGTGTGGGCGATCTCGAACCATCTCACCGGACAGGCGGTGTGCGACGACCCGATCGACGCGCGCCACCGGGACATCCTCCCCGATCGGGTCTGGGGCGATGGCGAAGCCGAGGGCGTCAGGCAGCGGGCGGCGGTAGACCTGAAGAACACGGCCCGGTTCGCCGCGAAGCTCGGCGTCACGACGGTGAACGGCTTCACGGGGTCGAGCATCTGGAAGGCCGTCGCGATGTTCCCGCCGGCGTCGGATGAGTTCATCGCGGCGGGGTATCAGGACTTCGCCGATCGGTGGAACCCGATCCTCGACGTCTTCGAGGAGGTGGGGGTGCGGTTCGCGCTCGAAGTGCACCCGTCCGAGATCGCGTACGACTACTGGACGGCCAAGGCGACGCTCGACGCGATCGGGCGCCGCAAGAGCTTCGGCTTCAACTTCGACCCCTCGCACTTCGTCTGGCAGCAGCTGGATTCGGTCGCGTTCGTCCTCGACTTCGCCGAACACATCTTCCATGTGCACGTGAAGGAGTCGATCACGAACCTCGACGGCCGCAACGGAGTCCTCGGGTCGCACCTGCCATGGGCCAACCCGCGGCGGGGGTGGACGTTCGTCTCGACCGGGCACGGCGCCGTGAAGTGGGAGCCGCTGTTCCGGGCTCTGAACGCGATCGGCTACACCGGCCCGACAAGCGTCGAGTGGGAAGATGCCGGCATGGACCGGCTGCACGGCGCCCCCGAGGCTCTCGCGTTCGTGCGGAAGCTCGCCGCGATCACTCCGCCGGATGCTGCGTTCGACTCCGCTTTCTCGACCAAGACAGAGGCCGCCCGCTGAGCGCTGAGCGGGCGTCCTCTGTGGGCCGGGGTGCCGAGAGCCTCAGTCTTGATCGAGCGCGGCCAGTTCGTCCCGGGTCAGCTCGAGGTCGGCGGCGGCGGCGGAGTCGACGATCGACTGCGGCCGCTTGGCCCCCGGGATCGGGATGACCGCCTGCGCCTGCGCCAGCTCCCAGGCCAGCGCGACCTGCTGGGCGCTCACGCCGCGGGCCTCGGCCACCTGCTGGAAGGCCGGGTGGCGGGCAGCCAGCTCCTTCGCATCCGACAGGCCGCCGAGCGGGCTCCAGGCGAGGAAGGCCAGACCCAATTCGGCGCAGACGTCGATCTCGGGTCGACTGCTGCGGAACTTCGGACTGAACTGGTTCTGAACACTGACCAGGCTGTCGCCCAGCGCCTCGTGCGCCGCCCGGATCTGAGCAGGGTCGACGTTGGAGACCCCGATCATCCGCACCTTGCCGCTGGCAGCGATCTCGGTGAGCGCGCCGATCGTCTCCGTATAGTCGATCGTGGGATCGGGGCGGTGGTGCTGCCAGAGCGCGATCTGCTCGACTCCGAGCCGGGACAGACTGGCGTCGACCGCGCGGTGCAGATGCTCGGGCCGGCCATCGTGGTCCCAGCCGCCACCCTGGGTGCGGAAGGCACCGCCCTTGGTAGCGAGGAGAACGCGGTCGCGGACGCCCAGCTCGTCGAGTATCGAGGCGACGAGCTTCTCGTTCTCGCCCTGGGCTCCGGCACCCAGCTCGTCGCCGGGTCCGTATGCGTCGGCGGTGTCGAAGAGCGTGACGCCGGCGTCGAGCGCGGCGCGGACGGTGTCGAGCAGCTGCGGGCGGGGCTGGTGGCCGGTCTGGTCGAAGGTCATCAGGCCGAGCCCGATCGCTCCGACTTCGATGCGGCCGACGGTGTCGTTGCCGACTGTACGAGTATGCATGGGTAGATCCTTCTGTGGGGTGAGGGGGAATGAGCGAATCGGGGGACGAGGCCTGCGCCTCGCCCCCCGATCAGCGCTCTTGATCAGCTCGCGTCGTACGCCGCCTGCCAGATCTCCAGGTAGCGGTCGACGCCCAGTCCCTTGAGACCGTCCAGGTAGCCGTTCCAATCGCCGTCGCTGTTCGGGTCGCGCACCCCGGTGACGAACTCGGCGGTCGATGTCGCCACGTTGCTCTCGATGTTGGCGGTCAGCGTGGACAGCTCGTTGCCGTCTTCGACGGGGACCCAGAGGTCCCAGTACGGGAAGATCGCGTCGGAGTCCTTGCCGTCGTACAGTTCGGTCGCCTCGAAGAGCCGACGCTCGTAGCCCGGCTGCGTGTTGATGTCGAGCGGCGCCACCTGCGCATTGCGGAACTCCGTCGTCTCGAACACCTGAGCCATCGGACCCCAGCTGCCGTTGTAGTCGGCTTCGTTCTCCTCATCCACCAGGATGTCGAAGAAGGTCGCGTCGAGCTCGGAGTCGAGTGCGACCTCTCCCTCCTCCGCAGCCCGCCAGCCGATGTTCTCCTCGCCGAACTCACCGCGCATGTGCCCTTCCTCGGTGAAGAGATAATCCATCATCTCCATGATCACCTTCTGCTCCGTCTCGTCGGCGGCCTTCGTGACGACGAAGGTGGCTCCGGGGATGCTCGGCAGCTGGTACGTCGCATTCGCACCCCCTGGTCCCTCGAGCGGAGGAATCGGGAAGTACTGGTTGTCGCGACCGTCTTCCTGACCGACGCTCACGAAGATCCCGGAATGGATGGTCGTGGCGCCGCCGACGATCACTGCGTCGGCGTTGTTGCCCGTGCCCTGCATGGTGTCGTCACCCTGCGAGAACGCCGCGGGATCGATGAGGCCTGCCGCCCACAGCTTGTTGAGGAACTTCAGGCCCTCCCGCCATCCGTCCTGCATCGGCTGCATCTGCACCGTGTCGCCGTCGAGTCCCAGCGAGACAGGCTGGCCGTTCGCACCGGCTCCGGTGTTGAAGGAGTTGGAGACGAACGCGTTCATGATGTACGGCACGATCGACCACTGCGAGCTGCCGGTGATCGGGATCTCATCCGCGACGCCGTTGCCGTTGGGGTCGCCCGTCTTGAACGCCATCATGACGTCGAAGAACTCGTCGGGTGTCGTCGGCGCATCGAGTCCGAGCGCTTTCAGCCACTCCTGGTTGATCCAGAACTTGTACGGGTAGGAGCAGTGGTAGCAGTCGTTCCACTGCGGAAGGCCCCAGATCTTGCCGTCGGGTGCCGTGGCGAGCGACTCGAAGCCGGGCTCGGCGGCGAGGGCGTCGGCGATGTTCGGCGAATACTCGTCGATGAGATCGTTCAGGGGCAGGATCACGCCCTGATCGCCGTAGCGCTGCAGCTCGGCCTTGTTGAACTGCGACGCCCACGGGACGAGCATGTACGCCTCGGGCAGGTCGCCGCCCGCCAAGGAGACCTGGCGAGCCTCGTTCGCCGCCCCTGATTCATAGCCGGTCGTCTCGAACTGGATGTCGACGTCGAACTTCTCCTCCATGAGGAGGGTGAACGAGTTTGTGTTGAGATCCATCTGGCCGCTCTGTTCTCCGAAGATGGTGATGACCTTCTGGTCGTCTTCTTCGCTGGGGGAACAGCCGACCAGCGCGGCGGCCAGTACCGCGACCGCCGCGATGCCGGCGACGGAGCGACGGCTGTGTCGCATCGTGTCGGATAGGTGTTGTCTGGACAATGTCTTGCCTCTCTGTGGTGGGACGGGCGTGCTGTGGAGTCGATGACGCGGCGCGGGTTGCGACGCGTCATCCCTTGACGACGTCTGCGGGGAGTACCCGGGCCGAATGATCGCGCGACGACGGGGTAGTGGAGCATCAGCGGCATCTGGGGATGGCTGCGGCTTTGCAGGCATGCCTTCACGCTAAACGTCTGATCATTCGGTGTCAATATGCATATTCTGGCGTGATCGATCGCAGTCCGCTAGTCTAAACATCTGATGACTCACGCCTCGGGCAGAGGCGCGTCGACACCAGCAGAGGACGCAAGATGACGAACACACCGGAGTGGAACGACCCTGCCGTCTACGAATGGGGGACCGAGCCCGCTCACGCCTCGCTCATGCCTTATGAGACGCACGCGCAGGCCCTGCACGCTGATCGGCTCGACTCGCCGTATCGCCTGAGCCTCGACGGCGAGTGGAAGTTCCTCTGGTCGGAGAACCCGGCGGAGAGGATGCTCGACTTCGCCGACGACCGTGTCGATGACGCGGATTGGGCGACGATCCCGGTTCCTTCCTCCTGGCAGCTGCACGGCTACGACTTCCCCATCGGGACGAACACCGTCCTGCCGTGGACCGGAGCCAACGGGAAAGGCGAACAGCCCGATCCGCGCGGCGACTACCCGCACGCCCCGACCGCGTACAACCCGGTCGGCCAGTACCGCACGACCTTCGAGCTTCCGGAGGAATGGGCGCCTCGTCGTACCTTCATCCGGTTCGACGGTGTGGAATCCGCGTACTACGTCTGGATCAACGGCCAGAAGATCGGCTACCGCGAAGACAGTTACACGCCCGGCGAATTCGATATCACCGCTCACCTCCGCCCTGGACGCAACCTGATCGCGGTAGAGGTCTATCGCTGGTGCACCGGTTCCTACCTGGAGAACCAGGACAACGTGCGGCTGTCCGGCATCTTCCGCAGCGTGTCCCTGATCTCCCGATCGCCGGTGCTGATTCGCGACTTCACCGTTCGCACCCAGCTGGACGACGCGTTCGCCGATGCCGTGCTCGAGGTCACCGCTGACATCCGCGACTATGCCGGTGAGAGCACCGGCCTCGATCACAGCGTGAAGGCGCGTCTCTTCGACGGCACAGTTCCATCGGCAGCCGAGGTGTGGACGGCGGCCTCCCGCGTGCAGCCGGCCGGCGTCGGGGTCGATTCCTCCGTCGGCCTGTCGGCGCTCGTCCGGCAGCCGCGTCTGTGGTCGGCCGAGCGCCCGGAGCTCTACACGCTGGTCCTCGAGCTGTGCGACGAGACCGGATCGATCGTCGAGCGCATCTCCACACGCGTCGGCTTCCGACGGGTCGAGATCGTCGACGGCGCACTCCTGCTCAACGGCCGACCGCTGTCCATCCGAGGCGTCAACCGCCACGAGTGGAACCCGCGAACAGGGCGCACGCTCTCGAGCGCGGACATGATCGCCGACATCCGCCTCATGAAGCAGTCCAACATCAACGCCGTGCGCACCTCGCACTACCCGAACGATCCCCGTTGGTACGAGTTCGCCGACGCGTACGGGCTGTACATCTTCGACGAGGCCAACAACGAGTCCCACATCAACAGCGTCGACGCAGAAGGCAAGCCCCACATTCCCGGTGATCGACCGGAACTGCGGGACGCGCTGCTGTGGCGGATGAAGAACGTGGTCGATCGTGACAAGAATCACGCGAGCGTCATCTCCTGGTCGATCGGCAACGAATCCGGCGTGGGATCCAACCTCCGAGCCATGTACGACTGGGCCAAAGAGCACGACCCGACCCGTCCGGTCAGCTACCAGGACCCCACCGGCTCAGGATCGCCGATCGTCCCGACGGAGCTCTCCGACTTCGACGGCGACTTCTATCCGCCCGTCGGCCAACTGATCACCCGAGCGCAGCGCGACCCCAGGCCGTACCTGCTCATCGAATACGCCTTCAGCCAAGGGAACACCTCCGGCTACCTCGACGAATACTGGGCCGCCATCCGAGAGCACCCGGGGTTGGTGTGCGGCGGCTTCCTCTGGGATTGGGCCGACAAGGGGCTGTGGTGGCCGATGCCGGGGAGTCCCGGGGTCGCGCGCACATGAGCGGCCTGACCCTCTCCGATCGCATCCCCACGGCCAAGCTCGCCGAAGCGAAGCTCGCGTACCAGCCGATCACCGTCACCGCTCACGCCCTGCCCTCCCCGACCGTCACGGTCATCAATGAACACCTGTTCACGGGCCTCGAAGGTCACACGCTCGAATGGTCGCTGACCGAGGACGGAATCCCGCTTCAGGAGGGAGCCGTTCCGGGCGCGGAACTGGCCATCGGGCCCGGTGAGAGCTCCGAGATCACGCTTCCTTTCGAGATTCCCGGGAGCCCTCGCCCCGAGGCGGAGTACCGGCTGGACATCTCTCTCGCCCTCGCAGCGGCCACACCCTGGGCCGAGCAGGGGCACGTCGTCGCACGCGCACAGTTCGACATCCCGGTCACTGCACCCGACGCCACCCGTGTCGCCGCCGAGGATCTGCCGCGCGTCCGCGTGGTCGATGACGCCGGCCCGATCCACGTCAGCGGCGACCGGTTCGAAGTCGTGGTCTCCCGCGACACGGGGCGCCTCACATCGCTGGAGTACGACGGACGAGAACTGCTCGCCAGCGAGTTGATGCCGAACTTCTGGCGCACGCCGAACGACCCGGAGCTGGCGATCCCCGACATCCGTCTGAAGCGTCCAGAGCCGTCGCAGCCGTGGCGCCGCGTCGGCGAGGAATGGGCCGTCGACGAGGTCGAGGTGCGGCCGATGACCGGCGCTGTGCGGGTCACTGTCCGTGGCACCGTCACCACGAAGGTGCCCTTCCGCCCGAGCGATCAGATCACCACCTCGCCGCAGTCGATCGTCTACACGATCCATGGCAACGGACAGGTCGACGTCCTGTCGACGTTCGCGCCGGTGACGGGCACGCCCAACCCTCAGGTGATCGGCACCACGCTCGGACTCCGCGAAGAGCTCGACACCATCCACTGGTACGGCCGCGGACCGCTGGAGTCGACAGCCGACCGTCGCTCCTCCGCTTTCTTCGGGCGGTACTCCGGCACCGTCGCGGATCAGGTCACTCGCTACAGCCGCCCCCAGGACTCGGCTAACAAAGCGGATACCCGCTGGGCGGCGGTCGTGGATCATGACGGTGCCGGTGTGCTGTTCGTCGCCGGCGGAACCATGTTCTTCAACGCCCAGCCCCACAGTCCGGCTGAGCTCGCGGACCGCCGCCACTGGCACGACGTCCCGATCTCGCATCGCACCGTGGTCCGCGTCGATGCTGCGCAGGAAGGCATGCAGGGCGGCAACTGGGACGTCATGACGCGCCCCGACAAGTACAGCAACACACCGGCCAAGGGCCCGTATCAGCATCTCTACCGGATGCTGCCGCTGCGTGCAGGTGAAGATCCCGGCGAGGCGGCGAGGGCCTTCGTCGAGACCGAGCTGCCTTATTCGCCTGCTGTCGCCCCACAGCCGAGCCCGGTGGCCGACGCGTAGACAGAACGGCAGAGAACCTCTGGCGGATCGCCTCAGCGGAGGCGGTTCGCCAGAGGCGCATACAGGGGTGGGATGACTATGGGTGCCGCAGGCGGAGCGTGCGCGCCGCAGGCTCGTCCGGCAGCTCGACGACGAGTTCGCCTGCGGGGGCATGCCACATCACCTGCGTGGGAAGGTTCTTCGGGAACACGACCTCCACATCGAGTTCGCGCCCCACGTGCCGTGCCAGCGGGATGCTCACGGTGGTGGGACCGGAACGGCGCCAGACGGTGAGCAGCTCGCCCGCGTCGTCGCGCATGCCCAGGGCGACGACGGGATCGTGCCAGCCGGGCAGGCCCAGGGGCCAGAACGGCACGGCCGCCGGAAGTCTGTCACGCGTCTCGCGGTACGCGGCCAGCCCTGCCCGGACCAGCTCCATCTGCGGTGACGAGAGAAGGTCGAGGCGACCACCGAGATGCACGCGTCCCAACAGCGTGCTCGCGAGCGAGAACGCGATCCTCTCGGCCGACCAGGACGGGTCGGGGTAGGCCCACACGGCGCCCTGCTCGGGAGTCACCGCCGTGGGTGCAGCCGCCGCTATCGACGCGGTGAACAGCGGATCCTGGTTGTCGCTCGTCGACTGGACGGGGTGCACCGCGAGGGTCGCCGCATCCATCCGCTGTCCGCCGCTCGCGCAGTTCTCGATGACGAGTCCCGGGTGACGGTCCATGAGGTCGCGCACCCAGTCCAGCAGCGCCCGCTGGTGGCCCAGCTGCCCGTCACCGGGACTGTCGGCATCCACGTCGGTGCCCTGCGTGACGTCCATGTTGTAGTCGAACTTCAGGTATCCGAGATCCAGACCGACGACGAGTCGTTCGACCGCGCCGTCGACATGGGCGAGTGCGGCCGGATGCCGGAAGTCCAGCTGCAGCCGGCCGGACTCGATGACCGGCTTCCCGTCCCGCTGGAAGAAGGCCTCCGGCGGCAGGGTGTGCGCCACCGGGCTCGAGACCGAGACGACCTCGGGCTCGAGCCAGAGCCCCGCGATCATCCCGGCGTCCCGCATCCGGTTCGTCATCGCGCGGAGGCCTTCGGGGAATCGGCGCAGCGACGGTTCCCACGAGCCGAGGTCGTTCCACCACGTCGCCCCGTCTGTGTACCAGCCCGAGTCCATGCAGTAGATCTCCGCGCCGGCTCGCTCGGCGGCGTCGATGAACGGCGGGATGTTCTCGCTCGTGGGATCTCCCATCAGAGCGTTCATGTAGTCGTTCACGATCACCGGCAGCGCGTCGTTGTCCGGGTGGGGGCGACGCACGCGGCGCCTGGCGCGGGTGAGTGCGCCGAACAGCTCATCGTCATCGCCCGCGAGGACGAGGGTCGTCGGGACGGAGCAGAACCGCTCGCCGGGCGAGAGCCGCCGCATCCACGCCGAGCTCTGGTCCGTCGGTCCGCTCGTCACGAGGTACAGCGCACCGGCCTGGTCTCCGAGCTCCCAGCGCCATGCGCCGTTGTGCTCGACCTGCCACAGCAGGGATCGCGGCTGATCTCCGGCCCGCAGGACGCCCATCGGCAGATGACCGCCGGTCGACCAGCTTCCGCGCTGTCCGATGGCGAACGACGCGCGGGAGCTGGTGATGCCCCACGAGTCCAGTCCCGCGTCGTCGAGTCCGAGCTCGGCCGGGGTGCGACGCTGCCAGACCATCTCGCGGAACCACGTGTTGTGCGCGAATCCGACCTCGTGATCGAGCCACCAGTGCGCGCCCGGCGACGAGATGCCGCCGAGCGCGACGGAGGAGACTGCGCGGAGCTCGACGGCATCCGTTCCCGCGCAGACCTCGGTCTCGCATCGGACGACGGGAAGGTCAGGCCAGCTCGACCAGCGCGAGATCACGACGATCTGCGTCACCGGGTCCTGCGCGGTCACCTCGAGATGAGCCATCCCGTCCTGGTGCCAGTCCCGGTGGTCGACGAAGCGCAGCCGGCGTCCCACGGCGCTGCCCATGAGGCGTTCCGACGACGAGAAGCCCGAGCCCTCCCCGCCGAGGTGGATCTCGGCGATCGGCAGAGCGGATGCGGGTTCGGGGACGCTCTCGTCGCCGACCCGCGTGAACCGCTGGACCATCGGCGGCCTGTCAGCGGATGACGAGATGTCGAGTTCGATGGCGCCCGGGCGCCAGGTGATGAGTTCACCCACGCTCACCCCTTGACTGCCCCGATCAGGATCCCCTTGTTGAAGAAGCGGGCCACGAACGGGTACACGAGCATCACGGGCACCGTCGAGATGACGATGAGCGAGTACTTCATCAGGTCGGCGAGCTGCTGCCGCTCCATGGCTGCGGCCGCGTCCAGCCCGGGGGCCGCCTGGTTGAGGATCAGCACGTTGCGGAGCACCAGCTGAAGGGGGAAGAGATCCGGGTTGCGCAGATAGAGCAACGCGTCGAAGTAGGAGTTCCACTGGAAGATGGCGTACATGAGCGCGATCACCGCGAGGAGCGGCTTGGACAGCGGCAGCACGGTCGAGAAGAGGAAGCGCAGATCGCTCGCGCCGTCCAGCTGAGCTGCTTCGTAGAGCTCGTCGGGGATCGATGACCGGAAGAACGCGACAGCGATGATCACCTGCCAGACGCCGATCGCCTGCGGGAGGATGATCGCCCACCGGGTGTCGAGGAGACCGAGGTTCTGGACGACGAGATACATCGGGATGATGCCGCCGGCGAAGAGCATCGTGAACACCACGAAGACCGTGATGCCGCGTCGGCCCCAGAAGTCCTGTCGTGACAGCGGATAGGCGATCGCGACCGTGAGCACGAGACTGATCGCCGTACCGGCGATCGTGTAGAACAGGGAGTTGCCGAATCCGGTGAGGATCGAACTGTCGCTGAGCGCCCGCTGGTAGCCCTCGAGGGTGAAGTCGATCGGCCAGAACGTGACCCGACCCGATGACACCGCGAGCGGATCGCTGAAGGAGCTGGCGACGATGTAGACGAGCGGCAGCAGCACCACCAGCAGGAAGGTCGTGAGCAGGATGTAGACGCCGGCCATGAACCACCGGTCGACCACCGGCTCCTTTATGCGCGTGGGCTTCAGCCCTCCTCGCGGCTCCGGGAGTCGTGATCTTTTCTTGCCGGGGGCTTCTTTCAGCATCGAGCTCACCACAGTCCGTTTCCCGTCAGTCGTTTCACGATCGCGTTCACGCCGAGCAGCAGCCCGAGGTTGATGACTCCGTTGAACAATCCGATCGCCGCGGCCTGGCTGAAGTCGGCGCTGAGCAGGCCGACCTTGTACGTGTACGTCGCGATGATCTCCGACTGCGAGATGTTGAGGCTGTTCTGCAGCAGGTACGCCTTCTCGAAGCCGATCGCCATGACGTTGCCGACGCCGAGGACCAGGACGATCATCGCGGTGGGCAGAATGCCCGGCAGATCGACATTGCGGATCTTCTGCCAGCGGCTCGCGCCGTCGACTCGCGCAGCTTCGTAGAGGGTGGGGTCGATCCCCGCCAGCGCGGCCAGATAGATGACGGCGGAGTATCCCATCGTCTGCCAGATATCGCTGAAGACGTAGATGTGCCGGAAGAAGTCCGGGTCGCTCAGGAAGTCGATGGATCCCAGGCCGAAGAACTGCGTCACATGTCCGGCGATGCCCAACCGCGGCGACAAGAAGAGGATGGTCATCGAGACCACCACCACCGTCGAGATAAAATAGGGGGCGTACGTGACCATCTGCACGGTGTTCTTGAAGAACCTCAGGCGGACTTCGTTCAGTGCCAGCGCGAGGATGATCGGGATCGGGAAGCTCGCCAGGACGACGTAGGCGGAGAGCACGAAGGTGTTGCGGAGCACCGGCCAGAACATCGGATTGTTGAAGAAGCGCTCGAAGTGCTTCGTCCCGGCCCAGTCGCTTCCCCAGACGCCGTCGACGACGTTGTAGTCCTTGAACGCGATGATGGCGTTCGCCATCGGGATGTACTTGAAGATGACGAAGTAGGCGATCGGGACCAGTATCAGCAGATAGAGCTGCCAATGTCGACGCCAGCTGCGCTTCAGGCCACGCAACCCGCGGGGGTTGCCCCGGTCCCGGAGTCTGCGGGTGACGCCGCCGACATCCAGGCCGACACCGGGCGGGCTCACCACGCGGACCTCGCGAGTGTGAGGGACGAGTTCGTGGGAGGGGGAGTGGAACCGGCGATCAACCTGGGGCGGGTGTTCATCAGGTCTCCTCTCTGCTTCGATGCAGGCACACTTCACGATAAACGTCAGATCAATATGTGTCAATCGCTTCGCGGACTCGAGGGCCCGCCTATGCCGTGGCGGAGTAAGGTCGAGGCGGCGAAGAACGGTTCTGTGCGCCCTATTTCCTTATTTTCTCGTGAATTCCGTCTGCTCTGTGCCGTGCGGCATCCGCTCCACCCTCGCCGACGGGCTCCCTGCGGGATCTTGATTCCGAGTCACCGAGGATCAAATTGATTCTATCTTTCGGTGAAACCGCATGCCCGGTGCGCGGCACCCCGTGAATCCCGGCTTCGGCGAGCCTCCAGGTCGTACCTATTCCCGTCTTGCCGCATACACTGGCCACGTGAGTGCTGAGACCGAAGACCTTCCGACGGGTTCCCTCTCTCGATCGGATCACGTCATCGACCATGTGAAGCGGATGATCGCCTCGGGTGAGCTGCGAGCGGGGGATCGGCTGCCGATCGAGAAGGAGCTCGCCGCGCAGCTGGGGGTCTCCCGTGGTTCGCTTCGGGAAGCCGTGCGTTCGCTGGCGACGCTCGGCGTGCTCGAGACGCGACAGGGCGACGGCACGTATGTCACACAGCTCGACGCGAGTTCTCTCCTGAGACACCTCGAGTTCTGGGCGGGCCTGCAGGAGGCGAACCAGTCGGTCGACCTCCTCGCGGTCCGACGCGTGCTCGAGACCGAGTCGGCGGGTCTTGCGGCAGTTCGACTCACCGAGGAGGAGTTCGACGAACTCGAGAGCATCCTCGCCGAAATCGATGCGGGCCTGGTCACCGGCCGACTCGAACCGGAGTCCTTCATCGACGCCGACGCCGCGTTCCACCGCCGGATCGCCGTCGCCAGCGGCAACGCCGCCCTGGCTGCACTCATCGACAGCCTCATGACTCGCACATTGCGGGGGCGACTGTGGCGCGCGATCACTGAACGGGACTCCCTCGGGGAGGCGCACGCCGACCACCGGGCGATCCTGGCCGCCCTCCGCACACGCGATGCTGAGCGTGCTCGCATCCGCATGGCTGCGCATCTGCTCGGCGTCGAGGTGTTCGCCGCCGATCACCCCGTCAAGAGCGACGAGCCTCCAGCACCGCAGGGCTGAGCGGCCGCGAGCCGACGAGTACTTCTTCGGCCCTCGAATCCACCCAGTAGCTCCCGGTCGGGAACTCGTAGCGCTGGATGCTCTGCTCGAGCATCTCTGCGCTGTAGCCCGGCTTCGAGGGCAGCACGTAGTGCCCGGCGACGACGACTGCGGGATCGACGAAGTGCTCGTGCAGGTGATCGACGTACTCGGTGAGGCGCTTGTCGAGCGATCCGGATACGGCGACGAAGTCGAAGATCGACAGATGCTGCACGAGTTCGCACAGCCCGACACCACCCGCGTGCGGGCACACCGGGACGCCGAATTTGTGAGCCATGAGGTACACGGACAGGATCTCGTTCACGCTGGCCAGGCGGGCCGAGTCCAGCTGGCAGAAGTCGATCGCCTCGGCCTGGAACATCTGCTTGAACAGCACGCGATTCATGCCGTGCTCACCGCTCGCGACCCCGATCGGGCTCACCGCCTTGCGGATCGCGGCGTGCCCGAGAACATCGTCGGGGCTCGTGGGCTCCTCGATCCACAGGGGCCGGAACTCCGCCAGCTCGTTGATCCAGTCGATCGCCTGTGGAACGTCCCAGACCTGATTGGCGTCGATCATGAGCTCGGCGTCCCATCCGACGATCTCGCGGGCCACACGCAGTCGCCGACGGTCCTCCTCGAGGTCGGCGCCGACCTTCAGCTTGAAGTGGCGGTAGCCGTCGTCCACCGCCTCCTGCAGGAGTGCGCGCAGCTTGTCGTCGGAGTAGCCGAGCCAGCCGGCGCTTGTCGTGTAGCAGGGGTAGCCCCCGCGGTCGGCCAGCTCAGCGATGCGCTGCTGGCGCAGGGGCGCCGAGGCGCGCAGGAGGTCGAGGGCCTCTGCGCGGGTCAAGGCGTCGGAGAGATACCGCAGATCCGCGGCATCCACGAGCTGCTCCGGGGTCATCTCGACGAGGAGCCGCCACAGCGGCACCTCGGCACGCCGGGCGGCCATGTCCCAGAGGGCGTTCATGACCGCCGCCATCGCAAGATGGACGACGCCCTTCTCGGGCCCGAGCCAGCGCAGCTGCGAGTCGGATGCGAGCTCGCGGTAGATCCCGCCGAGGTCGTCCAGCAGCGAGTCCACATCTCGGCCGATCAGCGGCTGGGCGCGCTGCCTGGCCGCCTCGGCGCACAGGTCGTTCCCGCGCCCGATCGTGAAGGTGAAGCCGTGACCGCGCAGGTCGCCGTCGGTTTCCAGGATGACGTAGGCGGCAGAGTAGTCGCCGTCTTTGTTCATCGCGTCGGAGCCGTCGGCCTCAAGCGAAGTGGGGAAGCGTATGTCGTGCACGCGCACGCCGGTGATGACCGCCATCAGTCGTCCCTTCTTGCTGGCGATAGAGCAAATATCATTCGATCTATCCTTGTTTCGCGGAGAGTTTCTCTCCACGGCGAACGGAGCGTCGTCCGAACGCTCGAACCGCGCTTTCATTTGATTTCGTCGATGTTTCGCCGTCTTGGAGCCTTCCGGTTCCCCGCCACCACGAGTGCGACTGCTCCAATGCTAGCGGCATTCGGCCGATAAACATCAGATGTTTACACAATCTCGCCGCGATGCTAGCGTGGCGTCTCGTCGACGGAGAAGGAGACCGGGATGCACCGTGAGGTCTATTCGCAGCCGTGGGAGTACCGGGATCTCACCACGGGAACACCAGGGGATCTCCGCCCGGTGGTCGTCCCTCACGACGCCGTGCTCGCATTGCCGCGCGTCGCGGACCCCCGTCAGATGGCCTCGGGATACTTCCCTGGTGGGAAGTGGGAGTACCGCACCCGAATCTTCGCTCCCGCGCACTGGCGAGACCGGCACGTCGTCCTCGAGTTCGAAGCCGTACACCGCTCAGCCGTGGTCTTCGTGAACGGAGACCTCGCGGGGCGCCAGCCGTCCGGAAGCACTTCTCTCGTGGTGGAGCTCGACGCGTTCCTGCGATACGGCGTCGAGAACGAGGTCGTGGTCGAGACTCGTGCCGACCGCGACGCGCGATGGTACACGGGAGGCGGGATCATCCGACCCGTGCACATCGTCGTGGCTCCCCGGGCGCACATTCCGCTCGACGGCGTCGTGGTGACCACTCCGGAGCACGATGCGGAGTCGTCCCTCGTGCAGATCATGACGACCGTGCGCAATCTCGCACCCGTCCCCGTCGTGCGGTGGCTGGAGACGAGCCTCTCGAGCCCGTCGGGTGACGTGGTCGGCGTGGACAGGGCCAGAGTCAGCGTGCCCGCACGCGGTGAGGCGCAAGTCAGTCAGCGCATTCTGGTGGACGCGCCTCGGCGCTGGTCCGTGGACACCCCGGAGCTGTACCGCGCGACATCGCTTCTCACCTCGGGTGCGGGGGACGAGACCCAGGCGGATCGGAGCGACGTCGTCTTCGGCATCCGCTCGCTTCATCTGGACCCCCGACGCGGCCTGCGGGTGAACGGTCAGCCGGTGAAGCTGCGCGGCGCCTGCGTGCACGCCGACAACGGGGTCATCGGCGGGGCGACGTTCGACGCCGCAGAGGAGCGTCGGGTCGCGATCCTCAAGTCCGCCGGGTTCAATGCGATCCGCAGCGCCCACCAGCCCATGAGCAGGGCCATGCTGGACGCCTGCGATCGGATCGGGATGCTCGTGATGGACGAGCTCACCGACGTGTGGACGAAGGCGAAGTCGCCCGAGGACGGCTCCGACGTGTTCCTCGACCGCTGGCCGTCAGACCTCGAGGCGATGATCCGCAAGGACAGAAACCATCCCAGCGTCATCATGTACTCGATCGGCAATGAGATCCCCGAGGCGGCGACGCGATCGGGCAGCGAACTGACCAGAGCCATGGCGGCGGCGACCCGCGCGCTGGACCCGACGCGCTACGTGACGGCGGCCGTCAACGGCGCGCTCTTCGTGATGGATGGCGCGGTCGATGTCGATCCCGAGCGGCTGGGCGGCGCGTCGCTGGATGCGGTGGCCGAGATCAACGCCCGCTCGATGAGCCTCGAGGACCGTATGAGCGCTCTGGCTCTCACGGATGCCGTCGCCGAACTCACGGAAGAGGCCTACGGAGCGCTCGACATCGCCGGGATGAACTACCAGGACGCCCGTTACGTGCTCGATCACGAGCGGTACCCGAATCGGGTCATCGTCGGATCGGAGACCTTCCCGACCCGGATCGACCGTCTGTGGGGACTGGTCCTTGCCAACCCGCACGTCATCGGCGATTTCACGTGGACCGGCTGGGACTATCTCGGCGAGCCGGGCCTGGGACGCATGCACTACCGGGACGGCGAGCCAGACGGGGGAGCGCTCGGCGCCTACCCCTTCCTCATCTCGTTCGCCGGCGACATCGACATCACGGGCGAACGACGCCCCGCGTCCTACTTTCGTGAGATCGTCTTCGGCCTGCGCTCCGAACCTTTCATCGCTGTGCGGAGACCGCACACCCGCGGCCGTGAGATGAAGGCCGCTCCGTGGTCGTGGACGGACAGCATCCCCTCCTGGACGTGGCCGGATGCCGGCTCGGACCCGCTCGAGGTGGAGGTCTACAGCGACGCGGCAGAGGTCGAGCTGTTCGCCGCAGGATCCTCGCTCGGACGACAGCCCGCCGGCGTCGCGCACGGATACCGCGCGCTGTTCGAGGTGCCGTACGCCCCGGGCAGGCTGGAGGCCCTCGCCGTGCGCGACGGAGTGCCGACCGAGCGGACGGTGCTGCGGACGGCCGGAACCGACCGTCGTCTCGCGCTGAGCGCAGAGCTCTCAGATCAGGATGCCGGGGGCCACCGGCTCGCATTCGTCGTCGTCGAGCTCGTGGACGACGCCGGGGTGCGGGCGACCGATGGCGACTTCGAGGTCGAGGTCGCCATCGACGGTCCGGGAGTGCTCCAGGGGTTCGGCAGTGCACGTCCCGAGACCGAGGAGTCGTTCGTAGACTCCCGCCACCGCCTCTATGACGGGCGTGCCCTCGCCGTCATCCGCGCGACCGGGTCGGGCCGCATCGTGGTGACGGCCTCGACGCCGGGCCTGCCGTCCGCGTACGTGGAGGTGCGGGCCAGCTGAGAAGCCGGCCCGCATCAGCGGAGCGTCAGATCCCCGTTCAGCGGCTGGCCCACAGAAGCCCCCTTTCGACGATCGTCCGCACCGGCGGCTCATCCAGCACGTCGAGCTTGTGACCGGCGGTGCAGACGAAGATCCGTCCTGCGCCCCACAGCCGCGTCCACACCACCGGCGTCGTGAACGGGCGATGCCAGGCGTCGAAGTCGCGGTGCACGATCTCGGTCGTCGCCAGGACGTCGTTGTAGGCGTCGGACAGCACCCAGTACTGCTCCGTGTGGAGGCGGAAGTCCTCGACACCCGACACGATCGGGTGATCGCGACGCTCGGGCACGATGTTCACGGTGAAGTCGAGGTAGTTGTCGGACTGCTCGCCCGTCCGTTCCTCCCTCGGCACCGCGGCGTGATGGGCGAACTGCCCGCCGATCAGCTGAAGGTAGTCGGCGCTGTTGCGATACGAATCTGCGATCCCGCCGTGCCATCCGGCAAGACCCGTGCCGGCGACGACGGCAGCGATCAGCCCCGAGATCTCGTCGTCGGCGATGGTGTTCATGGTGTTCACCTGCACCACGAGGTCGACGGCGGCCATGATCGCGGCGTCGGCGTATACGGCCGTCCCCTCCTCGACTCTGACCTCGAATCCCTCTCCTTCGAGGAAGGGGATCATCGAGTCGGTGGTCTGCACCGGCTCGTGTCCATCCCATCCGCCGCGTACGATGAGGGCCTGTTTCTTCTGTGTCATGATGTGGGCTTTCGTTTCAGTACCCCGCAGCCGGGGCGGCTTCGGGGAGGCGCTCGAGTCTGATGGTGCGCGGTCCGTGCGACAGATCGACCGACCGGGTCCTCCCCAGACCGCTCACCGAGACGACGTCGCCGTGGCGGGCGGCATCCGAGCCGGGCACGAGCGCGAGCGAGACCGTCGCGCCGTCGGCGTCCCAGGTCAACTGGTCGATCACGATGCCGCCGCGTGCTCGCACGCCGCGGATCGAGCCGGACGGCCACGACGCCGGCAGCGCTGGGAGAACCGTCAGCGATCCCGGCTGCGACTGGACCAGCATCTCGATCACGACGGCGGGCAGCCCGCCGCTCGCGTCGACGTTGAAGATCGAGTCGCCATCGTGCGTGGACACGGCATTGGGCCGCCAGAAGTCGCGGGCGAGGGACTCGACGCACCTCAACGCGGCATCCGCATCTCCGAGCCGGGCTGCCGCGAGCCCCAGTCCGACCAGACCGAACGCCATCTCCTGGCGGCCGTCGGGCCCGGCCCAGGGCCTCTCGTCTCGCCAGTCCAGCTTCCTGCGGATCGTCTCGAGCGCCGCCGCGCGGAGCTCGAGTGTCTGAGCCACTGGATCCTCCTCGTACCAGAACGGGTACAGCTGCGAGACGTGACGGTGCGCGAGCTGCTCGTCGAAGGCCGGATCCAGCCACTCGGCGAACGTGCCGTCATCCGCGACACGGTACGGCGGAAGTCGATCGGCGAAAGATCTCCATGCGGCGAGGTCGGCGTCCTCGCCCAGCAGATCGGCGATCCGGATGCTGAGGCGAGCGGCGTCCCGGAACGCGGCGACATCCATGGTCGCGTCGACCGCGAGCGGATTGTTGCGGTTGGCCGGAGTGTTCTCGGGTGAGTACGACGGTGCGAGATGGAGGGTGCCCGCGTCGTCCGTGAACGCGACCGATGTCGCGAACGCCATGACGTTCCGGGCGAGCGGCCACGCGTACTCGCGCAGCGTCTCGAGGTCGCCGGTCGCGCAGAACTGATCCCACGCGAGGCGCAGCACCCACGCGCCCCCGGCCATCCAGTAGAGGTGCGGATACGCCGTGGCGAAGTGATTGCTGCGGCCGTGCGAATCGAAGCGGGCGGGGAGCAGCCATCCCTCGGCGCCGAACACCCGCTCTGCGTTCTCGGCGTAATCCTCGAGGTGGCGGAAGATCGCCCGCAGATAGGACGTGAACAGCTCGGGGGTGCCGGATGCGACCAGGGAGGCGACCCCGCCGTGCTGCACGTTGCCGTTCTGGGTCCAGTCGCCCGACCACGCCGGCCGTCGGGTTCCCTGCCAGATGCCGACCAGCGTGGGCGGCAGCACGCCGGTGGAGGAGATGATCGTGTGCCGACCCGCCGCGAAGGCGAGCTCGAGCGCCGCGAGGACGCCGTCCGGGTCCCCTGCCCGCGCGCTCTCGAGCACGGCGTCGTACGAGACCGAGTCGGCCACGCCGCTGTGCAGATCGAGGGCGGAGGCCGCGAACAAGGACGCGTGCGAGGCCGTCTCGGGCGCAGCCGCACCGACGAGTCCGCCGGACAGCTCGACGCGGATCGGCAGGCTCACGGCCACGCCGGCCGGGATCCGCACTCGCACGCCGCCGTCCGCAGGGTGCGGATCGAGATCGGCGGGTACGTCGACCTCGACCCGCGCACCCGTGGGCTGCCAGGGGCTCGGCGCGTGCTCGCGGACGAACGGGGACAGCTTCTCCGCATCGACGTCCACCTCGATCAGCAGGCGACCGCCCTCGAACGCGGGCTCGGAAGGGGCCAGGAAGACGCCGTAGTCCGTGGAGGGGTAGTCTCCGTTTCCCGGCTCGTCGGGGCCGAAATCGAGAGACAGCACGCCCATCACTTCCCGGGTGGAGAAGAGCTCGATCGCCAGGCTCCCCGCGGCGCGGTCGGGAACCAGTGCGATGCTGTTCCGTTCGCCGGAAGAGGTGGACCATTCCACTTCGACGCGACCCGTCGTGAAGTCTCCGACCCGGCGGTAGGTCGACTCCTCGATCGGGTCGTCGGGCGTCCATGAGAGCGCCGCGACCGGCACGAACGGATCGGTCCAGATCAGCCGTCCGTCGTATCCGTCCTCCGCAGCGGTGCGGGAGGTGATCTCCGCCGCGGCATCCGTATCGCCGGCGACGACGGCGGCGCGGACGTCGGCGATCGCGGTGCTGATGCGGGGCGCGGCGATCGCCGAGTTCACGGGCAGGAAGAACTCCTCGTGGCAGACGTGGACGACGTGACGCGCTGGGGTGCCGGACAGCACCGCGCCGAGCGAGCCCGTGCCCGCGACGAGACCGTGCTCCCAATCGAGAGCAGCGGATGAGCTCCAGAACCCGGTTCTGTCGGACACGGCGTGATTCCTTCCCTGCGGACAATGCAACGGCTACGCGATCACAGCCTATCGAGAATCATCGAATGAATTCGCCTTCACGTTACATCCGCAGCTTCTCGCCACGCATCGATCTCGTCCCACAGGGCCTCCGGGATCGGTGCGGATGCGCGCTCGATGCCCTGTTCGACCTGCGGTCGATCTCGCGCGCCGATCACGACCGACGCGACCGCAGGATGCCGCAGGGGAAACTGGACGGCGGCGTCGGGCAGCGTCACTCCGTGCGTTCGGCAGATCTCGGCGAGACGCATCGCCCGCCTGACGAGATGATCCGGCGTCGTCCGGTAGTCGAACCGCGAGGCCGCGTCGACGTGCGCGCGACTCAGCAGGCCGGAGTTGTACACGCCGGCGGCGACGACAGCGACGCCTCGCTCCTGCGCCAGAGGGAGCAGATCCGCTTCCGCGGAGCGATCCAGCAGCGTGTAGCGGCCGGCGAGCATGACGACGTCGATGTCGCAGCGGCGCACGAACTCCGCCAGCATCGCCGATTGGTTCATGCCCGCGCCGATCGCCCTGACAACGCCCTGATCCCGCAGTTCCACGAGAGCGTCGACCGCCTCTGTGGACGCCTGCTCCCAGTGATCGTCGGGGTCGTGGAGATAGACGACGTCGATCCGGTCCAGCGCGAGTCGCTTCAGGCTCGCTTCGAGAGAGCGCAGGATCCCGTCGCGAGAGAAGTCCCAGACGCGGCGGTGCGTGGCTGCCACCGCGAAGTCGTCGTCGAGACGGTCGGCGTGCTCGGGGGTGGGCTTGAGGAGGCGTCCGACCTTGGTCGACAGGATCCACTCCGAGCGAGGGCGATCGGCCAGAAGTGCACCCACCCGCCGTTCGGACAGTCCGAGTCCGTAGTGGGGCGCGGTGTCGAAGTAGCGCACGCCCGCGTCCCATGCGGCATCCACGGCGGCGGCGCAGTCCTCGTCGCTCGTCGCCCTGTACAGGTTGCCGAACGCGCTGCCGCCGAGACCGAGCCGGGGGAGTGAGAGCCCCGCGGGCGAAAGTCGACCGTTCATGATCCTCCGTTCGCGCTACAGTGAATTCATCATATCTTTCAATGCCGCAGGAGTTGCCATGCGTAGCGTGTCGTACATCGGGTCAGGTCGGGTCGAGGTCTCAGAACAGCCGGCGGCTGTCCCCGCCGCGGGAGAAGTGCAGCTGTCCGTGGCGTTCACGGGCCTCTGCGGCACCGACATGCACATCATCCACGGATCCATGGACGCTCGGGTGACGACACCTCTGGTGTTCGGGCACGAGATGAGCGGCATCGTCGAGCAGATCGGGGCGGGTGTCGAGGGATGGTCGGTCGGTGACCGGGTCACGGTCATGCCGCTGCAATGGGACGACAGCTGCCCCGCGTGCCTTGCCGGGCATCGACACATCTGCCAGAACCTCGACTTCGTGGGGATCGACTCGCCGGGTTCTCTGCAGCAGCGCTGGAACGTCAGAGCCGAGTGGCTGATCCGTCTGCCCGACGACATGCCCCTGGACATCGCGGCCCTCGCCGAGCCGACCGCGGTCGCCGTGCACGATGTGCGCCGATCCGAGCTCCGCCCAGGCGACAAGGTCGTCGTGATCGGCGGCGGACCGATCGGACTGCTCATCGCGAGCGTTGCTCGTCATCTCGGCGCCGAGGTCGTCGTGATCGAGCTCGCGCCCGCCCGGCGTGCGCAGATCGCAGAGCTGGGCTTCGAGACGCTCGATCCGCGCGTGACGAATCAAGACGCCTGGGTGGAGCGATGGACCGGGGGCGCAGGGGCGGATGTCGTCTTCGAGGTCTCCGGTGCGGCCGCCGCGGTGCTGGGAGCGACGTCGCTGGCCAAGGTCCGCGGAACGGTCGTGGTGGTCGCGATCCACCCGACTCCGCGCCCGATAGACCTGCAGCGGGTGTTCTGGCGCGAGCTGCGCCTGCTCGGGGCACGCGTCTACGAGCGTCGCGACTTCGATACGGCAGTCGGACTGCTCGCGGAGGGAGCGATCCCGACAGAGTTGCTGATCACGAAGATCGTTCCGCTCTCGCAGGTGCAGTCGGCGTTCGACGACCTGGAGCAGGGGAACGCGCTGAAGATACTCGTCGACGTGGGGGCCGGCGAGTGAGCGGCCCGTTCGACCTCACCGGACGGCTCGCCGTCGTGACGGGAGCATCCCGAGGCATCGGCCGCGCGATCGCCGAGTCGCTCGCCGAAGCGGGGGCTGACATCATCGCGGTGAGCGCGTCCATCGACCCGACGCGAAGCGCGGTGGGGGATGCCGTGACCGCACGCGGACGCGCGTTCGAGGCATTTGCCTGCGACTTCGCGGACCCCTCCTCAGTCGCCGCACTCGGCGCCCGGCTCCGGGACCGGCCCGTGGACATCCTCGTCAACAACGCAGGCATGATCCGTCGCGCCCCCGCTGCCGAGCACCCGCTCGAATGGTGGGACGAGGTCATCCAGGTCGATCTGACGAGCCAGTTCGCCTTCACCCAGGCCCTCGCGGGCGGCATGCTGGAGCGTCGGCGGGGAAAGATCATCTTCACCGCCTCCCTGCTCGCCTTCCAGGGAGGCATCAACGTGCCCGGTTACGCAGCGGCGAAGTCTGCGATCGCCGGCCTCGCGAAAGCACTGTCGAACGAGTGGGCGGCACACGGCGTCACCGTCAACGCGATCGCTCCCGGCTATATCGCCACCGACAACACCCAGGCGCTGCAGGACGACCCGGAGCGCTCTCGGGCGATCCTCGAGCGCATCCCGGCAGGGCGATGGGGTGCGGCATCCGACATCGGCGGGGCCGCGGTGTTCCTCGCCGCACCGGCATCCGACTACGTGTCGGGAGTGATCCTGCCGGTCGACGGAGGATGGCTCGGGCGCTGACGTCACCGAGTCCATGTTCGGGGCGCGCCCTGCGGCCCCTGTCCTCGTGATGGAGGACGGCGAGCGGTGGTCAACGTCGGTTCGCGGGCCCCGTCATCGGGAAGGGCATCGGGAGGCTCCCGCCCTTGTCGATCATCGCGAGCTCGGCACGCGAGGAGATGCCGAGCTTGCGGAACACCGCGTGCAGATGGGCGGCGATCGTCTTCGGCGAGAGATACAGCTGAGCGGCGATCTGCTTGTTGGTGAGTCCCTCTGCGACGAGCGCCGAGATCCTCTGCTCCTGTGGTGTGAGCGCCTGGCCGAGGTCGGGGCGCGCACGAGGCGAACGCTCGCCGAGGGACTGCAGGAGGCGACGCGACTGGTCGGCCCAGGCGCGCGCTCCCAAGGCGTCGAGACGTGCGCGCGCCTCCTGCAGCGCCGTCGTCGCGTCCGCGGTTCGGCCGATCCTGCTCAGCCGTTCGCCGCGATCGAGCACCGCGAGTGCCACGAGCAGCGCAGGAGCATTCCGTCCTTCTCGCGTGAGCGCGAGCAAGCGGCGCTCCACATCCTCGTCCGCAGCCAGGATGCTGTCCGAGAACGCGAGTCCCCACGCCAGCAGGTCGCCCTCGACGAGGCTGCCCAGATCACGCATCCGTTCGACGACGACGGCCGCGTCCTCCGCTCGTCCTGACCTGGCCGCGGCGAACACGTAGAACGGCAGCGCGAGCATCGCCCACGATCTATGGTGCGCGGCATCCTCCGGATCGACGACCCGAGAGAAGCGCTGGTCGGCGTCGGCGAACCGTCCGGCAGCGCTGAGACTGATCCCCTCCGCGATGAGGGTCTGGACGAGGAAGGGGTTGTGCGGGAGGGCGAAGGCCGCGGACGGGAATTCACGGGCGAGCGCCGCGCCGTCGAAGCTCCCGCTCATCACTCCCTCTGCGAAGCCCTGCAGGACCGCCGCAGTCAGACCGATGAACGACTCGCCCGTCTCCTCCGAGATCTGGCGCGCCTCCAGCCCGGCCATCAGGGAGCCTCGAAGGTCCCCCATGATGAAGCGGCTGCCGATCAAGCTGGTGAGGGTGATCGCGAGGAGCGACAGCTCGCCCTGCTCACGGAGTTCGTCGGCCACACCCGACAGGACTCTCTCAGCGTCGGTCTGCATGCCGGCGGCGCCCAGCGCGAGACCGAGGAGACGCCTGCGCTCGGTCGAGGCGAGCTCTGACGGATCGATCGCCAGCGCCGCCCGCCGTACCCGGCCCGCGTGCTCCTCCGGACTTCCCCACGACATCAGGAACAGCATCCGCGGGTCTGCGTCTTCGACGCCGTAGCGGGACGCCTGCTCGATGAACCGATGCCAGGGCAGACCCGTCGGCGTCGACCCCCAGAAGTGGAACGCCATGGTGAGGAGGGTGTCGATGGCTCGTTCGACGTCGCCGGCGCGAGCCATGTCGTCGACGATCTCGAGGCCGGTCTCCACCTGGCCGTCTCGCCCGGCGCCGGGGAGCAGATGCCTCACCCACGCCAGTCGCGCGCGGACCGTGTCGTCGGCGTCGCCGGATTCCAGTGGATCGATGATCGCCGAAGCGGCGTCGAGCCGTCCGGCGTCGAGTGCGATCTCCGCGGCGCGCGTGCTGCGCCGCACGCGTGCGGATCTGTCGACGCTCAGATCGGCTGCGCGTTCGAGCGACGAGATCGCGGCAGAGACGTCGCCGGTGCGGCGTGCCCGCTCTGCGCCTTCCTCGAGCGTCGCGGCGAGATGCTCGTCAGGTCCCGTGGAGGCGTTGGCCAGATGCCAGGTCCGCTGGTCGCTTCCGGGGCGCAACGCGGCGGCGATCGCCAGGTGGGCTCTGCTGCGTTGGCCGGGCGTCGCTGCCGACAGCACGGCTGCCCGTACCAGCGGATGCGGGAATCGGATGGTCGAGCCGTCGGAGTGCAGCAGATGCTCGGTGATGATCGCGTCCAGCGCCGTTTGGAGATCGTGCACGCCCGTGAGGCGCGAGGTCGCGTCCAGGATCTCGCTCGCGGCGCCGTCGGCGCTCAATGCCGCCACGTGCAGCAGCGACCGCGCGGCCTCATCGAGATGGTTCACACGAGCGGCGAAAGCGGCGGTGAGCCGTTCTGACAGGGGGAGCGCGTGGTCACCGGGTGCGGCGAGCTCCGGTCGCGTGGCAAGTTCGGTCAATGCGAGCGGATTGCCCCCGGCGTAGGCGAGCACGTCGCGGCGCTGCCGGGGTGTGAGACGGCCGCCTGCGTCGGCGAGCACCTGTAGTGAATCGGAGTCGTCCAGGGGGTGCAGCGCGATATGGACACCGGCCGGGAAGACTCCCGTCGCCTCGGCGGCACGCTCCGCGACGACGAGCGCGATCGATTCGGATGACAGACGGCGTGCGATGAACGCCATCACCTGTTGTGAGCCGGGATCGAGCCACTGCGCGTCGTCGACCGTGATGAGCAGCCCCTCGGCGGATGCGGCGTTCGACAGCACGGTCAGTGCGCCGAGCGCCACCAGGTAGACGCTCGGCGTCTCCCCGTCGGCCTCGCCGAAGGCCTGCCGCAGCGCCTGCTGCTGCGGCGGGGGGAGCTCTGCGATGGAGTGGCGGAACGCGAAGAGGAGCTGGTGCAGCGCAGCGAACGGCAGCTGGGACTCCGCCTCGGCCGCCGTCAACTCGAGCACGCGCACGCCCGCCGCCCTGGCGTGCTCGGCGACGTCCCCGATCAGGGTCGTCTTGCCGATGCCCGCGGGGCCGGTGATGAGGACGGATCCGCCGGAACGGTGAAGGTCAGCGACCAAGCGCTGCAGGGCGCTGACTTCATCGCTGCGGCCGACGATGCGGGGGGACTCAGGCACCAGAACATGATGCACTGCATCGAGCCCGATCGCGTAACCGGCGTCGGGCCGACAAGTTAGGTCATCGATTCCCGTGATCTAGGTACGCCCGGGCGGTCCGCCGAACGCACCCGGCGCATAGCGTCTAAGAGGAGCAGGATCACCGATCCGCTCCTCTCGCAACGGCGCCGCATCAAGCCGTTCGCGGCGGGACACGGCGCCTCGACCATTCGAAAGAGGCAATCATGACCACGCCGACCATCGTCCTCGTCCACGGCGCATTCGCCGACGCCGGCAGTTGGGCGCCGGTGACGCGCCAGCTGCTCGACCAGGGGCACGCGGTTCTCGTTCCTCCTGTTCCGAACCGATCGCTGTCCGGCGACGCGGAGTACATCCGACGCTTCGTCGAGCAGATCGAAGGTCCTGTGCTGCTCGCGGGGCACTCCTACGGTGGCGCCGTCATCACGGTTGCCGGTGCAGCCGAGAACGTGGTCGGTCTCGTCTACGTCTCGGGGTACGCGCTCGTCGAGGGCGAGAGCCTCGGCCAGCTGCAGGGCGGATTCCCCGACTCCGACCTCGCGGCGAACCTCGTGTATCAGCCGTACACCCTGCCCGATGGCTCGGACGGCACCGACGTGTCCGTGAAGATCGACGCCTTCCCGGCCGTCTTCGCCGCCGGCGTGGACGTTCGCGCCGCCGAGGTCTTCGCGGTGTCGCAGCGCCCGCTCTCCGCGCTCGCCTTCGGCGAAGCCGCTTCGGTGGCAGCGTGGCGCACGAAGCCCGCGTGGGGCATCGTCTCGTCCTCCGACCACACCATCAACCCCGAGGTCGAGCGGTTCGGCTATCAGCGCGCAGGCGTGCGCGCCGTCGTCGAGATCGACGCTCCTCACCTCGTCATGCAGACCCACCCCGTCGAGGTCGCGAAGGTCATCACCGACGCGATCGCCGAACTCGACTGACCCTCTCGAACAGGAGACCGCCATGAGCGCCAACCCCCACGACATCGCCCTCGAACCCGCCGCCCAGTCCTTCGTGGAAGCCACCGCGAACCCGCCCTACCTCTACCAGCTCACCCCGGAAGACGGCCGAAAGGCCGTGGACGGGGTGCAGGACGAACCCATCTGGAAGCCGCAGGTCGACGAGGAGTGGATCACGGTCGACGGTGGCCCCACGGGGACCGTTCCCGTACGTATCGTCCGACCCGCGGGCGCAGAAGGCGCCCTCCCCGTCATCCTGTACACGCACGGCGCAGGCTGGGTCTTCGGGGACGCGCACACGCACGACCGGCTGGTGAGGGACCTCGCGGTCGGCACGGGAGCGGCGGTCGTGTTCCCGGAGTACGACCGAGCCCCTGAAGCGCAATACCCCACGCAGAACGAGCAGTCCTACGCCGTCGCGCGCTGGGTCGCGAAAGACGGCTCGCAGAAGGGTCTCGACGGAAGTCGCCTCGTCGTCGCGGGCGACTCGGTGGGCGGCAACATGGCCACGGTGCTCACGATCATGGCCGCGCAGCGAGGAGATGTGGCGTTTCGCGCCCAGGCGCTGTTCTACCCCGTCACGGACGCGTCTTTCGACACCGCGTCATACGAGGAGTTCGCCGAAGGCTATTTCCTGACGCTCGAAGGCATGAAGTGGTTCTGGGATCAGTACACCACCGATGCCGCGGAACGAGCAGAGATCACGGCATCCCCGCTTCGTGCGACGATCGAGCAGCTCGCCGGTCTTCCGCAGGCCCTGGTCATCACGGGCGAGGCCGACGTGCTCCGGGACGAAGGCGAGGCGTACGCGGCCAAGCTGCGCCGAGCCGGGGTCCCGGTCACCGCCGTCCGCTATCAGGGCATCGTCCACGACTTCGTGATGGTGAACTCGATGCACGACACCCACGCGGCGAAATCCGCGATCGCACAGGCTGTCGCCTTCCTCAAGGCGGCGCTCGAGAACTGAGGCGAACGTCGCAGGCGCGGTCCCGACGGCAGGGGCCGCGCTGTGGGCAGGGGTCGCGAGCGTCTCGCGGCCCCTGCATCACGACCTTCGGGCGCGCGCCTGCATGATTCCCCGCTGTGAGGTGGCGAATCCGGCGAGGAGCTCGCGCAGGTGCTCGGCCGACGTGGCCGCTCCGAACACGTCGGTGCCGGGCTCGAGCATCGCGCCCGCAGCGAGGCGACCCGCCACGACCGGGTCGAAGCCCAGGTCGTCCACGATCCCGGCGACCGTCTCGACATCGGCCGGATCGTCGCCGGCGATCGCGATCGCCTTCCTGCCGGGCGCTCCGGGAGTGCGGGCCTCCTCCTCCAGGTCGCGGGCGCTCATGTGGTTGAACGCTTTCACGACTCGCGCTCTGCCGAGGAACTTCTGCACGGTCTCACTCGTCGAGGTGCGCAGGTCCGCGAGATCTGGTCGAAGGCCGTCGAGTTCCCACCAGTGGTTCATCGCGTCGATCACGAGTCGGCCCTGCAGTTGCGCCACAGGGAGCTCCCGATACCGCCCCAGCGGTATCGCGAGGATCACAGCATCCGATTCCTGCGCGACGTCGCCCGCCCACTGCGCCGTCGCGGTCGTCGCGAGAGCACCCGCACCGACCCGGGAGGGATCACCCGATCCGGCGATGCGCACGCGATATCCCGCAGAGACCGCGAGGCGCGCGAGCACCGTGCCCACGCGTCCCGCGCCGAGAATCCCGAGCGATGCAGGCCGTCGGTCGTCCATCCGGACAGCGTAGCCAGCATCGCGCGGAAACGCGCTCCCTCGCCGCGAGCGAGGGAGCGCGCACGTTCAGATGCGCAGATCGGGATCCTCTCCGCGCACGTCATCCGTGGACGAGCTGGAGAGCCCGGATGCCGGCGGCATCGGCGTCGCGCCCGACGGGCCGTCTGTCTGCGTCGTCGTTCCGCCGTGCACCTCACCGCGCCATGCGCCCGTCGGCAGGCGCCGCTCTTCGATGAACTCCTTGAACTTCTGCAGGTCGTGCTTGACGATCATGTCGTCGATCTGCAGGGCCGCGCCCGCCTTCTCCGCGAAGGTCTCGGGCTTCCAGTCCATGGCGAGCTCGACTGTCGTTCCGCCGTCTTGGGCGGCGCGGAACGAAACGCGACCCTCGTGCGCGACCTCGGTCTGGCTGCGCCAGGTGACATGGTCGTCGGGCACCTGATCGACGATGCGCGCATCGAACTCGCGACGCACCCCGCCGATGTTCACAACCCAGCGCGTGGTGGTGTCGTCGAGCTGCCTGACCTCTTCGACGCCCGTGAGGTACTCGGGAAACGTCTCGAACTGCGTCCACTGCTCGTACGCGGTGCTGATCGGCACGTTCACGTCGATCGACGATGTGATGGTGGTGCTCATCTTTGCTCCTTCCGACGGGATTGCTTGTGCGAGTGCCCCACGGTAGACGGCGTCACGGCGAGGAACGAGGGGGTTGCCCCGAACTGGCAGGAGGATTAGGGAGCAGCATGCGTCTGCCGGGAAGGGCGCCTCAGCGCGCATGGGCGCGCGCCGAAGAGCATCCGGTCCTGCCCTGCTGCCGTCAGGCGGTTGCGGCGAGGGGTGGCAGGTGAGGGATCTTGATCGGTGCGGCGGACCGGCTCGGCGGGTTGTGGAACCGCTGCACGTCGCCGAGAACCTCCTCGGCAGACATGTAGTAGCTCGCCAGCGGCAGGTCACGCAACCAGAGGACCTCGTATTCCACGGCATCCAGCTTGTAGATGCACGCGACGGTCCTGCGCGCATCGTGCGGGCCGTACTTGTGGTCGAGGATCAGCCACTCGGTGTCTGTGACCTTCCGGAGTTGGAACCGGGGATCGGGCATCGCAGACATCTCAACACTCCCATCGGTCGTAGCCAGAGCCGGCCGGCCGGAGGAGCGCACCGCGTCCGAGCGGGAGAACGTCACCGCCGGTCGACGGGCGTCCTCTGCCCGCCAGAGTTTCACCAGAATTATAAGAAGAGGAGCGGCGATGTTCAACGGAGCGCGGGGGGTTCATCCCGCCATCTCCTGCAGCCGGGTGAGCAGCTCCTCGCTGGTGTGCGTCTCCTGGTCGAGGTTGGCATGCAGGAGCGCTGCGGCTTCTGCATGCACGGGGGTGACGGCGGTGATGAGGCTCTGATAGGCCGAGATCTCGTAGTGCTCATTGCCCAGGGCGCACGACAGCGCCACCTGGTCGTGAAGCGAGGCGGCCGACCGGTTGAGGAGCGACTGAGCCTGCTTGGAGATCCCCTTCGTGCTGGGCGACGGCGCCGTCGACTCCGGCAGTTCGAGGAGGGTGAAGACACGACGGAGGTTCTCGATCTGCTCCTTCGTCTCGTCCTGATGATGGCGGAAGAGCTTCTTGATGTCGGCGGATCGTGCGGCCCCGGCCAACTCCTTGAGCGCGGCCAGAGAATCGTCCTCCATCGTCAGCGCCGTGCGGAGCTGGAACCGGAGGAGGTCCTGAGGAGATTCGAGATTCGTCTGCGGCATTTCGCTTCCCTTCGTCGATGCGGCGACCCCAGGTTAGAAGGGCGCCGGTCGTCCCCGAAGGGGCTTGATCTTCGTGGTCGCGGAAGCTACAGGACGGCTATGGTTGCGTTATGGCCACTCTGCACTACGGCGCTGCGCACGTCCCGATCCACATCGAGGATCGCGCTCTCGCCCATCTCAAGGTCGTCATCGCCACGAAGCTCCGCCGCCAGGAGAGCTTCACGCTCTCGTGGAAGCATCCGGAGGGGGAGCCGGGCGGACGCTCGACGATCTGGATCCATCCGTCGATCCCGCTGCGCTTCACGTTCGACGAGCCGGAGCCGCCCAAGCTGAACGCGAAGTGGATCGAAGATCTCATGCACTCGGTCAACTCGACCGGGGGCATCATGCTCGTCGACGAAGTTCTCGACACGCCCCAGGAGTAGAGCTGGCGGGAGCGGCGAGCCCCGTCACTCGACCCCGAGAGATCCGAGGATGACCTCGATCGTGGCCTCCGCCGCGTCCTGCCACGGGACGCCGTCGAGCAGGTCTGCCGTGGCGAGGGCCGCGACACCGTGCACGGATGCGAAGATCACGAGCGCGCGCCGCTCCGCGTCTCCTTCGGGAATCTCACCCGCCGCCTGCGCTGCGGCGACGAACGCTACGACCATCGACATGCTGGCCCTGCTCCGTTCGCGCAGCTCGCCCGAAGCATCGAATTGATGCTTCGCCTTGTACATCACCTCGAGGATCGCCGGGTGCGCGACCGCGAAGCCGATGTACGCGAGACCCGCGGCGCGCAGCCGCTCGCCGAACGGGGCAGCCTGCTCCACGGCCGCAGCCAGCGCCTCGTTCATTCGTGTGAATCCGGCCACCGCGACCGCGTCGAGGAGGGCGGTGCGGTCGCTGAAATGGCGTGCAGATGCGCCGTGACTCACGCCCACGTCGCGTGCGAGCTGACGCAGCGACAGCGCGTCGACGCCCCCGGCGTCGATCGACTCCCAGGCGCGGTCGAGGAGCGCCTCTCGAAGGTTGCCGTGATGGTACGAGCGTTCGGTCACACCTGAACCCTATCGATCTAAGTAGACATTGACAACAATGCTGTCAGTGTCTACATTTGCGATCATGACCATTCACCACACCGGAACCACCGCCCTCGTCACCGGCGCCAGCTCGGGCCTCGGCGCCGAGTTCGCCACCCAGCTCGCCCGCCGCGGCGCCGACCTCGTGCTCGTGGCCAGGCGCGAAGACCGCTTGAAGGATCTCGCCGCCCGCCTGGAGCGGGAGCACGGGGTGAGGGCGACCGTGATCGCCCTCGATCTCGCCGACGCCGGCGCCCCGGCACATCTTCGCGCCGCGCTCGACGAGCGAGGCATCCGCATCCAGACGCTGATCAACAACGCCGGCTTCGGAGCGAAGGGGGACTTCGTCGAGGCGGACGCTGCGCGTATGGCCGAGATGGTGCAGGTCAACGTGGCCTCGCTCGTCGGGATCACGCGCGAGTTCCTCCCCGAGCTGACTCGCGAGGGCCGGGGCGCCCTCGTCAACGTGGCGAGCGTCGCGGCCTATCAGCCGTGCCCCGGCATGGCGGTGTACGGCGCATCCAAGGCCTTCGTGCTGAGCTTCACCGAGTCGATCGCGCATGAGACACGCTCGTCCGGTCTGCGCGTGCTCGCCCTGAGCCCCGGAGCGACCCGCACGGAGTTCTTCGATGTCGTCGGCACAGAGGCCGCAGCGGTGGGCCGCTTCCAGTCCGCGACCGACGTGGTCGCGCAGGCGATGGCAGCGCTCGATCGTCGGCGCACACCCGCGAGCATCGTGTCGGGTGCCGCGAACGCCGTGACGAGCAAGCTCGTCGGCCTCATGCCGCGTCGCATGACTCTCGCGATCAGCGGCCGGTTGCTGGCTGAGTCGGCGTGATGACGCGCTCCGAGGCCGTGCTAATCTCGTCCCGACCACACGGGTGCCCGAGCACGGGCTGAGATCTGGCTGATGCTGCCTGCGACCGTCGAACCTGTCCGGGTAATGCCGGCGTAGGAAGTAGGAGTCCTGTGAGCACGCTCTCCCGCGTGCGCGAACTCGCGCACCATCACGACGAAGAACACGGCATCTTCGTGCCTGTCACCCGCATCCCGCTGTCTGATTCACCGGGCGGAACCACCAACCTTCCAGTGGACGTGTACCGCACCGAGGGGCCGGCCTGCGAGCCGGAGGACGGCCTGCCGTCGCTGCGCGAGACGTGGATAGTTGAACGGGGTGACACAGGGCAGTACGAAGGGCGCGCTCGCGATCTGAACGACGACGGACGAGGGGCGGCGCGGCGTGGAGCTGCGTCAGACGAATGGCGCGGCACCCGCCGCCCGCCTCGGCGCAGCCTGAACGGCCGTACGGTCACCCAGATGCACTATGCGCGCCGTGGCCTGATCACGCCCGAGATGCGATTCGTCGCTCTCCGTGAGGGCTGCGACGTCGAGCTCGTGCGCGCGGAACTCGCCGCCGGGCGGGCGATAATCCCCGCGAACATCAATCACCCGGAATCGGAGCCGATGATCATCGGTCGCGCCTTCCTCGTGAAGATCAACGCGAACATCGGCAACTCGGCTGTGACGAGCTCGATCGCCGAGGAGGTCGACAAGCTGCGCTGGGCGACGAAGTGGGGTGCCGACACCGTCATGGACCTGTCCACCGGAGACGACATCCACACCACCCGCGAATGGATTCTGCGCAATTCGCCGGTGCCGATCGGCACAGTGCCGATCTACCAGGCACTCGAGAAGGTCGACGGCAAGGCGCACGAGCTGAGCTGGGAGTTCTTCCGCGACACGATCATCGAGCAGTGCGAGCAGGGCGTCGACTACATGACGATCCATGCCGGGGTACTGCTGCGCTACGTGCCCTTGACCGCGAACCGGGTGACCGGCATCGTCTCGCGCGGCGGGTCGATCATGGCCGACTGGTGCCTCGCGCATCATCAGGAGAACTTCCTGTATACGCACTTCGATGAGCTGTGCGAGATCTTCGCGCGCTACGACGTCGCGTTCTCGCTCGGAGACGGGCTGCGGCCGGGATCGATCGCCGACGCCAACGACGCGGCGCAGTTCGCCGAGCTCGACACGCTCGCCGAGCTCACGGCGCGAGCGTGGGCGTTCGAGGTCCAGGTGATGGTCGAGGGGCCGGGACACGTGCCCTTCCATCTCGTGCGCGAAAACGTCGAACGTCAGCAGGAACTCTGCCATGGCGCGCCGTTCTACACCCTTGGACCGCTCGTCACAGATGTCGCGCCAGGCTACGACCACATCACGTCGGCGATCGGGGCGACCGAGATCGCTCGCTACGGCACCGCCATGCTCTGCTATGTCACGCCGAAGGAGCATCTGGGACTGCCGAACAAAGACGACGTGAAGACCGGCGTGATCACCTACAAGATCGCGGCCCACGCCGCTGACCTCGCGAAAGGTCACGCGGGTGCCCGCGACCGCGACGACGCTCTGTCGAGGGCGCGGTTCGAGTTCCGCTAGCGCGACCAGTTCGCGCTGTCGCTCGATCCCGAGACGGCCGAGGCCTTCCATGACGAGACGCTGCCTGCAGAGCCGGCGAAGACCGCGCACTTCTGCTCGATGTGCGGTCCGAAGTTCTGCTCGATGCGCATCTCGCAGGACATCCGCGACCGCTTCGGCGGCGTCGACGAGCAGACGGCGATCGCCGGCATGCAGCAGCAGGCGGACGCGTTCCGGGAAGCGGGCGGAACCGTGTACCTCCCGGCGCCCGCCTTGCGCGAATGACGCGGCGGCGCGCATGCCAGGATGAGCGGATGCCGCAGCATCCGCTCTCCACGCCTCCACCCGTGCTCGGGCCGGTGGTCGACGGGCAGACGCGGTGCGTCCACTACCGCACGGAGCTCGACATCGTCGCGATCCGCTTCGCGTGCTGCGGCGACTACTATCCGTGCCATCTGTGTCACGCCGAGGTCGCCGGACATGACAGCTCCCCCTGGCCGATCGAGGCGAGGAGCGCGCGCGCCGTGCTGTGCGGCGTGTGCGGCGACGAACTGTCCATCGCCGAGTACCTCGAGGTCACCGCCTGCCCGTCGTGCGCGTCGAGCTTCAACCCCGGCTGCGCACTGCATGCGCACCTCTACTTCGAGGTGGAGCCGTCTTCGCGAGAAGGCGCCGTGCCTGTCGTGACGACTGTCTCGGCCGCGAGGTCTCCCACAGCGCCTTCGTCGTCGACGTAGTACGCCTCGAGCGTGTGCTCGCCCTCGGGCAGCGCGAGATCGAAGTCGACCGCCTCGTCCGACGCTGTTCCGATCGTCTGATCGTCGATGACGAGTGCGACCTCGGTCTCATCCGCACCCCACACAGCCACGCTGATGCTCTCGTCGTCTGCTGTGACGTAGACGATGACCGCGGTCGTCCACCAGGAGGACCCTCGGGCGGACATCATGTCGCCGACGTCTTCCGCAGTGACGTCGCCCTTCTTGTCGTGACCGAACGCGTTGCCTTCGTCGCCGCCAGGATCCTCGTCGTCGTCGTGATCCCGACCGCGGTCGGTCTTCGTGAGGATCGTGACGGTCTTGTCGACCGCGTCCTCGACGGGTTCTTCGACGACGGGCGCGACGGGGGTCGGGTTCGTGGTCGCGGGCGGCGCGACCGGAACGGGATCGGGCGCCGCCGCGACGGGAGCGGGCGCGGTGACCGCCGGCGCGGGCGCCGAAGAGGGGACCGCGGGAGCCGGACGCGCAGGCGCCGACGCAGCCGGGGCGAGTGCGGCCGTCGCATCCGGCTCGGCGACAGGGCGCACGAACAGGCTGCCGCTGATCGACAGTGCGACGGCGGTGGCTGCGGCTACCGGCCAGAGCACGGGGGCGGTGTTCCCTGCCGCGTCGAGGGCCGGTTGCACGTGGGCCGGAAGTCCGGCCCATCCGGCGAGTCCGGTCGCCGCGGCCGCGGCCTGCTCGGTCGGGAACAGGGCGGGAAGGAGCACGAGTCCGGTGCCGCCGGCCAGCAGCGGGCCGAGCGACATCGCGCGCGCCAGATGCCTGGCCTCGCCGGCGGCGGATCTGCAGGTCTCGCACTCGTCGATGTGCGCGGTGACGAAGCGCTCCGACCGCGGCGCGAGGTCGTCGTGCGCGTAGGCTCCGAGCAGCTCGATCACGCGGGCGTGCTCGCTGCCGATCGGTGCGGTGCGCAGGTGCGCGCGGATCCACGCCTTGCGCAGGGCGTCTCGGGCGCGGTAGGTGAGCGCGGCCGCCGAGTTCGGGCGGATGTGCAGGACCTCCGCGATCTCCCGGGGAGGCAGCTGCTCGACCTCGCTGAGCCACAAGGCGTGCTGCCAGCGCTCGGGGAGCGACCCGAACGCCTCGACGACGGCCGCCGAGTTCACCATCGCTTCGACGTCGATCGATCCGATCAGAGATGGCGGATGCTCGGCGTCGTCAAGAGGCATCGTGATCGGCGCTCGTCGAGCATGGCCCATCCAGGTGTTCTTGACGGTCGTGAGCAGGTAGGGACGGAAGCTGCGCTGCGGTCCCTTGCCGCTGCGGAGCTGCCGGAGGATGCTCAGGAAGGCATCGGAGACGACGTCCTCCGGGTCGGGGGGAGATGCGCCGAGGCTCCGGGCGTAGGCGACGGCGACGGGCGAATGCCGGCGCCAGAGCTCGGAGAACGCGTGGCGGTCACCGCTGCGGCTGCGCAGCAGCAGGGCGTTGTCCGACTCCGGGGCGTCGCGTGGTTCGTCCATCAGACCTCAAGGTGAGCGACCGGCTTCGGGTGCCGGTGAGCCGAGAATACCCCAGAGCGGTGACCGCACGTCTGCATGACCCGTGAGAAGAGAAGGCGGGTGGGGCCATGGGAGGAGGCCCCACCCGCGGGCCGCACATGAGGGGAGAGGCGGCCCAGACGTCGATGCGAAGGATTATCCCCAAGAATCGATCTTCGTCACACAAGCAAGACGCGCTCACGAACGGATCATGACGCGGGTTCCGGAAACTTTCTTCGAGATCTTCTCCGCCGGCGGTCAGCCGGTGCTCGTCAGCCACGTCGATGCGGCCGGTCGGTCCCTCTGCCACACGCATGATCCGGCTGTCGCCGGTGGGGCGTAGTCTCACCCCATGCCCTCATTCGGAACCCTGCGGACGCCCGTCGGCGTGATCGGCGTCGTCAGCTCGGGCGAGGCGATCACCCAGGTGACCTGGCGGTCGACGGCGCCGGTCGGAGCGGATGCCGGGCCGGACGCCCTGCTCGATGAGGCGATCGCACAGCTGCGTGAGTACTTCGACGGCGAGAGGCGCGATTTCGACCTGCCGATCGATCTCGGCGCGCAGACCGATGCGACCC
The DNA here is from genome assembly GCA_019510305.1 of Microbacterium sp. Classification (GTDB taxonomy): domain Bacteria; phylum Actinomycetota; class Actinomycetes; order Actinomycetales; family Microbacteriaceae; genus Microbacterium; species Microbacterium natoriense_A. The sequence goes on from JAEKKN010000021.1 coordinate 122,357, forward strand.
GTGCCGTGCTGACGGCGCTGTTCGAGACGGTCGCGTCCGGAGACACCGTCACATACGGAGAACTGGCCGTGCGCAGCGGCACCACGATCCCTGCCCGCGGGATCGGCGCGATCATGGGCGCGAACCCCGTTCCGCTGATCGTTCCCTGCCATCGTGTGGTGGCCGGCGACGGCTTGGGCGGTTACTCGGGCGGCGAGCCGGGGCAGGGGCTCGAGACCAAGCGCTGGCTGCTCGAGCACGAGGGAGCGCTGCCGACTTCTCTGTTCTGAGCATCCGCTGCGAAGAAGAACGTGAAGCGGAATCGCGCGATCGAGGAATACCTGGTGTGAGCACAGACAGCGACATCTTCCGCCGATCCGAGCGGACACCGCAGGCGTTCGCCGAGGTGTTCGACCGGCACGCGGCGTCGGTCGAGTCCTTCCTCCGACGAAGGCTCGGACCGGATGCTGCGGAAGACGCCCTCAGCGAGACCTTCCTGATCGCCTTTCGCAGACGCGATTCGTTCGATCGCGCGTGGGACTCCGCTCGGCCCTGGCTGCTCGGGATCGCCACGCGGGTCGCCGCGCGGCACCGGGCGACCGAGGCGCGGCATTGGCGAGCGATCACGGCATCGATGGGCGGCGAGCACACGACCGAGGGCGGCATCGACGAGGCGGGGGTGCGCATGGATGCCGCCGCGGCGATCGCCGCGCTCGCCCCGCGCATCGCCGCGCTGTCGGCGAGAGACCGCGAGACGCTGCTGCTGCTCGCATGGGGCGGACTGAGCCACGAAGAGATCGCCCAGGCGCTCGGAGTGCCCGTCGGCACCGTGTGGTCGCGGCTGAACCGCGTCCGTCGCAAGCTGGCCCCGCCGGGGTCGCAGCTCACACGCCTCACCTGGATCGGAAAGGAGCTGGAAGATGGACGTCTTGGAGCTGGTGCGTGAGATCGAGAACACGCCGGATGACACCGCGGCGACCCGCATCGCCGCCTCACGTCGGACCCTCGTCGCCGCGATGGCGGAGCGACCGCCGCGCCGTGTGCGCCGTGGTTGGGTATGGGGAGGGGCGTTGGGTACGGCATCCGCAGCCGCCGCCGTCGCGACCATCGTGATCGTGGGGACCGTCGCGCCGGTCGTACCGGAGACGGCGTCCGCTGCCGCAGTCGCGGTTCTCAACGACGCCGCGGGAAAAGTGCTGGCGGGGACCGATCCCGTCGTCGGGCCGGGACAGTACCTGAAGGTCAGCGAGACCTACGAGCTGGTGTCGCTGTGGGATGCCGATGCGGATCCGGCGACCTCCGACGAGTACGTCGCAGGATTCAACACCTCGACCTTCGAGAATTCCGAGGGCGCTGTGCGCGCTCGCGGAGTGCGCGACCTGTATGTGCCGAGCGACCGGTCGGGGGACTGGATCCTCGATGACCGGTTCGTGAACGAGGTGCTCGACGTGTACGGCGATCAGGCCGCCCTTCCGGCCTATCAGCGGTTGGTCGAGTCCTACCCCGAGCGCGACGCCGATCCGGGCGGACTGGAGCGGCTGCCGGCAGGGCTGCAGTCGTGGGATCCGGAGACGACGAGCGATGACCAGTTCTTCGATCCGTTCCGCGAGTTCTACGACGAGATGCCACGTGACCCGGATCGGTTGCTCTCCTGGTACCGGCAGCACCTCTCCACATCGGACGACAGCGGCTACCTCTTCAGTTACATCACTCGCGCTCTGGGCACAGACCTCATGCCGGCGGATCTGCGCGTGGCCACGCTGCACGTGCTCGGGCTGCTCGGCGGCGTCGACGTGGCGGGGCAGACGGGCACTGTCACGACTCTCGAGCTGCGCACCCGCCTCGGAGAGGGATCGGATCTCGGCGAGGAGCACGTGCAGCAGGTCGACATCGACACGGACTCCGGTCGCATCGTCGGCTACCGCGATTCGTATCCGACGGGTCGCTCCACGCGCGTCGTTCCGGCTGACATCCCGTGGACGACGTGGTCGATCGAGGTCAGTGTCGTCGACGAGGCGCCGCAGCCGTGATGCGACACGGGGCGGATGCCGCGGCATCCGCCCCGTGTCATCCGCTCCTCGGCACCTGCGAGAATGGAAGTCCCGCGCCGATTCCGACTTGAGGAGCCCCCGTGCAGTACATCTCGACCCGAGGCGGCATGCAGCCGCTGCCGTACTGCGACACCCTGCTCGAAGGCCTGGCGACCGACGGCGGACTCGCCGTCCCGGAGGTCATGCCGACGGTCGACGGCGAGACCCTCGAGCGCTGGCGAGCACTCACCTACCCGCAGCTCGCGACCGAGGTTCTCGGCCTGTTCGCGACCGACATCCCGCGCGAAGACCTCGCGCGCATGACCGAGGCCGCGTACGCGCCGTTCCCCGAATCGGTCGTCCCACTGCGAGAGATCGACGGCGGCATCACGCTCGTCGGCCTCTCCGAAGGTCCGACGCTGGCGTTCAAGGACATGGCGATGCAGTTCCTCGGGCAGGTCGTCGAGTACGCGCTCGAGCGCAAGGGATCCGTGCTGAACGTCCTCGGGGCGACCTCGGGCGATACCGGCTCCGCGGCCGAGCACGCCCTGCGCGGCAAGGAGCGCATCTCGGTGTTCATGCTCTCGCCGCAGGGCCGCATGAGCGCCTTCCAGCGGGCGCAGATGTTCTCGATCGACGACGAGAACATCCACAACATCGCTGTCGACGGCGTCTTCGACGACTGCCAGAACCTCGTGAAAGAGCTCGCCGGCGACCTCGACTTCAAGCGCACGCAGCACCTCGGCGCCGTGAACTCGATCAACCTCGCGCGCATCACCGCGCAGGTCGTCTACTACTTCTGGGCCTGGCTGCGGGCGACGGATGCCGGCGGCTGGACCGAGCTGAGCATCACCGTGCCGTCCGGCAACTTCGGCAACATCCTGTCGGGCTTCTACGCCAAGCAGATGGGCCTGCCGCTGCGCCGTCTGGTGCTCGCGGCCAACGAGAACAACGTCCTCGACGAGTTCTTCCGCACCGGCATCTACCGCCCGCGCAGCGCCCAGCAGACTCTGGCGACCTCGAGCCCGTCGATGGACATCTCCAAGGCGTCCAACCTCGAGCGCTTCATCTTCGAGCTGGTCGACCGCGACCCGGCTCGTGTCGTCGGCGCCTGGCGCGATCTCGACGAGCAGGGCTTCGTCGACTTCACGGACGAGCTCGCCCGCTTCGAAGAGGAGTTCGGCATCGTCAGCGGCACCTCGACCCACGCCGACCGGCTCGAGACGATCCGCGCGGTGCACGAGGCATCGGATGACATCATCGACCCGCACACGGCCGACGGCGTCAAGGTCGCACGCGAGTACATCGAGTCCGGCGTGCCGATGCTCGTGCTCGAGACCGCGAAGCCCCAGAAGTTCGCCGAGACGATCCGCGAGGCGATCGGCGTCGAGCTCGACTACTCGCCCGAGCTGCGCACCATGCTCGAAGCCCCTCAGCAGGTCACCGAACTGTCCGACGATGCGGCGGCGCTGCGGGCCTTCATCGAGGAGCACGCGCTGCGCTGACCCCGCGCACTGCGCTGACCCCGCGCACTGCGCTGACCCCGCGCACGTCGCCGAGACCCCCGTTTCGCGCCGAGACCCCCACGTATTCGTGTCGATACGTGGGGGTCTCGGCAGTATCAGGGGGTCTCGGCGTCGTCGAACGGTCGCCGAGGACAGGTCAGGTCGGGTCGCCGTTGAGCATCCAGTTCACGCCGAAGCGGTCCACGAGCATGCCGAACAGGCCGCCCCAGGGCGCCTCAGCCAGCGGCATCGTCACGGTGGCGCCGTCGGACAGGCCGTCCCACACGGCATGCGTGGCCTCGGCGGAGGTTCCGCTCAGCGAGACCGAGAACCCCTGCGGTGCCACGTACGGCATCGAGCTCGGGGTGTCCGACGCCATCAGGACCAAGCCGTCCGGCGTCGTGAGCTGCGCGTGCATGACGAGGTCGCCTTCGCTCGGGTCCTGGATCATGTCGGGGAATTCCGAGAAGACGTTGACGTCGAGATCGCCCCCGAGCACGCCCTGGTAGAACTCCATGGCCTGACGCGCGTTGTCGCGGAAGGAGAGATACGGATTGAGATTGGCCATGTCGGCTCCCGGTGTCGAGTGGATGCACGCGAGGGTTCCAGGCGGGCAGGCCCAGTCTGCGCCGGGTGCGTCGCCCCCGCAAGAGCCTCCGGATCAGCCGGGGAGCGCCTTGACGGCGGCGGTGAGCACCTGAGGAACGGTGGGCACACCCTCAGCGCGGAACACTTCGGCGCCGGCGTCGTCGCGGATCACGACGGTCGGAGTGAAGCGGATGTCCAGCGCCTCTGCGGCATCCGGATCTCGCGCCACGTCGATCTCCGTCACGGTCGCCCCCGGCAGGAACCGCGCCGCATCGGCGAGCACCGCTCGCGTGCGTGAGCACGCCCCGCAGAACGACGAGCTGATCAGGGTGAGTTCCATCGTCGCCTTTCGTGTCCGTGCAGGACTCCGTCTGTTCCAACCGGCCGCGGTCCGCCGATGTTCCCTAGGCCTGCGTGCCGGTCAAAGCTCGGTGGGCGCGGTCCGCGGATGCAGGACGCCGGATGCCGCACCGAGAGCCGCACCGACGAGGGTGTCGACGATGCGCTCGAACGCGATGTCGAGCGAGCCGATCGTGCCCGTCGCGGCTCCGGCGAGCAGCAGCACCATCGGCGTGATGAAGACGAGCGCGAGTGCGTAGTGACGCACCACGATGATCTCGATCGTGAACTGAAGGATGCCCAGCAGAAGGGCCAGCAGCAGCCCGGACGGGTGCAGCAGCACCAGCAGCGCGTACACGCCCGCGCCGACGACGGTGCCCAGCATCCGATGCAGCCCCCGCTCGAAAGCGGCCCTGCGTGCGGCGGCCACTCCGATCACGGCGATACCGGAGCCGACGACCCAGTACGTGCGGGTGGGGTCGATCACCAGACCGAGCAGTACGCCGATCGCGGCCACCAGCGCGACGCGGAGCAGCAGCATCCGTCCGTCGGGTGTCAGCGTCGGGCCGGGGAACAGCGCACGAAGGGTGCGCGAGGCCCTGTTCCGCACACGAGGGAGCACGAGCGGCGTCAGCGACAGGAGATACGAGAACAGGCATCCTGCGGCGAACGCCGCGACGTACAGTCCACCGCCGATGGCTCCGGAGCCGACGACGTGCGCCGCGAGACCGAAGGTCAGGACGAAGAAGAGCGGGCCAGGGGGTCCGAGTCGGAACCCGAAGGCGAGCGCAGCGCTCGCGATCGCGATGATGACCAGACCGGCGCTCGCGAGCCAGATCGCACTGGACGTGAGAGCGCCGAGCGCGGCCGCGGCGATGAGCGCCGCACCGACGATCGGCAGCACGCGTGCGCGCTCGACCACCGGCAGCGAGCCGTAGTGCAGCACCGTGAACGCGCCGGACGCCGCCAGATATCCGAGTGCAGGCTGGCCCGCGATCGTCATCACGGCGATCGGCACCGAGATGCCGAGCGCCGCCTGCAGCGCGAGCTGCCAGCGCGGACCGCGCGAGGGGGCGAAGGCGAACAGACTCACCCTTCCATCCTCGCAGGCGGGGGATACGATGGCGGGCGTGACCGCACCCCGCCCCGGCATCGCCGAGCGACTCTCGCAGATGATCCGGCTTCCGACCGTGTCGGCCGAGCTCGGTGAGCGAGGCCTCGAGCCTTTCGAGTCGTTCGTCGCGCTGATCGCCGAGCAGTACCCGCTCCTGCATGAGAGCCTGGCGCTCGAGCGGCACACCGAGTTCGGGCTGCTGTTCCGCTGGATGGGAACGGGTGCCGGCGATCCGCTCGTGCTCATGGCGCATTACGACGTGGTCCCGGTCGACGAGAGCGACGAGTGGACTCACCCGCCGTTCGCCGGCGTGATCGCCGACGGCGTCGTCCACGGCCGGGGAGCACTCGACGACAAGGGCCCGCTGATCGTCGTGCTCGAGGCAGTCGAGAACCTGCTCGCCGCAGGCTTCACGCCCGCGCGCGACGTCTATCTGAGCTTGGGCGGTAACGAGGAGACCTTCGGCGATGCAGCCGAGGAGATCGCGCGGGTTCTCCGCGAGCGGGGGATCACGCCGTGGCTCGTCGTCGACGAAGGCGGCGCGGTCGTCGATGCGCCGTTGCCGTTCGTGCCGGGCCGTGCGGCGATGATCGGCGTGGGGGAGAAGGGTGTGATGACGGTGCGGTTGTCGGCGCGCGGCGACGGCGGTCACGCGTCAGCGCCGCCCACTCTGACGGCGGTGCGGCGGATCGCGAGAGCGGTCGACCGACTGGGTCCTCGCACGTTTCGCCCGCGGGCGTCGAAGGCGATCGGTCGGATGCTGACGCAGCTCGCCGCGCAGACGCCGGGTCCCGCACGGCACCTGCTGCGCCTGCTCGGTTCGGCGCCGTTGCTCACCGGCCAGGTGTTCGCGGCGCTGGGTGGCGAACCCGCCGCACTCGTTCGGACCACGGTGGCTGCGACCATGCAGTCCGGAGGGACGGCTGCGAACGTGCTGCCGTCCGCAGCATCCGCCATCCGGGCGTCGCACCCGTGCCCTACGTGATGATGGCCGCCACCGATTCTCGGCATTTCCACCGCTTCGCGCCCGCGGTGTACCGCTTCGCACCGCTCGACATGTCGAATGCCCAGCGCGCGTCCATCCACGGAGTCGACGAGAACGTCGAGATCGCGGCGTTGGAGCGAGGAGAGCTGTTCCATCGGACGCTCATCGAATCGCTCACCGCCCCGGAACAGGAGCAGCGATGACCCGCACCCGCACTCTCGGCACCCTCGCGACCGTCGTCGGCTTCCTCGCCTTCGTCGAGTTCACCAGCGGCGTGCTGCAGGGCTACTACACCCCCATGCTCACCGACATCGCCCGGCATCTGGGCGTGCACGACGCAGACGTGAACTGGCTCGAAGGCACTCAGCTGATGCTCTCGGCCCTCGTCGTACCCGCCTTCGCCAAGCTCGGCGACATGGTGGGCCACAAGCGGATGCTGCTCATCTCGACGGCGCTGACCGCCGCGGCCGCTCTGGTGCTGCCGTTCACCGACTCGTTCGAGCTGTTCCTCATCGCGTGGGCGCTGATGGGCTTCTACGTCGTGTGGCTGCCGCTGGAGATCTCCCTGATCTGGTCGCGATCTCGGCGCCTGGAGGGGCGCTCGTCGATCACGGCGAAGGCGGCTGGTCTGCTCGTCGCCGCGCTCGAAGGCGGGGCGATCATCGGCGCCCTCGTCGGCGGTGCGCTGATCGACGTGCTGCCGCTGACCGTCGTGCTGCTGGTGCCCGCACTCCTCGTCATCATCTGCTTCTTCGTCGTGCTCTTCGGGGTGAAGGAATCGCCCGAGCCGACCGGCGGCGTGTTCGACACGGTCGGAGTGGTACTGATCTCGATCGCCCTGCTGTGCTTCACCGGAGGGCTCGCCCTCCTTCGGCTCGAAGGAGGGCTCACGAACCCGTGGTCGTGGGCGGTGGTGGTGCTCGGAGTCGTGCTCGTGGTCCCGTTCGCGCTGTGGGAGCTTCGTCACCCCGATCCGCTCATCGACGTGCGCATGTTCCGCTCGCCGGCGCTCGGTCCGGTCTTTCTCACCGCCGGCCTTTTCGGGGTGAGCGTGCTGGGCGCCCAGGCGCCGCTGTCGACCTTCGCCCGCACCGATCCGTCGGTCTACGGCTACGGTCTCGGCACGACGGGCTTCGCCACCTCGCTCATCATCGGCATCTACCTGATCGCCATGATCGGCGGCGCCCTGCTGTTCCCGATGGTCGCCCGCGCCGTCACCCCGAGACTGACCCTCATGGGCGCATCGGTGCTCGTCGGCGTCGGCTTCCTGATGTTCCTGCCGTTCCATGACGCTTACGCGCAGGTCATCGCGAACATGGTGGTCGTCGGGGTCGGTTCTGGCGCCCTCGTCGCCGCGCTCCCGGCGGCCGCGGCGTCCGCGGCTCCGGCGAGCCAGACCGGCGTTGCGACCGGCCTCACGAACTCGGTCAAGACCGTCGGCGGCGCCATCGCGTCGTGCGTCTTCGGCATCGCGCTGTTGCACGGGGTGAGCGGAGCCGCGGCCGAGGGCACCGCAGGATCGTTCGCGGGCTACGTCACGGTATGGGTCGTCTGCGGCGTCACCGCGCTCGCCGCCGCTGCGCTGCTCGTGTTCGTGCCGAAGGAGTCGTTCACCGACCGTGAGGTCGTGGCCGTCTGATCAGTCGCGAGGGTTGTACATGAACTCCAGGCGGATGCCGTTGTCGTCCTCCACGAACGAGGCGTAGTAGCGCTCGCTGAAGCGCGGATACTCCTTGGGATCGCGCACCGCGCTCCAGCCGGCCGCGATCGCGATGTCGTGCATCCTGTCGACCTCGGCACGCGAGTCGACCGCATAAGCGAGATGCTGCCAGCCCACCTTGCCGTGCCGGTGCACGCCGTCCTCCCGGGCCGGGTACAGCAGCACCTCCGGTTCGTCGTCCTTCCGCCAATAGGCGAGGTCTTCCGCGTCGTGCGCGCGGACGTAGCCGAGCGCCTCGAAGACGGGGTGGAACTGAGCGGATGCCGCGGGCACCGACTCGACGCTGATGCCGATGTGATCGAAAGTCGCCATGAGACCAGTCTCGCCCACCGTCGACCCGGGCACGGCTTCGGAGAGCGGATGCGGCGTGCCGCAGCATCCGCTCTCCTCGCGGCACGCCGCTCGCCGTCTCCGAAGCCGTGCTCGGGGGACTCAGTTCCCCTTGACGTTCACCAGCTGGCGCAGCGTGTGCCGGATCGACACGAGGTCACCGGCATCCGCCATCACCTGGTCGATCGGCTTGTAGGCCTGCGGGATCTCGTCGATGAAGGCGTCGGTGTCTCGGAACTCGATCCCGACCATCGCCTCACGCAGCTGCTCGTGCGTGAACGTCCGCCGTGCCGCCGACCGCGAGTACTCGCGCCCGGCGCCGTGCGGCGAGGAGTTCAGCGACAGCGGGTTGCCGAGCCCCTCGACCACGTACGACGCGGTTCCCATCGATCCGGGGATCAGCCCCGGTCGACCGGCATCCGCCTGGATCGCTCCCTTACGAGACACCCACACCTGCTTTCCGAAGTGCCTCTCGGACTCGGTGAAGTTGTGATGGCAGTTGATCCGCTCCTGCTCGTCGACCGCGCCTCCGAGGAAGTCCGACACCTGCCGTACGACCCGGTCCATCATCTCCTCCCGGTTCAGCAGCGCGAAGTGCTGCGCCCACCGGAGCTCCCTGATGTACTGCGTGAACTCCGGGGTTCCCTCGACCAGGTAGGCCAGGTCGGGGTCTGGGAGGTCGATCCACCATCGCTTCGCCAGCCGCTGCGCGATGACGATGTGGTGCATGGCGATCTTGTTGCCGACGCCTCGTGAGCCCGAGTGCAGGAACAGCCAGATGCGGCCCAGCTCGTCGGTCGAGATCTCGATGAAGTGGTTCCCCGAGCCGAGCGATCCCAGCTGCAGTCGCCAGTTGCCCGCGTACTTCGCGGGGTCGAACCCGGCCTTCTCGGCGAGGGCCTCGAGCTCGGCGATCCGCGGCTCGGCGGTGGCCACGACCTTGCGGTTGTGGTGACCCGCCGACAGTGGAACGGCGCGTTCGATGGCTTCCCGCAGCGGGGTGAGGTCGCGTCCGTCGAGCGCGTCCTTCGTGAACTGCGTGCGCACGGCGATCATGCCGCAGCCGATGTCGACCCCGACGGCCGCGGGAATGATCGCGCCGAGCGTCGGGATGACCGATCCGACGGTCGCCCCCTTGCCGAGGTGCGCATCCGGCATCAGCGCCAGATGCGGGTGGATGAACGGCATGCGCGCCGTGGTCTTCGCCTGATCGAGCGTCTTCTCGTCGATCAGCGAAGCCCATGACAGCAGCCGTGCGGAGAGCCTCTCCATGGTTCCTTTCCTTCTCTGCGGTTTCAGTCACAGGTCGGGAACTCATGAAAAAAGCCCCGGACCTGACGGTGCGGGGCAGGGGACAGCGGATGCTGTCACACGGCGCGCGCCGGAGGGTACGACTCGTAGCGGTCATTGCGCTTCTGATCGAAGGCAAGGACCGTGGGAAGCACGCGCATGGCGGTCATTCCGTCGTCTCCTCGGCTGAGTGCTGCGCCGGTCGGCACAGCTTTGCCACGATAGGGGAGGCTGGCTGGCGGTGTCAAGACTCCCGCGGCGGGTTGTACATGAACTCGAGACGGATGCCGTTGTCGTCCTCGACGAACGACGCGTAGTAGCGCTCGTTGAACCTCGGGAAGAGCTTCGGCTCGCGCACGACGGTCCAGCCCGCGCCCACCGCCACGGCATGAAGACGATCGACCTCCTCAGGGGAGTCGATCGAGAAGGCGAGGTGCTGCCAGCCGACGCGGCCGTGCACGTGCGGCCCGGTGCTCTCCTCGAGGGGCGCGAAGATGATGATCTCGGTGTCGTCGCCGTGGTGCCACGAGATCCCGCCCTCCTCCTCGGTGCCGAGCTCGTAGCCCAACGCCGTCAGCACGGGGTGGAACTGGGCGCGGCCGCGCGCGACGTCGGCGACGGTGATGCCCAGATGATCGACGAGTGCCATGCATCCAGTCTCGCGGATGCTGCGGTCGATGCGCGAACCGTCGCCGAGAGCACATGATGTCGCCGGGCGCACGGGATCCGCGCGTTGACCGGCCGTGCACTCGACGGGATGCCGTGCACTCGCCGCACTACTGCGCAGGTCAGTGCGGGGCGTGGTACTCGGCCTCGCCGCGCTTCCAGTAGCCCTTCACGACGGCGCGCGAGGTGTCGACGTCCCAGCGCTCGAGCAGGGCGCGGCCGGGCTTGACGATCGACTGCTCGGCGGCGATGAACACGAACGGGTCGGCGCCGGCATCCGCTTCGGTGAGCGCGTCGAGGCGTGCGATCAGCGCCGAGCCGGCAGCTGCGCTGCCACGGTGCACCCACTCGACGTCCACAGGGGCGTCGATGTCCACCTGGTGGTCGGCGTCGACCGTCTCGACGAGGATGCGGGCAGGAGAGCCCGTGGGGATCAGGGCGGCGAAGCGCCGGATCGCGGGAATGGCCGTCTCATCGCCCGCGAGCAGCCACGATCCGGGCGTTCCTTCGAGCACGGCCGAACCCCGTGGCCCGCCGACGCCGATGGATGAGCCCAAGGGAGCAGTCGCCGCCCAGCGGGCCGCGACCCCTTCATCTCCATGCACCGCGAACTCGACGTCGAGCCAGTCGTCTCCCCAGGCGAGAGGCGTGTACTCGCGGCTCGGGGACGCGCGCACCTCCTCGACAGAGCCGACGGGGCCCGCCGGGAAGAACAGCCGCATGTGATCGTCCGAGCCCAGGGAGTCGAACCCGGCCAGATCGCTGCCGGTCAGGCGCACCCGCACGAAATCGGGGGCGAGCCAGTCGCGAGAGGCCAGGGTGACGATGCGGAAGCGCAGCTCGAGGCCACGACGCTCAAGGGAGAAGCTCATGAGGCGAGGCTATCCCGGCCAGCCATGCGGCGGCTCAGAGTTCGATGCCGTTGTCCTCGTCGTTCACGCCCTCATGGTGCCCACGGCGGGATTCGAAGCCGAGGAACCATCCGAACCAGACGATCACGGCGAGCAGCACGCCCAGCCACACGTTCTCGAAGATCAGTCCGATGATGACGCCGAGCACGAGGAGCCCGGCGGAGACGGCGACGCGGATGCCGGTGCGCGGAGCGGTGTTCATGAGATTCAGCCTAGGGGTCTCACCGTCGCCGGTGATCCTCGGGTGCGAGACGCGGACCGCGGCGCGGTTCGCGCATGCCGCTCGCGAGGATCAGCCGGATCACCCGCTGGCGCTGCCCGGCCCAGGGCGCGAGCAGCTCGAGCATGCCGTCGTCATCGGTGCGCGCGCCGGCGAGGGCGTAGCCCACCTCGTGGGCGAGGTGATAGTCGCCGATGCTCACGGCATCGGCGTCGCCGAGAGCCCGGATGCGGGTCTCGGCGGATGTCCAGATGCCGATGCCGGGAAGGCTCGTCAGAACCCTGTCGCGGGCCGGGCCGTCGGGTGCAGCCAGCAGGGCGCGCTCGATGCTCGCCCCTCTCTCGGCCGATCGTGAGATCGTCTTCGACTGCGAAGGCTCCACTCCTGCTCGATGCCACGCCCACGAGGGAATGCTCCGCCACACGGCGGGGGGCGGAGCTGCGAACATAGGCCGGGGCGTCGGCCCCGGTGCGCGCTCGCCGAAACGTGAGACGAGATGCCGCCACGCGCCGAAGGCCTGCAGGCCCGTGACCTTCTGCTCGATGATCGCGCAGGCGAGCGCGTCGAAGACCTGCCCCGTCCTGGTCAGCCGCAGCGAGGGGTGCCTGCGGGCGGAGTCGGCGATCACCGGATGCAGCGAGGCGTCGAAGCCGTCGTCATCGTCGCTCGCTCCGCAGAGATCGGGCACGGTGTCGAGCGCATGAGACGCACCGACTCCCCACGCCGTCGCCCTGATCTCGCCCGAGGACTCGCGCAGGGCCAGGGTCGCCACGCCAGAGGGCGTCCGTACCGCGCGCCAGAGCACCGGTCCGTCGATCACGGTCGTCGGATCGTTCGGACCGCGGCGCAGCACGCCGACCGTACGCAGCAGGTCGACCGGTCTCGCAGGGCGGTAGACCGACTGGAGCGGGGCAGCGGATGCCACAGCATCCGATTTCGCACCCGCCGTCAACGTCATGCGAACACCCTACGCGGCGCTGCCGACGTCGAGATGAGAGCCGCGTGCGGCAGTCGGGTCAGAAGCGGTCGGGCGAGGGGGTGCCGTGGCCGTAGCGGATGACGACGTCGGCGTGACGGTCGAAGCGGTAGCCGATTCCACGGACGGTGCGCACGATGTCCTCGTAGCGGCCGAGCTTGGCGCGCAGGCGACGCACGTGCACGTCGATGGTGCGCTCGCCGGGAGTCTCGTCGTCCTGCGCCTGCCACAGCGCCGAGACGAGCTCGCTGCGCTCGATGGTGCGGCCCTCGCGGAGGACCAGGTACTGCAGCAGCTCGAACTCCTTGTAGGTGAACGCGGCGGATTCGCCGTCGATCAGCACGCGCTTGCGCGAGATGTCGACGACCACGCCGCCTTCTTCGTCGGTGGTCTCCTCTTCGGCTGCGGCCTTGGTGCGGGCGATCGCACCCGGCTCTTGCAGGGCGAGGCGGACGACGTCGAGGTCGCGGCCTCCGGAGCCGTGCGGTGCGAGCGCCACGGTGGCGTGGGTCTCGGCGCCGGGGGCGAGTTCTGCGAGCGTGCGACGAAGCGCGTCGACGAGGAGGGGGAGGCTCACTCCGGCCTCAGCCGCCTTGATCTCGTCGAGTCCGACGTAGAGGGCGAAGCCGCGCGGTGAGCGGACGGCGGGCAGGTCTGCGGCGAGCTGCGCGGCGGAAGAGGCCGACTGGCGGACGGCGGTGGCGGCGGGACGCTCGAGAAGGGCAGTGTTCGACATGATGATGAGTCCTCGGGGACGTGAGCCGATGCGGCTCTGATGCGTTGCATGAATGACCGGGCGGAGCCGGAGAGATCGAGCAAGGGTGGGTGCTCGGAGACCCTGCCCCGCAGATCGCGAGGGGTCAGGTCAGGCGGGGTGGCTGTTCGTTCAGCGACACATTCGGCAACACATGCCAACGCGACCGGGCATCATCATCCCGGCAGTCCTGTTCGCCTCCTGGGCGGACAAAGGGCGTGCGTTGGTGGTCATGGGGGGATTATGTCTGAAGAAGTCACCGCGTGTCAAAACGACCCTCGCCCCACCCGGCCGGCGTAACGTTGCCGGAATGACCACCGAGAGTGCGATAAAGGGTTTCATCTTCACGGACGAGAAGGATGCCTCCCGCTACACCCTGATGCATGACGGGCAGCTCGTGAGCGTGCTCGACTATCGTGACGACGGTCGGACGATCTCGCTCACGAGAGCCTTCACGATCCCGACTTTCCGCGGGAGGGGCTACGCGGCGAAGGTTGTCGAGAGGGCTGTCGCCGACCTCGAGACCCGCGGCGATCGGCATGTGGTCCCGGTCTGCTGGTACGTCGCGGACTGGTTCGACGCGCACCCGGAGCACGCTTCACTTCTGCGTACACGATGATCTGAACTCTGTGACACCGTGTTACGGAGGCGGCACCGTCCCTCTGCCGGTTCGTGCCCTCGAGCGGCACGCCTCAGAGGGAATGTCCGAGGCCGTCCGTAGCGTGTGAGTATGCGAATCCTGCACACCTCCGACTGGCACATCGGCCGCACGTTCCATGGCAGCTCGACCATGGATGCGCTGGCCGAGGTGCTGGGCGCGCTCACGGTGCAGGTGCGCGACCACGAGGTCGACGTCGTGATCGTCGCGGGCGACGTCTTCGACTCCGCGACGCCCGCGGGGCCGGCGTACACGCTCCTCAGCGACACTCTTCTCGCTCTCGCCGATTCCGGGGCTCGGGTCATCGTGACAAGCGGCAATCACGATTCCGCCGCACGCCTCGGTTTCCAGGCGCGGCTGCTGCGCGACGGCATCCACGTGCTGACCGATCCGCTCGCCATCGGCGCACCGGTGACGGTGGCGGATGCTGACGGCCCGGTGCACTTCTTCGGCATCCCGTATCTCGAGCCGGCCATCGTCCGACAGCACTTCCCTGCCGCCGGAGAAGGAGGCGCCGAGCTTCGCACCCAGGCCCAGACCATGGCGCACGCGATGAGCCTCGTGCGGGCCGGGATGGCCGAGCACGAAGGGCGTTCGGTCGCGATCGCGCACTGCTTCGCCGCGGGCGTCGATGCGACGGTCGGGCTTGAGCGCGAAGTGCGCCAGGGCGGTCTCGACATGGTCCCGCTCGAGGTCTTCGACGGGCCCGACTATGTGGCGCTCGGGCACATCCACGGTCGGCAGCAGCTCAGCGAGCGGGTGCGCTACGCGGGTGCGCCCCTGCACTACAGCTTCGGCGAGCAGGACAAGCCGCGCGGATCCTGGCTCATCGACCTCGATGCCGATGGGCTCGCGAACGTCGCCTGGCTCGCGCTGCCGGTGCCGCGTGCACTCGTCACCCTCACCGGAACGCTCGACGACATCCTGTCGGCCGACAACGTGGCCGCGCATGCAGAGCACTGGGTGTGCGCGGTCTACACCGACCCGCTGCCGCAGGCCGAGCCGATGCGCCGGCTGCGTGAGCGCTTCCCATACTGCGCGATGGTGCAGCACCAGCCCGCTGTGACCGGAGCAGCCGAGGTGCGCACGTACTCCGAGCGCCTGCGCACCGCGGTCACCGACACCGACCGCATCGAGGCGTTCCTCGAGCACGTGCGCGCGGGGCAGGGAGCGAGCGAACGCGAGCGGGTGCTGATCCGCGAGGTGCTCGACGACCGGGTGCGGGCCGAGGCCCTCGTATGATCCCGAAGATGCTCTGATGCGACTGCATCGCCTCGAGGTCGAGGGGTTCGGCCCGTTCCGAGCGCGCCAGGTCGTGGACTTCGACGCCTTCGCCGACGATGGGATCTTCTTGATCGCCGGGCGCACGGGCGCGGGCAAGTCGAGCATCCTCGATGCGGTGTGTTTCGGCCTGTACGGCGGTGTGCCGCGATACGACGGCGGCGAGAAGCGGGTGCGCTCCGACCACAGCGACCCCGACGAGATCTCGGAGGTCGTCGTCGAGTTCAGCACACCGGCGGGGAGGTTCCGGGTGACCCGGTCACCGGAGTATCTGCGACCGGCCAAGCGCGGCGGAGGCATGACGAAGCAGGCGGCGGGGGTCGCACTCGACGAGTGGACGGATGCCGGATGGATCGGCCGAGCCGCCCGCGCCGTCGATGTCGGGAACGAACTCGACGAGATCCTTCAGCTCAGTCGCGAGCAGTTCCTGCAGGTCATACTCCTCGCGCAGAACCGGTTCTCGGAATTCCTGCTCGCGAACAGCAAAGATCGACAGGCACTGCTGCGGCGCCTGTTCGGAACCGAGCGGTTCGACGACGTGCAGGCTCGTTTCGACGCTCGGCGGCGGGCTGCGGAGCAGGCTCTGGGCACCCGGCTCGCGACAGTGGCCGCGCGGGTCGAGGAGGCCGAGCGTCTGGCCACGGATGCACAGCTGTGGGGTGACGCGGGTGTCGGCCCTGCGGAGGCGGAGGGTGCGGTCGCGCCCGAATCCGCGAGCGGAGCGCGAGCCACCGCAGCTGCGCGGATCGATGCGACGACCGAGGAGCGGCTCGACGATCTCCGCCGTGCCCGGTCCCGCGCCGAGTACCGCAGCGAGCGGCGCGCGGCCGATCGTGAAGATGCCGAGGCGCGACTGGCGGCGGCGGACGCCGCATTGTCGGCCTTGCGCGAAGACCGGCGCGCGCAAGCTGAACGCGATCGGGCCCGCCTCGCGCTCACGCGGCTCGAGGGCGAGGCCACGGAGATCTCAGCGGTCGCTGTCGAGCTCCGTGAGGCTCGGTCGGCTGAGGCTCTGCGAGCCACGATCATCGCGGCGACGAAGGCCGGCGCATCGCTCGAAGCCGCGGTCGAGCTCGAGCGGGGGGCACGGATCGCGTGGGAGTCATTCGACGGCGCCGAGCTGTCGCCGACGGATGCCGAAGACGAAGCAGCGGCGATGCGCGCCTGGGTGGGGGAGCGCATCAAAGCGATGGGGTCGTGGGGGCGCGCAGCCGAACTCGAACGAGGCGCTGCCGCTCTCGCCGCCGAACTGCAGGCGTCCCAGGATCGGGTGGCGGCGGCATCCGCTCGCATCGAGGCCGGTGCCGCTGAGCGAGCGACTCTGCCCGAGCGGGTGGCGGCCGTGACGACCGCACGCGACGACGCACGGCGCACGGCCGACCGTGCAGCCGACCTCGCTCGAGTCCGCGACCTCGCGGCCGGGCGGGTGGCGGCGGCTCGAGAGGTCGTGCGGTTGAGCGCGGAGCACGAGGTCGCAGAGCAGTCACTGGCCGACGCCAGCGCAGCGCTCGCCGCGGAGCAGGCTGCTCTCGCCGGATTGCGCAGGCGCCGCCTCGATGGCTTCGCGGGTGAACTGGCGTCGACTCTCGTCGACGGCGAGCCCTGCCCGGTCTGCGGCTCGGCGGAGCATCCCGCACCGGCGACGCACAGCGATCCCGTCTCCGCCGAAGACATCGACGAGGCCGAACGCGTGCGCGACGACGCGGCAGAGCGCGAGCGCGCGGCGGCAGAGACTTCATCGGCACTGCGCGCCGAGGCTGCCGCCGCGGCCTCCCGGGCCGATGGGCGCACAGTCGACACCGCCGAGACCGAACTGGCGGCTGCGACGGAAGAGTACGCGAAGAGCGTCACCGCAGCGGACGCACTCGCCCGACTCGACGAGGAGCTCGCCGAGCTTCGCGCACGCCTCGAGCACCTCGAGGGACAGCGTGCGGCAGATGACGCGGAATCCGCGTCGGCCCGAGAGCAGCTCGCACTGCTGCAGCAGCGCAGCACGGACGCTGCGACGCAGATCGATGACGCTCGAGGCGAGTTCGCCACCGTGGCTGAACGGATCGCCGACACCGAGGTGCGGGTCGATGCAGCTCGCCGGCTGGCCGGGGCGATCGAGGACCGTCAGCGCCGTGCGCTGGCCGCCGTCGACGCCCACGAAGAGCAGCAGGCCGCGCTTGAGGCGTCGGACTTCACCGAGGTGGAGGAGGTCGAGCAGGCGTTGCGATCGCCGGCGGAGCAGGATGCGCTGCAGCGTCGGATCGACGAGCATGCCGCTCAGCTCGGCAAGGAGAAGGCGACGCTGCTGGAGCTCGAACTGCTCACTCTGCCCGAGGAGCCCATCGACCTCGCTCCGGCCGAACAGGCGGCGTCGAGCTCCCGTGCGAGCTGGATCTCCGCGGTCGACGTGGCCGCGAAGGCCGAGAACGCGGCGCTGCAACTGACCGGACTCATCGAGTCGGCGACCGCCGAGCACGCGGCGACCGCGGAAGACGCTGCCGAGTTCGAGGTGTTGCGCGGCCTCGCCGACACGATCGCGGGCCGCGGTTCGAACACGCACAAGATGACTCTCGAGACCTTCGTGCTCGCCGCCGAACTCGAAGAGATCGTGCAGGCCGCGAACCGACGGCTGCACGACATGTCGACCGGTCGCTACCAGTTGAAGCACTCCGACGCGCTGGCCGCGCGCGGCGCGGCATCCGGGCTGGGCATCGTCGTCTACGACGCTTTCACTGGGCAGAGCCGTCCCGCCCAATCGCTCTCGGGCGGCGAGACGTTCCTGAGCTCCCTCGCCCTCGCCCTCGGACTCGCAGAGGTCGTGACGTCAAGAGCGGGGGGCATCCGCCTCGACACCCTGTTCATCGATGAAGGCTTCGGGTCCCTCGACGGCGACACCCTCGAGGTCGCCATGCGCACACTCGACGAGCTGCGTCAGGGCGGCCGCACGGTCGGCGTGATCAGTCACGTCGAGGCGATGCAGGAGCAGATCCCTGCTCAGCTGCTGGTGCGGGCGACGCCTGAGGGGCCGAGCATCATCGAGACCCGCTGACCGCGTCATCGACGGTCTCGCGATCAGGTCCGCCTGAGGTCGCGCGTCCCAGAGACACGGCCAAGCCGATGCCCACCAGAAGGCCGCCGGCTCCCAGAAGGTAGCCGATGCCGAGGTCGGTGGCAGCAGCGAGGCTCGCGACGGCGAAGACGCCGATGGCGCCGCCTGCTTGCTGAGTGGCGGCGAGGAAGGCTGATGCGGCGCCCGCATGCTCAGGTGGCGCCGCACTCATCGCCAGGTCGGTGGCCTGCGGCATCGCAAGACCGAATCCGGCTCCCATCACGACGAAGGCCGGAGCGACATCCATCCAGAAGCTGCCATCGTGCGGCACACGGGCCATCAGCACCATGCCCGCCGCGAAGAAGGCCAGAGCGGCGATGAGCACTCGTTCACTGCCGAACCGGGCGGCGAGTCGAACGGAGAGCCCCAGAGAAGTGATGGCGATCGGCACCGTCACCGCCAGAAACGCGGCCCCGGTCGCGAGCGGGCTGAGGCCCAGTGCGTCCTGCAGGAATAGGGACGAGAGGAACTGGAACGACATCCCCGCGATCACCATGGTGAACAGCACGCCTCCTGCGAGGGTGAAGCGACGGGCGCTGAAGAGGTCACGCGGAACCAGTCCCCCGCTGACGGGGTGGCCGGGCACGCGCTCCATGGTGGCTGCGCCGAGAGCGAGTGCGGCCACACCGATCGGTGCATTCACGAGGAAGACCCACGGCCACGTCGCGAACTCGGTGATCATGCCGCCCGCGACCATGCCGATGGCGCCGCCCGCAGAGCCGATGAAGGCGAGCACCGCGAAGGCCCTCATTCGCGGTGCAGGCTCGGGGAAGAGGTCAGCGATCATGCCCAGCGAGACCGCCGTGGAGAGCCCGCCGCCGACTCCCTGCAGCGCGCGGCCGATGAGGAGCGAAGCGGGATCCCAGGCCAGACCGCAGAGGATGGATGCGGCGGTGAAGAGAGCGACGCCCGTGAGGAACGAGAATCCGAGGCCGGAGCGGATCGCGGGGAGAGCGACCGTGACGACCGTGCCGTCGAGGATGACCATCAACTGGGTGGCGGAGAGGGCCAGGAATGCGAGCGAGCGTCGACGCGCGGTGGAAGTCATATTCCGACCGTAACAGATAGTTTTGTATAAAACTATTCTTTGTGGATCTACTTCGCGACCGGCACGCGACGTCGCAGGGTGGCGGTGTGCGAAGGGGTGGCCCACACCGACTCGGTCAGCGTCTGCAGGGTGGAGAGGAAGGTCGCACGCGCGGCGGGCTCGATCACCACGAGGGCTTCTTCCACGACGGCGTCGTACACGTCGTAGGCGCGACGTAGCGTTTCGAGGCCGGAATCCGTGACGACGACGATCCGGGCGCGACGATCAGAGTCCGACACGCGACGCTCGGCGAGTCCTGCCCTCTCCAGGCCATCAAGCGTCGTGACCATCGTGGTCTTGTCGAGCATGGCGAGTTCTGCCACGACGTTCTGTGTGCGCTCGGCCTCTGCGGCCTTCATGAGCACGCAGAACTCGCGCACGTCCAGTCCGACTTCCTGCAGGGCGGCGCCCAATTGCGCGGAGAAGGCATATGCCGACTGATTGAGCAGGAATGCCAGGTCGAGACGGATGCCGGTCATATTGCAACTGTAGCAAGATGATCCGCTGTCGGATTGTTTTCTCGCGCCTCAGACGCCGTACGCCGAGGCGACGAACTCGCGAAGCTGCACGCTGCATCGGGCGACGGCATCCCGCCAATCCGTCAGCGCACCGTCTTCGGCGCTGTCCGACACCGCACGGTACACGCGGATGGGCACGCCGAACTGCCCGGCCACCCAGATGTACGCGTAGGTCTCCATGTCGACGAGAGCGGCTCCGGTGGGGCGGATGACCGCCGTGACCTCGGCGTCGTCGACGAAGTGGTCGCCCGTTGCGATGAGGACCCCGTCGCGTCCGGTCGACACGCGAGCGGGAAGCGAGACGTGCTGACCGGAGATGCCGTCGAGGTCGGTGACGTCGTGCTGGAAGGCGGTTCCGACCTCGTGCACGCCCTCGGCCAGATCGGGGTCGATGGCCCCGGCCGTGCCGACCACGACGATCTCGTCATAGGTGTTCGCGTCGAGAGCCCGGGTCAAGGCGTACGTCGCCTGGAGCTTCCCGGGGCCCGTGACCAGACGGTCGAATCCGGGCAGTGTGTCGGGAAAGGCGGAGAGCTCGGAGGCGAGTGCGGCGACGAGAAGTTTCACTGCCTCATCTTTTCACTTGGCACCTGGTAGAAACATGTGTCATCCCGCCGTAACAGTCAGGGGGGATACTGGTGTCACAACGAGTGAGGAGCCCCCGTGTCGCTGCAGCAGCAGATCTCTGAAGCCCTCGGCGTGAAGGCCGAGATCGATCCCGATGCCGAAGCGGAGCGGCGGGTGCAGTTCCTCGCCGACTATCTGCGCGCCTCCGGAGCGCGCGGGTTCGTGCTCGGGATCTCCGGCGGGCAGGACTCCACGCTGGCGGGTCGTCTCGCGCAGCTCGCGGTCGAACGAGTCCGCGAAGAGGGCGGCGAAGCGACGTTCCTGGCCGTGCGCCTGCCGTACCGCGTGCAGCACGACGCGGCCGACGCCGACGCCGCGCTGGCATTCATCCAGGCCGATTCCTCAGTCGAGGTGAACATCCAGAACGGGGTCGACGGCGTCGAGGAGGACATCGAGTTCGCCGTCACGAGCGACATCAGCGACTTCAACCGCGGCAACATCAAGGCCCGCGTGCGCATGGTCACGCAGTACGCGCTCGCCGGCCATGAGGGCAAGCTCGTGATCGGCACGGACCACGCCGCCGAGGCGGTGACGGGCTTCTACACGAAGTTCGGAGACGGAGCGGCCGACCTGCTGCCTCTCTCGGGACTCAGCAAGCGTCAGGGACGCGCCGTGCTGAAGAGCCTCGGCGCGCCGGAGCGGTTGTACCTGAAGGTGCCAACGGCCGATCTGCTCGACGGCACGCCCGGGCGCGCTGACGAGGACGAACTCGGTCTCACCTATGAGCAGATCGACGACTTCCTCGAGGGCAAGCAGGTCGATCCCGAGGTCGCCGGCCGCATCGAGGCGAAGTACCTCGCCACCCAGCACAAGCGGCACCTGCCCGCGACACCGGCCGACACCTGGTGGCGCTGAGGCGCTGAGCCGTCGGCGTCGCGGGTAGTGCGGCTCTGCTCGCTTCTGCCTGTGCCACACACCTGGCACCTGTTGGCGGAATCCGCGCGCGATTGCGGCCATCGGTGGCGTCCGAAGGGCGGTCGCGCGAGGGGCGCCCAGACTGCTGCGCGGCCGGGCGTTGTCGGATGCCGCGGCTAGTGTCGAAGCATGCGGATCGATCCCGAATCTCAGCGCGTCATCTGGAGCGCGAGCGACCTCAAAGCGGCGGCCGAGTGCGAGTTCGCGTGGTGCCGGGCGATCGATGCGAAGCTCGGGAGAGTCCCTGCCGTCGAAGAACCCGAAGACGCCACGCTGAAGCGCGCGGCGCTCCTCGGAGATGTGCACGAGCAGAAGGTTCTGGCGCGCTACGTCGACGACCTCGGCGATGATCGTGTGCACCGCATCGAAAAGGTGTCGTCGGTCGATGCCGAGGCTCTCGCCGCGGCCGTCGCAGAGACGATCGAGGCGCTGAACTCCGACGCGACGGTGATCTTCCAGGCCGCGTTCAAGACAGACGAGTTCGTCGGATTCGCCGACTTCCTGCGCCGCGATCCCGACGGGCGCTGGCGCGTCGAAGACTCGAAGCTCGCGCGTCGAGCCAAGGTGACGGCCCTCATGCAGCTCGCGGCATACGTCGATCAACTCGACCGCCTCGGCGTGCCGCGCTCCGACGAGGTCGACCTCATCCTCGGCGACGGCACTCGCAGCACGCACCGGGTCGACGATCTGCTGCCGCTGTTCCAGGTGCGCCGGGCGCGTCTGCGTGCCCTGATCGCCGATCGTGCCATCGCGTCCGGCGCTGCGGGCACGCCGCTGGCCTGGGGCGACGACCGGGGAGATCTCGAGATCGTGGCGTGCGGACGCTGCGCCACGTGCGAAGAGCAGGTCCTTGCGCACCGCGACCTGCTCATGGTCGCCCGCATGCGGCCCGTGCAGCGCGCCCGACTGCGCGCGGGCGGGATCGAGACGATCGACGCCCTGGCCACCGCATCCGATGCCCCTGAGGGCATGAACCCCGACACCTTCGACACCCTGCGCGCGCAGGCGCGGTTGCAGCTGCGCGCCGACGTCGCGGGAGAAGCGACCTTCGAGGTTCACTACGCCGCGGCGATCCACACGCTGCCGGTGCCGAGCCACGGCGACATCTTCTTCGACTTCGAGGGCGACCCTCTGTACACCGAGCCTGCTCCCGACGGCGAGGCCCATTGGGGGCTCGACTACCTGTTCGGCTGGGTCGACAACGCCGATCAGTACAGCGCGCTGTGGGCGCACGACTTCGCGGCCGAGAAACGGGCGCTCGAGGACTTCCTCGATTTCGTCGCCGCCCGTCGCTCCGCGCACCCCAACATGCACATCTATCACTACGCGCCGTACGAGACCTCGCACCTCGTGGCGATGGCGGCGAGGCATGGCGTGCGCGAGGGGGAGGTCGACAAGCTGCTGCGTGAAGGAGTCTTCGTCGACCTGTATCCGCTGGTCCTGCGGACAGTGCGCGTCGGCTCGCGCTCGTACTCGATCAAGAAGCTCGAGCCGCTGTACATGGGCGACGAGGTGCGCACACAGGACGTGCAGAAAGGCGACGACTCGATCGTGCAGTACGTCGCCGCGCGCGAGCTCGCGGCGGCGGGGGAGCAGGCCGAGGCCGATGCCGTGTTCGCCGATCTCGCCGACTACAACCGCTACGACTGCGTGTCGACGAGGCGATTGCGCAACTGGCTGATCGACATCGCCAGAGAGAAGGGCGTGCGCCCCGCTCCGCCGGATCAGGCCGACGAGATCGTCTACGAACCGTCTCCGCGGTCGGTGTCGCTGCTCGCCGACGCCGCGCACGACGTCGACTCAGGGGGCGACGGACTCGTGCACCGGATCGCCGCAGCCGCGATCGACTACTTCCCCCGCGAGGCGAAGAGCTTCTGGATCTCGCACTTCGCACGACTCCGTGAGCCTGTGACGATGTGGGAGACCACGCGGGACGTCATCCGCATCGACCGTTTCGCGTCGACGGTGCTCCGCGACTGGAGCGTCGGCGAAGGGCGACGCGTGATGTCGCGCGACATCGAGATCCGGGGAGAGGTCGCGCCCGGCACGACCCTCGGCGCGGGCGGCGAGCCGTTCGCTCTGTACGAGATGCCGGCGCCGTTCGAGATCGACGCACCGTCCAGGGCCGTGCATGCGGCCCGGACTGTCAAGATCGCCGAGGTGCTCGACGACGGCTATCTCATCACCGAGTCCTCGGTGCGCGGCCAGACCTGGGACGAGCTGCCGATCGCTCTGACACCCGCGGCACCGCCGCGGGTGGTCTCTCTGCAGGGGGCGATCGACGAATGGGCGGATGCCGTGCATCTCGCCGCCCCCGATTTTCCCCGTGACGCGGCGACCGACATCCTGCGGCGGATCCCTCCGCGCACGATCTCCGGCGCTCCGCTGCCCGAGGCGGGTGAGGACACGATCGACGCCATCGTGCGCGGCGTTCTCGATCTCGACCGCAGCTACCTCGCGGTGCAAGGCCCTCCTGGCACCGGCAAGACCTTCACGGGTTCTCGCGTGATCGCGCGGCTCGTGAAGAAGCACGGCTTCAAGGTCGGCGTCGTCGCGCAGTCGCACGCGATCATCGACACCCTTCTCGAGCGCGTCGTCGCCGACGGCGTGCCCGCCGGCCAGGTCGGCAAGGCGCCGAAGGACGGCGCCGCCGAACCCTCCTACACGCCTATCCCGAAGGGCGGCATGGCTGCATTCCTCGGAGAGCACGCCGATCACGGCGTCGTCGTCGGCGGTACCGCGTGGGACTTCAGCAACACCCAGCGCGTCGACAGAGCTGGTCTCGACCTCCTCGTGGTCGACGAGGCAGGGCAGTTCTCGCTCGCGTCGACGATCGCCGTGGCCGCCGGTGCCAAGCGCCTCCTGCTGCTCGGAGACCCGCAGCAGCTGCCGCAGGTGAGTCAGGGGGCGCACCCCGAGCCGGTCAACACCTCGGCCCTCGGCTGGGTCATGGACGGCGACGAGGTGGTCAGGCCCGAGTACGGCTACTTCCTCGCGAGGTCGTGGCGCATGCACCCCTCCGTGGCCGCTCCCGTCTCGAAGCTCTCCTACGCCGGAAGACTGGCATCGGCTCCCGTCGCCGCGAAGAGGTCGCTCGAGGGAGTCGAGCCCGGGCTGCACGTCGTCGCTCTGCGCCACCGGGGCAACGCGACAGAATCGTCCGAGGAAGCTGCCGAGGTGGTGCGCATCGTGCGCGAGATCGTCGGCCGTACCTTCACGGACGACGATGGCGCTGTGCGTCCCTTGGAGCAGTGCGACATCATCGTCGTCGCGCCGTACAACGCGCAGCGCCAACTCGTGCTCGACGCGCTGGCGGCGGCGGGTTTCGGCGAGGTGCCCGTGGGCACGGTCGACAACTTCCAGGGCAAGGAGGCGGTGGTCTCGATCACGTCGCTCGCGGCGTCGAGCGGCCGTGACGCCCCGCGCGGACCCGAGTTCCTGTTGCTGCAGAACCGGCTGAACGTCGCAATCTCGCGTGCGCAGGTCGCGGCCTATCTCATCCACTCCCCGGCGCTGCTCGACGATCTGCCGCACACGCCGGACGGCGTGACACGGCTCAGCGCCTTCGCCCGGCTCGTGGGGGCGGCGAACTGATGCACACGACGGACGACATCCTGCGGGCGGCGGCAGCCTGGGTATGGTTCCCGCGCGACAGCGAGCAGCAGAACGATGAGCTGCAGCTGGTGCGCTATCCGGCGCGGTTCGGCGGCGGAGTGCGCGCTTCGCAGGTCGATTCGACGGCCGATGCCGCGGCTGTTGTCGACCATGCGATCGCGCGCACCCGCGCATGGGGTGAATCGCGGCTGACAGTGTGGGTCAGTCCTTCGGACTCGCCTGACCTCGAGCACGAACTGCTGCGCCGCGGCGCCGAGCTTTTCGACACGGTCACCGTGTTCGCCAGCCCCATCGAGTCCATCGAGATCGACATTCCGGTCGGCGGGAGCGCCGAAGTCGTCCGGAGCATCGAGCAGGTGCGAGAGGTCGACGCAATCAATGTGGCGGTGTGGGCGCAGGCGCCCTTCGACGAGGAGGGGCTGCGCACAGAGTTCTCCGACATCTCGACGGCGCTCGCCGCGGGCACCGGTCTACGAGTGCTGGGGCGGATCGACGGCGAACCCGTGAGCACCGGCGGTTGCACGATCGTCGACGGGTTCACCCGCCTGTGGGGCGCAGCGACACTCGAGCACGCACGCGGACGAGGGGCCTATCGTGCGGTGCTCGCGGAGCGGCTGCGTGCGAGCGCTGAACTCGGCGCCCGTACCGCACTGGTGAAGGGGCGGATCTCCACGTCAGCGCCCATCCTCGCCCGAGCGGGTTTCCGCAACTACGGCGACGAGCGCGGATACCGGCTCGCGGTCTGACGGGGCCTCGCCGTGCGCAGGACCGGTCCTTGCGGATCGCGCTCAGGTACGAAAAGTCGGAGTTTCGGTCGACACGCCGCTGCCGACGGCCGCCTGCGCGGCGTGTCGGTGCGTGGGTCCGACGTTTCGTACGGCGCGGCGCAGGAATGTGGAGCGGAGCAGGAGCGGCGCGGCGCAGGAGCGGAGCGCTGCAGCATCCCATCCGCTCAGACGGTGCCGTAGAGCCTGTCTCCCGCGTCGCCGAGACCGGGCACGATGTAGCCCTTCTCGTTCAGGCGCTCGTCGAGTGCACCCAGCACGAGGGTGACGTTGCGGTCGCCGACAAGCTTCTCGATCGCCGCGACTCCTTCGGGCGTGCCGAGCAGGCAGATCGCCGTGACATCCTCGGCGCCGCGGTCGAACAGGAACTGGATCGCGGCGGCGAGAGATCCGCCGGTCGCGAGCATCGGGTCGATCGCGAAGCACTGACGGTCGCTGAGGTCTGCGGGAAGGCGCTCGGCGTAGGTCGTCGGCTCGAACGTCTCCTCGTCGCGGACCATGCCGAGGAATCCCACCTCGGCGGTCGGCAGCAACTTGACGAGGCCCTCGAGCATGCCGAGGCCGGCGCGGAGGATCGGGACGACGATCGGGCGCGGCTCCGACAGCTTCACCCCTGTCGTCGTGGTGACCGGCGTCTTGATCTCGATCGGGGTGACCTTGACGTTGCGGGTCGCCTCGTAGGCGAGCAGGGTCACGAGTTCCTCGGTGAGCTGGCGGAACAGCGGCGACGATGTGCGCTCGTCGCGCAGGACCGACAGCTTGGCTGTGATGAGAGGGTGGTCGGCCACGTGAACGCGCATGAGTCCAGGCTATCCGACGCACACGCTTTCGCCGATGCCGGCACATCGGGCGGGATAAGGTGTGACCGTGAGGCAGGGCGACAGCGAGGGCATGCTGCGCTCGCTCGCGCTCGCCGCCGAAGCCGCCGCGGTCGACGAGATCCCGGTCGGCGCCGTGGTGCTCGATGCCGACGGCCGCATCATCGGCGAAGGGCGCAACAGCCGAGAGATCTCCCACGATCCGACAGGTCACGCCGAAGTGAACGCCCTGCGAGGAGCCGCGGCATCCGTCGGATCCTGGAACCTCGAAGGCTGCACGCTGGTCGTCACCCTCGAACCCTGCGTGATGTGCGCCGGCGCGATCCTGCAGTCGCGAATCTCGCGCGTCGTGTTCGGCGCATGGGATGACAAGGCCGGAGCGGCCGGCTCGATGTACGACCTGTTGCGAGATCGCCGGCTGCCGTACCGCGCCGAGGTCGTCGGGGGAGTCGAAGCGGATGCCGCCACGGCTCTGCTCCGCGACTTCTTCGCCTCGCGCCGCTGACTGCGCCCCTGTCGTCGCAGCCGTTCGAGCTTCCGGCTCAGCCCGTCGCCGCATCCGTCAGCCGCGCCACCAGAGTGAGATACCCCTGAGCGCGCTCGTCGAAGTAGCCGGGATGCCGGATCCCCCGCTCGTCGACGGCGGTCTGCGACGCGTGTCCCTCGACCGCGACGCCGAGCACGAGGTCTCCGTCCACCCCCGGCGCCTCACCGCCGTCGCAGTCGTAGACGATGACGCCACGAAGATCGCGCGGGTCGACGGGGTGGTGGCCGAGTCTCCCGAGCGGCGCGGTGCCGTCGCCCGCGCCCTCGGTCGCGTAGAAGACGACCTCCCCATCGGCGATCGCCGACTCGATGGCCGCGCCCGCCGCGTGCGTGACTCCGGCCGAGGCGATCGCGAAGGCCGTGTGCACCTCCTCGGCGATGTTCAGTGCGAACATCTCACCGAGCAGCGTCGTCGAGTACGAGTAGGTCACGACCGCGATGTGCGCGCCCGGGTTGCGGTCCGCCAGCCGGTCGATGTCGACAGCGAGGCGGGCCGCCCCGATCGTGGCGTGCTTGGTCGCGAGGACGCTGGTCTGCGTGCCGGAGTCCCACCCGAACCAGGCGATGGTCGCGACCGAGCGCGGCGTGCCGCGCACCACGCATGAGCGGATGACGTCCGCGCACACGCGCTGCGCAGCATCCGCCCACCCGGGGAGCGCCTCGAGATCCGTCTCGATGCCGTGCATCAGGTAGACGACGAGGTCCGCCCTGTCCGGGTCGCCGAAGGCGATCACCGCATACGGGCGATCACCGGCGATCCAGAAGGACTCGAGCCGTGCCTGCGAGTCACGGTCGAGCACGCTCTTCACGGCGCGCGCCTTCGCGAGCGTCGCCGCGGGTAGATCGGTGCGTGCGAGGGCCGCCTGCAGATCGCGCAGCACGGCTCAGTCGGAAGACTTGAGCACGAACACGTCCGTCGACGGCTGCGGGTCGATCGCCGGACGGTAGACGTCGGGCTCGATGTAGACGACGCGGGCGACGGGCACGGCATCGCGGATGCGCGCCTCGATCGCGTCGATGTCGTCGGCGACCTCCCGCAAGGGCTTGTTCGCGCTCATCGCGATCTTGGCGGCGACCATCAACTCGTCGGGGCCGAGGTAGAGCGTCTTCATGTGGATGATCTTCTCGATCTCATCGCCCGCGTTGATCGCGTCGACGATGCGGTCGTAGTCAGCCTGGTTCGCTCCTTCGCCGACCAGGAGGCTCTTGGTCTCGATGCCGAGCACGATCGCGATCGTCACGAGCAGCAGACCGATCATGATCGTGCCGAGGGCATCGAACAGCGGGTTCCCGGTGATCACGGTGAGCCCGACGCCGAGCAGCGCGAACGCGAGTCCGATCAGCGCTCCCGTGTCCTCGAGCAGAACGACGGGCAACTCGGGAGCCTTCGCGCGGCGGACGAACGACACCCACGACTGACCCTTCTCACGGACGTGGTTGCTCTCCCTGACGGCCGTGCGCAGCGAGAAGCTCTCGAGCGCGATCGAGATCACGAGCACGACGAGCGGCAGCCACCACCACGCCGGGTCGAGCGCGTGCGGCTCGCGGATCTTCTCGACACCCTCGTAGATCGCGAACACGCCACCGACCGAGAACAGGATGATCGAGACGACGAACGCCGACACGTAGCGTTCGCGCCCGTATCCGAAGGGGTGCTCGCGGTCGGCGTCGCGCTTGGCCCGCCTGCCGCCGAACATCAGCAGCAGCTGATTGCCCGAATCGGCGACCGAGTGGATGGCCTCTGCGAGCATGGATGCCGACCCCGAGAGCGCTGCAGCGATGAACTTCGCGAGGGCGATGCCCAAGTTCGCCAGGAACGCTGCGACGATGGCCTTGCTGCCTCCGGATGCACTCATGGAAAGAGTCTAGATCTCCGTCCCGATCGAGCGAGGGGAGCCCGCCGTAGGATGACGACATGGCTGATTCTCTTCCCGCTCTCGCTTTTCTCGGTGCCGGTTCCATGGGAGGAGCGATCCTCCGCGGCGTGGTGGCTTCGGGCATCACTGTGGACGGCGGGATCACCGCCACGAACCGCTCGGCCGACAGCGCGGCCGCGCTCGCCGAGGTTCCCGGTGTGAAGAGCATCGCGCTCGAGGAGCAGCCCGACGGCAACCTCGATGCCGTGGCCGCGGCCGGAGTTGTCCTCGTCGGTGTGAAGCCGGCCATGGTTCCCGATCTGCTGCGCGAGATCGCCCCTCGCCTGAAGCCGGAGACGATCGTCGTGAGCGTCGCGGCCGGAGTGACGCTGCAGACGTTCGCCGACGTCCTCGGCGCGGGCGCCCGAGTCATCCGGTCCATGCCGAACACTCCGGCGACGGTCGGCAAGGCGGTCACGGGACTGGCGGCCGGAGCATCCGTCAGCGCCGATGACCTCGCCGTCGTGCGACGCCTCTTCGAGACCGTCGGCGCGGTCATCGAGGTGCCCGAGTCGCAGATCGACGCGCTGTCGACGATCTCAGGATCCGGTCCTGCCTACGTCTTCCTGCTCATCGAGGAGTTCACCCGGGCCGCGATCGGCATGGGGTTCACCGAGGCGGATGCGCGGCTCATGGCGGAGCAGACCTTCATCGGCGCGACGGCGCTGCTCGACGCCTCGGGTGAGAATCCGGCCGAGCTGCGGCGTCGAGTCACGAGCCCGAAGGGCACGACCGAGCGCGCGATCGCGGTGCTGCAGGACGCTCACCTCGACCGCACCTTCGCGGAGGCCGCTGCCGCCGCCCTGGTCCGTGCCAAGGAGCTCGCCGCCGGAGTCTGACCGCGCAGCATCCGCGCCTGTTCCCGAGAACCACTGCCGGTGCGAGAAGCACCGTCTCCCACTCGAAAACAGGTCAACCGCGCGAGATCAGGAGCGTTCGGCCGTATCGTCCTGTTCTCGAGCGGTTGACCTATTCTCGGACCGGATGCCGGATGCCGCGCGTCTAGGCCTCGCTCGAGACCTCCGCGAGCACCTGCGGCCAGCGGCGGTCGAGCACGCGCCCGCCGAGCGCGGCGCCGCCCCAGATCGCCGCCGCCCCGACCGCGAGACCGCACGCGAGGCTCACCCAGCCGAACACCGGCGTCCAGAACGCGGCGATCGCGAATCCGAGCGCGGGAGCGCCGAGGATCAGGGTGATCGGAGACATGACGGCCATCGCGATGAGCGACTGCACTCCGCCCGACGATCCCCGTCCGAAGGGATTGGCCTCGGGGGCGGGTGCACGGCCGGGCAGGAAGCTGCCGACCCACGCGCCGGCGCCGGCCGATATCGCGCCCAGTCCGAGGGCGGCGCCGAGGCTCCCGGGCATGAGGTCGGGGCGCCCTGCCAGAACGCAGCTCGCGACGCACAGCACCAGGAGCAGCGGAACCGCGATGATGCCGAAGCCGAGGAGGCGCCCGAAGCGGTCTGCCGACCCGCGCACGCCGGTGTGGATGTGCAGGGCGAGGGCGTCGTTGTCGTAGGCGAGCGCCATCTGCATGATCGTGCCTGCGAGCAGAGCGTCGATCGCCGGCACGAGCGTGACGACCGGACCGAACCCGATCGACTCGTCCTGCAGACCGTTCATGAAGACGACGCCGATGAGGATGGCGGGCAGGAACAGCATCATGACGACGTTGACGACCTGGCGGGGGTCGCGGCGGAAGTACCGCAGTGAGCGGGCGGCGATGGCGCCGACAGCAGTGGCGGGCAGCATCCGATCGATCACCCCGCCCGAGCGCACGCGTCCGCCGCCGCTGGACTGGATCGGAGCGACCAGCCGGGCGGCGAGCAGCGCCTGCGAGGCGAACCAGAGCACGGCGACCGTCGCGAGCCCGATCAGCAGCCGAAGACCTGCGGCGCCGATGTCGCCGGCGACGATCGAGGCGGGCACGCCGAAGGCGGCCGCGAGCGGCGTCCACCCGAGCACGTCGGCGGCGTCCGCGAACACCGAGCCGACGTCGCCCATCTCCCGCACAGCGGCGAGCACGAGGTTGATCAACAGGCCCGAGCTCGCGGCGAGCAGCACGCCGATCGTCATCACGAGATCGCGGCTGCGGCGGCGTGCCAGCCATCGCGCGAGCAGCCCGCTGATCACGCGCGCCCCGAGGACGCAGATCGCGAGCGCCAGAGGGATGATCAGCACTCCGACCAGGAGAGCGAGTCCGTTCACTGACCATCCGAGCAGCATGAGCGCGAGCGCCAGGGTCGTGCCGAGGCCGCCGATGGTCGTCGCTCCGGCGATGACCATGCCGGGAAGCAGCTGGCGGGCGGTCACGGGCAGCAGCGAGAAGCGCTCGGCGGCCAGCGTGTCGTCGGCGCTCACGAGCAGCGATCCGATCCACCATCCGGCGGTGATCACCGCGCCCGTCAGCACCAGCACCGTGACCGCGGCCTCGGGGGCGGCGAAACGCATCGCGAACAGTCCAGCGGCGAGGACGGCGAGGAATCCGAGCGCCATCAAGCCGGTGATGATCAGGGTGACGATCATCCACGGGTTGCGCGCGAGCTGGTGACCGAGCTGCCGCCAGCGCAGGCTTACGAGGAGCGCAACCATGCCAGCGTCTCCGTTCCGAGGTCGTGGGCGCCGACCAGCGACAAGAAGCGCTGCTGCAGGCTCATGCCCGCGCGCACCTCGTCGAGGGTGCCGTTCGCGAGCAGGCGGCCTTCTGCGACGATCGCCACCCGGTCGCACATCGATTCGACGAGTTCCATCACGTGGCTGGACAGCACGACGGTGCCGCCGCCGTTCACGAACGCCCGCAGGATCTGCCTGATGGTCTCGCCGGAGACCGGGTCGACGGCTTCGAGCGGCTCGTCGAGGATCAGCAGCCGCGGAGCGTGGATGAGCGCGCAGGCCAGGCCGATCTTCTTGCGCATGCCTGCGGAGTAGTCGACGACGAGAGTGCTGCCGGCGTCCGCGAGCCCCAGCGCCTCGAGCAGCTCTCCCGTGCGCGAGACCACATCGGCTTCGGTCATTCCGCGCAGCAGGCCCGTGTAGCGGAGCAGCTCGGCACCGGTGAGGCGGTCGAGCATGCGGATGCCGTCGGGCAGCACGCCCATGAGCGCTTTCGCCGCCGCGGGGTTCTGCCACACGTCGATGCCGAGGATCCACGCGGTGCCGGCGTCGGGGCGGAGCAGCCCGGTCGTCATCGACAGGGTCGTCGTCTTCCCCGCGCCGTTGGGACCGAGCAGACCCAGCATCGTGCCCGCCGGAACGTCGAGAGAGAGGTCGTCGACGGCGACCTTCGGGCCGAACTGCTTGCGAAGGCCGCGGAGGGCAAGGACGGGAGGGGCCGCTGTCTGGTCGGTCATGACTTCATCTCATCACGACGGCGGATGCCGCGGCATCCGCCCTGCGGGGGATATCCCCGATGCCGTCAGCGGACCGACGGCTGCCGGAGTTACCGGTCGAGAGCGGCGAAGCGCTCGATCTCGCTGTTCGTGCCCGACACGATGATGAGGTCGTGATTGGTGACGATCGTGTTCGCCTCGGCGTAGCGGAACGGCTTGCCCGGGCTCTTCACTCCGACCACAGTGACCTTGTACTTGGTGCGGACGCCGGACTCGTTCAGCCGCACGCCGCGGATGAACTTCGGCGGGTACATCTTCGCGAGCACGAAGTCGTCGTCGAAGCGGATGAAGTCCAGCATGCGCCCGGAGACCAGGTGCGCGACGCGTTCGCCGGCCTCGCGCTCGGGGTAGATGACGTGGTTCGCGCCCACGCGGGCGAGGATCTTGCCGTGCGACTGGGAGACGGCCTTCGCCCAGATCTGGGGCACCTTCAAATCGACGAGGTTGGCCGTGATGAGCACGGACGCCTCGATCGACGATCCGACTGCGACGACTGCGACCTGGAAGTCCTGAGCGCCGACCTGGCGCAGCGCGTCGATGTTCTTGGCGTCGGCCTGCACGGTGTGCGTGACACGGTCCGACCACTTCTGCACGAGCTCGAGATTGTCGTCGATCGCGAGCACCTCGCGGTCGAGCCGGTCGAGCTCGCCGGCGCAGGCGGCGCCGAAACGGCCGAGACCGATGACGAGGACGGGGGCGTCTCCGCGGAGGACTTCAACCAACGATCGGCCTTTCAACCGGCAGCGAGTAGTACTGCGTCCGTGATGTCGCGGCGACTGCCGCGGCGAGAGTCACTGTACCAACGCGGCCCATGAAGATGGTGGCCGCGAGCACGTAGGCGCCGGAATCGGGCAGGGACTCGGTGAGCCCTGTGGACAGCCCGACCGTGGCGAAGGCGGAGATCACGTCGAACAGCACATGGCTGATGTCGTCTTTGGTGATCTGGGCGATGATGATCGTCGACAGGGCGACGATGGTGGCGCCCCAGGCGACGACGCTGAGGGCGACGCGCTGCACGTCGCTGGGGATGCGTCGCCCGAAGACCTCGACCGATTGACGCCCCTTCGCCTCGGACCACACGGCGATCGCGAGCACAGCGAGGGTGGTGACCTTGATGCCGCCGGCCGTGGAGGCCGAGCCGCCGCCGACGAACATGAGCATGGATGCCGCGAGCAGCGACGATCCGTTCAGATCGGCCATGTCGATCACGTTGAAGCCGCCGGAGCGGGTCATCGCGGAGAGGAAGAACGCCTGGAACGTGGTGTCGACGGCATCCATCGATCCGAAGGTCTTGGGGTTGTTGTATTCGAGGATCAGGAAGACCGCGGCGCCCATGAAGAACAGCAGCACCGTCGTGACGATCGTGAGCTTGGTGTGCAGCGACCACTTCTTCACGTGCCAGACGTGCTTGGCCAGCGTGTAGATCACGGGGAAGCCGATGCTGCCGAGGAACACCCCGGCCATGAGGAGCGTGAGCACCAGGTAGTCGTCCTCGAACACCGCGACGCCACCGGCGTTCGGTGCGAAGCCCGTGTTCGTGAAAGACATGGCGGCGTAGTACGGCGCCTCCCACAGCGCCGCGATGGGATCGACCTCCGCCATGACGAGTGCGGGGTAGAGCAGGATCGCGAGGGTGCCCTCGATCACGAGGGCCGAGATCGCGACGGTCGTCAGCAACTGGCCGACCTCGCCGAGCCGAACGGTCTGGCTCTCGTTCACGACGCCGCCATGAGCGCGGAGCGGGTTCGTGTCACCCGCCGCCATCAGCTTGGCGCGCAGTCCGAGGCGCTTGGAGATCAGCATGCCCATGAGCGACGCCAGGGTCAGCACGCCCAGAGCGCCCACGTTCACGCCGACGAAGACCAGCACGTGCCCGAAGGGCGACCAGTGCGTGGCCATGTCGACGGTGGTGAGGCCCGTCACGCAGATCGTGGAGACGGCGGTGAACAGGGCATCGCTGAGATCGGTGAACTCGCCGGTCGCAGACGAGATCGGCAGCCCGAGCAGCACCGTGAAGATCAGGATCAGCAGCGCGAAGACGACGATCGCGAACCGTGACGGGGACGAGGTGACGATGTGGCGCGCGCGCACCGCGAAGCTTTCCAGCCGACGTCGCGGAGAAGACGCCGATGCGATGCCCGACATCCCGCCCCTTTCGTCTGCTCCCTGCCGCGCCATGCGGTCGCGGCCCGCCGCTGCGAGCCTTCGTCATGGTACTCCGTGCCGGGGGCGGCTAGCCTGATCACATGACGGACATCTTCGACGTGATCGCAGACGGTACGAGGCGCGACATCCTCCAGCTCCTTCTGCGCCGGGCCGAAGAGGGCGACGCGGGCACCAGCGTCGGCCACATCGTGGCCGAGCTCGGCATCAGCCAGCCGACGGTCTCGAAGCACCTCAAGGTTCTGCGCGAGGCAGAGCTCGTCAACGTGCGCGAAGACGGCCAGCGCCGGTTCTACAGCCTGGCGGTCGAGCCGCTGTCGGTCGTCGACGACTGGCTCGTGCCGTTCCTCGTCGACGCCTACGGAGACGACGCGCCCGACATCGACTACCCCTTCCAGCCGCTTCCCGACGGAGCGGCCCACGCGGCCGAAGTGGTCGGCCGTGCAGCCGCCTCTGCGAAGCACGTGGTCGCGAACGCCATCAAGCGGCTCGGCGGCTGACCGGCGCCTCCGCTGGCATCGGGCGTCATCTGGGGCGTTGTGCTCCAGCGGCTCGCGACGTGAGAGGTCATCGACGACCGGACTTGCGACGGAACAGCCACGCACCCCAAGCCACGGCGATCACGAGGATCACGAGGCACCAGCCGATAGCCCACCAGAGCTCCGCGCCGAGGGACGTGTCGCTCAGCAGACTCCGGATCGTGTCGACGATCGGCGTGATCGGCTGGTGAGCGGCGACCGGCTGCAGCCAGTGCGGCATGCTCTCGACAGGGACGAACGCGCTCGACAGGTATGGCAGGAAGAGCAGGGCGAAACCGTAGCCGTTCGCGCCCTCAGGGCTGCCGGCGGCGAGGCCGATCGCTGCGAACAGGTAGGTGATCGCCAGGATGTACAGGGCGATGAGCGCGGCCACGCCGACCCAGTCCATGAAGCTCGCCTCCGGCTGGAACCCCACGAGGACGCCGACGCCGATGACCACGCCTGTGGCGAGGAGATTGCGCAGCAGGCTGGCGACGACGTGCCCCGTGAGCACAGCGCTCGCCCGCAGCGGCATCGTGCGGAAGCGATCGATGATGCCGCTGCGCATGTCGTTCGCGACGTAGACGGCGGTCGATGCCGCGCCGAATCCGGCGCACGTGAGGATGATGCCCGGCACGACGTAGTCGACGTAGGCGCCGGATGGATCGATCGCGCCGCCGAACACCCATGTGAACATCAGCATCAGCATGACGGGCAGGGCGATCGCCATGACGAGTGACTCCCCGTCGCGCAGCGAGTGCTTCAGGCTGCGGGTGACGAAGACGGATTCCGCGGCGAACCCGCGGAGGCGAGGGCGGAGGGCGACGGATGCCGCGGCGGGCGCGGCGAAGGCGGGGGCGTTCATGCGTGCTCCTTCTGGGGGAGTTCATCGGAGGTGACGGCGAGGAAGACGTCGTCGAGGGAGGGACGACGCAGCGTGATGATCCCCTCTCGGCCCTCTTCGTCGAGCAGGTCGAGCGCTCGCCGGAGTCCCGCGACGCTGCCGTCTGTCGACATCTCGCTGAGGAGATCACCACGATCGTCATGCAGCTCGACGGTGTCACCGCCGATACGAGACTTCAGTTCGGCCGGTGTTCCGAGCGCGGCGATACGGCCACCGTGGAGGACTGCGATCCGATCCGCGAGCTGATCCGCCTCTTCCAGGTACTGCGTGGTGAGGAAGACGGTGGTCCCCGCCGCGGCGAGTGTGCGGATGATGTCCCACAGATCCCTCCGGCTGCGGGTGTCCAGGCCCGTCGTCGGCTCATCGAGGAACAGCACCTCCGGCGTCACGACGAAGCTCAACGCGAGATCGAGGCGCCGCCGCATGCCCCCGGAGAAGGTCTTCACCGGACGACGCGCCGCTTCGGCGAGGTCGAACTGCGCGATCAGCTCTTCGGC
The DNA here is from genome assembly GCA_019510305.1 of Microbacterium sp. Taxonomy (GTDB): domain Bacteria; phylum Actinomycetota; class Actinomycetes; order Actinomycetales; family Microbacteriaceae; genus Microbacterium; species Microbacterium natoriense_A. The sequence goes on from JAEKKN010000021.1 coordinate 159,104, forward strand.
TCGGCGCCGCGCCGCGCCGCGGTCGAGTCCCGCGAGCCGGGCGAACATGATGACGTTCTCGATCGCGGTGAGCACGTCGTCCACCGCAGCGGATTGACCGGTGAGACTGATCCGTCGCTGCACTTCCCGCGGCTGCGTGCGTACGTCGAAGCCGGAGACCGTCGCGATCCCCGCATCGGGCTCTATGAGAGTCGTGAGGACGTTGATGGTGGTCGTCTTCCCCGCGCCGTTCGGGCCGAGAAGGGCGAACACCTCGCCGGACGCGACCGTGATGTCGAGGTCGTCTATGACGAGCCTGTCTCCGAACTTCTTGCGCACGCGGCGCATCTCGATGGCGGGTCTCATGATGTCCCTTCCTCCCTGACGTGGGGTCTGCATGTCGAAACTGTGTATGAGCTACGCAAGTGTGTATGACCATAACACACTGTTTATTTAATAAACAGAAGTAGGATGGCGGCATGACCGAGAACGAGCCACCGGAGCTGCCGCGGGGCATCGCTCTCGCCTGGGGCGTCGCGGCCACTCCGCAGCGTGGCCCGAAGCGCGAGATGAGTGTGGAGCGCATCGTCGACGCGGCAGTGGAACTGGCGGATGCCGAGGGCATCGGCGCCGTTTCGATGGCAGCGGTCGCCGCGAAGCTCGGCTTCACGCCGATGTCCCTCTACCGCTACGTCACCGCGAAAGACGACCTGCTGCTGCTCATGCAGGAGCAGGCGACAGGCGTTCCTCCGGAGTCGCACCTCGAGCGCGAGGGCTGGCGCGATCGGCTGCTCGCTCTCTACGAGGAACAGGTGCTGCTGTATCTGCGGCATCCGTGGATGCTCTCGGTTCCGATCACCGGATCGCCGATCACCCCGAACAGCTCGGCATGGCTCGACGCCTCGCTCGCAGCTCTCGAACAGACCGTTCTCACGGCCGACGAGAGGATCGCGACCGCCCTGGCGGTGACCGGCCAGGCGCGCTGGTGCGGCATCGTGCAGGCCGGCTACACCGCGCAGGCGCGCGGCATCGGACTCTCGCCAGACGAAGTCGCCGTCAGGGAGGCCGACCTGTACGACAGGGTCATCACCCAGGACGAGTTCCCCGCCCTGCGTCGCGCGGTGGACGAGGGCGTGTTCACCTCTCCTGCCGATCCTTTCCGCTTCGGCGTCGAACGCATCCTCGACGGCGTCGCGGCGTACCTCGACGCGCGGGATCGTGGCGAGTCTCGCGCTCCGGTCGACGAGTGGATCGCGATCGACCCCGTCGAACTCGCGGGCGATCGGCGGCTGAAAGAAGCCCAGAAGACGGTCCGCGAAGCGGAGAAGATGCTGCGCGCCGCCCGCAAGGCCGAGCGACAGGCCCTGCGCGAGGCGAAGGAGCGGTTCGCGAAGACGAAGGGGCAGGGCTGAGCGCGCTCGGCGCCCAGCCGTCTTTGTCATGATGTGGTGATGACACAGGCATCGGCGCAGCACCGCGCGCACTTCGACTTCTCGATCTCCTTCGCGAACGGCGGCGGGATGAGCGGCGAGGGCTTCCGTCTCGACCTGCCTCGCCCCAACCTGAGCGCCGAAGAGATCGGCGTGCTTCTCGTACGGCATCTCGGTCTCGCGCTCGTGCGCGACGTGGACCTGCGAGGGCTGCGCATCGTCGAGGAGACGCATCGCGGCAGCAGGGGAGCGGATGCCGCGGCCCCCGGAGCCGACCGGGTGATCGACCTCAGTCATCCGATCGAAGCAGGAATGATCACGTATCCCGGCCTGCCGGCGCCGGCGATCACTCCGCATCTGACCCGTGAGGACTCTCGGGAGAAGTACGCACCGGGAACCGAGTTCGCGATGGACATCATCACGATGATCGGCAACACCGGCACGTACCTCGACGCCCCGTACCACCGCTACGCAGACGGCGGTGACCTCGCCTCACTCGATCTGAACACGCTCGTGGGGATACCCGCGGAGGTGTTCCATCTGCGCGACTCGTGGAGCGCGGATCGTCGGGGGATCGAAGCGGTGACACTCGCGGATCGCGAACTCGCAGGCAGCGCCGTCCTGCTCGACACCGGGTGGAGCAGTCGCTTCGGCACACCGGAGTACGCGGCGGGCGCGCCTTTCCTCACCGAAGGCGGGGCGCGCTTCCTCGTCGATGTCGGCGTGCGGATCGTGGGCATCGACTCCCTGAACATCGACTACACCGAGAGCGGAGGGGCGCCCCCCGCACAGGTCCCGGCGCACGGGGCACGGTTCACCGCGGCCCCGCCCGCCGTGCGCGGATTCGGGACCTTCCCGGTGCGCGCGTTCGCCACGACGTCGGAGTCCCACTGAACACAGGGGTCACATGGGTTTACATGCGTCCCAGCGACCCATAGAGTGTGCACATCGAGAAAGGGGTACGTGGGATGCCCGAGGTTCCTGACGTCCGGTTCCTGACGGTGGCCGAGGTCGCCGAACTCATGCGCGTGTCGAAGATGACCGTCTATCGGCTCGTGCACTCCGGCGAGCTGCCTGCGATCCGCTTCGGTCGCAGCTTCCGCGTCCCCGAATCCGCCGTGGCCGAGGCGTTGCAGCGCCCGATCGCCGACGTGGGCTGATCCGCGAGCAGGATCGCCGCAGGAGGCACCGTGGACGCCAGCACTTTCTACGCACTGTTCTCCGCCACCTGCTTCACGCTGACCGGGCTCTGGTGGAACGTGGTCCGTGCCCGCAGCGACTGGACAGCCGATCGCTCGATCCGACGCACGATCGGCGGCGTCCACCTGTCGTTCCTGCTCCCCGCGCTGATGGGGCTGTTCGCCCAGGTCGGCGGGACCGAGAGCCCGCTGATCTGGCGGCTCTCCTTCGTCGTGATCGCCGTCGTCGGCGGGGTGTCGATGCTGCGACTCGTCTCCCAGGCGCGCGGCGACGGCACGCCACGAGCGGTGCGTTGGACTCAAGCCGGCACCGTCGTCGTGTACGCGGCGATCGCCGTCATCGGCGTCGCACCGCAGTTGGCCGCACCGCTGGGCCTCACCGGCATCCAGGTCGGAGCACTGCTTCTGATCGTCTTGGTCGCGCTCGGTCACGCCCTCGTCTGGCGTTTCATGGTGGCTGATCATGCCCTGCACAGCGGTGAGGAGTGAGTGCGTACGAGCGGGCCCCCGCGATTTGCTAGACTGTTCCGAGGCATTTTTCCGTGCCCGTACCCGGGTGTCCGCCACGTGCGACGCCCAGCCCCTGACTTAGTGAGGTTTCCGTGGGTTCTGTCATCAAGAAGCGCCGCAAGCGCATGGCGAAGAAGAAGCACCGCAAGCTGCTTCGCAAGACTCGCCACCAGCGTCGCAACAAGAAGTAAGCGGCCAGACACCGAGCGCCTGTCTCCGGACGGGCGCTTTGTGTCTCCGCCCGCAGTTCCGATCCACCGCAGGAGGACGCATGAAGTCGATCACCGTCGCAGAGCTCGCCGCTCGTGAGAACACGCCGCTCATCGATGTGCGCGAGGCGAACGAGTTCTCATCGGGGCACATCCCGGGCGCCGTGAACATCCCGATGTCCGAGATCGGCAACCGCCTCGAAGAGCTCCCTGCCGAGGCGTTCGACGTGATCTGCCAGATGGGCGGACGTTCGGCCCGTGTGGTCGAGGCGCTCGAGGGGCGAGGATACGACGTCACCAACGTCGAGGGCGGAACCGCCGAGTGGATCGCCGAGGGCCGTGAGGTCGAGGTGCCGTCGGCGTGACCACGCTGACTCTGATCGGCAAACCCGACTGCCACCTCTGCGATGTGGCTTCCGAGATCATCGACACCGTGATCGCCGATCTTCCGGATGCCGCGGCGGAGAGCATCGAGGTCGTCGAGGCTTCCATCCAGGACGACCCGGCGCTGTACGACCTGTGGTGGGAGAAGATCCCCGTCGTGCTGATCGACGGAGAACTGCATGCGCACTGGCGCTTGTCGGCCGACCGGCTGCGTTCCGCACTCGAAGAGGCCGTGGTGAACGACCTGAAGGAGACGAGATGAGCATCCGCCATGTCGTGAGCTGGAAGCTCGCCGCATCCGATCCCGCCGCCCGCGCCGAGCAGGCCGCCGAAATGGCGCGCCGGCTCAACGCCCTCGCCGGCGTCGTGCCGCAGCTGCTGTCGATCTCGGCCGGCGCGAACGTGGCCTACCCCGACTCCAACTGGGACGTGACGTTGATCGCCGACTTCGACTCGATCGAGGCGCTCGAGCAGTACCAGGTGCACCCGGCGCACGAAGAGGTCGTCGCCTACGTGCGTTCGGTCGTCGCCTCGCGAGCGGCCGTCGACTTCGAGGTCTGACGAAAAGCACTTGCAACAAAAACGTAACCCGGGGAAACGCTGTTCGGCCGTGACGGCCCTCGAGCGCATGTCAAGATGAACACCTACCCGTTCGCGGGCGCGATCCGCCCCCGACTCCCCAGGAGCTGACATGCAGCGTCGCAACATCTTCGCCGGAATCGCCCTCGCGGCGACCGCCACTCTCGCCCTCGCCGGCTGCGCCAGCGGATCAGGTGCGGGTTCCGGCGGCTCGGCGGACGACCCGTACGGCCTCGTCGAGGCCGGTACGCTCACGGTCTGCTCCGACATCCCCTACCCGCCCTTCGAGTTCGAGGGCGGCGACAACGGCACGGGATACACGGGCTTCGACATCGATCTGCTCGACGCGATCGCGAAGAAGCTCGACCTGAAGCTCTCGGTGCAGGACGTCGGCTTCGAGGCGCTGCAGTCCGGAACCACTCTGGCCAACGGCACCTGCGACCTGGGTGCATCGGCTATGACCATCACCGACGAGCGCAAGAAGAACATCGACTTCTCCGAGCCGTACTACGACTCGCTGCAGTCGCTGCTCGTGCGCACCGACTCGGGCATCAAGAGCATCGACGACCTCGACGGCAAGAACGTCGGCGTGCAGCAGGGCACCACCGGCGAGTCCTACGCGACGGAGAACGCGAAGGGTGCGCAGCTCGTGCAGTACCCGTCGGACGGCGAGCTGTGGCCCGCGATCCAGGCCGGCCAGATCGACGCGATCCTGCAGGATCAGCCGGTGAACCTCGAGCACGAGAAGGCCGACAGCGCGTACAAGATCGTCGAGACCTACGACACCGAGGAGTCCTACGGCTTCGCCTTCGAGAAGGGCAAGAAGACCGAGCTGCTCGACGCGGTCAACGGCGCTCTGAAGGACCTCCGCGACAGCGGCGACTACCAGACGATCTACGACACCTACTTCACCGCGAACTGAGCGGCGAGCAGGAATACAGGAGGACCTTGACAATGGCGTTGAGGCGCACTCAAAGACAGAAGCTGTACCGGTACGTCGTCTATGCCGTGCTGATCGCCGTAGTCCTCTGGGCGATCGTCACGACGGACTGGAGCCGGATCGGACCTCTGTTCTTCGACCCCGAGATCGCGGCAAAGATGTTCCCCGGGATCATCACGACCGCACTCGTCAACACGCTGTGGTTCACGGCCGTCGCCTTCGCGGGCGGTCTGCTGCTGGGCATCCTCCTCGCACTGCTCAAGATGTCGAGCATCGGTCCGTTCCGGTGGATCGCGACCGCCTGGATCGAGCTGTTCCGCGGCCTGCCCGCGATCATGACGATCTTCGCGATCTCGCAGGTCCTTCCGATCGCGACCGGGATCTCCGGTCAGAAGCTCGGCGGTCCCGTTGTGCTCGGTCTGATCGGCCTGGTCCTCGTCGCTTCGGCGTATATGGCGGAGACGATCCGCGCCGGGCTCCAGGCCGTCCCCAAGGGGCAGACCGAGGCCGCGCGCTCGCTGGGCATGTCGCCGTTCAAGACGACCTTCTGGATCGTGGTGCCGCAGGGCTTCCGCATCATCATCCCGCCGCTGACGAACGAGTTCGTGCTGCTGCTGAAGGACACCTCGCTGCTCTTCGTGGCGGGCTCGTTCATCTGGTCGAAGGAGCTCACGAACTTCGCCAAGGACGCGACGACGCAGAACCAGAATGCGACGCCTCTGGTGATGGCCGCGATCCTCTACCTGATCGTGACGATCCCGCTCACGCGGTTCACCGCCTACCTCGAGCGACGGATGGGGAACCAGCGATGATCACCGACCTGATCGATGTCCACGCCCCCGCGATCGACGTGCAGGGGCTCGTGAAGACGTTCGGCGACAACGAGGTGCTCAAGGGCATCGACCTCACCGTCACCGCTGGTGAGGTCGTCTGCGTGATCGGGCCCTCGGGCTCGGGTAAATCGACGCTGCTGCGCTCGGTGAACCTCCTCGAGGAGCCGACCGGCGGAAAGATCCTCATCGAGGGGATCGACATCACCGACCCCGACATCGACATCGACGGTGTGCGCACACGCATCGGCATGGTGTTCCAGAGCTTCAACCTGTTCCCGCACATGAGCGTCGTGGGCAATCTCACCATCGCTCAGCGGCGTGTGAAGAAGCGCGGCAAGGCCGAATCCGAGAAGATCGCTCACGAGATGCTCGCCAGGGTCGGCATGGCCCACAAGGCCGATGCCTATCCGACGCAGCTCTCCGGCGGCCAGCAGCAGCGTGTGGCGATTGCGCGCGCTCTGTGCATGAACCCCGACATGATGCTGTTCGACGAGCCGACGTCGGCTCTCGATCCCGAACTCGTCGGCGAGGTTCTGCAGGTCATGCGCTCGCTGGCCGACGAGGGGATGACGATGCTCGTCGTCACGCACGAGATGGGCTTCGCGCGCGAGGTCGGCTCGCGCCTGATCTTCATGGACGGCGGCCACATCGTGGAGGAGGGCGACCCGCGTGAGGTGCTCGGCAACCCGCAGCACCAGCGCACGAAGGACTTCCTCTCCCGCGTGCTCTAGCCCGCACTCCCTGTTTCACGACGAAACCCCCAGCCGCAGCTGGGGGTTTCGTCGTGAAACAGGGGTGTCGGCGTCAGCTCTCGACCTCGACGACCTCGGCATCGGCGGCGTTGCGCTTGACCGAGTCGATGCCGTTCAGGGCACCGGACTTCGAGGCGTAGCCCTGGCCGGTCGCGATGACTTCGCCATTGCCGGCCTTCAGGCGGAATCGGTAGTCCCCGCCCTTGTCCTGATACAGCTCGAATTTGCCTGCCATGAGGCGTCCTTTCTCTCCGGGTCGATGGCGTCGCCCTCGCGGCTCAAACTATCGTTGCGGGCACGGGGACGGAAGAGCGGGATTCATCCGCGCGGATGAACCGCGACCGGTTCGGGTGCGAGGGCGATCCGCACACGGTCACCGAAGGCGGGCTGGATGCCTGGCGCGTGCTGCAGCCGGATGAGCTCTCCCGACTCGGTGCGAACCAGGGTGCGGCGCATGCTTCCGAGAAAGGTGCTCTCCTCCACGAAAGCGTCGGTGGCGGCATCCGCCTCTCCGGCGAAGTGCACGTTCTCAGGGCGGATGTACACGTCGACCGGGCCGTCGGCCGGGGTCTGCAGCGGCAGTCGCTGACCCCACACCGTCACGTGGTCGCCCTCGGCGACTCCGGAGACGACGCTGGAGAGGCCCACGAAGGCTGCGACGCCCGCGGTCGCAGGTGTCGTGTACAGCTGCTCGGGAGAGCCGATCTGCTCGATGCGGCCCGAGTTCATCACAGCGATGCGGTCAGAGACGGCCAGGGCCTCTTCCTGATCATGGGTGACGAACACGGTCGTGATGCCCAGACGCAGCTGGATACGGCGGATCTCGTCGCGCAGCTGCACGCGGACCTTCGCATCGAGGGCCGAGAGCGGCTCGTCGAGCAGCAGCACCTTCGGCTCGGTGACGAGGGCGCGCGCCAGGGCCACGCGCTGCTGTTGGCCTCCGGAGAGCTGGTGAGGGAACCGGTCGGCGAAATCCGCGAGGCCGACCAGGGCGAGGGCATCGAGCGATCGCTTCGCCGCATCTGCCTGGTTCACACCGCGACGACGCAGGCCGAAGGCCGTGTTGTCGACCACTCGCAGGTGCGGGAACAGCGAGTACGACTGGAAGACCATCCCGATGTCGCGCTTGTTGGTCGGCACCCGAGAGACGTCTCCACCGCCCAGCAGCACCGCACCCTGGTCGGCGATCTCGAGCCCAGCGAGCACCCGCAGCAGGGTGGTCTTGCCGCAGCCGGAGGGGCCGAGCAGAGACACGAACTCGCCGGGCGCGATGTCGAGGTCGACGCCGTGCAGAACGGTAGTGCCCGCGTAGCTCTTCACGATCCCCTGCAGCTGCACGCGGGTGCCCTCACCGGCATCGGCGAGCAGCATGTTGTCGGCGGTACGGGGGAGGGTCATGAGCGGGCCTTTCCGGTGCCGCGGGCGACGCGACCGATGACGAGGAGCAGGACGAAGCAGAACAGCAGGGCCAGCAGGGTGAAGATCGCAGGCAGGTAGCCGTCCTGCTTCTGCACGACGACCATGGCGGTCTGGAACACGGGGCGGTTCAGGAGCGACGCGATCGTGAACTCGCCGAGCACGACGGCGACCGAGATGAGCGACGCGGCGAGCAGTCCCTGACGGAGGTTCGGGGCGAGCACCTGGAACACCACTGTGGTCCACGACGCGCCGAGGGAGCGAGCGGCCTCGGTGAGCGTGCGGATGTCGACCGCGTCGATGGATGCCTGGATCGATCGGTAGGCGAACGGCAGCACGGTGATGCCGTAGGCGAGGGCGAGAGTCCAGGCGCCGGTGCCGAGCGTTCGACCGATCTGCAGGTAGATCGGCGCGAGGCCGACGACGAGCACGATGGCCGGAATCGAGATCGGCAGCAGAGCCGCGAACTCGAACGCCGGACGCATCTTCGCGAAACGCAGGTTCACGAGGATCATGGTGGGCGCCAGGACGAACAGCACGATCGCGACCGTGATCACGGCGAGCAGCAGCGAGTTGCCGAGCCCCGTCCAGATCGGCTTGAGCGTCGCCGCCATCGCGGGGTCGAAGAGGCTCGCCCAGCGCTTCAGCGAGTACGAGCCGTCAGCCATCTTCACGGTGTACAGGAAGGTCGCCAGCAGCGGGATCGCGAAGAACGCGCCGACCAGGATGCCGATGATCCAGCGGGTCGGGCGTGAAGGGGCGAGCGGATTCATGCCTGCCACCTCGCTGCCCGGCGCTGGACGAGCGAGTAGAGGCCCATGACGACTCCCACGACGACGATCATGCCGAGCGCCAGGGCGCCGGCGAGGTTCTCTCGGCCGAGCACGGTCTCGCTGGTGAGCGCGGCGCGGATCTGGAGAGGGACGATCTGCGAACCCTGACTGGCGAGCGCCGCGGCAGTCGCGTACGACGAGAACGCGTTCGCGAACAGCAGCAGCAGGCTCGCGAGGAACGAGGGGGCGAGGACCGGAATGCCGATGCGCAGCCAGAAGCTCGACCGGGTGCCCCCGAGGGTGAGGTTCGCCTCGGACCACTGCGGCTTGAGGGCGGCGAGTGCGGGCATGAACGTGATGACCATGAGCGGGATCTGGAAGTAGATGTAGGGCAGGATCAGCCCCGGCAACTCGTAGAGCCAGGTGCCGTTCGCGAAGATGTCGATGCCGAAGCTCTCCTGGAGGAACACCTTCACGACGCCTTGGATGCCGATCGTGGCGATGAAGACGAACGCGAGCATGACGCCGCCGAACTGGGCGAGCACGCCTGCCGCTGCATCGACGGTCTGCCGGACGAGTCCCTCCGGATTCATGCCGAGCAGCGCGTAGCAGACCAGCGCGCCGACGAGCGCGCCGACGAGCGCGGTCAGCAGTGAGACCCAGGCCGAATTGGCGAAGGTGTTCAGGACTACGGGGTCGCCGAGAGCGGCGACGTTGGTCCACGTGAAGGTGCCGTCCTTGGTGAAGAAACCCGACCCGATGGCGAGGATCGTCGGAACGGCGAGGAACAGGATGACGTAGGCGGCGAAGGGGACGAGACCGAGCCACGCCGCGGAGGGGGCGGCGCGCCGGGCCCGCGCGCGCGGCGCGAGCCCGGCGGAGGGGGCGGATGCCGCAGCATCCGCCCCCGTCTGCGCGAGAGTGGTCACTGAACCGCCGCTGCCCACTTCTCGCCGAGCAGCTTTCCGGCATCGGTGGACTGCTGTTCGGTCGGGACGACCGTGTCCGACGGGGCCTCGGGGAGAGCGGCTGCGAGCTCGGCGTCGATCGTGCCGGCATCCGTCATCGCCTCCATGCGGGCCGGACGCGCGCCACCCTTCAGCCACAGGTTCTGCACCTCGTCGCTGTACAGGAACTCCTGCCACAGACGGGCGGCTGCAGGATGCGGGGCGTCGATGTTGATGGCCTGGTTGTAGTAGCCCGCGTAGCCGGTGCCGTCGAGGACCACGACCTTCCAGTTCTCGTTGTCCTTCTGGTGGGCCGCGTTCAGGTAGTCCCAGTCGAAGACGACCGGGGTCTCGCCGCTCGCTACGGTCGCGGTGGTGACATCGACCTTGAGCAGATTGCCGGCCTTCTGCAGCTCGCTGAAGAAGTCGATGCCGGGCTGGAAGTCGTCGAGCGTGCCGTCGGACTGCACCGTGGCGAGGCCCACGGCCGCGAAGGCCGCGCCGGCCTGCGTGGGGTCGCCGTTGATCGCGACGGCGCCCTTGTAGTCGGCTCCGAGCAGGTCGTCGAGGGTCTTCGGCGCGTCGAACTTCGAGGAGTCGTAGCCGATCGACATGTACCCGCCGTAGTCGCCGACGAACAGGCCGGTCGGCTCCTTCAGCGCGTCCGGAATGTCGTCGAACGTCTGCACCTTGTAGGGCGCGAACTGGTCGGTGTTCTGCAGCGCGACGGCGAGGCCGAGGTCGAAGACGTCGGGAGCGGTGTCGAGGCCCTTGTTGGTCTCCGCGGCCTGGATCTCTTCGGCGCTCGAGACGTCAGGGGAGGCCTCGTTGATCGTGATCTCGGGGTACTTCTCAGCGAACAGGTCGAGGATCTCGCCGTAGTTCGCCCAGTCGCGGGGGAGCGCGATGACGTTCAGCGCGCCCTCGGCCTTCGCTGCCGCCTCGAGGTCGGCGAAAGTGCCGAAGTCGGCGACGGCGGTGGCGGACGCCGCGTCGACCTTGTCGGAGCCGGCTGCCGGAGTGTCGCCGCCGCTTGCGCAGCCGGTCAGGGCGAGCGCGGCCGTGGCGGCGAGGGCGATGCCGGCGCCGAAGCGGGCGCGGCGGGGGAAGTGTGCCATGAGGGTCCTCTCGGTGACCGGCGCGGGTACGCCGGTTCGGGTTGCGAGTGGACGCTACGGGACGGAGGTGACCGGTGAGTCGGCGACGGGTGAATGGCGGGTGTCCGGGCGGTGGCCGGATCGGATGCCGTCGCCCCGCCTGCACCAAGGAAGGACGACTGCGCCTCGGAAGGACGGACGCTCCGGCTTCGTCCTTCCGAGGCGCAGTCGTCCTTCGGGGGTGGAGCCCTCGGATGCCGGGTCAGCGTGAGACGGCGTACTTGAAGCCGAGGTGAGAGCCGACGTAGCCGAGCCGTTCGTAGAAGCGATGCGCCTCGACGCGTGCGGCATCCGAGGTGAGCTGGATCATCGCGGCTCCCAGCGCGGGCGCCGCGGCATCCGACACCCAGCGCATCATCGCGGAGCCGATTCCTGACGAGCGAAGGTCGCTGCGCACACGCACCGCCTCTACGAGCAGGCGCCGGGCGCCGCGTCGTGCCATGCCGGGGATCGATGTGAGCTGAAGCGTCGCGACGATCTGCCCGTCGAGCTCGACGACCACGAGATCGTTCGAGGGATCTCCGAGGACGTCGGCCAGTCCGGCCTGGTACGCAGGGCGGTCTTCGACAGACGCGACGTCGCCGCGCGAAGCACTGATCGGGTCGTCGGCGAGCAGAGCGATGACGGCATCCGCGTCGTGCACCGTCGCCCGGCGCAGGGTGGCGCTTCCGGCACGGGAGTCGAGGGGGCGAGGCAGCGGGAGGACATCGAGCATGCAGCCAGTCTGACATCCTGGAGGGATGGACATCGGCGCTGTGCTCGGGCTCGAGCAGCTCACGTGGGGCACGCTGATCCTCGTCGTCGTGGCCGCGTTCTGCGCGGGGTGGATCGATGCCGTCGTCGGCGGCGGAGGGCTGCTGCAGCTGCCCGCACTGCTGCTGATCCCCGGCATCACACCCGTGCAGGCGCTCGCCACGAACAAGCTCGGCTCGGTCTTCGGCACGGCCACGAGCAGCGTCACCTACTACCGGCGGGCGAAGCCAGACATCCGCACAGCACTTCCGATGGCAGCGATCGCCTTGGCCGGATCCTTCGGGGGAGCAGCGGTCGCGACCGTGCTTCCGTCATCCGCGTTCAAGCCGATCATCGTCGTCGCACTGCTGGCCGTGGCGCTGTTCACCGCGTTCAAGCCGCAGCTGGGCGCCGCGACGCAGCTGCGGTTCCACGGGCACAAGCATCACATCACGGCGGGGGCCGCGGGCTTCGGCATCGGCTTCTACGACGGCATGATCGGCCCGGGAACGGGCACGTTCCTCGTGATCACGCTGGTCGCGCTGCTCGGCTACGACTTCCTGCAGGCGAGTGCGAAGGCGAAGATCGTGAACTTCGCGACCAACGCCGGCGCGCTCATCCTGTTCATCCCGCACGGCGCCGTGTTGTGGCTGCTCGGCGGCATCCTCGCCGTGGCCAACGTGGCCGGAAGCTATCTGGGCTCGCGGATGGCGATCTCTCGCGGGACGACGTTCATCCGCGTGGTCTTCCTCGTCGTCGTCATCGCGCTCATCGCGAAGCTCGGCGTCGACGTCTGGAACGAGAACATCGCGCCGGGACTCGCTGCTCTCTGACGCACCGCTTCACCTCACGCGTTTCGTCTCGCTCGCTGGCGCTCGCTCGCTCAACGACCCGCGGGCTGAGTCACCGTTCGTTGAGGGACGCTTCGACCCGCGGGCTGAGCCGCCGGTCGTTGAGCGAGCACAGCGAGACGAAACGCCTCATGCTCCGTAGAACATGAGGCGTTTCTTCTCGTCGCTGTGCTCCTCGCTCAACGACCGGTGGTGCGAAGCTCAGGCCTCGGCGCCCTCCGGCACGAAGTCGACTCCGGCCTCCTTGCGCTGCGCGTCGCTGATCGGCGCAGGTGCGGAGGTGAGCGGGTCGAAGCCGCCACCCGACTTCGGGAAGGCGATCACGTCGCGGATCGATTCGCTCTTCGACAGGTGCTGCAGCACGCGGTCCATGCCCAGCGCGATGCCGCCGTGCGGCGGGGCGCCGAACTTGAACGCGTCGAGCAGGAAGCCGAACTGCTCCTGCGCGACCTCGTCGCTGATGCCCATGACCTCGAAGACGCGCTTCTGCACGTCTTCGCGGTGGATGCGGATCGAGCCGCCGCCGAGCTCCGAGCCGTTGCACACGATGTCGTACGCGTAGGCGAGCGCAGACCCGGGGTCGGTGTCGAAGGTGTCCTGGAACTCGGGCTTCGGGCCGGTGAAGGCGTGGTGCACGGCCGTCCAGGCGCCGGCGCCCACGGCGACGTCGCCGGATGCCACGGCATCCGCTGCGGGCTCGAACATCGGTGCGTCGACCACCCAGGTGAACGCGAATTCATCGGGGTTCAGGTAGCCGAGGCGGCGGCCGATCTCGACGCGCGCGGCGCCGAGGAGTGCACGCGACTCCTTGGTCGAGCCGGCGGCGAAGAACACGCAGTCGCCGGGTTCGGCGCCGACGAACGCGGCGAGGCCTGCCTGCTCGGCCTCGGAGAGGTTCTTCGCAGCGGGGCCCCCGAGGGATCCGTCTTCGTTGAAGAGCACGTAGGCGAGGCCGCGGGCGCCACGCTGCTTGGCCCAGTCCTGCCAGGCGTCGAGCGTCTTGCGCGGCTGCGAGGCCCCACCGGGCATCCGCACCGCACCGACGTACTCGGCCTGGAACACGCGGAACGGCGTCTCCTTGAAGTACTCGGTCGCTTCGACGAGTTCGAGTCCGAAGCGCAGGTCGGGCTTGTCCGAGCCGTACTTCGCCATGGCCTCGGCATAGGTCATTCGCGGCAGCGGCGTCTGCACCTCGACGCCGATCGTCTTCCACATCGCGACGACGAGCGACTCCATCAGAACGATGACGTCTTCCTGGTCGACGAAGCTCATCTCGATGTCGAGCTGGGTGAACTCCGGCTGGCGGTCGGCCCGGAAGTCCTCATCGCGGTAGCAGCGCGCGATCTGGAAGTACTTCTCGACGCCGCCGACCATGAGCAGCTGCTTGAACAGCTGAGGCGATTGCGGCAGGGCGTACCAGCTGCCGGGGTGCAGGCGAGCGGGCACGACGAAGTCACGGGCGCCCTCCGGGGTGGAGCGGGTGAGCGTCGGCGTCTCGACCTCGGTGAAGTCCTCGGCGTGCAGCACGTCTCGCACAGCCTTGTAGACGTTCGAGCGCAGGCGAAGAGCGGATGCCGTCGCCGGGCGGCGCAGGTCGAGGTAACGGTACTTCAGCCGCGCCTCCTCGCCCACGTTCTCGGTGTCGGCGAGCGCCGTGGAGACCTGGAAGGGCAGCGGCGCGGATTCGTTCAACACCACGACGTCGCTCGCGATGAGCTCGATCTCGCCGGTCGGCAGGTTGGGGTTCTCGTTGCCGTCGGGGCGACGGGACACCTCGCCGGTGACTTTGAGGACGAACTCGTTGCGCAGCGGGTGGGCCACCTCTTCGTCGCGGATGACGACCTGGGCGATGCCCGATGCATCCCGCAGATCGATGAACGCGACTCCTCCGTGATCACGACGACGATCGACCCAGCCCGTGAGGGTGACGGTCTGACCGATGTTCTCTGCTCGCAGGGAGCCTGCGGAGTGAGTGCGAAGCACGGAGGATTCCTCCTGATCTGGGAAATGGTGAACCCGGCAAGTCTACCGGGGACGCTTTCAGTAGACTCGCCAGCGCTGGCCCCGTTCCTCTCATGAAAGGCCGTCATGCGTCTCGCCTCTGATGTCTTCTGCGACGGCGATCTCTTCGCTGCAGCGACCCGCATCGTCCCGCTCGCCGCAGGGCGTCGACGGGCATGACGGCGTCGCGACTGCATCTGGTCAGGCACGGCGAGGTGCACAATCCCGGACGCGTGCTGTACGGGAGGCTGCCCGGGTACGGCCTGAGCGAGGCAGGACGGCGGATGACGTGGGCCGCCGCCGAGCACGTGCGCGACTTCGATCGACCGGTGACGTCGCTGATCGCCTCGCCTCTGCAGCGCACTCAGGAGTCGGCCGAGCCGTTCACCGAGATCTTCGGCCTCACGCCCGTGCTCGATGAGCGCGTGATCGAGCCGGCCAACGTGTTCGAGGGCACGCGGATGCGCCGCTCGCTGATGGACCCCAGGAACTGGTGGCACCTTCGGCGCCCCTCGGTGCCGAGCTGGGGTGAGCCGTACTCATCCATCGCAGAGCGGATGCTGTCTGCGATGGATGAGGCCTGGCACGCGGCCCCGGACGGCGACGTGGTCGTCGTGTCGCACCAGGCGCCGATCTGGATCACGCATCTCCGGGTCGCGGGTCTCCCGCTTCGGCACGACCCGCGCACGCGGCGCTGCGCGCTGTCGAGCGTGACCTCGTTCGAGCGCGTCGGCGATGTGTGGCGCGAGGTCGACTATGCGGAGCCCGCCGCCGGTGGAATCGACCTCGGCGCGGTCTGACCCCGTCGTTCGACGCTCACTGACCGGCGCTCAGCGCCTTGACGATGCCGATCGCGGCCAGCTGACCCGCCGCAGCCGCGAGCAGCACCGACGCCATCGCCCCAGGGAGAGCCGCGCGGTGGGCGAGGTCACCCGCCGCCGAGACGCCGGGCACGGAGGTGGCGCCGAAGTCGTCGATCTCGATCGCGCCCGAGGGCAGCATGGCCAGACCCAATTGCTCGGCGAACGGGGCGCGCTGGCGCATCTCGACCGAGGCGACGAAGACTCCGGCGACCGACGTCGAGGTGCCGCCCGCCGTCACGATCACGTCGGCGCCGTCGCGTTCGACCCCGTCTACAGGCACGGCGCTCACGCGGGCTCCGCGCTCCTCCAGCATCCGCCGTTCTTCTTTCGAGAAGTCACCGCCGACGGGGAACACCGAGATGGCTCCGACGAAGCGCCCGAGCAGACTGATCAGGTGCTCGGCGCGGGCCGCGGAGCCCAGGATCGCGATGGGCCTGCCTGCGTGTTCGTGGCCGTCGCAGAACGGGCAGCTGAAGGCGTGCGTCCCCCAGAGCGCGGCCAGTCCCGGTACCTCCGGCAGATCGTCGGCGACGCCTGTCGCCAGGACGATCCGGCGGGCGGACACCTCGGTCTCGCCGACGAGTCGCACCGTGAAGTCGCCCTGACGGCCCGAGATGTGCGAGGCGCCCACGTCGCGGATCTCCACGTCGGGGTACTCGGCGAGCTGCCCTCGGGCGGTGGCGCGGAACTCCGAGGGAGGGGTGCCGTCATTGGCCACGACGTTGTGCATGTGCAGCACGGTGCCGTTGCGGTACTCGCCGGATTCCAGGAGCAGGGTCGAACGGTGCATCCGTCCGAGCGTCAACGCCGCCTGCAGGCCGGCAGGGCCGGCGCCGATCACGATCACGTCGTACATGAGTGGGTCCTCTCGTCTTGCTTTCGAGCTCAGTCTGTGACTTCATGTCAACATGAAGTCAAGTGCTGAGCATCCGTGGTCCGTCGGCGACGTGGCCGCTCGCTTCGATCTGCCGACCAACGTGCTCCGGCACTGGGAGACGGTGGGCCTGCTACGGCCGGAGCGGGATGCCGCCGGCCGGCGCCGCTACGGCGAGGATGACGTCGTGCGCATCGCCGTGATCCAGCGCAGCAAGGCCGCAGGGATGAGCCTCGAGCAGATCGGGGTGCTGCTGGACGACGGCAGTGCGGGTCGCCACCAGGTGCTGCAGGCGCATCTCGACGACCTCGATCGGCGCATGGACGAGATGCGTCGCTCGAAGGCGATGACCGAGCACGCGATGCAGTGCAGCGCCCACGACATCGCCATGTGCCCCAAGTTCCGGCAGGGCGTCGCGGACATCCTCGCGCGCTTCTGACGCCTGCCTGCATCCGGCCCACGCATAGGAACCCCTGCGTACACTGGGATTCGTGCCTGTCGCGCCTGTGAACACCCCGATGCGCAGCGGCCGCCGCTCCCGCATCCGCTTCGTCCGTGGTGCGGTCGGAGCCGCGCTCGCCGCGCTCCTCGTCGTCGGTCTGAGCGCGTGCGCTCCCGATCCGGTGAGCGATTCCTTCCTCAGCGG
Organism: Microbacterium sp.; assembly: GCA_019510305.1. Lineage (GTDB taxonomy): Bacteria > Actinomycetota > Actinomycetes > Actinomycetales > Microbacteriaceae > Microbacterium > Microbacterium natoriense_A. Next base: position 176,179 of record JAEKKN010000021.1, read on the forward strand.
AGACAACAACGGCTATGTCGCAGCGGACGGCGCGATCGTCGAGATCCCCGTCGCAGACCGAGGCGAACCGGTCGATTTCGGAGGCGTCACCGAGAACGGCGAGAAGTTCTCCAGCGCCGACATCGCGGGCCAGGTCACGGTCGTCAACTTCTGGTACGCGGGCTGCGCGCCCTGCCGGGTCGAGGCGGACTTCCTCGAGACCGTCTGGCAGAAGTTCGACGGCGAAGGCGTCTCTTTCATCGGCGTCAACACACGTGATCAGGCCGACACGGCCAAGGCCTTCTCGGAGGAGTACAGCATCACGTACCCGAGCCTGATCGACGTCGACACCGCCGAGGCGAAGCTCGCCTTCGCCGAGGCCGTGCCGATCCAGGCCACCCCGACGACGCTCGTGCTCGACAAGCAGGGCCGCGTCGCGGCCCGCATCATCGGCCCGATCGACAGCCCCTCCATCCTCTCCACGCTCGTCAAGGACGCACTCGCGGAGAAGTCGTGAACCCCGACGCCATCATCGGCTCGGGTGCACTGTGGATCGCGGTCCCGGTCGCGATGCTCGCCGGACTCCTGTCGTTCCTGTCGCCGTGCGTTCTGCCGCTCGTGCCGGGGTACCTCGGATTCCTCGGCGGGGCCGTGGCGGGCGGAGGCGTTTCGTCTCGCTCCGCCCCTTCTACAGGCTCAGGGACCCAGGCAGGTGCGACTCCCGTCCGCCGCCAGCTCGTGATCGGCGTGCTGCTGTTCATCCTGGGCTTCAGCGTCGTCTTCATCGGCATCACCGCGCTCAGCGGCACGGTCGGCGTCTTCCTGCTGCGCTGGGGCGACCTGATCACGCGCGTCCTCGGCGCGGTGATCATCCTGATGGGACTCGTCTTCCTCGGATTCTTCGGCTTCGCGCAGCGCGAGCTGCGCTTCCACGTCGACTCCAAGGCGGGGATGATCGGCGCCCCGCTGCTGGGGATCGCACTCGGCATCGGCTGGGCGCCCTGCATGGGGCCGACTCTCAGCGCGATCGTCGCGCTCTCGTTCAACTCGGGCGACCCGGTCCGAGCGAGCTTCCTGGGTCTCGCGTACTCGCTGGGTCTCGGCATCCCGTTCCTGCTCGTCGCCCTCGGCTTCGGCTGGGCGACCAGGACCGTCGGGTTCCTCCGACGCCACATCCGCATCGTGAACATCATCGGCGGCGCCCTGCTCATCGTGCTCGGCGTCCTGATGGTGTCCGGGCTGTGGACCGACATCATGTCGCGACTGACGGCGGTGATGGGCAGTGTCATCCTCCCGCTCTGACCTCACCGACCAGAACGACCAGAAGGACTCCGTGGAAACCGACCCTCTGCGCCCGTCGGATCACATCGACGGCGACGACACGATCACCCAGCCGAGGCTCGGTTTCGTCGGCTGGCTGCGGTGGGGATGGCGTCAGCTCACCTCGATGCGCACGGCACTCATCTTGCTGCTGGTGCTCGCGATCGCCGCGATCCCCGGCTCGATCTTCCCGCAGCGCATGGCGGATCCGAACGGCGTCACGCAGTGGCAGCGCGACAATCCCGATCTCTTCCCGGTGCTCGACGCGCTGAAGATGTTCGACGTGTACCTGTCGCCGTGGTTCTCGGCGATCTACCTGCTGCTGTTCACCTCGCTCGTCGGCTGCGTGATCCCGCGCATCAAGCATCATGCGAAGGCGCTGCAGGCCCGGCCGCCCCGCACTCCGGCCCGGCTGAAGAGGCTGGCCGACTTCCGCGACGTGGAGCGCGCTTCGACGGGCTCAGCGACCCAGGGGGCGGATGCCGCGGCCGACGCCGCTGCGACGATCGACATCGCGCAGAAGCAGCTGAAGGCGCTCGGCTACCGCGTGGAGCGCTACGACGACAAACGCGCGTTCTCGGTATCGGCCGAGCGCGGGTACTGGCGCGAGACCGGCAACCTCATCTTCCACATCGCCCTGGTCGGCGTGCTGATCACGGTCGGCGTGGGCGGCGGCTTCGCCTACACCGGCCAGCGCGTGCTCGTCGAGGGGGAGACGTTCGCGAACACGCTGCTCGACTACGACTCGATGAATCGAGGGCGCTTCGTCGGCGACGGCGCGCTGACGCCCTACTCGATGCGACTCGATACCTTCGATGTGACGTACCAGCCGTACGGTGAGCCCGGTTCGGGTCAGGCCGGCGACTTCTCGGCGAACATGACGGTCAAGGAAGACGGGCACAAGCGCACAGGCTCGGTGAAGGTCAACCATCCGCTGGAGGTGGGCGGGGACCGGGTATATCTGCTCGGCAACGGCTACGCGCCCACCATCACGGTCCGCGACGCCGAGGGGAAGGTCGTCTTCACGAACAGCGTGCCGTTCCTCCCGCAGGACAACAACCTGTTCTCCGTGGGCATCGTCAAGGTGACCGATGGGATGCCGGAGCAGCTCGGAATCCGCGGGCTGTTCTATCCGACGGCGGCGGCGGGCAAGGACGGCGCGATCGCCTCCGCCTACGGCGACCTGTTCAACCCCACGCTCACGCTCGACGTGTTCGAGGGCGATCTGGGCATCGACGACGGCACGCCGCGATCGGTCTACGTGCTCGACACCACGGATCTCACCCAGCTCACCGGTCGAGCGATCGGGGAGGAGTCGATCGAGCTCACCCCCGGCAAGACCGCCGATCTGCCGAACGGCCTCGGCACCGTGACCTTCGAAGACGAGTCTCCCGCCGGAGCGACCGACCTCACCCAGTCGGTGAAGAGGTTCGCGTCGTTGCAGATCCATCACGACTCGTCGTCGGTGTGGGTGCTCGTCTTCGCGCTCCTCGCGCTCGGAGGTCTGATGCTCGCCCTGTTCGTGCCGCGCCGGCGCGTGTGGGTCAAGGCTGTCGCTGCCGGCGATGGCGTGGCCCTCGAGTACGCCGCCCTCGCCCGGGGCGAGGATCCGACGCTCGCGGCGGCGGTCGACGACCTCGTCGCCGGCCACGCCCGACTGCTCGACGCCGCCGGCGTCACGTCGGCCGTGCCCCGATCGTCGAGCGAGGACGGCGACGCCGACCGAGACGAAGCGCCCGATTCCGCAGCATCTGCCGAAGAACTCGAGCCCCCGGCATCCGACACCCCGAAAGTAGACTGACAGCATGTTCGATCTCTCCGTGATCTCGCCGGTCCTGCTGTGGACCGCGATCGCGATCTACGCGGCGTCGTTCGTGGCCTACGCCTTCGACCTCGCCCGCCGCTCGCAGGCGACCGCGGATGCGCAGACGGTTCGCGAGCGCGAACTGGTCGGCGCCGGCGCTCGCAGCGGCTCCGGCGCGGTCACGCCTACCGGAGCCCCCGTCGATCCGGCACCGCAGCGGTTCGTGATGGCGCGCATCGGCACCTCGCTGATGGTCCTGGCGTGGGTGTTCCACCTCGCCGCGGTCGTCACCCGCAGCATCGCCGCCGGCCGTGTGCCCTGGGCCAACCTGTACGAGTTCGCGATGATCGGCACGCTGCTGATCGTGCTCGTCTACCTCATCGTCCTCACCCGCATCGACCTGCGTTACCTCGGCACCTTCATCACCGGACTCGTGGTGATCCTGCTCGGACTCGCGGCGACGAACTTCTACGTCGCCGTCACCCCGCTGATGGATCCCCTGAAGAGCATCTGGCTGATCATCCACGTGTTCGTCGCTTCGCTCGGAACGGCCTTCTTCGCCATGGCGTTCGCGCTGTCGGCGCTGCAGCTCATGCAGTCACGACGAGAGCGTCTGGTTCGCGAAGGCGCGGCGAAGACGGGTCCCGGATTCCTGCGCACGCTTCCCCTGTCCGACCGCCTCGAGAGCCTCGCGTATCGCTTCTCGATCATCGGGTTCATCCTGTGGACCTTCACGCTCATCGCCGGAGCGATCTGGGCGCAGGACGCCTGGGGTCGCTACTGGGGCTTCGACGTCAAGGAGACCTGGACCTTCGTGATCTGGGTCATCTACGCCGGCTACATCCACGCGCGTGCGACGCGCGGCTGGCGCGGCAATCCCTCGGCCTGGCTGTCGATCGTCGGCTTCGCCGCCGTGATGTTCAACTTCACGATCGTGAACGTCTTCTTCAAGGGCCTGCACGCGTACTCCGGCCTGAGCTGAGCCCTCGGCGGGCTGTCATGACGCCCGTCGGCCGCGGTGCGTCCGCGGGTCAGCCGGTGAAGGGGATGATCTCGGAGTGCTCCTCGCCGTTCTCGTACCAGACGAGTTCGGCCTCGCCGATGGTCTCAGCGGGCCGCCCGCCGATCGAGCGACGTGACATGTGCGAGAGCGTCGTCCACGGTGCGGGCGCGAGGGTCTTCGCATAGACGAGTGACATGTGGAACGTCCACTCCTCGAGAGGCAGTTCGCCGAGCCGACGGAGGTCGGTGCGGTCGAGCGCTTCGGTCAGGCGCGCGTACGCTGCGAGCAGGCTCGGCGTGCGCGACAACCGGATGATGAGGATCTGCCAGGGCGCGGGAAAGGCGTCGACCGCCTCGGCGACGACCTCGATCGGCGGCTGAGCCGCTGCCCACCTGCGCACGAGCGCTGCCAGCTGCTCACGCCGCTCGGGCTCGAAGAAGCCTCGCAGCGTGACGTGCCCGGTGTGCGGGTGCGGTACGTCCGCACGTGCGAGCGCGGTGCGCTGTTCCGCGCGGTAGCGGTCGGCGACGACGGACGTCGGACGGAGCACGAGATACTGCTGACCCTCGAGCGAGGCGAGCTGCTCGGGGGTGCTCATGAACGGACGGCGCATCTCCCGAGCGTACGTCTTCTCACGGCATCCGTCGTCATCGGTCCGGGCCGCTGCACTCGTCCCCGGCCGGAAACGCACCTCCGAGGGGACTCGGAGATGCGCGTCCGACCGCGCTCGGCATCAGGCGGTGGCCAGCACCGTCTTCGCCGAGGTCGTACGCCGCAGCGTGATCACGAGGGTCGTGACGACCAGCGACAGCACACCCCATACGACGAGCCCGGCAGCGGCAGAGCCGTTCGCGGCGATGAGTCCGGTGAAGGCCGGGGCTGTGGGCAGCGCGGCGCCGATCGAGGCGAGCCAGTCCGGAACGGTCGAGATGAGACCCGTCGCCACGGCGAGGACGCCGATCAGAGCACCCACCCAGCGCCCGATGCCGCCGAACACGGCGACGAGCGCCTGGTTCACTGCGGCGAACGCGACGCCCGCGAGCACCGCGGTGCCGGCGAACGCCCACCAGGTGCCCGCGTCGTAGCTCGCGACGATCTGCACGATGAGCGCGACGAGAACGCCCTGTCCTGCCCCGATCAGGGCGGCGGGTGCGAACGATCGCAGCGCCAGGGCCGCCGAGGAGCGTCGCGAGGTCAGGGTGCGCGCGGTGTGCGCCCGCATCACGATGAACGAGGCGAGGCCGCCGAACCAGAGCACCACTGCGGCGAGCAGCGGGATCGCCGTCGGACCGAAGATCGTGGTCGCCTCGGCGTTCGTCTTCACGGGGTCAGCCATGACGGTGGCGAGCGACTTCGACTCTCCGTCGCTGAACGAGGGGAGGGAGTCGGATGCGGTGCGCAGACCGCCGGCGAGATCGCCGGTGCCGGTCGCCAGGGTGTCGAGGCCCGTCGCCAGCTCGCCCGCGCCGCTGGCGAGCTGGGTGGCCCCGTCAGACAGCTGCGCCGCGCCGTCGGAGAGCTGAGTAGCACCAGCGGCGGACTTGTCGAGGCCGTCGGTGGCGAGCTGGTTGAGGCCGGCGGCGATCGAAGAGGCGCCGGTGCCGGCAGTGCGCATCTGGGTCGCGAGCGTGGAGAACGTGCCGGGAAGGGCGGCGACGCCGCCCGCGGTCTGAGGGTCGTTCAGGATGGCGGATGCCGTGCCTGCGGAGGTCGCGACGTCGCCGGCAGACGTGGCTGCCGCTGTGATCCGATCGCAGACAGCCGTGGGCACTCCCGAGTCTGGCTTCGCGCAGTCGACTGCGAGAGCGCCGAGATCTCCCGCGAGCGTCGCAGAGCCGGTCGACGCCGTCTTCGCTGATCCCGCGGCCGTCTGGATGCCACCGACGAGCGCCGTAACGCCCGTCGTGTTCTGCTCGAGCTGCGTCGCCCCCGAGAGCAGCCCGGAGCCCAGCTGCGTCGCCCCGCCGGCGAGCTGCCGCGTGCTGCCGGCCATCGTCGTGATCCCGGTGGACAGCTCCGATGCCCCGGTGCTCAGCCCGGTCGCCCCGGTGGCGAGTTTGGTCGCCCCGTCGGGGATCGCCGCGGCGCCGGTGGCGGCATCCCGGGCTCCCGATGCGAGCTTCATTGCGCCGTCCGCAGCCTCGCCGATCTGATCGCCGAGCGTGGTGTAGCCGACCAGCACATTGCCCATGGTGGCTTCGCTGAGCATCGAGCCCATGCTCGAGGCCGCCACCGAGGCGATCTGCCCGGTGATGAGGTCGTCGGCGACGAGTCCATCCGGAGGCGTGGTGACCTGGATGGTCGCCTTCTCCGCATCGTCGGATGCGGAGCCCCCGCCGTCGGCGATCGCGGTGCCGGCCGAGGTCGCCGCCTTCGAGAAGTCCTCGGGGATCGTGATGACGGCCTGGTAGGTGCCGTCGGCGAGGCCCTCCTTCGCATCGTCCTCCTTGGAGATGACCCAGGTGAGGTTCGAGTCGAGATCGTCCGATCCCTCGACCAGACCGGACGCCAGCTGGCGGCCGAGCGGTGTGAGCTGACCGTCGATCGTGACGGGTTCGTCGAGGTTGACGATCGCCGCGGTCATCGAGTCGAGCCGCTCCGTCGGGTTCTGCAGGGCCGCGACGAGGATCCCGCCGACGGCTGCGGGAAGCAGCAGCACGCCGAGGATCGTCAGCCAGGTGATGGGTTTGCGCGAACGTGCGCGCTCGATGGGGAGGGTCATGCGGTCACCTCAGAGGAATCGTCGGAGTGCGCTGACCCCGGGTTGTCGTCGAGACCCCCGGCTGGCGACGCCAGCACGGCGGGGTGTCGGCGGGAAGCCGGGGTATCGGCGGATGGGAAGACGTCGATCACGTCGGGAGTCGGGCGGCCCGCCTGCGCCAGGATCTCGAGAGCCGATACGGGGGATGCAGCCGTGAGCACGACGGCGGTGGCGGCATCCGCGTCTCGCAGGCGGGCCGCGAGCTGATCGCGCTCGGCTGCGGGGAGGCTGTCGACGCCGTCGATCACGACGAGCGCTGTGCGACCCCGCAGAGCTTCGGAGAGATCGGATGCTGCGGCGCCGGCATCCGACACGAGCACCACTCCCACATGCGCGCGTACCCAGGCGGCACGACCGGGCAGCAGGTGACTCGCCACGCGCAGGCGACCGGAATCGGGGGTGACGCGACCGGCGAGCGTGAGCGCGAGGACGCGCAGCGCGCCGGGCGCGCCACCTGTGAGCACCGCTGTGCCGCCCTGAGCGACGCGCAGATGCAACGCCTCGATTCCGGCATCCGCCAGTGCGAGGTCGTCGGCGGCGACCACCGAGTCGTCGCCCGGCCACGCCGACAGATGACGCTCGCGCTCGACCGCCTCGCCCTCGATGTCGACGCTCGGGAGGATCTTCTCGAGCCACGACGGGATCTGCCAGGCGCGCTCGCCGAGGATCGCCATGAGCGCGGGGATCAGTGTCATCCGCACGAGGAACGCGTCGATCGCGATACCGGCGGCCAGACCCAGGGCGATCGGCTTGAGCGAGGAGTCGCCCTCGGGCACGAACGCCACGAACACCGCGAACATGATGAGTCCCGCCGCGGTGACGACCTTCGCCGACCCCGTGAAGCCGCTGCGCACGGCACGCAGGGCGGCGGCTCGTCGCGTGGCGCGATCGGGGCTCTTCCCGTCGGGGTCGTGCACGTAGTCCTCGCGCATGCGCGACACCAGGAACACCTGGTAGTCCATCGCAAGGCCGAACAGCACACCCATCAGGATGATCGGCATGAAGCTGATGATCGGTCCGACCTTCGCGACATGCAGGGCGTCGGAGAACCAACCCCATTCGAACACCGCGCCGACGATGCCGAATCCGGCGACGATCGACAGCAGGTACCCGGCGGCGGCCGTGACCGGCACCCAGATGGAGCGGAAGACGACGGTCAGGAGGATCAGCGACAGGCCGATCACGAAGATCCCGAACGGCAGCAGCGCGTTGCCCAGCTGGTCGGAGATGTCGATGCCGACCGCAGTGAACCCCGTGACCTTCAGATCGATGCCGAACTCCTTCAGCCACTCGTCGTGATGCGAGCGCAGCTCGCGCACGAGATCCGCGGTCGCCGGGTCGTCAGGGGCGGTCTCCGGGATGATCTGCACGATGCCGGTGTCGGCGGTCTCGTTCGGGGTGGAGAGGGCGACCTCCTTCACGCCGTCGATCTTGGCCACGGCGTCGCCCAGATCCTCCATGAGCCCCAGGGGATCGGTGGAGGTGACGATCGTGCCGGTCAGGATCAGCGGCCCGTTGAAGCCGGGTCCGAACTGCTCGCCGACGAGATCGTAACTCTGTCGCGCCTCGGAATCCTTGGGCAGCACGCCCGCGTTCGGCAGGGCGAGGTTCAGGCTGAGAGCGGGCACGGCGACGATGCCGAGGCCGATCACCACAGCGAGCGACACGAGGATCGGATGCTTCGTGACGCCCGTCACCCAACGATCGCTGAACCGTCGACGTGCAGCCGGGGCAGGCGTCGCCTTCCCCTCGTTCTCGGGCTGAGAGTCGCGCGTCTTGGGTCCCTGAGCCCGTCGAGGGGTCGGCGCCTTGCGCGGACGGCCGGCGACCCGGCCTTTCATGAAGCCGAGCAGGGCGGGGGTCAGCGTCACCGCGATCGCGACGGCGACCGCGACGGCTGCCGATGCGGCGATGCCCATGGTCGTCAGGAACGGGATGCCGGCGAAGCCGAGTCCGATCAGGGCGATCAGCACCGTGATGCCGGCGAAGACCACGGCCGAGCCCGCCGTGCCGACGGCGCGCGACGCCGACTCTTCGGGGTCGACTCCTTCGCGGACCTGATCTTGATGTCTGGCCATGATGAAGAGCGCGTAGTCGATGCCGACGGCCAACCCGAGCATGAGAGCGAGGAGAGGAGTGGTCGAGGAGACGGAGGCGAAGGCCGTCGCCGCGAAGATTCCGGCCATGGAGATCCCGACTCCCAGCACGGCAGTGAGCAGCGGCAGCCCGGCGACGACGAAGGAGCGGAACGTCACGATCAGCACGAGCAGGGCGATCAGGAGGCCGATCGCCTCGGTGAGCGTGACTCCGGGGATCGAGGTGGCGAAGAGATCTCCACCGAGGGCGGTCTGCGAACCGCTCGGCAACTCGTCGCTGAGATCGGCGACCACGCTGCGCAGGCCGTCTTTCGTCTTCTCCGAGACATCTGTCGACTGGCCGTCGAACTGCAGACGGATGATTCCGGCGGTCTTGTCGTCGTTGATCATGCCGCTGACGTTCTCGTCGTACGGAGAGGTGGCCGACAGCACGGAGTCGTCGAGATCGGCGAGCTGATCGACCGCGTTCTCGATGTCTTTCCGGTAAGGGTCATCCGTGATCGAGTCGCCGTCGGCGGCGACGACGATGATCTGGGCGCTGGTGCCGCTGACAGCGGGGAACGAGCGGTTGAGCTGCTCGAGGCCCGCCTGGGACTCGGTTCCGGGAATGGAGAACGAGTTGTCCGTGCCCGCTCCCAGCGTGAGCGCGCCCGCTCCCGCGATGCCCAAGACGATGAGCCAGGAGACGAGTACGCGCCAGGGGTGCCGGAACGACCAGCGGCCGAGCGAGGACAGGAGAGTGGACACGAGGCTCCTTCGGGATTCCCACTATTGGATACACAGGTGTATCCAATACATAGATGTATCGTAAAGGGATCTCCACCCGAAAGTCTGTGCGTCGGGTGAGAATGAGGGGGGCAGGAGGATTCGATGACGACACCCGCTACGCGCAGTCGCGAGAACACGAGGGCGCGTCTGCTCGACGCCGCAGCCCAGGTCTTCGCCGAGGTCGGTCTCGACGGAGCATCGGTCGAGGCCGTGTGCGAACGCGCCGGGTTCACACGTGGCGCGTTCTACTCGAACTTCGAGTCGAAAGACGAACTGTTCCTCACGCTCGCAGCGAGCGTCGGAGAGGTGCGCGTGAGCGCCGTGCGCGCACGCGTCGAGGAGATGGCGGCCGACGGAGCGTTGGCAGATGGCTGCGACCCGATCGAGCTGGTGCAGGACATCATGGATTCAGGCGGTGACGACAGGCTCGGCGTCATGCTCATGAGCGAGATCCGCATCAGGGCGCTTCGCGATGAGGTCTTCGGCGCCGCCTACCTCGCGCAGGAGCGCGAGATGGTCGCCAGCATCGCCCAGATCATCAGTGACATCGTGGCCGCCGGCCACTTCAGGCTGCGCGAGCCGGCCGAGGCTGCCGCCCGCATGCTGATGATCGTGTGGGAGGGCATGACCGTGCGCGGCGCGATGGACGGGCAGGATGCCTCGCAGCTGCGCCGCACGGGAGGCGAGGAGCTCGGGCGCCTCGTCTCGATGCTCATCGAGTGAGCTCGCCCGCCGCGACGGCGGGCGTCAGGATGCGGTGCGCGCTGCGCGTTTCTCCTGCTGGAACACCCTGATCGCCTCGTAGCGTTCGGCAGATCGCGCCTGTCGCTTCGCGGCCTCCTCGTTGCGGTCTTTCGGGGGCGCGGTCGTGACCAGGTCGTCGAGGAGATGGCGCGTGGCGTGTGCGATCTCGGCGACGGCGCGATCGAAGACGGCCTGATTGACGCGCGAGGGCTTGGTGGTGCCCGCGATCTTGCGCACGAACTGGAGTGCGGCGTCGTGGCACTCGTCGTCGGTCGCGGCCGGTGCGAGGTTGTTCAGAGGGACGATGTTGCGGCACATGCCGACAGGCTAAGCCGCATCGCCGCCGAGGCCAAGCACCTGGTGGCAGCGGGTGAGGCGTTCGAGCCACCAGTCGCGCCGCTCGTCCGAGGCGGCGAGACGTTCGAGAGCCGCGGCATCCGGCGTCACCCGATCCGCTGAGATCGATCCGTCGACCGGCCGCAGCTCGGCGACGTCGTCGAGGAACAGCGACGAGGTGCCGAGCCCGCAGTCGTACTCGAGCGAGGGCAGCGCCGCCGCCAGCGCGGCGCCCTGCGAGAGGCCCACAGCTGTGTCGAGGGCGCTGGAGACCACGACGGGGAGACCGGCCGCCGTGACGATCTGCAGCGCGTGCGTGACGCCGCCGAGTGGTTGGGCCTTGATCACCAGCAGATCGGCGGCCTTCGCCCGCGCGACGGCCAGCGGGTCGGACGACTTCCGCACGCTCTCGTCTGCCGCGACCGGGATGCCCATGTACTTCACACGCCTGCGCAGATCGGCGAGCTCCTCGACGCTCGCGCAGGGCTGCTCGACGTACTCGAGGTCGAACTCGTTCAGCGCGTGCACGGCATGCTCTGCCTCATCGACGTTCCACAGCCCGTTGGCGTCGATGCGGATGCGCCCCTCCGCGCCCATGGCCTCACGTACCGCTCGCACACGGGCGATGTCGTCGGCGAGAGTCTGCCCGGGTTCTGCGACCTTGACCTTCGCGGTGCGGCATCCGGCGAACCGCGCGAGGACCTCGGGCACCCTCGACGCCTCGATCGCAGGAACCGTCGCGTTCACGGGAATGCGGTCGCGCAGCGGCGCGGGCTGAGTGCGGAAGGCGAAGTCTATCGCCGCGGCCAGCCAGGTCGCCGCCTCGGCGTCCTCGTACTCGAGGAACGGCGAGAACTCCGCCCATCCCTCCGGGCCCTCGAACAGCAGCGCCTCTCTCGTGTCGACGCCGCGGAATCGCGTAGCCATCGGGAGGGAGACGACCCGGGCTGAGCCGATCAGGTCTGCGAGTGCGGGGAGCATGCCCCCATTCTGGCCCCGAAACCCCGCGAAACACGGCTCATCGCGGCAATAGGCTGGGGAGATGCCGACTCCCCGCCACGCCCTCGATATCGAGGCCTTCGACCGACCGGCCCGCTCGCAGGCGCTGTTGGATGCCGTGCACTCGCGCGTGGTCATCGCCGATGGCGCGATGGGCACCATGCTGCAGCAGCACGAGCTCTCGATCGAGGGCGATTTCCAGGGGCTGGAGGGCTGCAACGAGATCCTCAACGTCACCCGCCCCGACGTGATCGGCGGCATCCACGACGCCTACTTCGCGACCGGCATCGACGCCGTCGAGACGAACACCTTCGGCGCGAACTGGTCGAACCTGTCGGACTACGGCATCGACGACCGCATCCACGAACTGGCCGAGGTCGGCGCCCGAATAGCCCGCGAGCGCGCGGAAGCCGCGGAGGCCGCGGACGGCCGCGTGCGCTGGGTGCTCGGCTCGATGGGCCCCGGTACGAAGCTGCCGAGCCTCGGTCACACGACCTACGACCACCTCAAGCAGACCTTCGCCCTGCAGGCCGAGGGCCTCATCGACGGGGGAGCGGATGCCTTCCTCATCGAGACGAGTCAGGATCTGCTGCAGACGAAGGCGGCGGTGAACGGATGCCGGCAGGCGATCGTCGCGCGCGGCATCCGCCTGCCGATCTTCGTCGAGGTGACCGTCGAGACCACCGGCACCATGCTGATGGGCTCCGAGATCGGCGCCGCGCTCACGGCTCTGGAGCCGCTGGGCGTCGACGCGATCGGTCTCAACTGCGCCACCGGCCCTGCCGAGATGAGCGAGCACCTGCGGCACCTGTCGAAGCACTCGACCGTGCCGATCGCCTGCATGCCGAACGCCGGGCTGCCCGTGCTGGGGGCGAACGGCGCCCACTATCCGCTGACTCCGACGGAACTGGCCACGGCGCACGAGCAGTTCGTGCGCGAGTTCGGCCTGGGCCTGGTGGGCGGATGCTGCGGCACCACGCCCGAGCACCTGGCGGCCGTCGTCGAGCGGTTGGAGCCGTACCGCACCCGCGATCTGCCCGCTCGGACGGCCGAGATCGAGTCGGGAGTGGCCTCTCTCTACCAGCACGTCGCCTTCGATCAGGACGCCTCGTATCTCGCGATCGGCGAGCGCACCAACGCGAACGGCTCGAAGGCGTTCCGTGAGGCGATGCTCGATGAGCGCTGGGACGACTGCGTCGAGATCGCGCGCAACCAGATCCGCGTCGGGGCGCATCTGCTCGACGTGTGCGTCGACTACGTCGGGCGAGACGGGGTCGCCGACATCCGCGAGGTGGTCTCGCGGTTCGCCTCGCAGTCCACCCTGCCGCTCGTGATCGACTCGACCGAGCCGCCGGTCATCCAGGCCGGTCTCGAGCTCATCGGCGGCCGACCCGTCGTGAACTCCGTCAACTACGAAGACGGCGACGGCCCCGACTCCCGTTTCGGCAGGATCATGCCGCTCGTCAAGGAGCACGGCACGGCGGTCGTCGCGCTCACGATCGACGAGGACGGTCAGGCGCGCACCACGGAGGGCAAGGTCGCGATCGCCTCGCGGCTGATCGACTCGCTCGTCGGAGAGTGGGGCATGCGCGTCGAGGACATCATCGTCGACGCCTTGACCTTCCCGATCGCCACCGGCCAGGAGGAGACCCGCCGCGACGGCATCGAGACCATCGAAGCGATCCGGCAGATCACGCGGAAGTACCCCGGCATCCACACCACCCTCGGAGTCTCGAACGTGTCGTTCGGGCTCAACCCGGCCGCCCGCATGGCGCTGAACTCGGTGTTCCTGCACGAGGCGTCGGAGGCCGGTCTCTCCAGCGGCATCATCGACGCCGCGAAGATCGTGCCCCTGGCATCCCTTCCCGAGGAGCAGCGCAAGGTCGCCCTGGATCTCGTCTGGGACCGCCGCGAGTACGACGCCGACGGCAACGTCACCTACGATCCGCTGTCGACCATGCTCGACCTGTTCGCCGGTGTCGACACCGCGGCCCTGCGCGACCAGCGCGCGGCGGAACTCGCGGCTCTCCCCGTCGGAGAGCGCCTCGAGCGCCGGATCATCGACGGCGAGGGCAAGGGACTCGAGGCCGACCTCGATCTCGCGCGTGCCGAGGGCAAGACCGCGCTCGGCATCATCAACGACCATCTGCTCGAGGGCATGAAGGTGGTCGGCGAACGCTTCGGCGCCGGCGAGATGCAGCTGCCGTTCGTGCTGCAGTCTGCCGAGGTCATGAAGAACGCCGTCGCGCTGCTCGAGCCGCACATGGAGAAGTCGGACGCGTCGGGCAAGGGCACGATGGTCATCGCCACGGTGCGCGGAGACGTGCACGACATCGGCAAGAACCTCGTCGACATCATCCTCACGAACAACGGCTACAAGGTGATCAACCTCGGCATCAAGCAGCCGATCGCCGACATCATCGCGGCGGCCGAAGAGCACGACGCCGACGTGATCGGCATGTCGGGTCTGCTCGTGAAGTCGACGGTCGTGATGAAGGAGAACCTGCTCGAACTGCAGGCCAGAGGGCTTGCGAAGAAGTGGCCGGTGATCCTCGGCGGCGCGGCGCTCACCCGCGCCTACGTGGAGGACGACCTGGCAGGCATGTTCGACGGCGAGGTGCGATACGCGAAGGACGCCTTCGAGGGTCTCGCGCTGATGGAGCCGCTCGTACGGGTCGCCCGTGGGGAGGACCCGGCCGAAGTCGGTCTGCCGGCGCTGAAGAAGCGCATCCACGCTCGCGGCGCGCAGCTCACCCTGACGGAGCCGGAGAACCTGCCGGCCCGCTCCGACGTGGCATCCGACAACGAGGTTCCGGCCCCGCCGTTCTGGGGAACCCGCATCGTGCGCGGCATCGCACTCGCCGACTACGCGGCGTATCTCGACGAGCGAGCGACCTTCATGGGGCAGTGGGGACTCAAACCGGGCCGCGGCGAGGACGGCGCCTCGTACGAGCAGCTCGTCGAATCCGAGGGGCGCCCCCGGCTGCGCTACTGGCTCGATCGGATCCTCGGCGAGGGGATGCTGGATGCATCCGTCGCCTACGGGTACTTCCCCGTGGTCTCTGAGGGCGACGACGTCGTGGTCCTGCACCACGGCGACGACCCGACCGGCATCCTGGGCGTTCCGGGACTGCTGGCTCCGGACGGAGGATCCGGCCCTTCGACAGGCCCAGGGCCCCAGTTGGGTATGGACCGCCTGCGCTTCACGTTCCCGCGGCAGCGCCGCGACCGGCACCTCGACCTGGCCGACTTCGTCCGTTCGCGGGAATCGGGTCAGGTCGACGTGCTGCCCGTGCAGCTCGTCACCGCCGGAGCCGCGATCGACAAAGTCACCGCGAAGCTCTTCGCCGAGAACCGGTACCGCGACTACTACGAGCTCAACGGACTCGTCATGCAGCTCACCGAAGCGCTCGCCGAGTTCTGGCACGCCCGCATCCGCTCAGAGCTCGGGTTCTCGGCCGAAGACCCGAGCGACACGGCCGGCCTCTTCAAGCTCGAGTACCGGGGTGCGCGCTTCTCGCTGGGCTACCCCGCGTGCCCCGACATGGAGGACCGCCGCAAGGTGGTCGAGCTGCTGCGACCGGAACGCATGGGGGTCGAGCTCAGCGACGAGCTGCAGCTGCACCCCGAGCAGTCGACGGACGCCTTCGTGTTCCACCACCCGGAGGCGAAGTACTTCTCGGTGTGAGTTCGGGCCGGCGACGCTGCGAGTGCAGCCGGGCCGAAGTTGTAATTCCGCAGGGGAGCGGGCGTCAGGAAGTCGGCGAGGGGCTGACTCAGCAGCGGCGTCAGGAGTCGGAGACGTCGCGCGTGGATGGGGGCGCGGGCGCCCGCAGCGCAACCGGCTTCGCGCGGCGGAGTGCCGCGAGCACGGGACGCCCGATCAGAACTACTCCGGCGATCGTCGTGATCGCGCGCAGAGTGTCCCATCCGGCGGTCGACGTGACGAGGGAGTAGAGCAGGAAGCTGCCGAGGTTCTCGACGAGAGGAGCGCCGGGCGCGTAGGAGATCGTGGTGCCCGAGCCGATCGCGAACGGCCAGAACCAGAGGTTGAGCAGCAGGCCGAAGAGATAGGACGCGATGGCGCCGTAGGCGCAGAGCATGATGATCTCGCCCCAGCCCCGCACCCGACGGGGAAGAAGCCCGGCGCCGCCGCCCACCCACGCGCACGCGAACATCTGGAACGGCGTCCACGGGCCGAAGCCTCCGAACACCGTGGACGACAGCAGGATCGTGGCGACGCCGAGCAGCATGCCGAACCGGGCGCCGAAGGCGCGGCCGGCGAGCACGAGCAGGATGAACACCGCCTCGACGCCTCCCACGCCGGTGCTCGCGATGCGCAGAGCAGTGCCGATCGCCGCGAGCACACCGAGGTAGGCGAGGGTGTGTGCGGAGCGCACAGTCTGATCGAGCGCCGCGATCGCGACGATCACGGCCACGGGGGCGAGTGCGAGGGCGACCCAGGGCACCGCAGCGGTCGCCTGCGAGGGTACGGCCACGGCGACGAAAGGCCATGTGAAGGCGGCGAGGGCCACGAGATTCGCCGCGAGGAGTGCGAGCCGCCCTCCGTGCCACCCGTTCGTCGAGCGAGGAGAAGCTCCTTCCGACCCGTTCGTCGAGCGAGCGGAGCGAGATGCTGCTTCTTCCCCTCCGTTCGTTGAGCGAGCGAAGCGAGACGAAACGCGTGAGTCTTCCGGAACATCAGCCGACTGCGCCCGCACGCTCGTCGAATCGGTTGCTCGCTCCACAGGCGACGGGAGATCGATGTGCGGGAGATGATCGACCGACCGGTGCGGTTCGTCGGTCACCGCAGCCGGCACCACGCCATCGCTCATCGGCAGGATCCGTGCACCGATACTGTGCGCGAAGTCGACATCGTGAGTCGCCACCAGCACCGCGGTGCCGGCATCGGCCGCCCCGCTCAGAGCCTCGCGCACCTGATCGCGGGCACGCACGTCGAGCCCTCGGGTGGGCTCGTCGATCAGCAGAGCCTCGGGGGCACGCGCGAGCTGCAGAGCGATCGCCAGGCAGCGTCGTTCGCCGAGTGAGAGGTCGAGCGGATGCCGCGTCATCCGCCCGCGGAGCCCTCCGGTGTCGAGATCGAGGAATGCCGCGAACCTCTCGGCGGTCGCCGTCTGCGAGGAGATGCCGGCCCTGCGCGCCCTGCGGTCGGCCCGAGCGCACTCGGCTGCCACCGTGTCGCGGGTGAACAGATCGTCGGAGGCGTCGGGGACGAGCACCGGGCGCCCCGTGACCACGAGATCGCGCGGTGGCAGCGCGAGCGCCATCAGGAGAGAGGACTTCCCCGCGCCGTTGGGCCCGATCACCGCCGCGATCTCACCGCGGGCGAGCGAGAGAGTCGCGTCGGCCACAGCGATCGTGTCGTCGAGCGCGATGCGGACATGCGACGCCGCAAGGGCTGAAGGACTCGCGACCTCCGTCCGTTGAGCGAGGGAGCGCAGCGACGGAGCCGAAACGCGGTGAGAGTCGAGCGGAGGAAGCGCCGGTCGACTGAGGCGTTTCGTCTCGCTTTGCTCGCTCAACGCACCGGCCTCGATCGTCCACCACTCGTCGGCGACGTCCTCGAAGGCGGCTGCGCGATGCTCCGCGACCAGCACGCACACGCCGCCTTCGTGAGCCAGCGACTCCAGCGCCGCGACCACGCGCGCACGTGCGTCGGCATCCAGGTCTGCGAGCGGTTCGTCGACCAGCAGCAGGATCGGACGCTCGACCACTGCGGCGGCGATCGCGACCATGGTCGCCTCCCCGGCCGACAGCGCGTGCACCGCTCGATCCCGCAGATGGGCGATACCCAGACGCTCGGCGACCTCATCGACGCGAGCGGTCACGATCGTCGATGCCACTCCGCGCAGCTGCAGAGACAGTCCGATCTCGTCGCGGACCAGTTCGCTGCAGAACCCTTCGCGCGGGTTCTGCAGCACGACGCCGACGAGCCGGGAGGAATCGCGCGGCGGCGTCCGCCGGCGCGCGTGCCCCGCCACCTCGACGACGCCCGTCGACCAGCCGCCGTCGACGTGGTCGACGAGCCCGGCCAGACCGCGCAGCATCGTCGACTTGCCCGATCCGGTCGGTCCGGTGGCGACGGCGAGCACTCCCGTACCGAGGGAGAGCTGCGGCACGGACAGCACCGGCGCATCGCCGAACCCGAAGGCGGCATCGCGCACGGTCACGGGGGTCAGACATTCGCCGTCGACCGGTGCGCCGCCGAAGCCGCGCAGCTCCAACCCGTTCGCGACCGCCGCCGCGCGCTCGAGCGTGCGCTCGAGCACCGGGACCAGCATCCGCGGTCCCGCCTTCTCTCCCCGGAGGCGCTGCGCGGTGTGCACGGTGCGCACGGCCTGGCCGAGGCCCGGGAGCGTCGACCACGCCACCGCCAGCGCCCGGGCGATCCCGCGCAGCGGGCCGCGTCGGGCGAGCAGGCCGAACGCCCGCGAGATGTCGAACAGGGCGTTCAGCAGGCCGAACAGCAGGATGACCGCGGCGATGGGCAGGGCCGAGAGCACGGCCCCCCAGAGCCCGTCGATGGTGACGGGGCCGAGCAGCGTCACCCAGGAGAAGGGGGCGGGCAGCCGCACGGCGGGCAGCGGCAGCAGCACGACACCGCTGCCGTCTGCACCGTGGAACAGCACGCGGTAGACGACGCGGGCGACGACGAAGATCGCCGCCAGCCCCGCCGCCGCGCGCAGCGGGCCGGGTCTCAGTCGGAGCCGGCCCGCTCTGGTCACGAGGTGGGAGCTGCGGGAGCGCCGTTGACGGTGAACAGCAGCTCGACGCTGTCGCCGGGGTTCAGCTCGAGGGCGGAGAGTCCGGTCTGCGCGTAGTCCCATTCGCCATCGGCGGGCTTGACCCACAGGCCCCAGTATGCGGCGGCCGGGGGCATGTCGGCGCAGGTCTCGTGATAGGAGGCGCCGTCGTCGCCGGTGAGCTCCGTGTCCTCCGAGGGCACGCCGTTCACGCGGCAGATGACGTCGTCGGGGTAGGTCGTGGTGCCCACCGTGGTGAATCCGGCCTCGGTCACCGCATCCGTGCCGAGGATCGTCTCGTCGGTCTCGACGCACACCGAGGCGGACGGGTCGTCGGAGATCTCCAGATCGCCGGTGTCGACGACGACGGTCACGCCGGCGCAGGCGCCGTCATCGGCGGCGGCGGCCGACGGCGTCGGAGTCGATGTCGGGGCGGTGGGAGAGCACGCGGTGAGGGACAGCGCGAGGACGGCTGCCGCGGACAGGGTGAGAGCGAGGTTTCGGGTCTTCGGGGTCACCGTTCTACAGTACGGAATCGGATGCCGCACCCCGTGCCTGTGTCGTCACAATCAGGCGGCGCTTCGCCTCACAGGAGACGCTTCTGCAGCTCGCCCATCCGTGCCGTCATCCGGAACCCGAGGCGCGTGTTCACGGCGAGCATGTGGACGTTGCTCTCGGCGTTGAAGGTGTAGACGCGGGTGGTCCCGGGTGAGAGGCGCTGCAACAGCCGAAGATTCTCGAGCTTCACGCGCAGGCCCAGGCGCTGCCCGCGATCCTCACGCCGCACCAGCGTTCCCCATTGGTAGGCGTTGCCGTCGTCGAGCGACACCACGATCTGCGTGTAGGCGGCGATGTGGCCGTCGGCGGTGAGCGCCGCGGTGCCGAACGACGTGCGCCCCTGGCGCGCGACGAGCTGTTCGTCGGCCCGGAAGTCGGCGACATCGGCGGACGCCGCCTCGATGTCGAGGTCGCCGGTGGGGGCCTCGGTGTCGAGCATCGCGTCCAGCGCGGCCCATTCGACGACGAGATCTTCGGGCACCGGCCCCGTCCAGCTGCGCACGGTGTATCCGGTCGCAGGAGCCTCCGCGAGGAGGGCGTCGATCGTGGCGTCCGGCACCGGCAGATCCAGGCGGCTCTGCAGGTCGCCCAGAGCGATGTCGTACCCGTGGCGCCGGGCGAACTCGCGTCCGGGCTCGCCTGTGCCGTCGGCCGGGGCGGACGCCGGCCAGAAGATGTCGACCCGCAGGGTCGAGCGACCGGCAGCTGCGGCTTCGCGTTCGAGGTGCGCGAGGAGCGCCGATCCGACGCCGCGCCGACGATGAGCTGCGGGCACGTTGATCCCGATCGCGGCGATGTGCACGTTGTCCTTGAGGGACAGGGCGAGGGACGCCGAGCCGACGACCTCGCCGCCCTCGCGCGCCGAGAAGGCGCGTCGATGCGTGGTGGCCGACGGCTGCTGCAACTCGGCGCGGCTCTCCTCGCGTGACCAGATCACGGCATTCTCGCCCATGTCGATGCGCCGGGCTGCGGCGTAGGCATCCCACCAGGCGTCGACGGCGTCGTCGTCGAAGGGATCGACAGGGCTGATCTCGAAGGACACGTCACCACCGTACGTCGCGAACAGCGACCGCACCCCTCAATATCAATGTGTGCTTGACTATAGTGTGTGACGCACAGTAATGTGATCGACATGAACGAGACGCTCGACACGCACCTGCAGGAGCTGCGCCGAGGCACGGTCGTGCTGGCGTGCCTGCAGTTGCTGCGCACACCCGGCTACGGGTACGGACTGCTCGAAGAGCTCGAGAACCGCGGCTTCGCCACGGACGCGAACACGCTCTACCCCCTGCTGCGCCGACTGGAGAAGCAGGAGTACCTCACCAGTGAGTGGAACACCGACGAGGCCCGGCCCCGCAAGTTCTACCGCACCTCGGATGCCGGCATCCGCCTCGCCGACACCCTCACTGACGAATGGCGCTCGCTCACCGCGGCGATCACCGCCCTCACCGCAGAGGAGAACTGACATGACCACGACAGCCACTCTCACCGAGCGCTATATCGCCGCGACGGTCAGAAGCCTGAAACCCGATGCGCAGGGTGACGTCCGCGCCGAGCTCGAGGCTTCGATCGCCGACGCGATCGAAGCGAGGCTCGAGGCCGGTGAGTCGCCGACGGATGCCGAGCGGGCCGTGCTCGCGGAACTCGGCGACCCCGGCATCCTCGCCGCGGGCTACGCCGATCGCCCCTTGCACCTCATCGGTCCGCGCTTCTATCTCACCTGGTGGCGCGTGCTGAAGCTGCTGCTGATCATCGTGCCCGTCTGCGTGCTCGGCGCAGCCGCACTGGGACAGACGATCGCAGGCGCTCCCGTCGGCGAGATCATCGCCTCGGCGATCGTCGCCACCGGCGGGGCGATCATACACATCTGCTTCTGGACCACACTCGTCTTCGTCGTGCTGGAGCGCACCGGCAGCTCGACATCGATCGACGAGTGGGACGTCGGCCAGCTGCCTGAGATCACCGAGAACGGCGCCGGGCGCAACGAGCTGATCGCCTCGCTCGTCTTCCTCGGGATCGCCGTCGGCGCTGTTCTGTGGGACCGTTTCCGGGGTTTCATCCCGGGGGAGGCGCTGCCGATCCTGAACCCTGACCTGTGGCCGTGGGGCATGGGACTGCTGCTCCTGCTCATCGCGGCGGAGGCGGTCTTCGCGATCATCATCTTCCGTCGGGGCGGCTGGACGGTGGGGGCTGCGGTCGTGAACACCGTCCTCGCGCTGGCGTTCCTCGCGTGGGTGCTCGTCCTGCTGCTGCGCGGCGAGCTCGTCAACCCCGACTTCCTCGCCCACGTCGTCACGGCAGGCGGTGACGGCTTCGCCGCGGGGGATGCCGAGGCGTCCGGCGAGGGTGGGATCATCCGCATCCTCGCGGTCGTCCTCGGGTTCGGCGTCGCGGCCGGCGTCGTGTGGGACATCGTCGACGGGTGGATCAAGACCGTCCGTCGGCGCCGGCCCTGACACCGCCTCCGAGAGAGCGCCGCCCACGACGGGCGGCGCTCTCTCGCCTGCGCCCGCCGAGGAATAGGCTGGACGCCGTGACCACAGCATCCGTCTCCGACCTGTTCGACCCCGAGGAGTGGGTGCTCGCGCCCGGTGCCGAGGACTACACCGACATCACCGCCCACGTCACGCCCGACGGCGGCGTCGCGCGCATCGCGTTCGACCGGCCCGAGGTGCGCAACGCCTTCCGCCCGCACACCGTCGACGAGCTGTATCGAGCTCTCGACATCGCCCGACAGGATCCGCGCATCGGCGCCGTGCTGCTGACCGGCAACGGGCCGAGCCCGAAGGACGGCGGCTGGGCGTTCTGCTCGGGCGGCGACCAGCGCATCCGCGGGCGCGACGGTTACAAGTACTCCGACGACGTCGACGCGGTCGCCGATCCTGCACGCGCCGGCCGCCTGCACATCCTCGAGGTGCAGCGCCTGATCCGATTCATGCCCAAGGTCGTCATCGCGGTGATCCCCGGATGGGCGGCCGGCGGCGGCCACTCGCTGCACGTGGTGTGCGACCTGTCGATCGCCTCGGCGGAAGAGGCGCGCTTCAAGCAGACGGATGCCGACGTCGGCAGCTTCGACGCCGGCTACGGCTCGGCATACATGGCCCGCCAGACCGGGCAGAAGATCGCCCGCGAGGTGTTCTTCCTCGCCGAGGAGTACTCGGCGCAGCGCGCGTACGAGATGGGCGCCGTGAACCGCGTCGTCCCGCACGAGGAGCTCGAGCGCGAGGCCCTGAAGATGGCGCGCACCGTGCTCACGAAATCGCCCACGGCGATCCGCATGCTCAAGTTCGCCTTCAACGCCGTCGACGACGGCATGGTCGGCCAGCAGGTCTTCGCAGGAGAGGCGACCCGCCTCGCCTACGGCACCGACGAGGCCGTCGAGGGTCGCGACTCCTTCCTCGAGAAGCGCGCCCCCGACTGGTCGGCGTTCCCCTACCACTTCTGACGCTCATGCCGACTGAGCTGAGGCCGACTGACGCCGAAGACCCGAAGGCGCTGCTCGAAGCACTGCGGCACGCGCTCGAGGGCGGACCCGCGCTCGGATTCGGCATGGTCGGTGGGGAACCCGAGGCTGTGCCGGACGGGACCGCCGTCGTCATCGCGACCTCCGGATCGACCGGCATCCCGAAGCGCGTCGTGCTGAGCGGCGAGGCGCTGCGCGCGGGCGCCGAAGCGACGGCCGCGCGCATCGGCAGCGGTCGCTGGCTTCTCGCGCTGCCGGCGACCTACGTGGCAGGGCTCCAGGTTCTGGTGCGCTCGGTCGTCGCAGGCACGGAACCCGCGATCCTCGAAGGGCGCTTCTCCGCAGAGGCCTTCGCCGCGGCGACCCTGTCGATGCTGCGCCCTTCCGCGGAGGCAGGCGACGGCATCCCCGACCTGTACACCTCCCTGGTTCCCGCACAACTGGCCACGCTGCTGGAGGCTGAGGACAGTGTCGCGGTCCGCGCCGCGTTGCAGGCGTACCGCGCGATCCTCGTGGGCGGCCAGGCGCTGCCCGAGCCGTTGCGCGATCGCGCGGCCGCACTCGGCGCGCGGCTCGTGCGCACCTACGGCTCGAGCGAGACGAGCGGCGGCTGCGTGTACGACGGCGTACCGCTCGACACGGTCGCCGTGCGCGTCGTCGACGGGGAGCTGCGCATTGCGGGCCCCATGCTCGCCGACGGCTATCTCGGCGACGACGAGCTCACCGCCCGCACCTTCACCCGCGACGAGCACGGCATCCGCTGGTACCGCACCGGCGACCTCGGCCTGATCGAGGACGGGATCGTGCGGGTCCACGGCCGTGCGGACAACGTGATCGTCTCGGGAGGCATCAACATCTCTCTCGACCGGGTCGAGCGGATCGTGCGGCGCATCCCCGGTCTCAGTGGCGCCGTCGTGGTCGCCGTCGACGACGCGCGCTGGGGGGAGGCCTCCGTCATCGTGGCGCCCCGCGGTGAGGCGCTGCGGCGCAGCGAAGCCGAACAGCTCGCGCACGCTCGCGACGCCGTCGCGGAAGAACTGGGCAAGCATGCCCGCCCCGCTCGGCTGATCCTCGTCGACGAGCTCGACACGCTGTCCTCGGGCAAACCCGATCGCGAGTCGATCAGGCGAGCGGTGGCCGAGCTGCACTGACTGGCTCGACGGCGTTCCGCGGGGTGCCAGGATGGAACATGGCCTCGTACACGCACGGACACCACGAATCCGTCCTCCGCTCGCACAACGTCCGCGACATCTCGAACTCCGCCGAGTATCTCCGTGCGCACCTCACGGGATCGACGAAGCTCCTCGATGTGGGAGCGGGGCCAGGCTCCATCACCGTCGACTTCGCGAGCGTCGTCGCGCACGTCACCGCGACCGAGATCGATGAGAACGCGCTGTCGCTGTCTCGTGGTCTCGCCGAGTCGCGCCGCGCGACCAACATCGACTTCTCGGTCGAGGACGTGCACGCGCTGAGCTTCGCCGACGACAGCTTCGACGTCGTGCACGCGCATCAGGTGCTGCAGCACGTCGGCGATCCGGTGCAGGCGTTGCGCGAGATGCGCCGGGTCGCCGTGCCTGGTGGGGTCGTCGCGGCGCGGGATGCCGACTACGCCGGATTCATCTGGTTCCCTGTGCTGCCCGAGCTCGATCGCTGGCTCGATCTGTACCGCCGAGCGGCGAGGGCCAACGGAGGAGAGCCGGATGCCGGTCGCCGGCTGCTGTCGTGGGCCCGAGCCGCCGGGTTCGACGACGTCACGGTCACGGCATCCACCTGGTGCTACGCGACACCCGAGGAGCGCAGCTGGTGGGGAGGCATGTGGGCCGACCGCATACTCGAGTCCGCTCTCACCCGGCAGCTGCTCGACAGCCGCATGGCGAGCGAGGCCGAGCTGCGCGACATCAGCGATGCGTGGAAGCGCTGGGCCGACGACGGCGACGGCTGGTTCCTCGTGCCGCACGGTGAGATCATCGCGCGCGCCTGACCCGTCGGCCGGATACATCTCGAGGCGGATGCCGCAGCTTTCGCGCTCGCGTAGCGTGGGGGAGTGATCCGGCCGCTCTCCCGTACGGCGCTCGTGCTCGACATCCTCGGCGCGGTGCTGCTCTTCGTCGTGCTCACGCCCATGTCGGTCGTCTTCTACGGTCCGGTGACGGGCGGCCCGGAGGTCCACGGTCTCGCCCTCGCCGGGCTCATCGTGGCGAGCGTGCTCATGATCGGCGGCGTCGCGATCGGCCGCCTCGCGCCCGGCATCGCCCTCGCGGCAGCCTGGGCAGGCGCCGTGCTGCAGATGCTGTCGGGCTTCGGACCGGTGCCGATCGACCTCGCCATCCTGCTCGTGCTTTATGCGACGGCGGCGTGGGGCTCGAGGGCCGTGCTCTGGTGGGGATTCGGGTCGACCCTGCTGGGCGGACTCATCGCCGCGGCGTACATGGTCCTCGTGAACGGCGTCTCGTTCGTCGCGAGCACGGGCTGGGAGCAGCTGAGCGCGGGAGTGCTGCTGCTGATCGTCTCGATCCTGGCTCTCGGCTTCGCGTGGGTGAGCGGGCTGCTGTGGCGAGTCGTGCTGCGCGCTCGTCGCACGAGGGCTGCTCAGCTGCAGGCCGAATCCCTCGCCGCCGAGGAGCAGGAGCGCGTGCGCATCGCCCGTGACATGCACGACATCGTCGCGCACTCGCTCGCGGTCGTGATCGCGCAGGCCGACGGCGCGCGCTACGTGGCCGCGGCTGAGCCGGAGATGGCGACCGAAGCGCTCACGACGATCGCACAGACGGCCCGCGGCGCGCTGTCCGACGTGCGGCTGCTGCTCACCCAGCTCAGACATCGCCAGGGCGACGGTCCGCAGCCGACGCTCGCCGATCTCGAGACGCTGTTCGCACAGGTGAGGCAGGCGGGGATCGAACCGCGCATCACGGTCGATCCGATGCCGCCCGGCGAACCGCCGGGGGCGATCCAGCTGGCCGTCTACCGGATCCTGCAGGAAGCTCTGACCAACGCGATCCGCCACGGGGACGGCTCGGTCGACGTGCGACTGTCATGGCTGCCCGAACGCGTCGACATCGAGATCGCCAACCGCATCGGGGTCGTCGCCTCGTCGCCCTCATCGGGGCACGGGCTGATCGGCATGCGCGAACGCGCACAGCTCGTGGGCGGTAGCCTTCATGCGGGTCTGGAGGGCGAACTGTTCCTCGTTCGCGCCTCGCTGCCCATCGGGGGGAATTCGTGATCAGAGTCGTGCTCGTCGACGACCAGGCGCTCTTCCGCGCCGGCATCCGCATGCTGGTCGCGTCGCAGCCCGACCTCGACGTCGTCGGCGAGGCCGGCGACGGGCGCGAGGCGGTCGATGTCGTGCGTGCGACGCGCCCGGACGTCGTCTTGATGGACATCCGGATGCCGGTCATGGATGGACTGACGGCCACCACCGAGATCCTCGCGCAGCCCGACCCGCCGCGGATCGTGATGCTGACGACCTTCGACCTCGACGAGGCCGCCGCCCGGGCGATCCGACAGGGAGCGAGCGGCTTCCTGCTCAAGGACGCGGACCCCGAGTTCCTCCTCGCGGCCATCCGCACGGTGAACTCGGGCTCGAGCGTGATCGCGGCATCCGCCACGCGTGATCTCTTCCAGCACTTCGCCGAGGCGCCGAAGCCGGTGCCCGTCCAGTACTCGGCCCTCACCGATCGCGAACGCGAGATCTTCGCGCTGGCCGCGCGCGGCCTGTCGAATTCCGAGATCGCGGCGCGCGAGTATCTCAGCGAGGCGACCGTGAAGACGCACATCAGCCGCATCCTCACCAAGCTCGCCCTCCGCGATCGCGTGCAACTGGTCGTCTTCGCCTTCGAGCACGGACTGGCCTGAGGCCGGACACCCGTTCCCGATCAGGTCGTCGAGGGGGATGCCCGCAGCAGCTCGAGCAGAGCGCGCGTCGCGTGCGTGGGCTCAGTGCGCCAGGCGATTCCCAGGCGCGAGCGGGCCGTCGGCGCTCCGATGGGCACGATTCGCACGCCGGCCCAGCCGGCGCACGTCGTCTCGCTGACGATGCCGACGCCGAGGCCACGGGTCGCGAGCATCTCCACGAAGGAGGGCGTCGACACCTCCCACCGGGGTGCAGCCGTCCGCCCGGACGCGGTGAGCAGGGCATCCAGCGCAGTGCGCGCCCCGGTGCCGGGTGGCAGCACGATGAGGTCGGCGTCGAGCAGCTCGCGGGGGCGGATGCTGCGCCGTGCCGCCCACGGGTGGTCCGGCGCGACCACGGCGACGAGCGCGTCATCGAACACGACGCTCGTCTCGAGCCCCTCTCGGACACCGGCGGTCCACGCGGCGACCGCGACATCGCTCTCACCTCGCGACAGCGCCGACAGGAGCTCTTCCGAGGTGCCTTCGTGCAGACGGATGTCGAGGCCGGGATGCGTCTCGTGCAGCGACGCGAGCGCGTCGAACAGCGGCGGCCAGGCGAGCCCCGACACGGTGCCCACCCGCAACGAGCCGACGACGAGTCCGCGCAGGTCGTCTGCCGCGGCCCGCACTTCGCCGACCGCCGACAACGCAGCACGGACGATCGGGAGCAGCCTCTCGCCGTCGGCCGTGAGTGCGGCGCGCCGTGCACTGCGGTCGAACAGCGTGACCCCGAGTTCGCGTTCGAGCTTCTGCACCTGGGCGCTCACGCCCGACTGACTGACGTGCACCCTGTCTGCCGCCGCGGTGAACGATCCCGCGTCGACCACGGCGAGGAAGTAGCGCAGCTGATGGAGTTCCATATCTGAGAACGATGATATCCATCTGAGCCAGCTGTTCGACAGATTGCTACTCGGCGGCGACGCTGGAGAAGACGAAAGGAGGAGTCATGAACTCCGCACCCACCGATCCGACTCTGACCGTCCCCGTGCTCGTCCGCCTGGACTTCGATGCCACCGCACCTCGATTCGCCAAGGCGCTCGCGCACCTCGATAACGCCGCCACCGGCGAGCTCGACCAGGCGGGCGTCGATCGCCTGCTGCGCGAGCTCGTCCGCATCCGAGCGTCTCAGCTGAACGGCTGCAGCTACTGCGTCGACCTGCACACCGGTGACGCATTGAAGGCCGGCGAGAACGCGCGCAGGCTCGCCGCGGTCGCCGTATGGCGTGAATCGCCTTTGTTCACGGCGAGGGAGCGGGCCGCCCTCTCGCTGACCGAGCGCATCACCCGGGCTTCCGAGACCCATGTGCCGGATGCGGACTGGAAGGCCGCATCCGCGGTGTTCTCGCCCGAGGAGCTCGGCGCCCTGGTGTCGCTCATCGTCGTGATCAACGCCTGGAACGCAGTCGGCGTCTCCACCCGCGCCTGGACGGTGTCGCTGTGAGCCGAGAAGGTGAAGCCATGACCTCGCAGCAGGACGCCACCCGCCGCGCCGCGACGATCTACTTCGACGCCTGGCGTGATCGTGACTTCGGCCTGCTTCGGACGGTCCTCGCCGAGGACGTGCAGTTCTCCGGTGTCTTCGGAGACGCCGCAGGCGTCGACGAGTGCATCGCGGGCCTGGAAGGGATGGCCGGCTCCGTGATGGACACCTTGCGCCTGACCCGGCGGGTCGTCGAAGGAAACGATGCGATGACGTGGTTCGATCTCGTCGCCCGCAACGGCGCGATCGTGCCGACGGTCAACTGGAGCCATGTCGAAGAGGGGCTGATCACGAGCATCCGCGTCGTGTTCGATCCGCGCCCGCTGCTGTGACGGGAGCGGATGCCGCGCCCGCCGGATCATCCTTGCGATGTACCCGGATGCTCCGCCAGAGCGACGCGCCGCGGCATCCGCTCTCCGTAGCGTCGATGGCATGGAGATCACGACCACCGACCTCGGGCTCGCCGCCCGCGTCCAGCACCTGAAGAAGACCTACGGCACGGGCGAGGGCACCGTGCGCGCGCTCGACGACGTGAGCGTCGGCATCCGTCGCGGACAGTTCACGGCGATCATGGGGCCGTCCGGCTCGGGCAAGTCCACGCTCATGCACATCATGGCGGGGCTCGACACCCCGAGTGAGGGGCGCGCCTGGATCGGCGACACCGAGATCACCGGGCTGGACGACCTCGATCTGACGATCCTGCGCCGTCGTCGCGTCGGCTTCATCTTCCAGGCCTTCAACCTGGTGCCCACGCTCACGGCGCTGGGCAACATCATGCTGCCCTTCGAACTCGACGGCCGTCGCCCGAGCGCGATCGAGAAGGCCCGCATCGACGGCCTCATCGAATCGCTCGGCCTCGGCTCGCGCCTCGAGCACCGCCCCCACCAGCTGTCCGGCGGCCAGCAGCAGCGCGTCGCGATCGCCCGCGCTCTGGCCACGGCTCCCGACCTCGTCTTCGCCGACGAGCCCACTGGCAACCTCGACTCGAAGACCGGACGCGAAGTGCTGCGCCTGCTCGCGGAGGCGAGTCGCGACCACGGACAGTCGATCGCGATGGTCACGCACGACGCGATCGCCGCGAGCCATGCCGATCGGGTGCTGTTCCTCGGCGACGGTCGCATCGTCGCCGACCATCCTCGCCAGAGCGCCGAGGAGATCTCGGCGTACATGCTCGCAGCGGAGGTCTCGGCATGAGCGCGATCGCCACCGTCGTCCCGCAGACCGCGGCGACCGGCCCCCGCCTGGCCTGGCTGCGCGACCGAGGCATGGGCGCGAGCGTCCTCGTCGCGACGCTGTCGGCCGCCTTCGGCGTCGTGCTCGTCGAGACGACCGCGTACATCGGCGCGGTGCTGCAGGCGGATCCGTTCATCGGAGACAGCGGAACGCTCGCCGTCGTCGTGGCGATCCTCTCTGTCCTGTTGACGGCGGTCGCGATGTACGTCGCGGCGATCGTGACCGCCAACACGTTCTCGACGATCATCGCGGGGCGCACACGGCAGATCGCGCTGATGCGGCTGATCGGCGCCACCGCTCGGTCGCAGCGCGGCGAGGTGGGCCGGCAGGGGCTCGTGGTCGGGATCATCGGCGCACTCCTCGGCGCGGCAGCGGGTCTGCTGCTGGCCGCAGTCGGCGTGCAGATCGGCGCCCAGTTCATCGACAACGTCCCGCGGGACTTCACGATCGCGCAGCCGTTCATCGTGCTGCCCGCGGTCGGCGTCGCCCTCACCACGTGGATCGCCGCATGGGCGGGCTCCCGGCGAGTTCTGGCGGTCACACCGCTGCAGGCCATCGGCGGCTCGGTCGAGCGTGCGCATGACGAGGTCGCCGGCAAACCGGGCCGCCACGTCGGCGCCTGGGTGCTGCTGATCTCGGGTGCGGCTCTTCTGGCGGCGGGGGTGGTCCTCGGTTTGATCACACCGCTCGGAGTGGTGGTCTCGTTCTTCGGGGGCATCCTCTCGTTCACCGGGCTCGCACTCGGATCTGTCATCTTCATGCCGCCCGTGCTGCGTCTCGTCGGGCGCCTGTTCGGATCGAGCGCCACCGCGCGCCTGGCAGCCGAGAACGCGCTGCGCTATCCGGAGCGCTCCGCGCGCATGGCGATCGGCGTCGTGATGGGAGTCACGCTGGTCACGATGTTCGCCGTGGCGCTCGAGTCCGCCAAGCGTCTGATGACGAGTCAGGTGACCGGAGAGATCCCGCCCGACTTCTTCGCGCCCTTCGATGCGTTCGGGACGATCATGATGGTTCTCGTCGCGGTCTCGGCGGTCATCGCGGCGGTCGGACTCGTGAACCTGCTCACGATCGGCGTCGTGCAGCGCCGGCGCGAGCTCGGGCTGCTGCGCTCGATCGGCCTCTCGAACGCGCAGGTGCGCCGGATGGTGCTGCTGGAGGCCACGCACATCACCGTGGCTGCCACCGTCACCGGTCTCGTGCTCGGCATCGCCTACGGATGGATCGCCGCGCAGTCGCTGCTCGGCTCGGTGCCGACGCTGCCCGACTTCACACCGGCGGGTTTGATCGCTCCTCAGGTGCCGTGGATCCCCGTCGTGGTGATCGTCGTGGCCACTGCGGTGCTCACGCTCGTCGCGGCCGCGACTCCCACCCGGCTCGCGACACGCGTCGCGCCCGTCGAGGCGCTCGCGGCGGACTGATGCGGGCCGGCGCCGGTAGCCGATGTCGGTGTCGAGGTGCGTGTTGTGGTCGCGCTTTCCGCCCGCGCCGACCACAGCACGCACCTCGAGAAGCATCCGAGCGAGCCTAGGCTGGAGAGATGGCATCGCCCTTCGACCAGTCCACGTATCAGGTCCGCTTCGAATGGGGAGCCGCCGGCCTCGCACGCCTCGCCCCCGCCGACATCGTCGTGGTCGTCGATGTGCTGCGGTTCTCCTCGACGGTGCCGGATGCCGTCGCCTCGGGCGTCGTCGTCACCCTCGACGACGCGCGCGAGTGGTCGAGCAACGGTGCGGCCGTGGCGGCGTCCGCCGAGGGCGCTCTCGTGCTGCTCGGGGGGCTGCGCAATGCTGCGGCCGTCGCCCGCGCGGTGCAGGCCGTGCAGGAGCGCCGTCAGCAGCGCACCTCGGTGGCGGTGATCGCCGCAGGGGAGAAGGCTCCTGACGGCGCTCTGCGTTTCGCCGTCGAAGATCAGCTCGGCGCCGGAGCCGTCATCGCCGCTCTCACCGATCTCGGCATCGACCACACCGCGCCCGACGCGGCTGTCGCCGCCGAGGGGTTCCGAGCGCTCAAGGGCGCCCTGCGGCACCTGCTCAGCGCCAGCGGCTCGGCACGCGAGCTCGAGATCGGCGTCGCCTCGACCGCGCGCATGGCGGAGTCGGGGATCGTGCCGGCATCCGTCGCCGACGCCGCGTCGCTCGATTCCTCCGACATGGTCCCCGAGCTGCG
This sequence comes from Microbacterium sp., assembly GCA_019510305.1. Classification (GTDB taxonomy): domain Bacteria; phylum Actinomycetota; class Actinomycetes; order Actinomycetales; family Microbacteriaceae; genus Microbacterium; species Microbacterium natoriense_A. The sequence continues at coordinate 207,547 of JAEKKN010000021.1, forward strand.
CGACGGCAGGTTCGCGCCCTTCGTGTAGCCCCTCGAGCGGACGGGCACCTGCCGAACGCACGGCGCGGCGACGTCGAACAGACCGTGCACTCGTCAACAAGCCGCGCGCTCGCCGCGGATTCGGGCCGCGGGGCCGTATGGTCGGGGCATGAGATACCTCCCCGCTCTCATCGTCGATGCCGTGCTCGTGCTGATCTTCGCCGTGATCGGGCGCGCATCGCACCAGGAGGATCCGGGCGGATTCCTCCTGACCGCCTGGCCGTTCCTCGTCGCGCTCCTGGTCGGGCACGCGCTCGCCGCGCTCATGGGATCGGGGCCGCGCAAGCCCTGGTCGCTGCTGTGGGGTGTCACCGTGTGGGTCGTGACGGTCGCGGGCGGCATGCTGCTGCGCATCATCGCCGGCGACACGGCGCAGCTCGCGTTCATCATCGTCGCGACGGTCGTGCTCGGCGTGTTCTTCGTCGGATGGCGCGCTCTCGCAGGAACGCTGCGCAGGCGTCAGAGCACCAAGGAGACGGATGCCGCGGCATCCGATTCTGCGGAGGATGACGCCGCCCCCGAACAGCGCTTGTCTACGGACTGATCTCAGCGTGCCATCTGGGCGGCGAGACGCGTGGCCGGGGTGATCTCGCGCCTGGTCCAGGTGAACTGGTGGCGCGCGTCGTAGGTGCGTGAGCATTTCGCGCACGACGTGGCCCTGGTCGGGCGGCGGTGCCGGTAGGTGACGTGACCCGCCGGACAGGTGCCGACCCACGGTGCGAGTTCTACCGCGGTCTCGCCCCGATGCGTGACCCCGCCGTCGTAGCCGAGGTCGCGTGCGATCCGCTTCCACGAGGCACCGTGTGCGGCCTTGTGGCCCGCGAGCGCGTGCGCCACCTCGTGCAGCAGCACCTGGTGGATCTCGTCGTCTTCGAAGCGCGCAGCGAGGTAGCGCGACACCGTGATGCGCTTCTTCGTGTAGTCGCACTGACCCGCGCGGCGTTTCGCGTTGTCGAAGCCGAAGGACCAGCTGTCGTCGAGATGCAACCTGATCAGCGCTTCGCCCCAGATGCGCACACGGTCGAGTTCCGCCATGCGCCAAGGCTAAGCCATGCCGCCGACATCGCGACCTGCACGGCGCACCTCATCGCGGTGGTCGGGCCGGTCGTCGAACCGGTGAGGTGTCTGCTCAGCCGGCGACGAGCTGAGATGGCCGGCGGCGCTCCGCGGCTTCGATCGCGAGGAGCGCGACCTCGAGCTCCCGGTCCTCGGCGCCGGCCTCTCGGCGGAGGAACAGGGAGCGTTTGAAGCTGTCGCGGGCGGTCTCGAAGTCTCCCGCTTCGTACGCGTTCTTGCCGTGGTGCTGATGGGCGAACGCCGCGATCGACGCCCACCCCTGTCCCTCGGCCTCGGCTGCGCACGTCGTGAGCTCCTGCTCGGCCGCCGCGAACGCGCCGCGGTACTGCAGGATCGTCGCGTGCAGAACGCGAGCGCGGAGCACGTCCTTGCGGGTGCCGGCCATGCGGGCCTGACGCACGGTCTCGTCGGCGAGGGCGAGTGCCTCGTCGAGGCGCCCGAGCACCTTCAGGAGCCACACGCGTTCCAGCAGAGCGGGAAGGCTGCGCTGGCTCTCGATCTCGGCCAGCCTCATCGCGCATTCATCGAGATCGACCAGTTCGCGGAGGGTCTCCTGGTCGTAGCCCCGGATGAAACTCATGCTCTCGGCTCTCCTCTCGCAGCATCCCTCGCTCCAGTCTGCATTCCCGTTTCCGCCGAGACGGGGAACACGCCGAGGAGGCATGACCTTGCCCGGCGTGTTCCGTTTCGGCGCCGGCCCGGGCTCAGCGGAGGAAGAGCGAATCGTCGGGGCGAGGGGACGCCGTGGCATCCGAATCGGTCACCACGCGGGCGCCCTGGATGAAGGAGAGGACCTCGGCGCCCTGAGCGATCTTGGCGGGATGGGGACCCGCGGCGAGCATGCGCGGAAGCCAGTCGGTGGGCAGGGGAGAGGCGGATGCCGCGATCACGAGGTTGCCGAATCGGCGCCCCTTGAGAACCTGCGTATCGGCGAGGACGCCGACTTCGGGCAGGACCTCGGCGATCGTCGCGGCCTGCCGGCGGGCGAACGCGAGACCGGGGCCGTCGGCGACGTTCACGAGGAGCACTCCTGCTGGTTTCAGCAGCGCCCTCAGTTCGCGGTAGAACTCGACGCTCGTGAGGTGCGCGGGCGTCTGCGCCCCGGAGTAGACATCGGAGATGACCAGATCGCAGGTGCCGGTGAGGGCCGGGGGGAGCTTGTGCACTCCGGCGCGCGCGTCGCCGATCCGCACGCGGATCGCGGCTCCTCGCGGCAGCGGAAGGTGTTCGCGCACGAGCGCCGCGAGCGGGGCCTCGAGCTCGATGACCTGCTGGCGGGATCCGGGTCGGGTGGCTTCGACGTAGCGCGGCAGAGTCAGGGCTCCGGCGCCGAGGTGCACGGCGGTCAGCGGACCGGGCGGCAGCTGATCGATCACGGCGCCCATGCGCACCACGTACTCGAAGTGCAGGTGAGTGGGATCGTCGAGGTCGACGTGCGACTGCGGGGTGTCGTCGACGATCAGCTCGAACCCGCTGGTGAACGCGCTCGGCACGATGCGGGCGACGCCGCCGTGATCGAGTCGGGCCTGCGGGTGCTCGGTGTCTCGTGCGCGCGTCCTGCCCATGCTCCGAGACTACGCGGTCACTTCGCCTGGTTGCCGTTGGAGCACGTGTCTTGATCGACGCTCTGTCCGGAGATCTCCGGCGGCAGCGTCGCGCGCACCTCGGGCGTCTGGGTGGCGGGCGGCGTCACCGGTTCGGCCGGCGTCTCGCCCGGCGGTGGCGTGGGCACGACGATGCCGGAGTGGCTGTTGACGTCTCCGGAGAGCGAGATCGGCTGTCCTGCGATGAGGGCTGCCCAGAGCGCCTCGGCAGCATCGTCGATGGGGACCACCTTGCTCTTCGGATTGTCGGGGTCGGGGGTGTTCGGGAACTGCACGAACACGAAATCGGCGAAGTCGACGCCCTTGAGAGCGAGGGCCAGCTGGGCCAGCGTGAGCGGGTTGCTGAGCTTCTCGCTGGGCACGATGTTGTCGGCGACGGTGTTCGCGAGCTTCAGCACGGTGGACGGGTCGGTCAGGGTCTCGGCGCTGAGGATCTTCTTCGCGAGGCGCGACATGTACTGCTGCTGGTTCGAGATGCGCGCGAGGTCGCTCTCGTCGCCCACGCCGTGGCGTGTGCGGATGAACGCCAGGGCATCCGCGCCCGAGATCGTGTGGGTGCCGGGCGGCAGGTCGATTCCCGCCTGGGAGTCGTGGATGCCCTCGCCGGCGACGCAGACCTCGACCCCGCCGATCGCGTTGGTGATCTCGATCACGCCGTCGAAGCTGATCTTCGCCGCGAACTCGACAGAGAGGCCGCTGAGCTCGGTGACGGTCGTCGCGATGCATGAGACGCCGCCGTGATCGAACAGGGAGTTGAACGACGCCTTCTCCATGGCGGGGGCGGTCGAGTCGTCGTCACGAGTGCACTCGGGCACCTCGACCATGAGATCGCGGGGGAAGGACACCACGGTGACGTTGCGCGGTGCTGCCGACACGTGAACGAGCAGGTTCACGTCGTTGCGGATGCCTCCGTCCGCATCGCTGCAGCGCTTCCCCATGTACTGACTCGTGATCTCCCCGCATTCGTCCGTGCCGACGATGAGGAGGTTGAAGGCCTTGTCATCGGGGTAGGCCCCCAGCGCGGGAGGCGCGACGTCGTCGTCGCCCTCCAGCGCGACCGCCCCATCGCTCACCCGGTTGGCGAGGTCGATCGCGACGAACGCGGCGATGGACGCAGCCGACACGAGGAGCACGGCGAGCGCAGCCCCGAGCAGCTTGAGCGCGACGGATCCGGGCGAGGGGGAGAGCAGGTGAGCATGGCGCGCGACTGTCGTCCGGTCGGCCTTGTCGAAGGGGCGGCGCATGCCGTGAGCCTACCTCTGGAAACTTTTGTCACAACCGGATGACAATCGTGAGAATTGCTTGCAGCTAATTAGTTAGTCGTGGATACTTATCGAAGTTGGTGAGCACCCGATGCCGCCAGGACGTTTCGAAGAGGAGATCCCTGATGCACAAGCGCATACTCTCGGCTGTCGCGCTGGGCGCCGTGGCCACGCTGAGCCTGGCCGCCTGCTCGACCGGTGGCAGCGACGCCGGCGACGGCGGATCCGTCGACGGCAAGGGCCAGGAGCTCACCGTCTGGATCATGAAGGGCACGAACCCGGACTCGACCGCGTTCTACGACGCCGTCTCGAAGGCCTTCGAGGACGAGACCGGTGCGACCGTCAAGATCGAAGAGGTCCAGTGGGCCGACGCGCATGATCGCTTCGTGACCTCGATCGCCGGAGCCACGACTCCGGACATCGCCGAGACCGGCACCACGTGGACTGCCGAGTTCGCCGATGCCGGTGCGCTGCTGCCCCTCGACGACTACGTCGACGAGGAGAAGGGCCTGCGCGACGACCTGGTCGAGGGCCTCGCGGTCGCCGGCACCTACGACGACGAGCTCTACGGCATGCCGTGGTACGCGGGCGTCCGTTCGATCGTCTACCGCACCGACGTCTTCGAGGAACTCGGTCTGGATGCTCCGAAGACCTGGGACGACATCGTCGCTGCCGGCGAGGCGATCAAGGCGGCGAAGCCCGACATGCTGCCCTTCCCCGTCGCGGGCGACGCCGAGTTCCAGGTCTACCCCTGGGTCTGGGGTGCAGGCGGCGAGGTCGCGACCCTCGACGGCAAGGAGTGGACCAGCGAGCTCGACAGCGAGGAGTCGCAGGAGGGCATCGAGTTCTACACGGGTCTCGCCACCGAGCACGGATTCTCGTCCGCCGGTGCGACCACCTGGAAGGAGACGGATCTTCGTGACGCCTTCACGCAGGGGAACGTCGCGATGATGCTCTCGGGCTCGTGGACGCCGAAGGCGCTGATCGAGGCCAACCCCGACCTCGAGGGCAAGATCGGCGCCGCCGTGATCCCCGGCAAGGACGGCGGCATCGCTCCCTCCGTGCTCGGCGGATCCCACCTGTCGATCTTCAACACCACCAAGAACGCCGATCTCGCGTGGCAGTTCGTCAAGCTCATGACCACCGGTGAGTTCGCCGAGAAGTGGGCCGATGAGACCGGGTACTTCCCGGGCGTGCAGTCAGCGATGGAAGAGGCACTCTCCTCCACTGACCCCTTGGTCGCCCCGTTCGCCCAGCAGATGGTCGAGGGTGGTGCATCCGTGCCGGTGACGCCGAACTTCGGCGCGGTGCAGGCGAAGAAGACGACGAACTCGATGATCCAGGCGATCCTCAGCGGGCAGAAGGACGTCGCCACGGCGACGAAGGATGCTGCCGCCGAGATGACCGAGCTCCTCAACCAGTAGGAAGTCTCCCTCCATGACGATGGTGCACGCACCTCTACCGGTCACGGAGGCGGAGTCCTCCTCCGCTTCCGTGGCTGGCAGGCCGCGGGGGTTCTCCCTCGTGAAGGCCCGGCCCTGGCTTCTCCTCGCCCCCGGACTGTTCATCCTCGCGACGCTCATGCTGTGGCCGCTCGTGCAGGTGTTCCTGTACTCGCTGCAGGACTACGGGCTGCGCGAGATCAACACGGGAGAGCAGAACTGGATCGGTCTCGAGAACTACGCGAAGGCTCTGAGCGACCCCCAGCTGTGGACCGTCGTGCTGCCGAACACCGTCGGCTTCGCGGCCGTCGCGGTGTTCGTGACCGTCGCGGTGGGGACTCTCGTCGCCCTGCTGCTCGCCAAGCTCGGCCCCGTGTGGCGCACCATCGTCTCGAGCTGCATCATGGTCGCGTGGGCGATGCCCGCGGTGACCGGCACCTACGTGTGGACGTTCATCTTCGATGCAGATCGCGGCGTCTTCAATGCCGTGCTGCAGAACCTGGGCCTGATGGACGAGAGCTACAACTGGTTCACCAACCAGTGGTCGTTCTACGCGATCGTGCTGATCAACGTCGTGCACCACGGCTTCCCGTTCGTCGCGATCACCGTGCTCGCGGGCCTGCTGGGCGTCTCGAAGGAGATGCTCGAGGCCGCGGCACTCGACGGCGCGGGCGCATGGCGCCGTTTCTGGAAGATCATCTTCCCCACGCTCAGGCCGGTCTTCTCCGTCGTCATCATCCTGTCGACGATCTGGGACTTCAAGGTGTTCGCGCAGGTGTATCTCATGCCCGGCGGCAACGGCGGCAACCGCTCGGTGCTGAACCTCGGCGTGTGGTCGTACGTGGAGTCGTTCGGCCAGAACAAGTACGGCTTCGGCGCAGCGCTCGCGGTGCTGCTGACCCTCGTGCTCATCGCCATCACGATCGTCTACATCCGCTCGCTCATGAAGGAGGACGAGCTGTGAACCCGCGTCGCTCTGCCGCATCGAGGATCGGCACCGGCGTCGCGGTCGCCGCAGTCCTGATCTTCACGCTCTTCCCCGTGTACTGGATGGTCTCCAGCGCGCTCGACAAGAAGGCCTCCAGCGGAGGGCAGTCGCTGCTGCCGCAGGAGCTCACGTTCGACAACTTCGCGTTCGTCCTCACCGACGGCGGCTTCGGCACGTTCCTGCGCAACTCGGCGATCGTCGCCCTCGTCACGGTTCTGATCAGTGCGATCGTGTGCCTGCTCGCCGCCGTCGCGGTCGCGCGCTTCCGCTTCAGGTTCCGCACGACGATCCTGATGCTCATCCTCGTCGTGCAGATGGTCCCGCTCGAGGCGCTCGTCATCCCTCTGTTCCTGCAGGTGAAGAGCCTGGGGCTGCTCAACAGCATCCTGGGGCTGATGGTCGTCTACGTCGCGCTGTCGCTGGCGTTCGGCATCTGGATGCTGCGCGGCTTCGTGGCGGCCGTGCCCGTCGAGCTCGAGGAGGCCGCCTACATCGACGGCGCCAGCTGGTGGCGGATGTTCCGCTCGATCCTGCTGCCGCTCGTGATGCCCGGTCTCGTCGCGACGAGCATCTTCAGCTTCATCACCGCGTGGAACGAGTTCATCTTCGCCATGACCATCCTCGGCAGCGCCACCGACCAGTACACCGTGTCGATCGGACTGAAGTCGTTCTTCGGTCTGCACTCGAACGACTGGGGCAGCATCATGGCCGCGTCCACGATCATCACGATCCCGGTCATGATCTTCTTCGTGATCGTGCAGCGTCGGTTGTCGGCCGGCATGGTGGCAGGGGCGGTGAAGGGATGAGCGAGGAGCTCGCCCGGCTCGCGAACGGCGTGCTCTGGCCGGGTTTCCTGGGAACGACCGCTCCGGACTGGCTGCTCGACGAACTGCGCGACGGTCTGGCCGGAGTCGTCTACTTCGGCCAGAACGTCGGCGACGACCTCGGCGCGCTCAGCGCGCAGATCCTCGAGGCGAACCCCGCTGCGCTGATCGGCATCGACGAGGAGGGCGGCAGCGTCACCCGGCTGGAGACGGCCGAGGGCTCGACCCTCCCCGGTGCCGCCCAGCTGGGGCGACTCGACGACCTCGCGGCGACCCGAGCCACCGGCGCCGAGCTCGCCCGGCGGGTGCGCGCGGTCGGCGCCAACGTCGTTCTCGGACCGGTCGCCGACGTGAACACCGATCCCCGCAACCCCGTGATCGGCGTCCGCTCCTTCGGCGACGACGAGCGGCTGGTGGCTCGCCACGTGGTCGCCGAGGTTCGCGGCATCCAGAGCGGCGGCGCAGCCGCCTGCGTCAAGCACTTTCCCGGCCACGGCGACACGCACCTCGATTCCCACCACGCACTGCCCGAGATCACGCTGCCCGTCGACCAGTTCGAGCGCGTGCACCTCGAACCTTTCCGTGCCGCGATCGCCGCAGGCGTCGACACCATCATGACGGCGCACATCGTCGTCCCCGCCTGGGGCGAACAGCCCGCCACGCTGAACCCGCGCGTGCTCGGCAGGCTCCGCGACATGGGCTTCGACGGGGCGATCATCACCGACGCACTCGACATGGCGGCGATCAGGGAGACCGTCGGCATCGGCGGGGGAGCGGCACTCGCTCTCGCCGCGGGCGCCGACCTGCTGTGCATCGGCAACCCCACCAATCCCGGCGACGCCGCGCACCCCGACCAGGACCGGCGGGACTTCCTCAGAGCGCGCGACGGCATCGTCTCAGCCCTCCGTGACGGCTCGCTCTCGCGTGATCGCGTGCACGAGGCGGCCGCTCGGGTCGCGGTGCTCGCCGAGAAGCTCCAGAAGGCGGATGCGGAAGAACCGATCGCGTTCGACGCTGCCGACATCGTGCGCCGGGCGATCCAGGGCGGGCCGACGCCGCCGGCCTCCGCCCTGTCGGTCGTCGACGCGCGCCGCCGATCGACTCTCGCCGTCGACAGTGCGGCGGCCTATGTCGCGTCGGCCCTCGCCGCCGGCGGCCACTGCGTGCGTCTCGACGTCGCCCGCACGTCTGCGGCGGAACAGGATGCGGTGCTCGACGCCGCCGTGTCTGAAGACGGCATCACGGCGATCCTCATCGATCGACCTGATTCCGACGCGGGCCAGCGAGAGCTGGTCGAGCGCGCGGCGCGGCGCGATCCGGATGCGATCGTCGTCAACGTCGGGCTCTCGGCGCGGTCGGCCCTGCCTCTCCCGGTCGTCGAGGTCGGGGCGGCCAGTCGGATCGGCGCGCTGATGGCCAGGGAGCGGCTGCTCGGCCGCGTAGGCTGAGCGCCGGAGGCCCCCGTGGACGTCGACGTTCTCGCCCTGGTTCGCAGATCACTTCCCCGACTGAGCGCCGCAGAGGCGCGCGTCGCCGACACGATCCTCGCCGACCCGACGCTCGTCGTCGACCTCGCCATCAACGATCTCGCGAAGCTGTGCCGCACCTCGGTCTCCACCGTCGCGCGATTCGCACAGACGCTGGGGTTCAGCGGCTATCGCGAGCTGAGGGTGGCCGCCGCACGCACGATCACGCTCGCACAGGCGCAACGAGCACGGTTCGGGCTCGACACGACGGCGATCGACTCGCATGACGGTCCCGAGGCAATCGCAGCGAAGCTCGCGGCGCAGGAGATCGACGCGATCGAGACGACCGCACGGGGGCTCGACGCCGAAGCCCTCGACCGGGTCGCGCGCGCTCTCGTCGCGGCCAGGCACATCGATCTGTTCGGCCAGGCGGCCTCGTCTCTGACGGCGCAGGATCTGCAGCAGAAGCTCGCACGCATCGGATTCTCCGTGTCGCACTCGGCCGATCCGCATCTGGCGCTCACCACCGCGTCGCTGCGCACCTCGTCCGACGTCGTGATCGCGTTCTCGCACAGCGGGCAGACCGCCGAGGTGCTGAGGGCAGTCGAGGTGGCCCGCGATGCGGGTGCGCTCGCAGTCGCGGTGACGAGCGCCGCCGAGTCGGAACTGGCGCTGGCGGCCGACGTAGTGCTGCTCACGCACGCGCACGAATCGCCGTTCCGCATGGCGGCGATGACCAGCCGCATCGCGCAGCTCGTGCTCGTCGACATCCTGTTCGTGCGGGTCGTCCAGCACAGCGGCGCCCCCGTGACGATCCCGCTGCAGCTCACGCACGATGCGGCGGCGCAGCGACGACGGACACCGCAGGAGTGAGCGGCGTCCGTCCATCGCCCGAGTGCTTTTACCGCAGCATCCGGAATTGGTCAAGGATTTGACTTGCCATGTCGCAGATTCGTGTCTATAGTTGGTAGTTGCGCTCCTTTCTCCGTGCCCTCATATGGTGGTCGGCATACGTTGAGCTCTGAGCGCTACTCCACCTGACGACAAAGGAATCGAGAAGCCCTGCGGGGCTCACGGAGGTTATTCCCTTGGCTGCTGCTCCCAACGCATCCACATCCACCACCACCAAGAACGGACGCGGAGCATCCCGTCTTTCGTTCGCCAAGATCTCCGACACGCTGACGGTCCCTGACCTGCTGGCTCTGCAGACCGAGTCCTTCGGCTGGCTCGTCGGAAACGACGCCTGGAAGGCTCGTGTCGCAGAGGCCAAGGAACAGGGCCGCACCGACGTCAACGAGATCTCCGGTCTCGGCGAGATCTTCGAGGAGATCTCTCCGATCGAGGACCTCGGCGAGACGATGCAGCTCTCGTTCACGAACCCCTACCTCGAGCCGGAGAAGTACTCCATCGAGGAGTGCAAGGAGCGGGGCAAGACCTACGCGGCTCCGCTGTACGTCGAGGCCGAGTTCATGAACCACCTCACGGGTGAGATCAAGACCCAGACGGTCTTCATGGGCGACTTCCCGCTGCAGACCGACAAGGGCACGTTCATCATCAACGGCTCCGAGCGCGTCGTCGTCTCGCAGCTCGTGCGCTCGCCGGGTGTCTACTTCGACAAGACTCCCGACAAGACCTCCGACAAGGACATCGTCTCCGCTCGCGTCATCCCGAGCCGTGGTGCATGGCTCGAGTTCGAGATCGACAAGCGCGACCAGGTCGGCGTGCGCATCGACCGCAAGCGCAAGCAGTCCGTCACCGTCTTCCTCAAGGCCCTGGGTCTGACCAGCGAAGAGATCCTCGCCGAGTTCGCCGGCTTCCCCTCCATCGAGGAGACCCTCGCGAAGGACACCATCGTCACGAAGGAAGATGCGCTCCGCGACATCTACCGCAAGCTCCGTCCGGGCGAGCAGGTCGCCGCCGAGGCCGCCCGTGCGCTGCTGGACAACTTCTACTTCAACCCGAAGCGCTACGACCTCGCCAAGGTCGGCCGCTACAAGATCAACCACAAGCTCGGACTCGACGCGCCTCTCACCGACTCGGTGCTGACCGTCGCCGACATCGTGGCCACGATCAAGTACCTGGTGCGCATCCACGCAGGCGTCGAGACGTTCGACGGCATCCGCGGCGGCAAGCAGGCCGAGATCCGCATCGCCACCGATGACATCGACAACTTCGGCAACCGTCGCATCCGCGCGGTCGGCGAGCTGATCCAGAACCAGGTCCGCACGGGTCTGTCGCGCATGGAGCGCGTCGTCCGCGAGCGCATGACCACGCAGGACATCGAGGCGATCACGCCGCAGACCCTGATCAACGTGCGCCCCGTCGTCGCCGCGATCAAGGAGTTCTTCGGAACCTCGCAGCTGTCGCAGTTCATGGACCAGAACAACCCGCTCGCGGGTCTGACCAACAAGCGCCGCCTCTCGGCTCTCGGCCCCGGTGGTCTGAGCCGTGACCGCGCAGGCGTCGAGGTCCGTGACGTCCACCCCTCGCACTACGGCCGCATGTGCCCGATCGAGACTCCTGAAGGCCCGAACATCGGTCTGATCGGTGCTCTCGCGACCTTCGCGCGGATCAACTCGTTCGGTTTCATCGAGACCCCGTACCGCAAGGTCGAGAACGGCGTCGTCACCGAGCACATCGACTACCTGACGGCATCCGAAGAGGTCGACTTCAACATCGCGCAGGCCAACGCCCCGCTCGACAAGAACGGCCGCTTCCGCGAGAGCCACGTGCTCGCACGCCCGAAGGGCGGTAGCGGTGAGGTCGACCTGTTCCTCCCTGAGGAGATCGGTTACATCGACGTCTCGCCGCGCCAGATGGTGTCGGTCGCGACCTCGCTCGTGCCGTTCCTCGAGCACGACGACGCGCAGCGCGCGCTCATGGGCGCCAACATGCAGCGTCAGGCCGTGCCGCTGCTGCGCAGCGACTCGCCGCTGGTCGGAACCGGTATGGAGGGCTACACCGCCATCGACGCAGGTGACGTGCTCACCGCCGAGAAGGCCGGTGTCGTCACCGAGGTCTCTGCCGACCGCGTCATCGTCATGCTCGACGAGGGCGGCACGCAGGAGTACCACCTGCGCAAGTTCGACCGCTCGAACCAGGGCACGTCCTACAACCAGAAGGTCGTCGTCTCGGCCGGTGAGCGCGTCGAGGTCGGAGAGGTCATCGCTGATGGCCCCGCCACCGAGAACGGCGAGCTGGCCCTCGGAAAGAACCTCCTCGTCGCGTTCATGACGTGGGAGGGCTACAACTTCGAGGACGCGATCATCCTGAGCCAGGACCTGGTGAAGGACGACACCCTCTCCTCGATCCACATCGAGGAGTACGAGGTCGACGCCCGCGACACGAAGCTGGGCAAAGAGGAGATCACCCGTGACCTCCCCAACGTCAGCCCCGAGCTGTTGAAGGATCTCGACGAGCGCGGCATCATCCGCATCGGCGCCGAGGTCCGCCCCGGCGACATCCTCGTCGGCAAGGTCACGCCGAAGGGCGAGACCGAGCTGTCGGCCGAGGAGCGCCTGCTCCGCGCGATCTTCAACGAGAAGAGCCGCGAAGTCCGTGACACCTC
>JAEKKN010000056.1 GCA_019510305.1 Microbacterium sp.
CACTCAAGGAGTCCCGATGAACCGCACGGTCGTCCGCGGAGCCGCCGCCTGCGTCGGCATCCTCGTCGCCTCCGCCCTCGCCGGCTGCAGCCCCGCCGCCGGTGGCGGCTCCGACGAGCCTCTCGACTGGAAGCTCACGACGACGACCGCCGCTCCCAGCGGCGACATCGACTCGTTCACGTTCGCGAGCTACGCCGAGCCCTACTCCCTCGACTACGCCTACGCGTTCGACTACGCCGACAACTCGGTGCTCGCGAACGTCTGCGAATCGCTGCTCCGGCTGAATCCGGACTTCTCGCTCAGCCCGGGGCTGGCAGAGTCGTTCGCCCACCCGACTCCCGACACCTGGGTCTACACGATCCGTCAGGGCGTGACGTTCCACGACGGCACCTCGTTGACAGCGGCCGACGTCGTCGCCTCGATGAATCGGCACCTCGACCCGGCGGTGGGATCGTTCTGGTATTCGGTCTACCAGAACGTCGCCTCGATCGATCAGACCGGAGACGACGAGGTGACCGTCACCATGACAGGCGCTGATTCGCAGTTCAATCTCGGCATGGGCGGCTCGGCCGGTGTGATCGAGTCGGCTGCCACGCTCGCCGAGAAGGGGGCAGACTACGGCAACTCGACCGGTGGCGTGAACTGCACGGGCCCCTTCGCCTTCTCCGGGTGGGAGTCCGGCGAGTCGATCACTCTGACGCGCTATGACGGCTACTGGGACAAGTCTCTCGCAGCCCATTCGGCTGAGGTGAATTTCGTCTTCATGAACGATGCCACGGCGCGGATCAACGCGCTCAAGTCCGGCAGCGTCGACGGCTCGTGGATGCTTCCGATGGAGTCGGTATCCACGCTCGAGGCATCGGGCAGGGGAGACGTCCTGTTCGGCTTGAACACGGCGGTCGGCTCCCTCGTCGTGAGTGACCTCGAGGGACCGCTCGGAGACGTGCGGGTGCGCAAGGCGCTCATGCTCGCGATGGATCGTGACGGCATTCTCCAGGCCGCCTACCGCGGCGTGGGTGAGTCCAGCGACGTGCTCACGACGGAGTCTGTGTGGCAGGATGCATCGGACGCCGGGCGCGCGGCAGCCTTCGACGACGTCACCCACTACGCCAAGGACGTCGAAGAGGCGAAGAGACTCATCGCCGAGGCGGGTGCCGAGGGCGAGGAGCTCACCTACGTCACCGCGCCGATCAGCAACGACTTCTCCGTGATCTCGCAGGCGACGGTTGCTGCGGCGCAGTCGATCGGGCTGAAGGTCACGGTGGAGACCGTAACCCCGAACGCCTACACCGCGCTGTTCTCCGACCCCAGCGCCCGGGAGGGCGTCGATCTGTTCTATACGAGCTGGTACCTGTCGAGCCCGGATCCGCTCGAGATGTACTCGGTTCTGCGCACCGGCGACTTCAGCAACTACGGCGACTGGTCCAACCCCGAGTTCGACGCGCTCGTGAACGAGGCGGTCGCAGTCGACGATCCGGCGGCGCGCAGCGAACTGACCGCGAAGGCGCAGCAGATCGCCAATGAGGAGCTGCCCTGGCTGCCGCTGTACCAGGCGCCGGTCTCGCTGTACCTGGGCGAGCGGATCACGGGCGTGCAGCCGTCGGTGGCGTTCCTCTACTATCCGTGGGCCGCCACGATCGGCGCCCGCTGACCATGGCCGCCGCACGCCGCGTCGTCGGGAAGCTCGGCGGTCTGCTGCTGACGCTGTTCCTGGCGTCGCTGCTGGTCTTCTTCTCGCGGTTCCTGGTCCCCGGTGACCCGGTGAGCTTCCTGCTCCGCGGGCGCAAGCCCAGTCCCGAGGCCGTCGCGCTCGTGACAGCCCAGTACGGATTGGATCTGCCGCCGTGGGAGCAGTATGTCCGATGGGTGCTCGGCGTCGTGCAGGGCGACTTCGGCAGGTCGCTGCAGTACCGGCAGGACGTGTCCCAGGTGATCGGCGATCGGCTGCCGCTCACGCTGATGCTCGTGGTGATGGCAGGAGTCATCATCGCGGTCGCGGGAGTCGTGCTCGGCGCGCTGGCCGCCCTGAACCGCGGCAGGAGCGTCGACCGGCTGATCCTCATCGGTCTCACGATGCTCGGCGCGATCCCCTCGTTCGTCGGGGCGATCGTGCTCATCGCGGTGTTCTCGGTGCAGTGGGGCTGGTTCCCGTCCTTCGGATCAGGGGATGGCTTCCTCGACATGGTGCGCCACCTGACGCTGCCGTCGATCGCGCTGGCGCTGGTCTTCATCGTGCTCGTCGCGAAGGTGACGCGCTCGGCGATGATCGATCAGCTGAGCCGTGAGCACGTCGAAGTGTCGACGAGCAGAGGAGTGAGCCGTCGCCTGGTCATACGGCGGCACGTGCTGCGCAACGCGCTCGGGCCGATCCTCACGGTGAGCGGAGTGTTGGTCGCCGGGCTCATCGTCGCGAGTTCGATCGTCGAAGCGGCGTTCGGGCTCTCCGGAATCGGCTCACTGCTCGTGCAGTCCGTCGACCGCCTCGATTTCCCGGTCGTGCAGGCCATCGTCCTTCTCGTCGTCTTCGCCTTCGTCGTAGTGAACGCGATCGTCGACATCCTCGAACCCTGGATCGATCCTCGGTCCGCTGCAGGAGCTGGTGCCCGATGACCTCGTCCACACCCACCCTCGCCATGCGGGTGCTGCGTTCTCCGCGCCGCCCCCGCCCTCCTCTGCTGTACGCCGCGGCGCTCGTGGTGCTCGCCGCCATCACGCTCGCCGCGATCCTCGCGCCGCTGGTCGCTCCTTACGACCCGGATGCGGTCGACTTCGCGTCCTTTCTTGCTCCGCCGTCCGTCGCGCACTGGCTCGGCACCGACTCGCTGGGCCGGGACATCCTCAGCCGCATCATCTGGGGCGGTCGCACCGCGCTGATAGGTCCGCTCGCCGTGGTCGTCTTCTCCACGGCGATCGGAATCCTCCTCGGGTTGTGGGCCGGATGGCGGGGCGGCTGGATCGACGCGGCCCTCAGCCGCGTCTTCGACGTGCTGTTCGCCTTCCCCTCACTGCTCATCGCGATCATGGCGGTCGCACTGTTCGGCAAGGGACTGCTGGCGCCCGTGATCGCCATGAGCATCGCCTATGCGCCGTTCGTAGCCCGGCTGACTCGATCACTCGTGGCCGCCGAGCGTATGAGGCCGTACGTCTCCGCCTACCGCGTGCAGGGCTTCGGCGGCGCGTGGATCGCTCTGCGCCGAGTGCTGCCGAACATCACCCCGATCGTCGGCGCGCAGTCCACCCTCAACTTCGGGTACGTGCTCGCCGAGCTCGCCGGGCTGTCGTTCCTCGGCCTCGGCGTGCAGGCTCCGACCGCCGACTGGGGCGCCATGATCAATGAGGCGCAGTCGGGCGTCGCCGCCGGGCAGTTCCTTCCCGCCATCGCGCCGGCCGTCGTGGTGGTTCTCGCCGTCGTCGCGGTGAACCTCATCGGCGAAGAGCTGTCAGACCGCATCGGAGGGGAGAACCCCGCATGAACCTTCTCGAGATCGACGAGCTGACCCTCGACCTGCCGAATGGCGTTCGGCTGCTGCACGGGATCACATTGCACGTCGCAGCCGGAGAGACCGTCGGTCTCGTCGGCGAGTCCGGGTCGGGCAAGTCGCTCACTGCGCGCTCGGTGCTCGGTCTGTTTCCAGATCGGGCGGTGGTCGGGGGCAGTGTCGCGGTGAACGGCCGCTCGCCGCTCGCCGATGCGGCGGGGCGGCAGGAGATCCGCCGTCACGAAGCGGCCATGGTGTTCCAGGACCCGCGCGCCGGCATCAATCCGATGCGCACGATCGGCGACCACGTCACAGAAGCACTGCGGCTGTGCGAGGGATGGTCCGCGGTGAAATCGCGCGACCGTGCCGTCGAACTGCTCACCTCCGTGCGGCTGCCGTCTCCGGGTGAGCAGCTGGAGCAGCATCCGCACGCGTTGTCCGGCGGCATGCTGCAGCGGGTGATGATCGCCGGTGCTCTGAGCGCGTCGCCGAAGCTGCTCGTGTGCGACGAGCCGACCACGGCGCTCGATGTCACCACCCAGGCGGAGATCGTGCAGGTTCTGGGCGAATTGTGCAAACAGAACGGCATGGGCATGCTGTTCATCACGCACGACCTCAACCTCGCGGGTTCCTTGTGTGATCGCCTGGTCGTGATGAAGGACGGAGGTGTCGTAGAGGAGGGCCCCGCCCGCGTCGTGCTCACGGCACCCGCGGCCGAGTACACGCGGAGGCTGGTGTCGGCCACTCCGCGACTCACGGGAGGGGTCAGCGCGCCCGCCGCGGATGCTGTCGCCGAAGCACAGCTCGAGGTATCGGGTGTCGGCAAGACCTATCGACGCCGCGGCAGGACGCCTGTCGCTGCGGTGACGGATGCCGCCCTGACGATCCCCCGCGGCGGATCTCTCGCCATCGTGGGGGAGTCGGGGTCGGGAAAGTCGACGCTCGCGCGCATGATCGTCGGGCTGGAAGAACCGGATGCCGGAACGATCCGCATCGGCGGACGCTCGATGGCCGGCGTTCCCCACGGCCGGGCAGAACGGCTCGATCGTGCCAAGAGCGTGCAGATGGTCTTCCAGGACCCGTACCTCTCGCTCGACCCGCGCATCCCCGCCGGGCGGGCGATCGAGGACGTGCTGAAGCTGCACACCGCGCACACCGGCGCCGCCGCCCGTGAGCGGGCGCGGGAGCTCCTGCTCGCGGTGGGCCTGTCGGAGGAGCACCTGGCCGCGCGACCGAGGACGCTCTCCGGCGGTCAGCGCCAGCGGGTCGCGATCGCCCGGGCGCTCGCCGTCGAGCCCGAGCTGCTCGTGATGGACGAGGCCACCAGCGCCCTCGACGTCTCGGTACAGGCGCAGGTGCTCGATCTCGTCGCCGGCATCCGCCGTGACCAGGGCCTCACCCTGCTGTTCATCAGTCACGATCTCGCCGTCGTCCGCCGAGTGTGCGCCGAGACCATGGTGATGCGCCGAGGGCGAATCGTCGAAGCGGGCCCCACCGAGCAACTGCTCAGCGACCCGCAGCACGAGTACACGCGCCTGCTGATCGATTCGGTGCCTGTGCCGGTATGAGGCGGTTGGCACGGCCGCGCTCTCCCCGGCGGTCCGGTCGGGCCGCGCGGAGGGCTCAGGCCACGTACACCTTGCGGAGCGTCTCGCTGACGGCCCACTCGGTCTGCATGCCCTCGGCGAGGCGCACGATCGAGCCCGGGCCCACCTCCAGGGGAGGCAGCTCAGGAGAGACGAACCGGATCGTCGCACGCCCGGAGAGCACGACGAAGACCTCGTCGGCCTCGGTGTCAGCGGCGGTGCCCGGAGTCATCTCCCACACCCCGACCTCGGTCGCACCGATGGTCGCGAGCGGCAACGTCGCGGTGGTCGGGACGCCGCACGCGACGGATGCCGTGGGTAGAGGGTCGTGCGAGAGTTCGAGGGCTCCGGCATCCGCTGCCTGTCCCGCCGCCAGTGCGCTCACGAGTCGAATCCCATGCCGACCGCGTCGAGCGTCTTGAGGAACAGATTGCGCTTGCCCTCGTTGTGATCGGCCTGGTTCATGGCGGCCCGCACCAGGTTGATGCCGATCGCGGCGGCCGGCTCCGGCGGGAACGGGATCGGCTTCTCTCGCACCATCGCGAGCTCCGTCCGCTCGGTGACCTCGCCCGAGAGCTTGTCGAGCATGACGTCGGCCGCGAAGCGTGCAGCGCCCACACCGAGACCCGTGAAGCCTGTGGCGTACGCGACGCGCCCTCGGCGGGCCGTGCCGAAGAACGCGCAGAAGCGGCTCGACGAGTCGATCGCGCCCGCCCAGCGGTGCGTGAAGCGCACGCCTTCGAGCTGCGGGAACATCGTGAAGAAGTGCGAGGCGAGCTTTCGGTGGCTTTCGACGCGGTCCTCGTACTCGGGGCGCACCTTGCCGCCGAAGTGGTAGATCGCGTCGTAGCCGCCGAACAGGATGCGGTCGTCGGCGGTGAGGCGGACGTAGTGGAACTGGTTCGCGCTGTCGGAGAGGCCTTGCCTGTTCGACCAGCCGATCGACTCCCGCTGCGATGCCGTCAGCGGCTCGGTCATCAGCACGTAGTCGTACACCGGCACCGTCATCAGGCGATTGCGCTTGAGCAGCGAGGGGAACACGTTCGTCGCGAGGGCGACAGCATCCGTCGTCACCGTTCCACCGGGAGTGACCAGCCTGATCGGCCCCGCCCCGTCGCCCTCGATGGCCCGGACGATCGAGTGCTCGTAGATCTCCACGCCCAGCTCGACCGCGACGCGTGCGAGCTCCATGCCGAGCTTCGCGGGGTGCACGAGCGCGCAGCCCTCTCGATCCCAGTCGCCTCCGAGGAACGTGGGCGAGTGGATCTCGGCCCTCACGGCAGCCTCGTCGAGGAAGCCCGGCTCGTCGCGGTACCACTCGACCTGATGCGGCTCGACCGCCACCGCGAGCTGACCGGTGCGCTCGAAGTCGACCTTCATGTCGTACTTCTTCACCGTGGCCTCGATCGCGTCGAGGTTCTCGATCCCGAGCTCTTCGAGCCGGTCGATCTCGTCGGGCCAGCGGTTCACGCCGTTCTCGTGGCCGTGGGTGAGGCTCGCCTCGCAGAAGCCGCCGTTGCGTCCGGAGGCTGCCCACGCGATGCGTGAGGCCTCGAGCAGGACGACGCGGCGCTGCGGGTCGCGCTCCTTGGCGCGCACGGCGGTCCACAGGCCCGCGTAGCCGCCGCCGACGATGGCGAGATCGGTGGCGATGTCGGCGGAGAGGGGCGGATGCTCGACCCGCTCGACGTCATCCAGCCAGAAGACGCCGAAGGCGGTGTCGCGCAGAGACGCGTCTATCACGGACTCTGCGGGCTGCTGTCTTTCGAAGACGGTGGTTCCCATGATGCTGTGCTCCTGACCCGCGGCGCGCGTCAGCGCGTGCCCCAGTTGTAGAGGTCCTTGTAGAGCCCCGCGTAGAGCAGGCTCTCGGTGTGCACGACACCGGGGATCGTGCGGATGCGTGTCGCGATGAGATCGATGAGGTCCTCGTCGCTCTCGCACACGGCCTCGACGAGGATGTCGAAGGTGCCGAGCGTGACGACGACGTAGACGAGCTCGGTGATCTTCGTGAGCTCCTGCGCGACGACGCGCGGATCGGCATCGACGCGGATGCCGATCATCGACATGCGATGGAAGCCGAGCTGCAGCGGGTCGGTCACGGCGACGATCTGGATGACGCCCGCTTCGGTCATGCGCTGCACGCGCTGGCGAGCCGCCGCCTCGCTGAGCCCTACCTCACGGCCGATCTCGGCGTAGGGGCGCCGCCCGTCCTCCTGGAGAAGCTCGACGATCCGCTTCGAGATGTCGTCGAGGGCGGGATGCTTCGGGGTGGGGCTCATATGTCGATACTGACACTTTTGAAGGGGCGTGGCAACCGATTCAGTCGTCACAGTGGGTCAACTGATTCTGTTTCGGTGGAAGCCGCGCTCGCCGTCGACAAGTATGACGCGATGTGTCAGGCTGGTCGGACGACGACTCCGGGGGGAATCACCATGGCACGTCCGATCGCGGGTCCGCAGTCGCTGCTCAGGATCCTCAACGGTCGCGCGATCCTCGAGACGCTGGCCCGCCGGGGTCCGCTGACCCGCGCCGAGCTCATGGCCGCGACCGGTCTCTCGCGTACCGCCGTCACACAGGTGCTCCGCATGCTCGAGAACGCCGAGGCCGTCGCCGCCGCCGGCCTCGACCGCGACACGCGAGGCCCTGCCGCGGGGCGTGTGGCCCTGCATCCGCGTCTCGGGCTCGCCGCCGCCGTGCACATCGATCATCACGCAGCCCACGTCACCCTCGTCGACGCGACGGGGACGGTCCGCGCCGAGCAGCATGCGCCCTTCCCTCCGCACGGCGATCGTGTCGAGCACATCGTCGGGCTCGTGGAGTCGTGCCGCTCGCTCGCGAAAGGGCCTCTTCACCTCGCCGTCGTCGGGGTGCCGGGCATCGTGACCGCCGACGGCGGGATCCGCGACGATCAGGGACCCGATGGAGGCGTGTTCCGCTCGGCCCTGTCGGTGCTCCTCGGGTGCCCGGTCCGCGTGGAGAACGACGTCAATCTCGCCGCTCTCGCCGAGCTGACCTCCGGTGCGGGCGCGCAGCTCGCGAGTTTCGTGCTGCTGCTGTTCGACGACGGGCTGGGCGGAGGCATCGTCATCGACGGCGCCCTGCACCGCGGATTCGCCGGGGTCGCCGGCGAGGTGATGTATCTGCCGCAGACGCCGCTGCCGGTCGGCGCCCCCGTGCTGAGCGACGCCGTGGTCGGCGATCTCGCACTCGTGCACGGCCGCGATCCGGCCGACACGGTCGACCAGCACCTCGACGCCGCAGCCGCCGGCGATGCGGCGGCGGTCGCGATGGCGGCCGAGATGGGGCGCCGAATCACGCTCGCTGCGGGGAGCGTGGCGTTGATCCTGGATCCCGAGGCGTTCATCCTCGCCGGCACGGCGGCGCATCCGGTGCTCGTCGACGCCGTGCGGCAGGTGGCCGACTCCTTCGCCGCCCAGCTGCCGATGCGCTTCCTGGTCTCCGAGTTCGGCCCGGAGGCCCCTCTGGTCGGCGCGATCGGCGAAGCGACATCGGCTCTTCGCGCGGCCGTGTTCACCAGCATCCTTCCCGACAGGAGCAGTCGATGATCTCTGATCTCGCCGACCGTCTCGGCCTCGCCCCCGGGGCGCGCGCCATCATCATCAATGCGGATGACTTCGGCATGTGCCATGCGGCCAACTCGGCGATCGCCGAGCTGCTGGACGGAGGCGGCGCGGATTCGGCGACCATCATGGTGCCGTGCGCGTGGTCGCCGGAGGCGCTCGCGTTCGCCGCCTCGCGCACCGACCTCGACATCGGCGTGCACCTGGTGCTGACCAGCGAGTGGCGCCGCTACCGCTGGCGTCCGCTCACGGGGACGGCGACGACCCTGGTCGATGCCGACGGCTTCTTCCCGACCGATGTCGTGTCCGTCGAGGAGCTCGCCTCCGAGGCAGACGTCGAGGCCGAGATCACGGCACAGCTGCAGGCGGCTCTCGACGCCGGGGTCGACGTCACGCACCTCGACAACCACATGGGCTCGGTGTACGGACTCGCCACCGGACGCGACTTCCTCACTCCGGTGTTCGCGCTCGCCGCGCAGCACGGTCTGCCGTTCCGGCTGCCGCGCAGCATGGACGGAGTGGGGGTGGATCCCGAGCTTCAGCACCTGCTCGACAGGGCCACCGCGGCCGCCGAGGCGGCCGGCGTCGAGATCATCGACAGGCTGTGGTCGCACCCCTTCGAGCTGATCGGCGAGGGGACGCCGGACGAGGAGACCTACGAGCAGGTGCGCGACGGCTTCATCGCCCTCCTGCGGGCCGTGCCCGCCGGCGTCACCGAGATCTACCTGCACCCGATGGTCGACGACGACGAGCTGCGCGCTGCCGTCGACTTCGCCGCAGCCAAGCGCGGCTACGAGCGGCGGCTCCTCGCCGACCCCGCGGTGCTCCAGGCCATCGCCGATGAAGGGCTCGTGCGCATCGGCTGGCGTGACCTGCGCGACCTGCAGCGGGCTGCTGCGCGATGAACGGTTCGGCCGGCCCCCGCGGCCTCGCCGGCATCCGCGACCGCCGTCTCGACGCCGCGCCCACCCGCGCCCAGTCGATCGCCTTCGGGGCCTCCGGTTTCCCGACTCAGCTCATGGCGCAGACCTTCTCGGCCTTCGTCGTCTACTTCTACGTCACCCATCTCGGCGTGCCGCCCACCTGGGTGGCCGGAGCGATGATCGTCCACGGCGTTCTGAACGCCGCACTCAACCCGGTGGTCGGCGCTCTCTCCGATCGCATTCGCACTCCCTGGGGCCGCCGCATCCCGTGGATCGGCCTCGGCATCGTGCCGCTCGTGGTGGCGTTCGCCCTGGTCTGGATGCCGCCAGCCCTGTCGCCCGGCGGCATGATCGTGTGGTTCCTCGTGGTCGTCGCGGTCTACGACATCGCGTTCGTGGTGGTCGTGCTGAACATCTCGGCACTGTTCCCGGAAATCTTCCGCACGACAGAGGAACGCGCACGCGGCAACGTGCCGCGGCAGATCTTCGCGATCCTCGGCATGGTGCTCGGGACGGCGGGTGCACCAGCGCTCTACGGCTGGATCGGGTGGCCGGGCATGGCGCTCGCGCTGGGCGGGGTCTGCCTGGTGATGCTGCTGTGGTCGTTCGCCGGAGGGATGATCGAGCGGGCGGTTCCTGAGGCGGCGTCCGAGGCGATGTCGTGGCAGAGCCAACTGCGCTTCACGTTCGCGAACCGCGCGTTCGTTCCGTATGTGCTCGGTTCGCTGTTCGTGCAGACCTCGATCGCGGTGATCCTCGCGGCGATCCCGTTCTACGTGCGCTACTCGCTGCACGCGGCAGAGGGCGACGGCAGCGTGCTGCTCGCCGCGATCTTCGTCACCGCGATCCCGTCGATCCTGCTGTGGAGCGCGGTCGTCAGACGCACCTCGCCCCGCACCGCCGTGCTCTGGAGCGTCGCCGTCTTCGGCGTCGCGGTGCTCGGCTACCTGCTGCCCGCATCGGTGCTCGCGGCCGCCCTCGTCGGCGTCGCGGTCGGCGTGGGCGTGGGCGGTCTGCTGCAGCTTCTCGAGGTCATGCTGGGGCAGATCATCGACGAGGATGCCGTGCGCACAGGTCACCGGCGCGAAGGCGCCTTCTTCGGCGTGAACGGCTTCGTCGTGCGCGGCTCGGTCGTCCTGCAGGCGATCGTCGCAGCCGCGGTGCTGACGGCATCCGGCTTCGACGCGTCACGGGGAGACGCCCAGGCCGAGACCATCGACGGCGGCATCCGCATCATGCTCGCCGTCGTCCCGCTCGGTTTCACCGCCCTCGCCTGGCTGTGCTTCTGGCTCTACCCGATCCGCACCCGCGACCTCTGAGCCGACGACGCGCCCGCTCCTTTCCGCCCCGTCGCTGACTCCGCGTTTCGTCTCGGTCGCTGCGCTCCCTCGCTCAACGACCGGCGGCGCGAGCCTGTCCAGCGAGGACCCACCGCGCCCCACACGGAACATGAGGCGGAGGGATTGCTTTGTCGGGCAAATCGGGAAAGGGGCCCCGCTTGCGGGGAAAGGGTCCCGCTCTTTGCCCGACAAAGCAATCCCGGAGCCGGTAGTCAGGAGGAAGCGGCCCGCCGAGCCTCCCAGCCCGTGCGCACCATCTCGTCGACCGTGTAGCGCATCTTCCAGTCGAGGTCGCGCGCAGCGAGCTCGCCGGTGGCGACGATGCGGTCGGGGTCGCCGGCGCGGCGCGGTCCGATCTCAGGGGTGAAGTCGATGCCGGTGACGCGAGCCATGGCATCCATGATCTGTCGCACGCTCAGGCCGTCGCCCGAGCCGAGGTTGTACGCCGCTTCGATCGGCTCTCCCGCGGCGAGGCGCTGCGCGGCGGCAACGTGGGCCGCCGCGATGTCGCCCACGTGCACGTAGTCGCGCACGTTGGTGCCGTCTTCGGTGTCGTAGTCGTCGCCGTTGATGCGGGGGGTCTCACCGGCGATGAGCTTCTCGAAGACGATGGGGAACAGGTTGTGCGGGCTCACGTCGTACACCGCCGGATCAGCGGATCCCACGACGTTGAAATAGCGCAGCGAGGTGTGGCGCAGCGGCTTCTCGGACTCGGCGGTCGCCACGGCCTGGTCGCGCAGCAGCCATTCGCCGATGAGCTTCGACTCGCCGTACGGGCTTGCAGGCCTCTTCTCGGTGTCCTCCACCACGAGCGGCGCATCGGGAGTGCCGAACACGGCGGCCGACGAGGAGAACACGATGTTCGCGACGCCCGCGGACTGCATGGCTTCGAGAACCACGCGGGTGCCCTCGACGTTCTGCGCGTAGGTGTGCAGAGGACGCTGCACCGAGACGCCCGCGTACTTGAAGCCGGCGACATGGATCACGCCGGTCGCCCCGTGCTCGCGGAGCGTCTTCTCGACCAGCTCCCGGTCGAGGATCGAACCACGGACGAACGGCACGCCCTCGGGAACGAACGATGCCACACCGCTGGAGAGGTCGTCGATGACGACGGGGGAGAGCCCGGCGTCCGCCAGTGCCCTGACGACGTGCGATCCGATGTAGCCAGCGCCGCCGGTGACGATCCAGGACATGCTTCTCCTTTAGAACGGGGGAGGTAGAGTGGTCATTCTCTCAGGCGTCGCGCTGAGCACCTGCCGAGGGCGTCACCGTGAAGAGGTGGGGGGCGGCGAATCCGGATGCCGCGAACGCGGCGTTCACGGCATCCGACACCGTGGCCACGGCATCCGCCTCGATGAGAGCGATCGCCGCTCCGCCGAATCCGCCGCCCGTCATCCGGGCGCCGAGGGCGCCCGCCGACAGCGCCGCCTCGACGGCGGTGTCGAGCTCCGGGACGGAGATCTCGAAGTCGTCGCGCATCGAGGCGTGCGAGGCGACGAGCAGGTCGCCGATCGCGCGCGCGCCCTGCTCGCGCAGCACCCGCACGGTGTCGAGCACGCGCTGGTTCTCGGTGACGACGTGCCGCACGCGACGGAAGGTCACGTCGTCCATGAGCGTCTCGGCACGAGACAGGTCGCCCACCGACACGTCGCGCAGCGACGGCACGCCCATGATCGCGGCGCCCCGTTCGCAGGCCGCGCGGCGCTCGCCGTAGCCGCCGGTGGAGTGCGCATGCTTGACGCGCGTGTCCATCACGAGGATCGCGAGCCCTGCTTCGGCGACGCCGAGCGGCACGAGCTGCGCCTCGAGCGAGCGGCAATCGAGGAAGATCGCGGCATCCGGCTCGCCGAGCATCGAGGCCATCTGGTCCATGATCCCGGTCGGGGCGCCGACGGCCTCGTTCTCGGCCTTGCGCCCGATGCGGGCGAGGGCGGTCTTGTCGAGACCGGCATTCCACAGGTCGTTCAGAGCGGATGCCGTCGCCCCCTCGATCGCCGCGGAGGAGGAGAGCCCCGCGCCGACGGGCACGTCGGAGGCGATCGCGATGTCGATGCCGGCTCCCGCGGCACCTGCGGCCTCGGCCAGCGCCCAGGCGACGCCGAGCGGGTAGGCGGCCCACTCGGGCACGGCGGGCTTTCCTTGCGAACTGGTTCCCTGAGCCTGTCGAAGGGTCGGGAACAGCGTGCCCAGCTCGTCGAGGGCGACCTCGACCGGCTCGGCGGCGAACGTCGAGGCCACGCGCACGCGGCCGATGCCGTCGTCGCGGACGCCGACGGCGGCGACCGTGCGATGCGGGATCGCGAACGGCAGCACGAAGCCGTCGTTGTAGTCGGTGTGCTCGCCGATGAGGTTCACTCGCCCGGGTGCCGACCAGAGGCCGTCAGGCGTGCGGCCGGTCAGCTCGGTGAACAGCTCCGTGGCGGTGTCGTGGATGTCGCTCATGCGTGTGCTCTCTCGACGGCTTCGCGGATGCGGGCTGCGCCTTGCTCGGGGGTGACTTCTGCGGCCCAGGCCCACATGGCGGCCTCGGATCCGGCGAGGAACTTCAGCTTGTCAGCGGCACGACGAGGGCTGGTGAGCTGCAGGTGCAGGCGCACGCTGTCGCGACCGACGTTGACGGGGGCCTGATGCCAGGCTGCGATGTACGGGGTCGGTGTCTCGTACAGCGCGTCGACGCCGCGCAGCAGGCGCAGGTAGAGGGGAGCGAGCTCGTCCCTCTCGGCCTCCGTCGTCTCCGCGAAATCGGGTACGTGGCGGTGCGGCATCAGGTGCACCTCGAGCGGCCAGCGCGCCGCGAACGGCACGAACGCCGTCCAGTGCTCGCCCTGGAAGACGACGCGCTCCGAGCCCTGCTCGAAGTCGAGGATGTGCTGGAACAGGTCCGGTGCCGTGCGGTCGATGCTGTCGAGCAGTCGGGTGGTGCGCGGGGTCACGTAGGGGTACGCGTAGATCTGGCCGTGGGGGTGCGGCAGGGTCACGCCGATCGCCTCGCCGCGGTTCTCGAACGGGAACACCTGCTCGATCCCGGGGAGCTGCGAGAGGGCCGCGGTGCGGTCGGCCCACGCTTCGATCACGGTGCGAGCCCGGGTGACGCTCTGGGTGCCGAAGGAGCCGGAGTGCTCGGGACTGAAGCAGACCACCTCGCAGCGGCCGACCGAGGTGCGGGTGCGACCGAGGCCGAGCGCGGCGAGGTCGTCGAGGCCGCGCGGCGGGTTGCTCGCCGCCGGAGCGCCTCCGGTCGCCTCCGCGAGTGCGGGGCCGAAGGCCGGCGACTTGTTCTCGAACACGGCGACGTCGTAGAGCGACGGCACCTCGGAGGGGTTCGTCGGCGTCTGCGGAGCGAGCGGGTCTGCGTCGGCGCTCGGCATCATGACCCGGTTCTGGCGATTCGCGGCGACCGTGATCCAGTCGCCGGTGAGCACGTCGAGTCGCATGGTCGCCGACTCGGGACGCGGATCGAGGATGCGGGCGTCGACCGAGCGCTCGGCATCGAGCGTGGTGTCCGGGTCGTCGTAGTAGATGAGGTCGCGGCCGTCGGCGAGAGTCGTGGCGCGCTTGGTGACGCCGGCGGAGAGCGTCTCGGTCCGGGTGTCGGAAGGTTCGTGCGTGTTCACGTAAACATGGTCGCACAGCACCGTGATAACGTCAACACGGAAAGGGGCACGCGATGAGCATCGACGATCTCGGTATTGACCCGGTGGAGCCACGACGACGCCGCGCGGCAACCGGTCGGGTCTCGATGGCGATGGTCGCCGAGCGGGCCGGGGTGTCGGGGCAGACCGTCTCGCGCGTCGTGAACGACAGCCCGCGCGTCGATCCCGATACTCGGGCGCGAGTCGAGAAGGCCATGGCCGAGCTCGACTACCGCCCGCACCGCGCCGCCCGCGCCCTGCGCACCGGTCGTTCGAAGACCATCGGACTCGTGGTCACGACCCTCGCCACGGTCGGCAACTCGCGCATGCTGCAGGCCACGGCGGAGGCCGCGGCCGAGCGGGGCTACGCGCTCACACTCGTCACCGCGTCGCACGGCGTGGCCTCGGCGTTCCAGAGCCTCGCCGAACAGGAGGTCGACGGCGCGATCGTGCTGAACGAGGCCTCCGCACAGGTTGCGACGGCTGAGCGGCCGAGCGGGCTGAGACTCGTCGTGGTCGATGCCGCCACGGACGCGGGATTCGTCGCCGTGCACAGCGATCACGCAGGCGGAGCCGCCGCCGCCACCGCCCATCTGCTCTCCGCGGGGCACGCGGTCGTGCATCACCTCGCCGGGCCCGTCGACTCGTTCGCCGCCGCCGAACGCGAGCGCGGCTGGCTCGAGACGCTCGCCGCCGCGGGGGTCGATGCGCCCGAGCCTGCTCGCGGCGACTGGAGCGCCGAGTCCGGTCATGCGGCGGGCGACGCGCTGAGCGCGGCATCCGCCGTCTTCTGTGCCAATGATCAGATGGCGCTCGGCCTGTTGCGTGCCCTCGCCGAGCGCGGCCGCCGGGTACCAGAGGACGTCGCGGTCATCGGCTTCGACGACGTGCCGGATGCCGCGAACTACCGACCACCGTTGACGACGATCAGGCAGGACTTCACCGCCCTCGCGCAGCGCGCGGTCGACGCGCTCGTGAACGAGATCGAAGGGGCGGGTGCGGCCTCAGGCCCTGTGGTGGTGCCGACGACCCTGGTCGAGCGCACGAGCACTCGCTGACCCGCAACTGCGCGCGCCGATGCGGCGTCGGCGTCAGAGCTGGGACTGCACCCAGACGAACGCGTGATTGATGTCGTCGTCAGTGTTCGTGATCGTCAAGCGCTCCATGAGCACTCTCGGGTCGATCATCCCGGCCTCGATGAGATCGCCGACGAACAGCCGGTCTTTGTCGCGGTTGGCGATGATCTTCGCCACGCAGAGGTCATGCGGATCGAGACAGAGCCCGAGCACCTCGACACCATCACGCAAGCGGCGAGCGGGCACTTCGACCAGGCGTTCTTCCCACCCCTGCGGAAGAGTTGCGGTCTTGCGTCCCACACCGTCCACGTAGAACCCGTGCGTCTGGTGGAACTCGCTCATCTCGCCGATCACGTCCAGTCGGCGCGCGAGAGTCTCGGCATCGTCATCCGACACCGGAAAGATGTCGATCTCAGGGGAGAGCGTCGCGGATGTCGGAAGCTCGTTCTCGCCCCAGGTGCCGAGGACCGATTGGCTTCCGATGATGATGATCCTGTCGGATTGCACGATCTCGCACGCGGCTCGGATCGCGTGCTCGAGCTCACTCCGCTGCATTCGAGTACACGCGATCCAGGATCATGCGACGCTCATCCTGCCCCAGAACGCTGAGGAAGACGGTGGTGTTGCGCATGTCCATGCTGTGCTCGTCCTCGCCGATGAGAAGCTCTCGAAGGTGTCGCGTGTCAGACCGCTCGAGCGCCGCCACCCATTCATCGATCAGTTCGACGGCCCCGCCGTGCGCATGCTGTCGAACCTTCGAGGCACCATGCAGACCACTGATCGTGACGTAAACGGGCGTCTCAGCCAGATGCTCGGCGACGGCTTCGTGCAGGGCCAGGCTCGTGTAGAACTTGCGATCGCGTCTGACGGACATGGCGGGCCTCCCTGCTCTCATTATGCGCGACTTGAGTGCATCCCGGGTCGTCTGTCCGCCTATGCGTGACTGACTGGGGCCGTCGATTCGCGTGCATGCAGCGTCGGGCTCAAGGTGACCCGGTGCACAGGGCGCGAGGGATCGGCGAGACGCCGGGCGAGCAGATCGACCGCCGCAGCGCCGACCGCACCGCGTGGCGGGCTGACTGCGGTGAGCGCCGGGGTGAACAGCTGGGCGACCTCATCGTCGTAGGCGATGACGGACAGGTCCTCCGGCACCGCGAGGCCACGGTTGAGAGCGATGTCGATGAAGGCCATCGCCGCGGGGTCGGGGTGGATGAGCAGCCCGGTCGCGCCCTTCTCGAGCGCGGTGTCGATCGCGGCGTTCACGGCCGAGGTGAAGCCGGGGACGTTGCGATCGGGGATCAGGCTCTCGAAGTGGGCGTCGGCGCCCAGTTCGAGTTCCTCGCACGCAGCGGCCCACCCCTTCACGACCTTGCGGCCGGTGGGGGAGTCGCGCGAGACG
This sequence comes from Microbacterium sp., assembly GCA_019510305.1. Lineage (GTDB taxonomy): Bacteria > Actinomycetota > Actinomycetes > Actinomycetales > Microbacteriaceae > Microbacterium > Microbacterium natoriense_A. The sequence goes on from JAEKKN010000056.1 coordinate 17,020, forward strand.
ATCAGGCCGAGCCGTCGGTGGCCCAGTTCCGCAAGGTGTCTGGCAGCGAGCACGGCGCCGAACGCGTGGTCGGTCGTGACGCTCTCGACCGGTTCTCGCCCGGGGAGCACGACCGCATCGCGCTCGACGAACACGCTGGGGATGTCGGAGGAGGCGAGCCACTGCACCACGTCCTGCGCGTGGGCGGCGTCGGGGTTAGGGGCCACGATCAGGCCCCGGATGTCATCCGATGCCACGAGGCGCTCCAGGACCGGTCGCTCGTCCTGCAACTCGTACGAGGCCCCGCGGAGCACCAGGCGCAGGCCCCGGCGCTGCGCCTCGGCCTCCATGCCGCGGAAGACGCCGGGCCAGTAGTACGCGAGCGAGGGGACCAGCACGGCGATGGCTCCGCCGGTCGCTGGGGCGGCGACCCCGGTCAGGGCGGGGGCGGATGCCGGCACTGCTCCGCCGTGCACGCGCTCGAGCCTGCCCTCCTCCTCGAGCTGCTGCAGATCTCGACGAAGGGTGACCGGGGCGACACCGAGTTCTTCGGTGAGCTGCGAGACCCGGACGATTCCGTCGCGTGCCAGAGCGGCGAGGATGTGCGCATGGCGCGCCGGCGCCAGGGGCACGTGTTGCTGATCGGTCATGGAATCAGCATAGCTGATCGAAAATGATCGAACACGATTAATTCGAGAGTTGTCTTGATCGAAACAGGATGATAATCTCCAAACGATCGCGAACGGAGAAGCGCCGGACGCGTCCATCACAGCAGTGTTCAAAGGAGAAGTCTGTGGCGATCGTGCCCCCCGGCGAAGCGGCGAAGAGCCTGCACGTCGACGCGGAATGGACCCGTGACGATCTCATCGCCTACGCCGACGGACTGCTCGCGGCTGTTCGCCCCTGGGCATCGGAGAACGGTGCGCGCATCACTCTCCCGGGTGCATCGGGCGGCTACGGCGTCGACGTCGACGGGCTCGAGGGGTTCATGCGCACGCTTCTGCTCGCGGGCTTCCGCATCACGGGCGCGCGCGGCGAGGGCGTCGACGACCTGATCGACTTCTCCTCGCGGGGCATCGTCGCGGGCGTCGACCCCGACGGGGCCGACCGCTGGGTGCGCCTCGACGAGCATGCACAGGCGAAGGTCGAAGCCGCCTCCCTGGCACTCATCCTCGACATGACCCGTCCGTGGATCTGGGACCGCCTCGACGGGCTGACCCAGCGGCGGGTGATCGACTATCTCGCCCCGGTGGTCGGAGACGACACCTACCCGCGAAACAACTGGCTGTGGTTCCGCGTCGTCGTGCAGACGTTCCTGCGATCGGTGGGCGGCCCATGGTCGCAGACCGACATCGACGACGACCTCGCGCTTCACGACTCCTTCGTGCGGGAGGGCGGTTGGATCTCCGACGGAGACGAACGCTCCTACGACCACTACGTCGGGTGGGCGCTGCACCTGTACCCCGTGCTGTGGGCGCGCATGCAGGGAGCGGCCGAACTCGCGAAAGGCCGGACCCCGGACGACGTCGCGCGTCTCGACGCCTTCCTGCAGGACGCGATCGCTCTGGTCGGAGCCGACGGCTCACCGCTCATCCAGGGTCGCAGCCTCGTCTACCGCTTCGCCGCGGCCGCCCCCTACTGGGCCGGCATCATCGCCGAGGTGCCGTCGGTTCCCGCAGGTCAGCTGCGTAGAGCCGCATCCGGCATCGTCCGCCATTTCGCGGCGCACGGCGTCCCGAACCGCGACGGGCTGCTCGACCTCGGCTGGCACGAGGAATGGCGTCGCCTCGCACAGAACTACTCGGGCACCGGCTCTCCCTACTGGGCGGCGAAGGGGCTTCTCGGCCTCGCCCTGCCCGAAGACCACCCGGTGTGGTCTGCTCCGCAGGCGCTGCTCCCGTCCGAGACCGCCGACACTCTGCGCGTCGCCCTCTCTCCGGCATGGATCATCTCGACCACCGCGGATGACGGCATCGTGCGGGTGATCAACCACGGCGCCGATCACGCGCACCCCGGCAACCTCGTCGGCGACTCGCCCCTGTACGCTCGCCTGGGCTACTCGACTGCCGCGAGCCCGCTGCTGAACGGCGACGCCTGGGCCGAGCCGCTCGAGCAGTCGGTCGCGCTTCTGCACGCCGACGGCCGCGCGAGTCATCGCGCCGGCATGAGCGTGAACGGCATCCGCATCGACGAAGACGCCGCGATCGCCGGGTCCACCGCGACCGCGCACTGGATCGCCCCGGCCGCCACACAGACCAGGCACGGCTCCGGCATCACGGGTGAGGTCGAGATCGCCGGCACCGTCACGACGTGGTCGATCGTGCGGGGTGCATGGGAGGTCCGCCTCGTGCGCATCGACACGATCGAGGAGAATGCCGCAGCCACCGCGCTGCGCATCGGCGGCTGGGCGATCGCGGCCGACGCCGTCGAGGTCTCGGTGTCTGACCGACGCGCCGCCGCGTTCACCGACGACCGCTGCAGCACGATCGTCGCACTCACGCCGGGAGGTGCGGCGTCGACCGAGTCCCGCCGCGACGCGAGCCCGCTCGGCGCCGCGGCATCCGTCCCCGTCCTCACCTACCCGATCGCGACCGGCGAGTGGATCGCCTCGGCGCTGCACCTGTCGGACCGCGTCCCGGAATCCGACCCTTCCGTCCGCATCGACGGCGCAGACGCCGTCGTCGCCTGGCCCGACTCCACCACCACCACGCACCGGCTCGTCTGAGCCGGACGCACCTACCCGCAATTGCAAAGGAGCAGTACCCTCATGAACCGCAAGATCCTCGCCGCCGGCAGCATCGCCGCAGTCGCGGCCCTGGCCCTCGCCGGCTGCTCGGGCGGCACCGATGCCGCTGAGAGCGCCGACCCCGACGCGCCCATCACTCTGACGCTCTCCGGGTGGAGCATCGACACCACCCCGGAGTTCCAGACGCTCGCCGACGCCTTCACGAAGGAGCACCCGAACGTCACGATCGAGCTCAAGGAGTACGACGCCGCCGAGTACAACACTCTCGTCACCGCCGACCTCGCCGCCGGGTCCGGCCCCGACATCATCACCCAGAAGGAGGTCAAGTACGTCACCACCTTCCAGGAGGGCGGTCAGCTTCTCGACGTCTCCGACGTGAAGCTCCCCGACGGCATCAGCGGCGCCGACTCCTACAAGGTCGACGGCGCCTCGTATGCGGTGCCCTACCGGCAGGACTCCTGGGTGCTGTTCTACGACAAGGATCTGTTCGACGCAGCAGGCGTCGAATACCCGGACGGCTCGTGGACCTGGGACGACTACGCCGACGCGGCTGCGGCCCTGACCACCGACACCGTGAAGGGCGCGTACCTGCACCGCTGGCAGTCCACCGTGCAGGGCTTCGCGAACGCGCAGACCGGCACCAGCGTCCTCGACGGCGACTACGGCAACTTCAAGGACTACTACGACAACACGCTGGCGCTGCAGGACGCAGGAGACCAGGTCGACTTCAACACCTCCACCGCCAACCAGCTCACGTACCAGGGTGAGTTCGGCACCCAGAAGGCCGCGATGATGCTGATGGGCACGTGGTACACGGCGACCCTGATCGCGCAGCAGGCGTCGGGAGACGCGAACGACTTCGAATGGGGCATCGCTCCCGCACCGCAGCTCGACGCCAAGACCGCGGGCACCGACAACACCCCGGTGACCTTCGGCGACCCGACCGGCTTCGGCATCAACGCGAACATCGACGGCGCGAAGGCCGATGCGGCCAAGCAGTTCCTCGAGTTCGCCGCGTCGGAGGAGGGCGCGCAGGCGCTCGCCGAGATCGGCATCACTCCGGCTCTGACGAACGACGCCGTGGTCGACAGCTACTTCGCCGTCGAGGGTGCGCCGTCCGACGAGCTCTCGAAGTTCGCGTGGTCCACCCACAAGGTCCTCCCCGAGAACCCGACGTCGAGCAAGACGGCGACGATCCAGGGCATCCTCGCAGACCTGCACACCGCCGTCATGTCGGGCTCGGCGTCGATCGACGACGCGATCAAGACGGCTGAAGACCGCGTGAAGAACGAAGTCGGCTGATCCTCTCGGGGGTCGGCCGACGGTCGGCCCCCGAGCAGGCACCCCGCGCCGCACACAGGAGACGAGAGACATGACCATCACCGAGGCCCCGCCCCACGGCACGGACGTGCGGCCGGCCACGCCGCCCCGGCGCCGTTCGGCGCTGCGTCGCCGCAACGCACTGATCGGCTGGAGCTTCATCCTGCCGAACTTCATCGGATTCGGGTTCCTCACCCTGCTGCCGGTGCTGATCCTCTTCTACATGGCGTTCACGAACTGGAACGTCTTCGGCAAGGCCGACTGGGTGGGGTTGGCGAACTTCCAGCGCCTGGTCGGCGACGGCAGCTTCCGCATCGCGTTCCTCAACACGCTGTACTACTCGGTCATGCACATCCCGCTGACGATCGTCGTCTCGCTGGGACTCGCGCTGCTGCTGAACAACAAGCTCCGCGGTGTCGCCTTCTTCCGCACCGCCGCGTTCTTCCCCTACATCACCTCGATCGTCGCGATCGCCGTCGTGTGGAATCTGCTCTTCAGCCCCGACTACGGACCCATCAACGAGATCCTCCGCACGATCGGCATCTCCTCACCCCCGGGGTGGCTCACCTCGTCGGAGTGGGCGATGCCCGCAGTGGTCATCGTCAGCACCTGGCGCGACATGGGGTACTACATGATCCTGTTCCTCGCGGGGCTCCAGACCGTGCCGCGTGAGTTGCACGAGGCAGCCAGGGTGGACGGTGCGAGCGTGTGGCAGCGCTTCGTCAACGTCACGCTGCCGTGCCTGCGGCCGACGATGTTCTTCGTCACCGTGATGCTCACGATCAACTCCTTCAAGATCTTCGACCTGATCCTCGTGATGACCGACGGCGGCCCCGGGCAGTCGACGCTCGTCCTGTCGCAGTTCATCTACAAGAAGGGCTTCGAGGAATCGCAGTTCGGCTACGCATCCGCGGCGGCCGTCGCACTGTTCTTCCTCTGCATCCTCGTCACCATCGGCCAGTTCCTCTGGAACAAGAAGCGGAGCGCATGATGACCGAGACACAGGTTCTCGTCACCGGGGGCACGCTGCGAAAGCTCAGCGCGCCCGCCCCCGCCGGCCGCGTGCGCGCGGGTCGCACCGCCGGACGCATCGTCGGCTACATCGCCCTGATCATCGCGGCCATCGGCCTGCTCGCCCCCTTCGCCTGGATGGTGATGAGCTCGCTGAAGAACGCCAACGAGGTCTTCTCCGTGCCCGTCGTCTGGGTGCCCGAGACGTTCGTCTGGCAGAACTACGTCGACATCTGGACGAAGTCGAACATGCTCGTCTGGATCCGCAACACGCTGTTCCTCGCGGTCAGCGTCACCTTCCTCCAGGTGCTCACCGGGTCGTTCGCCGCCTACGGCTTCGCCCGCATGCGCTTCGCCGGCCGCGACATCCTGTTCCTCGCCTACATCGGCACGATCGCGGTGCCGTGGCAGTCGTACATGATCCCGCAGTTCATCCTGCTGTCGAACCTCAAGGTCTCGAACACGCTGTGGGCGATCATCCTGCTGCAGGCGTTCGGCGCCTTCGGCGTGTTCCTCATGAAGCAGTACTACGAGACGATCCCCGAGGAGCTCAGCGAAGCCGCCCGCCTCGACGGGCTCAGCGAGTACGGGATCTGGCGTCGCATCATGCTGCCGCTGTCGATCCCGGCGATCGCGAGCCTCACCCTGCTGACCTTCGTGAACACCTGGAACGACTATCTCGGGCCGCTGATCTATCTGCGCAACCCCGATCTGTGGACGATCCAACTCGGCCTCAAGAGCTTCGTCTCGAATCTGTTCGACACCAACTACGCGCTGCTGTTCGCAGGTCTGACGATCTCGGTCCTGCCGATCGCGATCATCTTCCTGCTCGGCCAGAAGTACTTCGTCGAGGGCATCGCCACCAGCGGGATGAAGGGCTGACCGATGACACGCATCTCGCACGACACCTGGGCCACGATCCTGGGCGTCGTCTACCTCGGCCTGATGACGAACTTCCTCATGCTCGTCGCGGCGTCCCCGGTCGTGGTGCTGCTGATCACGACCGACCCGGGACTGTCGTGGCCGTTGCTGGCTCTCGCCGCGCCGCTGTCAGCCCCGGCGCTGACAGGCGCGTTCGCCGCGTTCCGCGAGTTCGGACGTGGTGAGCCGCAGGTGGTGCGGTCGTTCCTGCGCGGCTGGAGGGCGACCTGGCGCAAGGGGATGCTGATCGGCGCCGCGGCCGCGGCATCCGTCGTCGTCCTGCTCGTCGACGTTCGCGCGGTGGCGGCGCTGCCGGCATCCGTCGTCGTGGTCCCCGTGCTCGCGCTTCTCACGGTGATCGCCGTGGCCACGGCACTCGTCGCCCTGGTCGCGCTCGCCGAGGCGCCGCAGGCGCGCCTGCGCGACATCGTCAAGGCGGCGCTCTACCTGAGCGTGCGGCGCTGGTATCTGACCGCGCTCTCGTTCGCGGTGCTGAGCGTGCAGTTCGCGCTGTTCACCACCATGCCCGCGATCGCGATCGGGCTCACCTGCGCCCCGGCGCTGTACGTGGCTTGGGCGAACGGCCGCTACACGCTGCGCCCGGTCCTCGATCTCGAAGAGGTGCGCGCGTGAGGGTGCGCACGGCGATGAGTCCCGAGGTCTTCGATCTGCTGTTCGACGCCCCCCGCCTCGAGCGCCTGCGCGCCCTCACCTCGTCTGCGCCGCTGCCGATCGACGACGGCGACCTCGCAGACACCGAGATCCTGCTGACCTCGTGGGGCGCGCCGCGACTCGACGCCGACCTGCTCGACCGCATGCCGCGGCTGCGCGCCGTGGTGCATGCGGCGGGGAGCGTGCAGGGTCTCGTCTCCGATGAGCTCTGGGAGCGCGGCATCACCGTGACCTCGGCGGCCGATGCCAACGCGGTGCCCGTCGCCGAGTACACGTTCGCGTCGATCATCCTCGCGTTCAAGCGCGCCTTCGTGCACATGCGCACGCCCGCAGAGGTGCTGGGTTGGGGCGACCTGGTGGGTTCGCCGAAGTACGGCAGCGTCGGTCGCACGGTCGGCATCGTCGGCTTCTCGCGGATCGGGCGTCGGGTGGTGAGGATGCTGCGCCAGCTCGACGACGTGCACATCCTCGTGTCCGATCCCTTCGTCCCGCCGGAGGCCGTCGCCGCCGCAGGAGCCGAGCTCGTCTCGCTCGAGACGCTGCTCGGGCGCGTCGACGTGCTGTCGCTGCACGCCCCGGCGCTCCCCGAGACCCACCACATGATCGGCAGACCGCAGCTCGCGACCCAACACGGCACGCGGTTGGATCCTCGACCACGACGCCCTGTTCGACGAATGCGCCTCCGGGCGACTGGACGCCGTGCTCGACGTGACCGAACCCGACCCGCTGCCGGCGGACTCACCGCTGCGGGCGCTGCCGAACGTCGCGCTCACCCCGCACATCGCAGGGTCCATGGGCACCGAGGCGCGCCGGCTCGCGGACTCGGCGCTCGACGACGTCGAGACGCTGCTGCGTGGAGGAGCTCTGTCGCAGGTGATCACGCAGCCCGACATGGAGCTCAGCGCGTGAACACCGCCCCGGTCGATCCGCAGGAGTTCTCGCCCTGGAGCTTCTGGCGCGACGCCGACTCCGAACGACAGGAGGCGCAGCGTCGACGTCTGCGGGCTCTCGTCGACGGGCGCGCCGAGCGCGAGCTCGGCGCGCAGTGCTTCGTCTCCGATCTGGCGTCCGTCGATCACGACGTCCTCCGGCTCGGTGACCGCACGTACATCGCGGCCGGGGCGTACCTGACCGGCGAGCTCGTCACCGGCGCCGATTGCAGCATCAATGCGTACACCGTCATCCGTGGCCGAGTGACCCTGGGCGACGCCGTGCGCATCGGCGCCCACACCTCGATCCTCGGCTTCAATCACTCGATGGAGCCGGGCACGCCGGTGTTCCGCCAGCCTCTGACGGCGCAGGGCATCACGATCGGCGACGATGTCTGGATCGGCTCGCACGTCGTGATCCTCGACGGCGTCACCGTCGGCTCGCATTCCGTGCTGGCGGCCGGCGCGGTCGTCACCAAGGACGTTCCGGCCGGCGCGATCGTCGGCGGAAATCCTGCGAGGTTCATCCGCTGGCGCGTCGAGCCGGCGAGCGGCCCCGCGCCGGTTCCTGCTGCTCCGGGTCTGGCGGAGCGTGTCGCGCAGTTCGGCGCCCGCGCACGCGACGAGGCCGCCGCGATCCTCGACCGCGCATGGAACGAAGAGCGGATGCTGTTCGCCGACCGTCCGGGTGCTGCCCCCACGGTGCGCGCCCAGGCCGACGCGATCGAGATCGCAGATCTGCTGCTCGGTGCGGTGCCGCCGCAGCGCCAGCGATCCGAGCACATCGCCCTCCTGCAGGGGTGGCAGAACGCCGAGACCGGCGCGGTCGCGCCGCTCGGGCCTGACGGTCGGCAGCTCGAGGGCCTGGACTTCTCGCATGACGACGTGGCCTATCACGTGCTGAGCGTGGGATACGCGCTCGAACTGCTGGGCTCGGAGTTCCCCGCGATGCTCACCTGGGTCACCGACGCGACGCCGCAACGGGTCGTCGATCTCTGCGAGAGCCTGCCGTGGGACAGTGACGCCTGGACGGCCGGTCACCACGTCGACGCCTTCGGGACGGCACTCCTGTGGGAGAAGAGCGCGGGAGTGTCCCTGCCGGCGGGTGTCGAGGAGGCGCTGTTCGGCTGGCTCCTGTTGAACGCGGATCCGCACACGGGAATGTGGGGGTCGGCGACGCCCGATCGCGGTCTGCTCCCGATCGTCAACGGCTTCTACCGGGCCTCGCGAGGCACGTTCGCCCAGTTCGGAGTTTCCGTGCCGCATCCGGAGCGCGTGGTCGACACGGTCCTCCGCCACGCGCGCGAACCCCGCTGGTTCTCACCGGGTGCACGTGACGCGTGCAACGTGCTCGACATCGTGCATCCGCTCTGGCTCACCCGCGGCACGGGACACCGCGCGGCGGAGGTGCAGGAGCTCGCGACGAGTCTCCTGTGGGACGCTCTGCGAACGTGGGTCCCCGATGCGGGCTTCTCCTTCCGCGAGCCGTCTCCGGTGAGTCAGGGGTTGGTCGCGACCGAACCCGGGCTTCAGGGCACCGAGATGTGGCTCGCGATCGTGTGGTATCTCAGCGACCTGCTCGGCATCTCGGACGCTCTCGGGTATCGGCCGCGTGGCGTTCATCGACCCGAACCCGCGGCCCGTCTCGGCCGGACGCGGCGCCTCGACGCGGCGCCTCGCAGCGGGGCCGGAATGGCATGAACGGCGGGGCGGAGACCGGCGTCCGGACGTCCGGCGGTCTGATCGAGCGCGGAGCCCTGCGAGGGATCTGGCAGGCGGCGCCCGCAGACGACCTGCCGGTTCTGGTTCCGTCAGTCTCCGACCGCGAGGGCTGGAAGTCGATCGCCCCCGAGGCCCGTGACCTGATCCTCGCGGCCGCCGATGCGGAGAGCGGCACGCCGTGGATCCTTCCTCGACTGTCGCAGTGGTCGGCCTTCGGACGGACAGGCGACCGCCGCGCATACGAGGACGTCGACTTCGCGCACAAGCGCCGCATCCGCCTGGCCGTTCTCGCCGCGGGGATCGATCCCACGTCGGCCCGGGTGTTCGAGGCCGCCGACGGCCTGTGGACTCTGTGCGAGCAGTCCACCTGGTGCTGGTCCGCACACGACGACTCGTTCTCCCGCGGGCTGATGGCCACCGACATCGCCCGCCCGTATCTCGATCTGGGGGCGGGGGAGGCCGCGGCGCTCGCCGGATGGGCGGCCCTCGCCCTCGGCGACGCGCTCGAGACCGACGTGCCGGGTCTGATTCCACGACTGCGATCGGAGGTCGAACGCCGCATCCTGTCGCCCCTGATGGATCGCCACGACTGGTGGTGGGAGAACCGCGAGATCAACAACTGGCTGGCGTGGATCGTCGGCAATGTCATCCCCGCCGCCCTCGTTTTCACCGACGGAGAACGCCGTCGGCAGGTGCTCGACAGATGCGTCGACGGCATCGATCGATATCTCGCGCAGCTTCCCGCAGACGGCGGCATCGACGAGGGGTTCGCGTACTGGTGGCAGGGAGCCGGGCGTGCCTTCGACGCCCTGGCGCTTCTGGACACTTTGTCTGCAGGGGCGATCGGTGCCGAGATCGCCGAGGGAGCACTCGGCGGCCTGCGCGAACTCGCTCGCTTTCCCGAGCGGATGCTGCTGGGAGACGACTGGGTCGCGAGCTACTCCGACGCCGAAGCGCGCATCGGCGCCGATGCGCCCTGGCATTCGCTGTTCCGCGCCGCCCGCCTGTGCGGCCTCGACGACACGGCCGCCTTCGCCGCCGGCCGACGACGCGAAGGAACGATCCTCGGGTTGGAGGCTGACACGATCGGCGGGATCGGGCGCATGGTCGCCGAGTCGTTCGATGCGCGATGGAGGGCGACGGCACCGCGCCGGGCGCCCTTTCCCGCGCAGGTCGAGTTCGCCTCGATCGCCGTCGGCATCCGGCGCGAGCATGCGGGCGACAGCGGCGGGCTCGCCGTCATCGCCAAGGCGGGGCACAACGCCGAGAGCCACAATCACAACGATCTCGGATCCGTCGCGGTCGCGGTGGACGGCGTCCCGCTGCTCGCCGACCTCGGCCGAGGCGTGTACACGGCCACGACGTTCTCGGATCAGCGGTACTCCCTGTGGTACCTGGGCAGCGCATGGCACAGTCTCCCGCACCCGCACGGGCTCGAGCAGCAGCCTGGCCGACAGTGGGAGGCGCCGATGAGGTCGCTCGACGACGGCTGGTCGATCGACCTGAGCGCGGCCTATGCGTGGCCGCTCGGCGCCGATCGTCAGTGGACGCGGGAGATCCGCCTCCGCGACGGCGAGGTCATCGTCCGCGACCAGGGCGTCGCGGTCGGCGCCGAGGGCACCCGCATCTCGGTCGTGTGCGCCGGGGTCCCCGAGCGGATCGATGGCGGCATGCTCGTGCCGGGACGGCACGGATCGCGTGCTCTTCGGCTGACCTACGACGCTGCCGAGGTCGAGATCAAGACGCGTGCCACCGGGGACCCGCACCTCGAACGCTCCTGGGGCGCGGAGGTGTCGCGCATCCTGTTCGCACCGCGGTCCGGCGCGCGTTCCTGGGAGCTGCGGGCACGCGCGCGAGCGTGAGGTCCGGCATCCGTCGCGAGATCCACCGTGCCATGCGTGAGTTCACGGCGGAAGCCGGAAGTCACGTGGGAAGTGGGAGTTCACGCCGAACCTCCACGCGCGCTTGCATGCTCGACGACTTCCGTGCCATGCTGTCGGAAAGCGCTTACCCGATCGGGTCGCGCGACAGCTTCCCAGAGAACGGACCAGCAATGTCACAGGCGACGACCCGCGAGATCGGGATCATCATGAACGGCGTCTCCGGACGCATGGGCTACCGCCAGCACCTCGTGCGCTCGATCCTCGCGATCCGCGAGGAGGGCGGCATCGAGCTTCCTGACGGCACTCGTGTCACGGTCAAGCCGATCCTGGTCGGGCGCAACGAGGCGAAGCTCGCCGAACTCGCGGCCCTCCATGGCATCGAGGACTACACGACCGACCTCGACGCGGCCCTCGCCGACCCGAAGTGGGAGATCTACGCCGACTTCCTCGTCACGAAGGCGCGCGCATCCGCCATCCGCAAGGCCATCGCAGCGGGCAAGGCCATCTACACCGAGAAGCCCACCGCCGAATCCCTCGAGGAAGCCCTCGAGCTCGCACGCCTCGCCAAGACGGCAGGTGTCAAGACCGGCGTCGTGCACGACAAGCTCTACCTGCCGGGTCTGCAGAAGCTCAAGCGCCTGATCGACTCAGGTTTCTTCGGCCGCATCCTGTCCGTCCGCGGGGAGTTCGGCTACTGGGTGTTCGAGGGCGACTGGCAGCCCGCGCAGCGCCCGAGCTGGAACTACCGCACGGAAGACGGCGGCGGCATCATCTCCGACATGTTCCCGCACTGGAACTACGTGCTCGAGAACCTGTTCGGCGAGGTCAAGAGCGTCTACGCGCAGGCTGCGGTGCACATCGCCGATCGGTGGGACGAGAAGGGCGAGCACTACACCGCGACCGCCGAAGACGCGGCATACGGCATCTTCGAGCTCGAGGGCGGCATCATCGCCGAGATCAACTCGTCCTGGACCGTGCGCGTGAACCGTGACGAGCTCGTCGAGTTCCAGGTCGACGGCACCCACGGATCGGCCGTCGTCGGACTGTTCGGCGCCAAGATCCAGCCCCGCAACGCCACGCCGAAGCCGGTGTGGAATCCCGACCTCGAAGACGGCCACGACTACGACGCCGACTGGCAGAAGGTGCCGACGAACGACGTCTTCCTCAACGGCTTCCGTCAGCAGTGGCAGGAGTACCTCGTCTCGTATGTCTCGGGCACCGAATACCCGTTCGACCTGCTCGCCGGAGCGAAGGGCGTGCAGTTCGCCGAGGCGGGGCTGACGTCGAGCGCCGAAGGCCGCAAGGTCGCGATCGAGCAGCTGTCGCTCTGATGGGCACGCTCCGACTTCTCGCCGCCGACGGGACGGTGGCGGATGCTCCGCTGAACGACTCCGGAGGCTACTCGCGCCCGGCATCCACTCTGCAGAGCCGTGTCGCCTACGCTGCAGCTCACGTGGTGCCGAAGGTGCACGCCGACAACACCCCCGGCCGGCCCGCCGACATCGACTGGGACTCGACGCTCGCGTTCCGTCGCAACGTGTACTCGTGGGGCCTGGGTGTGGCCGACGCCATGGACACCGCGCAGCGCAACATGGGACTCGACGCCGCAGCGACGCGCGAACTCATCGCTCGCAGCGCCGAGGTCGCCCGTGAGGAGGGCGGATCGGTCGTCGTCGGCGTCAACACCGACCACGTTCTCGAGTCGCACATCTCTCTCGACGCGGTGATCGACGCCTACAAGGAGCAGCTGCACTTCACGGAGGAGCAGGGCGCGGGGCCCGTGCTCATGGCGTCCCGTCACCTGGCGCGGGTCGCGTCGTCGGCCGACGACTACCGGCGCGTGTATCGCGCGGTGCTCGAGTCGGCGACAGTGCCGGTCGTGCTGCACTGGCTGGGCACGGCATTCGATCCGGAGCTGGCCGGTTATTTCGGCGCGGACGACTGGCAGACGGCATCCGCAGTCCTGCTCGACGTCATCGGCGAGAATCCCGACAAGGTCGCAGGTGTGAAGATGAGCCTGCTGAACGCCGAGTCCGAGATCTCGGTGCGCTCGCAGCTGCCCTCTGCCGATTCGGGTCAGGGCGTGCGGATGTTCACGGGCGACGACTTCAACTACGTCTCGCTCATCGGCGGCGATCAGATTCCTTCCCCTGCGTCGACAGCACGTGATCTCGCCGAGAGCACGGGCACTTCGCACGAACAGGCCGTGCAATCGGCGACAACACGTGAACTCGGCGGGCCGGCGCGCGGGCACTCCGACGCACTGCTCGGCGCCTTCGCCGCGATCACGCCGGTCGCCTCGGCGGCGATCCAGGCGCTGGATGCCGGCGACCCCGCCCGCTACCTCGAGATCCTCGGACCGACCGAGGAGCTCAGTCGCCAGGTGTTCGCCGCTCCCACGTTCTACTACAAGACGGGCGTCGCGTTCCTCGCCTGGCTCAACGGACACCAGCCCGCCTTCCAGATGGTCGGCGGCCTGCACTCGGCGCGGAGCCTTCCGCATCTGAGCCGCATCGTCGAGCTCGCGAACGCGTCGCTCGCCCTGGAGCAACCAGAGCTCGCGCGCGAGCGCTGGCACGGGATGCTGCGCCTGAACGGGGTGGACGCATGAGCGTCGACCCCCGCCTGTCGATCAATCAGGCCACGATCAAGCACGCGGACCTGGAGACGGCCCTGCGGGTCACCGCGGATGCCGGTATCCAGGCCATCGGACTCTGGCGCGAACCGGTGAACGAGGTGGGCCTCGACGTGGCGGCGCGGATGCTGGCCGACTCGGGGCTTCGCTTCACGACGCACTGCCGTGGCGGGTTCTTCACGCTGCCTGAGGGGCCGGAGCGGGTCGCGGCTCTCGACGACAACCGTCGCGCCATCGAGGAGACCGCGACGCTCGCGGCTGCCGGAGCCGACGGCTCGACGACCGTTCTCGTTCTCGTCGCGGGAGGCCTGCCGGCGGGATCGCGCGACCTCATCGGCGCGCGTGAGCGGGTCCGCGACGCGATCGGCGCCCTGGCGCCGTTCGCGGAAGAAGCCGGAGTGACTCTGGCGATCGAGCCGCTGCACCCCATGTACGCCTCCGATCGCGCCGTCGTCTCGACGCTCGGCCAGGCGCTCGACATCGCGGCCGACTTCGATTCCGCGGTGGTGGGCGCCGCGGTCGACACCTTCCACATCTGGTGGGACCCACAGGTGCTCGATCAGATCGCCCGCGCAGGGCGAGAAGGGCGCATCGCGACCTATCAGGTGTGCGACTGGAAGACCCCGCTCGCCGCCGACGTGCTTCTGTCGCGGCACTACACGGGCGACGGCGTCATCGACTTCGGCTCGCTCACGAAGGCCGTGATCGCGACGGGATATGACCGCGACATCGAGGTCGAGATCTTCAACGCCGACATCTGGGCGGATGCTCCGGAGCACGTCGTCCGGCGCACCGCCGAGACCTTCGGCTCCGCGGTCTCCCCGTACCTGCGCTGAGAACGGCTCCCGGATCGCGTTTCGTCTCGTCGCTTCGCTCCTCGCTCAACGACCGGAGGGATCTGGTCGTTGAGCGAGCGAAGCGAGACGAAAAGTGGACCCGATCCGCCCGGCTTCCGACACGACCGGAAAACAGACAGGATGAAACACATGATCGCGATCCGTCCAGGCCTCTGCTCGGTGACGTTCCGCGCGCTCGCGCCAGTGGAGATCGTCGCGCTCGCCGCATCCGCCGGGCTCGAGGCCATCGAGTGGGGCGGCGACGTGCACGTGCCGCCGGGTGACGTCACGCGTGCCCAGCAGGTCGCCCAAGCGACGACGGATGCCGGTCTCGCCGTCGCCTCCTACGGCTCGTACTTCCGTGCCGGGGCCGACGAGGAGCTCACGCCGATCCTCGACAGCGCGGAAGCGCTCGGCGCAGATCGGGTGCGCATCTGGGCGGGTTCCGTGGACGCGGCCGAGGCGACGGATGCCGACTGGGCGCAGACCGTGGATCGTCTGCGTTCCGCGGCGGCCGAAGCGGGGGAGCGGGGCATCGAGCTCGCCCTGGAGTTCCACTCCGGCACTCTCGCGGCGACGGCTCCGGCCACGCTCCGCCTGCTCGACGAGGTCGCGAGCCCACATCTGCGCACTTATTGGCAGCCGACCGTCGCGGCATCCGTCGACGCCGTGCTCGACGACTATCGCGCCCTCGGCGCGCACACCAGCGCCGCCCATGTCTTCTCCTGGTGGCCGAGCAAGGAGCGTCTGCCGCTGCGCGCCAGGGACGCCCTGTGGACGCGGTTCTTCGTCGAGGCCTCCGCGGCTGAGAATCCGCCGCGCGACGCCCTGCTCGAATTCGTGCCCGGCGACGACCCCGCGGTCCTCGCATCCGAGGCCGCGAGCCTGCGGGGGTATCTCGGCGCGTAGTCGTCAGCTGTTGCCCGTGGTCTGAGCCACGGTGAACACGACGTTCGAGGCGATCGCCAGCGCGCTGATCGATGTCTCGCTCCATACGGCATGTCTTCGTGCGCTCAGGGCCATGGTCGCACGTCTGCACCGGAGATCGCCTCCGCTCCCGGTGCTGGCGTGAGAGCGATCTCGTGGCATAGAGTGATTCCACTCGATCTGGCAAACGTTTGCCAAAAACGCTGGCGCGTCATGATCAAGTAATGATAAGAAGTTTTACGAATAGGGCCGACCGGCCCTGTCGGATGCTCTTCCGAACGCGCAGGAGACGACGATGTCACACGCACGCACCACATTCACCCGGCGACTGTTCGCCGCCTGCGCCGCTGCAGCGCTGGCTCTGCCACTCGGCGTGGCGACCGCGACGGCCGCAACCGCCGCCGCTCCGAGTCCTGCCGAGGCGGCGGCCGTCACTGCTGCGGTCGAGTCGTTGATCTCGCAGGGGCGCCCGGCGATGGCGTCGTCTGTGGAGACGTCGGCGTTCCCGGCGTCGGCCGCGGTTGACGGGTCGTCGTCGACCCGGTGGGCGAGCGTAGAGGGTGTGGATCCGCAGTGGATTCAGGTCGACCTGGGCGCCGGGGCATCGGTGTCACGGGTGGTCTTGAACTGGGAGGCGGCCTACGCGTCGAAGTACAAGGTGCAGGTCTCGGCCGATGGTTCGTCATGGACGACGCTCAAGGACGAGACCGCGGGCAACGGCGGCACGGATGACATCACGGGCCTGAGCGGAACCGGTCGGTATCTGCGCATCTACGGCACCGCCCGCGGCACGACATACGGGTACTCGCTCTACGAGGTCAAGGTCTACGGCACCGCCGGCACACCCGGCGGCGGCACAGGCGGCACGATCATCGACGTCTCCACCGCCGCCCAGCTCAGCACAGCCCTCACGGTGGCGACTCCCGGCCAGACCATCCGGCTCGCCCCCGGCACCTACCAGGGCAGCTTCGTCGCCACGACGCCGGGTACGGCATCCGCTCCGATCACGATTACCGGACCTCGCACCGCCATCATCACCAATGACGGACCGAGCGGCTCCCTGAGCGGCTGCCCGCATCCGGGCGATGGCTGGGATTCCGGGTACGGGCTCTGGCTCTACGGCGCCTCGTACTGGAACATCACCGGGCTCACGGTCGCCGACGCCAAGAAGGGCATCGTGCTCGACAACGCGACGCACGTCACGATCGACGGCGTGCTCGTGCGCGACATCGAAGACGAAGGCGTGCACTTCCGGAAGTCCTCGGCCGACGGGGTCATCAAGAACTCCGAGATCACACGCACCGGACTCGCTCAGCCCGGCTACGGTGAGGGCCTCTACCTCGGGTCGGCGAACTCGAACTTCACCTGCTACGCCGATTCCTCGGGTCGGGACCGCTCCGACCGGGTGCAGGTCATCGGCAACGCCTTCGGACCCGGCATCGCCGCCGAGCACATCGACATCAAAGAGGGCACCGAGGGTGGCGTCGTCCGCGGCAACAGCTTCGACGGCACCGGGCTCTCCGGTCAGAACTCGGCGGACTCCTGGATCGACGTGAAGGGCAACGGGTATCTCTTCGAGGACAACACCGGAACGTTCTCCTCGCCCGGCACGTTCGCGAACGGCTACGAGACGCACAATCCGCTGACCGGGTACGGATGCGGCAACATCTGGCGCGGCAACGACTCCGACCTCGGCGGCGTCGGCGGCTACGCCGTGTTCGTCTCCTCGACGTCGAAGTGCTCCGGCAACCCCAACAAGGTCTATGCCTCGAACACCGTGACCGGCGCCGTGAACGGGCTCACGAACATCACGGTCACACCGTGATCCTGACGCAGCAACCCCCACCCCCATCAATGAAGATCGGAAACTGCATGATGAAGACCACACATCGGGCCATCGCGGTGCTCGCCGCCGCGACCCTCGCGCTGACCTGCGTGCCGGCTGCCGCGAGCGCCGCCGAGATCGCCCCGCAATCCGCCGCGCCCGCGCTTCCGTCCGGGCAGGCGGGTCCGCTGATCGCCGCGGAAGTCGGACCGCTCGCCGACGCGCTCATCTCGCAGGGGCGTCCGGTGACGGCATCCTCGCTGGAGACGTCCGCGTTTCCGGCATCCGCCGCGGTGGACGGATCCTCGACCACGCGCTGGGCCAGCCAGGAGGGCGTCGACCCCCAGTGGATCACCGTCGATCTCGGCGAGGGGGCGACGGTCTCACGCGTGCTGCTGAACTGGGAAGCGGCGTACGCGTCGAAGTACAAGGTGCAGATCTCCGCTGACGGCACGACCTGGACCACGCTCAAGGACGAGACCGCGGGCAACGGCGGCACCGACGACATCACGGGTCTGAGCGGAACCGGCCGCTATCTGCGGGTCTACGGCACCGCGCGCGGCACCGCTTACGGCTACTCACTGTGGGAGGTCCAGATCTACGGCGCGGCGGGGACCACTGGAGGAGGCGGCAGCACCGGCCAGACCACCACAGTCACCTCGATCTCGGCGCTGCAGAGCGCGATCAACAACTCCGACCCCGGTGACACGATCGTGCTGAAGAACGGCAGCTACAGCGTCTCCTCGGCGGTGAGCCTCGGCTCCAGCGCTTCGGGGACCTCGTCCGAACCGGTGACCATCAAGGCCGAGACCGTCGGCGGCGTGACGCTGACCGGATCATCGAGCTTCTCCTTCTCCGGCGTGCACGACGTCAGCATCCAGGGGTTCAAATTCACCCAGTCGACCACGATCGACGTGGGCTCGAGCAGCAAGGCGGTGGACTTCATCCGCAACGAGTTCGTCTTCGCCCAGTCGGCCGAGCACAACCTGATCGTCCGCTCGGACGATTCGGAGGTCGCGTACAACTGGTTCCACGGCAAGAGCACGATCGGCGTCTACCTCGGCATCGAGGGGCCGGGCACCGACACCGTCGCGAAGAACTCCCACATCCACCACAACTACTTCTCCGACCAGACCTTCACGGGTGGCAACGGCGGCGAGTCGATCCGGCTCGGCACCAGCCCGAAGGCGCTCTCCAGCGGAGGTGCGATCGTGGAGTACAACCTGTTCGAGGACGCCGACGGCGACCCCGAGGCGATCTCGGTCAAATCCAGCGGTCACACCATCCGGTACAACACGATCCGCAACAGCAAGGGCGGCATCGTGCTGCGTCACGGCAACAACAACAAGGTGCTGTCGAACTACATCCTGAACGGCGACAACGGCATCCGCATCTACGGCAACGACCACGTCATCATGAACAACTACGTGAGCGGCATCAGCAACGTCGACGGTGCGATCGTCGTCGGCTCAGGCACGGTGCGCGACCACTTCGTGGGGGAGAGCGCCGAATCGCGCAAGCAGTACGACGCTCCTGACCGCATCCGCATCGGTCTGAACACCGTGGTGAACAACGTCAACGGCCTGGCCGGCGAGACGCACCGCACGGTCGAGCCACGGAACGTGACGATCGTCGACAACATCTTCCAGGGCAGCACCAACAAGCTCGCCGATGTCCCGCTCATGCAGGACTTCTACTGGCGCGGCAACATCCTGTGGGGTTCGGCCGCCAACGGCAACATCCCCACCGTGGGCTACACGCGGGTGAATCCGCAGCTCGCGCAGGACGCGGCGGGCGTGTGGAAGATCGGCTCGTCGAGCCCCGCCGTGAATGCGGCTTTCATGACCGACCACGGCACCTGGGTGACGGATGACATCGAGGGCCGCCAGCGGGCAGGCGTCTACGACGTCGGTGCGCACGAGGTGACAAGCAACGCGGCCACCCGTGCCCCGCTGACGACGGCGAAGGTCGGTCCGACCGCGCCCTGACCTGAGGGTGGAGGCGCCGGGCGAGGCTCTCGCCCGGCGCTTCTGTGCGCTCGCTCCGGTGCGGCACCGGGGTGCGCGTTGTGGTCGCCATTTCATTCGGGGACGGCATCTTCGCGCACGCTCGGCCACGCCCACCCGTGCGCACACCCGCCACGCACGGCCGCGGGCCACGCGGCTCAGCGCGGGATGCGGAAGGTGTCGTAGGGGATCCGGCTCACGAGTTCGACGGCGATCTCCGCGGCATCCGCCTCGGTGAGGCGATGCGTGGCGACGAGCGACGCGAGATACGAGGCATCCGCTCTCCGGGCCATGTCGTGCCGCGCGGGGATCGAGCAGAACGCCCTGGTGTCGTCGATGAAGCCCGAGGTCTTCGCGAAACCGGCGCTGTCGGTGATCGCGCGGCGATAGCGCTCCATGGCGTCGGGGGTGTCGAGGAACCACCACGGGGCCCCGACGTACACGCTCGGGTAGAAGCCGGCGAGAGGTGCGAGCTCGCGAGAGAACGCGGTCTCGTCGACCGTGAACAGCACGAGCCGCAGAGCCGTGCCCGTGCCGAAGTCGTTGAGAGCTTGCCGCAGCGGCTCGGTGAACCCCGTCGGCAGAGGCATATCGTGGCCGGTGTCCGCTCCGTGCCTGGCGAGGGTCGGCGCGTGGTGGTTGCGGTGCACGCCCGGATGCAGCTGCATCACCATGCCGTCATCCGCCGCCATCTCGATCAGGCGGTACAGGATGTCGCGTCGATACGCCACGCCCTCAGCCGCCGTGGCGCGCCCGCGGAAGGCGGCGCGATGGATGCGAGCGGCCTCCGCCGGGTCGAGAGGGACCGCCCAGGCATCGGGAACACCCGTATCGCTCGACGTGCCGCCCACGGAGCGGAAGAACGCGCGGCGTGCGCGGAGCGCGGCGAGCAGGCCCTCATAGGTGTCACAGGGGATTCCGGATGCCGCGGCCAGTCGGTCGACGGCGGCGAGCCAGCCGGGGGCCGACGGATCCATGACACGGTCGGCGCGGAAGGTCGGCAGCACGCGACCCGCGAAGCTCGGATCGGCCGCGAGCGCGCGGTGGGCGGCGAGGTCATCGGCCGGATCGTCCGTCGTCGCGAGCACGTCGACGCCGAAGCGCTCGAACAGGGCGCGAGGGCGGAACGCCTCGTCCCTCAGCTTGTCGTCGACCTCGTCGTACACGGCGTCGGCGGTCTCGGCGGAGAGACGGGTCGTCACGCCGAACACCTCGCCGAGCTGGTACTCCAGCCAGTACTGCACCGGTGTCGCGCGGAACAGATGCCAGTGCGCGGCGAGCACGCGCCAGGCCTCGCGGGGGTCGACAGCCGGCTCTCCCGCCGGCGCCTGCACCGTGCTGAGGGGGATGCCCGCGCCGTGCAGAACCCGCGTCACATAGTGGTCGCCCGTGATGAGCAGCTCGGTGGGCGAGGCGAAGGGCTCGTTGTCGGCGAGCAGGGATGCCGGCACGTGGCCGTGCGGCGAGCAGATCGGCGCGTCGGCGACCGCGGCGTAGAGCTCGCGGGCGATGTCGCGGGTGGCGGGATCGCTGGGGAACAGCCGATCCGGATGCATCTTCGTGGTCGGCATGATGTCCTTCTGCGGTCGTGCGGGGATGCGTGGTCCCTGAGTCGACCGTATCGTCATTCCCTCCGATATGGCAACCGTTTGCCATAGAATGTCGTGTGCCGACGACGCCGTCGGCGCTGAGATGAGGAGACCGCATGCCACCGACCATCGCGCACCTGGGCGTCGGCGCCTTCCACCGGGCTCATCAGGCCTGGTACACCGACCGTGCCGGCGCAGTGGGGGAACCGTGGCGGATCGCCGCCTTCACCGGGCGATCGGCCACGCAGGCCCGTCTGCTCGAGGCTCGCGGCGGGACGTACACACTCATCACCCGAGCGGCCGACGGCGACGAGATCAGCGAGGTGCGCAGCATCCGCTCCGTCCACGACGGAGCCGACGCCCACGCCTGGCAGACGACCATGGCCGACCCCGACACCCACATCCTCACGCTCACGATCACCGAGGCCGGCTACCGCGACGGCACTGCTGCGACGCGCATCGCGCGGGGCCTGCAGGCGAGGAGGACTGCGGGCGGGGGAGCGCTCACCGTCGTCAGCTGCGACAACCTGTCCGACAACGGCGGCAACACCCGCGTCGTGGTGTTCGACGCCGCGATGGCGATCGATCACCGCCTGGCCGACTGGATCGACGACAACGTCGTCTTCCTCTCGTCGATGGTCGACCGGATCACCCCACGGACCACGGATGCCGACATCGACGAGGTCGAGCGCATCACCGGCATCCGCGATCACGGGACCGTCGTGACGGAGCCCTTCTCCGAGTGGGTGATCGAGGAGGGCTTCGTCGGTCCCCGACCGGCCTGGGATCAGGTCGGGGTGCGCACGACCCGCGATCTCGCGCCCTTCGAGCAGCGCAAGCTCCGCATCCTCAACGGCGCGCACTCGCTGCTGGCATACCAGGGTCTGCTCCGCGGCTTCGACGACGTGGCGGGCGCTTTCGCCGATCCCGAACTGCGCGAACTCGTCGAGGACTACTGGCAGAGCGCCGCCGCGAGCTGTGAGCTGCCGCGCGGGGAGATCGACGAGGCGATCGCCGCCACCCGCGCGCGGTTCGCGAACCCGCGCATCCGCCACCGGCTCGCGCAGATCGCGCTGGACGGTGCTCACAAACTGCCGGTGCGCATCGTCCCAGTGCTCGCGAACGCGCTCGCCTCTGGTGACCGAGGGCACGCCGCGGCGTCCGTGATCGCCGCCTGGGCGGTGCACGACGGGCGCTCGTCAGCAGAGATCGCCCAGGTGCTCGGAGAAGCGGATGCCGCCGCGCGTGCAATGCGAACCGCGGTCGACCGCGGAATCCGTAGGCTGGAGGACAGCACGGTCCGCGCGGTGCGCGGCGATGCAGTGAGGAGCTAGACCATGGCAGACGACACCGCGGTCGATGCCCTCGGCGAGGGCGACGCGACTCCGACGGAGAGCGTGACCATCTACGACGTGGCGAAGCTCGCCGGCGTGAATCCATCGACAGTGTCGCGGGCGCTGAACCGGCCGGGACGGGTGAACGCGGTCACCGAGCGCCGGATCCGCGCCGCAGCCGAGACGCTGAACTACCAGGTCAACCCGATGGCTCGAGCGCTGCCGACCGGACGCACCTCGATCGTCGGGCTCGTCGTCTCCGACATCACGAACCCCGTGTTCTTCGATGTCATCCGCGGGGCCGAGGCGGCTGCCACCAGCGCCGGATACACCCTCGTGCTCACCGAGTCGGAGGAGTCTGACGAGCGCGAGTACGAGAGGGCGCAGCGCATGCTGCGCATGGTCGACGGGCTGCTGCTGGCGACGCCGCGCATGTCTGACGAGCAGATCACGGCGCTGGCCAGGCAGAAGCCGGTCGCCGTCGTGAACCGTCTCGTCGACGACGTGCTCTCGGTCGTGCCCGACGTGCAGCACGGCATCGCCGAAGCGGTGCGGCACCTGCGATCGCACGGGCACTCCCGCATCGCGTACGTGCCCGGTCCCGCGCTGTCGTGGATGGCCCGTCGCCGCGGCGAGCTGCTCGCACAGCGGTGCGAATGGGCGCACATCGAGCTCGTGACCCTCGAACCCGTCGCCCCGACCGTGGCCGGCGGGCGCAGCGCCGCCGTGGCCGTGCGCGACAGCGGCGCCACAGCGGTCTTCGCCTACAACGACCTCATCGCCATCGGCCTCATGCAGGAGCTCGTCGAGACCGGCATCCGCATCCCCGCCGACATCAGCGTGGTCGGCTTCGACGACATCTTCGGCGCGGATTTCACCTCGCCTGCCCTCACCACGGTCAAATCCCCGCTCCGAGAGGGTGGAGATCACGCGATGGCGGCCCTCCTCGCCCGGGTCACGGGCGACGAGGTTCCGGGCGACGGCTTCGATCTCGCGACCACTCTCGTGGTGCGCGGCTCGACAGGACCAGCCGCGCGCTGACCAGTACCCGCTCTGCGCACCACCAAGAACGGCCGGTCGCGCTCGGAGTGAGCGCGACCGGCCGCCGGTGGGGACCGGATCAGGGGGCGAAGGGCCCGACGTCTGCGGTTGTCAGCGGCTCGCGCATGGCGTGCGCCGGGGTGAGCTCGTGCGCTCCGACGTCGGCGGCGCCCTTGCGCTTGCGCCCGTCGATGTCGTCGCGCACCCAGGCGGAGTGGTCCTGCGTCGCCGCGTCGACGGCGGGGCTGCCCGCACTGATGCGCAGTACGTCGGCCGCGTCGCGGGCGAGGAGCGGATTCACGCGCGTGAATCCCGTGACGGGCAGATCGCCGTCGGGTGCCGCGCCCCACAGGATGTTGCCCGCCCAGGTGAATCCCGTGCCCGTCGGCACCGTGGCAAGGGTTCCCGCGTCGCCCACCACGATGTTGTCGACGATCACGCAATCGGCGGGCGGGATCGGACGGT
Organism: Microbacterium sp.; assembly: GCA_019510305.1. Taxonomy (GTDB): domain Bacteria; phylum Actinomycetota; class Actinomycetes; order Actinomycetales; family Microbacteriaceae; genus Microbacterium; species Microbacterium natoriense_A. The sequence goes on from JAEKKN010000056.1 coordinate 40,861, forward strand.
GCGTCTCACCCGAGATGCCGCCGGCGTTTCCCACGATCGTGTTGAGGGCGACGCGCACGCGGTCGACGGCGTCGTTCTTGTTGCGGGAGTTCGCGGGTTCGCCTTCGTAGTGGTCGCGCACGGTGCCTGCTCCCAGCACGATCGCGGTGTCGGCGGTCTCGCCGATGTAGTTGTTCACGATGACGTGATCGTTGCCGTAGATGCGGATGCCGCGCTCGCCGCGGATGATGTGGTTCGATTCGACCCTGGTGCGGTTGCCGTGCCGGAGCACGATGCCGCCGCCGCTGTCGCGGATCGTGTTGTACCGGATCGTGTTGTCGCTGGACTTCACTGAGATCGCCTCGGGGTCGCCGTTCGTGCGCTCGAAGAGGTTGTACTCGATGGTCGCTCGCGCGCTGCTGAGCGCGCGCGGGCTCACGCCGAGGCGGATCGGCTCGCCGCCGTTGTCGCCGGCGAAGCTGTGGTCGGAGAAGTAGTTGTGATGGATGTGCACGTTCTCGGCCATCTCGGTCGCGTTCGCGCCCTCGACGCCGAGGAAGATGCCGAGCGTCGACTTGTGGTGGAAGTGGTTGTACTCGATCACCGTGTTGTCGGCGCGCACCATCATGCAGTGCATGCCCTCGATGTCGGCGAGCGTGAACTCGTTGCGGCTCAGGGTGATCGCGTTGCAGGTGGGTGCGATCTCGATGGTCGTCGACTGGGTGAACACGAAGCCGCTGATGACGATGTCGTGGGCGTTCTGGAACAGGAAGCTCTGCGCGCCCGTGAGGGTCACTCCGCCGATGGACGCGGCCATGATCGTCAGCGGTTTGTTCCACCGGCCACCGGCGCCGGTCAGGTCGATGGGCGCTCCCTCGGGGACCGCGTAGGCGCCGTCAGCGACGATGATCGTGCCGCCGTTTGTCGTCGATGCGATCGCCGCGCGAAGCTCGTCGACGCTCGAGACGTGCGAGTACGGGCCGCGGCCCGGAAGCATCGGGACGACACGAGCGGATGCCGCCGGGCGGCCGAGCACGGTCGCGCCGGCCTGCTGGGGCAGCGTGATCGCCGCGGCTGCGCCGGCGACGGCCGACAGGATGAAGGTTCTGCGTTTCATAGGTTCCTCCTCGTTGAGGGATGGGTGCGGATGGCAGGGGTCGATGACCGGGCCCCGCGGTGCACGATCCCTGAGGGATGGTGCGAGGGGAAGGGGCCAGGTCGGTTCAGGAAGCGTCGGTCAGGAAGAGCTCGATCACGGGCACGGGGGAGTCGGGTCGCTGGATCGGCAGCTGGAGGGTGAGGGTCCCGTCGGGTAGCCCGCCCATCAGCGTGTTCTGCGCCACGCGGTCGGGATCGACGTGCAGCGGCACCAGTTCGGAGGCGTCCGCCATCAGCTGCGCGTACCGCACCTTGCCCGCCAGGCCCGGCAGATGCAGGTGCTTGAACGGCCAGGAGAACAGATGCACGTAGAGCCGGTCGCCGCTGAGCGTGTAGCGCGTGTCGCTCGGCGCCTGCCACGGAGCGGGGCCCGCGCCGTGGATCGAACGCGCGTGATCGTCCATCCAGGCCGCGATCTCGTCGAAGGTGCGCTGCGCGGTGGCGTCGATGCGCCCGCGGCCGTCGGGGCCGACGTTCAGCAGCAGGTTTCCGTCTTTCGAGACGCCGTCGACGAGGAGCTTGATCAGCGACTCCGGGCTCTTCGAGTCGAGGTTGTCGCGGTCGTAGCCCCAGCTGCCGTCGAGGGTCTGGCAGGCCTCCCAGGCGACGCGCTCGCCGTCGCGCGTCATCGGCTCGAGCGGTTGGTACTGCTCGGGTGTGACGATGTCGCCGGGGATGCCGAGTCGATCGTTGACGATGATGTGCGGCTGCAGCGCCCTGACCATGCAGAGCAGGTTCTCGGCGTCCCAGTCGGCGGCGCCCTTGCCACCCCAGTAGTCGGGGCGGTGGGTGTAGGAGAAGTCGAAGAACAGGTAGTCGATCTGCCCGTACCCGGTGAGCAGCTCGCGCACCTGACCGTGCAGGTAGCGCTGGTAGTCGCGGATATCGCGGTTCGCGGCGGCGGCCTTGAACTCCTCGTCGTCACGCTGGGGGTGCGTGCCGTCGACGGGGAAACTCGGATGATGCCAGTCGATGAGCGAGTAGTACAGGCCCACCCGCAGGCCCTCTGCGCGGCAGGCGTCGACGAACTCGGCGACGGCGTCACGACCGAAGGGGGTGTTCACCGAGGTGTAGTCGGTGAGCTTCGAGTTCCACAGGCAGAAGCCGTCGTGGTGCTTCGCGGTCAGCACGACGTAGCCGGCTCCGGCGGCCTTCGCCGTGCGGGCCCATGCCCGCGGGTCGTAGCGGTCGGGATCGAAGTGCGCGAAGTACGGCTCGTACTCGGCATCCGTCATCCGCTCGTGGTTCTTCACCCACTCGTGCCGGGCGGCCAGCGAGTACAGGCCCCAGTGCACGAACATGCCGAGGCGGGCCTCGGTGAACCAGGTCAGGTCAGCGGATGCCGTCATGAGGGGTCTCCTTCGGAAGGCGCGGCGGGTGCCTGGGCGACGAGGGCTGCGCGGAGGGCGGCGAGCTCTTCGATCGAGAAGCCGTGGGCGAGCAGGTAGTCGGCGGCCGATCCCCACTCGGCGTCGACGGAGACGAGCGTGGCGCGCATCACCTCGGCGGGAGACTCGGTCGCGAGCATCCAGGCGTGCCGCGACTGCGGATACTTGGCCGCGAGGCGCTCGGAGGTCGCGCGACGGTGCTCATCGGGGATGAGCTGTGCCGTCAGCGCGTAGTCGGAGACGATCGCCTCGCGATCGGCGCCTGCCGCCGCGAGCGCGAGGGCGATGGTCACGCCCGTGCGGTCCTTGCCGGCGGTGCAGTGTACGAGCGTGGGCTCGCGCGTGATCGCGATGCCCTCGAGGGCCGTGACGTCCTCCGCCACCTCGTCGTCGGCGCGCAGGTCGATGATCCGGCGGATGCGGGCGCGCACGGCATCCGCTGCCTCTTCGCCGAGTCCGGCCAGGTGCCCGGAGCGGAACAGCTTCCCGGTGCGGATCACCCCGCCCGCTGCCGGGATTCCGCCGACGTCGCGGAACCCGGTGATCCCGTCCAGTTCGATCACCGTCATCGCTCAGCCCTTGAGCGCACCGGACGTGAGTCCGCGGGCGAAGGAGCGCTGGAACAGCAGGAACACGAGCACCGAGGGCGCGAGGGCCAGCAGCGATGCTGCCATCACCACACCGGGCGTGACCTCCGGCTCGATGCGCAGCGTGCGCAGAGCGAGTGGAAGCGTGTACGTGTCGCTCGACTGCGAGACGAGCAGGGGCAGCAGATACTGGTCCCAGATCATCGTGAAGCCGAACACGCCGATCACACCCAGCGCGGGCTTGCACAGGGGCACGATGATCTGCGCGAACACCCGGAGTTCGCTGGCGCCGTCGATACGGGCGGCCTCTTCGAGTTCGAGCGGCACGTCCTTCATGAATTCGGTCATCACGAGGATCGAGAACGCCCAGGCCCCCAGCGGAACGATCATTCCGGCGAGGGTTCCCATCAGGTTGATGTGCAGGATCGGGAGGTCGGCGAGCAGGATCGACAGCGGCAGGGCGAGGATCTCCTCGGGGAGCATCATCGTGGCGAGGATCGCGACCATGACGAGGGCCGAGAAGCGGAACCTCTTGCGTGCCAGGGCGTAGCCGGCGAGGACCGAGACGATCACCTGCAGGAGCAGCCCGAAGCCCACCACGAAGAACGAGTTCGCGAGGTAGCCGAGCACTCCGAAGTCGAAGGCGATCGCGAAGTTCTCGAGAGTCGGACGGTTCGGGATCACGCTGAGGTCGGTCGGGTCGGAGACCTCGCTGAACGCTCCGGACAGCAGGGCGATCAGAGGGCCCGCGAACAGGGCGACGACCACGGCGTAGATCACGACCTTGACAGCGATCCCGACGACCGTGCGGCTTTCGGTGAGTCCGAGAGCGGTGTCTGTTCCGACGCTCATGCGTCCTTCTTCCTGCGGGTGATCAGCTGCACCACGAGGGTGAGCACGAGGGTCGCCAGGAACAGCAGCACGGCGCCGGCCGAGCCGACTCCGAGCTTGCCCTGTTCCAGGCCGAGCTTGTAGAGGAGGGTCATCACGACCTCGGTGGCGCCGTTCGGGCCGCCGTTGGTCATCAGGAACACCTCGGTGAACACCCGGAACCCGCGAATCGCGGCCAGGATGAACAGGATCGTGAACACCGGACGGAGCCCGGGGAGCGTCACGTGGACGATGCGCTGCCAGCGGTTCGCGCCGTCGACCGTCGCGGCCTCGTAGAGTCCGCGGTCGATGCCGGCGAGACCGGCCAGGATGATCATCATGTCGTACGGACCGCCGCGCCAGATGCCCATCAGCATGACCGACCACATGGCCGAATCCGGGCTGTTGATGTACTCGCTGGGGCCGAGGCCGACGACGCCGATGATGCTGTTCAGGAACCCGTCGGCCGACGGGTAGTACATGATGCGCCACAGCTCGGCGACGACCGCCATGGGAACGACGACCGGCAGGAAGGCCGCGGATCGGATGAAGGAGAGCTTGCGGGTCTGACCCTCGAGCAGCAGTGCGAGGAGGAAGCCGAGCAGCAGGCATCCGACCGTCTGGCCGACGGCGAGGATCACGGTGTTGATCGTCGCGTCGCGGAATGCCGGGTCGGACAGGATCACCTGGTAGTTCTGCGCGCCCACGAACTCGTTGCCGAGATACGGGCGCACGTTCTCCACGGACATCTGGATGGCCTGCACCATCGGGATGTAGCGGAACACCAGGAACAGCAGCAGGGCGGGCATGAGGAACGCCCACGGGATCCACCATTGGCCCTGAGTGCGGTGGCGGCGACGCCGCCGGGCGCGCGGCGGGGACGCGATGGTCCCCGCCGCTGCCTTGGGAGCGTCGGCCGCCGTGGCGGCGTCGGCTGCGTGGATGGTCACTGCTTGAGGATTCCCTGCGTGAGGAGCTCGGCCGTCAGCTTGCCGTCGAGCTTGGTGAGTTCCTCTTCGACGTCGAGAGAGCAGTCGGCGAGGAGGGCGTTGATCGTGTCGGCGCTCATCTGGCGCACCGGAGTCCAGCTCGGGATGGTCGGCGCGTAGTGACCGCTCTCCTTGTAGGCGGTGGCGAACGTCTGCCAGCGGGCGTCGTCGCGAACCTCGGCGATGTCGACCTTCTCGTTCACCGGCAGCTGGATGGCGAACGCCTCGGTGCCCTCCATGCCGAACTTCTGGGCCTCGGGGCTGATGTACCAGTCCGCGAACGCGGTCTGGCCCTTCTCGTTCTCAGAGCCGGCCATCAGGTAGACCGTGCCGCCCTCGGCGAGCACCGAGTCGTCCTTCGGGCCCTCAGGCATCGGGACGACCTCGTACTTGTCGGCGCCGAGCACCTTGTCGAAGCGCGGCATCATGTACGGGCCGGTGACGTACATCCCGGTGACGCCCGACTCGAAGGTCTCGTTCGTCGGCGGGGTGTCCATGCTGACGGCGCCGGGCTGGATGACCCCCGCCTTGCACTGCAGGTCGCGGAACCAGGTGGTCGCCTCGACCGCCTCGTCCGAGCTCATGGACGGCAGCCACTCGTCACCCGAGCCGCTGATGAAGTCGCCGCCCGCTGACCACAGGAAGTTCGAGAAGTACCACGAGGCGTACCCGCGCTTGGTCGAGCCGGGTACCGCGAGCCCGTAGGTGTCGGCCTGGCCGTTGCCGTCGGGGTCGTTCTGGGTGAACGCCGTGGCGACCTCGAGCATCTCGTCCCAGTTCGTCGGCGCCTTCAGCCCCAGCTTCTGCAACCAGTCGCTGCGGATGTAGAGGGCGTTGGCCTGCGCGGAGTAGGGGATGCCGTAGGTCTTTCCGTCGACGGCCTGGCCCGCCTCGAGGGCCTGCGGAGACAGATCCTTCGAGTTCTCGACGTCCTTGAGGTCGATCTCGCGCAGGATGCCCTGCGTCTGCATGGTGCCGAGCTGGCTGACGTCGTTCAGGACGATGTCGGGCAGGTCCTTCTGACCTGCGCGCTGCGCGAGCTTGGTCTCGAAGTCGTCGAAGATCGCGGTGACCTCGGCTTTGTAGCCGGTGGCCTCGGTGAAGGCCTCGACCTGCCGGATGGTCGCCGCCTCGCTGGCGCTGCCCGGTGTGGTCCGGGTCCAGACCTCGAGGACGGCTTCCTCATCCTGCTTCACGCCGGATCCGCCGCCCGTGGCGGGAGCCGCACTGGTGCAGCCGGCGAGCGCGAGGGTGACGACGCCGAGGACGGCGGCTGCTTTCATCTTTGTGTGCATGGGTTCTCCAGGGTTTGGCAAACGCTTGCCACTTTGCAAGACGTCGTTGGCGAATCTAACCTAGGGACGCGAGCACTGTCAATCATTGATCGGATGTTTCGCCTTCGAAGGAGATCGTATGGAACGTGTGAAGGTGCGTCTGGTGATGGAGGAGCGGCGTCGACCCGACGTCTATCCGGCCGAGGTGCTGGCCGATATCGACCGTATCGCGGACCTGGCCAGGCCGTTCCTCACCGCGCAGGAGCTGGCGGATCAGCCCGACGCGCTGCGGGACACCGAGGTGCTGCTCACCGGATGGGGGGCGCCCGTGATCGATGCCGCCCTGCTCGAGCGGGCGCCGCGGCTGCGCGCCGTGCTGCACGCAGCCGGCTCGGTCAAGCACATCGTGACCGACGCCGCATGGGAGCGGGGCGTCGTCGTGGTCTCGGCGGCGTCGGCGAACGCCGAGCCGGTCGCAGCGATGACGGCGGCTCAGATCCTGCTCGCGGCACGTGGAGTCCAGGCCTCTCGCCGGGTGTACCGGGCCGAGCGGTCACTGGCCGCGTCTCGGGTCGCCTCGGGTGCACGGGGGAGCGTCGTCGGCCTGGTGGCCCTCGGCGAGATCGGCCGACGCGTCGCCGAACGGCTGCGCGGCACGGGCGTGCGGATACTCGCGGCCGACCCCTTCGCGTCAGCGGAAACAGCGGCCGAGTTCGGTGTGGAGCTCGTCCCGCTGGAGGAGCTGTTCTCGGACTCTGACGTGGTGAGCCTGCACGCTCCGCTGCTGCCGTCGACCACGGGGATGATCGGTGCAGCACTGCTCGAGCGGATGCCGCAGGACGCGACCCTCATCAACACGGCTCGCGGCGGGCTTATCGACGAGCCCGCGCTGATCGACGTGCTCTCGCGGCGGGGAGATCTGACGGCACTGCTCGATGTCACCGCGACGGAGCCGCCGGCATCCGACTCGCCCCTCTGGGCGCTCGAGAACGTGGAGCTCACACCGCACGTGGCCGGCTCCATGGGTGCCGACCGTGCCGGAATGGGCCAGCTCGTCTGCGACGAGCTGGAGCGGCTGATCGAGGGCGGGTCGCTGAGGCACGAGATCACCCGGGAGGCGCTCGCTCGGACGGCCTGAGAGGCAACCGGTTGCCAGCGTCCTTTCTCCCACGCTCGCGCCGACGGACAGTCGCCGCCCTCGGAGGCGTCGGCGTCGGCAGAAGGGCGGACAGTATGCTCTGAGCATGAGCTCACCGGAAAGCCTTTCCCGGCATCGGCAGGCCCGATCGGCGCGCGGCGCCGCAGCCACGCTGCATGACGTCGCCCGCGAGGCAGGAGTGTCGCTCGCCACCGCATCCCGCGTTCTCAACGGATCCGAGCGCAAGGTCGCCGAGTCGTTCCGCGAAAGGGTCGAGGCGGCGGCGAAGACGCTGGGCTACACCGCGAACGTCTCGGCGCAGGCGACCGCGCGCGGCACCTCGCCCGTGATCGCCCTGCTCGTCGCCGACATCGCCGACCCCTACTTCGGTCTGATCGCCTCGGGCGTCGCCCGCGGGGCGGACGAGCACGGTCTCGTCGTGACGGTCGCGATCACCGAGCGTGACCCCGAACGCGAAGCGCGCATCATCAGAGCGCTGCGCGGTCAGCGGCCGCAGGGACTCATCCTCTCCGCATCCCGCACCGACGACACCGAGTCCGACACCGCACGGGAACTCGCGGGATTCGCGGCCCTCGGCGGGCGCATCGTGACGTTCGGCGCCGGCGGCGTCGAGAACCGGCACGTCGAGATCGACAACCGCTCGGGCGCCGAGGATCTCGGTCGGCAGATGGCGGCGCTCGGCTACCGCTCGGCGATCGCGATCGGCGCAGCATCCGGAGTCCGCACCTCCGACGACCGTCTCGCCGGCTTCCGCGCCGGATTCGAGAGCGGAGGCGGCACGCTCGGCCGCGTTCTCAGAGGCGACTTCCGTCGAGAATCGGGAGCAGCCAGCATGACGCAGGCCCTCACGGAGGGCGTGGAGCCGGGCACCCTCGTGTTCTGCATCAGCGATGTCGTCGCTATCGGCGCGATGTCGGCGCTGCGCGAGGCCGGGCGGGAGATCGGAACGGACGTCGCCGTGTGCGGTTTCGACGACGTGCCCTCCAGCATCGACGTCACACCCGCGCTCACGACCGTGCGCATCCCGCTGGCCGAGGTCGGCTACCAGGCGTTCCGGGCCACCGTCGACGCCGACTGGACGCAGCCTCCGCTGCCCCTCGAGGTCGTCGTGCGCGCGAGCACTCCGGGTCTGTCGTGACGCGGGTCGTGCTGGCGCCCGACAGCTTCAAGGGCACGATCACGGCGGCGGACGCCGCCGTGGCGCTCGCCGAGGGCTGGGCGTCCGTCGACTCCGCCGCCGAGTTCGTGCATCGGCCGATGGCCGACGGTGGAGAGGGGACGGTTGCGGCGTTCGCCGCGGCGGTGCCGGGTTCTCAGCGGATGCCGGTCACAGTCGACGGGCCGGCAGGCGTGCCCGTCGAGACGTCCTGGCTGCTGCTGCCCGACGGCACTGCCGTGATCGATCTGGCGTCGACCAGCGGCATCGAGCTTCTCAGGGAACTGCGCCCATGGGACGCGGACACCACAGGTCTCGGACAGGCGCTCGTCGCCGCCCTCGACCACGGCGTCACGCGCGTCGTGGTCGGCATCGGATCGAGCGCCTCGACCGACGGCGGCACCGGGATGCTGTCGGCTCTGGGGGCTCGGTTCCTCGACGCCGCCGGCGCGCCAGTCGCACGCGGAGCCCGAGGGCTTGCGGACATCGTCTCGGTCGACCTCAGCGGGCTCCGGTCGGCGCCCGAGGTGAGAGTTCTCACCGACGTGACCAACCCGCTCACCGGCCCGCGGGGCGCCGCGGCGGTCTTCGGCCCGCAGAAGGGGCTCGCGCCTGCGGAGATCCCGGCGGTCGACATCGCGCTCGCACGGCTGGCCGCACTGCTCGGGCTCGATGCAGACCTGCCCGGCACGGGGGCGGCCGGAGGCGTCGGAGGAGCGCTCGTGGCCTGGGGAGCGACGCTCGCCCCCGGCGCCGCCGAGGTCGCGACGCTGATCGGACTCGCCGAGGCGATCGCCGACGCCGACGTCGTGATCACCGGAGAGGGCTCCTACGACGGACAGTCCGGTGATGGCAAGGTGCCCTCGTTCATCGCCGCGGTCGCGGCGGAGTCGAACACCGTCGCCATGCTGGCGGCCGGCCGCATCACGGCGGATGCCGACATCGCGCTGTTCACGGCATCCGCATCTCTCACCGAGCTCGCGGGGTCGTCGGACTCCGCCCTCGCCGACCCCGCGCGCTGGCTGCGCGTCGCCGGTGCAGCTCTCGCCGAGTCCCGCTCGCGCTGAGCGCAGTAGAGACGCACGGTCTTGCCCCGGTCGTGCGGGCGGCTCCGGTCGCACCTGGGGTGGGCTTCCGCGACCGGATCTCACACCCCGCCGTCCGCGTTCCGTCGGAGATGTGACCAGACCAGAGGGCTGTCACAGTTCGGGTGCTCGGGCGTGCTGAATCCCGCCCGAGATGTGACCGGATCGGGAGGGCTGTCACGCCTCAGGCGCCTGGCAGCGCCGTATCCCACCGGAGGCGTGACAGGAACTGAGCCCGGCTGAGACCGGCGGGGTCGCGCGGTGTCAGCCGATGCCGCGGAGCGCGTCGTCGTCCACAGCAACCGCTCGCCCCGTCTGCGAACTCAACCGCCCAGGGCGGCGGACACCACGGCGCGAGCCTCGGTCTGCACCTCGGCGAGGTGCTCGGGTCCGAGCAGGCTCTCGGCGTACAGCTTGTAGACGTCCTCGGTGCCGGAGGGGCGCGCGGCGAACCACGCGTGCTCGGTCTGCACTTTCAGCCCGCCGATCGCAGCGCCGTTGCCGGGGGCATGCGACAGCTTGGCGGTGATGGTCTCACCTGCGAGAGTCGTCGCGCTGACGGCATCCGGGGCCAGCTTGCCGAGCGTCGCCTTCTGCTCCGGCGTCGCCGGGGCGTCGACGCGCTGGTACGCGGAGGCGCCGAACGCCTCTTCGAGCTCGCGGTACCGCTCCGAGGGGCTCTTGCCCGTCACGGCGATGATCTCGGCCGCGAGCAGGCAGAGCAGGATGCCGTCCTTGTCGGTCGACCAGACCGAGCCGTCCTTGCGCAGGAACGAGGCGCCGGCGGACTCCTCGCCCCCGAACGCGACCGAGCCGTCGAGGAGCCCCGGCACGAACCACTTGAAGCCCACGGGGACCTCGAGCAACCGCCGGCCCAGCGACTCCGCGACCCGGTCGATGATCATCGACGACACCAGGGTCTTGCCGATCGCGGCATCGCGCGGCCACTCGGCGCGGTGCGAGAACAGGTAGTCGATCGCGACGGCGAGGTAGTGGTTGGGGTTCATGAGACCGGCATCCGGCGTCACGATGCCGTGACGGTCGGCATCGGCGTCGTTGCCGGTCAGGACGTCGAAGTCGCCCTTCTTCGCGACGAGCGACGCCATCGCCGACGGAGACGACGGGTCCATGCGGATCTTCTCGTCCCAATCGAGCGTCATGAAGCGCCAGGTCGGATCGACCTCGGGGTTCACGACCGTGAGATCGAGGTCGTAGACCTCCGAGATCAACGCCCAGTATTCGACGGATGCTCCGCCCAGCGGGTCTGCGCCGATGCGCACACCTGCGTTGCGGATGGCATCGAAGTCGATGATCGAGGAGAGGTCGCGCACGTAGGCGTCGCGGAAGTCGTAGCTGCCGAGTTTGTCGGCGTCGATGTCGGCGTGGCGCACGCGCTTGACGCCGTCGAGACCGGCGGCGATCAGCTCGTTCGCGCGATTCGCGATCCACCCGGTGGCATCGGTGTCTGCGGGGCCGCCGTGCGGGGGGTTGTACTTGAAGCCCCCGTCGCGCGGGGGATTGTGACTCGGAGTGACGACGATGCCGTCTGCGCGTCCGGCGGCGTCGTCCGCGAGGGCGCGGTTGTAGGTGAGGATCGCATGGCTGAGCGCGGGGGTCGGTACCCAGGCGTCACGGGCATCCACCCGCACGTCGACGCCGTTCGCCACGAGCACCTCGATCGCGCTGCGCTCGGCGGGGAGCGAGAGCGCGTGAGTGTCGCGGCCGAGGAACAGCGGGCCCGAGATGCCCTGCCCGTTCCGGTAGTCGACGATCGCCTGCGTGGTGGCGAGGATGTGGTTCTCGTTGAAGCTGTTCGACAGCGACGAGCCACGATGCCCGCTCGTGCCGAACACGACGCGCTCGGCGGCGACATCGGGATTCGGCTGGCGATCGTAGTAGGCGGCGATCAGCTCGTCGACATCGATGAGGTCAGTGTCCTCCGCAGGGAGGCCGGCGCGGCTCGTCATGCAGACAGTCTGCACCGACCGGGCCGTTCGCGCACGTTGGGTTTCCTGAGGAGCGCAGGTATTCGGGCTTCGCGGACCGGCTCGGCGGGCCGATCCAGCGACGTCTCGCCCATCGGGAGGAGAGGGCTAAGGTGAAACGCGTGACCGAACGCCGCACGTACAGTTATCTGGGACCCGCAGGAACGTTCACCGAAGCGGCGCTCGACCAGGTTCCCGAGGCCCGCGGCCAGGAGTGGCGTGCGGTGCACAACGTCGGCGAGGCGCTCGACGACGTCCTCTCCGGTCGGTCGTACGCCGCCATGATCGCGATCGAGAACTCGATCGAGGGCGGCGTCTCGACCACACAGGACGCACTCGCGACGCTGCCGGGTCTGCGCATCGTCGGCGAGTACCTGGTGCAGGTGAACTTCGTGCTGGTGGCGTCGCCCGGCACACAGCTGTCCGACGTTCAGGTGATCGCCGCCCACCCCGTCGCCTATGCGCAATGTCACGGCTGGCTGGGCGCCAATCTCCCTCAGCATTCGCACGTGCCGGCCGCGTCCAACGTCGCCTCCGCCATCGGGGTGCTCGACGGCACGCTCCCCGCACAGGCCGCGATCGCGCCTCCGGGGATCGTCCGGCACTACGACGTCGATGTGCTCGCCGAAGACATCGGCGACAACAAGCAGGCGGTCACCCGCTTCGTGCTCGTGACCCGCACGATGCGCTCGCCCGAGCCGACGGGCGCCGACAAGACGTCGCTGATCGTCGAGCTGCCCCACGATCATCCGGGATCGCTGCTCGAGATGCTCGAGCAGTTCTCGACCCGAGGGATCAACCTGTCGCTCATCGAGTCGCGCCCGATCGGCGACGAGCTCGGCCGCTACCGGTTCGTGATCGACGCCGACGGGCACGTGAGCCACGAGCGCATGGCCGACGCGCTGCTCGGCATCCGCCGTTTCAGCCCCCGCGTCGTCTTCCTGGGGTCGTATCCGCGTGCCGATCGGCAGATCGTCCAGTACCCGGAGAGGTACGAGGACGACGTGTTCGTCGAGGCGCGGGACTGGCTGCGCGGCATCCTGTCGGGCGAGCCCGAGGACTGACCCTCTCGCCTCTGTCGCGTCCTGTCGCGCGAGCGCGAGCTCAGTGCTCGCGGAACATCGGCCAGGAGCTGCCCGGCGTCATGTGCGCGTGCAGCGCGCCCTTCGCCGACGCCAGACTCGGGTAGGTGCCCACAGCGGCATCCGAGCCCGCCATCACCACCGTGTACCCGTCGTCGTCGTGGCGGATGCTCCCGACGACTCCGTTCGTGCCGTAAGCGACCCACAGGGCCAGGGTCTTCGTCGTGCTCATCATCGAACCCCTTCCGTCGGCCCCGACGCTACCCCTCTCCTCGGGGAAAGGCCAGGGGTTGTCACGTCGCCGCCCGAGGGTCAGATCGACGCGGCGATCAGCTCCAGCGTCTGTGCGCGGCCCGGCGAGGAATCCCGGGGTTCGGATTCGTAGGATGCCGCCACCGGAGAGAGCATAACCTCGTCCACGCCGTAGCGCTCGGCGAACGCGTTCACCTCTGCAGCCACCGACTCGCCCGTGCCGACGAACCAACGCTCGCGGGCCGCCGAGACGACCTGGTCGGTCGCGGCATCCGACTCTGCGGAGACGGCCTCCTCGACCGTCTCGAGTGCGGTGAGCGGTTTGTTCAGGCGAAGCCGGGACATCATCCGCAGCTGCGGCAGTGCCCTGGCCTCGGCCTCCTCCTGGGTGGGGGCGGCGACCGCATTCACGGTCAGGAACGTCCGGGGCTCGGGGTGCTCTTCGCTCGGGCGGTAGCTGGAGCGGTACAGATCCAGAGCGCGCTCGAGGCCCTGGCCCGAGAAGTGGTTCGCGAACACGTAAGGCAGGCCCGCGGATGCCGCGAGCTGCGCCGAGTAGTCGCTCGAGCCGAGCAGCCAGATCTCGGGGGCCCCGGTGGCCGCCGGCGTCGCGTGCACGGTGTACTCGCCACCAGAGGTGAACCGCACGGTCGCGCCCTCGCCGCCCAGGAGTGCGCCGATGTCCTGCACGTGCCGGGGGAACTGCTCGACGTCGCTGGTCGTTCCAGATCCGCGCAGCAGCTGCGTGATCACGGGGTCGCTGCCGGGTGCGCGGCCGAGGCCGAGGTCGATCCGGCCCGGGGCGATCGCCTCGAGCGCCGCGAACTGCTCGGCGACGATGAGCGGCGCGTGGTTGGGCAGCATGACTCCGCCGGAGCCGAGACGGATGCGCGTGGTGCGGCTCGCCGCGGCTGCGATCAGCACAGGGGGAGTCGTGGATGCCACGGCCGGCATGTTGTGGTGCTCGGCGAACCAATAGCGGCGGTAGCCGAGCCGGTCGGCGATCTGCGCGAGGCTCAGCGAGGCGGAGATCGCCTCAGCGCTGGTCTGCCCGGTGCGCACCGGGACGAGGTCGAGGACGGAGAGCGAGGTGGAAGTCATCATCTACGGCAACGGCGAGGGAGGGCGGGGAATTCCCGCCCTCCCTCGCCGTGCCGCTGCCGCGTCAGGCGGCGACCGGCTGACGAGGCTCGAACGCGTCGGCGAGAGCCGTGCGCCCGAGCCGGTACCTGATGTGCCAGGCCGCGCTGTAGCTCTGCTCCGGGAGCGACTCGAGCAGAGCCCTGTCCTCGGCGCAGAGACCTTCGCGGGTCGCTTCGCGCAGGAGGTCGTCTCGCAGAGCGGGATATTCCATACCGGCAAGGAATCGATCGAGCGTGGGGGAGAGCAGCATGAGGGTCTTCCTTTCCGTGTGCGGGGGTTGCTCCTAGAGCTTCGAATCGCGTGGATGGTGCGTCCTGTGGGTCGGTGAACCCGCCATTCGCGCGAGTCGAAAGGGGCGAGAGGGCGGATGTCGGGGCGGGCCGGTGGCCCGCCCCAGGTCGGCTCAGGCGTCGATCGCCTGTCGGTGGTCGCGGGATTCGACCTCGATCTTCCGCGGCTTGGCGCGCTCGCTGACCGGGATGATCACCGAGAGCACACCGCTCTCGTACGAGGCGCTGATCCGATCGAGATCGACGCCCTCGCCGAGCGTGAACTGCCGCAGGAACTGACCGGCGCCGCGTTCGCGTGCGAGCCAGCGCACGCCCTCGCGGTTGTCCGCCGTGCGCTGTGCGCGGATGGTCAGCTGCGAGCCGTCGAGGTCGACGTCGACCGAACCCGGATCGACACCCGGAAGGTCAGCATGCAGGACGTACTGCTCACCGTCGCGGAACAGGTCCACCGGCATCAGCCGGGGTGCGCGAACGGAGTCCAGCACGCTCGCGGCGAAGCGATCGAGCTGACTGAACGGATCGAATGACAGTGCCATGAGTGTCTCCTTTCGTGCGAGATTCCACGAGACTTATCTGCATCTCGTGCTATAGATTTGTTATAGATCAAGTCCGCAAGCTGATGCAACCCCCGGTGAAGGAAATCTGTCGATGGTCGAAAGAGACTCTCAGACACCCGTGTACGGCATCGCCGTAGCCGCGCAGCTGCTCGGGTTGCCGGAGGCGAGTCTGCGGCTGTTCGAGGCCAAAGGACTGCTCACGCCGGCTCGCAGCGACGGCGGTACCCGGCGCTACAGCGACGACGACATCGCACGCCTCAGGCGGGTGACCGACCTTCGTGACGAGGGCATCAACATCGCCGGCATCCGTCGCGTGCTCGACCTCGAGGAGGAGAACGCGAGCCTGCGGGATCAGGCCGACGACGCGGGGTCTTGACCCGCGCCGCGCGGCGAGGTAGTCCGGAGGAGGAGGACGTCGTGGACAGGTTCAGGGATCGAAGAGAGGCGGGGCGGATGCTCGGCACCCGTCTCGCCGAGGACCCGCCGCCCGAGCCCGTGGTGCTCGGGCTTCCCCGCGGGGGCGTTCCCGTTGCCGCCGAGGTGGCGGCGGCGCTTGCAGCGCCGCTCGACGTTCTGGTCGTGCGCAAGCTCGGCGTGCCCTGGCACGAGGAGGTCGCGATGGGCGCGGTCGGCGAAGAAGGAGCGCGCGTGCTCAACCCGGCGGTCATCGAGGCCGCTGGGGTGTCGGATGCCGACCTGGAGCGCGTCGAGCGCCGGGAGCGCGCCGAAGTGGAGCAGCGCGCGGGCCGGTTCCGTGAGGGACGCACGATCTCCGACCTGCGCGGTCGCACCGCCATCCTCGTCGACGACGGCATAGCGACCGGCGCGACGGTTCGCGCGGCGTGCGCGATCGCACGGGCGCGAGGCGCGGCGTCCGTCGTCGTGGCCGTGCCGGTCGCGGATCCCGACGCCGCGCGATGGCTCGTCGAAAGCGGAGATGCCGACGACGTCGTGGTCCTGCAGGTGCCCGAGGTCTTCATGGCGGTGGGGATGCACTACCTCGATTTCCGCCAGGTCGCCGACGGCGAAGTGGTCGAGCTGCTGCGCCGCTCTCCCTGAGCCTGCGCACCCCAGTACCGTGGGGGCATGGATGCTGAGCTCTTCTACATACTGGTCGGCAGCGTCGTCGTCGCGGCGATCTCGCGCTGGCGCGGCTGGCCGGCGCCGCTCGTCGTCACCGTCGCAGCCCTCGCGGCATCCTTCCTCCCGTTCGTGCCCGATCTCGACATCGACGGGCATGTCCTGCTCAACCTCGTGCTGCCGCCGCTGCTCTACTCGGCGGCGCTGGACGTGTCGTTCGTCGGGTTCAAGCGCAGCCTGCCGCAGATCCAGCGCCTCGGCATCTGGCTCGTCCTGCTCACGACGCTCGCAGTCGGGCTGGTCGCCTGGCTGATCCTGCCGTCGCTGACATTGCCCGGTGCCCTGCTGCTCGGGGCGATCGTCGCTCCGCCCGACGCCGTGTCCGCGGCCGCGATCGGACGCAAGCTGGGGTTGCCTCGGCGCATCATGAACGTGCTGTCGGGCGAGAGCCTGATCAACGATGCGACCTCGCTGACCCTGTACCGCGTGTTCGCGCTCATCCTGGCGGGGGCCACAGTCACGATCCCGAACGGCGTCTGGCAGTTCGTGCTGGCCGTGGTCATCGGCGTGGCGATCGGGCTCGTCTTCGGCATCGGGCTGCACCAGCTGCGCATGCGCATCGGCGACGCCGTCGTGATCGGCACCTTCGGTCTGCTCGCACCGTTCGGCGCCTACGCGATCGCCGAGCATCTGGGCGGGTCGGGTGTGCTGGCCGTCGTCGCCATGGGCATCTACGTGGGCTTCAACTCGCCGCGCACCGACTACACGACGCGACAGCAGGAGAAGCCGCTGTGGTCGTCGGCCGATCTGCTGCTCGAGAGCTTCGTCTTCGCTTACATCGGTCTGCAGTTCCCGCGCGTGCTCAGCGATCTGGGGAGCGAGTCGGTCGCGCAGATCCTGTGGCTGTCGGCGGCCGTGCTCCTAGTGGTGCTGCTGGTGCGCCCGCTGTACGTGTTCCCGGTGAACGCCTGGGCGAACCGCGCCGATCGGCGACGGCTCGCCCGAGTGGATCGGGGCATCGAGTCCGGCGTATTCGACCAGCGGCGCAAGAAGTCCCGGCGCTGGCGACAGTACAGCGCGGATGAGCTGCGGACGCAGATCGTGCGCGAGCGGATGGCGGGGCTCCAGCTCACCTGGAAGGACAACGCGGTCATCTCCTGGGCGGGCATGCGCGGCGTCGTCACGCTGGCCACCGCTCTCGCCGCGGCCGATCTCGCGACCCTGGGGACTGAAGCCTCGCACGCGATCGTCGTCGTCGCGTTCATCGTCACGGTCGGAACACTCCTGTTGCAGGGGCTGACACTGCCCATGCTGATCACGAGCCTCGCGGCCCAGCGAGTGGAGTGGGAGTCGAAGCACGGCCGGGTGGACCTCGGTCTGTTCGACGCGTTCGCGAAGCGGATGAACCGGGTCGAGAAGGATGCCGACGAGGCGCAGCAGGTGGAGGACGCCGTGACCCGGCCGTCCTTCGACGAGCTCATCGCACTGTCGCGCGGATGGTTGAAGGTGCGACGCGAGATCGTGCTGGCCGAGCGCGACGCCGGCAATCTCGACGAAGAGGTCATGCGGGAGCTGCTCGCCGCGATGGATGCCGAAGAGCTCGCCCTCGACACCCGGAGCGTGACGCGCCAGCAGCGGTAGAGGTGGTGTCGGGGTCGCTCAGGGCCCCGCCCCCTTGAGTGACTGTTCTCCGGGGTGTGCGTTGTGGTCGCGCTTCGTGCGGGAGGCGACCTTTTGGCGCACCTCGGTGGGCCGCATCAGCTGGGCGGATCGGCGGGAGCGACGTGCCGGTGCGATCGTGCCTGGGAAACGCACAAGCGCCTCGTCCTTGAACAGGGCGAGGCGCTCGTGGGGAGGTGATCAGCGCGCGCCGACCGTCTCCTTGTCCGCGTCCGATTCCGGCGCCTCGTCGCCCGAGTCGTCAGCGAAGGGCAGGCCCTCGCGCGGCGCGTTGTAGAGGTCTTCGTCGAGAATGCCCTCGCGCTTGGCGACGATGGTCGGGACGAGCGCCTGGCCGGCGACGTTGACCGCAGTGCGGCCCATGTCGAGGATCGGGTCGATCGCGATGAGCAGACCCACTCCGGCGAGGGGCAGGCCCAGGGTCGAGAGCGTCAGCGTGAGCATGACGATCGCGCCCGTGGTGCCGGCGGTCGCTGCGGAGCCGACGACCGAGACCACGACGATCATGATGTACTGCCACCACTCCAGCTGGATGCCGAAGAACTGGGCGACGAAGATCGCGGCGATCGCCGGGTAGATGGCGGCGCAGCCGTCCATCTTCGTGGTCGCGCCCAGCGGCACGGCGAAGGAGGCGTAGGAGCGGGGCACGCCGAGGTTGCGCTCGGTGACTCGCTCCGTCAGCGGCAGCGTTCCGATCGAGGAGCGGCTGACGAAGGCCAGCTGCACGGCGGGCCAGACGCCGGAGAAGTACTGCTTGATCGACAGTCCGTTGGTCTTGATGATGATCGGGTAGACCACGAAGAGCACGAGGGCGAGGCCGATGTAGATCGCGATCGCGAACCAGCCGAGCGAGGCCAGCTTCTCCCAGCCGTACTTGACGACGGCCGCGCCGATCAGGCCGAAGGTGCCGAGCGGGGCGATGCGGATGATCCACCACAGCACGCGCTGGATGACCTTGAGCAGCGACTCGGTGAAGGCGAGGAACGGCTCGGCCTTCTTGCCGGCCTTCAAAGCGGCGATGCCGACGGCCACGGCGACGACGATGATCTGCAGCACGTTGAAGCCGATGCTCGAGGTCGCGCTGCCGGACTCCGGATCGACGGAGGTGCTGACGGTCAGGCCCAGGAAGTTCTGCGGGATGAGGCCGGTGAGGAAGTTCCACCAGGTGCCGACCGTGTACGGGTCGCCCTCCTGCAGGCCTTCGCCCGCGCGGGATCCGGGCTGGATGATCAGGCCGAGACCGATGCCGATGACGACGGCGATGAACGCGGTGTAGGCGAACCACAGCAGCGTCTGACCCGCCAGGCGCGCGGCGTTCTGCACGCGGCGCAGGTTCGAGATGCTCGCGACGATCGCGGTGAAGATCAGAGGGATGACGGCGGCGCGCAGCAGCGTGACGTACGAGCTGCCGATCGTGTCGAGGGTGGCGGACAAGCCGTTCGGCGCCTCCACCGTGGCGCCCGTGTTGCGGGCGATCAGGCCGGCGACGACGCCGAGGACGAGGGCGGCGATGATCTGGAAGCCGAACGAGGTCAGCAGTTTGCGAACGGGTCCGCGGGTGTCGGGCGCCTTGGCGGCGCGCGTGGCAGTACTCATAGCAGTGGGAAAACTCCAAGAAGCGCGGCGTGCCGAGTGCACGCGGGATGTTTCAACGCTACGTCTGGCTGGGAATTCCCTGGATGGAGATGACGAAGGATGACGGATGCCGCCGGCATCCGTCATCCTTCCTCGTCCGCTTGGTCGTTGAGCGAGCGGAGCGAGACGAAGCGTCTCAGGCGGTGGAGCCTGTTCTCCGGTCGTTGAGCGAGCGGAGCGAGACGAAGCGTCTCAGGCGGTGCACTCGTCGTAGTTGTCCTGGAGGATCTTCTGCGTCAGGGTGGCGTCTTCGGTGCTCGACGCCTGGTCCTTGCCCTGGGCGATGTAGTTCAAGGTGTCGTTGCTGAGATCAGAGTCGACGAGATAGCCGGCGAAGCAGTCGGCGGCATCATCGGTGAAGACGTCGCCCTGATCCTGCGACTCGAAGAACTTGATCAGGCCGTCGGAGACCTGGTCGACGCTGGGGCGACTCGCGCTGCAGGCGGCGAGCGAGAACGCGAGAGCTGCGACGGGCACGGCGAGCAGCAGGCGGGCGGGGAGGCGCAGGTTCCGGTCGATGTTCATGGCTACACCGTACGCCGGGCACAGCGGATCGACAGGAGGATGTGGTGGGGAGAAGTGCCCATGGGTGAGCTGCTCGATCAGCTGGCGCGGCGGCGGGCGTCGGTGAGCGGCGTCGCGAAGTCGGCCGAGGAGACCTCGTCGATGAACGCGCCCGGCGACGCGTGGAGTGCCTCCGAGATGCGCACGAGTGTCAGGATGCTGAGCATCGAGCGTCCTGATTCGTAGCTGCGGATGTTCGAGGAATCGATGCCGCTGAGCACCGCCAGCTGGTCCTGTGTGAGCCCTTTGCTCTTGCGCTCCTCAGCGATTCGGCTGCCGATCAGGGCGGCAGCGGCGGAGGGGGTTCGGGGCACCCGACAAGCCTGATCGCGCCCGGTCGTTGACGCCAGGGCGCATGTCCCCGGGTACTTGTACACTCACGATGTGAACAAGGGGACGGATGCTGCGCCTGAGCAGCTGGTGAAGTCGCGCAAGCGTGTGGCTGATCATGGCGAGGTGTTCACTCCGCGATGGCTGGTCGACGACATGCTCGATCTGGTCAAGGGGGAGACCGAGCGCATAGACTCACGGTTTCTCGAGCCCGCGTGCGGGTCGGGCAACTTCCTGGTGCCCGTGCTCGAGCGGAAGCTCGCGGCCGTCGAGGCTCGCCATGGGCGAAGCGAGTTCGAAAAGCGTCACTATGCGTTGTTCGCGCTGATGTGCATCTACGGGATCGAACTGCTCCAAGACAACGCTGTCGAGTGCCGCGAAAACCTCAAGGGTACATTCACCCGGTATCTACGACTCGATACTCGAGTGCTGAGCGAGGAACGCAGTGACGAGACGAAACGGGCCGATGACTCCGACTGGCTTCGAGCCGCGTCGGTGGTCCTCGATTCGAACATCATCCAGGGTGATGCGCTGGCGATGACGAAGGCGCCTTCTGGTGATCCGATCGCATTCCCGGAATGGGGATACCTCGGGCGCGGCAAGTTCCAGCGGCGGGACTTTCACTACGGCAGCCTCACGCAGCGCGCCGCGGCCTCCGAGGGTCTCTTCACGCATTTCGAGGAGCACGAGATCTTCACCCCCGTCAAGACCTACCCGGCGATGACAGTGAAGGAGCTCGCGGCATGACCCGGCAGGCAGCCTTCGCCCTTCGCGGACACAATCCCGACGTTCTCACGTGCATCGCGAACCTCTCCAACGACGAGGTCTTCACGCCCCCCGAGTTCGCGAACCAGATGCTCGACACGCTCGAGGAGGCGTGGGCAGAGTCGAACGACGGCGCCTCGATCTGGGCCGACCCGAACGTCACGTTCCTCGATCCGTTCACGAAGTCGGGCGTCTTCCTCCGCGAGATCACGCGGCGGCTGACGATAGGGCTCGAGTCTCAGATCTCGGGCCTCGAGGAGAGGGTCGACCACATCCTCACGAATCAGGTCTTCGGCATCGGCGTTACTCGCCTGACGTCGCTCCTCGCGAGGCGGAGCGTCTACTGCTCGAAGGATGCCACGGGAGAACACTCGATCGCGAAGAGCTTCGACCGCGACTGGGGCAACATCTGGTTCGAGCGGACCGAGCACACATGGACCGGTGGAACCCGGAAGCATGACCTGCTGGACGCAG
>JAEKKN010000057.1 GCA_019510305.1 Microbacterium sp.
CACCCGTTGCCGTCGATGTCCTCCCAGCGCCCGCCGAAGCTCTCGCGCCGGTAGTCGGGGATCTCCGCGGCCTCATCGATCACCGGCAGGGATGCCGCGAGAGCGGCAACGGATCCGGGCACGGTCGTCTCGGCCGGGGCGGGTGCCGCGGTGCTCGGTGCCACCGTGGCGGGCGGCACCGCCGCGGGCTCCGGGCGGGTGCCGAGGAAGAGAGCGCCACTGAGGATCGCCACCAGGGCGACGATGAGCACGGCTATAACGCCGCCGAGGATCGCGCCGGGGGCTGCGGTAATCAGGGCTGGAAGGCGCGCCCGGAGCATACGGCGGGTCATGCCTCCTCCACTGTCCAGCCGATCGTGCTGTAGGAGCTCTCGCCGTCCGCGCCGATCCCGTCGATGCTGCCTTCGTCGGCGCCCTCCAACCACTCGATGATCTGGTCAGAGATCTCATCCCGAGCGGCGAACTTGCCGGATTCCCGCTCCACCTCGACGGTGACGGTGAATGTGAACGTGTGCGCCATCATGCGCTCCTCTTCGTGTTGGTCTTCTCGGCGGGCAGCAGGTAGCGGAGGTGCTTACGAATCGTCTCAGGCGTCACGCCGTAGACGAACGACAGCCCATCGGGCGTCGCGCCCGCCTTCGCACGTTCCGCGATCTGCAACTTTTCGCGATCTGTGAGACGCCGCAGGCGGCGCCCTGCAGGCGCTCCGGCCTGACGACGGGCGAGCAGCCAGTCATGCACGATATCGGCCACCAGATCGCCGCCCTTGCCCTCCTGAGCCAGAGAGACGATCTCGGCGTAGTCGGTCGCGAGCAGGTTCGTGCGCAGCGGCAGCCGCGACTCCACGCCGCCGATCATGACACGACCTCTGCGAGACGGTGCAGCAGCCAGAGAGCGCGGGGCTGCTCGGAGGGATCGAGCCGAGCACTCGCGTACTCGACTAGCTCGGCTTCGGTGACTTCCTCAGTGTCGTGCTCCCGGAGGAAGGCGCCGACGACCTCGTATGCCGGTTCCATCGACACCATGAAGTCGGGGTGCGTGAGGATCCGCATCACCGTGCCATCGGAGAACTTGACCCGCGCCGTGGTGGGAGAGATCACATCGGTGATGAGGCCGGAATAGTCGAGCACCGTCCCGCCCCCGCAATCACCGCGGAGGACTCCGACGTGCTGGCCGACCTTGATTTTCTGCGACATGGCATCGTCCTTTCGTCATCGAGCACCAGTTGCACAACCGAGTTTGCCAAATCAGTTGCGTTTACGCAACCCAGTTGGCAAACTTAGTTGCATGACCGAATCAGAGAATGTGATCTTCGCCTACACCGCCGCCGATGCCGTCGCGGACGGCAACTCAGCGCGCCCCTTCCCCGAGCTCGCAGAGGAAGCCGGATACAACCTGCCGGTGATCCTCACCCGCGCCGCCTACGCCGATGTGATCGAGTGGACGCGCACCGATGCCCCGCAGGACGAAACCGGCCGATTCTGGGATGTCCTCACGATGGCTCGACGCGCTGCGCAGCACGCCGCCGCGGATCCCGGCGCCCCGTTCCCCTTCCAGGTGCTCCGCCTCCCCAACACCGTCAACGGCAAGCACAGCCGCGCGGAGATCCCCCGTCTCGCCGTCCTCACGGTGCGCGTCGAGATCTACGATCGCGACATGACGCCCTGCCTTGTCATCGCCCTTCCCGGAGAGGACTGAGCGAGTGGCTAAGCCCGCTGCAGGATACGCAACCGAGAACACCAACCCGGTTGCGTATCCTGGCACTATGACTGACGCACTCGAACAGCACCGCGAGAAGCTGCGCGCGATCGCGGCCGAGCAGGACAAGGCCCGCACTCTCCCCGAGCGCCGCACCCAGGCTGTAGCGGCTGCGCGCGATGCCGGGATGACGTGGCGCGAAGCCTCCGTGATCCTCGGGATGACGACCGAAGGGCTGCGCAAGGCTGCCCGCCCCAGCAGCTAGCGCGTCACCAGATACCCCAGGGGCGAAGCTCAGCGCCGCTTGCGATCGCTCCGCGGGTGCACGCCGTGGGCGACCATAGCTGGCCCCTCGTAAGCGGCGCGGATCGCGATCGCGTCATCCCAGAATCGGCGGTAGATGCGCCGATCCCCTGCCCATGCCATGAAGTCGGCGCCGTCGATCTCGACCAGCGAATAGGGCTTCCCTGGCTTCTCGCGCTGGTGGTTCCACCGGCTGCCGCGCCCGTTGCGCCCGACGTAGAGATACGTCGCTTTCACGCGCCGCATCGCCGGGAAGAGCACTTGCCATTTCAGCTGCGCGGATAGGTGCACGGTGCCGTCTTCGAGCTCTTCCACGAACGCTGACGGCCGGTAGTGGTACAGGCGAGATCCAGCCAGGCGCTCGCGCGTGCGGCGCCGAACGGGCCAGTACGACAGGCACCAGACGTAGGCGACGCACCAGGCCACCACGGCGACCAGCAGCAGCGCCAGGATGGCGATCGCCGCGAGGGCGCTAGGACTCATCCGCTTCCGCGGGCTCATCGGTGAGGATGATCGGCGGGCGCCCGGCATCCTCCCATCGGCAGACTGCCGCCCAGTCGTGCGGATCCCCGGCCGGGCGCGTGTACGACGCTCCGCCGCCCATCACTCGCCCCCTCGCGGCTGATACGACCGGCTAGAGCGATCGGTGCGCTCGGAGTTGTAGACCGTCATCGTGACGCCTGTGATCGGTGTCTTGTCGGTATCGAGGTTCGCGTACCGCTCGCGGGCCTGCTCAGCGAGCCACTGCAGCGGGTTCTTGTCCCCCAGGGTGTTGAACCGATTGAGGAGCGAGCTCGCGTTGTAATCGTTCACTTCCATCACCCGGCCGTTGGCGTAGGTCAGCTGCAGCCGAACGCGCTTCTGCGTGTCCTTCGACTGCCCGCGTGCAGCTGCTCGGGTGATCCGCATGAGCTCGCTCTCAGCGGTCGTGCGGCCCTTCGCCTCCCGGCCCTTCGGCACGTGGAGGGTGTGCGCCCGGGCACCGCCGCCCATGTAGGTCGTGGAGGTCGCGAACCGGCCTCCCTGACGCTCTTCGGTGTACCGGCCTCCGGTGTCGGCGGGTACGTGACTCTTGCTCTCGGCGCCGACCTTCGACCGGACGGGAACTAGGCTGCCGTCCTTCGCGCGGCGCCGCGGGGGGCGTGTGGTCACGCGGCCGGTGGTCGCGAGCTCGCGCAGCGTCGCCGTGTAGGCGGCGCCGCTGGTTTCGCCGTTCAGGATCTTGCGCACCATGCGCGGATCCCGCTGCAGTTCACCCGCGATCTCCGCGGTGGTCACGCCGCGCCCGCGTAGGTACTGCACGAGCTCGCGCGCGTTGCGCTTGTCCTCAGCCATCAGCTGGCCCCCTCTTCGTCGTAGGCGGAGCGCGGCCCGGCCTGCTCTGCCTTGTCGCGGAGCAGATCCCGAGCAACGCGGGTGTCAGGCGTCGCGAAGCTTCCCCTCAGCACGCCCTTGATCCGCAGCCGTCCGGTCTTCCCGTCGTCGCCGCCGCCGCGCTCAGCGAGCAGCGACCAGCGCGGCACGGTCGTGCTGTACACGGCGTCACCGTTCAGGCCGATGATCGACTCTCCCGGCAGCTGCAGCACGCCGCCATCGGCGCCGGTCGCGGTGGGTGCGCTGAGCAGCCGGGCACGGCCGCGCCCCCAGATCTGAATAGCGAGCTCGGGGTGATAGTTCTGCTGCTCCCAGCGATCGCCGGGCACCTCGTAGGTGTGCACCTTCCCGCGATCGGTGCGGTTGCGGGCGTCGGCGGGGATGTCCAGAGGGTTCTCTACGACGATCGTTTTCGAGCCGCCACGGGATGCGAAGGCGCCGACCGTCTGAATGGTGATCTGGCGCAGCGCGGCGACGACGGCGCGGCGCAGCATCGGCGGGTGCTCCTGGTTGATCTCAACAGCATGCCGGGCGTTGTCCATCGCCTTCATGAAGTTGTCGACGGGGCGCCCGCCCTTCTGCCAGCGGATCGCCTGCAGCGGCTCCACCAGCCAGCCCTGCGCGATCGCCACGGCGACCTCTGAGGCATCCGCCCAGGTGACGCCGGTAGCGCCGGGCCGGTTCGGGTAGTACCAGCCCATCGCCGGGTTGTCGTGCTGCACGCCGAAGATCCCGACGTGGCGCCAGCCCTGCGGGACGGTGAATTTCACTTCGTACCAGGCGCGGGCGTAGGCGTCCGTTTCCATCAGTTCGAACGCTGCAGCGCGGTTCAGTCGCACGCCCGGGCCGGTGCCGAGCTCGCGGCCGAGAGCGGCGTACATGAACCGGCCGTCGACGTAGCTGAACGTGTCGATCTTGGGGCGCTTGGCGGGATCGATCAGCGCCACAACGTCGGGGTGATCTGAGGCGTATTCGCCTGCCACCTTGTGCTCGATGTGGTGCTGTCCGCTGGTGCGATGGAGATCTCCGGCGATGTCGCGATCGACCTGCGGCGGCAGGATCAGTTCCTTGGTCTTCTGGTCGCGCGGGAGCTTCTGCCAGAAGAGGCTCATACCGGTGCGCGAGGGGCTGAGGAGCAGGAACTGCTTCGGGGCGATCTTCTGGATAACCGCCTCTGTGAGCATCCAGGCTTCCCGGGCCTGAGCGGGCTTCAACGGCAGCGGAGTGTCGTTGCTTTCGCTCTCGGGATCCGTGACGCGGGGGAACCACGCGGCCACGGTGTGAACTTCGACCTTCTGCCCGGTCACCTGGTGCTCGAACCGGCCGACGATCGGCACGCCCAGCCGGTGCCCGATCGGCTTCCATCCGGGCGTCTGCACGAGCAGCCAGTGCCGCACGCCGGGCGCCGGTTCCGGCCGCTCACCGCTGAGCATGATCCGGCGTGCGCCATAGTTCGCAGCGGTGTCGAGGAGATCCGTGAGGTTCGGGTTCTTCCGGCGCGCGCCGATCTTCGGCTGAACGGTCGTGCCGTCCTGAGTGACGCCCCGCCCGGTCTTGTGCTCAACCCAGATCGTCGGGATGGGCGCCCCGTACATGATGCCGGTCGACCGGCCGGATTCGGTTGCTTCGCCGTACATGCCTGCTCCCCCGCTCCTAGGCTTCGCCCTGCGCCAGCAGCTGCTGCACGCGCGATGTCGACAGCTTCAACAGCGCGCCAGCTTCCGCCTGTGACAGCTGCTCCTGCTCGATGAGATCCCGCACGACTTTGCGGCGCAGAACGGCCGCGCGGCGCGAGACATCACCGGCCTGCGACAACAGCGATTCGGCTTCGGCCCACTGCTCCGCGATCGCCTCCGGCAGCTGAATTTCGACGCTCACGCGCACCTCCGATTCCTCGAGGTTGAGCACCGCGGCGACCAGGCCGCGAGCCTGCTTCTCGATCTCATGCACGTGACGGGCTTGGGTGACGGAATCGAGCGCCGGAACGTCGATGATCCACCACTTGCCGCCACGTCTCGCGATCGCGTCATACACCTCAGCCATACAAAAACACTAGCCCCCCTGGTGGGGGGCACGCAAGGGGGGCTAGTGGGTCTGAGGGGTTCCTAGGTTGGCAGGGCGAAGAATCGACGCACCACGGCCTCCGCCTGGTGCGTGGTCGACCACGGCTGCAGCAAGCGATTCAGGAACTCCTGAGTAACGCCGACCGACTCCATTTGCCAGGTGACTTGGATCCTGCCATCGGCGTCATACATCGGCCGTCCGTCGTCCCAAGACAGATAGGGCGCTGTGCGCTGCAGGCGCTCCGTCTCGCTCAGCTGCACATCAACCTCCTCCACCGCGACGATGAGCGCCCGGCGCGCCTGGTGCGAGCAGGCGGGGAAGTCCAGATCGACGCCGATAGGGCCGATCGGCTGCACCTGGTAGACGGCGCTGCGTCCCGTGGCATCCGTGATGATCGATGCGAAGACGCGGGCCAACTCGCGATCGGTGGCGAGATAGACCCGATCGGCGCGCGCCTCAGCGACGTGCCCGGCGACGCTCAGAGGGCTGCCGGTGTCGACGGGCGCCAGGATGTGCTCTCCCGGCTGCAGCCCGCCGATACCGCCATGCCAGAACTGCGTGCGAGCAGCGAGCTCGCGCGCTTCCCTTCTGGCTGCCTTCGCCGCCTTCGCGCTGCCCACTACGCGGCCACCGCGTCCAGGTCGAGCACGCGCGGCACGTACTCATCGGGCGCCAGTTCCAGCTGCTCCTCACCGTCGCTGGTGCGGATCTCGACGGTGACCATTCCGGTGAACGGATCTTCCTCCACCGAGAGCACTTCGCAGGGCTCATCGTTGTGCAGGATGCGATCGCCCGGGGTGTCGTCATCGCCTGCCGTGAGAGCGTCGGCCTGCACCTCGTCAACGTCCAGGCCGGCTATGCCGCGATCGGCTGCAGCTGCGGCCAAATCCTCGTCTTCGCGCAGGCCCAGACCGATCTCGGCACTCGATCGTGGGATGTCGACCGCGGGGGCATCATCGGCGTACCTCAGCATGCCGGTGTACACCGAAACGTCGATGGGGGGCGTGTAGTCCGCGAAGAGCTCTTCCCCGCGTTCGCGGATCGCATCGATCAGCACCTTGTCATCGCCCTCTGCGGTGATGGGATCCGCAACCCAGTACGTCTGCATCTCGACGGGGGTTTCCCCGTCCGGGGATGCCATCGCCCGGCCCTGAACCATCGGCAGATCGACGCCGACGTAAGGGCTGCCCCACAGCATCTGTGAGCCCTGGGGGGAGAGCCGCATGAGCGAGCACCGCTGCCGCAGGTTGTCTCGGGCGCCCTTGTCGAAGAGCTCCGCATCGGGGCGCTGCACACCAATCACGACGTTGATCATGGCGGTACGCGCCAGGGCCAGAAGGGCGGCGATCGATTCGAACCACGGCGGCTGCCCGGTGCGCTTCTTGCCGTTCTCGTCCGGCTCGCTCCAATGCCGTTTGAGCACCTGCCGGAGAATCAGCAACTCATCGAGGATGAACAGAACCGGCTTGTACGTGGGCGGTTCTTCGCGGCGGCTGATCGCGTCTTCGATCGCCTTGTAGCGCTCCTGCATGAGCGATTCCATCTGCTCGATCATCAGCGCCATCGACTGCGGCGCGGATGCGACGAAACAGCCGGGGAAGCCCCGGAACGGTGTGAGCTCGACGCGCTTCGGGTCGCACATGAAGACCGGGATGCCCTGCGCGACGGCGCCGACCACCAGAGAGCGGAGAACGGTCGTCTTCCCGGCTCCGGTGGGGCCGATCGCGAGCATGTGGGGCATGGTGCTCTTCTTGCCGATCGTCCAGCCGCGATCGCGCCCGTTCTCGTCCTGCCCGTAGTACAAGACCGGCGACTTGGAATCTGCATCGGGGTAGAGACTCACGCCGGGGTGCCTGACGTTCGCGGGGAACTCCGGCCGGGGCTCGAGATATCCGGAGTCCGTGCGCGGATCGAACACGGCCCGCCAGCGCCCGCCGACCTTGACACCCGCCGTCACCTCCACACGGCGC
The DNA here is from genome assembly GCA_019510305.1 of Microbacterium sp. Classification (GTDB taxonomy): domain Bacteria; phylum Actinomycetota; class Actinomycetes; order Actinomycetales; family Microbacteriaceae; genus Microbacterium; species Microbacterium natoriense_A. Next base: position 7,410 of record JAEKKN010000057.1, read on the forward strand.
TGGAACACCTCTGAGGCGTCCTGCGTGATCGTGCCGTAGTCGAGGTTGATCCGAACGGGGAACGCTTCGGCCGTCCAGGCGGGCACGGTCACGTCGAGGTGCGATGCACCGCGGAAGAGCGGCGTCAGAATCTTCTGAATCCGGCGTTCGATGCTCTTGTGCTCGCGCTCTGCAGCCGTCCAGTCAACGCCGACAATCACGACGCGGCTGTGTTCGGGAATCCAGGTTGTCGTAACGTCGTCGGCGCCCATGCGCTGCCGCACGAGCTCCGCGACGCGCTCGCGCCATTCCTGTTCGTGATCCGGCGAGCCGATCGGGTAAGTGAGGGTGATCTTTCGGGGAGCAGCGCCGCGGTACTCCGAAACGGCCATGCCCTCCGCGGGATCCCATCCGGCGCCCAGCACGGTATCCAGACCGGCGCCGAGCCGCTTATCAGCCTGGCGCAGTTCGCGCTCTGCAGCCGTCCATTCGACGGCCTCAAAGACCGCGCGGCCCTTGCTCAGATCCCAGGCGTCTTTCACCGCCTCAACGCCCATGCGCAGCTGCACGAGATCGCGGATCTTCGCCCGCCACTTCGGATCGTGATCGGGCATCCGGGCCGGGTAGGTGAGGACGATTTTCCGGGGCTGCCCCTTCGTGAACCGGCTGAGCTTTAGACCGGCTGCAGGATCCCAGTCGGCGCCGAGCTCGGTTGCCAGGATCGCGGCCAGGCGGGTGCGGTTCTTCTTCCGCTTCGCCATGAGAACGCCGATCGTCGCGCACGTGAGCGTGATCGCTCCGGCGCCGATCGCTACCGGCACGCCCTGCTCGATCTGCATCTGCGTGGCGGCATAGACGCCGCCCACGCATGCGATCGCGGATCCGCCGCCGACCAGGCGCAGGAAGCTCTTCCCCTCCTGCTGCGGGCCGGGTGTGGTCTGAGTGCTCTTCGTCATGTGATCAGCCCTCCTCAGTAGCCGTCGACCACCGCGGCCGCGATGCGCTGGTAGGCCACTTTGGTTGCGGGGTCGATCGAGTCGAGCCGGAGCAGATCGCCATCGGCAACCTTCCGGTCATGCGGGACGATGACAAGCGATCGTGCGGCATCCTGCAGCGCCTCTTCGATCGCCTGCCGGTTCACCCGGGCGGATACCTGATCCTTGTCCGTGATGACGATCACCGCGGAGTCGGCCAGGTGCCCGTATCCGTGCTCGCGAAGCCAAGTAAGGGCGGCGTTTGCGCGGCGGGCGCCAGAGACGGCATAGCCGCTGCAGATCACGACGTTCTGCACCGTGGAGAGGATCCCCGCCATTGCCGGATGCGAGACGCCCGTGCCGCAATCCACCAAGCCGATCCGGTAATACTTCGCGAGCAGATCGTGCACTTTCAGGAAGTCCTCCGCGGTCAGCGCATCGGACAGCGCCGGATCCTGCTCACCCGCGACGACATGCAGCCGACCGGCGATATGGAGGTAGTCAGAGAGCGTCGTCAGGGAGTCGATCTGCTCGATGTCGCGGACGATATCCGTGATCGAACGGGACTCGGCGGGGTTGTAGAGCATTTCCCCCAGCGCCCGCTCTGCGAGATCTCCGCTGTCAGGGTTGGCATCGATCGCCACCGGGGATTCTCCGCGAAGCTCCGCGATCGCCAGGCCAACGCCGATCGTCGTAGACGACTTCCCGATGCCGCCTTTCAGCGCCAGAACGCCGGTCGACTTGTGGCCGAGGAACGGGCGCCGGATGCGCTCTGCCAGAGCCAGCTGCTCGGCTTCCTTCTCCGACAGGCCGAGGTTCATGTGCCCGCCCGTCGCGGAGTACAGGAAGCCGCGCATGCCCGTGCGCGGCCTCTCGCGCTGCTGGTTGGTGAACCGGAGCTCAGCGCGTGCTGCGCTGCGCGTCGCGGCCGGAGCGTCGGCCGCGAAAGTGGGGGGCACCTCTGCAGGAGCCGCGGACGCCCAGAGAGCGGCTGCAGGCTCCGTGGCTACGGGAGGGGCCACAGGCTGCGAAATCGGCTCAGCGGGCCGCACAGGGGCTGCCAGGGGTACTTCCGTGACGACCTGGGGAACGGGGGCGATGTTCGGAACGGCATGGATCGGCTGCGCCGGAGCAGCTGCAGCAACCGGTGCCGGGGCGACTACAGCGGGCGGATCGGCCACCGGCTCCACCTTCCCGTTGTCGTGCACGAGCACGCGGAAGCTGGTCGACGGCTCCTGAATGTGGGCGACAACCGGCGCACCAGCTGCGGCCCACTCGCGGAGGTGCGTGAGCGCCTTCGCGCGAGCGTTCGGCAGCCCGTCCGCTTGGATCTGCTGGTGCTGCGTGCCGTCGACCAGGATTGTGCCGTTTCCGCCATCGGTCAGGATCACAGTGATGTCAGCCATGAGCGTTTCCTTTCAGGTGTTCGTGGGGCTCGGAGCGGTGCCGAGCGAGAAGACAGAGAAGAGATCCGCCGCCAGCGGCGACTGCAGGAGCAAGATCCCGTAGACCGTCAGGCAGACCATGCCGAGCGCGACGAACGAGATGATCGCCACCACCATGAATTTCCAGCGCGCATCGCTCAGCCGGGGCCACGGCTGAGGGGCCGGGCGGAGGGCGGGCGCGCCGGGTGCGACCGGCGGCATGTCCTGCAGCGCCGGGCGGGGTTCGTCGGCGGGATCCGGCGCGATCGGCTCCACCTTCCCGCTGCTGTAGACCCGCACGCGGAAGCTGCTCGACGGCTCCTGAATGAGCGCATCGATCGGGCCAGCTGCAGCCGCCCACTTGCGCAGCTGCACGAGCGCCTTCGTGCGGGCGTTCGCCAGATCATCGGCCCGCACCAGCTGAGCGGGGACGCCCTCGCGCGTGAGGGTGCCCCGCCCGTCGGCGTCTAGGGTCACGGTGATTTCAGACACTGGATTCCTTTCCGATGAGTAGCCTACTAAACAGGCTACCCGTCACGGCTTCGAACACCAATCCGGGCACGAGTCGAGTCCGAAGAGCGGGAAGAAATCGAGCGGGTTTACGTAGTTGCCCGCACCCGCCGAAGCGTCGCCGCGTGGGAGGGCTGCTACCTGCGGGTTGGTGTTGCCGCTGACATCGATCCGGATATCGAGGTGGCAGCCGCCTGACGGGCCTTCGTTGCCAACGGCGCCGATCTTCTGGCCTGCGGTGACTGTCTCCCCCACGCCGACGACGCGCTCTGACTTGTACATGTGGAGGTAGGAGATCACGTATCCTTCTTCGCTCTTGATCGAGAGCCAAAGACGATCGGAGGTGATCACTGTGCCCGGTAGAACGGCATAGACCGGCTGCCCGCAGGGGTTCGGCCAGTTCTGGTAATCGATCGCCGGGTGCCAGCTGGATGCGCCGGGAATGTCGATGTCGCGAGGGCCGAAGCCGCTTGTCATGTTGTACGGCTGATCGAGCGGGTAGACCGCGGCGCCGATCGGCCCCACGGGCACACACTCGACCGGCCCTGTTCCGGCGCCTTCGCCGGTACGGTTCACGTCGATGCCCGCTCGAGAAATGATCTCGTCGGCTTCGGCGTAGAACCGGGCGTAGTGGTTCGGGTCAGAGTTGATCTGTACCTTGTGGATCGCCAGCGTCGGTTCCATCGTTTCCCAGCCTGCGACGGACACGAGCCCGCCGCTGCGGTCGTGCTTCGCGCCGATCAGGAAGCTGGTCGCGGCGTAGGTCGGATCCATGATCTGCTCCCACGTGCCCCAGCCCTGAGAGGGCTGCTGCTGGAACAACCCGCCGCCGTCCGCGGTGCTGCCATCCGGGTTGGTCGCGTCGTCGTCGTGGGCGATGTTGATCAGCGAGCTCTCACCCAGCGCCGTGATGATCGCGATTCGGGATGCCTTGCCGGAAAGACCGAGCGCGGCTGCGGCCTTATCGATCAGCTGCGCATTCTGCACCTGCTCATCGGCGGCGCCGTTGTCGTTGTCCGCTACCGGGAGCGTGCCGCCCTGGTTCGGGCCGCACGCCCCAGCTGCAGAGGATCCGGTGAGCACAGCCATCATCGAAGATCCGATGATGAGCACGAATAGCAGGAACAATGCGAGGGCTACCAGGCTCGCGATCAGGCGGAATTTGGCGGTAGCTGCGAGAGCTACACCCTCAGCGATCTCTCTCACGGCGTGACCGTAAGGGAGATCTCTTCAACCGAAGTGATCTCCCAGCCCTCGCGGGTGTGGATCATGACGATGCCGAATGCGATCACTGACACCGAGCCGTCAGCGCCCGTGACGTGCGTGGTTACGGTGCGGCTCCACCGCACGGGCGTGTTCTTCTCGGCATCCGGGGCAGGCTCGGTGATCTCGACGGTGCCGAGCGTCGTCGGCGCCTTTCCGTCCAGGATCTGCTCCGGCCCGAATGCCTGCAGGCTCAGCTGCGACACCACGGGGGCAGAGGTGAATTCGTAGAGGACATCCATCCAGGAGGTATCGAACGGCTCTTCCCGCTGCAGGTAAGCCTCCGCCCACGTCTGCACCACGGCCTCCGGGTCTTCCCGATCCAGTGTCGCCGTGCCGCCCTCGCCCGGGGTTTCCCCCGGGGTCGGCTCCGGCGTCGCGGAGGGCGTCGCGGAGTGTGTCGCGATTGGCGCCGGGTTGGGCTTCGCGTTTTGAAACAGCGAGTTCACCCACCAGGCGCCTGCAGCGAGCACCACCACGGCGAGTCCGACCATGAGCAGCCGCCCGCCAGAGACGGGCGTGCGCTGCGCTGCGTGGAGCTCCGCTCGCTTCTGGTACTTGCGGGCCTTGCGCGCGATCTTTCGATCAAGTCGAGTCGTGCGCTCCTTCGGCGCCTTCTTCTCGCGCATTCGTCATCGCCTCCTCTTCTGGCCCCGCGACTCCGGGGAGCGTTGCGGGGTGCCGCGGTTGGTGCGCTCAGCGGGTGCATGGCGGTAGGTGTGCCGCACGCGCTCGCCCTCAGAGAGCTTCGGAGCGGACATCTGCCCTTGGAACCGCTGCCCCTGCGTGGGGCGAGAGGTTCCCGGGCGCTGCGGAGCGTTGCCGCCGCGGGGGGCGTTTCCGCCACCGCGCGGAGCCGTCCCGCTGCCTCCGCCCATCGGGATCCCGCCACCGGCTGAGCGGCGGAACTGCGGTGTGTTGCGTTCGCGATCGCGCTCCTGCGCGTTCTGCACGCGCTGGCGGGCCTCTCCGCGCGACCGTGAGGCGTGCATCGACTGACGGACATCCGACACGCGCCCGCCTTCGTTGACGTAGCGGGCGCCCTGCGTCGCTGCACGGGCGTAGTACCGGCTCATCTGCTGCCCGGGAAGAGCGCGGCGCCGCGCTTCGGTAACGCCCTTCACACCTCCGGCCGTCGACCGCACGCCGCCGCTCACGGCCCCGGCCGTCGACCGGCCAGCCCGGAACATCGAACGGGTGCCATTCGCGATCGATGCGGCGCCACCGCGGAACATCTTCCGTGCGACGAATGCGCCGATGAGCGCGCTCCGGCCGATGTTCGTATCCGTCGCGCCGACGATCCCGGCCAGCTGCTTGCGGAAGGAGAAAGCGACGATGACGATCACCAAGCCGATCCCCATCGTGCCGAGCCAGCCCAGCCCCTTCACGTCGGTTCCCGGTATCTGTGCAGTCATCGACGCGGCATAGGCCGCTGTCAGGAGGGCGGTGACGGCGCTGAACGTGACGAAGGCGACAAAGGTTGTCATGACGCTGCCTATCAGCGCTTCGAACCACTGCACGCCCCAGCGGCGAGTGCGGCCCGGGATGCACCACAGAGCAGCGAAGAACACGCCGACGATGAGGAGGAAGAACGACAGCACGACTCCGCCCAGCGCGGAGAATCCGAGTATCACCATGAAGATGCACATCACCAGGGCGATGATCAGACCGAAGACGGTCATGCCCAGGCGCGGCCCCCAATTCGCTCCTCTCACCCAGCTACCAAGGGGAGAGTTGTAGCCCTCCGCGCAGCCCTGGCGGCATCCGGGGTTGTTAGCTTCTGTGGGGTAGATGGTGTTCAGAATGATGTCTTTGCGGGCCTCCGTGTCGGCGCCCGCATTGAGCATCAGGAGTCCGTATTTCTGGCATCCCTCAATCGATCCGAACTCGGCCAGACACCAGGGCGTCGCGACCAGCGCGCGCCATAGGGTGTCAGCCGACTTCCGGAGCATTTCGTCTTGCGGGGTGTTGCCGCTGTAGTCGGGCTCCGGCATTTCGAAGGGCACCGAGTTATCCGACGCGACGCCTGCGTTTCCAACCGAGAGAATCAGGTTCGATCCGACCGTGCGAACCTCGTTCACGGCCCCGGTGAAGACAGCCGGTGAGAGCATCAGGCCGGTAGCCAGAACGCCCGCGATCGTCATCCATCCGATCTGCCCCAGAGCGCTCCCCGATGCCTGGCGGTGCTGCACGTAAGCCACCGCGCCGCCGACGATGATCGAGGTCGGAAACAGCCACTTCATCGCGGTTGCGGCGCTGCCTGCAATCACGGCGTTACTGGCATCTGCGAGCCCCGGAACATCCAGGCTGCCGAACAGCCACCAGGTGAGGCCGATCGCTGCGTAGACGACGATCTGCCAGATGTAGCCGAGGAAGTTGATCACGCCATTCATCGCGATCGGCAGCAGATCCTGCGGAGCGGTCAACTCCGAGTCGAAAAACCAGACGCTGAACGGGTAAGACTCAAAGAGCGTCTTCTGCCCTTCTCCGGCCATGTCGGGCATCGGGATCAAGTCCCCGGGGTCGGATACAGAGGTCTGCTCGCACGACTGATCAGCCACGCACGGCAGCGGCTCGGCCGCATCGACAACACCCGTAGCAGCTGCCCCATATGCCTGCTGCGCGGAGAACGCCGTGCCGACGAAGAACACCGCGAAGAAGACGACGAAGAACACGACGATCGTTCGCTTTGAGATCCGGGGTCGACGGCTCATGAGATCCCAGAGGTTGGGACGCGGGAGCGCCACAGCCGGAGCCGCCTTATTCAGTCGGTGATCGCGTCGCATGAGTCCGGATCCCCTTCCTTGTCTGCTTCCAGCACGTAGCAGGTAGCGCGGTGCGGGCTCTTCTGCAGATCGACATCCACGCGATCGCCGCCGAAGAGGATCACTGTCCATTTGCCTCCGGGAGCGCCGAAGCTGGCTTCCTGGGATACATCCCAGCCGTCCGCGCCTTCGCTGACGAAATAGACCTGGTAGGTGGTCTCGGAGGATTCACTGGTGCCGTTCTGGCTGGTGTAGTCGCCGCTGAGCAGGAAGGCATATCCGTCTTCGTGCTTCCAGGGGCCTTCGCGATCATCGATCGTCACGCCCGCGCTCGGGTTGTCCGCGAGATACGCCGTGAGGGCGTCGGAAGCGGCCTGCTCCTCACCGTCTGCGGCCGGGGCGCAGCTGGTGAGGAGCAGCACGGCAGCGGCCATCAGAGCGGCCGTGAGGTGTCGTTTCTGGCGGTTCATGCAGCTGCTCCCTCGTCGGTGTTCTCGTCCTCATCGGAGCCCTCTTCCTTGGGCGCGGTGTCCAGGCGTTCCTGCACCCACTGGGAGGGCAGATCGACCTTGATATGAGCGAGCTCGCTGGCGGCGTCGCGGTAGAAGCAATCGCCTTTGAGTGTCGCCGTGGCCTTATCCGTGGCGGTTCCGTTGCGGCCGGGATCGTCGTTGATCGCTGGCCCCAGAGATCCGATGATGTCGCGCGTCCAGTCGTTCGCATCCATGCCGAGGAACGTCGCCAGCGAATCCTGCTGGTGCTCAGTGGTGAGCTTGAATCCGAAGACGCTCACCAGCTGCTCCGAGATACCCGGGATCTCCTCCACGCCGGTGATGTCCTGGCTATCGAGGAGCAGCCCGGTTCCGAACGCGCGGCCGGTGCGGGCGGTCGTCTCGATGAAGCTCGCCCCGTCCCGGCTTGCGAGCACGAAGTGCAGTTCGGGGATCGCGATCATCTTCGCCAGCGATCGCAGCTTCTGCGAAGACGACACGTGCATGCCGTAGGTGGTGACCGCTCGCAGCGCGGCGAGCGACAGCCGCTGATCGAGATCCCAGTGCTCTTCGGGGGTGTCCCGCTTGGGCTGGTTCATGCCCGGCATCTGCAGCACCCAGATTCCCGGCTTGTCTGTCAGCAGCGACTCTCCGACCGGCTCCGCGAGGAGCACACGGCCCATGCCTGTCTCGGACATTTCGACCAGCGCCGCACCGAATGCCCGGTACTCGGGATCGGTGTGGTTCGCGAGCAGCTGGATAACCTTCCAGGTGCTCGGCTCCGGAGACTTCGCTACCTCGTTGGCTGCAGCCAGCGCGGCATCCTCCGCGATCCGCTTGTGAACGGCGCTCGCGAGGAGGTGCAGCTGGCGAGCAACGGACAGCGGGGCGCTTTCGAGCGGGAGGGCGCGGAACAGGTCGACGGCGCCTGCGTGCTCCGGGCCGAAGCGCATGAGCGCGCTCGGGATCCCGAATTCGCGGGCGACGTCGACAAGCCCCTTGGTGTCACCCTTCCAGTCCCACAGCAGCGCCCAGCCGCCCGCGAAGCCGGTTTCCAGGGCCAGGAGTTCCATCAGGGTTGTCTTGCCCTGACCGGAGTTTCCGAAGATCCCCACGGTGGTAGGCAGGCCGCGCTTTGCGAAGCTCAGATCGATGCGGGCCAGGCCGCTGGTGTGGCCGGTGATCTGTCCGATGCACGGGCCGGTGTTGACGCCGAGCGTCGACCCGCCCCAGAAGAGGCTGTTGAAGAATCCGTAGCCGTCGCTAATGTGGCCGAGATCTTCGACGCGGAGTTGATCGCCGGGGAGAGATTCCAGCCAGAGCTCACGCTGCTCATCGGTGCCGGGAACAACGGTGATGCCGCGATCCGAGTAGTACGACGTGATCGTGTCGGCGTTCGCGCGGAGCTCTTCCAGGCTGGTGCCGTTGACGATCAGACGCGGGTGGTAGCGGACGAACAGCGTCCCGTCTCGGGTGATCTCTTTCTTGAGTCCTTCGGCGATCTCCTCCGATTCGAGGATCTCGATTGACGGCTCGCCGGCTGAGTGCTTCGCGGCCGAGATCCGCTGCTCTTTCGCCTGTGTGCGGGCGTCCTCTGCGAGCTTGAGAGATTCGGTGCGAGAGAGCACCTTGAACCGCACGGATGCTTCGGCCAGCACGGGCACTTCGTCGCCGTCGTCGGTGATGCGCGTGGCCTCTCCGAGTGTGTGCAGCCAGTTCCCATCGCCGGGCACTTCGAGCTCCTGCGGAATGCCGGGGATAGGCATGATCTGCCGGTAGGAAGCGATCTCCCCGCTGCGGTCGTACACCGCGAGGTGATCGGGGTAGGGCACCACGCGGCCTGCGGTGAGCTCTTTGAGGTTCGCGCCTGCGACGATGCCGGATTCGGGCACGGGGGTCTGGTAGCCGTAGCCCTCGCGGCTGATCGCCCAGGCGATCGTTTCGACGGGAGCGGGTCGGGCGGAAAGTCGGGTGGCGCCCAGCTGGCGCGCGAGCTTGCCGAGACGGCCGCTGTACACGGCGTAATCGCCGCGCGAGACGCGGTGCTGTTCCACGCCGGTCACGGGTGCCGCCAGCTGCTCAAACGCTGTCGTGTCGTGCGCAACTTCATCCGTGAGGGTCACGCCGAGCAGCAGGATCCGCTTGGGCGGCGCCATCATGTCGATGTGCTCGGCGCGCATCGCCAGCCACCGCTGCCACTCGCCCACCGAGTAGTAGCCCTGCATGCTCGCGGTGTAGTCGGCGCCCGTGTGCACCGTCCACATGATCTTCAGGTGGCACCAGGTGTCTTTGACGACGGTGCCGACGTTCTTGACGACCAGATCTAGCTCACGGTCAAGCTCCTCGTCACTCATCAGATCGGTGTTCGAGGTGCCGAGCGTGAACCAGGCTTCGGCCTTCGTCGCGGTGATCGCGAGCCCATCTGAGAGCACGCGATAGACCGGCTCCGGAGCCTCCCGGCCGGGGTTGAGGCCGAGAACGCCGCCTACACGGTTGATCGTCTTTTTGAACATCACTTCGCCTTCCGGTTCATCCAGGCGGTGAGCACCTGCTGGTAGTCGCGGCCGTACATCCGGGTCTTCCAATGCATGCCGATCGGGCGCTGCTCGACGCCCACGGCGGGCAGCTGCGTATCCCGGCCCTTCGGCAGCAAGTAGGCGATCCGGGCGCTTCTCGGGATCTGCTCATGGCGGGACGGGCGCCGGGCGCCGAGACGGATCAGGGGGCGGTGCCCGCTGATCGCGTATCGCACGCGCAGCGCCCCGCTCACGAGAACGATCCGGGTAGGGATCGCCTCCTGTGGGCGCAGCCCCAGCGCGAGCAGGACGGCCGGAGGGGCGATGACAAGAGCGAAGCCGAAGGGGGCGACATCGAGGTTCGCCCACAGCCCCAGTAGGGCCGTGAACGGGATCGAGAACACGAACCACAGACCCGCGATGAGGAAGCCGAGCAGAATCGTCTTCCGCTTCGGCCCCTCCCCGAGCTCGATCCCGAAGAGCTCATGCTGCCGAGTCTCGATCGTGAGGATGCCTGTCAGCGTCCGTCCTACACGTGCCATCGTCTTTTCCCCCCTCTCGCGGCCTCTCAGGCTTGCCCGGTGAGCCAGCCCGCGACGAAGCCCCACAGGGTGCCGAAGATGGTCAGCAGCGCCTCCGGGAAGAAGATGAAGCCGACGCAAAGGATCCCCACCAGCGCCTCCGTGATGAGCTCGCCACGCTTCGACTTGTCGGCGTAGATGTTCAGGCCACGGATGATCAGGACGATGAGGAAGATGATCCCGGCGATGCGGGTCACGAACTTCACTGCGGGATCGCTGGCGAACGACGTATCGATCGCGGCCTTGACGATCACCGAAGCGGCGTCGATGACGCCCGGTGCGGTGTGGATCACGGGGATTGCGAGATCGAACATGATTGGTTCCTTTCGAGAGGTCTATTTGGCTGCGCCGTGGATGGCGGACACGAGCCATTTGCTCTGCCCGCCTCCGGTGATCTGGGTGAGGGTAAGCGCGTATTCGTTGGTGAACTCGGTTGTGCCGTTGCGCCAGACGACGACGGCGACGGCTTCGCGGGTGTGCCCGTCTCCGGCCCACACCTTCCAGGTGTCGACTCGCACGAGCTCGACGGCCCCGGCCAGTCCGCGAATGTGGCTGCCGGGCGCGGCCTCCGCGTTGACATCCTCCTGAGCGCCGAGCGCTGCGAAGAACGAATCGGCATAGTCCTTCGTCTCCCGGGTGATGTCGTTGTCCATTTCGGGATCCTCAGCGGTCGACGCCAGCGGCTCATCCAGCGGCACCAGGCCGGGCATGCCCGCGATCGCGACCTGAGAGCCCTTGCCCTCCGCGGTGAGCGGCACGACCGCCTGCGCCCAGACCGGGGGAAGCGCTGCGCCGTCGACATCGAACGTCACCAGGCGGAAGACGACAGACACGTGCGTGATCCCGTCATCCGTCGTCGCCACGGTCGTAGCTCGCGCATCCGATGCGATCTGGTGGCCCTTGCCGTCCCAGCCCAGGCCGCTGGTCATGCTGCCATCCATCGGCACGTCGGCCGACAGGTTCAGCTTCCGCTGCTGCGGGTTGGCCGAATCCCAGCTGTAGAACGACTCCACGAACCGCTCTGAGAGCGTGCGCGCCTCCGCATCCGGGAACGGGGCTTCCGTCTCGACCACGACCGGCGCGGCGTTCTGTGAGGTCAGCACCGAGCGAACGACCAGCCCGAGGAGCACCAGCACGACGACGACGAACAGCGCCCGAAGGATCCACCACCAGGGCGATCGCTTCTCTGCCTTCGCATCCCGCCACGGGGTGCCGTGGCTGCTCTCCTCGCCCTGTGCGACCCAGGCGGCAAGCGCCGGATCTACGGGCTCTGCGGGCTGCGACTTCTGCCGCTTCTTACCGATGCTCAGCGCCATTGGCCGTGCCTCCGATCGTCTTTCCATCAGTGCCCCCCGGCACGAACTCGCGTCCCGGAAAAGCCGGGACTAGCCACCATTTTTGCCTGAAACCGAACTACCTCTGCATTTGTCCCCCATTAGGGGGACAAGCGCCGCATCTATAATGGGTAGCCTACTAAACAGGCTACCCCATGTCGAGCCGGAGGAGTTTGGAAGAATGACCAGTTATGCCGACCTATGCAGCCCCAGCGCTCTCCCCAGCCGCGGAGCTCGCGATTAACGTGCTCGGCGGGAACGCCGCCCGACTCGCCATCCTGGGTTTCATCGTGGAGCACCCGGGCTGCCTGGTGAGCGAGATCGCGAAGGGGACGGATCTCGCCATCGGCACAGTGAAGGGCCACATCTCCGCGCTGACGGCTACCGATGTGCTCGACATGGATCCGGCGCCCACGGTGCCCTACGCCGACCGGCGCGGCCGTCACACCCGCTACACCGTGAGCGCTGACAAGCTGGCGACGCATTACCGCGAGCTCGGGCAGCTGCTCGGAATCTCCGAGTAGCTGCAGCTGCAGCTGCACGACCCGGCTACCCGCCGAGCGCCTTCCGCTGCACCATTGGCGCCGACTTGTACAGGCGCAGCCCGTTCTCTTCCACGTCGAAGCGAGCATCCCGATACACCGCGGTTACGGCAGGAAGCTTGCTCAGGAACTGCGCCTTAAATTGCCGCGTCTGGGCGTACTGGGCGCCGAACTGGTTGTTGATCTGATCCCACGTGACCGGCGCCTTGGGATTGGTCGACGCGCGGGGAAGGCGGTAGTTCAGCCACGTCAGGATGTCCATCGCGATCGGGCCGTGCTTTGCCATCAGCGCAATGGCTCGGAGGTCGATGGTGATCGGTGTTTCGAGGAGGTCTGAAACGAAGTCCGGAGCGAACACGACCGTGTTACCCCAGAGCCCTTCGGCGCTCAGAGATCCTTCGTTGTCCCACCAAAGCTGATAGTTCTTGGCGATCTGGAAATCCGAGGTACGCATGCCGCTGCCCTGTGCGGTCTTCGTCGTCTCAGTGACTGAGATCCGGGCGCCGAAGAGACGGGGCAGCTGCTCGAGTACGAGCTTGCCTTTCCGCCCTCCCCAGTCCTGGCCGAGCTCAGCCATGAACTTCGGGAGGGATGCCGAGAACTCGACCGGGAGCGAGCCGTCAGCTTCCCGGTTCCCTTGTTGCAGGACGATCTGCGTGGTGAGCCACGGCAGCACCAGGCGGGGGTACTTACCGAAGGGCATTTCGTACTTCACCACCCCCTCCGGAGTGACGATGCGAGCCGGTTCCACAGCAAGCAGCATGTCCCCGTTGCGACGCTCCCAGGCGCGCAGGTTCGGGTTCGATGCCATCGGGTCGCGGTAGGGCAGGCAGGTCTGCGTGAAGACCCTGCTGACGTAGCCCTTGAAGATCTCGGGAACGTCGCCGTCGAGATCGGCAATCGCGCTGGCCTGATCTCGGAAACTGGTCGGCGCCGCGGGGATTGTGCGCCGGTCGCGTCGTTCCTGCTCGGAACCTGTCTTCTCTACACTGGACATTGCCCAGTCACCTCCAGAAAGTAACGGTTTCTGGACGACCCCGGGAAGTCGCCCCCCAACGTTGTCAGCCGCGGGGGGCGGCGCCGTTTTCGGGAGCCGCCTTTGGTTGTCGCAGACACTCGCGCGCCTGTGGAGGTCACCCTACCTCACACCACAAGCGCCCGCCACGGAAGCAAGCACGCGCGGCGCCGGAACCGACCCGCGACAGAGCCCCGAAGTTATCCACGGAACTTTGGTGACGCCCCGGCCGTTTGGGTGTGAACAACCCCAGCCGGAGCCAGTTATCCACGGAACTTTAGTGACGCTCATACGCTGCCCTCACATCGAGTAGCAAATTCCGCGAAAACACGCGGCAAAACGGGCAAGCACGGCACTCGTTCGAGCGGCGTCCGGAGGGAACTTTGATGACGGTGAATCTGGAACTTTGGTGACGCGGGCACCCTTCCGATCCCACTCGGGAGTAGGCCAAAGTCATACCGCCCTGTAGTTAACCCTTCCTGTAGTTAATTCCTGTAGTCAGTCGCGATTTTCTGTGGAGTTGTGGACAACCGGGCGATCTGGTGGCGTTCAAGCGCTGTCGGCAAGCTGCGTGCGTGCCCCGATTGCATCGGGGGCTGCCGCCCCTTCGCTGGCGCGAAGAGTCGCCTACATGACGGATGCCTGACACCCATAGCCGGCCATGTTCTCGGGCAGGATCTCGACGCCAGCTGCAGCTGCCGAGACGGTGCGGAGATCAGGCGGCTCTGGACGGCGCCAAGAGGTTGTAGAGCGCTGCGAATGACAGACCGGCGACGACCAAGAGCACAGGCCCGATCCAGTCTCCGAATGAGGTCTTCGGCATGAGGAACACGAAGACGGATCCGAGCACGAGCATCACGGCTGAAAGACCAGTGATGAACCGTGCGAGCTTTCGCAGGGTCTGGATCGGATGCAGGATCAAGCTCACGACGGCGACGACGACGAAGATCGCCAGGATGATGACGATGACCGGCAGCATGGGCGCCCCTCTCGGTCTGGTGTGGTGGCTGTGAGCACGATACCCGCCCCTCCCCCGGCTCAGAGCCGCCAGACGGCCCGCTGAGACCCGAATAGCCCTTCTCAGGTGTTCCGGGCACCAGCCGACTATGCAAGCCGCTCCTGACGGCGCTGAGAGCCGCTGCAGGCCGCTCCGGTGAGATCCGCCCCAGCTGAAACCTCTCCGGGAGTCCCCCGCAGTGCCGCCCCGCTGGGAGCCCTTCGGAGCAGTCCGGACCTTCTCCGGCCCCTGCGCAAAGGTCCGAGCACTCCCCCGGCGATCGCGTTAAGGCCATAAGGTCAGCCATAGATAAGGCCATACGTAAGGCGGTATGATATGAAGGACGTAACGAAGGAAACGAAGCGTGATGCAGTGCAGGATGATGCGCCAGACAGAACGCGGGATGACATGCGGGACAACCTGCGGTAATTCGTTCGTGACTACAGGTGTGATATAGCGCGTTGAGCGCTACCATAAATAAGGCGAGACTCTTGGAAGGAGTTCCCGGTGGGAATCAATCGAGTTGTAACGGTGGGCCAGGGTAAGGGCGGCGTGGGTAAGACCAGCCTGACCGGGAACGTGGGCGCGATGCTCGCTGCGGATCTGGTGGAGTCGGGATCCTCTGGCCGTGTGCTGCTGGTCGATATGGATCACCAGGGCAATCTGGCCCGCGAGCTCGGCTATCAGCCTGACTCCGGCGATGAGTTCGTGCGGTCGATGATCGCGGATTCGCCGCTGCCAGTGATCCGCGATGTTCGGCCGCAGCTGGACGTGGTTCCGGGTGGCCCTTCGCTCGGGGATCTGTCGGCATTCTTCGGCGCTCGCACGCAGCGCGGCGGCGGGAGCTTGGACGACGTGTTCATTCACCAGCTGGGGGAGGTCGCGGGGGAGTACGAACTGATCCTGATCGACACGCCTCCGGGTGATCGCATCGTGGTTGAGGCGGCTATGGCAGCCTCTGCGGCCGTCATCATCCCGACGCGATCGGATGACGCCAGCCTTGACGGCGTGGAGCGCGTCGCTGAGCGGTTCATGGCGGTTCGCGATCGCAATCCGGATCTGCAGCTGGCGGGCGTGGTGCTCTTCGCGATCGGCAGCCGCTCGCGCCGGTTGGAGCGTGATGTGAGGGCCACGCTGCAGAAGGTGCTGGGTGACGCGGCGCCGGTCTTTGACACGTGGATTCGTTCCCTCGAAACGGCGGCGGTCGACGCGCGCCGTCGTGGCCTTCTGGTGCACGAGCTCGAACAGGCAGCCGGGGCTGACAAGGCGCAGCGCATCGCCAAGCTGCGCGCGAAGGAAGAGATCACCGACGCGCTGTACTCGCGGGATCCGAGCGGGCTCGCTGACGACTATTCGAAGCTGACGCGCGAGATCCTGCAGCGCGTCGTGCAGCTGGAACAGGTGGAGGTGTAGCCATGACCGAACAGGAGATCGAGCGGGGCAGCCTGGCGGATGCGTTCAAGGGCTCCGCGGGGCCGCGCACCGCGGGCCTGGGGGACATCCTCGGGCACTCCACAGGGCGCTCTGCAACGGCGAAGACGGCGCCCGCTAAGGCATCGCCGGCTAAGGCGCCGGAACGCGCTCCTGTGGCCTTCTCAGAGGCGCAGGAGCCCGCGGCGGCTGCGCCTGGTACTTCGGTGGCGCCCGGGCCTGCAGCGGCCGTCTCGGCGCCGCTGGCGGATCCGAACAAGGTCGAGAACGTTCCGGCCTACATCGAGCCCGACGTGCTCGCCGCGGTGCGCGTCGCGAAGCGCAAGGGCGTGCCTGCCGGGCAGCCGGAAACCACCTATGACGAACTGCTCCTAGACGCGATCGATGATCTCGGCGCCGACCGGATCCGCGAAGCCTTCAACCCCACGGCCGCGGAGGGCGCCGGGCTGGTCAGCCGTCGACCACGGCGAGCGCGGGGGACTGGCGGCGTGCAGATCCAGTTGCGGCTGAGCAAGGGCCAGCAGGCGCAGCTGCAGCTGCTCATGGATGACGTGGGGGCGCCCTCGCGCAGCGCGTTCGTCTCGATGGTCTTCCGCCTCGCCTACGTCGACCAGATCGTGAATGCAGCGCCTTTCTCTCCCCAGATCCACACCGCATAGATGATCCACCCGATAGCCGGGGCCAGCGCGAGCGCTGCATATGCAGCGCGTCGCAGTTCGCTGAGATCTGAGTCGAGCATCACGCGCGCGCCGAAACCGAACAGCGCTGCCCCGGCCGCCACTGTTGAGACAGCGAACAGGACGAACGTGAATAGGTCGAACATCGTCAGCCTGCGATGAGTTGGGAGACTCGGCCGCGGGAGACTCCGAGGATGGCGGCGGAGTCCGTGACGGAGAATCCGGCTTCGCGGAGGTGGCGGGCTGCAGCGCGTGCGCGGGCTGCAGCTGCAGTGTTTGCCGCGGTGGCCTGTTCGGTCGCTGCGCGGGCTTCGGTGACCTCTTCGTAGAGCGCTCCGATCTCGGGAACGATGGTCACGTTCCAGCTGCTGTGATCGGTGCCGGGGTCGACGGTGTCGAGGTAGTCGCGGATCTGCTGTTCGGCCTTGTCGAGCGTCGCAACCTGAGTGGCGGGATCGCCGTCCAGGTGGAGCTCCCAGCCGCGTTCCCACTTGTGGGCGGTGGCGGTGATGTTCATCGGTCGTCCTCCTCCTGCTTGGATGCTTCGATCGCTTTCAGTGCCTTGCGAACCAGGCCCGGCGAGATATCCCGGGTCTGGGTGATCGTCACCAGGTGACGGCCCTTCGTCCAGTTCTCGTGATCGCCCTTTCCCTGCCGGGAGACTAACCCCGCATCGCGCAGGCGGGCGGTGAGTTCCTTGTATCGCATCGGCTTGACCATGACTTTAGTTTAGGGGGTCTAGACATGCAATGTCAAGCCCCCCTATACAGGTCACGTTTGCCAGGGCGAAGTGAGCAGATCGAAGCCCTTTTGAGTGAGTCCGGAGCGGGCATCTTTGACCACATCGCGAACGATCACGCACGACACGGCCGCGCGGAGGGCAGCCCTCACGGGCTCTGCGACGCGGCGCCCGAGGCGGTGTTCCTGGGACTCGAAAGCGGCGACGGCGAGCGCGCGAGCGGCGACCGATGCGCCCCCGCGCCCGGCCTTCTCGACGGTCTTCCGGAGGGCTCCGAGCGCAGCGCGTCGGGCCGGGTTTGGGATCCGCAGCCAGGCTCCGGCGATCGTCGCGGCCTGCTCATCGGAGGTCGATCGGGCGCGCTTTTCGAACGCGAGAACGCCCCTCCCGTTCGGCCCCCAGAGGGGCATCCCGTCGACCACGGAAACGACCGTCAGTGCGGATGCTTCGCCAGCGTGCGGCGACCAGAATTGAACCTGTCCGGCGACCGGCTCAACCTCTGCCAAGCGGGCGGGCCAGCGCCAGCCTTCGCAGCGCTCGGGAGCGTCCCAGATCCTCGCCAGCTGCCCGCTCTGGGAGGGCTCTACGACAGTCCCCGGGGACACGTCGAAGGCGACTCCCGCGGCCGGGCCGAAGCCCTCTCCGCTCTCGCTCACAGGCAGGAACCACGTCGACATTTCGGCCATCCTCTCCGCGGTTTCGGGGGTGGTTTCCCCCTCTTGCGGGCTTGTGAGGCTTTGGCCCTTTACGGCTTCGCCCCGGGCCAAAGCCTAGCAGGCTTGTCAAGTGCTCGCGGCACGTTCAACGGAACGTCACGCAGCCCATCCCGCACGCCGTCACGAATGACGTACCGAGCGGCATCCCTCACGCGATCCCGCAGCCGATCCCGAGCCGGATCCCGCACCGCTTCCGGCGCGGCATCCACCGCCCGATCCCTCACTCTTTCCCGAGTCGCTTACCGCCTTATGTCACGCACGACGAAGAGGTGTCGGCACCGCCCGATGTGCAGCTATCGGGCGCGCAGGAAGCACCGATCGCAGAGAACTATTTAGGGGGGCTTGACACCTACTGTCTAGCCCCCCTAAACTCAGAGCATGATCTACAACACGACACCCGCCCAGAACGCAGCGCATCGAGCCGATCTGACTTGGGTCAAGGTCGGCCGCTCGGAGTACATGCGCGGCGATGGCGTCACGATCCGCAAGCACCCTCACATCGCTTCCTGGTGGGAGATCTTCCTTCCCGGTGGCGAGCGTCCGCAGATGCCGAACAGCTGCGACGAAACCGGCTTCCTCTCCGCCATCCCCGCCGCTGCTCATTCGCTCACCGTGGCGAAGTGGACGGCCGAGAGCATCACGACCGATGCCCCGATCTACGTTCCGGTGAAGCGATGAGCGCGGGGGGCTTCCGGGTGCTCGTCACCTACAAGGGGGAGACGGGTTACCTGCGCGGCGAAACCGGGATCGATCTCCGCACCCTCTGGGGCGTCACGTTCGATGAGAACAACACCGCCACCCATCCATCCCGGCAGCGCGCCGAGCGCATCGTGCGGAAGGTCATCGGCCGATTCGATGCCGTCGAGATCGAGCCCGTGCCGAGCACCTTCCGCGCCGCGAACGATCCGGCGCAGGGGTTCAGCTGCGCCGAGTGTGGAACCGACAGCGCGGCCGATTACGTGGTGACCGTGCTCGACATCGAGCAGCCCCGAGAGACGCGCACGGAGGTCTGCAGCAGCTGCGCCGGAGCCCTCCGCAGCTGAAATATCTAGGGGGGCTTGACAGGAAATGTCTAGCCCCCCTAAACTCAACCCATGCCAACCACCCAGGAGGACGCCATGAACATCACCGCTGCTACCCCCGTCGAGATCGATACGGTGCTCGCTGACATCTACGCGCGCCGCGGTGTCTCCCTGGCTGCACTCGACGGCGCCAAGCGCGGAATCTATCGCGCGCTCGGAAACCGCCTCACCGGCCGTCAGCGCGTGATCCTCACCGCGGCCGACGTGCAGACGTTCCGCGCTCGGGTCGCTGAGGATGAGCGCTTCGGCTACCGCGAGGGCCACTACCTGCGCGCCTTCGACCAGGCCACCGAGCAGCTGCAGCTGCTCGCCGCGGAGGAGGAACCCCTGCACGCCGAGCACGCCCGCCGCCCGTGGTCGCGGTTCTTCCTCGTCGTCGGCGGGCACATCCACTCTTCGATGAACTGCTCGACCTGCAACCGCAACGGCAAGGCCACCGCCTTTGCCTGGCTCCCCGAACTCTCCGGACTCACCGAAGAGGAGGCCGTGGCCGCACAGGGCGCGATCCTCTGCACGACGTGCTACCCCTCAGCACCGCTCGCGTGGACGAACTTCTACGACCAGGAGGCCGAGCGAAAGGCCGCGCTCTACTGCTCTGGATCCGGCACGACGGACTGGAAAGACGGCAAGGTGCGCAACGGCTTCCACTCCGGCAACGGCGGCTACTGCAGCCACTGCAGCGGATGGGCGGGCACCACTTCGCGCTATTCCAGCACGATCCGCAAGCACAAGCCCGCCGCCTCAGCCGAGCTATCTAGGGGGGCTTGACACATGGTGTCTAGTCCCCCTAAACTTTGAGTATGAACACGGCAGAGAACACCCACGAAATCGCCCTCTACGACGACATAGAAGCGCGCATCATCACGGCCCTCGCGGCTCAGGGCTTCTGGGCCTATGGCATGCTCTTCGACCGCGACGCCGCGGTGATCTCCGAAATGGGGAACCGCCTGCACCTCGCGATGTGCCACGCAGACGGCGTGGCCGTCGTCGTCGCGACGCGCCTCACGCGCGCCGGATTCCCCGAGCGCGATTGGTAGAGCGGCATGTGGGATTCGCTCGCAGCTGCCGGGCTCGAATGCACCTG
>JAEKKN010000083.1 GCA_019510305.1 Microbacterium sp.
GTACGTCGCGGCCAAAGAGCTGCAGGCGCCGTACGAACTGGTGGCCGAGGTCGCCGCGACCGGCAAGCTTCCCGTCGTGCTGTTCACCGCGGGCGGCGTGGCCACCCCGGCCGACGCAGCCCTCATGATGCAGCTCGGCGCCGACGGCGTGTTCGTCGGATCGGGCATCTTCAAGGCGGGCAATCCCGAGGCGCGGGCCGCGGCGATCGTCAAGGCCACCACCTTCTACGACGACCCGAGCGTCATCGCGGCCGCATCCCGCGGGCTGGGTGAGGCGATGGTCGGCATCAACGTGGCCGACATCCCCGCACCGCACCGCCTCGCCGATCGTGGCTGGTAGCGGCCGGCCTCAGGTCGGGGTCCTGGCTCTGCAGGGCGACTTCCGCGAGCACCTCATGGTGCTGAGTGAGCTGGGCGCGGATGCCGTGCCAGTGCGCCGCGAAAGCGAGCTGGACGACGTGGCCGGCCTGGTGATCCCGGGCGGCGAGTCGAGCGTGATGGACAAGCTCTCGCGCACCTTCGGCCTGGCCGAACCGCTGAAGGCGCGGATCGCCGCCGGGATGCCGGTCTACGGCACCTGCGCAGGCCTGATCATGCTGGCTGACACGGTGCTCGATGCGATCAACGGGCAGCAGAGCCTCGGCGGCTTCGACATCGCGGTGCGACGCAATGCCTTCGGCAATCAGCTGGACTCGTTCGAGACCGACCTGGAGATCCCCGAGCTGGGCGATCCGCCCGTGCACGCGGTCTTCATCCGCGCACCGGTGGTCGAGACCGTCGGGCCGCGCGCTCACGCGCTTGCCAGCCTCGCCGATGGCCGAGTCGTCGCCGTCGAGCAGGGCAATCTGCTCGGCACCTCGTTCCACCCCGAGATGACCGACGACTACCGCTTTCACCAGCGCTTCCTCGACACGGTGCGCGCCGCGGGTTAGGTGATTTCCGCCGACTTGGTGCCGCGAGACCCGACCCCCCGCCTCGGTGCTCCCGTTGTGTCGCCGGTTCGGGCGCCGTCGATCCCCGGCATTCCCGCTGATGCCAGAACGGGCGACGGAATGGGAGCGCGCCCGGTGGACACGGTGAACTAGCTGACACGACGAGTGTCGCGACCAGCCTGGCCCGCGCGAAGCGGGTAGGCCAGGCTGGGCGCATGAAGCTCTACTCCGATTTCGCCGCCCGCCGCACCGTCCAGATCTTCGCCGACCTGATCGGCGTCGGCTTGATCAGCGTCGTGATCTGGGGTGCGGTCCTCATCCATGCGGCGATCACCGTGCTCGACCAGGTGGGCAAGAACCTCAAGGGCGCGGGAGACGGCTTTCAGAAGACGATGTCGGATGCCGGGGACACCCTCGGGGGCGTGCCGCTGATCGGGGGCGGCATTCGGGCTCCCTTCGACGCGGCCAGCGGCGCCGGCGGCCTGCTCGCTCAGGCCGGGCAGGCGCAGGTGGACCTCGTCGACACCGCGGCCGTGGTGATCGCGATCGCTGCTGCGGTGGTGCCGATCCTCGTGATCCTGTGGGTATGGCTGCGTCCGCGGGTGCGTTTTGCGCGGCGCGCGACACGGGCGTACCGGATCTCGCAACTGGCCGATGGCGTTCAACTGCTTGCGCTGCGCGCGCTGATCGACGGGGATGCCAAGGAGCTTCACACGGTGGCCGAGCGCCCGGTCGAGGCGTGGCGGCACGGCGAGGTCACCGTCGTGCGAGCGCTCGCCGCGCTCGAACTGCGCGAAGCGGGCGTCCGGCTCTA
>JAEKKN010000022.1 GCA_019510305.1 Microbacterium sp.
CGAGACCCTTGTGATCCCATAGGTAATCCGCTCGCACCCTCTCGATGGTTACGTCATCACCCTGGCTGCTGCGGATCGGGGTCTCGGAGACAACACGTGCGATGCCTTCGATGTCGCTATACTCGACGGTGTTGTTCGGCTCGACGTTGACTTCGCGGTCATTGCGCACGGATTTCAGTGTTGCTCCGTTGTCAACAAGGACAGTGCCATCATCAAGGACGCTACGTACGACGGCGACGGTATACGCCTCTGTCCACACGTCGGGCGGAGGCACATCCCAAGCGCCGTCAGCGCCGATGATGAGGATGTCGCCAGGACGAACGTCATCCGAATCTGGAAGGTTCGATACTGAGCCGTCATTCCCGTTTCTCACGCGAAAATAGATCGTTCGGCTCACCGGGTCAACGCTCGTTACCCTGATGAGCGTTCCGCCCACACCCCATATGACTTCACTCACGGCTCTCCCGTCGACCTCTCCGCTTCGGCGCGATGCGCCGGTGCGGGCGAGTGCTCCGCCGGCGGCTGCCCGCTCAGACTATGACAGTGACCACGGACGCTGCCGGGATCAACCGTCAACCCGACTCGCCCTTGCTCGTTGTGCCAATCCGTAGCAGACTGCTAGACCTCGTACGGGAGTCACAGCGGCACTTCAAGCGCGTCTTAGAGCAGGCGATGGTTCTCAAGCAGGCCACTTCGCGCCTTTCAGGATGTTGCGAATCGTGCCCTCGTCGATTCCAGCAATGTCGCCCCCCGGTATTGTCATGTCGCTGCGGGTGATGCTGCGGAGGAGGTTGATCGCACGTAACCGAGCAGTCTCGCCCGCCACATCCTGCGAGCTGACGTTGGGCCACGATTGGGTCAGATCGGCGGGAGCCGGCCGTTGAGTCTTAGACATCAGCACCACATCCAACGCAAACGGCGAGGGCGACAAGTAGATCTGGTCAACAACGAAACAGACGTGCGGGGCTGGCCGCCTTCGCTTAGGTCGAAGGAGTCCGGTACACCACTCCAAACACGAGGAGCCATAACCGCCGCCCTTGCAACGTTGGGCTCGACACCTGTAGCGGCTTACGCCAACTGTGGAAATCGGCGCCACACTTCAGGAACTGCTACGCCAGCTTCAGTGAGGTGCGGCGCCGCAATGCGCGACGCCGCACAACTGTTCAGAAGTCCCAGTCGTCGTCTTCCGTGGCTTCGGCCTTGCCGATCACGTACGACGAGCCCGACCCTGAGAAGAAGTCATGGTTCTCGTCGGCGTTCGGTGAGAGCGCCGACAGGATCGCCGGGTTCACGTTCGTCACGGTCGACGGGAACATCGCCTCGTAGCCGAGGTTCATCAGCGCCTTGTTGGCGTTGTAGTGCAGGAACTTCTTGACGTCCTCGGTCAGGCCGACGCCGTCGTAGAGGTCCTGCGTGTACTGCACCTCGTTGTCGTAGAGCTCGAACAGCAGGTTGAAGGTGTAGTCCTTCAGCTCCTGCCGACGCTCCTCGGTCTCGTTCTCGAGACCCTTCTGGAACTTGTAGCCGATGTAGTACCCGTGCACGGCCTCATCGCGGATGATGAGACGGATGAGGTCGGCCGTGTTCGTCAGCTTCGCCTTGGACGACCAGTAGATCGGCAGGTAGAAGCCCGAGTAGAACAGGAACGACTCGAGCAGGGTCGAGGCGACCTTGCGCTTGAGCGGGTCGTCGCCCTGGTAGTAGTCCATGATGATCTGAGCCTTCTTCTGAAGGTTCGGATTCTCGGTCGACCAGCGGAACGCCTCGTCGATCTCCTTGGTCGACGCGAGCGTCGAGAAGATGGACGAGTAGCTCTTCGCGTGCACCGACTCCATGAAGGCGATGTTGGTGTACACCGCCTCCTCGTGGGGGGTGATCGCGTCCGGGATCAGCGAAACGGCGCCCACGGTTCCCTGGATCGTGTCGAGCAGCGTGAGTCCGGTGAAGACGCGCATCGTGAGCAGCTGCTCTTCGGGCGTCAGCGTGTTCCACGACTGGACGTCGTTCGACAGCGGCACCTTCTCGGGCAGCCAGAAGTTGTTCACCAGACGGTTCCAGACCTCGAGGTCCTTGTCGTCCTGGATGCGGTTCCAGTTGATCGCCTGAACGTGGTTCAGCAACTGCAGCTTCTCAGCCATGGTGTCCTCAATAAGAAATCGTGATCAGCGGATCAGAGCATGCACGAGACGCACTCGGTCATGTCGGTACCCTCGAGCGCCAGCTGACGGAGACGGATGTAGTAGATGGTCTTGATGCCCTTGCGCCACTCGTAGATCTGCGCCTTGTTGATGTCGCGCGTGGTTGCGGTGTCATTGAAGAACAGCGTCAGCGACAGGCCCTGGTCGACGTGCTGCGTGGCGGCGGCGTAGGTGTCGATGACCTTCTCGTAGCCGATCTCGTACGCGTCCTGGTAGTACTCCAGGTTGTCGTTCGTCATGAACGCGGCCGGGTAGTAGACGCGACCGAGCTTGCCTTCCTTGCGGATCTCGATCTTCGACGCGATCGGGTGGATCGACGACGTCGAGTTGTTGATGTACGAGATCGAGCCGGTCGGCGGGACGGCCTGCAGGTTCTGGTTGTAGATGCCGTGCTTCTGGACGGACTCCTTCAGCTCGGCCCAGTCGGCCTGCGTCGGGATGAACTGTCCGGCGAACATCTCCTTGACCTTGTCGGTCGCGGGGACCCACTCCTGGTCGATGTACTTGTCGAAGAAGGCGCCCGACGCGTACGTGGAGTCCTCGAAGCCGTCGAAGGCGACACCGCGCTCGATCGCGAGCTTGTTCGATGCACGCAGCGCGTGGAAGAGCACCGTGTAGAAGTAGATGTTCGTGAAGTCGATGCCTTCTTCGGAGCCGTAGTACACGTGCTCACGAGCGAGGTAGCCGTGCAGGTTCATCTGGCCGAGGCCGATCGCGTGGGAGCGGTCGTTGCCGTCCTCGATCGAGCGGACCGAGGCGATGTGGCTCTGGTTGCTCACCGCGGTCAGTCCGCGGATCGCGGTCTCGACGGTCGCACCGAGGTCGCCGCCGTCCATCGCCAGCGCGATGTTCATCGAGCCGAGGTTGCAGGAGATGTCCTTGCCGATCTGGTCGTACGAGAGGTCCTCGTTGTACGTGGTCGGCGTGTTGACCTGCAGGATCTCGCTGCAGAGGTTGGACATGTTGATGCGGCCCTTGATCGGGTTCGCCTTGTTCACCGTGTCCTCGAACATGATGTACGGGTAACCCGACTCGAACTGGATCTCGGCGATGGTCTGGAAGAACTCGCGCGCGTTGATCTTGGTCTTCTTGATGCGCGGGTCGTCAACCATCTCGCGGTACTTCTCGGTGACCGAGACGTCGCCGAACGGCACGCCGTAGACCTTCTCGACGTCGTACGGCGAGAACAGGTACATGTCCTCGTCGTTCTTCGCGAGCTCGAACGTGATGTCCGGCACGACGACGCCCAGCGAGAGGGTCTTGATGCGGATCTTCTCGTCGGCGTTCTCGCGCTTGGTGTCGAGGAAGCGCATGATGTCGGGGTGGTGCGCGTTGAGGTACACCGCACCGGCGCCCTGACGTGCGCCCAACTGATTGGCGTAGCTGAAGCTGTCTTCGAGGAGCTTCATCACGGGGATGATGCCGCTGGACTGGTTCTCGATCTGCTTGATCGGAGCGCCCGACTCGCGGATGTTCGACAGCAGAAGCGCCACGCCGCCGCCGCGCTTGGAGAGCTGCAGGGCGGAGTTGATGCCGCGGGCGATCGACTCCATGTTGTCTTCGATGCGCAGCAGGAAGCAGCTGACCAGCTCACCGCGCTGGGCCTTGCCCGCGTTGAGGAAGGTCGGGGTGGCCGGCTGGAAGCGCCCGGAGATGATCTCCTCGACGAGGTTGACCGCGACCTGCTCGTCACCGTCGGCCAGGGCCAGAGCGGTCATCACGACGCGGTCCTCGAAGCGCTCGAGGTAGCGCTTGCCGTCGAAGGTCTTCAGCGTGTAGCTGGTGTAGTACTTGAACGCGCCGAGGAAGGTCTCGAACCGGAACTTCTTCGAGTATGCGAGGTCGTTGAGCTTCTGGATGAACTCGAAGGGGTACTTCTCGAGGACGGCGCCCTCGTAGTACTCCTTCTCGACGAGATAGTCCAGACGCTCCTTGAGCGAGTGGAAGAACACCGTGTTCTGGTTCACGTGCTGCAGGAAGTACTCCCGCGCGGCCCGCTTGTCGGCGTCGAACTGGATCTTGCCGTTCGCGTCGTACAGGTTGAGCATCGCGTTGAGGGCGTGATAATCCATGCCCTCGTATGCGGGGTTCGCCTT
The DNA here is from genome assembly GCA_019510305.1 of Microbacterium sp. Taxonomy (GTDB): domain Bacteria; phylum Actinomycetota; class Actinomycetes; order Actinomycetales; family Microbacteriaceae; genus Microbacterium; species Microbacterium natoriense_A. The sequence goes on from JAEKKN010000022.1 coordinate 4,295, forward strand.
GAACGCCACCGTCTCGGTCACTGAAGCTGCCACCGTCTTTCCAATCCGTCGGTCACGCGATCGACATCGTCTTGTGTGCCGAAGATCTCGAGCCGATACAAGTGAGGCACGTGGCACTTGCGGCTGATGATGTCACCGGCGAGACAGAACGACTCGCCGAAGTTGGTGTTGCCCGCGGAGATGACCCCACGGAGGTTGCGCCGGTTGTTCTCGTCGTTGAGGAACCGGATCACCTGCTTGGGCACGGCGCCTCGTTCGACGCCACGACCTTCACCCCCGCCGTAGGTAGGGGTGACGAGCACGAAGGGCTCGTCGATGACGAGGGGCCCTTCGTGAGAGCGGAGCGGGATGCGATGGGCCGGAAGCCCGAGTTTCTCGACGAAGCGCGCGGTGTTGCCCGACACGCTCGAGAAGTAGACCAGGAGCGGCGCTGCGGTCGCGACGGCGCTCATAGCTCTCTCCTTGGGTTCCTGAGCCTGTCGAAGGGCTTGGGTTGGTGAGCGTGTCGAACTACGCCAGACGGGACGCCAGTTCGGCGATCTTGTCGGGACGGAAGCCCGACCAGTGGTCCTCGTCGGTGACGACGACCGGTGCCTGCATGTAGCCGAGCGCCTTGACCTGCTCGAGGGCCGTCGGGTCCTCCGACAGGTCGTGGATCTCGTACTCGATGCCCTGGGCATCCAGCGCGCGATAGGTGGCGTTGCACTGAACGCAGGAAGGCTTCGTGTAGACCGTGATCGACATCGTGATTTCCCCTCAAATCTCTGGCTCGATCCCTTGATCGAGCGACTTTCTCCGGCAGACCCCCGCCGGGACTTCAATACTACATATAGGTGCGGACATTGGAAGCGACCACAAGGGGTAGTAGTTACATCCGTGTAGTTTTCCACCGTTCTCCACTGATACAACACAGGTTCTCCACCGTTTCTTCCACAGGTCGACGGGAGTCGAACAGACCGTCGAAACGCGGAATCACGCGGCTCGAAACCACCCCCGTGAGAACCATCCACAGGCGGCACGTTACGCCGGGCATCCGACATCCGATTTTCTGTGGAAAGAACACCTCGGCGTGTCGCGGCGTGTCGCCCGCGCCCCGTCTCGACCCGCGTCCCCGGCCCCCGGTAGCGTGGTGTGGTGGCGGGATACAGAGAGCTTCTTCGCACGCCCGGTGTGGGGCGCATGATCGCCGCACAGCTGACCGCGCGGTTCCCCAACGGGATGAGCTCGCTCGCCATCCTGCTGCACGTCGAGCAGCAGACCGGATCGTACGCGGCGGCGGGTCTCGTGCTCGCCGCGACCAGCGTGGGGCAGGCTGTAGCCGGCCCGCTCACGAGCCGCTGGATGGGCGCCTGGGGCATGCGCCGCGTGCTGACGCTCACGCTCAGCGTCTGCATGGTCGCCGTGCTCGGCCTCGCCCTGCTGCCCCTCACGCTGCCCGGCTACATGATCCTGGGCTGCGTCGCGGGTCTGTCGACCCCGCCGATCCAGGCCGCAGTGCGCACCATCTACCCCAAGCTCGTGACCTCCTCGCAGCTCACCCCTCTCTTCTCACTCGACGCCTCGCTGCAGGAGATCATCTGGATCCTCGCGCCCGTGCTGATCACGCTCGTCTCCACGCAGATCGGCACGGTGGAGGGCCTCCTGCTGGTCGCCATCATCCTCGCCGCGGGCGGGGCGTGGTTCATCCTCTCCCCCGAGGTGGGCAGGGTGCGCATCCCGCGCAGCCGCAACGCTCTCGGCAAGGTCGTCCTCAAGCCTCCGGTGATGCTCGCGACGGTGATCGGATTCCTCCTCATCGGCGCCTGCGCGGCCGTCGAGGTCGGCGTCGTCGCCTCGTTCGAGCACGGCAGCCTCGCAGCCGGCCTCGTGCTCGCGGTCTTCTCCGTAGGCAGCCTGGCGGGCGGCCTCGCTTTCGGGCACATCCCGATCGGGCCGTGGGCGATGGCACGGCGGCTGACGATCGTGACGGTCGGACTCGCCCTGACCATGGTGATGCTGAACGCGTACTGGCTGGGCGGCACGCTCGTGCTCGCGGGCATCGGGATCGCCCCTGCACTCGCCGTGCTCTTCGCGATCACTTCGGCGAGCGTGAAGTTCAGCGAGACCGCCGAGGCGTTCGGCTGGGCGGGCACCGGGCAGCTCATCGGCGCCGCGGCCGGATCGGCTGTGGCCGGATTCCTCGTCGAGGTCGGAGACTGGCGGGGAGCCTACCTCGCAGCGACCCTGTTCGCGGCCGTCGGCCTGATCGTCTCGATCGTGTTCGTGCGCGCATTCCCCGATCTCCGAGGTCGCGACGCCAGCCCCGCACCCGACACCGAGCCGCTCGCGGTGACCCCGTCATAGGCTGGGCACATGCCTGCGCCGCTGACGCTCCCCCGCCTCTCCTGGGGCGACCCCGCATCCGCCCGTCGAGCGCTCCTCGTGCACGGCCTCGGCTCCTCCGCCGCACTGATGTGGCGTCTCGGAGACGCGCTCGCGAACGCCGGATGGCATGCGACGGCCGTCGATCTGCGCGGTCACGGCGACGCCCCGCGCGCGCTCGACTACACGGTCGCGGCCTACGGAGCTGATCTCGCGGCAACCCTGCCCGAGAGCGACGGCCGCTGGGACGCCGTGATCGGACACTCGCTGGGAGGGGCGTCCAGCACGGTCGCCGCGGCATCCGTCCCCGACTGGACCAGGAGGCTCGTGCTCATCGATCCCGCGATCGTGCTCGAAGGGCGCGATGCGAAGGCGATCCGCAAGAGCCAGCAGCGGGCCTTCGACGACAACCGCGTCGAGGTCGTGCGCGAAGAGCACCCGCACTGGCATCCGCAGGACATCGAGCTCAAAGTGGATGCCGTGCATCGAGCGAGCCGCTGGGCTGTCGAGCAGACGAGCGCGCAGAATCAGCAGTGGGACGTGCGGGCCGAGGCCGCGCGGCTCACCGTCCCCACTCATGTGATCGGGGCCGATCCTGCGATCTTCAGCCTGTTCACGGGAGAGTCTGCGGCCGAGGTGCTCGACACGAACCCGCGCCTCACGATGAGTGTGGTCGAGGGAGCGGGTCATTCCGTGCATCGGGACCGGCCTGATGAGTTCATCCGTCACCTGCTGGAGGCCCTGTCATGAGCGATTTCGATCCCACCTCGTTCCTGCCCGACGATCTGCTCGGGCGCATCCGCGATCGCGCCCCGATCCACGACCGCGAGAACACCTTCCCCCAGCAGGATCTGGATGAGCTCCGCGACACCGGGTATCTGTCGATCCTGGTTCCGACGGAGCGCGGCGGGGCAGGGCTCGGGCTCGAGGAGGCTGCGATCCTGCAGCAGCGCCTCGCCACGGCCGCGCCGGCGACCGCGCTGGCGATCAACATGCACCTCGTCTGGACCGGAGTCGCCAAGGTCTTCTCCGACCGCGGTGTTTCGGGCCTCGAGTTCGTGCAGGACGGCGCAGTAGCAGGCGAGGTGTTCGCCTTCGGCATCAGCGAGGGCGGAAACGACCTGGTGCTGTTCGGCAGCGACACCGCGGCCGTGCCGACCGGCGACGGCGGCTACGCGTTCACCGGCACCAAGATCTTCACCTCGCTCGCCCCCGTCTGGACGAAACTCGGCCTGCACGGACTCGACACGACCAGCCCCGACGCCCCGAAGCTCGTCTTCGCCTTCGTGGAGCGGACGGATGCCGTCGAGACCGGCGACGACTGGGACACTCTCGGCATGCGGGCGACGCAGTCGCGCACGACGCGGCTCGACGGCGCCGTGGCGGATGCCGCACACATCGTTCGTCGCATCGATCCGGGGCCCAACCCCGATCCGATCGTGTTCGGCATCTTCAGCGTGTTCGAGATCCTGCTCGCCTCGGTCTACACCGGCATCGCCCGTCGCGCGCTCGACCTCGCAGTCCTCACGGTGCAGAAGCGCACGTCGAAGAAGACCGGACTCCCGTACAGCCAGGATCCCGACATCCGCTGGCGGATCGCCGACATGGCGCTCGCCTACGACGCGTTGCCCGCCCAGATCACCGCGCTCGCACGCGACGTCGACGAAATGTCAGACAACGGCGCGCGCTGGTTCACCCTGCTCTCGGGCGTCAAGCACCGCGCCATCACGATGGCGAAGCACGTCGTGGACCAGGCGATGCTCTCCGCCGGGGGCGGATCGTATTTCTCGGCGAACGAGCTGTCGCGTCTGTACCGCGACGTGCTCGCCGGCGCCTTCCACCCGTCCGACCCGGAGTCGGCGCATGCGACGGCGGCGAGCGCCTGGCTCGGTCCGCTCGATTCCTGACGTCCGCGTGCAGCGCTAGCCGTTCGTGGCGCTGCGCCTGACCAGGAGCGCCAGGTGGAGCGCGGCGAGAGCCTCGCCGTCGTCGAGGTCGACGTCCAGAAGATCGCCGATCAACGCCAGGCGCTGATAGAACACGGAGCGCGACAGATGGCTCGCGGACGCCGCCGCCGAGCGGTTTCCCGGATGCGCGACGAGCGCGCCGAGTACGTCGATCAGGTCTCCGCGGCGCTCCCGGTCGTACGAGATCAGGGGCGTCAGCATCCGCTCGCTGTGCTCGTGCAGGCGATGGTCGTCGCGCAGTGAGGCGACCAGCCGCTCGAGCGGACGATCCTCGACGCGCCTGATCCGAGGGTCCACGTCGGAGGGGTCGCCCGCCGCCAACTCGCGCGCGGCGCGGAGCGAAGCGAGCAGACCGAGCACGTCGTCGGCCGCCGGGCCCAGGAAGACCGTGCGACCCGGGCCCACGATGCTCGCGACCTGGGCATCGCTGAGCACGCCCGATGCGGGCGCCGACAGCAGCACGACGCCGTCGCCGTCCACGGTCGCCGCGACCACCGCGCATCCGTGGGTGGCGGAGCGCTCCGCGAGCTCACCCGGCGAGATCTCCCCGCGGATCACGAGACCGTGGCAGCTGCGGCCGGCGAGGGCGAAGCCGCCCGCCGCCAGCCGCCCCAGAACATCATCAGGGCTCACGAAACGCGCCCCGAGCAGATCACGGATCATGCCGCCCTGCGCGAGCAGAGACCACTCCCCGTCTCCTCCGTCGGCAAGGCAGCCGAAGGCCAGAGCCGTCGCCCCCTGCTCGAGGACCGTGATCCTGCCCGCGGGATGAGCAGGTCCCGCAAGGGCAGACAGCGTCCCCCACCGCACCCCGCGGGCCTGCACCGGCACCCGGTCGGCCTCGCCCAGGCGCCCGAGAGCCTCGGCGACCGGAACACGCAGATTCTCGATCGCGATCACCTCATGCGCCAGGTTCTGCAGGACCACCGGCGCTCCGATCGCACGAGCGGTCTCGGCGACGACGACATCGGCCGGCGCTCCCTGCAGGCTCAGGGCGGTGAAGAGCTCATGCAGATGCTGCCGCTCGCGCAGGGCGCGGGTGTGGGCGGTGAGCAGCGCTCTGTGCACGGCCTCGGTCACGGCGACGAACTTCACCTCCCTGTTCAGGGCGATCAGGGCGACACCGAGATCAGCACAGGTCTGGGCGAACGCATCCGGGAGCGCCTCGAGCGCCGTGCCGAGCTCGATCACGACCCCGGCCACCCCGGCACCGTGCAGACGTTGGGCGAAGTCGCGCAGAGCGACAGGGTCGACCGGCCATCCTGCGCCCGTGCTCAGCAGCAGTTCGCCGCCGTCGAGGAGGCGGGCCACTCCGGCACTGTCGGAGGCGTGCACCCAGCGCACCTCCGCGTCGAGCGCGTCGCCGCCCACGATCACCTCGGGGACACCGGCTGCGAGCGCCGGCTCGGCGAGCGCGTCGGCGACCGTGAGCAGTGCGTCCGCCCCGGCCATACGATCTGTCCGATTCTGCCCGAACTCCCGACGTTCTGACACCCGTCAGCCTCACTTCAGTCTGTGATCATTGAGAACAATCAGAGTATCGAACCTCGGTCAGAGTGTTCGGATCGAATTTTGAAGGAGCATCGTGGACATCGTCCGTCACGTCATTAACGGAGTCGAGACCGCCCAGTCCGGTCGCACCGGGCAGGTGTTCGATCCCGCGACCGGCATGGTCGCCCGTGAAGTCGCCCTTGCATCCACCGCCGAGGTCGAGCAGGCGATCGCCGCCGCGGCCGCGGCGCTTCCCGCGTGGCGTGAGACGAGCCTCATCAAGCGGGCCGACGTGTTCTTCCGCCTGCGCCAGCTGCTCAAGGAGCGCACGCCCGAACTCGCGGCGATCGTGACCAGCGAGCACGGCAAGGTCCTGTCGGATGCCGCCGGCGAGGTCTCCCGCGGCATCGAGAACGTCGAGTTCGCGGCGGGGCTCGTGCACCTGCTCAAGGGCGAGCGCAGCGAGCAGGTCTCGCGCGGCGTCGATGTGCACTCGGTCAAGCAGCCGGTGGGCGTCGTCGCCGCGATCACCCCCTTCAACTTCCCGGTGATGGTGCCGCTGTGGATGGTCGCCTCCGCGATCGCCTGCGGCAACACCGTCGTGCTCAAGCCCAGCGAGAAGGACCCGTCCGCTGCGGTCTGGCTGGCCAAGCTGTTCCTGGAGGCAGGTCTTCCCGCCGGCGTGCTCAACGTCGTCCAGGGCGACAAGGAGGCCGTCGACGCCCTGCTCGACTCGCCGCGCGTGAACGCGATCAGCTTCGTCGGCTCCACCCCGATCGCCCGCTCCATCTACCAGCGCGCTTCGACGAACGGCAAGCGCGTCCAGGCGCTGGGCGGCGCCAAGAACCACATGGTCGTGATGCCGGATGCGGACATCGACGCCGCAGCGGACGCCGCGATCTCGGCCGCGTACGGCTCGGCCGGTGAGCGCTGCATGGCCGTGTCGGTGCTCGTCGCGGTGGGCGACATCGCCGACGACCTGATCGCGGCGATCGCCGCGCGCATCGAGGGCCTCACGATCGGCGCGGGGACGGACGCCGCGAGCGAGATGGGTCCGCTCATCACTCGCGAGCACCGCGACCGCGTCGCCTCCTACGTCACGGGGGCTCCCGCCGAGGGCGGGTCGGTCGTGGTCGACGGCACGACGCAGCAGTTCGACTCGGACGGCTTCTTCATCGGGGTGAGCCTGATCGATCAGGTCCGCCCGGGCATGAAGGTCTACGACGACGAGATCTTCGGTCCGGTGCTCTCGGTCGTCCGCGTCGAGAGCTACACCGAAGCCGTCGAGCTCGTGAACTCCAACGCCTTCGGCAACGGCACCGCGATCTTCACGCGCGACGGCGGCACCGCCCGTCAGTACGAGTTCGACATCGAGGTCGGCATGGTCGGCGTGAACGTCCCGATCCCTGTGCCGATCGGCGCCTTCTCGTTCGGCGGCTGGAAGGACTCGCTGTTCGGCGACTCGCACATCTACGGCCCCGAGTCGGTGCACTTCTACACGCGCTCCAAGGTCGTCACCACCCGCTGGCCCGACCACACGCCGTCGCAGATCGACCTCGGCTTCCCCAGCAACCACTGATCGGATCCGCTCATGACCAACTACACCGACAGGCAGGGCGTCGAGCATGCCCTGCCGGCCGCCGAGGCCGAGGCACAGGTCCGCGCCGACGACCGAGGGCACGTCTTCCACTCCTGGAGCGCACAGAGTCTGATCGACCCGATGCCCGTCGCGGCGGGTGAAGGCTCCACGTTCTGGGACTATGCCGGCAACGCCTACCTCGACTTCTCCAGCCAGCTGGTGAACCTGAACCTCGGGCACCAGCATCCCGACCTGGTCGCGGCGATCCAGCAGCAGGCCGGTCGCCTCGCGACCATCCAGCCGTCGGTCGCGAACGACGTCCGCGGCGAGCTGGCCCGGCTGATCGCCGAGGTCGCGCCGCTGGGCTGCGAGAAGGTCTTCTTCACGAACGGCGGCGCCGAGGCGAACGAGTACGCGGTGCGCATGGCACGGCAGTCCACGGGCCGTCGCAAGGTGCTCTCGATGTACCGCAGCTACCACGGCTCCACCGCGACTGCGATCTCGCTGACCGGCGACCCACGCCGCTGGGCGAACGACACCGTCGACACCGGCGCCGTGCGCTTCTTCGGACCGTATCTGTACCGCTCGCCGTTCCACTCCGAGACGCTCGAGCAGGAATCCGGGCGCGCGCTCGCCCACCTCGAGCAGACCATCCAGCTCGAGGGCCCGCAGACGATCGCCGCGATCATCATCGAGACCGTCGTCGGCACCAACGGCGTGCTGATCCCGCCGCCCGGCTACCTGCAGGGCGTGCGCGAGCTGTGCGACCGCTACGGCATCGTCTACATCGCCGACGAGGTCATGGTCGGCTTCGGTCGTCTGGGCGAATGGTTCGGCATCGACGCCTTCGATGCGAAGCCCGACCTCATCACGTTCGCGAAGGGTGTGAACTCGGGCTACGTGCCCCTCGGCGGAGTCGTCATCAGCGACCGCATCGCGAGCGCGTTCGACACCGTGCCGTTCGCGGGCGGGCTCACGTACTCCGGCCACCCTCTCGCCTGCGCGGCCGGCGTCGCCACCTTCGAGGTGTTCCGCCGCGACGGCATCCTGGAGCGCGTGCGCGACCTCGGCTCCCGCGTGGTGGAGCCGACTCTCCGTTCCTGGGCCGAGAAGCACCCTTCGGTCGGCGAGGTCCGCGGACGCGGCCTGTTCTGGGCGATCGAGCTGGTGCGCGACAAGGAGACCCGAGAGCCGCTCGTGCCCTTCAACGCTTCGGGAGCGGAGGCCGCACCGATGGGCGCCTTCGCCGCCGCGGCGAAGAAGGCGGGGGTCTGGCCGTTCACGCACTTCAACCGTGTGCACGTCGCTCCCCCGCTCGTGATCGCCGAGGATGAGCTGGTACGCGGTCTTTCCGCGATCGACGAGGCGCTCAGCGTCGCGGACGAGGCTACCGCGCGCTGATCGAACGCGTCAGGCGATCGGGCAGGCCCAGGAATCCGGCTTCGGATTCCTGGGCCTGCCTCCGCTCATCGGGTCACACCAGGAAGCCGCGCAGCAGCGCCTCGGAACCCGCGAGATGATCGCGCATCGCGGCCTCGGCGACGTCGACGCGGCCCGCGAGGATCGCGGTGATGATGCGCTCGTGCTGTTCTCCGGAGTGCTGGATGTTGCGCGGCATCAGCGGGAACGTGTCCAGCCAGGTGTTGACCTCTGCGCGATTCTCGGCCACCAGCGCGACGAGCGACGGGATGCCTGCTGCCTCCGCGATGGCGAGATGCAGCAGAGTGTCCAGCCGCCGATACGCCTCGGGCCCGGCCGGGAGGGCCGCTTCGTGCCTCGCCCAGAGGTCGGCACGGGTCGCGGCATCGAGCGATCTTCCGGCGGCCGCGCGCACGGCGCCGCACTCGAGCACCCTTCGCAGCCCGAGCACGTCGTCGAGCTCTTCGGGAGACACGTCAGGTGCGGCCTCGGGCTGCGGGAGCGGATCGGCGACGAATGTGCCGCCGTATCGGCCTCGTCGCGGCAGCAGATACCCCGTGTCGGCGAGTTCTCGGATCGCCTCGCGCACGGTGTCGCGGCTCACGCCGAAGGATGCCGCCAGTTCGCGCTCCGGCGGCAGCGACTCCCCCGGCGCGACGACGCCGAGTCGGATCGTCTGCACGAGCCGGGCGACCGCATCTTCGAGGGCGTTGCCGCGTCTGAGCGGTCGGTAGACCGCCCGGCGCACCTCCACGAGATCGCCCGGATCCGCCGCCGGAGGAGTGTCGCTCACAGCGGAGTGACGTAAGCGTTCGTGATGCCGCCGTCGACCACGAAGGCGCTGGCGGTGATGAACGACGAGTCGTCGGAGGCCAGGAACGCCACGGCCGCGGCGAGCTCCTCCGGCTCCGCGAAGCGCCCCATCGGCACATGCACGAGGCGTCGCTGGGCACGCTCGGGGTCCTTTGCGAACAGCTCCTGCAGTAACGGAGTGTTAACCGGACCAGGGCACAGCGCGTTGACGCGCACACCCTGACGAGCGAACTGGACGCCGAGTTCGCGCGACATCGCGAGCACGCCGCCCTTCGACGCCGTGTAGCTGATCTGCGACGTCGCCGAGCCCAGAAGAGCGACGAACGAGGCCGTGTTGATGATCGAGCCGCGCCCCGCAGGCACCATGTGGCGCAACGCCGCCCGACTGCACAGGTAGACGCTCTTGAGGTTCACGTCTTGCACACGGTCCCACGCCGGCAGCTCGGTCGTCTCGATCGAGTCGTCATCGGCCGGCGAGATGCCCGCGTTGTTGAACGCGATGTCGATGCGGCCGAACTCGGCCGCGACGCCGTCGAACAGCGTGTCGACCTTCGTCTCGTCGGCGACGTCGACGGGACGGAAGGCGCCGCCGACCTCCGCCGCCGCCGCCTCGCCGGTGGCGGGATCCACATCGGCGATGACGACGAACGCCCCTTCCGCGGCGAAGCGCTGCGCGGTGGCGAAGCCGATCCCGCTGGCACCGCCGGTGATGATCGCGACGCGGTCCTTGAGTCGCTGAGTCAGGTCGATCGTCATGGTCTCATTCTCTCTTCTCGGGTGTGGGAGGCGTGGTGGTCAGAGCGCGTCTGTCGCGAAGAAGACGTTCTTGGTCTCGGTGAAGTGCTCGGCGGCATCCGGTCCGAGCTCGCGGCCGAGACCGGAGGCCTTCATGCCGCCGAACGGCGTCGCGTAGCGCACCGAGGAATGCGAGTTCACCGACAGCACGCCGCTGTGCACGCCGCGGGCGACGCGCACCGCGCGGCCGAGATTCTCCGTCCAGACGGATCCGGCGAGACCGTAGACCGTGTCGTTCGCCAGGCGGATCGCGTCGGCCTCGTCTTCGAACGGCATGACCGCGACCACCGGTCCGAAGACCTCCTGCTGGGTGATCCTGTCGGCGGGGTCGGCGAGCACGACGGCGGGTGCGAACCAGAAGCCGTCACCGACAGGCGCGGAGCCGCGGAACGCGACGTCCGCCCCGTCGAGGAACGACGACACCGTGTCGCGGTGGCCTGCCGAGATGAGCGGGCCCATGTCGGTGTCGGCGCTGGACGGGTCACCGACCCGCCACGCCGCCACGGCGGGCTCGAGCAGTTCGAGGAAGCGGTCGTACACCGACCTCTCCACCAGCAGGCGGCTGCGCGCGCAGCAGTCCTGGCCGGCGTTGTCGAACACGGAGCCGGGGACCGCCGCGGCCGCGCGCTCGAGATCAGCGTCAGCGAACACCACGTTCGCGCTCTTGCCGCCGAGCTCGAGCGTGACCGGCTTCAGCGCGCGGGCGCATCCGGCCGCGACCTCGACGCCGACCTCCGTCGATCCCGTGAAGACGACCTTGCGCACGTCGGGATGATCGACGAGGCGCTGACCGACGACCGAGCCCGAACCGGTCACGACCTCGAAGAGCCCTTCGGGGAGACCCGCTTCACGAGCCAGCTCTCCCAGGCGCATCGCGGTCAGCGGAGTCAGCTCGGCGGGCTTGAGCACCACGGCGTTGCCCGCGGCGAGCGCCGGCGCGAACGCCCACGCCGCGATCGTCATCGGGAAGTTCCATGGGACGATCACGCCGACGACCCCGTACGGATCGTGGAAGGTGACGTCGAGGCCGCCGGCCACCGGGATCTGCCGCCCGGAGAGACGCTCGGGGTCGGCGGAGTAGTAGTTGAGCACCTGTGCGACGTGCGCCGCCTCCCAGCGGGCGGAGCCGATCGGATGCCCGGAGTTCAGAACCTCGAGTTGCGCCAGCTCCTCCGCCGCTGCTTCGACGACGCGTGCGAAGGCGCGGAGGGCATCGGCCCTCGCGACGGGTGCGAGCGCCGCCCAGCGGCGCTGCGCCGAGACGGCGCGGGCGATCGCGGCATCCGTCTCACCGATGTCGGCACGGGCGATCTCGCGGATCGCCGATCCGGTCGACGGGTTGATGACTGTGAACGCGCTCATCGGGCGTCCTCCTTCTGCTGCGGGGTCGATGCCCGACTGGCGAACACGCGGGCCTGGGAGACGAGATCCTCGAAGAGCCGCCGGTCCTGAGCGTTCTCCTCTGGGTGCCACTGGACGCCGACGACGTGGCCGTCGGAGGTGTCGACGAAGGCCTGCACCAGCCCGTCGTCGGAGTGCGCGGCCGCGACGAGGCCGTCGCCGAGGCGATCGATGCCCTGGTGGTGGTAGCTGTGCACGCGCACATCGCCTTCACCGAGCATGCCGGCGAGCGCGGTGTCGCGTGCGACCGCCACCTCGTTCTCGGCGAAGACGCCTCCGCCGACGCGGTACCTCTCTGTGCCGAGCGAATCCGGCAGGTGCTGCTGCAGGCTTCCCCCGCGGGCGACGTTGACGAGTTGCAGTCCCCGGCAGATCGCCAGCACAGGCATGCGCCGCCGCTCGGCCGCGCGGAACAGGGCGAGCTCCCACGCGTCGCGGTCGGTGCGTGCGGGGTCAGTAAGAGGATGCCGCTGCTCGCCGTACAGCTCGGGCGCGACATCGGCGCCGCCGGTGAGGATCAGACCGTCCATCCCCGCGATCGCCGCGTCCGCGGCATCCGGATCCTGCGGCGGAAGCAGCAACGCGACTCCTCCGCAGGAGGTCACCGATGTGAGGTACTGCTCAGGGAGGAACGCGGCCCGCACATCCCAGACGCCCTGCTGCGCGCGCTCCAGGTACGTGGTGACGCCGATGAGCGGCGCACGCTCAGAGTCGTTCGAAACCACGGATGCGCTCCCAGTCGGTGACGGCGGCGTCATAAGCCTCGAGCTCGATACGCGCCTGGTTGAGGTAGTGGTCCACGACGTCGTCGCCGAACGCCGCCCGTGCGATCGTCGACTCGCTGAACAAGCGCGCGGCTTCTCGCAGCGTCGTCGGCAGGTGATCGACTCCGGCCTCGTAGGCGTTGCCGGTGAACCGCTCCGGCAGGGGCAGCTCGTTCTCGATGCCGTGCAGACCGCCGGCGATGATCGCCGAGATGCCGAGGTACGGGTTGACGTCGCCGCCCGGCACCCGGTTCTCGACACGAAGCGCCGATCCCTGGCCGATCACGCGCAGCGCGCAGGTGCGGTTGTCGATGCCCCAGGCCACACCGGTCGGGGCGAAGCTGCCTTTCGCGAACCGCTTGTAGGAGTTGATGTTCGGTGCATAGAGGAGGGTGAATTCGCGCAGCGTCGCGAGGATGCCGGCGATCCAGTGCCGCATCATCGGGCTGAAGCCGTGCTCGCCGTCTCCCGCCATGACCGGTGTGCCGTCATCGGCGCGCAGGGAGAGATGGATGTGGCAGCTGTTGCCCTCTCGCTCGTTGAACTTCGCCATGAACGTCAGCGCCTTGCCGTGCTGCTCCGCGATCTCCTTCGCGCCGTTCTTGTAGATCGCATGCTGATCGGCGGTCTCGCGCACCTCTGCGTAGCGGAACGCGATCTCCTGCTGACCGAGGTTGCACTCGCCCTTGACGCCCTCGCAGTACATACCCGCACCGTCCATGCCGTTGCGGATGTCGCGCAGCAGCGGCTCCATGCGTGTGGAGGCCTGCAGGTTGTAGTCGACGTTGTAGTCGGTCGCGGGGGTCAAGCCCTCGTATCGTCGTGCCCACGCGTCGCGATAGGTGTTCTCGAACACGATGAACTCGAGCTCGGTGCCGGAGAACGCGGTCCACCCGCGCTCGGCGAGCCGATCGCGCTGCCGATCGAGAATCGCGCGCGGAGAGGGACCGACGGGTTCGCCGTTCTGCCAGACGAGATCGGCCATGACGAGCGCGGTGCCAGGCAGCCACGGCATCCGGCGCAACGTCGCGGCATCCGGGCGCAGCACCATGTCGCCGTACCCGCGATCCCAGCCCGACATCGCATAGCCGTCGACGGTGTTCATGTCCACGTCGACCGACAGCAGGTAGTCGCAAGCCTCCGCACCGTGGTGCAGGATGTCCTCCTGGAACAGCCGCGCCGACACGCGCTTGCCGACCAGTCGCCCCTGCGCGTCGGCGAACGCCACGATCACGGTATCGATCTCGCCGGCGGCGATGCCGGCATCCAGCTGTTCGACGCTCAGGTTTCCCGACATCTCTCGCTCCCGTTCTCATGCGGTGAAGCGATCGGCTGACCGGCTTCGCCCTCAGAGTAGAACACCTTGAGGTTTAAAGGTAGACGAAACCACCATTGACTGTCACAATCATGCCCAAGGTGCACCCGGTGCCTGCAAGCATGCGAACGGAGAGCGGATGTCTGAGCAGAATGGCGAGTCGCGCAAGGTTGCCGGAGCGACCTATACACGTGCGGGTAGTGGGTACTTCGAGAAACGAACGCTGAAACGGTCGGCGGGTGTCTGGGGTTTGTGGGGCCTCGCCGTGGCCGCCGTCATCTCCGGCGACTTCTCGGGATGGAACTTCGGTATCGACTTCGCCGGATTCGGCGGGATGCTGATCGCGTTCGCGATCCTCGTGATCATGTACTACGGCATGATCTTCTCGATCGGGGAGATGGCCTCGGCGATGCCGCACACCGGCGGCGCCTATTCCTTCGCCCGCTCGGCGATGGGTCCCTGGGGCGGTCTCGTCACGGGAGCCGCCGAAACGATCGAGTACGTCGCGACCACGGCGGTGATCGTGTACTTCTCCGCGTCCTACGCCAACGGGATCACGAGCGAGCTGCTCGGAATCGAGTTGCCGGGGTGGGTGTGGTACCTCATCCTCTACATCGTCTTCATCGCCCTGAACTCGGCGGGCGCCGCGATCTCCTTCCGCTTCGCGATCATCGTCTCGGTGATCTCGATCGCCATCATCCTGGTGTTCTCCGCCATGGCGGCCTTCTCCGGCGCCTTCAGCTGGGACGCGCTGTGGGACATCGTCCCCGACGAGGGTCAGTCCGCCTTCCTGCCGCACGGTGTGCTGCCGATCCTGTTCGCGCTGCCGTTCGCGATGTGGTTCTTCCTCGGCATCGAAGAGCTGCCGCTGGCCGCCGAGGAGTCGCACGATCCTGTCCGCGACATCCCGCGCGCCGGGCTCTGGGCTCGCGCCACGCTGATCGTCACCGGACTGCTCGTGCTGTTCCTCAACACCGGCATCCTGGGCGCGGAGGCCACGGGCGTCGCGGGCGAGCCCCTGCTCGACGGATTCCGCGCGATCGTCGGCGACCAGCTCGCCGCCGTGCTCGCACTGTTCGCACTGATCGGCCTGCTCGCCTCCCTGCAGGGCATCATGTTCGCCTACGGCCGCAACATGTACTCGCTCTCCCGCGCCGGCTACTACCCGCGCTTCCTCTCGCTGACCGGCAAGAGGCAGACCCCGTGGGTCGCGCTCGTGGTCGGGGCTGCGATCGGGTTCATCGCCCTGATCGTGCTCGACGTGCTGGCAGCGCTCGACGCTGAGGGCGCGGGATCCGTCGCCGGAGCGATCGTGCTGAACATCGCGGTGTGGGGCGCCGTGGTCGCGTACGCCCTCCAGCTGGTCTCGTTCATGATCCTGCGCCGGAAGTACCCGAACGCCGACCGCCCCTACCGCAGCCCGTGGGGCATCCCCGGCGCGGCCGTCGCGCTGGTGATCGCAGCCCTCATCTTCCTCGGCTTCCTGCTGAATCCGACGTTCGGCCCGGCGATCATCGCGATCGCGATCGTCTACGCTGTGATCCTGGTCGGGTTCGGGCTGTTCTTCCGGCACCGTCTGGTGCTCTCTCCGGAAGAGGAGTACGCGCTCTCCGGTGGCACGCACGGAGATCCGCAGGTCGAGGGCTACGACGCGATGGAGGACGAGGTCTTCGACGGCACGAAGTAGGCGGGGCGGGGAGTGCGGCTACTTCGAGTCGAAGTCGAATGCCTTGAGCAGTTCGACGACGGCCTTGTCGCGCTCGTCGCCGCCCTCTTCGAACATGTGCGTGACATGCGTGCGCAGGTGATTCTCGAGCAGCAGGCGGTTCAGTGACTCCAGCGAACGCTGGATCGCGCGGGACTGCGTGATGATGTCCATGCAGTACTCCTCGTTCTCGATCATCCGCGCGACACCGCGCATCTGACCTTCGAGGATGCTGGTGCGGTGCAGGGCGCGCTTCTTGATGTCTTCGATCACGAGATCGAGCGTAGTCCTGCGCATGAAAGGATGTCCCCATGCCGCGAACGCCGACGACGCTGCTCTCCCCCGCCGATCAGGAGCGCCGACGCGCCCTGCAGCGCATGAAGGCCGTGGCCCTCGGCGCACTGATCTTCATGGCCCTCGCCTTCGTGATCGCGTTCGCCCTGCAGCAGCGCGTCGAATGGCTGGCCTACGTCCGCGCTGCGGCCGAGGGCGGCATGGTCGGCGCTCTGGCCGACTGGTTCGCGGTCACGGCGCTGTTTCGGCATCCGCTCGGCATCCCGATCCCGCACACCGCGATCATCCCGAAGCGCAAGGACGAGATCGGCCGCACGCTCGGCGAGTTCGTGGAGACCAACTTCCTCGAGGCGTCGGTCGTGCGCACGAAGCTCTCGAGCACGCCGATCGCCCAGCGTGCCGGCGAGTGGCTGGCGCAGCCCGCTCATGCCGAGCGAGTCGGAAATGAAGGAGCCGCGATCGCGACCGCGATTCTCAACGCTCTGAGCGACGACGATGTGCGCGACCTCATCACCGACCTCGCACGCGAGCACCTCGTCGCCCCCGAGTGGGGCACTCCTGCGGGTGTCTGGCTCGAGCGGATCGTGCAGGCCGACGCCCACCACGGCGCCGTCGATCTCGCCGTCGACAGCATCGCGACCTGGTTGGATGCCAACGCCGTGGCGTTCAACGGCCTCATCTCCCGTCGCCTGCCGTCATGGGTGCCCAAGCTCGCCCACCGATTCGTCGACGACACCGCCTACAACGAGGCCGTGCGCTTCATCCACGCTGTGCAGGGCGACCCGCAGCACCCTGCACGCCTTGCGATCGACGGCTACCTCGCACGCCTGGCCGACAATCTGCAGCATGACCCAGCCACACGGGCGAAGCTCGAGAATGCCAAGTCCACGCTGTTCGACAGCCCTCGTGTCGGCGCCCTCGCCGCCGAAGCGTGGAACACGGCGAAGAACGGACTGCTCGCCGCTCTCGCCGACCGCGACAGCGGTCTGCGCAGGCGCATCGCCCAGGCTCTGCAGGAGGTCGGCGAGCGGCTCGCGACGGATTCCGCACTGCAGCATCGCGTCGACACGTGGGTGTCTGATGCCGCGGTCTTCGTGGTCGACCGCTACCGCCACGACATCGCGTCGATCATCACCGACACGGTGGAGCGCTGGGACCCGGCCGAGACCACTGAGAAGATCGAGCTCATGGTCGGACGCGACCTGCAGTACATCCGCCTGAACGGCACGATCGTGGGAGCTCTGGCCGGTCTGACGATCTTCTCGATCGCCCACGCCCTGATCCCCGGCGTCTAGATCGCGAGCCGGTCCGCCGGAGGCACGGTCGCCGCATCAGGCGGAACCTGCCCCGCGAGCCAACGCGCCAGCACGCCCTGAGGGACTTCCTCCTTGGTCAGCGCGAAGGCGTAGTGATCGCGCCAGTCGCCGTCGATGTGGATGTACCGTCGCCGCAGACCCTCGTATCGGAACCCGAGCTTCTGCACGATGCGCAGACTCGCCGCGTTCTCGGGCCGGATGCAGATCTCCATGCGGTGCAGGCCGTACTCCACGAAGCAGGCGTCGGTCGCGAGGGCTACGGCGGTCGGGGTGATCCCCTTGCCGGCGAAACGTTCACTGACCCAGTACCCGATCGTCGCCGAGCACAGGGATCCGCGCGCCACGCCCCACACATTGAGCTGACCGGCCACCTCGCCGTCGTACTCCATCACGAAGGGGTAGCCGACGCCGTCACGGTACTGCTGCAGGAGGCGACGGATGCTGAGCCTCATGTCGAACGAGACCGTGCCGTACGGAACCGTGGCCTCCCACGGCTGCAACCAGGAGCGATTCGCGAGAAGCTCGTGCTGGAGGGCGCGCGCATCGCGTGTGCGCACGAGCCGCAGCTCGATCGGCCCGTGTCTCATTCCCGTCTGATCCATCGCCGCGACTCCGACGCCCGCGTCCGCCTAGAGGCGTTCCGCGAACTCCTTCAGCCAGGGGCGCAGCTCAGGGCCGAGATCGTCGCGGTCGGCCGCCAGCTGCACGATCGCCTTGATGTAGTCGACGCGGTCGCCGGTGTCGTAGCGGCGCCCGCGGAAGATCACGCCGACCACGCCGGGGCCGTTCTCGTCTGCGGCCAGCACCTGCAGGGCGTCGGTCAACTGGATCTCGCCGCCCTTGCCGGGGCCGGTCTGCTCGAGCACGTCGAAGATCGCCGACGGCAGCAGGTATCGGCCGATGATGGCGAGGTTGGATGGCGCGTCTTCGGGTGCGGGCTTTTCGACAAGACCGGTCACGCGCACGGCGTCCGATCCGTCGATCGGCTGCACGGCCGCGGCGCCGTACATCTGGATGCTGGAGGGATCGACCTCCATGAGGGCGATCACCGCAGCGCCGGTCTGCTCGTGCACCTCGATCATCTCGGTGAGCAGCGGATCGCGCTCGTCGATCAGGTCGTCGCCGAGCAGCACCGCGAAGGAGCCGTCGCCGACGTGCGCCTTCGCCCGCAGCACGGCGTGGCCGAGTCCCTTGGGCTCGCCCTGGCGGACGAAGTGGATGTCGGCGAGATCACTTGATTTGACGACCCGCTCGAGCCGACCGGTGTCGCCCTTCTCCATGAGCTTCACCTCGAGCTCGGGCACCGCGTCGAAGTGGTTCGAGATCGCGTTCTTGTTGCGGCCGAGGATCACCAGGATGTCGTGGATGCCGGCATCCACCGCCTCTTCGACCACGTACTGGATGGCGGGCTTGTCTACGACAGGGAGCATCTCCTTGGGCATCGCCTTCGTGGCAGGAAGAAACCTCGTGCCGAGACCTGCGGCGGGAATCACGGCCTTGATACGGTGCACACCCATGAACTCAGCCTAGTGCGCGGCTCCCCCGTAGACTCGGAACCATGTCGAACGACGTCGAGCACGCGAAACGGGCGCTGCGCGCCGAGCTGCGCGAACGCCGGCAGCTGCTGAGCGACGCTCAACGCGAGACCGCCGCGGCCGCCATCGGCGCACGTCTGGACGACCTGGTCGATTCTCTCGGCGCCCGATCGATCTCGTGCTTCCTGTCGACGACGACCGAACCGGGCACACGCGACTTCGTGACCCGTGCGGTCCGTCGCGGCATCCGCGTCCTGCTTCCCGTCACCCGGGCGGACGGCCTCCTCGACTGGGCCGTCGCGACCGACGACGGCGAGATCGCCGAGGGCCTGCACGGACTGCCCGAGCCTACGGGTGATGTGCTCAGCCCGATGGCCGTGAACGACGTCGACCTCATGATCATCCCCGCTGCGGCCGTCGATCGCACGGGAATGCGCATGGGGTGGGGCCGCGGCTACTTCGACAAGACCATCGGATCCATGGAGAAGTGCCCTCCCGTTTACGCGGTGATCTATGATTCCGAGGTACTCGACTCTCTGCCCAGCGAGGTGCACGACCAGCCGGTGACCGGCGTCGTGACCCCGACGCAGACCCTGATCCTGTCGCCTGCGCGACACTGACCCCCCGAGGACTCCTATGCCCACCTACGCCTATGCCTGCACGTCGTGCGGCCACCAGTTCGACGCTGTCCAGAGCTTCGCCGACGACGCCCTCACCGTCTGCCCCGAGTGCGGAGGAGCGCTGCGGAAGCAGTACGGATCGATCGGTGTGACCTTCAACGGCTCCGGCTTCTATCGGACCGACTCGCGGGCGAAGACTGGCGGATCGACGGATGCTTCGGCATCATCGAAGACGGAATCGTCGACAGGAGCCAAAAAGGCGCCCGCCTCGGCTCCGGCCTCGTCCTGAGGTCCTCGATCTGTTTGGGGGAGTTTCTGTGATCCAGGGATTCAAAGAGTTCATTCTCAAAGGCAACGTCATCGACCTCGCCGTCGCCGTGGTCATCGGCGGTGCGTTCACCGCGATCGTCAACGCGGTGGTCGCCAGCATCATCAACCCGCTGGTCGCCCTGTTCTTCGAGGCCGACGCCGCGGGCAAGTTCGGCCCGACCATCACCGGCATCTACGGCCAGAAGGTGACGTTCCCGCTCGGCGACCTCATCACGGCGATCATCAGCTTCCTCGCCGTCGCGGTCGTCGTCTACCTCGCCTTCGTGATGCCCATGAACGCCTACAAGGCGCGCAAGGCCGCCAAGAACCCGATCGCCGAGGAAGCCGCAGAGGCCACCGAGGGCGAGCTCCTCGCCGAGATCCGCGATCTGCTGAAGCAGCAGCGCAGCGCCTGATCCGCACTCCCGGGCGCCCGGCCTCTCATCGAGACGGCGGGCGTTCTGCGTCAGTAATGGGGCGGGACGTCCTGGCGCAAGCGGTCGTCGTTGGGGCCTTTTCCTCCGGATGCCGCAGCGGGACGCTCCGGCTTCTCACCAGTTTCAGGTTCCGGGTCGGTACCGGGCACGGGCGTCAGACGGGCTCTGCGCGAGCCCGCGACGCGCACGATGCGCTGCTCGCCGTTCTCGGTCATCTCAGCCGTCGATGGGGTCGATCGGCTGGGTGTCGTTCTCGGCACGAGGGGCGGACGCCGAGATCCCCAGCACCTCGGCGATCCGGGTGGCCGCAGTCGCAGGATCGCTGTACAGATCGAAGGCGTGCACGCGCACGTAGTGCCAGCCGAGCCGACGCAACACGTGCGGACGGAGCCGCAGCGTCTCGCGGAGCGACTCGCCACGGGACTCGGGATCGGACTCGATCACCACCGCCTTGCCCCTGTGCTGAGCCACGAGCGGCAGGAGTCCGCGGTAGTCGACGTCGACCGAGGCACCCAGTCGCCGCAGCTCCCGGGCGAGGGCCAGGGTGAGCGGATCGGCGAGATCCTCGAGACGCGCCTCCCGGCTGCGTGTCGCGAGGCCGCCGAGGATCGACATCAGCGTGGCCGCACCGAACTCCAGACGCCCGTCGTCGAACGCAGACGGGCGGATCGACGAGACGATCACCATCGAGCGGCGGGCCCGGGTCATCCCTACAGTGAGCAGCCGCTCGCCGTCCGGCGTGGACAGATCGCCGAAGTCGCTGAGCACGCGGCCGTGCTTGGTCAGGCCGAAGCCCAGCGAGAAGATGACGCGATCTCGGCTCTCCGCCACGGACTCCTCGAGCGTGAGCACCGCGAAAGGCTCGGCGGTGTCGCGCCCCACGAAGTCGGCGACGTCGGATCGCCCGGCGAACGCGGAGGTCACGGCGGCGCGCACGCGCTCGGCGTGGCGGGCGCTCGCGGTGACGACCATGAGCGACTCGTCCGGTCGATGAACGGCGTGCTCGACGACCAGCGTCACCACCCGTGCGACCTCGGCATCCGGGCTCTCCACCGCGCCCGAGACGGGGTCGGGTGCGCCCGTGCCGCCCTCGACGTAGTCCACCGTGAGGCTGCCGCGTCCGAGATAGGAGCCCGCCCAGGGCAGCGAGACGATCTCGCCGCCGTAGAAGGCGTCGTTGATGAGCTCGACGAGGTCCTCTCCCCCGGCGCGATAGCTGCGCGTGAGGGTCATGACAGGCAGGAGCTCGGAGAGGCGCTCGAACACGGATACCTCGTCGAACGGCACCTCGGCCTCCCAGGACGGACCGGGGTCGACGGCGACGTGGAAGGGTTTGGGCTTCTGCGTGACCGGGTCGCCGAACGCGACGACCTGGCGAGCACGACGGATCGCCGACGTCGCCTCCGCGAGGTTGATGGCCGCGGCATCGACCAGCAGCACGGTGTCGAACTCGACCGAATCGGGGATCTCGGGGACCAGGTACGGCGAGGAGATCCACACGGGTGCGAGCGCATTCACGAGAGTGGGGGCCGCGCTGACGATCTCCGCCGTGGTGGTGCCCGCCTGCTTCAGGGCGCGACGCAGGTTCTGAGACTCGTGGGGCTCGTCGACGATCGCGATCTTCCACTGGTTCGCCAGCTGCCATGCCAGAAGGGGCCCCGCCGCCGCAGCGTGCGCCTCATCGACGAGGCGGAAGTCGCGCTCCAGGCGGTCGACGACCGCGGTGTTCGCGCCCAGCAGCGCGCGGTCGTCCTGCAGCGCGCGCTCGAGCAGCGACTGCCACCACGCGAATTCGAGCTCGTCGCCCACGCGGGCCTCGGACACGTGACGCACCGAGAGCTCGGCGAGAAGCGGGCCGATTCCGAGTTCCTCGAGCCGGTCGCGCAACTGCGCGCGCTCGACCAGATTGTCGAACACGTCTGACTTCGCCGCGAGCCCGGCGAGCGTGCGCACGAGCCGCGCGACGGGCAGGGAGGAGAGAGGTTCGCGGCGGCCGAGCGCCGCATCGAGCTCGGCGAGTTCCGCATGCACGCGCTGCCATGAGGCGTACACCTCGGCGAGCCCGAGCGGAACCTCCGGCGCGACACCCGCGTCGACGCAGCGCTGCCACTGGGTGCGCTGGGTCTGGATGCGCAGCAGTGCCTCATGCATCTCGGTCACGTGCACGCCGGGGCGCACGTACTCCTTCGCGAGCTTGCGCAGACGGCGACGGTTCGCGCCCGACATGCCCGGTGCGTCGCGGCGCGAGCCGTGGGCCTGGATGAGCTCGCCGAGCGGTCGCTCGAACACGGTGGGGCTGAACCGGTCGAGCGAGTCGCGGATGCCCTGCAGCAGTCGCAGATACTCGCCCAGTTCATCGATCGTCGCGAACGGACGCATATGCGTCTGCGCGATCAGCGCATATCCCCGCTCGAGCAGGGCGGGAACGCTCGTGGAGTGCAGGCGGCCCGCCAGCTCGTGCGCCGAACGGGCGGCCTCCGTGCTGCTGAAGGTGACGCCGTACCACGGGGAGTCGTCGGGTCCGAAGCGGAACTCGCCGAGCCGTGCGGCGTGCGCGAGGGCTTCGGATGCCGCTGAGCGGTCGCCGGAGAGCCGGCGCAGCGTGTCGGTGCTGAGCCGGGCGGTGGTCGACGGGGGCTGCGGCAGCGAAGCCAGCCGGGTGAGGTGACGCGTCGCGTCGAGCACGGATGCACCGGTTCCCTGCACGTCGCTCGTGAGCGCCTTGCGGTAGTCGCGGAGCACGGTGCGCAGTCTCACCAGCGCATCATCGACGTCGCTGACCTTGGGAGCCGTGGCCTTCTCGTTGCGTCCGATCGCGCGAACCAGGTCACGGCGGACGCCGGCGGTCGAGACGGCGAGGCTGTCGAGGCCGATGCCGGAGAGACGATGGCGGACGCCGTCGAGGGTCGATCTCCTGGCCGAGACCACGAGCACGCGCCGGCCGGCGCGCACCAGCTCGCCGAGCGCGTTGATGACGGTCTGCGTGCCGCCTGTGCCCGGAAGCGTCGCCACCGTCAGCGAGTGGCCGGCGGCGATCCGGGCCAGCACGGCCTCCTGTTCGGCATCCGCATCGAGCAGCAGGTTGTCGGATGCCGGGGCTCGATCGTCCGGGCCGGTGTAGCGGGGCGCAGGGCGAGCAGCCGTGACCTGCTCGCGGTCGCCGACGTGGCCCGCGAGCGCATTGAGCATGACGTTGTCGAGGTTGCGGGTGTCTCGCGACATCGCTCCCCCGACATCGGCGAACACCGATACGACCAGTCGCGGCTGCACAGAGAAGGTCTCGATCGAGCGCGCGGTCGCGCGCAGGCTGTCGATCACAGGCTGAGGCTTGAAGATGCCCCCGTCATAAGCGAGAGCCGCGAGCGCTGCCGCATCGATCGTGATTCCGAAATGCTCGCGCGCGATGCGCACGAGCTCCGGGTTCACCTCGAAGGCACCCTGGAGTTTGAGCTCGAAGTCCGAGTGGTGCCGTCGGATCGCGAGCGGTCGCAGCAGCACAGGAGCGGCGAAGTCCGCCCCGCCGATCTTCCAGCCGGCCACGCCGACGGCGAGGTGCACGGCTTCGATCCCCCGCACGGTGCGCAGCTCGGTGTTCTTCGCCGTGATGCGCTCGGCTGCGAGACGCGCGGTGCGCAGCCCCACTTCGTCGCGGAACAGGTTCGACAACAGCGTGGACTTGCCGGTGATGAACTGCGGGAGGCTTCCGGGGTGCGCCTTCGAGATGTCGATCCCCGAGGAGGCGGTGTCGCGGAAGGCGACGAGCGGCGAGGGTCCGCCGAGATCCGCGGCCTCCGCTCTCAACCGCGTGCGCTCGGCCTCCGCCGCATGCGCGACATCGATCCCGGTAGCGGACCCGTTCAGCTCGCCGAGGGTCACTGAGGCGTCCGTCGCCGCTTCTTCCGCAGCCTTGCCATCACGTCGCCACACCCTCTCACCCTACGCGCGACACGCCGCGGGCGACGGTATCCCCGGCGGGTTTCACGGGAATCCCCGTGCTGAGCGGGACATCTGCCGGTCCGAACGACTCGTCCTGCACTGACGTCTTGTCCGGAAGAGTCTTCCCCCGATCGCGGGCGCCGGCCCCCAGGGGCAGGAGGCGCGCGTCAGGATAGGGGCATGACCTACCGCTACGACTTCGCGCCGACACCGTTCGGCGACGCCCTCGCGGTCTTCTCCGACGAGGGGATCGTGAGCTTCGACCTGTCAGAAACCGCCGACCCGTCGGTGCCATGGCTGCTCGAGGGCATCTCCTCGCGCCTGCGCGCGATGCCCGAGCCCGACCCCGGCGCCGCAGACGAACTCGCCCACCTGCTCGACGCGTACTTCGATGGCGAGCGCGTGCGGTTCGACGAGCACCTCCGGCTCGACTGGCGCCTGGCAGACGGGTTCGCGCTGGCCGCGCTGCAGTCGATCTGCACGATCGAATGGGGCGAGACCCTCAGCTACGGCGAGGTCGCCGTGCTCACCGGACACCCCGGAGCCGCGCGCGCGGTGGGCACGGCCTGCCGGCTCACGCCCTTCTCGATCATCGTTCCTGTGCACCGCGTCATCCGCTCCGATGGCACACCGGGGCACTACGGCGCGCATCCGGAGCGCAAGAGGTATCTGCTCGATCTCGAAGCGCAGCGCCGATAGACGACGCGGACCCCGGCGTGTAGGCCGCCGGGGTCCGCGTGCTCCGCCTGTCCGCCTTAGTGCTCCACCGCCTTCTCGGCGCCGAATCCGGTCAGCGAGCGAACCTCCATCTCCGCCGCGAGCTGCCTGGATTCCTGAACCGAACTCGTGATGGTGCCCAGCCAGCCGAGCAGGAAGCCCAGAGGGATCGACACGATGCCCGGGTTGTTCAGCGGCCAGACCGCGATGTCGATGCCCGGAATCATCGCCGTCGGCGATCCGGAGAAGACCGGAGACAGCACGATGAGGATGATCGCGGCTCCGAGACCGCCGTACATGCTCCATACCGCACCGCGGGTGTTGAAACGGCGCCAGAACAGCGAGTACAGGATCGTGGGAAGGTTGGCGGAGGCTGCCACCGCGAAAGCCAGCGCCACCAGGAAGGCGATGTTCTGCCCTTGCGCCCCGATTCCGCCGAAGATCGCCAGGATGCCGATCACGATCACCGTGCGTCGTGCGACGCGCACCTCGCCGTTCGGATCAGCCGCCACCGGGTTGCCCTCCGCATCTCTGCGGCCCTTCTGGATCACGTTCGCGTAGATGTCGTGCGCGAACGAGGCGGCGGCCGTGATCGTCAGCCCTGCGACTACCGCGAGGATCGTCGCGAACGCGACGGCCGAGATGAAGCCCAGCAGGATCGGCCCGCCGAGCTTCAGGGCCAGCAGCGGAGCGGCAGAGTTCGGCCCGCCCGGTGCGGCGGCGATGACGTCGGCTCCGACCAGAGCACCGGCCCCGTACCCGAGCACGAGCGTGAGCAGGTAGAAGCCGCCGATGAGCCAGATCGCCCAGACCACCGATCGACGCGCCTCCTTCGCAGTCGGCACCGTGTAGAAGCGCATCAGCACATGCGGCAGGCCCGCCGTGCCGAGGACGAGCGCCATGCCCAGTGACAGGAAGTCGAGCGGGTTCGCGCCGTACTGCAGACCCGGTCCGAGGATCGCATCGCCCTTCGGGGAGTTCGCGACGGCGGACTCGAGCAGGCCGTTCAGGCTGAAGCCGTTGATCGCCAGCACCCACAGCGTCATCGCGAGGGCGCCCGCGATCAACAGGATCGCTTTCACGATCTGCACCCACGTGGTGCCCTTCATCCCGCCGATCAACACGTACACGATCATGAGGATGCCGACCACCGCGATCACGATCGACTGCCCCACCCGCCAGTCGATGCCGAGCAGCAGCGAGACGAGGCCGCCGGCTCCTGCCATCTGCGCCAGCAGATAGAAGAAGCACACCGCGAGAGTCGTGATCGCCGCCGCCATGCGCACGGGGCGCTGCTTGAGCCGGAACGACAGCACATCAGCCATGGTGAACTTGCCCGTGTTGCGCATCAATTCGGCCACGAGCAGCAGCGCGACCAGCCAGGCCACGAGGAATCCGATCGAGTACAGGAAGCCGTCGTACCCGTTGATCGCGATGGCTCCGCAGATGCCGAGGAAGGACGCGGCCGACAGATAGTCGCCCGCGATTGCGAAGCCGTTCTGGGGACCTGTGAAAGAGCGGCCTGC
The DNA here is from genome assembly GCA_019510305.1 of Microbacterium sp. Classification (GTDB taxonomy): domain Bacteria; phylum Actinomycetota; class Actinomycetes; order Actinomycetales; family Microbacteriaceae; genus Microbacterium; species Microbacterium natoriense_A. The sequence continues at coordinate 30,595 of JAEKKN010000022.1, forward strand.
GGCGTAGTAGTCGGCGGCCGTCTTGTTGTTGCGGCTGGCTCTGATCACGATGAACAGCGTCACCGCGACGAAGGCGACGAAGATCGAGATGTTGAGGATCGGGTTGATCTCGAGGTCGACCGGTGCGGCGGCATGCACGACGATCATGATTGCGCCTGCGCCTTCTCGAGTTCTTCACGGATCTCGGTGGCGATCGGATCCAGTCTTCTGTTCGCGAATGACACGTACCACATGGTGATGGCGAATGTCGTGACGAACTGTCCCAGTCCGAAGAGCAGCCCGACGGTGATATCTCCCCACACTCGTTGCGCCATGAAGTCGCGCGCGAATGCTGCGAGCAGCACATATACGAAATACCAGACGAGGAAGAACGCCGCGAGCGGGAAGATGAATGATCGTTGTGTGCGTTTGAGAGTGCGGAAACGCGGGGATTCCTCGACCGCGATGTAGTCGATCGATCCCGCGTCCGTTGAGGGATTCTGTTCGTTCATGGGGCCTCCTTGCCACATGTGCTTCCGTCTCTCGCGAGCGACCTCGCGAGTGGTAGGGTCGACGCTACGAAATGGGGGCACGATGTCGTCACCCCCGGAAGTAGGTAGTCGTGAGCAGCCCGCAGGGGATGGAATCCGAGGCGGAACTCGTCGCCCGCGCGGTGCGCGAGCTCGCTCAGCGCACCCGCTTCCCTGTGGCCTTCGGCGGTCTTGTCGACGACGGTGTCGTGAGCGTCACGAGCATCTTCGGCAACCGCACGCGCGCCCTCGACGGGCTCAGGGTCCGGCCCGAGCGCGGTCTCGGTGGGCGGGCGATGATGGAGCAGCGCCCGCGGATGACGAGCGACTACGGCTCCTCCCGGCAGATCACGCACGACTACGACGGCTTCGTGCTCGGTGAAGGCCTGCGGACGCTGCTGGCGCTGCCGATCGTCGTAGGAGGGCGACCCCGCGGAGTTCTGTACGCAGGCGCGTGGGAGCAGACCCCGGTCGGCGGGGTGACGACGGCTCCCGCGATGCAGATCGCTCAGGCCGTGGCCGACGAACTCCGTATCCGCGACGAGGTCGATCGTCGACTGCGCACCATCACTCCACCCGCTGATGCCGTGGCCCCACCGCAACGCGAGGAGCTGCGGGAGAGTTTCGCAGAACTGCGCAGCATCGCGGCGGCGGTCGACGACACCGATCTGCGTGCGCGCATCGCCGGAGTGGAGGCGCGTCTGGTCGCGCTCGCCGGTGACGCGCATCCGACCGCGACAGGCCCCATCCCGACCGTTCATCTCTCTCCCCGCGAGACCGACGTTCTCGCGTGCGCGGCGCTCGGAGCGACCAATGCCGAGATCGCGGCTCAGCTCGGGCTCCGAGAGGGAACGGTGAAGGCGTACCTCGGTACCGCGATGTCGAAGCTCGACGCGTCGACCCGCCATTCAGCCGTGGCGAAGGCTCGGCGCGCCGGTCTGCTGCCCTGATCCGCCCAGTCCCTGCCCAGCGCCGATTGCTACCATGGGCATCGGTCGGCGAACCCCGGCCCCGGACGAGGCAGACCAGTACCCGGTGAGCGCAAAGACTGGTCCGAAAGGACCATCATGTCGTGGATCGTTCTCGTCGTCTCCGGAATCCTCGAGGCCGTCTGGGCGACGGCTCTCGGAAAATCCGACGGCCTGACCAAGCTCTGGCCGAGCGTGATCTTCTTCGTCGGCCTCGCCGCGTCGATGTTCGGCCTCGCATTCGCCATGCGCGATATCGCAACCGGCACCGCGTACGCCGTCTGGGTCGGAATCGGCGCAGCCCTCACTATCGTCTGGGCGATGATCACGGGCGACAGTGAGATCTCCTGGCTGCGCATTCTTCTGTTGATGGGATTGGTCGGCTGCATCGTCGGGCTCAAGCTGATCGACCCCGGACACAAATAGAATTCTTGGCGCAATAGTGAATTCCGACTAATGTCGGATTCATGGCAAGAAGAATTGTGCACCAGTTGGTCGACGACATCGATGGCAGCGTTCTCGAAGCGGGTGAAGGCGAGACCGTTCGATTCTCGCTGAACGGCGCTTCATACGAGATCGATCTGAATGACGAGCACGCTGCAGAATTGCGTGCCGCATTCGAGCCCTACATCTCCGCCGGACGACGCGCGGGGTCTACCCCTTCCGTCGCCCGCACTGCGGCACCGCGCAAGCGGGCGGCGCGCAATCCCGAGGTGGCGGCGATCCGCGCCTGGGCGAACGACAACGGATACACGCTCTCGGAGCGCGGGCGCATCCCCGCTCCCGTCGTCGACGCCTACAACGCGGCGCACTGACTCAACGGTCGCGCTCGCCGGCCCCCGCCCAGGGTTCGTCGGTGAGTGCGATCTCGCCCGCCATGTCATCGAGGAAGCGGATGACGACGTCGCGCTCCTCCGGAGAGAGGCGCGCCGCTGCATGGAACCGCTTGGCATGCTGGCGCCCCACCGTCTCCATGGCCGCGCGGCGCGACTCGGGCGTGATCGTGATCGCGAGCGCCCGTCGATCCGAGGGATGCGCTGACCGGACGATATGGGCGCCGCGAGCCAGCCGATCGAGGAGCTTCGTGGTGGACGCCGTCGAGATGCCCAGATGCGCGGCGATCGCGCCCGGGGTTGCGACGGTTCCCTGGTTCTCGCACACGATCAGGAAATGCAGGGCGCGCATGTCCGTCCTGTTCAGCTGCATGTAGCGCAGAGACGCCTCCGAGAGCTTGTCCTCGGCGTCTCGCAGCCTGCCGAGCGCGCGCATGAGCGCACTCGCCTGCGCGACATCGTCCGGACGCATGTCCGACCGGTCGACCAGCTCGCCGCGCGGGTCGCTCGCGTCGACGTCGTAGACCGCCGCCCCCATCGAGGCGACTCGGTCGCGAGGTTCATCGGAGTGCATGAATCGATGATAGACCTCGATTGGTTTCATGCTAGGTTCTTTACTTGCCAGGCTAGCTAATCGATACGGCGGGAGATTCGTATGATCCAGTCCACCGGAACCAGGCGAGACCGCACGTCGCGACGGCGCTCGTGGACGCGGGCTCTCCTTCCGGCTGCGCTGATCCTGGCCTGGTTGGCAGGAGCCAGCCTCGGCGGACCGCTGTTCGGAAAGGTCGACGAGGTCTCGTCGAACGACCGCACCGCCTACCTGCCCGAGTCCGCAGATGCGACGCAGGTGCAGAAGCTCCTGGGTGAGTTCACAGACAGCGACTCGATACCGGCGGTCGCCGTCTTCGTCACCGACGAGAAGCTGTCCGAGGCCGACACGAAGGCGCTGAGCGAAGCGGTGGCGAGTGCCACGAACGTCGAGGGGGTCGACGACGACGTCTCTCCCGCGATCGTGAGCGACGACTCCCAGGCGGCCCAGGCGTTCATCCCGATTCGCAGCGATGCGGATCTCGCAGGCACCGTGGAGGCGCTGGCCGCCCACCTCCGCTCCGCCGCTCCCGACGGCGTCGCCGTGTACATCACAGGCCCCGCGGGGTTCTCCGCAGATCTCGTCGCCGGCTTCGCCGGCATCGACGGTCTCCTGCTCGGCGTCGCGCTGCTCGCGGTGCTTGTGATCCTGGTACTCGTCTATCGCTCGCTGCTGCTGCCGGTGGTCGTGCTCTCGACGAGCCTGTTCGCGCTCTGCGTCGCTCTCCTCGCCGTCTGGTGGCTCGCGAAGGCCGGGATACTGCTGCTCAGCGGCCAGACTCAGGGCATCCTGTTCATCCTCGTGATCGGGGCTGCGACCGACTACGCGCTGCTGCTCGTCTCGCGCTTCCGCGAAGAGCTGCGCTCGACACAGGACAAGGGCGCGGCCCTCGCTGCCGCTTGGAAGGGCGCATTCGAGCCCATCGTCGCGTCCGGCGGCACCGTGATCGCCGGCCTTCTCTGCCTGCTGCTGAGCGACCTCAAGTCGAACAGCACCCTCGGCCCCGTCGCCGCGATCGGCATCCTGTTCGCCATGCTCGCTGCCCTCACGCTGCTCCCCGCACTGCTGATGCTGTTCGGCCGTGCCGTGTTCTGGCCACGTCGACCTGCTTTCGACCCGGATGCCGTCGCGGCGGAGGATGGCAGGCCCGCCACGGGGATCTGGGCCCGGCTCTCCGGCCTGATCGCTCGGCGTCCTCGCGCGATCTGGATAGGCACGACCGCACTGCTCCTGATCGGCGTCGCGGGCCTCACCCAGCTGAGCGCCACGGGTGTGCCCCAATCGGACCTCGTCCTCGGTTCATCCGAGGCGCGCGACGGCCAATCCGCCCTCGGGGAGCATTTTCCGGGCGGCTCGGGCAGCCCGGTGTACGTCGTCATCGACGAGGCCCGTCTTCAGGATGCCGCCGACGTCCTGCTCGCCTCCGACCATGTGGACGGAGTGACTGTCGCGGCGGCCGATTCGCCGAGCGGCTCGGCGCCCGTCAGCGCGGACGGCATCGGCGCCGCAGGCGCACCGGGCGCGCCCTCGCCGGAGCCCACTGTCGTCCGCGGAGACGTCCTGCTGCAGGCGACGCTGACGGACGCCGCCGATTCGGATGCCGCGGCATCCGCCGTCCGCGAGCTCCGATCCGAACTCGACCCGCTCGGCGCCCTCGTCGGCGGCGTGACGGCGACCTCGATCGACACGAACGACGCCTCGATCCACGACCGCAACCTGATCATCCCGGTGATCCTGGGCGTGATCATGGTGATCCTGATGCTGCTGCTGCGCTCACTGCTCGCGCCGGTCCTGCTCATCCTCACCACGGTGCTGTCGTTCGGCACCGCGCTCGGGGTCTCGGCACTCGTCTTCGACGGCGTCTTCCGCTTCCCCGGCGCGGACCCCGCGGTACCGCTCTATGGATTCGTGTTCCTCGTGGCACTCGGGATCGACTACAACATCTTCCTGATGACGAGGGTCCGCGAGGAGTCGCAGCGGCACGGCACCCGCGACGGCATCCTGCGCGGCCTCTCGATCACGGGCGGCGTGATCACCTCGGCCGGTCTCGTCCTGGCGGCGACCTTCGCGGCGTTGTCGGTGATCCCGATCCTGTTCCTGGTGCAGCTCGCGTTCATCGTGGCATTCGGCGTGCTGCTCGACACCTTCGTCGTCCGCTCGCTCCTCGTGCCGGCACTCGCCCACGACATCGGCCGGCGCATCTGGTGGCCGTCGAGGCTGTGGCGCTCAGGCGACGAGTGAGCTCAGACGGCGAGCCTCCGTCGTGCTCGCGCGCTCCAGCGTCCGCCGTCGTGCGCGACGTCGATCGGATGCCGGAACGCCGCGCTGATGGTCTCCGAGGTCACGACGTCCGCGACGGCGCCCGCAGCGAGCACGCGTCCGTCTGAGATCACCATCGCGTGGGTCGTGCTCTCGGGGAGTTCTTCGAGGTGATGCGTCACGAGCACCGAGGCGACCTCTGGTTCGCTCCGGGAGAGGTCGTCGATCGTCTCGAGCAGCTGCTCGCGCGCGGCGACGTCCAGGCCGGTCGTGGGCTCGTCGAGCAGGAGGAGGGCCGGAGAGGCGGCGAGCGCACGCGCGATGAGCGAGCGACCGCGCTCGCCCTGCGACATGGTGGGCCAGTGCGCATCGCCGCGGTCGCCGAGGCCGACCAGAGCCACGAGTTCCGCGGCACGACGGCGCTGGGGATCCGTCGGCTCCCAGCGCATCATCCGCTCGATCGTGCCGGTGAACCCGGTGAGGACGACGTCGAAGGTCGTGAGATCGGAGCGGATCGGATGCCGGGGGTTCACATGCCCGATGTGCCGGCGCAGCTCCTGGAGGTCGACGCGCCCCAGTCTCCTGCCCAGCACGTCGACCGTGCCGGAGGTGGGATGACTCTGCGCGCCGCAGAAGCCCAGGATGGTGCTCTTGCCTGCGCCGTTCGGGCCGAGAAGCGCCCAGTGCTCTCCCGCCCCGACCTGCAGATCGATGCCGTGGAGGATCTCTCTGCCGTTTCGACGGAACGAGACACCGTCGAGCCGCAGCACGTCGCCACTCATGCCAGTGCGTCCTTGAGCTCGAGCAGATGGTCACGGCTCTCCGCTCGCGCAGCATCCGCGTCGCGCGCGATCACCGTGTCGGCGAGCCGCACGTGCCGGCGATGGTCCTCCGCGCCCCCGAAGTCCACGCGGATCCGGAGCATCTCGATCATGGTCTGCCTCAACCGAGGTGTCAGGCCATCGAAGAGGTCGAGCAGGATCGGATTGTGCGCTGCCGCGATGATCGCCCGATGGAACGCGGTGTCGGCGTCGACGTGCTCCTCGATCGAGGCGACGGCGGCGGCGCGGTGCTCCAGCGCACGACGGATCGCTCGGACGTCGGCGGCGGTACGGCGGGTCGCTGCGAGAGCGGCCGCCTCGGACTCGATCGCGATCCGGGCCTCGATCACGCTGACGATGTCGGCGCGGCGGAGCACCGCGTCCCAGTCCTCGGGCGCATCGAGAGCAGTCACGAAGACACCGGCGCCCTGGCGACTGGCGAGCACCCCACGGCCGGCGAGCTGCCGGATCGCCTCGCGCACCGTCGACCGGCCGACTCCGAGCTGCGGAGCGAGGGTCGTCTCTCCCGGCAGCTTCTGGCCGAGCTGCCATTCGCCGGCGCGAATGCGACCGAGAAGCAGATCGGCGGCCTGATCGGCGAGCGGAGTGCGGTGGATCTGTGGCATGTCCTCGAGTATAACTTGTCAACTTGTCTGAGGAGTTGATACCGTCTTCACCCATGAGCTCCCGCCCCTTCCCTACCCTGTCGACGCCAAGCGGCCCCGTGCCCTCCGACGCCCCGAGCTGGAACCGCCAGCGCGGCTCCCAGATGCCCTCGCACCGCTACCTCTCCGCCCACGACCGGGTCCCGCTTCCGCTGACAGACCGGATCTGGCCGACACGCCGGCTCACCCAGGCGCCGCTGTGGGTGCCCGTGGATCTCCGCGACGGCAACCAGGCTCTCGCCGAGCCCATGGATCCCGCCAGGAAGAGGCGCTTCTTCGAACTCATGGTCGCCATGGGGTACAAGGAGATCGAGGTCGGATATCCCTCCGCATCGCAGACCGACTTCGACTTCGTCCGGCTCGTCGCCGAGAGCGACATCGCTCCCGACGACGTCACGATCGTCGTGTTCACCGCGGCGCGGCGCGATCTGATCGAACGCACGGTCGCCTCGATCGACGGCATCCGCAATCCCGTGGTCATCCACGTCTACACCGCGACAGCGCCGACGTGGCGCGATGTCGTGCTCGGCCGCTCGAGAGACGAGCTGAGGCAGCTGATCCTCGCGGCGGGAGAAGACGTGCTCGCACTCGCCGGAGACCGGCCGAACGTGCGATTCGAGTTCTCGCCCGAGGTGTTCAACCTCACGGAGCCCGACTACGTCCTCGACCTGTGCGACGCCATGACCGCGCTGTGGGATGCGACACCCGAACGACCCGTCATCCTGAACCTCCCCGCCACCGTCGAGATCGCCACGCCCAACGTCTACGCCGACCAGATCGAGTACATGCACCGCAACCTCGCCCGACGCGACGGCGTGATCCTCTCGGTGCATCCGCACAACGACCGCGGCACGGGCATCGCGTGTGCCGAGTTGGCCGTGCTGGCAGGAGCGCAGCGCGTCGAGGGCTGCATCTTCGGCAACGGCGAGCGCACAGGCAACGTCGATATCGCGACTCTCGCACTCAACCTGCACGCCCAGGGCGTCGATCCCAAGATCGACTTCTCCGACATCGACGAGATCCGGCGGACCGTCGAGTACTGCAACGGCATCGAGGTGCATCCGCGGCATCCGTACGTCGGCGATCTCGTGCACACGGCCTTCAGCGGCACCCACCAGGACGCCATCCGCAAGGGGTTCGCGGAGCACCGGGCGCGTGCGACCGCCGAGGGCGCAGATGAACGCGACCTGGTCTGGCGGGTTCCGTACCTGCCGATCGATCCCGCAGACCTCGGCCGCGGCTACGAGGCGGTCATCCGCGTGAACTCGCAATCGGGCAAGGGCGGCATCGCCTATCTGCTCGAGACGGAGTACGGGGTCGAGCTGCCCCGGCGGTTGCAGATCGACTTCGCGCGCCGGGTGCAGGAACACGCGGATGCCGTCGGCGATGAGCTGTCGGCCGCAGAGCTGTGGGCGCTGTTCGAGAGCAGCTACCTGCTCGGGGCACGAGGGCCGGAGCTCGTGCACTACCGCATCGACGACGAGCAGACGGAGGTCACCGTGCGCGTGGACGACGCCGAGCACTCGCATCGGACCGACGACCTCGGCCCCGTCGAGAGCCTCGTGTCCGCTCTCGCAGCCGCCGGAATCGCCCTCGAGGTGCTCTCCCTGCATCAGACGAGCGTCGGCTCCGGTGCCGGAAGCGACGCGCTCACTCTGGTGGAGTACCGCAGCGCGGCGGCGGTCGGGTGGGCCGCGGGCCGTGCGCGATCGGTGCTAGAGGCGAGCTTCGCGGCCGTGATGCGGGCGGGGGCTCATGTCGCGGGAGTCGGGGTGGCGTGAGGGGAGCCGGGGTCGCACGGCGGCGTATGGGACGTCGTGCCCCGCTGGGGGCTGGGTCCGGTGGAGGGCACGGATGTCATGCCCTCGCGTCCCCATCGGCCACTCGACGCGCCGCGGGTTAGGTAGGCGGGGAACGTGGGAGGGAGGGGGCGGCGCGTCGAGCCTCCTGGCCGATGGGGCCCCTCTGTCGAGGGAGACTAGACGCCGAAAAGGGGCCGCCTCCGGCGACCCCTTTTCGGCGTCGTGCCCTCGACAGGATTCGAACCTGCGACCTGCCCTTTAGGAGAGGGCTGCTCTATCCTGCTGAGCTACGAGGGCCTGCAACAAGCTTAGAGGAATCCCGGCGACGTTCCGCGGCGGCGGCCGCTGCTGCGGCGGCATCCGGTATCTTCGGGTTCGTCGGCGGCATCCGCCGTTCGACGACGACCAGGAGGACGACGATGACAGATCCGTCGAGGCCAGAAGACCACAACCCCTACGCTCCGCCGCCCGCCGGCGAGCCCGCCGTGCCACCGGCAGCGGCGCCTCAGGAAGGGCCTCCGCCCGCGTACCAGCCGCCGCAGTACCCGGCAGCGCAAACGCCCTCGTATCCCGCCGCCCAGCCACCGCAGCATCCCGGAGCGGCCTACCCCGGCGCCCCTGGCGTCGGCCCGCAGTCCGCGCCGCCCGCAGCCAAGAACTCGGCCAAGGCCTCGAGCATCATCTCGCTCGTGGCCGGGGCCGTCTCGATCTTCCTGCTGCCGTACATCGCCGGCATCGTCGGCATCGGCACGGGCGTGACGGCGATCCGCATGAACACTGCGGCGAAGAACTCGGGCAGCGGGTTCAGCGGCGCTTACACGGGCATGGCCATCGGCGGCATCGTCCTCGGTGCACTCGGCATCGTCCTGAAGCTGGTCCTCGACATCGCGCTGCGCTGAGCGACCGGATCACGCCGCGAGAGCGAGATACGGCTCCCACCGGGGATCGCTGCGCTCGCTCCCCCGCACCGTCCACGACGTCCCGTGCGGGGGACGCGGCGTGAACCGCAGCTCCCAGTGCATCTCCTGGGGAGTGCGGTTGCTCTTGACGTTGTTGCAGCGCAGACAGCAGGCGACGAGGTTCTCCCAGGAATCTGCCCCTCCGCGCGACCGCGGCAGAACGTGATCGATCGTCGACGCCGCCTTGCCGCAGTAGCCGCACCGGTGGTTGTCGCGGCGCAGCACCCCGCGTCGAGTGACCGGCACCCGCCTGCTGATTGGCACGCGGACGTACCGCGAGAGGATGATCACCGCCGGCCTGTCATAGACGCCGTGACTCCCCCAGACAGGATCGTCATCGACCCGCTCGATCACCGTGGCCTTGTCGTTCATGACCAGGACCAAGGCTCTCTTGAAAGACACGATCGCAAGCGGTTCGTATCCGGCGTTCAGGACCAGTGTGCGCATTCGTCATCCTCTCGATCCGCCGGGACGGCTTCCCGGCACTCTCGACTCACACGAGGCCGCGCAATCGGCAGAGCGATCGCAGGGACGAAAAAAGGCGCCGTCTTAGAGACAGCGCCTTGCACGCACGGCAGCACCGTGGCGTCCCTGCGGCCGATGCTGAAGGACGTGACGACCGAGGGCATCCATGGTGCGGATGCTCGGTATCTGTTCCATCAGCCTCTCCCGTCAGTGCGACAACGGGAACAGGCTAACCCATTCCCCTGTGGACTGGGCGAAACTCCGGGTGAACGCTCTGAGGCGTGTCCGCGACGGATGCCGGGGATCAGCCGGCGTTGGCGGCGAGCCAGCCGATCGGCTCGACCAGCGTGCCGTTGATCTTGACCTCGAAGTGGAGGTGGTTCGCGGTCGAGTGGCCCGTGCTGCCGACGAGCCCGATGAGCTGGCCCGCCTCGACGGTCTGGCCGACCTCGACCTGACGCGTGCCATAGGTCATGTGGCCGTAGGTGGTCGAGACGCGCTGTCCACCCACCACGCTGTCGATCACGACGCCGACGCCGTATCCGTAGTAGCTCTCGGAGGAGACGCGGACCACACCGGCGGCGGCGGCGTAGATCGGAGTGAGAGCAGGGCACACCATGTCGGCGCCGTTGTGAGCTCCGCCGAGGGTGCGGGTAACCGTATACGACCCCTGCGGGAGCGGGTAGCGCACCTCGCCGGAGCCGGGCGAGACCAGGGCGTACTTGCTGATGTCGAAACCAGCGGACGCGGACGCGGTGGACGCCGCGGCAGCCGCGCGCGCTGCGGCGGCCTCTTCCGCCTTCTTCTTCTCGATCTCTTCAGGCGTCGTGGCCGTGAAGGCCCCGTGCACGAGGGGGGCGGCCGTCGCCTCGGACGCCACGATGAGGGACTGCGCGTCGACGGCGGCGAGCTGCTGAAGGGTCGCCGCCTCTTCGGTCGGCTTCGACTGCGCGTACGCGGGAAGGGCGATGGCGGCGACGAGAGCGCCCACTGCGCCGAAGATCGCGACGGACCGGAGCGGCTTCATGACGCTGCGGGCCGGTGTGCGAGCGCCCGTGCGACGGGCGACTGCGCGGTCTTCGGTTGTGTTCGCGGGCGGTTCGATGTCTGCGGCCAAAATCATGTCCTCCAGGGCCTGCACGCTCGGGTAGCGCTGGCTCGTCGGCACTCTGCTTCTCGTGGCACGAATGTAGCTCGGGGTACTTTGTGCGTTTTCACCGCGAAGACGACGAGCCTGAAAGGCGACCATCGCGGGTAACCGCCAGCGGGCTTCTTCGCTGGCGACCTGTCCGAGGTTACCGGAAGATAACGATCGTGTCACCCTGCAAAGCTGTTAATCGCCGGGGAGCAGGTTCGCGGAGGGGTCGAAGGTCAGGCGGGTTCTCCGACGAGGAAGATGTGCGAGGCCAGTTCGACGGGAAGTTCGAGCCCTTCTTCCTTGCCTTCCATCTGGATGAGGACGTACCCCTCGTTGAAGCGGTAGTCGCCCTTCGCTCCGGGCATGACACCCGCATCGCGCAGCTGCTCGAGCAGTTCCGGATCGACCTGCGCAGGCTCGGCGAGACGGCGCACAGTGCCCTCGATGGGTTCGCCCGCCGCAGTCAGCTTCTGCACGAGACCGATGACGCCCTCGTCGAACGTGCGTGCGGGCAGGTCCCCGAGCTGGTCGAGACCGGGGATGGGGTTGCCATAGGGCGACTCGGTCGGATGACCGAGGAGTTCCACCAGCCGCCGCTCGACCTGCTCGCTCATCACGTGCTCCCAGCGGCAGGCCTCTTCGTGGACGTATGCCCAGTCGAGCCCGATCACGTCGGAGAGCAGGCGCTCGGCGAGACGATGCTTGCGCATGACGTCGACGGCCTTGCGCCGCCCTGCGTCGGTGAGCTCCAGCGTGCGGTCTTCGGACACGACGACGAGTCCGTCGCGCTCCATGCGGCCCACGGTCTGGGACACCGTCGGACCCGAGTGCCCGAGTCGCTCGGAGATGCGCGCCCGCAGCGGCACGATGTTCTCCTCCTCGAGTTCGAGGATGGTGCGGAGGTACATCTCCGTGGTGTCGATCAAGTCGGTCATCTGGCCCTCCGGGTCTTCTTAGGCAAGCCTACATTCCTGCAGGGACATCGGCGCGTCACGCGGCGAAACCCCGCCGGCCGCGCACCCTAGAATCGACCCATGGCGATCGAGATTCCCCGTGACCTCCTGCCCGCAGACGGCCGCTTCGGATGCGGCCCCTCGAAGGTGCGGCCGGAGCAGCTCGATGCGCTCCTCGCCGCGGGGGCGAGCGTGCTCGGCACCTCGCATCGCCAGGCGCCGGTGAAGAACCTGGTCGGGAGCGTTCGCGAGCAGCTCGCGGCCCTCTTCCGCCTTCCCGACGGCTACGAGATCATCACGGGCAATGGCGGCTCCACGGCGTTCTGGGATGCTGCGGCCTTCGGCCTCATCGAGAAGCGCAGCCAGAACCTCGTCTTCGGCGAGTTCGGCGGCAAGTTCGCGTCGGCTGCCGCGGCGCCCTGGCTGCAGGCCCCCGACGTCCGCAAGGCCGAGCCCGGATCGCGCGTCGCGGCCGAGATCGTCGACGGCGTCGACGTGTACGCATGGCCGCACAACGAGACCTCAACCGGCGTGTCCGCCCCGATCGAGCGCATCGCGACGGCAGGTGCGCTCACCGTCATCGACGCGACGAGCGCGGCGGGCGGCATCGACTTCGATGCCGCGCAGGCTGACGTCTACTACTTCGCACCGCAGAAGAACCTCGGATCCGACGGCGGCCTGTGGTTCGCCGCCGTGTCCCCCGCGGCGATCGAGCGGATCGAGCGGATCGCGGCATCCGACCGCTACATCCCCGAGTTCCTCAGCTTGAAGAACGCCGTCGACAACTCGCGGCTGAACCAGACACTGAACACTCCGGCGCTCACCACGCTGCATCTGCTCGACAGCCAGCTCCGCTGGATCCTCGCAGGCGGCGGGCTCGAGTGGGCCGCCGCCCGCACCGCCGAGTCCTCCGGTGTGCTGTACGACTGGGCGGAGGCCAACCCGGTCGCGACGCCGTTCGTCGCAGATGTGGCGCACCGCTCCCCCGTGGTAGTCACGATCGACTTCGATGAGACCGTGGATGCCGCTGCTGTCGCCAAGACCCTGCGTGCCAACGGCATCGTCGACACCGAACCGTACCGAAAGCTCGGCCGCAACCAGCTGCGGGTGGCGACGTTCGTCTCCATCGAACCTGATGACGTGCGTCAGCTCACCCGCTCTCTCGACTACGTCCTGGAGAACACCGGCGCCTGACACGACAGCGTGCCGTGGAGTTCCCCACGGCACGCTGTCGGCGCTTCTTCGCGTGCCGAACGATCAGCTCGGCTGATTCACGCACCGGAGCCCGCATCCGGAGAGCGGGTGCTCCGAGGCGCGCCCCTCCCGCATCCGCGGGCGCGGCTGCCTGCTGTCAGGTGACTGACGGGAGGTCACTCCTCGTCGTCGGAGTCCCTCGCGGCAGCGTCCGACTCGTCATCGTCGGAATCGTCATCGTCCGACTCGTCATCGTCATCGTCGTCGTCAGACTCGTCATCGTCCGACTCGTCATCGTCCGACTCGTCATCGTCCGACTCGTCGTCATCGTCGAAGCCTTCATCGTCATCCGACTCGTCATCATCTTCGTCATCGTCCAGTACGACCGAATCGTCGAGCTCATCGATGTCCACGCCGTCGAGATCACCCGCGTGCAGAGCGCGCGGCTCGTCACCGTCGAGCAGGTCGTCGTCGATGTCATCATCATCATCGTCGTCGTCGTCGTCGTCGAGGTCATCGTCGTCGAGACCCTCCGCCTCAGCCGCGACGAGATCGTCGAGCTCGTCGGCGGCGGCAGCTGCGGCCTGCTCGGCAAGCTCCACCTGATGGGCGCGGTACTCGGCGAGCCGCTCGGCCCATGGCACCCACTCGGGTGCCAGCAGCGCCCCGTCACCCGGGAGCAGTTCGACCTCGAGAACGGTCGGCTCCTCGTCGTCGACGCGGGCGACCGTGACGGTCCAGTACCAGCCCGGGTACCCGGGCAGGCGGTTCGCGAAGCGCAGCGACACCGAGCCGTCGTCTTCGAGCAGGTAGCCCGCGGCCGGGCCGATGGACGAGGCCGGCGTGATCTCACGCAGCGCGTTCAGCGCGAGATCATGAGCATCGAGGAGACGCTGGTCGGCGTCAGGCGTCGAGGTCATCGGCGACCTTGCGCAGGACGGCCGCGATCTTGCGGCTGTGGCTGGAGGAGGGGTACCGGCCGCGGCGCAAATCTGCGCCCATTCCGTCGAGCAGCTTCACGAGATCCTCGACGATGATCGCCATGTCGTCGGCCGGCTTGCGCTTCGCCTTGGCGAGACTCGGCGGGGCCTCGAGGACCCGCACCGACAGCGCCTGCAGGCCCCGCTTGCCGTCTGCCACACCGAACTCCACGCGAGCGCCCGCCTTCACCGCCGTACCCGCAGGCATGGCTGATGCGTGCAGGAAGACGTCCTGACCGTCATCGGTGGCGATGAAGCCGAAACCCTTGTCTTCGTCGTAGAACCTGACCTTGCCGGTGGGCATGGGAGAAACCTCGCTGAGTCGGTGTGGAGATATGGCGCGCTCGAACGGAGCACCCTCCTCAAGCCTAGCGGTCGCCGACGCACTAGGCTGAGAAGGATGAGCACGCCGACTTCAGAGCCCGAGATCCGCAGGGTGGACCGCATCCTCGCGTTCACTGCGCTCGGCCTCATCGCCGCCTCGATCCTCGGATTCGTCTCGATCATGATCGGCACCGCGAACGGCATGGACGAAGCCGCCTTCGCGGAAGGCGCCTGGCCGTTCATCGCGAGCATCCTGTACTGGGGTCCTCCGCTCGCCTTCGTGCTGATCGTCACGCTGCTCATCATGAGCTTCGTACGGAAGGGTCGCGCGGCATCGCGATCCTGAGGAATCACACATGAGCACGCACGCCCGACCGCTGGCCGAATGGCTGGCCGCGGCGAGCGATGACGAGCTGATCGCCCTCCTCCGAGCCCGCGGGATTCGCCCGGACGTCGGCTGGCAGGACTTCTTCGACGCTGCAGAAGCGCTTCTGGAGCCCTCCGCCCTGAACCGCGTACTGCCGACGCTCACATCCGCAGAAGCCTCGGCGCTCTTCGCGGCCGCCTCCGGAGCGGATGCCGGACGGCAGCGAACCGCGCTCATCGCGCTCGGTCTGCTGCAGACCGACGGAGCGCCCTTTCCGCCCGTGACGGCCGCAGTGCGCGACCGCCCGGTTCCGCAACCACCGCAGGACAGCATCCCCCGCGCCTCGACGGAGGACGCCGCGGCGCACGCCGCCGAGCGCGCCCTCACCACGGTGGCTGCCGTCGCCGACCTGCTGCTGCACGCGCGCGACAAGCCGTTGACACTTCTCTCCGGGGGCACCGTGAGCGCCGGAGAGAAGAAGCAGCTGGCCGAGAACGGCATCCCGGCGGAGTCCGTCGACTCCCTCGTCCAACTGGCGGTCGACGCAGGCCTCGCCGCCGCCGACGGAAAGCGCATGGGCACGACCGCCGCCGCAGAGCAGTGGCTGCGTTTCTCGGTGGCGGAACGCTGGAGCGCGCTCGTCGGAGGCTTCCACGACTCGATGCCGCGCGGCATCCGCTCGCCCTCCGGCGGCTGGACCGCACCATCCGCGTGGCCCTCGGCCTATCCCTGGGACCCGGCCTGGCCCGAGCGCAGCGCCGCGTTGCGCGAACGCGCCCGGCTGCTCGCCGTCATCGCGGACGACGGATCAGAGCCCGCCTGGTCGGCGCCGATGCGAGCGGGGGCCGAGCCCGACGCCCGCGAACTCACCGCGCTTCTGCCTGCGGAGGTCGACCGGATCTTCCTCCAGAACGACCTCACGGCGATCTCCCCCGGGCCCCTCGCCCCCGCTCTCGACGTGCGACTGCGCACGATCGCCGATCGCGAATCCGCAGCTCAGGCTTCGTCCTACCGGTTCACCGGCGAGTCGATCGCCCGCGGCGTCGTCGCCGGCGAGACGGAGAAATCGATCCTCGACTTCCTCAGCGGGATCACTCTGACAGGCATCCCTCAGCCGTTGCACTATCTGGTCACCCAGACCGCGCAACGTCACGGACTGGTACGGGTGTCGACGGATCCGGAGACGGGCCGGACGCGCATCGACAGCGTCGATCAGAACCTCATCGAGGCGATCGCCGTCGATCAGGCGCTACGGCCCCTGGGGCTCACGAAGCACGTCGGGTCGATCACCTCGCGCGTGGGGCGCGACACGGTCTACTGGGCGCTCACCGATGCACGCTACCCGGCGACGCTGGTCGACGAGAACGGACAAGCCATCGCAAGCGACCGGCATCCGCTGGCCCCCTCGGCCACACCGTTCCCCGACTACTCGGCGCTGATCGGGGCCCTACGAGCGCATCAGGGCCCAGACGCGGATGCCGCATGGCTCGACAGAGAACTCGATGCGGCCGTACGAGCGCACGCCGTACTCAAGGTCGTCGTCGGGATGCCGGACGGATCGACCAGAGAGCTGATCATGGAGGCCACAGGACTCGGCGGAGGACGTCTGCGCGGCAGGGACCGGGCCGCCGACGTAGAGCGGACGCTTCCCGTGTCCAGCATCCGATCCGCCACCATCGTCGCGCAGTAAACTGGACAGCTATGTCTGATGGCCCTCTGATCGTCCAGAGCGATCGCACAGTCCTGCTCGAGGTCGCTCACGCGGATGCCGAGAGCGCCCGCCACGAGCTCGCGATCTTCGCCGAACTCGAACGCGCCCCCGAGCACATCCACACCTATCGGATCACCCGCCTCGGCCTGTGGAACGCCCGAGCCGCGGGACACACCGCTGAGGACATGCTGGATACCCTCGAGCGCTGGTCGAGGTTCCCGGTGCCGCCCTCGGTGTCCGTCGACCTGCGCGAGACGGTGAACCGCTACGGGCGCCTCGTGATCGAGCGCGACGACGAGGGCACCCTGATCCTGCGCTCCAGCGACCCGGCCGTGCTCACGCAGGTCGCGAACAACAAGCGCATCCAGCCGCTGCTGATCGGACACCCGGCCCCCGACGTCTACGCGGTCGACGCCTGGGCGCGCGGCCAGATCAAGCAGGAGCTGCTGAAGATCGGCTGGCCCGCCGAAGACCTCGCCGGGTACACCCCGGGCACCCCGCACGAGATCGACCTCGACGAGGACGGCTGGCAGATCCGGCCGTACCAACAGGATGCCGTCGACGCGTTCTCGAAGGACGGCTCCGGCGTCGTGGTGCTTCCCTGCGGCGCGGGAAAGACGATCGTCGGCGCAGGTGCGATGGCGGCGACCAAGACCACCACCCTGATCCTCGTGACCAACACCGTGTCGGCGAGGCAGTGGCGAGACGAGCTGCTCAAGCGCACCTCGCTCACTCCGGAGGAGATCGGCGAGTACTCGGGCCAGGCCAAGGAGGTCCGGCCGGTCACGATCGCCACCTATCAGATCCTCACCGCGAAGCGGAAGGGCGAGTACGCGCACCTCGCACTGCTCGACGCCCTCGACTGGGGACTCATCGTCTACGACGAGGTGCATCTGCTCCCCGCCCCCGTGTTCAAGCTCACGGCCGATCTGCAGGCCCGTCGACGCATCGGCCTGACAGCCACGCTGGTGCGCGAGGACGGGCGCGAGGGCGACGTCTTCAGCCTCATCGGGCCCAAGCGCTTCGACGCCCCGTGGAAGCAGATCGAGGCGCAGGGCTTCATCTCCCCCGCCGCCTGCTACGAGGTGCGCGGCGACCTGCCGCCGAGCGACCGGCTCGAGTACGCGGCGGCGACCGACGACAAGCGGTACCGCCTGGCGGCATCCGCCCCCGCGAAGATCGACGCGGTCAAGGAGCTCATCGCAAAGCATCCGGACGAGCGGATCCTCGTGATCGGCCAGTACCTCGACCAGCTCGACACCCTCTCGGAGGCGCTGGACGCGCCGCAGATCACGGGTGCGACGCCGGTCGACGAGCGCGAGGAGCTCTACCGGCAGTTCCGCGTCGGCGAAATCCAGCTTCTCGTCGTCTCGAAAGTCGCGAACTTCTCGATCGACCTCCCTGAGGCCTCGGTCGCGATCCAGGTGTCGGGCTCGTTCGGCTCGCGGCAGGAGGAAGCCCAGCGGCTCGGGCGGCTGCTGCGGCCCAAGCAGTCGGGTCACACCGCCAGCTTCTACACGCTCGTGGCGCGCGACACGATCGACCAGGACTACGCACAGAATCGACAGCGATTCCTCGCCGAACAGGGGTACAGCTACACGATCATGGACGCCGACGCGATCGCCGCCTGACACCCCCGACCTCGCCGCTCCGGCAGATAATCAGCATCTGCATGTGCGAAGTCACCATAATGGGGACATGACAGCTGCCCGCATCCTGGTCGTCGATGACGAACCGAACATCCGCGACCTGCTCTCCACGGGTCTCAGCTTCGCCGGATTCCAGGTGAAGACGGTGGCCAACGGCGCCGCCACCATCTCCGCCGTCCTCGAAGAGGAGCCCGACCTCATCATCCTCGACGTGATGCTGCCGGACATGAACGGCTTCAGCGTCACCAAGCGCCTGCGCGGCGCCGGCTTCACGGCCCCGATCCTCTTCCTGACGGCCAAGGACGGCACGGAGGACAAGATCGAGGGGCTCAACGCCGGCGGTGACGACTATGTCACCAAGCCGTTCAGCCTCGACGAGATCGTCGCCCGCGCTCAGGCGATCCTGCGCCGCACGATGCAGGCCGACGAGGAGTCGATCATCCGTGCCGGCGAACTGTCGATGGACCAGGACACGCACGACGTCCAGGTCGGCAAGGAGTCGATCGAGCTCAGCCCGACCGAGTTCAAGCTGCTGCGCTACCTCATGCTGAACCCGAACCGGGTGCTGTCGAAGGCGCAGATCCTCGACCACGTCTGGGAGTACGACTTCAACGGCGACGCCGGCATCGTGGAGAGCTACATCTCGTACCTCCGTCGCAAGATCGACCCGCACACCGAGGAATCGGTCATCCAGACCAAGCGCGGCTTCGGATACATGCTCAAGGTCGGCAAGTAGCCACCGCCCCTCACAGACGTCGACCATGGGAGGACCGCATGGCGCACAAGCCTGACGCGGTCACCCGCTGGTGGCGGGGCATCAGCCTGCGCGCCAAGGTCACGGGCGTCACCGTCGGCGTGCTCGCCCTGGGCCTGCTGGTGGCAGGCCTCGGGACCGCGCCCTTCCTGCGCAACTCGCTGATCGACAACATCAACGCGCAGTTGACATCGCTGGCTTCGACGGACCTCGTCTCGCGCTACTTCGACGTGACCGCCTCGGGCGACGAGACCGTCTACACGCAGACCGACACGCCTCGGGACTTCTCGTTCGCGATATACGACCCTGTCACCGGGGTCCTCCAGGCCACCGCCGGGAGCGCGAACGGCGGCGACACCCCGCTCTTCCCCGCCAGCTACTCGCTTCAGGAGGCCGTGGCGAATCAAGACGTGATCATCCCGCTCGAGGGGACGAAGGGCACGAGCTTCCACGCGGCCGTCGCGAACGCGCAGGGCTCCGGCGGCGGAGCGGTGCGCATCCAGCTGGTCGCCATGCCGCTCTCCGCAGCGGACCGCATCATCAGTCAGTACTTCGGCATCTACGTCACGGTGGCGCTCGTCACGATCGTGATCGCGGCCCTCCTCATCCGCGGGCTCGTCACCCTGACCTTCCGTCGGCTCGGCCAGGTCGAGTCCACCGCCATGTCGATCGCGGCGGGCAACTTCAGCCAGCGGCTGACCGACCTCGAGCCCACGACGGAGGTCGGCCGGCTCAATGCGGCGATCAACGCGATGCTCGACCGCGCCGACCATTCGCTCGCCCAGCGCGACCGCACCGTGCGCCACATGCGCCGTTTCATCGGCGACGCCAGCCACGAGCTGCGCACGCCTCTCGTCAGCGTCCGGGGCTACGCCGAGCTGTATCGCATGGGGGCGATCAAGGGCGAAGAAGACACGGCACGCGCCATGGAGCGCATCGAGAAGGAGGCGATCCGGATGGGCGTGCTCGTCGAGGACCTCCTCGCCCTCGCCCGACTCGACGAGGAGCGCGAACCCGAGATCACGTCGATCGACCTGCGCCCTGTCGCCCGCGACGCTGCCCTCGATGTGCAGGCGGCTGCTCCGGGGCGCACCGTGACCGTCGTCGACAAGACGCTCGAAGCGCCTCTCACCGCTCCCATCACACGCCCCGTGCTGCCGTCGCCCGCTCCCTCGTCCACTGCGCGCGGCCTCTCCCGGGCATCACTGGCGCGGCTGCGCCGCCGTGCGCGCAACAGCAGCGCGCCCGAGATGCCGGCGATCGACTTCAGCGAGGTCGAGGACGTGCCGGTGCGCACACCGCCGATCGTGCTGGGCGAGGAGAACAAGGTGCGACAGGTCGTCGCGAACCTGCTCGGCAACGCACGCCGATTCTCACCAGACGAGAGCCCGATCGAGATCGTCGTCGACGCCGACCGCGTCCGCGGCACCGGGAGCATCGCGATCGTCGACCACGGCGAGGGAATACCACCGCAGATCCGCGATCAGATCTTCGAGCGCTTCTGGCGAGCGGACACCTCGCGAGCACGCGAGACCGGCGGATCGGGCCTCGGACTCGCGATCGTCGCCTCGATCGTGAAGGCCCTGCACGGCAGCGTCGCGGTGACCGAGAGCCCCGGCGGAGGTGCGACGTTCACGGTGACGTTCCCGCTCGCCCCCTCGCGCGCGACTCCCGAGCACCTTCTCGAAGACACCCAGCCCCTCGAACCGCTCGAGCTCTGAGACCTCCCCTGCACATCGGCGGCACTTCGCCGATTGTGCACACCTCGTGGCGATCGGAACGGAGAGAGCCGATGCCGGCCTCCGCCGTTCTCTAGCGTCGGAACCCACAGATCGAAAACCCCGCAGATCAAAGGAGTTCCCATGTCCGTCTTCACCGTCGACACAGAAGCCGTCGCCACCGCGCAGGGCTCGACCCGCGCCACCATGGAGCGGCTGCAGAGCGAGTCCGCGACCCTGATGGCTCAGCTCACGCAGCTCGAGTCGTCGTGGTCGGGTGCCGCGTCGGTCGCGTTCCAGAACTGCGCGCAGCAATGGCGCGGTGCGCAGCTGCACGTCGAGCAGGTCCTCGAGTCGATCGGCACCGCCCTCGGCGGAGCGGCGACGCAGTACGCCGACGCCGATCAGTACTCTGCGAGCCTGTTCCGCTGACCCCCGAAAAGCAGAAACGCCCCGGCCTGAGCCGGGGCGTTTCTGTCTAATGAACTCTGGGTTCCTGAGCCGGGGCCCCGCGCCCGGAGGCTCCGGGCAGCGCGCTAGCGCTGTCTGGAGTGGGGCGTGGGGATCGAAGGATCAGAAGTCCATGCCGCCCGACGGGTCACCCATCGGAGCCGAAGCCTTCTCGGGCTTGTCGGCGACGACGACCTCGGTGGTGAGGAAGAGGCCGGCGATCGAAGCGGCGTTCTGCAGAGCCGAACGCGTCACCTTGGCCGGGTCGATGATGCCCGCGGCGAACATGTCGACGTACTCGCCGGTCGCGGCGTTCAGGCCGTGTCCCGACTCCAGGCCGGCGACCTTGTTCGCGACGACACCCGGCTCGAGACCGGCGTTGAGAGCGATCTGCTTCAGCGGAGCCTCGATCGCGACGCGGACGATGTTCGCGCCGGTCGCCTCGTCGCCCGTGAGCGAGAGAGCGTCGAGGGCCTTGGTGCCCGACTGGATCAGCGCGACGCCACCACCGGGGACGATGCCCTCCTCGACGGCTGCCTTCGCGTTGCGGACGGCGTCCTCGATGCGGTGCTTGCGCTCCTTGAGCTCGACCTCGGTCGCCGCACCCGCCTTGATGACGGCGACGCCGCCGGCGAGCTTGGCGAGACGCTCCTGCAGCTTCTCGCGGTCGTAGTCGCTGTCGGTGTTCTCGATCTCACGACGGATCTGCGTGACACGACCCTCGATCTGGTCTGCCTCACCGGCGCCCTCGACGATCGTGGTCTCGTCCTTGGTGACGATGACCTTGCGTGCACGACCCAGGAGGTCGAGCGTGGCGTTCTCGAGCTTGAGGCCGACCTCTTCGGTGATGACCTGACCACCGGTGAGGATCGCGATGTCCTGCAGCTGCGCCTTGCGGCGGTCGCCGAAGCCGGGAGCCTTGACGGCGACCGACTTGAAGATGCCCTTGAGCTTGTTCAGCACGAGGGTCGCGAGAGCCTCGCCCTCGACGTCCTCGGCGATGATGACGAGCTCCTTGCCGTCCTGGATCACCTTGTCGACGATGGGCAGAAGGTCCTTGATGTTCGAGATCTTCTGGTTCGCGATCAGGATGTAGGCGTCCTCGAAGACCGCCTCCTGACGCTCGGGGTCCGTCACGAAGTACGGGTTCAGGTAGCCCTTGTCGAAGCGCATGCCCTCGGTGAGCTCGAGCTCGGTGCCGAAGGTCTGGGACTCCTCGACGGTGACCACGCCTTCCTTGCCGACCTTGTCGATCGCCTCGGCGATGAGCTCGCCGATGGCGGGGTCAGCAGCCGAGATCGATGCGGTCGCGGCGATCTGCTCCTTCGAGTCGATTTCCTTGGCGCTGGAGAGCAGCTCCTCGGTGATCGCGGCGACGGCCTTCTCGATGCCGCGCTTGAGCGAGATGGGGTCGGCGCCGGCTGCGACGTTGCGCAGGCCTTCGCGGACGAGTGCCTGAGCGAGAACGGTGGCGGTGGTGGTTCCGTCACCTGCGACGTCGTCGGTCTTCTTGGCGACCTCCTTGACGAGCTCCGCGCCGATCTTCTCGTACGGGTCGTCCAGCTCGATCTCCTTGGCGATGGACACACCGTCGTTCGTGATCGTGGGAGCGCCCCACTTCTTCTCGAGCACGACGTTGCGGCCGCGCGGGCCGAGCGTCACCTTGACAGCGTCGGCGAGGATGTTGAGGCCGCGCTCGAGGCCGCGGCGGGCCTCCTCATCGAAAGCGATGATCTTTGCCATGAGTTTTGTCGTCCCTCCTGGACGTAGACGTTGGGTTTAGCACTCAGAGTGAGAGAGTGCTAACGCCATTCTGGCACTCGACACCTTCGAGTGCAAGCCGCCGGAGGGGGAGACGGGCACCGCCTCAGGGAGCCGGCGTGTCCTCAGGGGTGGCCGGTGCAGAGCTCAAGCGGTCGAGGCCGATGACGACGGTCATCTGCTTCTGGTCGGTGGTGTTCTGATCGGCGTAGAAGTCGCTCTGCTCGACCTCTGCCCCGCCGAGGAGGTTGGCGAGTCCGATCGCCGCCAGCTCGTCGGCGGCGTCGACGTAGTACACCGTCGTCGTGGAGAAATCCTGGCTCGTGCTGTCGCTGGCGAACACGATGCCCGCCGGCCAGCCGCTGTTGATCAGGGTCTCGCGCATCTGCGTGTCGAGCCCCTCGTCGGGCGTCGCGTTCAGGATCACGACCGAATAGCTCGTGTCGACCACGCCGGTCTCGACCGGCGTGGGAGTGGAGCTCGGCACCGCCTCGGGGAACAGCGTGATGCGCCCCATGACCACGAGAGAGCCGAAGATGCCGCCGATGATGAGCACGAGAGCGGCCACGAACGACCACAGCAGAACGACCCAGCCGTTCATGCCCGGAGCCTCGGCGCGGTGCGCCCCTACTCGTCCAGTCGAACGGGGGACGTCATCGAATCGGTCTCGAGTGGGCTTGGACACCCCTCGATGCTAGCCGACGAATCCTGGAGTCCGTGTGGAGCGCTGGAACGCCCGGGCGTCGCGGATGCGGCGGAGTCGGCCGACCAGCATCGGGTCGTATCTCAGCGCCTCTTCCGAGTCGATGAGGCGGCCCAGCAGCTGGTAGTAGCGTGCCGCGCTCATTCCGAGCTGGGCGCGGATCGCCTCCTCCTTCGCGCCGCTGTGCCGAGGCCACAGGGTCTCGAGCGCGAGGATGGCGCGGTCGCGCTCCGTCATCTCACCCAGCATGGGAACAGACTAGATCGCCGCGGAGTGCATGCCTGCACGCCACTCCCATCGGCGCCCGAGCGGGTCGGATGCCGCGCGCACCGCACCGTCGAGAGCGACGACGAATCCCGGCCAGGTCTCGGCGTCGACTGCGGGTTCCCATACATCCAGGAGCCCTGGTGGATCGATCGTGATCCATCGCGCGGGCAGCCCGCGGATGCGCTCGACGAGCGCCGTCCTCGGCTCGCGCGGGATGTGCACGAGCACACCCGGCGTCGTGATCACGAGAGTCGCCTCGGCGGGCGCCGAGCGCGCGAGCGCGTCGACTTCGGCGAGCGCGTCGCCCGCGATCAGCAGAGGCGGATCGGATGCCGCGATGTCGAGTGCCGCGGCGACGCGCTGCTCGCGCCCCTCCTCCCCCGGCCACACGAGTCCCTGCAGCCAGCGCCGGTCGCGGTCGTCAGCCGCATCCAGAGGCGTGAGGTCGATGCCGGCGCGCCACACGACTCGCGGCAGGCGCATGGGCGGCAGGGCTCCCGTGACGACGCTCTCCAGCACCACCGGCGACGGGCCCGATTCCGGATCGAGCGTCCGCCGCACAGCGCCGGCCGCATCGATGAACCGGTACGAGTAGCGGTCGGGGTACAGGCACAGCCCTGCCGACGCCCCGATCTCCAGCAGCGCGATCGGCCCGTCGATCTCGCTGAGGACCGGGAGCAGCGGGGAGAGCCGCAGCGGCTCGTTGGTCTGCAGCCGCCTCGCCGTGCACTCGGCGACGATGTCGTCCGCGTGTGCGAGCACGAAGTCGCGCCACGCGCCGAAGCCGTCCAGGCCTGCCCCGAGCATCCGGGTCACGGCGAACACCAGCGGCGGCTGTCGCCTGTTCTCGGGTATCCGTTCGATAACCCGACTGACCGCACCGTCGGCGGCGACGCCGCGCGCCCACTCGGCGTACAGTTCGCTGCGCCCTGGCGCCTCCTCCTCGGCGAAACGCGCGTATCGGCGCTGCACGGCATCCGTCATCCCTCCATTCTCGTCGCACTGCGCCCGGTCACAGGCAGACGCGAGAGAATGGGTCCATGTCGTACAGCGTGGACAAGACCGAAGAACAGTGGCGCGAAGAACTCGGCGCCGATCAGTACGCAGTGCTGCGCCAGGCCGCGACCGAGCGTGCATGGACCGGTGAGCTGCTCGACGAGAAGCGCGCCGGGCTCTACACCTGCGGCGCGTGCGGTGCCGAGCTCTTCAAGAGCGGTACGAAGTTCGACTCGGGGTGCGGCTGGCCGAGCTTCTACGAGTCGATCCGCCCCGAGGCGGTCGAGCTCATCGAGGACACGAGCCTGGGCATGTCACGCACGGAAGTGCGCTGCAGGAACTGCGGTTCGCACCTGGGCCACGTCTTCCCCGACGGCTTCGGCACGCCCACCGGCGACCGCTACTGCATGAACTCGATCGCCCTGAACTTCACGCCGGACGCCGAGTGAGCGCGCTCGAGGCGGTCCGCTCTCGCCAGTCCTGGTCGAAGGTCACCGAGCTCGCACCGGGCCGAGAGGAGCTCCTGCAGCTCGTTGCGGCCGCCGGCCGGGTCGCTGACCATTCCTCGTTGCGGCCCTGGCGCCTGATCGAGCTCCGCGGTGCGGATCGCGAAGTGCTGGGCGCTGCGATCGCGAAGGCCGAGGGCGACTCGTCTCCGTCATCGAAGCCGCTGCGCGCCCCGCTCCTCATCGCCGTGGTCGCGAGCTACCGCAAGAGCGAGAAGGTTCCGCGGTGGGAGCAGGAGGCCGTGGCCTCCGGTGTCGCGCACACGCTGAGCCTGCTGCTCGACGAGGCCGGCTGGGGCGTGCTGTGGCGCACAGGGCACTACACGCGCTCGAAAGCCGTCGCCAAGGCGCACGGCCTCGGCAAGGATGAGGAGCTGCTCGGCTGGCTGTACGTCGGCGGCAAGCCCGCCGGCAAGCGTCCGGGCCGCCGCAAAGCTGTCGACGCCCGTCGTCTTCTGACGCGACTGCCGAATCCCGAGAAGGCGTCAGCGAAGGCCGACAAGCCTTCCAAGAAGTCCAAGAAGAAGAAGTAGCCGCTCAGCCGCCCAACGCGGCGAGGAGATCGGCGAAATGATCGAGGTCGTCGGCTGACCACACGCGCAGACGCTCGCCGAGTCGCTCCTCGCAGCGCGCCCGCGCGGCGGCGACCCGCTCCTGAGCGAGGTCGGTCGCCACGAGAACCCGCGCACGGCGGTCGTCGGGGTCACGGACGCTCTCGACCAGCCCCAGCTCCTCGAGCTGGCGCACCTGGCGGCTCACCGCCGACTTGTCGGTCTGCAGGCGCTCGATGATCGCCCCCGCAGAGGTGGCCTTGCCGGTCGCGATCGACGTCAGAACCTGGTAGCCGAGCGGCTGCAGGTCGGGATGCACGGTGACTGCGGCTTCACGCCAGCTCACACGGATACGCGCGAAGAGTCCGGCGAGCTCGTGCTCGACCCTGGCGACGGCGAGATCGAGATCGGACGGTTCTTCGGTCATGCTCGCCAGTGTAGAGCGCGTCGCCTCAGGCCTCGGCCAGAAGGCGGAACACCTTCGACGCCGTCCTGATCTCGTCGGCGGTCAGTTCGCCGATCACGGCGCGCAGGCGCAGGGCGTATTCGCCCCGCACCTGCGCGAGCACGGCTCGCGCCTTCGGCGTCACCGTGAGCACCCGCAGGCGGCCGTCGCGATCATCCGGGCGCGACTCCAGAAGGCCGTGGCACTCCAGCATCCGCACCTGACGACTGATGACCGACTTGTCCATCTCGAAACGCTCGGCCAGCTCGTGCGCGCTCGACGCCCCTGCACCGTCGAGGAAGGTCAGCAGCTTGTAGCCGGCCACCTGCAGCTCGGGGTCGACTCGGGCGGCGGAGTCCTTCCACAGCAGCCGGGCCTTCGCGAAGATCAGGTTCAGCTGGCCCTGGAAATCCGCCAGGGCCGCATCGACGTCCGACGGCATCGCGAGTTCCGAAGTGGACATGTCAGCGCCGCGAGGACCCGGCGCCGATGACGCCGATGGTGCCGGTCGAGGCTCCCATCTCGGCCTCCGCGACCTCGATCGCCGACTCCTCCGCCTGCTCCAGCAGCTGCTCGGCGGCGTTCTTGGTCGACAACGGCTTGTTCTTGATGAACGCGATCGCGATGATCGCGATCAGCGCGAGCGGGATCGCGATGATGAACGCGTCGGCGATGCCGTGGCCGTACGCCCCCTCGACGATCGCGCGGATCGTGTGCGGCAGCTCGCCGACCTTCGGCACGTCGCCCGAGGCGAGATGCTTCAGAGCGCCGATCTCTTCGGGTGTCGTCGGCGTGAAGCCGGCGAGCGCGTCGGTGATGTAGTTCGCCACGCTCGTCGAGAGGGTCGCCCCCATGACGGTCACGCCGATGGTGCCGGCGATCGTGCGGAAGAAGTTGACGTTCGACGAGGCGGCACCCAGCTGCTGCGGAGCGGTGTCGTTCTGCACGATGAGCGTGAGGTTCTGCATCACCATGCCGAGGCCGGCTCCGAGGATGAACATGAACGTGGCGACGAGCGGGAACGGGGTGTCGTAGCGCAGCGTCGCCATCAGAGAGACGCCGACGGTGGTCAGCACGGAGCCTGTGAGCATCCATCCCTTCCACTTGCCGAAGCGGCTGACGAGCTGGCCGATGATGATCGACGCACCCATCTGCCCGATGATCATCGGGATGGTCATGAGGCCGGACTCGGTGGGCGTGGCGCCACGGGCCAGCTGGAAGTACTGCGCGAGGAACACCGAGGTCGCGAACATCGAGACGCCGATGGCGATCGAGGCGATGACCGACAGGGTGAAGGTGCGGTTGCGGAACAGCGACATCGGCACGATCGGTTCCTTGACGAAGAACTCGACGGTGATGAAGGCGGCGATCGCGACGCCCGCGGTGACGGCGAGCATGATGCTCGTCGAGGAGTCCCAGTCGAACTGGCTGCCGCCCATCGACACCCAGATGAGCAGGGTCGAGACGCCGACGGCGAGCAGCACGATGCCGAAGTAGTCGATCGACACCTTGGTGTCGCGCTGTGGCTTGGGCAGGTGCAGGGTGAACTGCAGCAGCACGAGGGCGAGGATCGCGAAGGGCACGCCGACGAAGAAGTTGGAGCGCCAGCCCCAGACGTCGGTGAGGAGTCCGCCGAGCAGCGGGCCGCCGATCGTGCCGAGGGCCATGATGCCGCCGACGACGCCCATGTACTTGCCGCGCTCGCGGGGCGAGATGATGAGGGCGACCGCGATCATGACGAGCGACATGAGTCCGCCGACGCCGATGCCCTGGATCACGCGGACGGCGATCAGCATGTTGGTGTCGGTCGAGAAGCCGGCGATCACCGTGCCGACGGTGAAGATGACGAGCGAGAGCTGCACGAGGATCTTGCGGTCGACGAGGTCGGCGAGCTTGCCCCAGATCGGGGTGGAGACGGCGGTCGCCAGCAGGCTCGCGGTGATGACCCAGGTGTACTGGGACTGGGTGCCACCGAGGTCGGCGATGATGACGGGCATCGAGGTCGACACGACGGTGCCCGAGAGCACCGCGACGAACATTCCGACGATGAGGCCGGAGATCGCTGTGAAGACCTCGCGCGCCGAGCGCGCGGTCTCGAGGGGCGTGGAAGAAGTGGTGGTCACAGTGGAAGACTCCTGCGTAAATAGTTGATCTCCATCAACCATACGCCATTAGTTGCAATAAGGCAACTATCGATGCAGGTCAACCATTCTTGCGGTGCCCACGCCGTCGCGGAACCGCCACGACGACCGAGAGCACGGCGACGACGATCATCGTGATCAGCTGCCACAGCTGCGGGCCCGCTTCGGCAGGCCAGAGCAGATCGATGATGACGGATGCCGTGAGCTGCCCGAGCACCGATCCCAGCCCCATCAGCAGCACCCCGGTGTGCGCCACGATGAAGGCGCCGAGGAGGATGTACGCGAAGCCGAGGAGACCTCCCAGATACAGCCAGGGCTCGGGAGGCGGCGGCTGCGCCGGCCCTCGGAGCACGACGCTCACCCCTGCGGCGACCGCGAGGGCGATCACTCCGCCGACGAAGCTCATCAGCGTGGCCGCCATCGGCGACTGCACCCTCTGGGCGAGCCGCCCGTTGGCCGCCGCCTGCCAGGCGATGCCGACCCCGGCAGCGAACGGCAGCAGCAGCATCCACAGCGGCGCAGAGGCGAGCACGTCACCGGAGAGCGAGATCGCGACCGCCGCGAGGGCGAAGACTCCCCCGAGCACGCGTCCGACCGTCACGGCGACGACACCCGCAGGGCCGACGCCCAGCCGATCGAGCACCAGGCCGTGCAGAGTCTGACCCGCCACGACTCCCACCGTGAACAGCGACACCCCGAGCACTCCGGCAGTGATCCCCTGCGTGGAGACGGTGAGCGCGCCGCACGTTCCGCCCAGGAGCATCCAGAACGGGATCGTCCGTCCGCGCACTCCTCGCCACAGCCGCGCAGCACCCTGCCTCGCCGAGGGGATGCACGGGATGACCACGATCAGGATCAGAAGTCCC
Source organism: Microbacterium sp. (assembly GCA_019510305.1). Taxonomy (GTDB): domain Bacteria; phylum Actinomycetota; class Actinomycetes; order Actinomycetales; family Microbacteriaceae; genus Microbacterium; species Microbacterium natoriense_A. Next base: position 59,942 of record JAEKKN010000022.1, read on the forward strand.
ACCGCGAAGGATATGAAGCCCGCCACGATCCCGTTGCCGACCTCGACGCCGAGGACGCCGTTCACGCGCGCCTGCACGGCCGTCATGACCCCGATCGCCACCGCGCCGCCGAGCGCGACGGGGGCGGGCAGCGGGCGCTTCTCGATCACCTCTCGACCCTAGCCGAGCGGCTGTCCGCGGCCAGGACCCCGAACCGAGGAGCTTCTGGTCGCCCAGGGGGCGCAGGTCGTGTTCGCAGGTGCCACGCCCCGGCAGCACACGGACTGGATGCAGACCGTCGACCAGACCGGATGGCCGCACGCGATGGTGATCACCGAGCTGCCGGAACGAGCGATATCCGAAGCCATGGCAGTGATCGGCGCACTGCGTTCCGCGGGCGTGCGGGTACTGGCGGTCACCCAACCAGGCTCGCGGACGATCGCGCGTGCGCTGGGCGTCGCGGACGCAGCGGCCCGTATCGGCATCCGTCACAACGCAGCCCGGAAGTACCTCGCTCGGATCAGGGACAAATACACTGCGGCTGGTCACCAGGCTCGGACGAAGCTCGAACTCGCCCGCCTCGCGTACGACGAAGGCTTCCTCATCCGCTGACTCCGGCTCCTGACGCGACGAAGGCTCTCACCCCAGGGGTGAGAGCCTTCGTCGTGTCAGCCTCGGATCAGCTCATCCGACGGCGGGCGATGATGAGCACTGCCGCACCCGTGAGCAGAGCAGCCGCGCCGGACAGCACCCAGATGCTGTTCAGCTCGCCACCCGTGCTCGCCAGGCCGGTGGCCACGACGGGCTTGACCGTCGGCACCTGGGCTGCGGCGTCAGCACTCTCGACTGCGGCCCCACCAGGGGTCACCGCCGAGGCGGACGCCGTGTTGGTGATCGCGTCGCCGGTGAGGTCTTCCGCGAGCACGGTGTAGACCGTGGTGCAGGTGACGCTCGCGCCCGGACTCACGGGTTCGGCCGGGCAGGTCGGGTCGGCCAGGTCGCCCTTGCCGCTGAAGGATCCCTCATCGATCGCGATCTCACGGAGATCGATGTTGCCCGTGTTGGTCACGACGAAAGAGTAGGTGACCTTCTGACCGACCTGCGTCGCCTTGACGAGGTCGGCCGTCTTCACCAATGAGAGAGACGGGGCCGCGGGATCGACCGTCGCGCTGGCCTCATCATCGGTGTCGTCCGTCGCACGGTCGGAGATCGTCACGGTGTTGGTCACGGGTTCGCTCCCGGCCACGACGACGTCGTACACGAAGGTCGCGCTCGCCCCCGCGGAAAGACCCACAGGGCGCTCGCCCAGCTCCTCGCCGAGGTCGACGAGATCGTAGGCCTCGATGTCGCCCGTGATCGCCTCGCCGACAGCGGGCTCGCTCGCGCCCAGCCCGTCGACCGAGACCAGGGTTCCGCCCACGGCGAGCTCGTCCGACAGAGAGACGGTGTCGCCCACGGCCATGTCGTCAGGGCCGTTGTTGGTGACGGTCACCGAGTAGCGCACGATCGCGCCGTCTTCGAAGACGGGTGCGCCCACGACGCTCTTCGAGACTGCAAGGTCGTAGTCGCACATCACCCAGTCGAATTCGACGAATGCGGCGAGCGCAGCACCGCTCTCGGCGTCACGGTTCTTGTCCAGACCGAGGGCGCTGATCAGTGCGTCGTCGGCAGAGTAGCTGGCGCCACCGCCGCCACCACCGCCGACGAAGTAGCCGGTCGTGGCGTTGCCGACCTCGCCGTCGGTCGCAGCGCCGCCGCCACCGCCGAAGTACCCGCCACCGCCGGCTCCGCCGGCGTCGGCGAAGTTGTCTGGACCGCCGTTGCCGCCCAGCAGGGAGGATCCGGCGAAACCGTTCCAGTCGAACCCGGGCAGTTCCGCGTCGGTCTGGCTGCGCGGGTTCGTTCCCGCCGCGCCCCCGACGGTCGAGCCGCCCTGGCCTCCGCCGGGCGCCGTCTGGACATCCTCGAGCACGCCTTCGTCCTGCCCGTTCTGGCCGTTGCCTCCGGCATAGACGAATCCGCCGTCAAGCGCGACCCCGCCGCCGAGGGCGAATCCACCGTCGCCACCGCTGCCGAAGTCCGCGGTGTGACCGCCACCGGTGCCGCCGCCACCGCCGGCGAGGAGCAGCAGCTCACCACCGAGGCTGACCTCGCTGTATCCGCCACCGCCTGCACCGCGATGGGTGCCGGTGCCGCCGACGCCGCCGCCAGGCAGGCCCGCCGCACCTCCGTTCGCACCGGCGCCGCCCACCGCGCCGGTGAGCGTCTGCCCCGCCTGCACGGCGAGCCTCGCGCTGAAGAGCGCTCCGGAGCCGTTCGGGCCACGAAGATCGCCCGGATCCCCCTCGGGATCCGGCTCCGTGTCTCCGGCGGAGACCGCGCTGCCACCCGGTGCTCCCGCGACGCGCACGTCGACGGAGCACACGCCGTCGGGCACGACCTGCGTGAAGGCCCCCGCGCGCGTGATCGTGGTGGGTTCGGCGTCCGCTGCAGGCGCCGCCTGGGCGGCCATCGGAACCAGGGCCGGGACGATCAGCATCGCCATCGCGCCGCTGAGCAGGAGCGGTGTCCGGGCTCGATTGGTGGTTCTCGGATTCAGGTCTGACATTCTTCTCCCTCTTGGTGCACGCGCGCACCAGCGCCATCTGCCTGGGGAAGGCGGTGACGACGCGCTGGGGTCGCGCTCACAATCGCATGTGGCTCGAGCGCGGCCTTGCTGGAGTCACCGCCGCACTCGTCTCATTTGTATGGGCTGAGACCCCCGCCGCTGCGGGTTGCGGTGAAGATGACCCCCGTGAGGAGGTCATCTTCACGCGACGCGTCACTTGACCCGGGCTAATCTGTCTGCATGTGCGCGAGCTACGGACTGGATCCCCGGTTCACCGACGACGAGCTCCTGGCCGAGGCCGATGAGGCCCTGCTGGAAGGTCTGCGAGAGTGGGCCGCGGCCAACGCCGGCGAGACACTGCGGCCCACAGGCAAGAACCTGCGCAACCTCAGCCCCATCGTCGTCGACGACGGCGGGGAGGCAACGCTCGAGCCGGCGTGGTGGGGCTTCCTCGTGAACGGGGAGCCCGCGAAGTTCCCGTCGATCAACACCCGTTCGGAGCGACTGCAGGAGCGGCCGGGCGCGCTGAAGTCACGAGCGCTGGTCCCGGCGACCGGGTGGTACGAGTTGAAGAAGCCCGAACGGGTGTGGCACGAGTTCGGGCTCGACACCTCAGCCCTTTTCGGCATGGCCGCTGTGACCCAGCGGGGCCGGACGGCCGACGGCCAGTGGTTCACCTGCTACTCGATCGTCATGCGTCCGGCCCCGGCCCACCTGGTAGAGGTCCACGATCGGATGCCGGTGCTCATCCCGACCGCCTTCGCTCGCGATTGGCTGAGCGCGCAGGGCGACCGCGAGCTCATCGACGAGGCGCTGCTGGCCGCGGCCTCCCTCGACGACCGAGTGGTCACGGTCCCCCGCGCGGATGACAAGGGCGCCGAGCGGCTGTTCTGAGGATGGATGCCGCAGATCTGATCTCCCTCGCCGCGGAGCGCGCCGACGAGCTCCCGGGAGCGACACGGGACAATCCCTTCGGCCCCGAGTGGGACGTCTACAAGGTGCGCGGGCGCGTGTTCCTGCTCATCCCGCTCGACGGCACGGGTCGCGTGACCGTCAAGTCCCACCCCGATGATGCGATCGCGCTGCGGGAGGCCTTCGCCGACATCGCGCCGGGGTACCACATGAACAAGAAGCACTGGATCACCCTGACGCCCGGCCCGACGCTCGAGACGGGGCTGGTGGCCGAGCTCGTGACCGAGTCGTATCTTCTCGTCGTCGAGAAGCTGCCTCGGGCCGTGCGCCCGGTCGATCCGGAACTCTTCGGGCGCCCTCCATCCTGATCGGACGGAGGTCGGACACGATCCCCGCGTCACTTTTCGCCTCCGAGATGCACTTCGTCTATGACGGAGCTCCTGATGCCTCCGAGAACAGTGGAGGTGCGCGGTGCGGAAAGACCGTGTCGATGTGCGGCGAGTGCGCCGCGCAGCAGTCGTCGAGGAGTTCGTCATGCAGCGCTCGCGAACGGTGCAGCTGCTGCGGGACGAGCTCGGCCTCGATGTGGTGCACGTCGGCGGATCGCTGCGGCCGTTCGTGGCGTGGTTGCAGCGCACGGACCGGACACGCTGGCCGCATCTGCTGATCCTCGATCTGCCTGCCGATGCGGATGCGCTCCGACAGGTCGAGGTGATCAGCGCACTGCGCGACGCCGGCATGCGGGTTCTCATCCTCTCGTCGTTGCGCTCCCGGCACACCGCCCGGCACGTGATCTCCATCGGCATCGACGGCATCGTGTCGACGACCGACAGCGAGGAGATGTTCGTGTCGGCGGCGGAGAGCGCGCTTGCAGGCAGGCTTACGATCACGGCGCGCGCACAGACCGCCATCCATGGGCCTGCCGATGCTCCGCAGCTCAGCAGACAGGAGGAACGCGCACTCGCTCTGTACGCCAGCGGACTGTCGATAGCCGACGTCGCCGATCGCATCGGAGTCAAGCAGGACACGGCGCGAAAGTACCTGCAGCGCGTCCGGACGAAGTTCACCGTCGCCGGCCGTCCCGCTCGCACCAAGCTCGACCTCGCCAGGATCGCGTGGGCCGACGGCTACATCATCTCCGAGACGGAATGGTCGGGTCGAGCCGCGGCAGGAGACCGCTGACAGCAGTCGGGTTCCTTCTTGACCCCTGGCGGGGGTCAAGAAGGAAGAACCCTCGATCGAATCGATCGAGGGTTCTTGTCCGTCGCGCGACGCGGTCCCCGGCCCCGAGGGGAGATGGTGCCGGGGACGGCGTCTCACCGGGTGAGATCGTCGCGGGAGAGGCGCTCCTCGGAGTCGATCGCTCCGCTGCGACCCGTTCAGATTGGCCGGTGGACCGTGCGAACGGTGAGAAATCCGCAGTTCTGACCCCCAAATGGGGCCAGAACCCGACTGTTGCGTCACGGACTCCCGCCGCGCCGCCGACGCCGATCGCGATCGCTCTGCACCGCGTCGCTTCAGACACAGGTCGCACCCGTCGGTGCCGGAGTCCGTGCGAAGGGCGCGTCGATTCTCGAGCCGCCTCCCCGCGCACATGGCCCAGGACGAGGGGCGCCTCCGAAGGCGAGTCCTCTACCTCGCGTCTATCATTGGCTGTGTATACCGGTATGGGGGGCTCGATTCGCGTGGAGGATCCTCGAAGCGACGCCGAGCTGCTCCGCGAACTTCGCGACGGACAGCGCGAGGCGTACGTCATCCTGTGGGAGCGTCACATCGGCGCGGCTCTGCGCTACTCCCGCCGGCTGCTCCCCTCTCGTGCCGAGGATCTCGCCTCGGAGTCGTTCCTCGCGATCTATCAGCAGGTGACGACGAACGGCGGCGGACCCGACTTCGCGTTCCGGTCGTATCTCAAAGCTGTGATCCGCAACACGGCGATCCGCTGGCGCAAGGAGGCCAGCCGATTCGACGACACGGTGGAGGCGGATACGGTCGACTTCCGCGATGCGCTGAGCCTGGTCGAGCGGGAGTCGAACGCCAACGAACTGCTCGGAGCTTTCCAGGACCTCCCTGAACGCTGGCAGAAGGTGCTCTGGCTGTCCGAAGTCGCAGACGTCGCACGCCCGCAGATCGCCCGCGAACTCGGCATCAAGCCGAACGCCGTATCCGCGCTGCACCGCAGGGCGCGCACGGGCCTGAAGGTGCAGTGGTTGACCCGGCAGGTGCCGCCCCCCCTGCGCGACGACGAGTCCCATGCCGCGCGTCTCCTCCCCCGGTACCTGTCGGTCCCCGACGATCCGGACGTCAGCGTCGAGGTCACGACGCATCTGGAGAGCTGCGTGATGTGCAGCGATCTTCTCCTCGTCCTCCGTACCGACGCACGGCGTCTGCAAGGCGTCACGCTGTCCGCGGTCGGCTTCGGCGCACTGGGCGTCGCTCTTCCTGCCACCAGCGCACTCGCACCGGGAACGGCCGTGGCCGCAGGTGCACTCCTCACCGGCGCCGGAGCAGGCATCGCGAGTCTGCTCGCGGGCGGCGTCGGCGTCCTGGCAGTCGGCGGGATCCTGCTCGGCTCCTTCCTCGTGCACCCGGGCGAGGCCGACGGGGCACCGCTCACCGATGCGAGGAGCAGTGTCGCGACGGCCTCACCCGCCCCCGGTGGGCCATCCACCGGCCAGACGGGTGCGACCTCGCCACCCTCGACGACCGCTCCGGCGCAGCCGGATCCACCCCGACTCGGGCGATGGAACTCCGATCCCGGCATCGAGTCGGTGGACCTCGTCGATGATCCGGACGCGTTTCCGGGCTACCCGACGCGGCCTCAACCTGCGACGCAGCCGGTGGCCGATCCGGGCGATGATCCGGATGCCCCGCTGACTCCCGGTGTGACGACTCCGGCGGCGTCCGCCGGCTACATCGCCCCCGCGATCGCAGGCACCGCGACACCGGGATCTGCCGTCGCCGTCGAGCTGAACGGCCGACGTTACACGCCCGCCGTCGGCGACGACGGCAACTGGTCCTTCGATCCGCGTGGTCTCGAGCTGCCGGCGGGAACCTACGACTATCAGGTGTGGGCGGATGACGGGACGACGCAGTCCACGGCCACCATCGGCTCGTTCACGATCGAGTCGCCGGCCGTCAAGGGATTCGAGGACATCACCGGCAACTGGGACATGCAGGTGACGGAGGCGAGCACGACCGGACTCGTCATCGATGTCACAGGTCCGGCGAACGGCACGATCTCTGTGTCGTCGATGACGGGCCACACGGCGGTCATCACTCTGGACTCAGCCGGACACGCGGTCAAGCGGCTGCGGATGAACTCCCGTGGCTGGTACTGGTTCTACTTCCGAGCCCTCGATGCGGACGGGTACTGGGGACCCGCCTACGAACATCCTCTCGACGTCTACGACCCCGAGATCATCTTCGATCCGTGGGGACCGTCGCCAGAAGAGATGATCTTCGAGTTCGTCGACCCGTAGACCCGCAGTCCGCCGATCGGGGGATGCCGGAGCACCCGAGATGGGTACCTGAGGAGGACGCGCCCGGCGGATGCCCACGCCTAGCGTGGAGGCATGATCACAGCTGAAGGCCTCACGAAGCGATTCGGAGACAAGACCGCCGTCCAGGACGTGTCGTTCACCGTCAAGCCCGGAAGCGTCACGGGCTTCCTCGGACCCAACGGCGCCGGCAAGTCCACGACCATGCGCATGATCGTCGGCCTCGACCGCCCGACCTCGGGTCGTGCGACCGTCGGCGGTCGCGAGTACCGCAGACTCCGCGCCCCGCTGACCGAAGTCGGCGTGCTGCTCGACGCCAAAGCCGTGCACACCGGTCGCACCGCCCGCAACCATCTGCGGGCGATGGCGGCCACGCACGGCATCCCCGCGTCCCGCGTCGACGAGGTGATCGACCTGGCGGGCATCGGCCCGGTCGCCCGCAAACGCGCCGGCAAGTTCTCACTGGGCATGGGGCAGCGACTCGGCATCGCCTCCGCCCTGCTGGGCGACCCGCACACCCTGATCCTCGACGAGCCGGTCAACGGCCTCGACCCCGAGGGAGTCCGGTGGGTGCGCCAGTTCGTGCGGCACGCGGCCTCGGAAGGACGCACTGTGCTGCTGTCGAGCCACCTGATGAGCGAGATGGCGCAGACCGCCGACCACGTCATCGTGATGGGACGCGGCCAAGTCCTCGCCGATGCGCCTCTCGAAGAGCTCGTGCGCGCCTGGACAGTCAACACGGTGCGCGTGCGGACACCGCGCGCTGCCGATCTGGCAGCGGCGGTGGGCGGCCCGGCCGTCGAGATCGTCAGCACCGCCCCGGATCTGCTCGACATCGTCGGCCTTCCGGCCGCGCGCATCGGAGACCTCGCCGCCGAGCGCGGCATCCCGCTGCACGAGCTGACCCCGACCACCGGCTCGCTCGAAGACGCCTACCTCGCGCTCACCGGCGATTCCGTCGAGTACCGCACCAAGGAGATCTCATGACCATCCAGGCCCCTCCCCTCACCCGACCGCGAGTCGACACGGGTCACCGACCCTCCTTCCCGCGTGCACTGCACGGCGAGTGGATCAAGCTCGCCACGCTGCGGTCGACCTGGTGGTCGATCGGCATCGTCGCCGTGCTCACCATCGGGATCGCCGTGCTGATCGCTCAGGCGGTCGAACAGCCGGGCTTCGATCCGATCCAGGCCGTCGTCATGCCGATCCAGTTCACGATGCTGCTCGCCGGCATCCTCGGCGCCATCTCCGTCACCGGCGAGTACTCGACCGGGATGATCCGCTCCACTCTCGCCGCGAATCCAGTACGTGGGTCGGTCCTCGCGGCCAAGGCCGTCGTCATCGCCCTGTTCATGTTCGTGTCATCCCTGGTGATCTTCTTCGCGGCGGCTCTCGCCGTCACGGCGGTCGTCGCATCGCGTGACCAGAGCATCGACTGGTCCGAGCCGTCGGCGTCCGTCCTCCCTGTCGTCGTGTCGTCCTTGGCGATGGCAGTGTTCGCGCTGATCGGAGTGGCGTTCGGTTTCATCCTCCGCTCGGGCGCGGGGGCGATCGCCGCCACCGTCGGCCTGCTGTTCGTGCTGCCGATCGTGGCGAACTTCTTCATGCTGGCCGGAGAATCCTGGGCCTGGGTCACGGACGCCGCCGGCTACCTGCCGGTGGCGGCAGCACAGAGTGCGATCCTCACCGAGAATGCCGCTCTGGACACGCCTGTCGCCTACCTGACGCTGGGCGCCTGGGTGATCGCGGGAATGCTCGGCGCCTGGGCCGTGCTGCGCACGCGTGACGCGTAGAGTCGCTCCGTGAGCAAGTCGCGCAGCCGCAGCGCCGTCGCCCTCGAGGACGACGGTCTGCGGCTGCCGCGTCCCCCCGGGGTGTTCCGGAGGTTCTGGGCCCGGCATCCGCTGTTCGGCGACGTCCTGATCGCTCTCTTCTGCCTCGTCCTGTCGCTGACGCCGGTGCGGGCCGGCGAGCACGATCTCCCCGAGCCGACCGCGATCCTGCTGGCGGTCCTCCTCCCGATCTCCGTCGTCGCCGCTTGCGGAACCCTGCTGCTGCGCCGACGGCATCCGCTCATCCCGTTCGTCGCTGCTTTCCTCGCCGAGGCGTTCTTCCTCTTCCTCGGGGCGCCCGGGGGCACGCCCATGGTGACCGTGGCGGCATACTCTCTCGCCGTCTACGCCTCGAGCCGCGCCGCATGGCTGGGACTGGGAATAGGTCTGGGCGCCCTCGCAGCCCTGTCGGCAACGCTCATGGCGGTCGGGATGATCACCCTCCAGATGGCCGCGAACGGTCTCATCGGCAATCTCGTGGTCGGGCTGATCGGCGTGCTGATCGGCATCAACGTGGGCGGACGCAAACGCTACCTGGCCGCGCTCATCGACCGATCCCGGCAGCTGCTCATCGAGCGCGATCAGCAGGCGCAGCTCGCCGCCGCCGCGGAGCGCGCCCGGATCGCCAGAGAGATGCACGACATCGTCTCGCATTCGCTCACCGTGATCGTCGCGCTCTCAGAGGGTGCGGCGGCGACGTCGGATGCTGCCCGGGCCCGCGAGGCCGCGACCGCCGCTGCCGCGACTGCTCGCTCGGCGCTCGGAGAGATGCGATCGATGCTCGGCGTCCTCCGCGACGACGGCGCCCCTCTCCCCCTGTCACCGATGTCAGCGCCGACACCGCACGACACGGTGATGAACGCCCAGCGGGCCGGGTTCCCGGTCAGCCTCTCGAGCACCGGGGGAACGACTTTCGGCCCCGGCGTGGAGCACGCCGTCGCGCGCATCGTTCAGGAGGGAGTGACGAACGCGATCCGGCACGCGCCCGCCGCGACCACGATCGCCGTGCGGCTCGAGCGGTCCGCGCGCGGAGTCGTCGTCGAGATCGTGAACGACGGAGCCGGCGATGCGAGCGGCCCGTCAGGCTTCGGCCTCAAGGGGCTCACGGAGCGCGTCGCGCACGTGAACGGCGACATCGAATACGGACGCACGGAGGGCTCTCGGTGGCGGCTGCGCGCGACGGTCCCCGGCGGCGATCCCGGCGCGGAGAAGGAACAGGAGCAGTCATGACAGAACAGATCAGGATCCTTCTCGTCGACGATCAGGAGCTCATCCGGCTCGGGTTCCGCATGGTCCTCGAAGCCGAAAGCGATCTGGTGGTCATCGGCGAGGCGAGCGATGGTCACGCGGCGATCGCACAGGCCGGAGCCTTGCAGCCCGATCTCGTCCTGATGGACATCCGGATGCCGGGGCTCGACGGCATCGCCGCGACAGAGGCGATCGTGCGCGAGCATCCGGGAACGCGGGTGCTCGTGCTCACCACCTTCGATCTCGACGAGTACGCGTTCGGCGCGATCCGCGCGGGGGCGAGCGGGTTCCTGCTCAAAGACGCGCAGCGCCACGAGATGATCTCCGCGGTGCGCGCCGTGCATCGCGGAGATGCCGCGCTGTCACCGCGGATCACCAGGATGCTGCTCGACCACGTGTCATCGCGGCTGCACACGCCGGCACCCGAAGGCGCCGAACTGCTCGAGACGCTCACCGACCGCGAGCACGACGTGTTCCTCGCGATCGCACGAGGACTCAGCAACGCCGAGATCGGCGAGACGTTGTTCGTGTCCGAATCGACAGTCAAGACGCACGTGAGCCGCGTGCTCGCCAAGCTCGGTGCGCGCGACCGCATTCACGCCGTCATCCTCGCGCACCGGCTCGGCTACGGCGACGACTCGCCGGCGGGCGCCTAGCCTCGAGCGGGAGTCCACTCCGAGACGCGGTCGAGCGCGGTGATCTCATCGGCTGTGAGCTCGAGACGCGCTCCGGCGAGCAGATCGGGCACCTGGTCCACTGTGCGCGCGCTGGCGATCGGGGCGACGACCGTCGGCTGCGCACGGAGCCAGGCCAACGAGGTCGCGGCGATCGATGCGCCGTGCGCTGCGCCGATCTCCTCGAGCGAATCGATGATCCGCAGGCCCGCCTCGGTCGCGTACTTGGCGGCACCGGTGGCGCGCGGAGACGACTGATCGGCCGCATCCGTGGAGCGGTACTTGCCCGTCAGGAAGCCGCTCGCGAGCGAGTAGTAGGGAACGAGTCCGAGACCGAACTCCTCGGCCACGGGGATGATCGTCTCCTCCACGTCGTTGCGGTGCACGAGGTTGTAGTGCGGCTGCACAGCGACCGGGCGTGCGACGCCCAGACGGTCCGCGATCTCCACCCACTCGCGGATGCGGTCGGCGCTGTAGTTCGACACGGCGACGTGGCGAACCAGGCCGTCGGCCACCAGCTGCCCGAAGGCGGCGACGGTCTCCTCGAGCGGAACGGTCTCGTCATCGAAGTGCGCGTAGTAGAGGTCGATGGCGTCGACTCCGAGTCGTGCGAGCGATGCCTCGGCCGCCGCGCGCACGTTCGATGCCGAGAGACCCCTGAAGTCGGGGTGCTGACTCACCTTCGTCGCGACGACGACGTTCTTCGGCGTGCGCGAAGCGAGCCACTCGCCGATGATCGTCTCGCTCTCGCCACCGTGGTTTCCGGGCACCCACGCGCTGTAGGCGTCGGCGGTGTCGATGAAGTCGCCGCCTCCGGCGACGAACGCGTCGAGTACGGCGAAGGAAGCATCGCGGTCGGCCGTCCAGCCGAACACGTTGCCGCCGAGAGAGAGCGGGAAGACGTCGAGATCACTGTTTCCGATGCGGGTCATGCTCGGGACAACGTGCGGATGGTCCCGCTGCATTCCCCGGATGACGCCGTATTGCGGATCCGTCGTGGAGCCGACTACGGGATTCGAACCCGTGACATCCTGTTTACAAGACAGGTGCTCTACCAGCTGAGCTAAGTCGGCGGATGCCACCAGCATAGCGATGGTGGCGGGGCGCCCTGAAACCCGCTCCGACTACTGCGCGGGAGTCTCGGTCGGCGTGGGAGTGGGAGTGGGCGTCGCCTCGTAGTACGCGTCGCTGGCGACCGTGAGCACGAACTGCGAGAACTCGGTGGCGTCGTCGAGCGCACCCACGTACTGCTCGCCGTTCACGACCACCATCGGCGCCGACGTCAGAACGAGCTCATCCGATCCGACCAGCGGTCCGGCGAGTGCGCGGTTGGTGGCTTCCTTCGCCCAGGCGACGTAGTCCTGATCCTCGATGCACGACTTCACGTCCTTGGCGTTGCTCACGCCGACCGCTACTGCGGCATTCGCGAGGTCGGCATCACTGCGTCCGTCGCTGTTGATCTCCGGCTGGTCGTCGAGCAGATCGTGATTGAAGGCGTAGAACTGATCAGGCGAGTGCGTCGCGACGCACGCGGCCGCAGCTGCGGCGCGGAGCGAGTACTTCGTGCCGTTGGAGCTCGCCGTGAGAAGCGCGACCGGGTGGTACGTGACGGTCGCCGCGCCCTCGGTGATCCAGTTCACCAGCTGGCGTGCGTTCGCGCGCTCGAAAGTGCCCGCGTCGGGCGACAGGTAGTCCACGTAGATGTGGATGTCGACGGCGTTCCCCGTCGCGGTGGGCTCAGGCGTCGCCGTCGGCACGGTGGCGGCGTCTGTGGGCTCGGCGCTGGGCGTCGCGGGAACCTCGTCGGACGACGCGGTCGCCGAGATGTCGGAGATGAGGATGCCGTCGCCATCCATCCCGCTCGGGGAGAGCTGCGGCTTGGTCACCTGCGCCGACACCGCAAGGGTCACCGCCGTGCCGATCGCACCGACGGCGACGATCGCCACCGCTCCGATGATGATCCGTCGCATCAGACGCGCCCTCGACTGCTGGGCGTGCACCTGCTGTGCCTTCTCCCGCACGGCCTCGCGCGAATTGCGAGGGGTGGGGACGTTCGGCGTCTCGTCGCTCGACATCGTTCCTCTTGCCGTCTCACGGGGGCAGGGTGGCCCCGGACGCCGCTCGACGCGGCGAACGCCGCGAAACGCGGCCGGGTTCGATGCTAGCCAGACAGTCTGAGAAATACCCAGGTGCGACGTTTACCGATCGGCGTCTGCTCTGCCATACTGAACCCGACCCAATGATGGGTCACGGCGGGTGCTCCCCGCCGCTCTATCACTACGGATCGTCCGGCACGTACCTGCCGGTGAAGGAGAAACACAATGGCATCTGTCACTTTCGATGACGCCACCCGCCTGTACCCCGGCGGCACACGTCCCGCCGTGGACAAGCTGAACCTCGAGGTCGCAGACGGCGAGTTCCTCGTCCTCGTCGGCCCCTCCGGTTGCGGTAAGTCCACGTCGCTGCGCATGCTCGCAGGTCTCGAAGAGGTCAACGCCGGCCGCATCCTCATCGGCGACCGCGACGTCACCGACGTGCCCCCGAAGGACCGCGACATCGCGATGGTGTTCCAGAACTACGCGCTGTACCCGCACATGACCGTCGCCGAGAACATGGGCTTCGCCCTCAAGATCGCCGGCGTCGGCAAGGAAGAGCGCGCCACCCGTGTTCTCGAGGCCGCCAAGCTGCTCGACCTCGAGGAGTACCTGACCCGCAAGCCGAAGGCGCTCTCGGGCGGCCAGCGTCAGCGTGTCGCCATGGGCCGCGCGATCGTGCGTCAGCCGCAGGTGTTCCTCATGGACGAGCCGCTGTCGAACCTCGACGCCAAGCTCCGCGTCCAGACCCGTACGCAGATCGCATCGCTGCAGCGTCGCCTGGGCGTCACCACGGTGTACGTCACGCACGACCAGACCGAGGCGCTCACCATGGGCGACCGCATCGCGGTCCTCAAGGACGGCCTGCTCCAGCAGGTCGGATCGCCGCGCGACCTGTACGAGAAGCCGAACAACGTCTTCGTCGCAGGCTTCATCGGCTCGCCGGCCATGAACCTGTTCGCCGCAGACCTCGCCGACGGCGGCGTGAAGTTCGGCACCGAGATCGTCGCGCTCGACCGCGACACCGTGGGCCGCGCGAACGGCTCGCAGGTCACGGTGGGCGTTCGCCCTGAGGACATCACCGTCGGCCCCGCCGACGGCAAGGGCCTCTCGGTCGTGGTCGATCTGGTCGAGGAGCTCGGCGCCGACGGCTACCTGTACGGCCACACGGAGATCAACGGCAAGCGCGCCGACCTCGTCGCACGCGTCGACGGTCGCAGCCACCCGAACGCGGGCGAGACCGTCACCCTGGCGGCGAACGCGGGCCACGTGCACGCCTTCGACATCGAGTCGGGCGAGCGCCTGAACGACAAGCCGGTGGTCTCGGCTTCCTGAGTTCTGCAGCATCGCGGCGCGGGTCGACCTTTTCTGGTCGTCCCGCGCCGCGTCGTTTCCCCCGGCATCCATCACTTCAGGAGAACCATGCAGGACGCACTCCGCATCACCGCCAGCACGGTCGACCCTGGTCTGCTGACGCTGCCCTGGTCGACGACTCTCGCGAAGTGGCCGTCCGAGCAGATCGTGTCGCTGCCGAAGGGTCTCTCCCGGCATCTCGTGCGCTTCGCCGACCTCTCGGGTCGGGTGGTGGCGGTCAAGGAGACGACGGACGAGATGGCCAAGCGCGAATACGACATGCTCGGAAACCTCGCCCGCCTCGCCGTCCCCTGCGTCGATCGGGTCGCGGTGATCGCCGGACGGACGGATGCCGCGGGCGATCCTCTTCCCGCTGCTCTCGTGACCTCGCATCTGCGCTTCTCGATGCCGTACCGCGCTCTGTTCACGCGCGTCCTCCGCCCCGACACCGCCACGCGTCTCGTCGATGCGCTGGCTCTCCTGCTCGTTCGTCTGCACAACGTCGGCTTCTACTGGGGCGACGTGTCGCTGTCGAACACGCTCTTCCGTCGAGACGCCGGCGCCTTCGCGGCCTATCTCGTCGACGCCGAGACCGGCGAGTTGCACGAGGAGGGGCTCACCGACGGACAGCGCGCATACGACCTCGACCTCGCACGAACGAACATCGCCGGCGAAGTCATGGATCTCGCCGCAGGCGGCAGGCTCGAGCGCGGCGTCGATGCGATCGCGATCGCCGACGGCATCGTCTCCTCCTACCGCTCCCTGTGGGCCGAGCTCACCGCGCAGGAGTCGTTCTCGGCCGCGGAGACCTGGCGTATCACCGAGCGGGTCGAAAGGCTGAACGCTCTCGGGTTCGACATCGACGAGATGTCCATGTCGACCACGTCCGACGGCACCGTGGTCGAGATCCAGCCGAAGGTGGTCGACGCGGGTCATCATCAGCGCCGGCTGATCCGGCTGACGGGCCTCGACGTCGAGGAGAACCAGGCCCGTCGTCTGCTGAACGACCTCGACGAGTTCCGCGCTCGCTCCACCAAGCAGTGGGCCGACGAGGAGATGTACGCGCACGAATGGCTCACGCGCGTCTTCGAGCCCGTGGTGCGGGCGATCCCGTACGACTTGCGCGCCAAACTCGAGCCCGCCGAGGTCTTCCACCAGGTACTGGAGCACCGCTGGTACCTGTCGCAGAATCAGGGGCGGTCCGTGCCGCTCGCCGAGGTGCTCACCAGTTACATCAACGAGGTGCTCCGGCACCGCCGCGACGAGGCCACGATCATGGGGCCTCCCACCGAGACCATGAGCCTTCCCGTGATCACGGGCGTGACCCCCGTGGCGGATGACGACGAGGATGTCGACTGGCGCGACCTCGTCTGAGCGGGCGTACGATGACGGAGAAGGGCCGGCCGAGATCCGCGGGCCGCCCCTTCTCCGTCAGTCGATCAGAGCTCGCTGTGCGCTCTTCGGCGTCTGATGAGGAACATCGCCCCGAGCAGCACGGCAGTCACCGCTACGGCGGTCAATCCCACCGGGAGCGCGCTGCCGGTGCTTGCCAGGCCAGTCACGGTCGGAGCGGTCCCGGCCGGCTGCTTTTCGACCGCGACGGTCTGCGCCGCGTCGTCGATGTCCTTGTGCTCGGCCACCGGAGTGCCAGATGCCGTCGAACCCGTGTAGAGCGTCTCGAACGCGACGAGGGACTCGCCCGCATAGCCGCTCGGCACGGTGAACCTGACCGCGATGCTGCCACTCGTCGAGGTCGGAGTGAAGGACGCCGTCGCCGTGATACCGGTGGCGGAGCCGTCGGACCTGCGCATGAGCTCGCCCGACACGGTGTACTCGATTCCTGGGGTCAGCCCGATGTAGGCGATCGTGTCGATCACCGTGCCGCCGTTCCAGGCCAGAGTGTGATCTTGGTCGGCGCTGTCGAGCAGGGTGGTGCCGATCGCCGGCACGACCGGCTGCTCCTCCAGCGTGACCGTCTGGTTCACGTCGTCGATGTCCTTGTGTTCCGCGACAGGCGTGCCCGTCGCAGTGCCACCGTAGTACAGCGTCTCGAACGCGACCAGCGCCGCGCCCGCATAACCAGACGGAACCGTGAAGGTGACGTCGACCGTCCCTGCCGCAGAGGTCGGTGTGAACGTCGTCTGACCCGTGATTGCGGTGGACGAACCATC
>JAEKKN010000002.1 GCA_019510305.1 Microbacterium sp.
GAAGGGCCGTCCCCTCCAGGGGCTGCTCGGCAACCGCGGCTACGAGATCACCGACTACATCCAGACCGATGCCGCGATCAACCCCGGCAACTCGGGTGGTCCGCTCGTCAACATCCGTGGTGAGGTGATCGGCATCAACAGCGCGATCGCCAGCAGCACCGGCTTCTACGCCGGCTACGGCTTCGCCATCCCGGTCACGCTGGCGAAGCAGGTGATGAACGACCTGATCAAGTACGGCAAGGTGCGCCGCGCCGTGATGGGCGTGTCGATCGCGCCGGCGACGCCGGCCGACACGAAGGCCGCGGGGATGAAGGAGGTCACGGGTGTCTTCGTTCGCGCCTTCAACCTGGACGATGCGGGGAACAGTCCGGCGAAGGAGGCCGGCGTGCAGCCGGGCGACGTGATCGTCGCCGCCGACGGCAAGCCGACCGATCGTGTCAGCACGCTGCAGCGGATCATTCGCGGCCACAAGCCGGGTGACGTCGTCACGCTCGACGTGATGCGCTTCGGCGAGAAGAAATCGTTCAACGTGAAGCTCATCGAAGCCTCCGATCAGTCGCAGGTCGCGGCGAACGACGATGCGGAGTCGGAGACCCAGCCGGCCGCGGCGAACGAGAGCCGCCGCTTCGACAAGCTCGGCATCACCGTCGAACCGGTGTCGCCGGCGCTCGCGTCACGCGCGCGGATGTCGGACGCGTATCGCCGCGGGCTGATGGTGAGCGACGTGAATGTCACGGGACCGGCGCGCGGGAAGATTCTCGCCGACAACACCGTGCTGCTCCAGGTGTTGAACCCTTCGCCGCGCCGCGAGCTGCACACCGCGGCCGATCTCGATGCCGTGCTCGCCCCGATGCACAAGGGCGACGTCGTCACCTTCCTCGTGTACGACGTGCCGCAGGGCCCGCAGGACCGCGGCCAGACGCACGCGGTGTCGCTGGAGGTTGGACAGTAGCGCCTGCAGTGCGTCGTGCTTGGTTTTCGGTTTGCGGTTGGGGTCAGAGTCGATTCGACTCTGACCCCTTGCCGTTCAGGGGCTGGCCGGGGCCGGCCACCCACCCTGGAATCACTCACCGATGACGGGCTCCGACTGACCTCTTTCCTGGCAAATCGATAGCTTGCACTCTCGAGCGGGAGTGGCGGAACTGGTAGACGCAGCAGACTTAGGATCTGCCGCCTCACGGCATCCGGGTTCGAGTCCCGGCTCTCGCATCACGATCGCGAAGGATTGCGGCATCCGGCCGGCTTGCTCGTGCGCTCGCCGCCCAACGGGCCCGGGATGCGCGGAGTAGTGAACGGTATGGATGCCATTGCTCCGACGTCGGAGCTGCGCTGCCCGCACTGCGCGCATGCAGAGCTGCTCCCCATGCCCACCGACGCCTGCGTCGTGTTTCACCGATGCAGTGCGTGCGGCTCGCTCCTGCGCCCGCGAGCGGGCGACTGCTGCGTCTTCTGCTCCTACGGATCGGCCCCGTGCCCTCCCGTCCAGCGAGACGGAAGCGTAAGCTCCTGTAGCCGCTGCGCGTGAGCGGCGGCGGGCGCGGCCCATGCGCGCTCCTCGTCGCGGCGCGGCGATCCCTCGTCGTCGAGCTGGAGCTTTCGATGCGCCGATTCCTCGCCCTGCTCGTGCTCGCCACGGCCGTCGCCTGCGGCGGCTCGGAAGCGGTCACGCCGCCGTCCCAGTCACAGGGGCCCGCGTTCGCCGGCAGCTACGCACTGCAGACGGTGAACGGGAAGCCCCTGCCGGTCACCTGGAACTTCAACTCGGGTGACTCGCTCACGATCCGGAGCTACAGCATCGCGATCAATGGCAGCGGAAGCTGGACGTCGGCGACGAGCGAGCGCTTCACCACCGGCGGGCAGGTGACCGATCAGCCGAATGGCGGGCAGGCGGGGACGTACACCTATGACGCCGCGACGAAGGCCGTCACGCTCATCAGCACGGATCAGAGCACGTTCCTGAATGGGAGCGTGTCCGCCGACTTCAGCACGCTGACGCTCGCACAGAACACCGACGTGTTCGTCTTCAAGCGATAGCCGTCACCGCCGCTCCAACGCGGCGAGCGACATCGCCCACGTGCGCTGCTCTGGCTCCAGTCGCAGGCCTTCGGCGAGCAGGCGCCGCGCGCCACTCGTGTCGCCGCGTGCGCGCAGGATGGTGTAGAGCCGCGTTCGGGCACGCGCCGCGCGCGGGCTTCCCTGCACCGCCGTCGTCAACCAGCGCTCGGCCGAGCTGGTGTCGCGCACGCGGAGCGCGACGACCGCCGCGTCGGTGAGAAGCTCGGCGTCGCCAGGGAAGAGTGCGATGGCCCGCGCGAAGTGCGGCAGCGCGGCACGATCGTCACCGGCGTCGCGCTTGGAGTACGCGAGGAGCTCGTGCCCGCGATAATTGTCGGCGCGCCGCGCGACCATCGCGGCGATCACACTCGGCGTGTCGCGCCAGACGTGCACCTCGCGCGCATCCACGATCGCGCTCACGACGCATAGTGCCGCCACGGCCGCCACGCACACCGCGCGCGCGCCGCGTGACGCGAGCCGTGCGAGGACGCCGCTCACGATGAGCGCGGCGCCCAGGCTCGGTGCGTAGAGCGTCCGCGCGGTGAGCGCGCCTTCCGCGAAGAGCAGGTTCGACGTGGGAGCGATCGTCGCCGCGAGGACCCATGCACCGAGGGTCACCGCGCTCGGCCGACGGAGGTGCAGCGCCATCAGCGCGAGGACGAGGATGAGGAGCACAGCGCCGCCACTCAGGAGTGCAACGGACGGGTGCCACGCCGATGCCAGCGGTGGCACCTCCTCGATGGCGGGCGGGATGGGCAGCGTCAGCATGGCAGCGGTGCGCGGCAGGTTGGCCAACCCGACGCCGAACCGCGCCAGCGGCGACAGCGCGCGAAAGTAGGGATGCGGTGCATCACCGCCGAGTGTGCCGAGCACCATGACGCGCGCCGCGAGCAGCATGAGCGTTCCGCACAGTGCCGCGGCACCCCAGCGACGAGCGTGCGGTCGCTGGTGCGGCAGCGCGTATGCCGCGGCGACGGCGAGCAGCGGTGCCACCGCTCCACTCTCCTTCGCGGCGAGTGCCGCGGCCGCGAGCAGCGCCGCGCCGACTTCTGCACGGCGCGTCGGTGCGGCGACACGGGTGACGACGACGAGCAGCATGACGAGCGCGAGCGCCGCGAGCAGCTCCGCTTGGCCGACGACCGACGCGACCGCCTCGACGTGTACGGGAAGTACGGCAACCATCAGCCCCGCCCCGAATGCGGACGACGGCGCGAGGAAACGACGACCGAGCACGACGACGAGCGCCGCCACCGTGCCGTGAAGCACGAGGTTCTCGGCGTGCGCCAGCCAGGGCGCTCCGCCGGCAAGCTCTCGATCGACGCCGAGGGACAGCAGCGCGAGCGGGCGGTAGAGCCGACTCGTCGCGTACCACCATGGCGATGCGAGCGCGCGCGGCAGCGGATGCCACGACGCGAGCGCCGGATGCGAGAAGATCGCGGTGTCGTCGAGCGCGAGCCGATCGAACAACGCGCCGAAGTTGAACGCCACCGCCGCGAGCGCGACGACGAGCGGCGCGGCCCAGCCCGTCGGGCTCGGCGTCCAGCGTCCCGCGCGCAACTCCACCAGATGCTCCTGCTGCGTCACGCCGGGCGTGAGGCGCCGGGCCAGAGCGCGACGAGACGAGCGTGCTGCCGCAACAGGTCACGTCCGACGGCGAGCGGGAGGAACGACCCGCCCTGCGCCGGCGCGACGAGGATCTCGTATCCCGTGGGGATGAGCGCAAGGAGATCGTCCGTCGTGCCGAAGCGCTCGAGCCCCGCTCCGACGTGCACCTCGATGAAGAGGTCCGGATGGTGCGACTCGATCGTGTGGCGCGCACCGCGCAGGACGTGCAGCTCGTAGCCCTCGACGTCGATGAAGAGCAGCTGCGGCACGCCGCGGCTGGTGGTGAGCTCGTCGACGGTGAGTGCGCGCACCTCGACCGCCGCCTCGTCGGGCGCGGCGACGTGGCCGTTCATTCGCGGCGAGAACCGCACGACCCCTGGCGCTTCGGCGCCGGCGGCGTGCATCACGACGATCTGGGTGAGGCCGTTCAGCGCGACATTGCGCCATGCCACCTCCGCATTGTGGAGGGTCGCCTCCACGGCGACGACTTCGCCGGTCGGCCCGACCAGATCGCCCAGCATCATCGCCACCACGCCCTGGTGCGCGCCGATGTCGAACACGCGCGCTCCCTCGCGCAGGCGACCGCGCTCGGCGAGCATGCCGATCTCGGTGGGGAGCGGCCAATCGTGATCGTACCAGCCCTGGGCCATCGCATCCGCGACGTGGACGGAAAGCGTCCGGCGGCCGTAGGCATGGGTCGCGACGTACGGCCGGAAGCGCGCACGATCGACCGCGTCGCGGGCAAGCCCGAGGCGGCTGTACACCGGCGCGGGGAGCGCGCGGCGAAGCAGGCGGTGGATCATGCGTCCTCGTGGGAGGGGGGTGCTCCGCCGATCGTTGCTCGCGCGGGGACGCGGTCGTCTCCCGGACGCCTTCCCCCAACTGGAGCTTTCATGCGGCGGTTCGTTGTTCTCCTGACCGTGGTCCTGCTCGCGGCGTGCAATACCCAGATCGACCAGAGCACCAGTCCGAGTGCAGTCGTCGGGACGTATGAGCTCCGGGTCTATGGTGGACGATCGTTGCCGACGGTCGTCTCGACCGACGCGGGTGGCGTGACGGAGGTGCTGAGCGGTGAGCTCGTGATCGGCAGCGACAACACCTGGTCCGAGACGCGGACCTACCGTCTGACGGGTGCCGGGACGACCCAGACGGCGTCGTTCGTTTACAGCGGGAGCTGGACGTACGAGCGCGACCAGGCGGCGATGTTGTTCAACATGCCCGCTCTGCAGACCCAGTTCACCGGCGTCGCCGCCGGCGGCAGCGTGACGCTCAGCATGAGTGACGGGAGCACGGTCGTCTACTCGCACTGAGTTGCGGGGGTGAGGGGATGCGAAGATGCGGGATGCGGACAGAACGGCCTCGGGAAGCACCTGCCTCCCGGGGCCGTTTCGCATTCCCGCATCCCGCATCGCGTCATTCCCGCCCGGAACCCCTTCCGGTCCCGCGGATTACCATCCCTGCAAGCGACGGCGAGTCCGGGTTAACTTTCGGGGGAGTTTCCTCACGGGCAATCGCGTCGCGCTAGCGAGCGGAACCGTCGCCGTGCAACGGGCTACATCGGACTACATGGACATCCAGATCACGACCAAGAAGAGCGAAGGCGTCGAGCGGTTGCTCGAGGTCTCCGTACCGCTCGCCGCCGTCAACGCCGAAGAAGAGAAGACGGCGCGCCGCTATGCGAGCCAGGTTCGCCTGCCGGGCTTCCGGCCGGGCAAGGCGCCTGCCGCCATGGTGCGCAAGCGGTTCAAGGACGCCATCCGCCAGCAGGTCCTCGAGACCCTGGTCCAGGAGGCGTTCAAGGAAGTGATGGAGCGCGAGAAGCTCGATGTCGCCGCGCAGCCGCACGTGCACGACGTGAAGTTCGACGAGGGGCAGCCCCTCACCTTCGAGCTGCACCTCGAGGTGCGCCCGAAGCTCGATCTGGCGCGCACCGAGGGCTTCCGCATCTCGCGCGTCGAGACGCCGGTGACCGACGACGCCGTCACGCAGCAGATCGAGCAGCTGCGCGACCAGAAGGCGACCTGGGCGCCCGTGGAGGAGAAGCCGCACGAGGGCGACATGGTGAAGGTGCTGCTCGCGACGCCGGAGGCGGCGGGGGGCGAGATGCCCGAGGGCAGCCCCTACAACCTCGTGCTCGGCGGCGGCCAGGCGATCCCCGGCGTGGAGGAGCTGATCATGGAGCTCGCGCCGGGCGAGACGAAGGAGCGCGTCGTGAAGTGGCCGGATGACTTCCCCGACGAGACGCAGCGCGGCACGACGAAGAACGTGCGTGTCACGCTCCAGGAGGTGAAGCGCAAGTCGTCGCCCGCGCTGGACGACGCCTTCGCGCGCGAGGTCGGCGACTTCGATTCGGTCGACGCGCTCACCACGGCAGTACGCACCGATCTGACCGACAACGCGAAGCGCGACGCCGATGCACGCGTGCGGCAGCAGCTCATCGACGAGATCGTACAGGCCAACCCGTTCGACGTCCCGCCGAGCTGGGTGAACCGGATGATCGACGCCTACATGCAGGCGTACAAGATCCCGGACGAGCAGCGGGACGCGTTCGGCGCGGAGTTCGCCTCCGTCGCGGAGCGTCAGGTCCGGCGCGACATGATCATCGACGCGATCGCCGAGCAGCAGCAGCTCGCGGCAACCGAGAAGGACGTGGACGATCGCATCGCGACAGTCGCCGAGCAGCGCGGCACCGATCCCGGCCAGGTCTACACGTCACTGCAGAAGGCTGGACGGCTGCCCGAGATCGAGCGCAGCATCACGGAAGAGAAGGTGTTCGACTGGCTGATCAGCCGAAACGAAATCACCGACGGTTCCAACGGGTGAGGATACCCACCATGGCAACACTGTACCCTCCGTATGTCATCGAGCGCTCCAGCCGCGGCGAGCGCAGCTACGACATCTTCTCGCGGCTCCTCATGGACCGCATCGTCTTCCTCGGCACGCCGATCAACGACGATGTGGCGAACATCATCATCGCCCAGCTGCTGTTCCTCGAGGCGGACAATCAGGACCGCGACATCTTCGTGTACATCAACTCGCCGGAACACGATCTGCATGGGACTGGCGGCGAGCATGGGCTCGTTCCTGCTCGCGGCGGGTCGAAAGGGAAAGCGCAGTGCGCTACCTCACTCGCGCATCATGATCCACCAGCCTTCGGGCGGTGCGCAGGGCACGGCGGCGGACATCGAGATCCAGGCAAAGGAGATCCTCTTCCTGCGCCACCAGCTGAACTCGATCTACAGCAAGCACACCGGTCGCCCCGTGGAGCAGATCGAGCGCGACATGGTCCGCGACTTCTTCATGTCGGCGGAAGAGGCCAAGAACTATGGCCTCATCGACAACGTGATCACGAGCCGCGGAGAGATCGTTGATCCGCAGATCATCGCCGCGCAGGCCGCGACG
>JAEKKN010000023.1 GCA_019510305.1 Microbacterium sp.
TCCGCCGTGATCGAACTGATCGACGTGCGGCGCCATTTCGGTTCCGGAGACCGGCGGGTCCAGGCGGTCGACGGAGTGACGCTCCGCGTCGAGCGCGGCGAGGTCGTCGCCCTGCTCGGACCGAACGGCGCGGGGAAGACGACCACCCTCGACATGCTGCTCGGCCTCACCGCACCGAGCTCCGGCTCGGTCGCAGTGCTCGGAGGCCACCCCGATGCGGCCGCGAAGTCGGGATCCATCGCGGCGGTGCTCCAGACGGGCGGCCTGCTGGGTGACCTCACCGTGCGCGAGACCGTCGAACTCATCGCCTCCCTGCACGGACGGGCGGCCCTCAGCAGGGTTCCCGACGTCATGAGCCGCGCCGATCTCACGCACCTCGCCGCACGAAAGGTGTCGAAGTGCTCGGGCGGGGAGCAGCAGCGCGTCAAGTTCGCGCTCGCGATGGTGCCAGATCCCGACATCCTGGTCCTCGACGAGCCCACCGCCGGCATGGACGTCACCGCCCGTCGCCACTTCTGGGACGTGATGCGGGCCGACGCGGATGCCGGTCGCACGATCGTGTTCGCGACCCACTATCTCGAAGAGGCCGAGCAGTTCGCGCGGCGCACCGTGGTGATGCACCGCGGCACGATCGTCGCCGACGCAGCCACCGCGCGGCTTCGAGCGAATCTGGGCGAGCGCACGGTCGCGGCGACGCTGCCGTCTGGAGACCGCGACTCGATCGTCGCGCGCGTGGCGGCGATCACGGGGGTCATCGGCATCCGTCTCGACGCCGATCGGCTCAGTCTGCGGGCAGCCGACTCCGACACCGCGGCGCGCGCCCTGCTCGAGGCCGGCGCTCACGATCTCGAGATCGCCGCGCCCACCCTCGAAACCGCTTTCACCGCTCTCACGGAGGACTGACCGATGCTTCTCTCACCCACCATGCTGCGCATCGAGGCCGTGCGCCAGCTGCGCAACCCCTACACGCTCGCCTTCACGCTCGCGATGCCGATCGCGATGTACCTGCTGTTCGGCGCCACGTCGAGCTACGGCACGCTGTCGGCAGGGAACGGCAACGTCGCGTTCTACGTGATGACCTCGATGGCCGCGTACGGATGCGCAGTGGCCATGAGCTCACTGACATCCCTCGCGGCGACCGAGGCAAAGCAGGGCTGGGGGCGCCAGCTCGCGATGTCTCCGCTCACGACGACGGGCTACGCGCTCACCAAGCTGCTCACCGCCGTCGCCTACGCGGCGTTCTCCGTGCTCGGTGTGTTCATCGCCGGCATGCTGACCGGAGCCGAGGTCGACGACGCCTGGCGCTGGCTCGCGACGGCGGGGATCATCCTCGGGCTCGGACTGATCTACGGCCTGTGGGGCCTCGGCGTCGGCTTGTACTTCAACGGCGACTCCGCCACAGCCCTCGCATCGATCTCGATGACGTTCTTCGCGTTCTTCGGCAACGTGTTCATGCCGCTCGACGGACTCATGCTCGACATCGCGCGCTTCACTCCGCTGTATGGATTCGTGGCGCTGAGCAGATGGCCGCTCACGGAGGGGCATCTGACGACGGGTCAGACCGATCAGCCGTGGATGCTGGTGCTCAACGCCGTGGTGTGGGTCTCGCTGTTCTCCGTGCTCGTCATGGCGGGGGCGAAGCGGTCGCGTGCGCGTCAGTAGGTTGGACGCATGAGCTCTCATCGAGACGACGTCGCCAGGTTCGCCGCGGGCGGTGCGCCTCCGGCCGCCTGGGCGATGCCGGGCACACGAGCCGCATTCGTGAAGGATCCGTGGGCGCGGTTCGGGTGGCTGATGGCCGTGATCTGGCTGGTGTTCCTGGCGTACCCCGTCCTCGCTCTGATCGGCTCTGATGCGTCGACGGGGTGGGTCGTGGTCGGCTGGGTCGCCCTCGGAACCTTCGTCGTTCTGTACGTGGCCGGCTTCATGTACGGCATGCGGCACGGCCGGCTCGGGGGGCCGGTGGCACCCCGCCAGTGGGTCACCTTCGCGCTCCTGATCGTGTGCACGCTCGCATCCGTGCCGGCGGAGGGCGGATCGGCGCTGAGCTTCCTCCCCTTCATCATGTCCTTCGCGTCGTACGGGCTCACCCGCCTCTGGCACTGGATCACGGTGATCGCGTGCGTCACGGTGACCGCGCTGTGCGTGTTCCTGCTTCCCGGCGGCATGAACTATCTGTCGGTCCTCGCGATCGTCGCACTGCTGGGCACGGTGAACACGGTCTCGACCTGGCTGATCCTGCGTTCGTCCGAGGCCGACCGGCTCGGACTCGAACTGGCCACGAGCGAGGGGCGGGAGGCGGTCGCCCGCGACGTGCACGACCTGATCGGCCACTCGCTCACGGTCGTCGGGCTGAAAGCGCAGCTCGCGCGGCGTCTGATGGACACCGATCCTGAGCGTGCGAAGGCCGAACTCGCCGATATCGAGGCGCTCACGGCGGAGGCCATCGCCGGTGTGCGGTCCACGGTCGCGGGCACGCGGGCCACGACGCTCGTCGAGCAGCTCGCGTCGAGCCGCGACGCCCTGCAGGCGGGGGAGGTCGCGCTCACGATCGAAGGGACGCCAGGCGCGCTGTCTGCGGCGCAGGCGCTCACCGCGGCCTGGATCCTGCGCGAAGCCACGACGAACACGCTGCGGCACGCCAGCGCAAGCCGTGTCGAGGTGCAGATCGCGCCGGGACGATTCGCGATGATCGACGACGGCCCAGGGCCGGGGACGCGCGAAGGCAACGGAATCCGTGGCATGCGGGAACGGGCGTCGGCGTCGGGGGCGTCGTTCGTCGTCGCCCCCGGAGAGTCCGGCGGCACCCGGGTGGAGGTGACATGGTGAGCGGCAGCATCCGCCTCGTCATCGCCGACGACCAGGCCCTCGTGCGCGGAGCGCTCGGCGCACTGCTCGATCTCGAGGCCGACCTCGAGGTGGTCGGCCTCGCCGCCGACGGCGCGCAGGCGCTGCGCCTCGTGGATGAGCTCGCCCCCGATGTCTGCCTGATGGACATCCAGATGCCCGGCCTCGAGGGCGTGGAGGCGACGCGCGCTCTCCGTGCGACGAATCCGGGCACGCGGGTGCTGATCGTCACGACGTTCGCGCGGCCGGGCTATCTGCGCTCTGCGCTCGACGCGGGCGCCAGCGGGTTCATCGTCAAGGACAGCCCGGCCGAGAAGCTGGCGGATGCCGTGCGCCGCGTGCACGCGGGCATGCGCATGCTCGACCCGGCGCTCGCCGAGGAGAGCCTGTTCGACGGGGCGAACCCGCTCAGCGAACGCGAACGGCAGGTGCTGAGGCTGGCGGCGGACGGCCGATCGGCGGCGGCGATCGCGGCCGACGTGTTCCTCTCCGCAGGCACCGTGCGAAACCATCTGTCGGCCGCGATCGGCAAGACCGGTGCAGGCAACAGGGCTCAGGCGGTACGGATCGCCCTCGACAAGGGGTGGATCTGAGCGGTTCGCACGCTCGCGGCGGATCCGATGCGATGTCGGTGACACGGCGTACCCTGTCACCCAGGCGGGAGGCTCCCGCGATGGAGGTGCGCGAGATATGACGTGGAAGATCGAACTCATCTTCGTCCCGGTGACCGATGTCGACCGGGCGAAGGATTTCTACACGAAGATCGGGTTCAACCCCGATCACGACCAGACGCCGCAGGAGGGTCTGCGGTTCGTGCAGATGACCCCTCCCGGCTCGGCGTGCTCGATCGCGTTCGGAACGGGGCTCGACATCCCGCTCGAGCCGGGGCAGCAGAAGACGATCCAGGTGGTGGTGCCGAACGCCGATGAGGCGAAGGCGCAGCTCGAGGCGGTCGGCGTGGCGACGAAGGGCGTCGAAGATCTCGGCTGGGGCCGGTTCGTGTGGTTCGACGACCCCGACGGCAACACCTGGACCCTGCAAGAGCTGCCCGATTACGCGGCGGCGAACCAGCAGTCCTGAAGCGGTCAGGGCGGGGCGCCCGTGTCAGACGATGCGCGTGGCCCCGCCCGACACCTCGATGCCGCCCGTTTTCGGAATGTCGACGACGAGTTCGCTCGGGCGTCCGACGTGGGCGCCCTGGCGGATGCGGATCGTCTGTCCTGCGAGGCCGCGCTCGCGCAGATAGGCGCCTGTCGAGGCCGCCGCCGAGCCTGTCGCAGGGTCTTCGGTGATGCGCCCGACCGGGAACAGGTTGCGGGCTTCGTACTCCGAGGGGCTCGTCGCGTGCAGCACCGTCACCGTGCCCAGCCAGCTTTGTTCGCGCATCAACGCCGCCACTTCGGCGGGTGAGAATCGGAACTGGTGGAACAGCTCGCGATCGGCGAGGAAGACGATCGGATGCCAGTTGCCCGCGAACGCCTCCTGCACGGGAAAGCGCGAGTCGACGTCGGAGTGGGTGAGGCCCAGCAGCGCGAGCAGCCGGTCGCGCACCGCGGGGTCCAGATCGCGCACCTCGGGTTCGACGCTGGTGAACGACACCGTGAAGCCCCCGGCCGCGTCGGCGGAGGATCGGAGGGCGACGGCACCGGTGTTCGTGTCGAAGACCACGGCGCCCGCGCCGTCGCGCTCGGCCAGAGCGATCGCCGTGGCGACCGTGGCATGACCGCAGAACGGCACCTCTGCGGCGGGCGACCAGTACCTCACTCGAAAGCGCTGCTCGCCGTCAGCCTCGCTGCGGCCGACGACGAACGCCGTCTCCGAGTAGCCGACCTCCGCCGCGATGCGCTGCATATCCGCGTCGTCGAGGCCAGAGGCCTCCAGCACCACTCCCGCTGGATTACCGCCGTACGGCGTCGCCGCGAACGCGCTGTAGCGCAAGACTTGTGGAGCATCCGACATGACCAGGAGCCTAACGGACGGCTTCAGGAGTTCACGCGGATGATCTCCTGCTGGTACGGGGCGATGACGTCGCCCGAGATGCGCAGGTCGAGCAGCAGGAACCGACGGGTCGCGGCATTCTCCTGCGCCCACTCACCGAGCCTGTCGAGATCAGCCAGAGTGCGCACGACGACGCCTTCGGCGCCCACGGCTGCACCGAACGCGGCGAAGTCGACCTCGGGGATGCGCATCGGGCCTTCGGCGAGGCCCTTCAAGCCGTACAGGTTGACCTCGGCGCCGTAGGCGGCGTCGTTCCAGATCACCGCGATGCCGCGCCCCCCGGCCGCACGCACCGCGGACTCGAGGTCGGCGATCGCCATGAGGCCGCCGCCGTCGCCGCTGGTGAGGACGATGGTCGAGTCGCGCCGCGCGAGGGCGGCGCCGACGACGCTCGGCCAGCCCTGACCGATCGACTGGAATGCGGTGCCGATCATCATCATGCGGTCGGGCGCTGCGACCGGCCAGTACATGTTCGCCCACCCGATGAAGTGCCCGCCGTCCGAGACGACGACCCGATCCTCCGGCAGCAGCTCGGCGATCCTTCGGGCGGCGGAGCGCGGGTCGAGGCGCCCGTCGGCGGCGAGGTCGTCACCGGTCTCGTAGGCGCGCGAACCGGCGACATCGACCGTCTCCCGCCACGGCGACGGGTGAGGGTTTCGGGCCCCGCGCGCGTCGGCAGCCTCAGCGACCGAGGCAGCGGTCCGAGCTTCTGAGCTCGTCGACGGGCGGGCGAGGCGTTCGACGAGCGCTTCGGCCGCGACGCGCGCGTCGGCCCGCACGTATCCGCCCACGTGCGGATGCGTCGCCGTCGGCGCGGTGTCGATCTGGAACACGCGAGTGCCGGGCGCGAACAGCTCTCCGAAGCGCATCGTGAACTGGTTGAGCGAGGCGCCGAAGACGACGGCGACGTCAGCCTCGCGGATCAGCTCCATCGCGCCGTCGGCGCCGAAGCCGCCCGTCACGCCGAGGTCGTACCGGCTGTCGGGGAAGACTCCACGACCGAGCGCCGACGAGGCGGTCAGCGCGCCGGTGAGGGCCGCGAGTTCGCCCAGCGCCGGGCCGGCATCCGCGAGCCAGGCTCCGCGGCCGGCCAGGAGGAACGGGCGGGAGGCCCCGCGCAGCGCGGCGGCGATCTCGTCGAGCATCCCCTCGGCATACTCGCCGCGAGGAGCGAGCGGAGCGGGGATCCGCGGCGAAGGAGCCGAGGGCACGACGCCCGCCTCAAGGGCGGCGACGTCGTAGGGGATCGCCAGGACGACGGGAACCCGATAGGTGAGAGCGTGCTCGATCGCGATGACGGTCGTGGCGGCGGCGTCCGTTCGCCCGACCGTGTAGGTGCGGGCGCCGACGGCCGACGCCAGCGCGATCTGGTCGACGTCCCACGGGCGGGGGCCCGATGTCGGCTCGTCGCCGACCACGAGCACGAGCGGCACGTGCGCCTGCACGGCCTCGGCGAGCGCGGTGATGGTGTTCGTGAAGCCCGCGCCGTAGGTCGACGTGCCGGCGGCGATGCGCCCGGAGGCGCGGAAGTGCGCGTCAGCGGCGACGACGGCGCCCTGTTCATGGCGGACGGCGGTGAAGACCGCATCCGTCTGCTTCTCGATCGCGTCGAGGAAGTAGGCGTTCCCGTTGCCCATCACGCCGAAGACGGCGTCGATGTGCTGGGCGAGCGTGAGGGCGACGTGTGCGGAGACGGTGGGCATGCAGAAGCCTTTCGAGACAGGGACGGAGACGGTGCGGATTCCGTATGTGTCTCGCCCGCGCGACCGTGCGAGGGGCTTCGTGCCTCTTTTTCAGGCACCGGCCTGTGTGAAGACCGGACCCCAGCATCTTACCGCGGCGGGGCTTGTCGCGGGGCTGTCGCGGGGTCGTAACACCCGCGAAACCGCGACAGGGAAGCATGCGGACATGGAGCCGCTGTTCAACGGATACACCTCACGTCGAGTCACGGGGCGATCCGGGGCGCAGCCCTGGGACGAGATGTTCCGCACGCCCACGCCGGACCAAGCGGACGTGCGCACCCCGTATCGCGACCTGTTCCCGGCGCTCGCCGGCATGGACGGCGCCGAGCTTCGGGCACGGACGGATGCTCTGGCCAGTTCGTATCTCGCCCAGGGCGTCACTTTCGACTTCGCCGGCGAGGAGCGGCCGTTCCCGCTCGACGTGGTGCCCCGGGTGATCGCCGCGGATGACTGGCGGTACGTCGAGTCGGGGGTGAAGCAGCGGGTCAGGGCACTGGAGGCGTTCCTCGCCGATGTCTACGGCCCGCAGCTCGCTGTCCTCGACGGGATCATCCCGGCATCCCTGATCAGCTCGTCCTCGCACTTCCACCGTCAGGCCGCCGGGATCGTGGGAGCGAACGGAGTGCGCATCCACGTCGCCGGGATCGACGTCATCCGCGACGAGCGCGGCGACTGGCGCGTGCTCGAGGACAACGTCCGGGTGCCGAGCGGCGTGAGCTACGTGCTCGCGAACCGCCGGGTCATGGCGCAGACGCTCCCCGAACTGTTCACGAGCCTGCGCGTGCGGCCCGTGGTCGACTATCCGGGCCGCCTGCTGCAGGCGCTGCGCGCCGCAGCCCCCGACGGCGTCGGCGACCCCAATGTCGTCGTGCTCACCCCGGGGGTGCACAACTCGGCGTACTACGAGCACACTCTGCTCGCCCGCATGATGGGGGTCGAGCTGGTCGAAGGGCGAGACCTGTTCTGCTCGGGAGGGCGGGTCTGGATGCACACGACCGCGGGCCCCACCAAGGTCGACGTGATCTACCGGCGCGTCGACGACGAATTCCTCGATCCGCAGCACTTCCGCCCCGACTCCGTCCTCGGCGCTCCGGGGCTCATGCTCGCGTCGCGCCTCGGGAACGTCACGATCGCGAACGCCGTGGGCAACGGCGTGGCCGACGACAAGCTCGTCTACACCTACGTGCCCGAACTCATCCGCTACTACCTGGGCGAGGAGCCGATCCTCCCGAACGTCGACACCTGGCGATTGGAGGAGCCGGCTGCGCTGGAGGAGGTGCTCGACCGGCTCGACGAGCTCGTGATCAAGCCCGTGGACGGCTCCGGCGGCAAGGGCCTCGTGGTCGGCCCGGACGCCTCTCGCGAGACGCTCGAGTCTCTGCGCCGTGCGCTGCTGGCCGACCCTCGCGGCTGGATCGCACAGCCGGTCGTGCAGCTGTCGACCATCCCCACGCTCGTCGAAGACGGATTCCGGCCGCGGCACGTCGACCTCCGCCCGTTCGCTGTCAACGACGGCCAGGACATCTGGGTGCTCCCCGGCGGGCTGACGAGGGTCGCGCTTCCGGAAGGTCAGCTCGTGGTGAACTCCAGCCAGGGCGGCGGCTCCAAGGACACCTGGGTACTCGACCCGTCGTTGTTCACAGGCCCGGCGAGCACGATCGCGGCGGAGGAGGCCGCGGCCGACGAGGTCTCGCTCGCCACAGGGGCGATCGCGGTCGTCGCGCCGCCTCGGGAGGACCCGCACCCGCCGTTCCTCTTGTCGCCGCAAGACGAGGATCTCGAGGCCCGTCACCACCAGCAGCAACAGCAGCAACAGCAGCAGCAACAGCAGCAGGGTGGTGCATCATGCTGAGCCGCATCGCCGAGGCGCTGTTCTGGATCGGTCGCTACGTCGAGCGGGCCGACGGCACAGCGCGCATCCTCGATGTGCACCTGCAGCTCCTGCTCGAAGATCCCTGGGTCGACGAGGACACCGCCTGCCGCGCGCTGCTGTCGGTGATGGGCACGACGGCGGAGTCGGACGCGGCGCTCGGACGCGACGACGTCGTGCGGCTGCTCGCGCTCGATCGTGAGCACTCCGCCTCGATCGCGCATTCGATCGCCGCCGCGCGCGAGAACGCCCGGCGCGCCAGGGAGATCATCTCGACCGATCTGTGGGAGACGCTCAACGAGTCGAACGCGCGGATGCCACGACGCATCCCCTTCGACAAGACGCACCCGTTCTTCCGATGGGTGCGCGACCGTTCGGCGCTCGCTTTCGGCGTCGTCGACTCCTCGATGAGCCGCGACGAGGCGTGGCAGTTCTTCGTGCTCGGGCGCTCGATCGAGCGGGTGGACATGACGGCACGTCTGCTCGCGACTCGTTCGCTGACCGACGCCGCCGGTCCCAGCTGGACGACCCTGCTGCGCAGCTGCGGCGCGTACGAGGCGCATCTGCGCAGCCACCGCGCCATGCCGTCTGCGGCATCCGCTGTGGAGTTCCTGCTCGTCGACCGGCTGTTCCCGCGGTCGGTGCTCTCCAGCATCCTCCAGGCCGAGGAATGCCTCCGCGGCATCGATCCCGCGAGCGCCTTCGGTGCGCCGGACCGCGCTCATCGCGTGCTGGGACGGATGCGCTCAGAGCTGGAGTACCGGCCGATCGGCGACATCGTGCACGGCCTGTCGGAGAGCATGGAAGAGGTGCAGGTGGGCATGTCGATGGCGAGCGATGCGATCAGAGAGCGGTACTTCCCGTCGATCGCGATGCCGGTGTGGATCGGAGAGGCGCTGTGAGCCGGCTGCGGGTCGTGCACCGAACGGGATTCCGGTACGAGCGGCCGGCGACGGCCTCGTACAACGAGGCGCGGATGCTGCCGCACTCCCGGGAGGGGCAGTTCGTGCTGCAGGCAGCACTCGAGATCTCACCGCCGGCGACCCAGCACTCCTATGCCGACTTCTGGGACACCAGGGTGTCGACGTTCGAGGTGCTCACACCTCACGAGCTGCTCTCGGTGACGGCGACGAGCATCGTGGACGTGCGCCCGGTGCCGCAGACCACGACCGCGATCGACTGGGACGAGCTCGCCGCGCGGATCCCGCTCTCGCTGTCACTGGCCGAATGCGTCACGCAGACACCCGCGACCGCTCCGGACGAGGAGATGCGCGAACTCGCACTGCGCATCGAGGCGGAGGGCGGCGACGTCGACGACACCGCCTTCGAGATCTGCCGCGTCGTCGGCGAGGCGATGGAGTACCGAAGCGGTGTGACGGGGGTGAACTCGACGGCCCGGGATGCCTGGCCCGCGCGATCCGGCGTCTGCCAGGACATCGCTCATGTCGCGCTCGGAGTGCTCCGGGCCGCAGGCATCCCGGCCCGCTACGTCTCGGGTTACCTGCATCCCGACCCGACGGCGGCGATCGGTCAGCCGGTCATCGGGGAGTCGCACGCGTGGGTCGAGTGGTACTCGGGAGAGTGGCGCGGATACGACCCGACGAACCTCGTCGAGATCGGTGAATCGCACGTGTACGTCGGACACGGCCGCGACTACGGAGACGTCGCGCCGCTGCGCGGCGTGTACGCCGGGCCCAGCGCGTCGGAGCTGTTCGTCGAGGTCGAGGTCACCCGCCTCGACTGATCGGCGGACCCGGGCGTTTCCGCACTCGTCGATGCAGGAGAATAGGACGATGACGGATGCATCGAACGAGCGCGAGACGCTCACGTGGGACGGCTTCGGAACGGCGACGAGAGATCTCGCGCGCAGCATCCTGAGTAGTGGCTTCGAGCCCGAGGTCGTCGTGGCGATCGCCCGGGGCGGTCTGCTGCCTGCCGGCGCGATCGCCTACGGACTCGGCGCCAAGAACTGCGGCGCGATCAATGTCGAGTTCTATACGGGCATCGGCACCGTGCTCGATGCGCCCGAGGTGCTGCCTCCTGAGCTCGACATGGCATACCTCGACGGTCGCCGGGTGCTGCTCGTCGATGATGTCGCCGACTCGGGCAAGACGCTCGCGCTGGCCGTGCAGCTGCTGAAGGACAAGGGCGCCGATGTGCGCTCGGTCACGATCTACACGAAGCCCACGACGATCATCCAGCCCGACTACGCCTGGAAGGACACGGACCTCTGGATCAACTTCCCGTGGTCGTTCCAGGGCACCGTGCGCGAAGAAGACCTGGGACTGCCGCCGACCGCGTGACCACTGTCGCCGCATCCTGATGCGCGTGAAAAGTCGGACTTCCACCTCGACGCGCCGCCTCTGCGCGCTCGCGTGTGGCGTGTCGGCAGCGAATTCCGACTTTTCGCACAGGCGCGACGGTGGGTCCGGGGCGAGTGTCAGCCGCGCAGCAGGGCGCGCAGCGACTGGATCGTGTCGGCATCGGCCGGTGTCTTGTCGGGCCGGTAGCCCTTGACACGGGCGAAGCGCAGGGCGATGCCGCCTGGATAGCGCGGGGAGCGCTGCACGCCGTCTATCGCGATCTCGACGACCAGCTCCGGCCGCAGGAAGACAGCGGATGCGGTGCGCCGCTCCTCGTAGTCGGGGAACGTCTCGGTCTGCCAGCGCAGCAACTCGTCGGTCAGGCCCTTGAACGTCTTGCCGACCATCACGAATCCGCCCTGCCCGACGAAGTCTCCGTCGGCGTCGCGCGCGCCGAGGTGGAGGTTGGAGAGCCAGCCGCGGCGGCGGCCCGATCCCCACTCGGCGCCGAGCACGACCAGGTCGAACGTGAGCACGGGCTTGACCTTCACCCAGGACTTGCCCCGGCGGCCTGCAGCGTAGGGTGCGTCGACGCCCTTGACCACGACCCCCTCGTGTCCTGCGGCGAGGGCGTCGCGGGCGAGCTGCTCGGCGGCTGTCGCGTCGTCCGTCACGATGCCGGGCATGCGCCACTCTGAGGCGAACCGATCGAGTTCGGCGAGGCGCGTGGCCAGCGGCTCGTCGAGAAGATCGCGGCCGTCGACGTGCAACACGTCGAAGAACCACGGACGCAGTACGAGCTCGCGCGATACATCGGCGCCGAACCGCGACATCGTCTCCTGGAACGGACGCGGGCCGCCGTCTTCATCGAGCGACAGCGTCTCCCCGTCGAGGATCACATCGTGCACCGGGAGCCCGCGCACGATCTCGACGATCTCCGGCACGCGATGGGTGACGTCGGCGAGGCTGCGCGTGAAGACGTGCACGTCGTCGCCGTGGCGGTGCACCTGGATGCGGGCGCCGTCGAGCTTGTACTCGACTGATGCAGGGCCCGTGATCTTGAGCGCGGCAGTCGCCGTGGCGGCGGTCGACGCCAGCATCGGCAGCACCGGACGGCCGACGACGAGCTCTACCGCCTCGAGCTCTTCCGCGCTTCCGGTGAGGGCGATCGCCGCCGTGACGCCGAGGTCGCCGGAGAGCATGGCGGCGCGGCGCACGGATGCGATCGGGCGGTCGGATGCGCGTGCGATCGCGTCGAGCAGCACTCCCGCGAGAGCGCCGGTGCGCAGCTCTCCGAGCATCGCCCGCATCACGAAGTCCCACTCGGCGGCGGTCGCCCTGCCGGCGAATCCGGTCAGGATCTCTGTGCGTGCGGCCGTCGA
Source organism: Microbacterium sp. (assembly GCA_019510305.1). Classification (GTDB taxonomy): domain Bacteria; phylum Actinomycetota; class Actinomycetes; order Actinomycetales; family Microbacteriaceae; genus Microbacterium; species Microbacterium natoriense_A. The sequence goes on from JAEKKN010000023.1 coordinate 12,143, forward strand.
GCCCGTTCCGGATGCTGCGGCCAGCGCCTCGAAGAACTCGTCGACGTCGGCGACGGTGAGAGTGTCGTCGTCGACCGGCGCGACCTCGAGAGCGCTGAGTCCGCGCCAGCCCACGCCGAGGCGGCCCTGGCGCGGAGCCGCGAGCAGGATGCCGACGAGCGGCAGGATCTCGTCGCCATCCGCTCTCTTCAGCAGGCGCGCGAGAGCGTCGATCTTCGCGAGTCGTGACGGTGTGGCCGCGACCTCGTCGGCCGTGGCGGCCACCTCGGAGAGCCTCATGCACGCATTGTCCCACCGGCATCCGACATCGGTGCTCGTTTTTTCTGTTCACGCTGCGTGCGCTCGGGGCCGCGCGCCCGTCCCGCTTCGGTCGGTGGTCAGAATCGCTTCTGAGACGGTCCTCTTCGATGCGTTTTCGACCACCCACCGAACGGCGGATGGGTTTTCGAGCAGTCCGGCCGTCAGCGCCCGCGGAACTCGGGCCGTCGCTTCTCCTGGAACGCGGCGAAGCCCTCGCGGTAGTCGGAGGTGTCGCACAGAGCGGCTTGCGCGGCGTTCTCGATCGCGACCGAGTCCCAGAGGGAGAGCCGCTCGTCGCGGATGCGTGAGATCAGCTGCTTGCTCGCCAGGAAGGCGGCGGTGGCTCCGCGAGAGGCAGCGGATGCCGCATCCACCGTCGCCGGCACGACCTCGTCGTCGGGGAGCACCCGCGAGAACAGCCCCGCCTCCACCGCCTCCGTGCCGCTCATGAGCCGGCCGGTGTAGATGAGATCGAGGGTCTTGTGGGCGCCGAGCCGGTCGAGGAAGAACGCGTGCCCGCCCGAATCGAGTGTCGCGCCCAGTGCAGCGAAGGGCGATCCGATCTTGGCCGACTCCGCGACATAGACGACGTCTGTCGTGATCAGCAGCCCCAATCCGACACCGAGGCAGGCGCCGTGCGCGACCGCGAACGTCGGGGCGGGGAACCGCGACATCCTCTGCAGCAACGGGGTCACGAGCCCGCTGAGGAAGCCGATCACATCGTCATCCCGCGGATCCACTCCCGAGATGTCGCGGCCGGCGCAGAACGCGCGCCCTTCGCCGCGCAGCACGAGGGCGCGCACGCCCGATGCCTCCGCGTCGTCGTACGCGGCTGCGAGTTCGAGCAGAGCCTGCTCATCGAGCGCGTTGAGCTTCGCGGGGGCGTTCAGGACGACGGTGGCGACATCGTCCGCGATGGCGAGATCGATCAACGGTGCTCCTCAGACGTCGTAGTCGACCACGACGCGGTCGCTGGTGGGGTGGGACTGGCAGGTGAGCACGAAGCCGCGCGCGATCTCGTCGGATTCGAGGGCGTAGTTCTCGGTCATCGTCACGCTGCCCTCGATCACCCGCGCACGGCAGGTGCCGCAGACTCCGCCCGCGCACGCGAACGGGGCGTCGGGGCGCACCCGCAGCGCGGCGTTCAGAACCGACTCGTGGGCGCCGACGGGGCTCTGCACCGTGGATGAGACACCGTCGAGCGTGATCTCGATCCTGACGGTCTTCTCGCCCTCTCGAACCTGCACGGGGCGAGCGGTTCTGATCGGTTCTTCGCCGGTCGTGAAGAGTTCGAAGCGGATGTGCTCGCGGGCGACGCCGAGGTCGGCGAGCACGTCTCTGCATACATCGACGAGCGCCAGCGGCCCGCACAGGAACCACTCGTCGACGTCGTCCGGGGGGATCAGCGCGCCGAAGATCAGCCGCAGTCTGTCCTCGTCGAGCCGACCCGACAGCACCGGCGCCGCGCGCTGCTCGCGGGAGAGGACGTGGTGCAGGGTGAGGCGCGTGGGGTAGCGGTCCTTCAGGTCGGCGAGCTCTTCGAGGAACATCACGTCGAGCGTCGATCGGTTCGTGTACAGCAGCGTGAACCGCGAGGTGTCGGACCGTCGCAGCACGGTCTGGGCCAGAGCCATCAGCGGAGTGATGCCGGATCCGGCGGCGACGCCGACGATGTGACGGTGGTCGAGCTCGTCGAGCACCGACGTGAACGTGCCCTGAGGGCTCATCACGTCGATCTCGAAGCCCGGGTGCAGGCCCGTCTGCGCCCAGGTCGAGAACGCGCCGCCTTCGTCGCGCTTGACCGCGACGCTGAAGCTCGTGGCTTCGCCGTCTGCGCGATGCGCGGGGGGACTGCACAGCGAGTACGAGCGCCGTACCTCGACGCCCTCGAGATCGATGCGCAGCGCGACGTGCTGCCCGGGCAGATGGTCGTACTCGTCGGCGAGCTCGGGAGGCACCGTGAACGTCACCTCGATCGAGTCCTCCGTGAGCGGGCGCACCGCGGCGACCGTGAGGGTGTGGAAGCGAGCGCGGGAGCGCGGCGCGCGCCTGGTCGGTTCGGGGGGCGGAGCGGATGCCGTGACCGAGGTGAAGAGAGACATCTCAGTGCACCTTGAAATGGTCGAAGGGCTCGAGGCAGGCGCGGCACTCGAACAGAGCCTTGCAGGAGGTGGAGCCGAAGCGTGAGACCTCGCGGGTGTCGAGTGAGCCGCACCGAGGACACCGAACGCTGATCGCGAGACGGATGGGGCCGTTCGAAGAGCCGAGCGCTGCGCGCCCGGAAGGAGGCGCGATCCCGTACTCCTCGAGCTTGCGCTTGCCGGCATCCGACATCCAGTCCGTAGTCCACGCGGGGGAGAGCACCGACCGCACGTCGACATCGGCCCACCCCGCGGCGGTGAGCGCCAGCACGAGGTCGTCGCGGATGGTGTCCATCGCCGGGCACCCGCTGTACGTCGGCGTGATGTCGACGCGGACGCGGTCCCCGCTCACCTCGAGGGCGCGCAGCACGCCGAGATCCTCGATCGTGAGCACGGGCACCTCAGGGTCGGCGACGGATGCGGCGATCCGCCAGGCATCTTCCTGTGTGAGTCCCTGAGCCCGCCGAAGGGTCACCATGTCGCCCCCGGATGCCGTCGGGCGAGCACCTGCATCTCCGCGAGGAGATGTCCGAAGGGCGTGGCGTGCGCGCCGCGCCGGCCGCCGGCCGATGAGGCCGCGACTGCGGGGATGTCGAGCTGCGCTTCGACGAACACGGTGTTCACGACGGCGTCGAACCCGGGTCGCAGTGTCGACGGCCGCGCCGCCGCATCGCCAAGACGCTCGATCAGCTCGTCGTCGCGGAACAGCTCGTCGACGTAAGGCCAGACGTCGGTCGTCGCCCGAATGATCCGGGCACGCGATTCCTCCGTACCTCCCGCGAGGCGCAGCATCCACTGCACCGCATGGTCGCGGTGGTAGTCGACCTCTTTGAGCGCCTTCTCCGCGACGGCGGAGAAGGTTCGATCGGTACTCATCCGCAGCGCGGAGTACAGCTCGAACATGTAGGTCGAGACGACGAACTGCCGCGCGATGGTCTGCGCGAAGTCCCCGTTGGGCTGCTCCACGATCCAGGCGCTGCGGAACTCCGGCTCGTCGCGGAAGTAGGCGAGATCATCCTCCGTGCGTCCGTCGAAGGCACCCGCGTAGCGCAGCAGCGAACGGGCATGCCCCAGCAGATCGAGTGCGATGTTGGCCAGGGCGACGTCCTCTTCCAGCTCGGGCGCACGGGATATCCAGGCGCCGAGCTGCTGCGAGAGGATGAGCGCGTCATCGCCCAGCCGGAGGGCGTACTCGGCGACGTCGGCGGATGCCGGGATCTCGCCGGTTCCGGTCAGCTCGTCGCTGAGCTGCAGCTCGTCGACGGAGACGTCTCCGTGCACGTCACTGTTCACAGGTGCGGCACCCCCTCGGACGCGGTGTAGTACACCGCGTGACGGTAGTTCTTGCCCGCGGAGCTCTCGAAGTAGGCGCCCTTGGCGTCGGGATCGCTCGTGGTGATCGCGTCGGCGGGAGCGACCCAGATCGACACGCCTTCGCCGCGGCGCGTGTACAGATCGCGTGCGTTGCGGATCGCCATCTCGGCATCCGGCGCGTGCAGCGACCCCACGTGCACATGGCTGAGTCCACGGTTCGCGCGCACGAACACCTCCCACAGCGGCCACACTTCTTTCCGGGTCCCTGAGCCTGCCGAAGGGGCCGCACCCGGTGTCGCCATCACGCCACCGCCTTGGCAGCCTGCTTGTCGGCGTACGCGGCCGCGGCCTCGCGCACCCAGGCGCCTTCTTCATGCGCGGTGCGGCGCCGCTCGAGGCGCTCGGCGTTGCAGGGGCCGTTGCCGCGGAGCACCTCGAAGAATTCGTCCCAGTCGATCTCGCCCATGTCGTACCGTCCCGTCTCCTCGTTCCACCGCAGCTCGGGATCGGGAAGGGTCACGCCGAGGATCTCGGCCTGCGGCACGAGCATGCCGACGAAGCGCTGGCGCAGCTCATCGTTCGAGAACCGCTTGATCTTCCACTTCATCGACTGGGCGGAGTTCGGGGACTGGTCGTCGGGAGGGCCGAACATCGCGAGGCTCGGCCAGTACCAGCGGTTCACGGCATCCTGAGCCATCTGGCGCTGTTCGTCGGTGCCTTGCATGAGAGTGAGCAGGATCTCGAAACCCTGCCGCTGGTGGAACGACTCCTCCTTGCAGACGCGCACCATCGCCCGGCCGTAGGGGCCGTAGGAGGCGCGGCACAGCGGCACCTGGTTGCAGATCGCTGCGCCATCGACGAGCCAGCCGATCGCGCCCATGTCGGCCCATGTCGGGGTCGGATAGTTGAAGATCGAGGAGTACTTGGCGCGACCGGTGATGAGCTGCTCCATCATCTCGTCGCGAGTGATGCCCAGAGTCTGCGCGGCGGAGTAGAGGTACAGGCCGTGACCGGCTTCGTCCTGCACCTTCGCCATCAGGATCGCTTTGCGCTTGAGGCTCGGAGCTCGGGTGATCCAGTTGCCCTCCGGCTGCATGCCGATGATCTCCGAGTGCGCGTGCTGGCTGATCTGGCGGATGAGCGTCTTGCGGTACGCGTCGGGCATCCAGTCACGTGGCTCGATCCGCTGCTCGTTCGCGACGAGCTCGTCGAACAGGCGCTCCTCTTCGCTGAGCTCGCCATCCACGAGAGACAGGTCTGCGGGGCTCGTCATCGTCGACTCCTCAACTCTCGATCTGTTTACTGACCGATCGTTAGGTAATTCTGACACGAGGGCCCGCGCCGTGCAAGGGGTGGGGTCAGCGCGAGCGCGAGATCAACGCGAGGAGCGCTCGGCCGTAGGCCTCCGAAGGGTCGGGATGCTCGTACCGCAGCGTCTCGCCGGCGATCTCGACCACGACCTCGAACGCGTCGTCGAGACGGCTGAGGCGGCGGAAAGTGCCCCGCAGGAGTTCGCGGAGCTGATCCTCTCGCGGCAGCCACACGGCGTCGGCCAGAGTCACCGCGTCGAGCGCCCACTCGGTGGTGCCGTTGAAGGCGAGGTCGGTGCCGCTGGGCGTCTGGCGCGCCTCGATCGTCATCTCGCTGACCGTGAACACGTCGGCCTCGGCTTCGAGTTCGACGTCGTCGGGGAGATCGAGCTGGAAGCGGTCGCCCTCGGCGGGGTGCCAGGCCAGCCCGGCGTCGCGAAGGGCGACGGCGAGTTCACGGGTGATCATGCGTCCACGCTAGACGACGGGTGCGACGTCTTCGCCGTCGGAGCGTAGAGCGTTCGTCCCGATGTCGTCGGGGTGAGGCAGAGTGGGGGAATGACTTCGCAGCTTTCCCTCGACACCCGCGACGCAGCGCTCGCCGCGCTGCGCGAACTCGTCGGGCGTCCGGATGCCGTCTTCCACGACGGGCAGTACGAGGCGATCGAGGCTCTGGTCGAGCAGCGTCGGCGCGCGCTCGTCGTGCAGCGGACGGGTTGGGGCAAGTCGGCGGTGTACTTCGTCGCGACACTGCTGCTGCGAAAGCAGGGCGCGGGCCCCACGGTGCTGGTCTCGCCTCTGCTCGCTCTTATGCGTGACTAGATCGCGGCCGCCGAACGGGCTGGTGTGCGGGCCGTCGCGATCAACTCGACCAACGCTCACGAGTGGTCAGACGTGCTCGCACAGCTCGACCGCGACGAGGTCGACGTGCTGCTGGTGTCGCCCGAGCGCCTCAACAACCCGTCGTTCCGCGAGGAGCAGCTGCCTGCGCTCGTGCGCCGCATCGGCATGCTCGTCGTCGACGAGGCGCACTGCATCAGCGACTGGGGTCATGACTTCCGCCCCGACTACCGGCGACTGCGCGACCTCATCGGGCAGATGCCCGCCGACGTCCCGGTGCTCGCAACGACCGCCACGGCGAACAGCCGCGTCGTCGCCGACGTGGCCGAGCAGCTCGGCGCGGCATCCGACGCCGACGTGCTCACGATCCGCGGCCCTCTCGCCCGCACGTCACTCCGGCTCGGTGTCCTCCGCTTGCCGGATTCGGCGAGCCGGCTCGCCTGGCTGCTCAGCCATCTCGATGACCTCCCGGGCTCGGGCATCATCTACACGCTCACCGTCGCAGCAGCGGTCGACACCGCGCGCCTGCTGCGCGAACGCGGACATGAGGCGCGCGCATACACGGGTCAGACCGATGCCGACGAGCGCGAAGAGTCGGAGGGCATGCTCAAGCGCAACGAGGTCAAGGCGCTCGTCGCGACCAGCGCTCTCGGCATGGGCTTCGACAAACCAGACCTCGGGTTCGTGCTGCATCTCGGGGCACCGTCATCGCCCGTCGCCTACTACCAGCAGGTGGGTCGTGCGGGGCGCGCGAGCGAGAGCGCCGACGTGCTGCTGCTGCCCGGCGTGGAAGACCGCGACATCTGGCACTACTTCGCGACCGCATCAATGCCCGATCGGGAGCGCGCGGAGCGCGTGATCGCCGCGCTCGGCGACCGCCCGGTGTCGACGCCGGCGCTCGAGGCGATGGTCGACATCCGCCGCACACCGCTCGAACTGCTGCTCAAGGTGCTCGACGTCGACGGTGCGGTCCGCCGAGTGCAGGGCGGCTGGGTCGCCACCGGCGAGCCGTGGATCTACGACGCCGAGCGCTACGAGCGCATCGCGGCCGAGCGCGTCGCCGAGCAGCAGAGCATGCTCGATTACGAGACGACCCGTGGATGCCGCATGGAGTTCTTGCAGCGCTCCCTCGACGACGACACGGCTGTGCCCTGCGGGCGATGCGACAACTGCGCCGGAGCCTGGTTCCCGCGCGACATCGACGAGACCTCGACCGTGAGCGCCGCTGAGTCGCTCGACCGGGTGGGCGTGCCGATCGAGCCTCGGCGCGCCTGGCCGACCGGCGCCGACCGCCTGGGTGCGCCGGTGAAGGGGCGCATCGCCGTGGACGAGCAGGCGACCGAGGGCCGCGCACTCGCACGGCTCACCGATCTCGGCTGGGGCGGCACGCTGCGCGAACTGTTCGGCGCGGGGGCGGCGGATGCCCGGGTGTCGCCTCAGCTTCTGGCCGGTTGCGTCCGGGTGCTCGCCGGTTGGGGGTGGGAGCGCAGGCCGGTCGCCGTCGTCGCGGTGCCGTCCCGCTCGCGGCCGCTGCTCGTCGATTCGCTCGCCCGCGGCATCGCAGAGATCGGCCGGCTGCCCTACCTCGGCGAGCTCGGACTCGTGGGCGGCGGGCCGACCGGGCAGCCCGGCGGCAACAGTGCTTTCCGCGTCGCGGGCCTGTGGGAGAGATTCACGGCCGAGGGCCTCGAGGTCCCGGCGGGCCCGGTGCTGCTGGTCGACGACCAGGCCGACAGCCGCTGGACTCTGACGATCGCAGCCCGCACGCTCAGGCGGGCTGGCGCCACCGACGTGCTGCCGTTCGTGCTCGCCTTCAGAGGGTGAGCCGCAGCATCCGCTCCTGAGCTTTCGCGGCCTGAATGAACTTCGGATTGGCCGTGGAACGGGCGGCGCCGTCATCCGTCCTGGGCGTCGCTTTGTCGGGAGCGAGGCAGGAGATCGCGGCGAGTCGTGCTCGAGACTCCCGACCGACCGGAGAACTCCCGACAAAGTGAACGGCGACCGCGACACGAGGCGACGGTCACCGCGCGACCGGCATTCCCTCAGCGCAGGTCGTACACCCGCTTGTACTTGCCCTCGCTGCGCGGCAGCGCGCCCGGTTCCTCGACCTGCACGTCGACGCTGGTGCCGATGTGCATCTTGATGCGTTGCTGGAGCACGGCCGCGGCAGCTTCGCACTCCTCGGCGCTCAACTGCGGGTGGCGCTCGATGCGCACCGTGAGCGTGTCGAGCCGGGCGACGTGGCGCAGCTCGAGCACGAAATGCGGTGTGAGCGTCTCGATGCCCATCACGAGCTCTTCGATCTGGGTGGGGAACAGGTTCACCCCGCGCAGGATGATCATGTCGTCGTTGCGTCCGGTGATCTTCTCGATCCGTCGCACGGCGGGGTACGTCGTGCCGGGAAGGAGCCGGGTGAGGTCGCGGGTTCGATAGCGGATGACAGGAAACGCCTCCTTCGTCAGCGAGGTGAACACGAGCTCGCCCAGTTCGCCGTCCGATACCGCCTCGCCCGTGTCACCGTCGATGGTCTCCGGCAGGAAGTGGTCCTCCCAGATGTGCGGGCCGTCTTTCGTCAGCACGCTCTCGCTCGCGACGCCCGGGCCCATGACTTCGCTGAGGCCGTAGATGTCCACGGCGTCGAGGTTCAGGCGCCGCTCGATCTCCCGGCGCATCTCGTTCGTCCAGGGCTCTGCGCCGAGGACGGCGATCTTCAGCGATGTGGCGGCCGGATCCAGGCCCGCCTCTTCCAGGGCGTCTGCGATCGTGAGCAAGTAGCTGGGGGTGCACAGGATCGCGTCGGGCTGGAAGTCGTTGATCAGCTGCGCCTGGCGGGCCGTCTGTCCACCGGAGACGGGGACGACGGTGGCGCCGAGCCGCTCGATGCCGGCGTGCGCGCCGAGCCCGCCGGTGAAGAGGCCGTAGCCGTAGGCGTTGTGCACCTTCATGCCGGCGCGGATGCCGGCCGCATGCAGCGAGCGGGCGACCAGGTCGCCCCAGCGGTCGAGGTCGCCTGCGGTGTAGCCCACGACGGTCGGCCGTCCTGTGGTTCCGGACGAGGCGTGGATGCGGCGCACATCCGCCATGGGCACTGCGAACATGCCGAAGGGGTACGTCTCACGCAGGTCGGCCTTGGTCGTGAACGGCAGCCGGCTCACATCGTCGAGGGTGCGGATGTCGTCAGGATGCACGCCGTGCTCGTCGAACTTGCGGCGGTACAGCGGCACACTCTCGTAGGCGTGGTGCACGGTCCACTGCAGGCGCTGCAGCTGAAGCTCGGCGAGCGTCTCACGGGAGTGCAGCTCGAGCTCGGTTCCGATGTCCAGGCGCTCACCGATCATCGTCGACTCCTTCGTCGGGGGTTCACTCGGACTGCGGACGATTCGTGACGATTGAACGGCCGCGGAACTCTGCGACGGGGTCGCTGGTCTCGTCGGACACCGTGACGTCGTAGAGTCCGGTGCGCCCGCTCACGACGCGGCGAACCGCGGTGGCCGTCAGCGTCTGGCCTGCGCGCGTCGACTTCAGGAACGTGATGTCGGCGCCGGCCGCGACCGTCACCCGTTCGTCTTCGTTGCAGGCGATCGCGAACGCCGTGTCGGCGAGGGCGAACACGAGCCCGCCGTGCGTGATCGCGAACCCGTTCAGCATGTCCTCCCGCACGGTCATCGACACGATCGCGCGCCCCGGTTCGTCGACTTCGACGACCATGCCGAGCATGGCCGAGGCGCTGTCACGCTGCATCATCGGCCTCACGACTTGCTCACCAGCGTCAGCACGTCGTACGTCGCGACGGTCTCGTCCTTCTGGTTGCGGATGACGGCATCCCATCGCACTTCGCCGTACTCGTCGGTCTCGCGAGGCGTGATCTGCTTGGCCGTGAGCTCGACGCGGATATCGTCGCCGGGGGAGACGGGAGTGAGGAATCGCAGATGCTCGAGTCCGTAGTTCGCGAGCACAGGTCCGGGCGCAGGGTCGACGAACAGGCCCGCTGCCCACGAGACGAGCAGATAGCCGTGCGCCACCCGCCCGGGGAAGAACGGGTTCGCCGCCGCGGCCTCCTCGTCCATGTGTGCATAGAACGTGTCGCCCGTGAAGTGCGCGAACGTCTCGATGTCGTCCAGCGTCACCTCGCGGGAGCCGGAGGCGATCTGATCGCCCACACGCAACTCGGCGAGGGACTTGCGGAACGGATGCCGGTCGCCGCTGCTCGTCGCAGCGCCGGCGTGCCAGACACCGGTGAGCGCTGTCAGCATCTCGGGTGAACCTTGCACGGCGGTGCGCTGCATGTGATGGTGCACGGCACGGATGCCGCCCAGCTCCTCGCCGCCGCCGGCGCGGCCGGGCCCGCCGTGCACGAGGTTCGGCAACGGCGAACCGTGGCCGGTGGAGGAGCGGGCGTCATCGCGGTCGAGCAGCAGCATTCGTCCGTTGAACGGCGCGATGCGCCCGGCGAGTTCGACCGCCTGTGCCGGGTCGTGCGTCGCGATGCTCGTGACGAGAGATCCGCCGCCGCGCGCGACCAGTGCCGCCGCCTCGGCCGTGGTGCCGTAGGTGAGCAGGGAGGACACGGGGCCGAAGGCCTCGACGGAGTGCACGGCATCCGTCTGCGGGTCGGCGAACCGCAGCAGCACGGGAGACACGAAGGCGCCGTTGGACGCGGGTCCGGTACTGCCATCCGCGAGGCGCACCTCGGGGGTGTCCGTCGAGCCCACGACGATCTCGCCTCCGGCCTCCTGCAGCTCCCTGATCCGACGGAGCACCTCGTCGCGCTGGGCCAGAGACGCGAGCGGACCCATCGTCACGCCCTCGGCCCGTGGATCGCCCAGCACGGTCTTCTCGGCGATCCGAGCCCGTACGGCGGCGACCACGGCATCCGCCGACGCCGTGGGCACGATCGCACGGCGGATCGCCGTGCACTTCTGCCCGGCCTTGGTGGTCATCTCCGTGACGAGCTGACGCACGTAGGCATCGAACTCCGGTGTGCCTTCGGCCGCGTCCGTGCCCAGCACCGAGGCGTTGATCGAGTCGGTCTCGGCGGTGAAACGGACGCCGCCCGTCTGCACCGCGGGATGGGCCTTCAGCGACTCGGCGGTCGAGGCGCTGCCCGTGAAGCCCACCAGGTCTCCGAGGCGCAGGTTCTCGAAGAGCCCGGGCACGCTGCCGCTCACGAGCTGCAGCGAACCATCGGGAAGCAGCCCCGACTCGACCAGGATGCGCACCATCGCCTCGGCGAGGTAGCCCGTGGGTGTGGCGGGCTTCACCAACGTGGGCATGCCGGCGAGGAACGCGGGAGCGAACTTCTCGAGCGACCCCCACACGGGGAAGTTGAAGGCGTTGATCTGCACCGCGACGCCGGGGAGGGTCGTGTAGATGTGGCGGCCGAGGAAGGATCCGTCCTTCGACAGCGGCTCGACAGGACCGTCGATGTGCACCGTGCCGTTCGGCAGCTCGCGCCGCCCCTTGCCCGAGTATGAGAACAGCACGCCGATGCCGCCGTCGATGTCGACCCAGGAGTCGGTCTTCGTGGCGCCGGTGCGCGCGGAGAGCGCGTACAACTCGTCCTTGCGCTCGGTCAGCGCGAGCGCGAACTGCTTGAGCAGTACCGCGCGCTGGTGAAACGTCAGAGCCGCGAGCGCTGCGTGCCCGGTGGTCCTCGCGTAGTCGAGGGCGCCGGCGAGATCGAGCTCCTCGGTGGAGACACGGGTGATCACCTCGCCTGTCGAGGAATCCCGCACGTCGGTTGCGCGGTCGGGGGACGACGGCGTCCACCACTCGCCCCGGACGTAGCTCGGCAGGTAGTCGGTCATCTCTCCTCGTTCCATTCGTAGAATCCCTGACCGCTCTTGCGGCCCAGCTTGCCCTCGGCGACCATCCGGCGCAGCAGCTCGGGCGCGGCGAAGCGCTCGCCGAAGGCGCGCTCGAGCTCCTCGGCGATCCCGAGCCGCACGTCGAGACCGACGATGTCGGTCGTGCGCAGCGGACCGGTCGGATGCCTGTAGCCGAGCGTCATCGCGGCATCGATGTCCGCGGCGGAGGCGACGCCGTCCTCCAGCATCCTGATCGCCTCGAGGCCGAGCATGACGCCGAGGCGCGATGAGGCGAAGCCGGGAGAGTCGCGGACGACGATGGGCGTCTTGCCGAGGGCGCTGACCCAGACACGGGCGCTGTCGATCACGTCTGGCGATGTCGCCGAGCCCTGGACGATCTCGACCAGTGCCGACGCGGGCACCGGGTTGAAGAAGTGCAGCCCGAGGAATCGCTCGGGGCGCAGGCGCCGCGAGGCGAGGTCGTCGATCGAGATCGAGGAGGTGTTGCTCGCCAGAATCGCGTACGCGGGCATGGCGGCTTCGGCGCGAGAGAGAGCGGTCTCCTTGAGCGTGCGTTCCTCGGGCACCGCCTCGATCACGAGATCGCACTCACCGAAAGCGGTGGCATCGGTGCCCGTGTCGAGGCGGGAGCGGAGCTCGGTCTCGTCGAGACCTCCGTCGCGCTCGACGGACCGGCGGATGCTGTCGCCGATGCGATGGGCCGCGGCAGCCGCGCTCTCGTCATCGCGTTCGACGACGCTCACGCGGGACCCGGCCAGCAGGAAGGCATGCGCGATGCCCGCACCCATGCGCCCGCCGCCGAGCACCCCGACCTGCGCGGGAGCCATCGGCTCGCGGCGTTTCGTCTCGCTCAACGACCCGTGGATTTCCTCAGTTCCGGTCGTTGAGCGAGGAGCGGAGCGACGAGACGAAACGCTCGTCTCCTGCGTCGAGGTCGGCTCGCTCTCACTTCGCCCGGTCATCGATTCGCCTTTCGTTCGAGGAAGGCGGTCATCCGGCGATGTTTCTCCGGCGACTCGAACAGTTCGGCCTGCAGCTCGAACTCGATGGCCGGATGCTGTGCGCGAGGGGTGCGCAGGGCGCGCTTGGTGTGCTGCGTGGCGAGCGGGTCGTTCGCGGCGATCCGGTCCGCGATCGCATGAGCCGCGCTCATCAGATCCTCCGCCGGATGCACGGCCGACACGAGTCCCCATTGCACGGCCTCTTCGGCATCCAGCATCCGCCCGGTCAGGAGCATCTCGCTCGCTCGTGCCGCTCCGACGATCTCGGGCAGCCGCCAGGCAGCCCCGGCGGCGGCCATGATGCCGAGGCCCGTCTCGGGGTTGCCGATCTGCAGAGCCGGTGTGGCGATGCGGATGTCGGCGGCATAGGCGAGCTCGCCGCCGCCGCCGAGAGCGTAGCCGTCGATCGCAGCGACGACCGGCATCGGGAGCTCGCTGACCCGGATGAACGCCGTGGCGTTGATGCCCCGCCGTGCATCCTCCGCCGTACGGTCTCGCAGCTGCGCGATGTCGGCTCCCGCGGCGAACACGCCGCCCGATCCCGTGAGGATCAGGGTGCGAGGGTGGGATTCGAGAGAGTAGCACAGGGCGTGCAGCGCGTCGATGGTGTCCTGATCGATCGCGTTGCGCTTCTCAGGGCGGTCGAGCGTCGCGACGACGCGGTCGGTATGCTCCTCGATGCGCAGGGTCATCACACGCGCTCCACGATCATCGCGGTGCCCTGGCCCACGCCCACGCACATCGTGGCGAGACCGTACCGGACGCCCTCTCGCTCCATGCGCCCGAGCAGGGTGACGACCAGTCGCGACCCGCTCGACCCCAGTGGATGGCCGAGCGCGATCGCCCCGCCGTCGGCGTTCACGATCGCGGGATCGAGGCCGAGTCGGCGGATGCATGCGAGGGACTGCGATGCGAAGGCTTCGTTCAGCTCCACCGCGCCGAGATCGGCGACCGTGAGTCCGGCCTTCTGCAGGGCCTTCTCCGTGGCGGGTACGGGGCCCAGTCCCATGATCTCCGGCGCGAGTGCGGCCGTCGCCGATGCGACGATCCGCGCACGCGGGCGCAGCCCGTGTCGCTCCACGGCATCCGGGCTCGCGACCGCGATCGCCGACGCCCCGTCGTTCAGCGAGCTCGAGTTGCCCGCCGTGACCACGGCGCCGCCGCCGACCACTGGCCGCAGCCCCTCCAGAGCCTTGAGAGACGTGTCGCGGCGCGGCCCTTCGTCGACCTCGACGGAGCCGCGGGGGGTCTCGACGGCGACGATCTCGGCGGCGAATCGCCCGGCGTCGATCGCCGTGACAGCGCGCCGGTGGCTCGCCAGCGCGAAGGCGTCGGCATCCGCTCTGCTGATCCCGTCGACGCGCGCCACCTCTTCTGCGGTCTCCGGCATCGAGAATGTGGCCTTCTCGCGCGCCGCCAGTCGGGGGTTCGTGAACCTCCAGCCGATGGAGGTGTCGAAGGCGTCTCCGGGTTTCGCCCAGGCGCGCGCGGGCTTGGCCTGAACCCAGGGCGCCCTCGTCATCGACTCGACGCCTCCCGCGATGATCGCGTCGGCGTCGCCCGCGCGGATCGCCTGAGCCGCGATCGTGATCGCGGACATGCCCGACGCGCACAGCCGGTTGACCGTCATCCCGGGGACCGTGTCGGGTAGACCCGCCAGCAGCACGGCCATGCGGGCGACGTTGCGGTTGTCCTCGCCGGCCTGATTCGCCGCTCCGAGGATGACCTCGTCGAGCGCGTCGACCGGCAGCCCCGACCGTGCCACGGCCTCTCCGACGACGAGCGCCGCGAGATCGTCGGGGCGGACGCCCGCGAGTGCTCCGCCGTACCGGCCGATCGGCGTGCGCACACCGCCGACGAGATAGGCCTCGGACATTGTCATCCTCTCGATCGTCGACGCTGGCGTATTTCCAGACCGATCGTTCAGGAATACGATCTCAGATCGTCTCGGGAATGGCAACTCCTCGGCGGTGCCAGACTGGACGACATGTCACAGACCGAACTCGGGGCGCCGACGCCCAAGCGGGGACGCCCCGGATACGACCGTGAGCAGGTGCTCGCGGTCGCGGTCAAGGTCTTCAACGAGCACGGCTACGACGCGACCAGCGTGGCGGATCTCACTGCGGCGCTCGGGCTCACCAAGTCGGCCCTGTACCATCACTTCGACTCCAAGTCCGCGATCCTCGAACTCGCTCTGAACGACGCTCTCGACGGTCTCGAGCAGGTGGTCGACGACGCCGAGGCGCGGCATCCGCTCGCCTCCGATCGGCTGCGCGCGATCGTGCGCGGGGCCGTGCACGTTCTCATCGCGAAGCTGCCCTCGGTCACGCTGCTGCTGCGCGTACGCGGCAACAGCGAGGTCGAGACCACCGCGCTGCGGCGTCGCCGCGACTTCGACCAGCGGGTCACCGCGATCCTCGCCGAGGCGCAGAGCGAGGGGCTGATCCGCGACGACGTCGATGCGGCCGTCGCGACGAGGCTGATCTTCGGCATGATCAACTCGGTCGTCGAGTGGTACCGCCCTGGTGGACCGGTCGACCCGGACGAACTCGGCGAGGACATCCTGCGCGTGACCCTCGACGGGCTGCAATCGCGCTGATCGTGGCTCTCTGGGAGGGTCCCGGTGATCGCCATGGGCGTCGGGCGGCGCTTGCTGTCGGATCGGGAGCGTGATTCCGGCGCGGGGCGCCACCTCGGTGGGGGAGGGCCGCGGATGCTGCTGCTGCGGGTTCAGTCCTCCGCAGGTGCGACCCGCGGCGGCCAGACGGCCGCGCCCAGCTCGCGCGAGATGTTGCGCGCGGTCTCGCGCAGCGCACCGAGGACGTCGTCGGATGCCGGCGCCTGAGACGTCGGCAGCACGACAGCAAGAGCGGCGACGATGTCGCCGCGAGCGTCCGCGACGGGGGCGGCGACCGACGATTCGCCCAGGACGGCTTCGTCGGTCTCGCTCGCGCTGCCGCGCTCGGTGATGGCGGGGAACTCGAGCGTGAGGCGGGCGACGTCGGTGATCGTGTCGCCGGTGAGGCTGCGCAGAGGGCGTTCGAAGACGGTCTGTTGGAAACCGACGTCGTAGGCGAGCAGCACCTTTCCCATCGCCGAGGCGTGCGCGGGGATGGCGACCCCGGTCTCGAGCATCTGCTGGCTGTCGTCGGGGCGGAGACTGTGATGGATCACGAGCACGTCGGCGAAGTGCGGCGCACCCAGGCGCACCGACAGACCGGTGCGCCTGGCGAGATCCTGCGTCCAGCGCATCGCCCGCGCCCGCACGTCGAGCGTGTCGAGGTACACGTTGCTCAGTCGCAGCAGGGTAGGGCCGAGCATGTACCGCTGCCCCCCGCGCTCCTTCGCGACGAGTCCATGCTCGCGCAGGGACTTCACGATGCCGTGCACCGTCGACGGCGGAAGATCCAGCGCCAGAGCCAGATCGGTGATGCCCAGATGACGGGCTCCTTGCAGCAGTTCGAGCACCTTCGCGGCACGGTCGATGGCCTGGATCATGCGCGGTCCCTCCTGCCCGGATCGTCGTCGAGTCGGGCTCCTCGATCGGGGGTTGACAACCCGATCGAGTCCGAGCATATTCGACATTGACGAAAAGCTTTCGAATTCTCACCGAATTTGCACGGCGGATACGTCGGCCTCGGGATGCTCGACGCGGCCGTCGCCGGTGAGGTGTTCACCTCGCCGACGCCTGATCGCGTGCAGGCGGCGACGAAGGCCGTGGATCGCGGGGCCGGCGTGCTGCACATCGTGAAGAACTACACCGGAGACGTGCTTAATTTCGAGATGGCGGCCGAACTCGCCGAGATGGAGGGCATCGAGGTGGGCACGGTCGTCGTGGACGACGACGTCGCCGTGCAGGACTCGCTCTACACCGCCGGCCGTCGCGGCGTGGGCCTCACTGTGCTGCTCGAGAAGATCGTCGGCGCCGCCGCGGAGGAGGGGCAGGATCTCGCCTCAGTCACCGCCCTCGCTCAGCGAGTGAATGGGCAGGGCAGATCGATGGGCATGGCCTTGACGAGCTGCACGGTCCCGGCGGCGGGGAAGCCCACCTTCGACCTCCCTGAGGACCAGATGGAGATCGGCATCGGCATCCACGGCGAACCCGGTCGCCATCGCGAACCGCTCGCCCCGGCGTCCGAGATCGCTCGTCAACTCGTCGAGCCGATCCTCGCCGACCTCGATTTCGCAGGCCCCGCGATCGTGATGGTGAACGGCATGGGCGCGACCCCGCAGATCGAGTTGTACCTGATGTACGCCGAGGTCGCCGCCTTGCTGGAAGCGGCGGGCGTGCAGATCGTGCGCAACCTGGTCGGCAACTACATCACCTCTCTCGACATGGCCGGATGCTCGGTCACGGTTCTGAAGGCGGACGACGAGATCCTGCGCCTGTGGGACGCACCGGTCGTCACCCCGGGCCTGCGGTGGGGCGCCTGATGGGAGCGGTGGAGACGACCACTCTGCAGGACTGGATCTCGCGATTCGGCGCTGCGATCGCCGAGAAGCGCGAGTGGCTCACCGAACTCGATTCGGCTATCGGCGACGCCGACCACGGAGCGAACATGGCGCGCGGCATGACGGCGGTGAGCGAGAAGCTCGGCGCGGGGGCGCCGACGGGCATCGACGATCTGCTGAAGACCGTGGGAATGACGCTGGTCAGCTCGGTCGGTGGCGCGAGCGGACCGCTGTACGGCACCTTCTTCCTGCGCATGGGCATGAGCGCGGGCGCCGTGGCCTCCCTTGACGGACCTGCGCTCGCCGCGGCGCTGCGAGCGGGGCTCGAGGGGATCGTCGCCCGGGGCAAGCCCGAAGCGGGGGACAAGACCATGTTCGATGCGATGGCACCCGCGGTCGACGCGCTCGACGAGACGTTGGCCTCGGGCGCCTCGGTGGCCGAGGGTGCTCGGGCTGCGGCCGACGCAGCCGCTGCCGGCCGAGACGCGACCCTGCCGCTCGTCGCGCGCAAGGGGCGGGCGAGCTATCTGGGTGAGCGCAGCGCGGGTCACCTCGACCCCGGCGCGGCGTCGACGGCGATCCTGTTCGAGACGTTGGCCGACGCGATCGCGGGCGCATCCTGATGATCGGCATCGTCGCCGTCTCTCACAGCGCTCGGCTCGGGGAGGCGGCGCTCGAACTCGCCCTGCAGATGGTGCCGGGCGGAGGAGTGCAGGTGCGCGTGGCGGCGGGGGCGGGAACGGATGCCGACGGTGCGCCGATTCTGGGCACGGATGCGGCGGCGGTCGCCGCGGCGATCGACGAACTGGCTGCGGACTGCGACGGCGTGCTGGTGCTGATGGATCTGGGTTCCGCCGTGATGAGCGCCGAGATGGCGCTCGAGTTCCGGACGAGCGACGTCCCGGTGCGGCTCGTGCCGGCGCCGTTCGTCGAAGGGCTTCTCGCCGCGGTCGTGTCTGCGGCGGCAGGGGGAACTCTCGACGCCGTCGCCGAGGAGGCCACGGCCGCGCTCGCCGCGAAGACCGGGCAGCTCGGAGAGCCGGAGCCGGGCGCACCCACCCGGTCGTCGAGCGAGGAGCGCAGCGACGAGACGAAACGCGGTGACACGACGTCGAACTCGTCTTCACCGCGTTTCGTCTCGCTGCGCTCGCTCAACGACCCGCAAGGGGCGGGGCGCACGTTCCGCACCGTGACGGTGCGCAATCCGCTCGGCATCCACGCTCGGCCCGCAGCCCTGATCGCGGAGGCATCCGCCGGTGCGGACGTCCGCTTGCGCAAGCTGCCGGACGGGCCGGAGGCCTCGGCCGCGAGCCTTTCCCGCTTGCTGGTCCTGGGCGCGCGGCAGGGCGACGACATCGAACTCTCCGCATCCGGCGACGATGC
The DNA here is from genome assembly GCA_019510305.1 of Microbacterium sp. Classification (GTDB taxonomy): domain Bacteria; phylum Actinomycetota; class Actinomycetes; order Actinomycetales; family Microbacteriaceae; genus Microbacterium; species Microbacterium natoriense_A. Next base: position 30,712 of record JAEKKN010000023.1, read on the forward strand.
CGAGCAGGTGGTGACACGCCTGGCGGCGCTGTTCCACGACGGATTCGGCGAGGGCACCGCTCCGGTGGCGCCGAGGCGTCAGGCGGAGCCCGCCGATGAGCGCGTGCCCGTCGCGGCCGGCGCCGTGCTGCGCGGCCGTGGTGTGAGCGCGGGCGCGGCCGCGGCATCCGTCGTGCATCTGGCCCTGCCTCTGCCGGAGCCGCCCTCCGACATCGTGATCGCGCCGGCCGACCGCGAGTCCGAGGTCTCAGCCATCGAATGGGCGGCCGTGGCCGTCGCCGACGAACTGCGCTCGCGCACCGCCGGTGCGTCGGGGGAAGCCCGCGACATCCTCGACGCCTCCCGCCTGCTGGCCTCCGACCCGGAGCTCGTCTCCGAGGCATCGGCTCTCGTGCGCACGAACGGGCGCAGCGCGGCACGCGCGGTGTGGGAGACCGCCGCCGTGCACGAGAAGAATCTGGCGGCGCTCGGGGGACGCATGGCCGAGCGCGCGGCCGACATCCGCGACGTGCGCGACAGGATCATCGCCGAGATCCTCGAGGTCGAGATGCCTGGCGTGCCCGATCGCGACGAGCCCTTCGTGCTCGTCGCGTCCGATCTCGCCCCGGCAGACACCGCCGCCCTCGAAGGCGGACGCTGCGTGGCTCTCGTCACCGAGCAGGGCGGACCCACCTCGCACACGGCGATCATCGCGCGGTCCCTCGGGCTCCCCGCCGTGGTCGGAGTGATCGGCGCGACCGGCATCGCGGTCGGCGCGACCGTGCTGGTCGACGGAGACCGCGGGACGGTCGAGGTCGACCCTTCCCCGTCGAAGATCCATGCGGCGAAGGCTGCAGGCATCGTGGTGCCGTTCGACGGCACAGGGAGCCTGGCCGACGGCACCGAGCTGCCCCTGTTCGCGAACGTCGGCGGTGCCGCGGATGCGGTCGCCGCTGCAGTCGCCGGTGCCGAGGGCGTAGGCCTGTTCCGCACCGAATTCTGCTTCCTCGACCGAGCCGAGGCTCCGACCGTCGAGGAACAGGTCGCCGCCTACCGCGGAGTGCTCGCGGCATTCCCCGACCGTCGCGTCGTCGTGCGCACACTCGACGCCGGCAGCGACAAGCCGCTGCCCTTCGCGAACTCCGAGCACGAGGACAACCCGGCCCTCGGCGTGCGCGGGCTGCGCATCGCACGGAGATCGCCGGCACTGCTCGACGATCAGCTGCGGGCGCTCGCGCTCGCCGCGGAGCAGGAGGCTGCTCTGGTCGACGTGATGGCGCCGATGGTCGCGACCGTCGACGAGGCCCGCGACTTCGCGAGCAGGGCCCGCGCGGCAGGGCTGCCGCGCGTCGGGATCATGATCGAGACGCCGGCCGCGGCGCTGCTCGCCGCGGAGCTGTTCGAGATCGTCGACTTCGTGAGCCTGGGAACCAACGACCTCGCTCAGTACACGCTCGCGGCCGACCGGCTGCTGAGCGAGCTGGGCGACCTCAACGACCCGTGGCAACCGGCCGTGCTGCGCTTGATCGGTGCGGTGGGCGAGGCGGGCCGACAGGCCGGCCGATCGGTCGGCGTGTGCGGCGAAGCGGGCGGCGATCCGGCGCTGGCTCCCGTTCTCGTGGGGCTCGGCGTCACGAGTCTGTCCATGACGCCACGAGCGCTCGGGCGGGTCGCAGCTGCCTTGGCGCAGAACACCTCGGATCAGTGCCGTGAGGCTGCCGCGGCGGTGCTCCTCGCGGCGACCGCCGACGAGGCGCGGGCCGCGGCATCCGCTGTTCTCGGCCGCTGAAGGCGGCGGATCCACCGGCATCCGGAAGACGAGGCTCGCCTCCTGCCGGCGCAGATCCTTCGCACTCGGACATCTGCGGCGCGCTCCTCGACAAGTGCGGATGAAGGGGGCATCCGACAATGAGATGAGGTCGACGACCCGGCCTGCGCCCCGCTCGAAGGAGAGTCCTGATGTCCGATTCCGCCGCATCTGCAGCCGCCGTGCTGCTCGACCGCATCCAGGCGCCCGAGGGTTCGGGGCGGGAGATCCCGGATGCCGCGACTCGCGAGATCATCGGCCGTGCGCCCGTCGATTCGGTCGCCGAGCTCGACGAGGCGATCGCCCGTGCCAAGGCGGCTCAGCCTGCATGGGAGGGCTCGGGTCACGAGAAGCGCATCGAGCTGCTGCTCGCGGCTGCTGACGCGATCGACGCGAACGCCGAGGCCCTTGCGTACATCCTCTCGCGCGAGCAGGGCAAGCCGCTGAACGGTCCGAACGCCCGTTTCGAACTCGGCGCCTGCTCGGCCTGGCTGCGCACGAATGCGGCGATCGCGCTCGAGTCGCAGGTGCTCGTCGACGACGAGAACCTGCACGCCGAGCTCGTCTACAAGGCGGCCGGCGTCGTGGGTGCGATCGGACCGTGGAACTGGCCCCTCATGATCACGATCTGGCAGATCGGCCCATCGCTGCGCATGGGCAACACGGTCGTCGCCAAGCCGAGCGAGTACACGCCGCTCAGCGTGCTCGCGATGCTCTCGGTCATGAACGAGGTGCTGCCGCCCGATGTCCTCATGGGCATCTCGGGCGACCGTGAAGTCGGCGCCCGCCTGGCCTCGCACCCCGACGTCGACAAGATCATGTTCACCGGCTCGACGGCGACCGGTCGCCGCATCATCGAGAGCTCGGCGGGCAACCTCGCCCGCCTCACCCTGGAACTGGGCGGCAACGACGCGGGCATCGTGCTGCCGGGGACGGATGCCGCCGCGATCGCACAGGATCTGTTCTGGGGTGCGTTCATCAACACCGGTCAGACGTGCGCCGCGATGAAGCGGCTCTACGTGCACGACTCGGTGTACGACGACGTCGTGAACGCGCTCGGCGAGATCGCGGCATCCGTTCCGATGGGCAACGGACTCGACGAGGACAACGTCCTCGGGCCGCTGCAGAACAAGGCGCAGTTCGACATCGTGAGCCGCCTGGTCGAGGACGCCAAGGCGCGGGGAGCCCGCGTCGTCACCGGGGGCGAGAGCGCTCCCGAACTGGGCGAGCTGTTCTACCGCCCGACGATCGTCGCCGACATCTCCAACGACGCGGATCTCGTGCAGGAGGAGCAGTTCGGTCCTGCCCTGCCCGTGATCCGGTACTCCGATGTGGACGAGGCGTTCGAGTGGGCGAACGGCGTCGACGTCGGTCTCGGGGCCTCGGTCTGGTCGAGCGACCCCGACGCTGCACGGGAGGCCGCGACCCGCATGCAGTCGGGAACCGTCTGGATCAACTCGCACGGCGGACTGCACCCGATGGTGCCGTTCGGTGGAGTGAAGAGCTCGGGCTACGGTCTCGAGTTCGGCGTCGAGGGCCTCAAGTCCGTGGCTGTCACGCAGGTCGTGTCCGGCCCCGGCCGGAAGGGCTGAGCCGTGCGCTCTGCGATCGTCGTAGGAGCGGGCACCTCGGGCGCGATCGTCGCGCGGCGCCTGGTGGATGCCGGTGTGGACGTCACCCTGATCGAAGCGGGAGGCTATGACACGAACCCGGCGATCCACGACCCCTCGCGTGCGGGGGAGCTGTGGCACTCCACGGAGGACTGGGATTTCTTCACCGTTCCCCAGGAACATGCTGCGGGGCGCCGCCTGCATCTGCCGCGCGGAAAGGTCACCGGCGGATCGCACGCGCTGAACGCCATGATCTGGGTGCGGGGCGCGGCATCCGACTACGACGGCTGGGAGCGCGACGGCGCCACGGGCTGGGGCTGGTCCGAGGTCGAGCCGGTCTTCGACGCGATCGAGAACGACCTGCTGCCGGTGACCGACGACTACACCCTGTCCCCGATCCAGGCGTCGATCATCGATGCCGCAGTGCAGGAGGGACTGCCGCGCAACGCGAACTACAACGGCGGCACTCTCGACGGCGTCTCGCAGGAGCAGGTCACGATGCGCGACGGCCGCAGGGTGAACACCTGGATGGCCTATGCGCAGCCGGTGGCCGACAGGCTCACGATCGTCACGGGCCGCGAGGTGCACTCCGTGATCGTGGAGGAAGGACGAGCGCGGGGAGTCCGGTTCGAGGACGGCGACGAGCTGCGGGCCGACGAGGTCATCCTCTCGGCGGGTGCTCTCGGCTCCCCGGTGATCCTGCTGCGCTCGGGGATCGGCCCGGCGGACGAGCTGACGGCGCTGGGGATTGCTGTGGTGCACGATTCGCCCCAGGTCGGCAAGAACCTGCACGACCACCTGCTCTCACCGGTGATCTTCACGACGCAGCGCCCGGTGGGTCCGCCTCAACCGGGGGTGTCGGTCACGCAGACGCACCTGTTCTGGCGCAGTCGTGCCGGACTCACCGAGCCCGACACGCAGCCGCTGCACTTCTCGGTTCCGATGTGGGGTGAGCTCGAACCGCGTGGGGACGACGGTTTCACGCTCATGGCCGGTCTCGTCACGCCGCACAGCCGGGGGTCGCTGACCCTGTCGGGGCCCGGCGTGGCGGACCTGCCGCTGATCGACCTGGCCGCGCTCGCCGACGACCGGGATCTCGCTGCGCTCGCCGCATCCGTGCGCCAATGCCGCCGCATCGGCGCACGACCGGCGCTGGCGGAGGAATGGGGCGCGAGCGAGGTGTACCCCGGCCCCGAGGTGGCCGACTCCGACGTGGAGGAGTGGGTTCGCCGCACCGCGATCACCTACCACCACCAGGTCGGCACCTGCCGGATGGGAACCGACCCCGGGGCGGTCGTCGATCCGCAGCTCCGCGTGCGCGGCATCGAGGGGCTTCGTGTGATCGACGCCTCGGTGATGCCGACCGTGCCGACCGGCAACACCAACGCCCCGGCCGCGATGATCGCCGAGCGCGGCGCGAGGTTCCTGCTGGCGGAGTGACCTCACCCCGCGTCTCTCACCCCGCGTCTCTCCCGAAACCCCCACTTACTGCCGAAACCCCCACATATTCACGTCAACAGGTGGGGGTCTCGGCAACAAGTGGGGGTTTCGATGTGCCGCGCGGAGAGGGTCGCGCGAGGATGTGGGCACGGTGGCAGGGTCTACGGAGGGCGGATGCCGAAGGCACGAAGTCGCGCGCTGAGGATGTCAGGAGTTCGGATGTGCGAAGACTCCCAGCGGCCGAAGCCCCACCCGGTGACGCCGCGCACGGCATCCTCCCGTCGCTTCTCCGCCATCACAATATCCTCGATCGCGGCGCCGCCGGTCATGGTCGGATCGGAGTACTTGCCCCTGCCGTCGAACTCTCCGAAGCATCGTGACCGCTCGAATGCGAAGTCCAGCCAATAGGACTCGCCGTCCGGGCCGATGATGTGCTCCTGCAGCCTCACAGACCGGAAACCGAGTCGGTGCAGCTGCAGGCGGCTCACGCTCTCGCCGGGGAGCTGCGCCCTGCCGTCCGCGAACGAGATCACCTCCCTCGCCTGGCGGATGCCACGAGTGGAGACGGCGTGAGCTCGCCCGGAGAGCACATCGCGCCAGGTTCCGGCGAGCGCGGCATCCTGGTGATGCCCGTCGATGACGGCGACGCGACGGAGGGCCGCATCGGCCGCGGCGATCGCCGCCTCTCGGTGCATCGTCGCGGTGATGTCGAGCACCGTGCGGTCGAGCGATGTGCAACGGATGCCGTCGATGGCCGTGATGTCCTCGGCGGGCACAGTGACGTCGTGCCAGTGGATGCCCATGCGATTGCGCGTGTGACGTCGTCCGTCGATGGCCGCGTGGACCTGTCGCGGCACCGTGCGGTACAACGGGAGACCATGCAGCACAGCCGCGGAAACCCCGATGAGCAACGGGCCCGGCGGTTCGGAGTTCATCTCCACGGCGACGACCTCGAGAAGGTGTCGTCCCTCGCTCCACAGGTCGTTCCAATCGTGTACGTGCACGTAGCGGCCTCGACGCACTCGGCGTGGCTCACCGGAGTCCACGCGCGCACTCAACTCACGATCCGTCAGACCGGTCGCGCGCAGCTCATCGCGAGAGAGGAGCAGACCGCGTGCGGCGGGGACGGTGAGCGTGCGCATCAGCACATCATTCGGCATCCGACCGGTCGCCGGTGTCCGTCAGCCGCATCCTGTGGATGCTTTCCGCTACCGACTCATCTGTGCAGGAGCAGTGCGCTCGCCCGTTGCATCGCCGACACCCCCACTTGTTGCCGATACCCCCACGTACTTGCGTGAATAGGTGGGGGTCTCGGCAACAGGTGGGGGTCTCGACAGAGGGGGAGGGGGAGGGGGAGGGGCGGGAACCTCAGCCCGAGTACACCTCGCGTCCGGCGAACCACGTCGACAGCACACGCGCGTCGATGATGCGGTCGGCGGGGCCCGCGACGGCATCCCGGTCCAGCACGACGAAGTCGGCGGACTTGCCCACCGCGATCGATCCGGTCTCGGTGTCCAGGCCCATGGCCCGAGCGGCGTTGATCGTGAACACCGCGAGCGCCTCCTCCGCGGTGATCGCCTGCTCGAGCCACAGGGTCCCCGGCGCGCGCCCGAGAGGGTCGGCGCGGGTCACGAGTCCCTGCATCCCCTCGAGCGGGTTAGGGGACTCGCTCACCGGCCAGTCGGACCCGCCGGCGACGAGCCCACCCGCGTCGATGATCGAGCGGTTGGGCTGCGAGTGCTCTGCTCGGTCGCCGAGCACGGCGGCGAGGGCATCCGGGATGACGCCCGGGTACCAGATGAACGGCGAGATGTCGGCGCTCACACGGAGGTCGGCCAGGCGACGGATGTCGTCGTCGGCGAGGAACTGTCCGTGCGCGATCTGGAAGGGAGCGTCCGTGAAGCCCTCGGAGCGGAGGCGCTCGATCACATCGAGCAGCAGCCGCGCCGATCCGTCGCCCGTGGCGTGCACCTTGGCGCCGAGACCGCGCTCGGCCACCCGCCTGAGCCAGTCGTAGAGCTCGTCGAAGGACATCGTCGTGGTGCCGTGGAAGTGCGCGCCGTGCGCATCGTCCGGAAGATACGCGTCGATGAACAGCGCGGTCCGAGCCGGGGGCACGCCGTCGAGGAAGATCTTCACGAAATCCGGACGGTGATGCGTGGTTCGGAACTCCTCGCCGCGGTCGATCAGCGCGTCGCCGATCGTGTCGAATCCGAAGATCTCGTCGTTGATCGTGAGGCTCGAGACCACCCAGGCGTTCAGCTCGCCGGCCTCGTCGAGCGTCTTCAGGGCGCCGAGGATCTCGAGCGATGCCGCAGCATCCTGGAACGCCGTGACGCCGAAGCCGTTCAGCAGCTCCACGCCGCGCCGCGACGCCTGCCGATGCTGCTCGGTGGACAATCCGCCGGCGCGGGCGTGCGCCTGCGCGACCAGGACTCCGGCGGCCTCGAGGAGCACGCCGGTCGGCTCGCCGTCGACGGGGTCGAGCAGAGTCACGCCATCGGCCGGGATCGTCTCCTTCGCGATGCCCGCGAGTCGCAGCGCCTCGCTGTTCGCCCAGCGGTTGTGATGGCTGTCGTCCGAGAGCATGACCGGGCGTCCGCCGGCCGCCTCGTCCAGCCGCCGTCGCACCGCTGAGCTGTTCAGCTCGTCCATGAGCGTGCTGGCCCAGGACCCGCCGGTGACCCAGGCGCCCTCGGGGAGCGTCGCTGCGCGATCCCGCACGAGATCCAAGATCTCGTCCAGACCGAGAGACGTTCCGAAGGAGAGCTCGAACAGATCGGTCACCCCGGCGACCGCGTGGTGGTTGTGCACATCGACGAATCCGGGATACACGGCGGCACCGTCGAGATCGCGCACCTCGGTGCGCCGCCCGCGGAACGCCTCGATCTCCGACGCCGTGCCGACGGCGAGAATCCGACCATCGCCGACCGCGACCGCCTCGGCGAGAGGGTTCTCGAGGTCGACCGTGCGGACGGTCGCGCCTGTGAGGATGAGGTCGGCGATGGTCGTCATGTTCAGCGCTCCAGGGCGCGTGCCGGATCGTACTCGACGGGGTGGACGGTGTTCGACAGCAGGCGTCCGTGGGCGCCGAAGGTGAAGTGCGTCGGGGCGGTGCCCGACTCGTCCCAGCCGAACAGCACGCCGTGCGAGCGGATCGCCTTCTGATCGCGGTGGTCGGCGATCGTCACCGAACCGCAGGGAATGACCTTCTCGCGCCAGGTGAAGACGTAGATGCCGGGGCGGACCTTCCACACGGTGTTCGCGTCGGTGTCGGCGAGCCCCTGCTCGGGGCCGGCGAGGCACTGCCAGGTGTACCAGTGCGGCGACAGGTAGACGTGCTCGTACGCGTGGGTGCTGGAGTACACCCACAGCACGCGGCGGCCGATGAGCTCCTCGGTCGGGGCCGGCGCTTCGCCGCGCGTCTCGATGCCCTCGATCAACCCGGGAACGAAGACCATCTGCACGGCGGTCTTGCCGGGAGAGGCCTGCCCGAGGATCGAGATGACCGAGAGCGCGTGGCCGCTGGCGAGGTCGAGGATCAGGGTGACGGCCTCGTTCGGCAGGTACTTGTGGTGGAACTGCGCGTAGAACAGGTCGTCGGCGACCTCGATCACCTCGCAGTCGTCTGTGTCCTCTGCCGGGGCGGTCTCGTCGCCGGTTCCGGGTTCGTACTTCCAGCTGACGGTTCCGCGGCCGAACGTGTGCGTGACTCGGGTGCCGCGGTCATCGACCACGGTGAACGTGCGGCCGTCGAGCGCGTCGCTGAGCTCGGCCTTGCTGGCGTCGAAGCCCGGTGCGAGGCCGTCGAGCGGCAGCCAGGTGGAGGTGTCGGACAGGTTGACTACATCAGCCATGAGGGTTCCTTCGTGGGTGGGGGTCGGATGCTGTGCGGTTCGGACGATGGGGCGAGGACGCTCAGCGCGTGCTGAACTTCTCGAGGTCGGTGGCGAGGCCGTCGTACACGGCCGGCCGAGACTTCTTCAGGTAGACGCCGTACACGATGCCGCCGATCACGGCGAGCACCAGAAGCAGCGGCATGAGGCGGATGGCGAGCTCCTGCGAGCCGGCGACGATGTCGAAGTTCACGACCGCGAGGATCGAGATCGCCGCGATGCCGAGGAAACCGATTCCGGGGGCGATGAAGGTGCTCCACCACCTCGGGTCGCCCTTGCGGCGGAAGTACACGACGATCGAGATCGCGGCGAGGCCCTGCAGGATCAGGACGCTCAGGGTTCCGAATCCGAGCATCGCCGGCACCAGCGTGACGATCGGATCGGCTCCCGCGATCGCGAAGATGATCGCGACGACGGCGGCGAACGACGCCTGCACGATGCCGGCGAGCTGCGGGGCTCCGCTCGCGCGGGTGCGGGCGAGAGCCTGGGGCAGAATCCGGGCGCGGCCGAGCGAGTACAGGTAGCGGCTCGCCGAGTTGTGGAAGGCGAGCATCGCGGCGAACAGGCTCACCAGCAGCAGGATCATCATGACCGTCGTGAGGGGCCCACCGAGGTACTGCTGCGACAGCGTGAAGATGAGGTCGCCGGTCGGCAGATGCTCCAGGGCCGTGGCCTGCGCCTGGGCGACGCCGGTCGCGCTGACGACGGCCCACGTCGTGACACCGAGGATGACGCCGATCGCGATGATCGCGGTGTAGGTGGCACGCGGGATCGTGCGCAGCGGCTGCTTGGCTTCTTCGCTGAACAGCGCGGTGGCCTCGAACCCCAGGAAGCCGGTCGCGGCGAGGAGCATGCCGATCGGCAGCGATCCCGAGAACACGGCCTCCGGGCTGAACGCGGCCACGTCGTAGCCGGTCTGCACCAGCACCGACACATCGAAGACGACGAGCATCAACGTCTCGAGCACGAGGCACACGCCGAGCACCTTCGACGAGAAGTCGACGCCGATGCGTGCCAGCACGAAGCAGACGACGATCGACGCGAGCCCCCAGATCAGCCAGTGCACGTCGAGTCCGGTGAGGTCGCGGATGATCGTCTGCATGAAGAAGCCGCTCGTGCCGATCGTGCCGACGACGAAGAAGTTGTAGCCGAGGGTCGCGATGAGTCCCGCGATGAGACCGCCGGTGCGGCCGAGGCCCTTCACCACGAAGGCGTAGAAGCCGCCGGCGTTGACCAGTTGCTTCGACATCTGCGCGTAGCCGATCGCGAAGAGCAGGAGGATCCCCGCGACGAGGAAGAAGGACATCGGAGTGCCGCCGCCGTTGCCGAGTGCGACAGCCAGTGAGGCGACGACGACGATGCCGGTCAGCGGTGCGACGGCCGCCAGCACGAGGAAGACGATCCCGGCGACGCCCAGGGCACCGGGACGAAGAGCGGTGTGCTCGGTGGGCGGTGCGATCGAATCAGCCACGGCGACTCCTTTGTTCGGTGACGGCCGTGGGTTCGGAGAGCCTGCGCACGGCATCGACGACGAGGGGATCGTCGATAGAGCGAGTCTGCTCCGACGGCACTCGTCGCGCTTGACGCTGAGCGAAGGACGATGGTGCCAGGGTGCACAGCAGCGTCGCGGAGATAGGGGCGAGTGGATGCCGGGTAGCAGGATGACGGCATGGATCTGCAGCTGCGCGGTACGAGCGCCCTCGTCACGGGCGCCGGGAGCGGCATCGGTCGCGCCGTGGCGTCGGCGCTCGCCGCGGAAGGCGTGCGGGTCGTGCTCCTCGACCGCGACGAGAGCGCCGTGCGCGATGCTGCCCGCTCGTGCCCGGATTCGATCGTCCTCGTCGCCGACGTCACCGACGAGGAGCAGACGTCCTCAGCACTCGTCTCTCTGGAGCGCCTGGATGCCGTGGTCTGCTGCGCCGGTATCTCCGGTCCCGTCGGCTCGGGCATAGAGGAGATCTCGCTCGGGGAATGGAACGCGGTCTTCGCCGTCAACGTCACGGGTCCCTTCCTCGTGCTGCGCCACGCGCTTCCTGCCCTGAGAGCGGCCGGCGCGGCATCCGTCGTCCTGGTATCCAGCGACTCCGCCTTCGTCGCCTCGCCGGGGATGGCGCCGTACTGCGCCTCGAAGGCGGCGCTCGTGCAGTTCGCGCGAGCCCTCTCCGTCGATCTCGCAGGCACCGGCATCCGGGTGAATACCGTCGCACCTTCGGTGGTCGACACTCCGATGAGCCGAGGCGATCTCGGCGACGCCGCGTTCGACGCGGCGGATTTCCCCGTGCAGACGGCAGACGAGGTGGCCGCCCACGTGGCCTATCTGGTGTCGCCGCGCAGTCGCGCGGTCAACGGAACCACCCTTCTCAGCGACTTCGGGTACACCGCCCGGTCGGGATTTCCCGCTTAGCGCGCACGCGCCGAACAGACAGGAGCAGCACATGGGACTCGCAGTGGGATCGACGGTCTCGGGACGCGTCGTCGTCATCACCGGAGGGGGCACCGGCATCGGCGCCGCGATCGCCGAGCGGTATGCGGCCGAAGGCGCACACGTCGTCGTGGTGGGTCGCCGACCGGAGCCGCTAGAACGGGTCGCGAAGGCGGTCGGGGCGAGGACGATCGCGGCGGATGCGGCGGACACGGCCTCTGCGAAGGCCGCCGTCGCCGAGGTTCTCGCGACGTTCGGGCGCCTCGACGTGCTGGTCGCGAACGCCGGAGGCCACGGGTTCTCGCCCGTCGGCGAGACGGATGACGCGGGGTGGGAAGCAGCGATCCGCGCCAACCTCACCACCGCCTTCATCATGGCGCGCGAGGCGCTGCCGGCGCTCTTGGAGTCGAAGGGGCAGATCGTGATCGTGTCGTCTCTCGCGGGACTCTTCGCTGGCCCCTCGGTCGCCGGCTACACCGTGGGCAAGCACGCTCTGATCGGCCTCACCCGCACCCTCGCCCGCGACTACGGCAAGCACGGCGTGCGCGTGAACGCCGTCTGCCCCGGGTGGGTGCAGACGCCGATGGCCGACGAGGAGATGGACGAGTTCGCCTCGCACGCGGGTCTCGTCTCCCGCGAAGAGGCGTATGCGGCGGTCACCGCCGATGTGCCGCTGCGACGACCGGCGCGCCCGGCCGAGATCGCCTCGGTCGTGCGGTTCCTGGGCTCGGGGGAGTCGTCGTACATCACCGGCTCTGTGATCGTCGCCGACGGCGGCTCGCACGTCGTGGACGTTCCGACCATCGCGTTTGATCACGCCGGGATGTAGCGCCGCGAGGTCGCGTTCCCGGGTTCCTGGGCGGTCTGGACCCGGGTTCGGTCACGCGTCGGGCGGGTTCGGTGGAGGCATGGCCGCCGGATGTGTGACTGGAGCGCAGAGACGGTCACGGTTCAGGCGGCTTCCGCTGGGCTGAGTCGCCAGACGTGTGACTGGGGTGCGGAACTGGCCGCTGCCGGGGTGCCTTCGGCCGGGCCGCGAGATGTCCGCGACCAATGCCAGGGCGCTTGCGGCGGGCTCAGCCGACCGTGAGCTCGAACCCGTCGGCGGTCGCGACGACGGCCACCTGAGTGAGGTCGTCGACGTGGTGTTCGGGAGAGTGTGCGACCGCGTGCGCACCGACGCCGATCACACGCATGCCCGCAGCGTGGGCGGCCTGGATGCCGGCACCCGAGTCCTCGAAGACGATGCAGTCGGCCGGGTCGACGCCGAGCGTCTTCGCACCCAGCAGGAACCCTTCGGGGTCGGGCTTCGAGCGCGTCACGTTCTCGGCGGTCACCGCGGTCGTCGGCACGACGAGATCCGCGGCGCCCATGCGGGCATTCATCAGCCGCAGGTCGGCCGACGTCACGATCGCGTGCGCGTGGGGCCGGAGCGCCTCGAGCAGCACGTCTGCTCCGGCGATCGCGACGACGCCGTCGACGTCCTTCGCCTCGTTCGCGAGCATCGAGGCGTTCTCGGCGATGTTGATGGCGTGATCGCGCTCGGGCAGCATGATCGCCATGCTCTGGTGACCCTGGCGCCCGTGGATGACGCTGAGCACGTGCGCGGGATCGAGTCCGTGCGGCTCTGCCCACGCCAGCCAGATGCGCTCGACGGCGGCCGTCGAATCGACGAGGGTCCCGTCCATGTCGAGGAGGACGGCGCGGGCGTGGACGGTCTCGGTCATGCTCTCAGGCTAGCGTCCCGGGCTGAGCGCCCCTGCGGAGCTTCCCGTGCGAGAATCGTCGCCCCGAGAGCTGCGCAGGACGGCGATCCCCGTGACATGAACGGATACTGATCCGCTCAGCCGCCGAGATACGCGCGGTGCAGCAACTCGGGATCGGACTTGAGCTGCTCCGACGTCCCCTGGAACGAGACCTGACCGCCGGCGACGACGACGGCCTCGCGGGCGAGGCTCAGCGCGAGCTGGGTGAACTGCTCGACCAGCAGCACGCCGACGCCCGACTCGGCGATGGACTTCACGATCGGCATGAGCCGCATGAAGACCACGGGGGCAAGGCCCAGCGACATCTCGTCGATCAGCAGCACACGTGGTTTCGCCGCGAAGGCCCGTGCGAGCACGACCATCTGCTGCTCACCGCCCGACAGCAGCGCTGTCGGCGAGTCGATCCGCTTCTCGAGTTCGGGGAACTGCTCGAGCGCGGCGTCCAGCTCAGCCGGAGTCCGCGCGGTGAGCGAGATGTTCTCGCGCACCGTCAGCGATGGGAACACCGCCCGGCCCTGCTCGATGTGCACGATCCCGCGGCGGGCACGGGCGACGCGCGAGAGCTTGTCGATGGCCTCGCCGTCGAGGGTGAGCGTGCCGGCGGAGTGCGGAGTCACCCCCGACACGGACTCGATCAGACTGGTCTTGCCCGCGCCGTTCGGCCCGACGAGCGCGAGCACCTCTCCGCCGCGCACGGTGAGCGACACGTCGGAGATCACCGGCCCAGCTCCACGGCTGACGGTCACGCCGTCCAGGACGAGTTCACTCATGACAGCAGCTCCGTCTCTCCCATGTACGCCTTCACGACGTCGGGGTTCGCCAGCACCTCGGCCTGCGGGCCGCTCGCCAGCACTCGACCGAAGTCGAGCACGGTGAGCATCGGGCACACCGAGCGCACGAGGTCGAGGTCGTGCTCGATGATGATCAGTGCGATGCCGTAGCGCCCGGGGAGCTCCCGCAGCCGTGCCGCGAGCGCCAGGTGCTCCTCGTGCGACAGGCCCGCGGCCGGCTCGTCGAGGATGAGCAGTCGGGGGCGCGCGATCACGTTCGCCGCGACTTCGACCAGCCTCCGGGTGCCGACGTCGACGCTCGACAGGCGAGCCTTGGCCGGCGGGCAGCCGAAGAACTCCAGGACCTCGTCGATGTCGGATGCCGCGAGCCGCCGCCGCGCCACGAAGCGCACGTAGGCTCCGACGGTGAGCGCCGGCGGCACACGATCCTGCTGGAACGTGCGCCGAAGACCCAGGCGGGCGCGCCTCGTGGGGGAGAGGCCGGCGAGGTCGCGACCGCCCAGAAGCACGCGGCCGCCGTGCTTCGGCAGGAATCCGCCGATCGCGTCGACGAACGTCGACTTGCCGGCCCCGTTCGGCCCGATGAGGCCCATGATCGACGCGCTCGGCACCTGGAACGACACATCATCGAGGGCCTTCAGCGCCCCGAACTGCACCGTGAGCCCTTCGACGGTGAGCACGGGCGCGCCGTCGAGAGCGGCCTCGTCGACGGTCGCCGTGGTCGTGGTGGTGATGACCGCTGCATCGGCTTCGGCATCCGGAGGCAACGCCGTCAGCGCCGCGCCCGCGGTCCTGCGGTCCGCGCGGCGCCAGATCAGATCGCGGACGGTCTGTCCCAGGTTCGTGCCGCTGGTCAGAGCCTGCACGCCGAGCACGCCGAAGACGACGAAGCCCCAGTTCTGGTCGATGCCCCACCGCTTGAGGAGCTCCGGCACGAGCACCCAGAGGATGCCGCCGAGGATCGCCATGTCGATGAGGTGCGCGCCCGACATGATCGCCAGGACATAGAGCGCGAGCGACTGCAGCGGAGTGAAGCTCGAGGCGAAGGGCAGTTGCACCTGGCCCGCGAGGAGACCACCGGCGATCCCGCCGAGGGCCGCTGACACGGCGAACGCCGTGAGCTTCGCGACCTGCACGCTCTGTCCTGCCGCCGCGGTGCCGCGCTCGGAGAAGGCGACGGCCTTCCACGACGAGCCCCAGCGCCCTCGCTGGAGGAAGAACACGCCGAGACCGCAGACGGCGAGCACGACGACGGAGAGGAAGAAGAACTGCCGGTCGTTCGAGAACAGCTCCGGGCGCTCGATCGAGGTGCCGTCGACAGAACCGGGGAACTGGATCTGCACGAGCGTGACGTCGGCTGCGGCGGCGAATCCCAGGGTGACGACCGCGAGATTCACTCCGCGCAGGCGCAGCGCCGGCAGCCCGACGATGATGCCCACGAGACCGGCGGCTATGCCGCCGAGCACAAGCCAGACGACGAACCCGCCCGGCGCCTGCATCACGTTCAACAGCGAGACGATCCACGCGCCGACGGCCGCGAAGGTGAGCTGGCACAGGGCGATCATCCCGGCCGAGCCGGTGACGATCCCGAGTCCGAGGATGGCGATGGCCGCGACGACCGCGCTGATCGCCAGGAAGACGAAATAGCCGGGCAGGGCGGCGCTGAGGATCGCGCCGATGCCGACGGCGGCTGCCGCGACGGCGAACGGCCAGGTGGACTTGAACCAGGAGCGGTCAGCGAGCGGCATCCCACACCTCCTTGCGCTGGGTCCACAGCAACAGGACCACGATGAACAGGAACGGGAGGAAGTTGCGCACCAGGGCGACCTCGTCGAGCTGCGCGACCAGGCCGCCGAGCACGCCCAGCACGATGCCGCCGACGACGGCGAGGTCGAGCCGGCGGAAGCCGCCGAGCAGCGCGGCGGCAGCAGCGGGCACGATGAGCATCGAGAGCCCGGTGGCGTCGCTGGACTGCGTCGGCGCGACGATGATGATCGCGATGGCGCTGATGACTCCGGTGACGAACCACACCGAGATCGACAGCGGGCGGGAGCGGATGCCGAGCAGCTCCGCCGTGGTCGGACGCTCGGACAGCGCCCTCAGCTGCGTGCCCACCCTCGTGCGGCGGAGGACGACGCGAACGACCACCGCGGCCACGACCGCCATCAGCACCGTGGCGACGGTCACCTGGCTGACGACGACGCCGCCGAACGAGAATGCCGGTCCCGCGATGATCGGCGTGAACGGCTGCGGTTTGTTGCCGAACAGGATGAACGACAGCGAGATCAGCAGGAGCAGAGGTCCGACGGTCATCGCCGAGCGGGTCGTCGTGGACGCCTCCGAGAGCCAGGTCGCGGCGATCCATCCGATCGCCGCCGACAGGAGCCCGGCGACGAGGATCCCGATGATCGAGCCGAGCCAGATCGGCAGGCCCAGTCTGCTCACGAACCACACGGCCGTGAACGCGCCGAACATCCCCGTGGCGGCCTGAGCGAAGTTGACGACCCGCACGAGGCGGCTCATCAGCGTCAGGCACACGCCGAGGACGGCGTAGAGTCCGCCGGCGGCGAGTCCGGCTATGGCGCCTTGCAGCATGAGGCGTCCTTTCTGATCTGAGGGGTTCGAGCGGGCACTCCCGGTCGTTGAGCGAGGGAGCGAAGCGACCGAGACGAAACGCGTCAGCTGGCGTACGACGTCGGATGACGCGTTTCGTCTCGCTTCGCTCGCTCAACGACCGGGGAGGGCCCCTCGCTCAACGACCGGGAGCGAAGAGCGACTATTCACCGATGCGCAGCCAGTCTTCGGAGACCTTCTCCCAAGCGTTCGTGCCGGATTTCAAGATGATCGGCCAGCCGGCGGTGTTCTGCGTGCCGAACGCGTAGGGCGTTCCCACCATCGGGTTGTCGATCGGGTCCATGCCCTGCAGCGCCTTCGTCACGCTCTCGCGGGTGATGTCGCCCTTGATGGACTTCAGCACCTCGATGAAGTACGTCGCGGCGAGGTAGCCGCCCTGGCTGAACGACGTGAGCGGGATGTCGTTCTTCTCCATCAGCGCCCGCCAGTCCTTGTTGATGTCGTTGTCGTCGGTGAACGGATAGAACTCGGCAGGCACGTAGATGCCGGCGCCCGCGTTGTCGACCGCCTTCGCGAAGTTCTCGCTGTAGACGCTGGTGAGGTAGAGCCAGGTCACGTCGTCCCAACCCTGTGCGTTGGCGGCCTTGACCTGACCGATCGCGTCGGGCTCGACGGGGTTGATCGCGAGAGCCTTGCAGCCCTGCTCACGCGCCTTCACGATGTACGGCGTGTAGTCGGATGCTCCGTAGGGCACGGTGTCGTCGACGTACTTCGGCTTCTTGCCGGTGATCTCGGTCCACTTGTCGATCGCGGCCTGGTAGGTCGGCCGGGTGGAGCCGGCGATCTCGAGAAGCACGCAGATGTCGTCGAGGCCGAGGACCTCAGATCCGTACTGCAGCGTCAGGGTCATGTCGTTGAACGGTCCGACGTTCGCAGGCGAGATGTTCTCGCTGTCGAAGCATCCCGTGTCCACGCCGATGCCGGGAATGGAGAGGATGCTCTCCTGCTCGTAGTACTTGGCGTTGATCTCGCACTCGATGAGGCTGGCCGAGCCGACGAGCGCGACCGCTCCGTCGCTGCCGACCAGTTCTCGGGCCGACGCCGTCGCCGTGGCGGGATCGCCCTTGTCGTCGAGCGCCTTGTACTCGATCTTCTGGCCGTTCAGACCACCTTCTTCGTTGAAGGCGTCGAACACGGCTGCCGCCGCCTGCGACGCCTCCGGGAATGTCGCCGGGCCGCTGATCGTGTTGACGGATCCGACGACGATCGAACCGCCCCCGCTGCCGGATCCACCGTCATCGGCGCAGCCGGACAGGATGAGGGCTGCCACGGCGAAAAGGGCCGCGGTGCCTGCTACTCGCTTGTTCATGTGCGTTGTTGCCTCTCGGTTCTCGGGTGTTGCTGTGTGTCGTTCAGTCGCGCAGTGCGCGATTGACCAGCTCGGTGTCGGTGAACTGCTCGAACGCGGCGACCCGCCCGTCGGTCAGCCGCCAGACGTGCGCGACGCGCGCGGCGAAGAAGCGCCCCGTCCGGATGTAGGTGCCGGAGTACGTGCCGATGCCGACGACGACGTCTCCGCCGTCGATGACCTCGTCGATCGCGAGCGTGTAGTCGTCCCACTCCTCCTGGATGCGCTGGAACACGTTGGCGGCGACGGCATCCGGTCCGACGTAGGTGCCTGCGTACGGGAATCCCGCAGCCTCCGTCCACTGCACATCGTCGGCCAGCGGCGCCAGCATCCCCTCGAGGTCTCCTCGGTCGCTGGCGGCGTAGTGGGCGAGGATGATGTCTGCGTTCCTCATCTGATCTCCTTCTGTTCCTTCTGGGTCCCTGAGCCTGTGGAAGGGGTCACACCGGCTGGGCGTCGGGGTAGGAGACGGAGCCGAGCGGGTAGATGTGGCCTCCTGCACGGGAGTGCTCGGCGTCGCCGTCGCCGTTGAGGCCGAGGAAGATCCCCGTGGTCATGAGCTGATAGCCGAGGTCGTGCAGCCAGACGCTGGCGACAGCGATGCGGAACTCGCGGAAGCAGAAGAGGTACAGGCCGTCGGCGAACTTCCACACGGTCGACAGGTCCATGTCGCCGTGACCGCGCTGCACCCCCTCCAGGCACTGCCACGCGTAGCGAAGGCTGGAGACGTAGACGTGCTCGTAGAGATGGTGCGGGCTGTAGCGGTATACGTTGCGCTTGCCGATGAGATCGCGGCTCGGCCCTGGAACCTCGCCCGTCGCCGGACCACGGTCGGTGGTCGCGGCCCAGAAGTCCTGACCGACCTGCGGAACGCCCTCCACCGCCTCGGCGGCGATACGGGAGCGGACCACGGTCGCGCGGTGGGTCGTGGTCGAGTAGACGACGGTGATCGCTTCGCGTTCACGGCTCTCGAGAGGGATGTTCACGAACACGACGTCATCTCGCACGGCGACCGCATCGTAGGGGTCGGTTCCGGCCGCCTCGAATCCGGTCCAGGTGACGGCCACGGAATCGAAGGAGAGCGCGAGGATCGAGCCGTCGTCGAGTGTCAGCGTGAGGGCCGTGCCGGCGAGGGTCGTGTTCGGCAGGCGGAACGCGTCGATTCCGGCGGCGAACTCGTCGTAGGTGCGCCACTCATCGAGCGCCGGGTCTGTGGAGATGTCGGCCATGGGTGTCCTGACGTCGCACGCGGCGGAGCGTCGTCGCTCCGGGCACCGCGGCTTCGCGATGCGCTTGCCTCATGCTCGATCCGAGAGGGGCATCCGCTCAAGGCGTGCGCGACCATCGCGCGCCGAGAGTCAAACGGCGTGCCCTCCGGGGCAAGTCGGCTGGAGAGCAAAGTCCCCGCGCGTGCCACCATCGACGCTGCGCGCCACCGTCGAGTGGACGTCGGGATCGTGGTGGCGTGTCCGGATCCGGGTGGCGGAGCGGATGCCGGGGGCGTCAGTGCGCGGCGCGGTACTCGCTGGGGGATACGCCGAAGGTGGTCTTGAACGCGCGGCTGAAGTGCGCGGCATCCACGAAGCCCCACCGTGCGGCGATCGCGGCGACCGGGCGATCGGCCAGCATCGGGTCGAGCAGATCGCGGCGGCACTGCTCGAGGCGGCGTGTGCGGATCCACGTGGACACCGTGACGCCCTGCTCCTGGAACAGGCCGTGCAGATGGCGGGTCGAGATGTAGTGCGCAGACGCGATCGACGCGGGGCCGAGGTCGGTCGACGCGAGATTGCGCTCGATGTAGGAGCGGATGCGCTGCACCAGGGCGCGGTGCGGGTCGGCGGACACCTCATCGAGTCCGAGCTCGCGGGTGAAGACCGTCGAGACCAGATCGAGGGCGCTGTGGGCGAGGCGCGCCCCGGTCGTGCCTGCGAGCTGATCGAGGTTGCCGGCCAGTTGCGTCAGGTAGGGAACCACCATGCTCCCCAGCCCCTCCTGCCCTGAGATCCGTACGGCGGTGAGCTGGCCGATCATCTCAGGAGGCAGGCTGATCAGGTGCTTCGGGAACATCACGACCATGGTGCGGAAGTCTTCGTCGAACACCAGGGAATACGGGCGATCGGTGTCGTACACCGCGAGATCGCCCGGGCGCAGCACCGCCTCGCGGTCGTCCTGGATGAGCATGCCGGTTCCGGCGAGCATCAGGCTCACCTTGAAGAACGAGCGGTCGCCTCGGGCGATGAGCTCGGGCGTGCGCTCGACGACGTGGGAGGTCGCGCGCAGGTCGGTGACGTGGACCTCGTCGACGGATGCTGCGCGGATCATGCCGCGGAAATGGTCGGGTCCGCTGCTGGACACCTGGAGGGGGACGAACGACTCCGACACCGCGGCGCGGAAATCGCTGATGTTGCGCGCGATGAGAGTCGACACCGATTCGGCGGAGGCCATGGGTGCACCGTTCATGAAAGATCACCTCGGGTGGTGGAACGACGACGTTGTATACGATCCGTTCCGTGATGTTATCACCGACCGTGCCACGCCGGCACGACTTCTAGGATGTGGAGCGGAGGTGCGCATGAAGGCGGTCGGCGACAGGGTGATGCAGGTGCTGCGCCAGCTGCGCGGACCCGACACATCGGACTCGGTGTTCGAGGCGACGGCCTTGATCGTGGGGGCGGTGTTCCTCGTTCTCGGCTTCGCGATCGGCTTCCCTGTGTTCTTTGGGCACGAGCTCACGATCAGCGGCACGGGATCGATCGGCAGCTTCGCCTCCTACGGCGGTGCGATCACGGCGGTGCTCGCGTTCGTCCTCGGGCGCCTCGCCGTGCGCCCGGAGGAGATCCGTGAGGACGCCGTGCGCGACGGGTTCAGCGTGCCGGGTGACCGGCTGCGCTGGTACGACCTCGCCGCGATCGCCTTCGCGCACGCGGCGATCGCCTATCTGGGCTGGCTCGGCATCGCTGAGCTTCTCGAGCGCAGCTTCATCGGGGCGCCGGTCTTCCCTTTTCCCGGGGCGATCCTCGTGAGCGTCGCTTTCGCGCTCACGGCGTACGTGGCCTTCCTCAGCGCGGTCGCTCTCACCCCGATGGTGCTCTCCCTCGTGCTCGCGGTGTTCCTCGTGGTCGGCGCCTTCGCCGCGATGCTCGCCTCGAGCGATCCCGACTGGTGGCGCAACAACCTGTCCGCGCTCGGCATGAGCACGAACAGCGCGTCGATCGCCTTCAACGCCACGCTGGTCATCGCGGGAGTGATGATCACCACGATCTCCCGCTACGCCACGGCGGGGCTCCCCGTCGACGAAGACGGGGCCCGTCGCGGACGCTTCATCGTGCGCGGAGGCCTCATCCTGATGGGCGTCTTCCTGGCGTGCGTCGGAGTCTTCCCGGTCGACGAGTTCTTCCTGGTGCACAACACCGTGGCGACCGGGATGACCGTCGTGTTCGCCATCGTCGTGGTGGGGTTGCCGTGGTTCCTGAGGTCGATACCCCGCGTGTTCGTCCTGTTCGGCTGGGCGTACGTTCTCGTGATCGTCATGCTCGGCGTCTTCTTCGCCGTGGGGTACTACAACCTCACCGCGGTCGAGCTGATCGCAGCAGTGCTGATCTTCAGCTGGATCATCGTGTTCCTCCGCACAGCGGGCTCGGTGACCGGGGGCTCCCGAGGCGACCCGGCCTCGGCCCGAACGGATCGGGCGCGGGCCGGGTCGCCCGATCTGCTCGCAGGCTGAACTCAGCCCCGACGCGCTCTGAGCGTGAACAGGGCCGTCAGGAGTCCTGCCGCGGCGATCGCGGCCGCGCCGAGGAAGGCCGCGCTGTAGCCATCTGCCGCGCTGGTGCTCGCACCTGCGCTCACCGCGGTGAGGACGGCCAGTCCGACGGCCGAGCCTATCTGATAGCTCGTGTTCACCAGGCCCGATGCGACGCCGGCTTCGTCGGGCGGTGCGCTGGCGATCGCCGTGCTCAGAGACGGGACGAAGGCGAGTGCCATGCCGGAAGCGGCGACCAGCGAGGCCGGCAGCACGTGCAGGACGTACACGCCGTCCTCCGGCGCGAAGGCCAACCACGCCACACCGGCGCCGAGCAGGGCGAATCCGGAGACGACCATGGTGCGCGTCGTCAGCGTCGATGCGAGACGCGGGGAGACGAGAGTCATCCCGATCACGATCAGAACGGTCATCGGCACCAGTGCGGCACCGGCGGCGAAGGCCGAGGCGCCCAGGGACTTCTGCAGATACAGATTCAGGAAGAACCACATCGGAATCCACGCGGCTCCCAGCAGCAGCTGGGCGATGTTGGCGCCGGCGAGGTTGGGCAGACGCAACATCCCCAGGCGAAGCAACGGCTGCGCCGCACGAGTCTGTCGCGCGACGAAGAGGCCGAGCAGCAGCAGTCCTGCTGCCAGTGCGCCGATCGCCTCGACGCTGAGCCAGCCGGCTTCGGGGGCGCGGACGATGCCGTACACCGTGAGTGCCAGACCCGCGGTGCCCGTGAACGCGCCGGTCAGGTCGACGCGTCCGGAGCTGCGGGCGCCGGCGGGGAACGCCATCGGCGTGAGAGCGAGGATCACGACCGCGATCGGCACAGTGATGTAGAACACCCAGGGCCAGCCGATGTACTCGGTGAGGACACCGCCGAGGAAGACTCCCGCGGTTCCGCCGATCGGTGCGGCCGCGCCGTAGACGGCGAAGGCGCGGGGAAGCTGGGGCGTTCCACCGAACAGCGCCATCAGGAGGGACAGCGCGGCGGGAGCGATCAGCGCCGCGCCCGCTCCCTGTACAGCCCGGGCGGCGATCTCGACCCAGGCATCACCGGCGGCGCCGGCGGCCAGGGAGCCGAGGAGCAGAACGGCCCATCCGATCGTGAAGACGCCTCGTGCCCCGAGGAGATCGGAGAGTCGGCCGCCGAGCAGCAGCAGGCCGCCGAACGCCACGACGTAGGCGTTGAACACCCACGACAGGCTCTCGGACGTGAAGCCGACATCTCGGGCGATGTCGCTCAGAGCGACGCCGATGATCGAGGTGTCCATGATGACGACGAACTGGGCGGCTGCGATGAGCACCAGCCCCAATCCGCGGTGTGGTGCGTGCCGGAGCGTGTCGGCTCCAGCGCTCTGAGTCGTTGACACAGGAAATCCTCTCCATCGTGGACGCCGACGGCCGGCATCCCTCGAAGAGGTGAAGCTAATACCCCCAGGGGGTATTCCCGAATGCGAGAATGATCTCGATCGGCGACGTCGGAATCACTCCACGCGCAGCGGCCGAGTGGCGTCGGCGGTGCGCTGCAGCGCATGCACGGAGTGTGCGTGCCGACGCTGGGCGACTCCGATGAAGAGCGCGTCGACGAGGGCGAGCTGAGCGATCCGGCTGACCATGGCGCCGGCGCGGAAGCGTGACTCCCTGGCATGCGTGAGCAGGATGTGATCGGCTTCTCGGGCGATGGGGGAGTCGGCCGCTCCCGCGATGGCGATCGTCGCGGTGCCGGTGGCTCGAGCCGTCTGCAGGAAGCGCAGGGTCTCGAGCGTGGTGCCCGAGTGGGAGAAGCCGATCGCCACCGACCTCGTCGCCGTGAGGGCGGCGGCGGCGCTCGCCTCGTGAGCGTCCGAGAGCACGATCGCGGATCGTCCGATGCGCAGCAGCTTGTGGCCGAGATCGTCGGCGGCGAGACGGCTCGCGCCGATCCCGAACAGCAGCAGCCGTTCGGAGGCGTCGATCGCGTCGATCGCGGATTCGAGCACGTCGTAGTCGAGGTTGCCGATCGTCTCCTCGATCGCGAGCAGCTCGAGTGCGGCGATCTTCGATGTCGCCTCGCGCAGGGAGTCGCCCGCGGAGATCTCGGAGCCGAATCCGCGCGGCTCCTTGAACTGCACGGACTCGCGCCCGAGCTCGGTGGCGAGCGAGACGCGCAGCGCCGCGTATCCGCCGGCCCCGATCGCCCGGCAGAACCGCACGACGGAAGCCACGGACGTGTCGCACGCCGCTGCCAGTTCGTTGATCGTGCAGTCGACGACGATCGAAGGGTTGTCCCTCACGGTTCGGGCGATGCGCGCCAGAGACGGCGGCAGGGTCTCGACGGCTGTCGCGATGGTGGTCTGGATGCTCATGCCCGTCTTCCGTCTTGATTCGTGTCTGAACAATTGTTTCATGCAATACACGATTCACGTAGAGTATTTTCATGACCTCGTCCGTTCCTTCCGCGGCCATCGATCTCGGCAAGACGCGCTGCCGCCTTCTGCTGACCGACGGCGACGAGAGAATCCGAATCGACGGTGACGGCGCTCCAGGGCTCGCCTCCTCGCAGGGCGTCGACGCCGCCGTCGCGGCCATCGACGCATTGCTCAGGCATGTCGACGCGACTCTTGCGCATCTGGGCGTCGGCGCCGCGGGGGCGTGGGTGGCGCCCGAAGAGGCGGGCAAGCTCGCTCACCGTCTGGCCGCACGCACGGGCACCTCCGTCGTCGTCGCCTCTGACGTCGTGACCGCGCACCTCGGCGCGCTGGGCGGCGAGGCGGGGACTCTGCTGATCGCCGGAACGGGGGCTGCGGCGCTCGGCGTCGACGCCGGCGGCGCACGCCTCGTCGACGGGTGGGGGCCCGATCTCGGCGACTTCGGCAGCGGTTCGTGGCTCGGTCGCGAGATGCTGCGTGCGGTCGTCCGCGCAGACGTCGGTCTCGGCCCCGAGACCGCGCTGACGCGCGTCGTCACGGAACGTGTGGGCGCGGCATCCGTCATCCTCTCGTGGATCGCCCGCGACGAGCCTCTCGCACGCCGCCTCGCCACTCTGGCGCCGTCTGTGCTCGATGCCGCGGAAAGCGGTGACGTCGTCGCCCTCGGCATCGCCGATGAGGCCGTGCGGCTGTTGACGGCGTCAGCCGCGGCCGCCTCGTCTTCCGTCGCGGTGGCTGTGCACGGCGGCCTCACGGATCATCCCTGGTTCCGCGCGAAGCTCGGTGCATCGCTCATGTCAGCGGGACGGACCGTCGTGCCCGCGGCGGGCGACGCCCTCGACGGCGCGCTCCTGCTCTCCCGCCGCACTGATCTTCCCCACGAAAGGTTCGCGCACCGTGCCGAATGACGATCTCCGCCTGACCGAACTGCTCGACGAGCTCTCGCGCCTCAGCACCGAGGATTCGACGACCGAACGCGGAGATCTCGATCTGCTCGAAACCGTCGACCTCGTGCGTGCGATGAATGCCGAGGATCGCGGGGTGCCCGACGCCGTGGCGGCCCGGGCCGCCGAGATCGCCGCCGCGGTCGACGGCATCACCGCACGGTTCCGCCGAGGGGGCCGCCTCATCTACATCGGCGCCGGCACCGCCGGCCGGGTGGGCGTGCTCGATGCGAGCGAGTGCCCGCCGACCTTCGGCACCGACCCCTCGATGGTGGTGGGACTCATCGCCGGAGGCGAGACGGCGATCCGGTCCGCAGTCGAGAACGCGGAGGATGACGCGGACGCCGCCGAGAGGTCGTTGCGTGACCTCGACCTCACTGAACGCGACGTGGTCGTCGGGATCTCCGCGTCGGGTCGCACCCCGTACGTCGTGGGCGGCCTGCGATACGCGCGCCGTGCCGGCGCGCTCACCGTCGCCATCGCCTCGAACGATCACTCGGCGATCGGTGCAGAGGCTGATGTCGCGATCGAGGTGACCACGGGCCCCGAGTTCATCTCGGGCTCCACTCGGCTGAAGTCCGGGACAGCGCAGAAGCTCGTCGTGAACATGCTCACTACGCTGTCGATGATCAAGCTGGGCAAGACGTACCGCGGTGTCATGGTCGACCTGGTCGCGACAAACGAGAAGCTGCGGGCGCGGTCGATCCGCACCGTGTCTCAGCTCGCGGGCGTCGGCACAGAGGAGGCGTCGGACGCTCTCTCCGCAGCTGACGGCTCGGTCAAGCTCGCGCTGCTGATGCTCGCCACCGGAGCGGATGCGGACGCGGCGGCATCCGCACTGGCCGCCGCCGATGGCATCCTGCGTCAGGCGATCGCCTCGCTCGCCTGACGACTCAGTGCCCGCAGGCGCAGGCGGCGCCCCCGCCGCAGCATCCGCCATCCGCTTCGCCGTGCGCCTGGGACGACTCCGGCACGTCCATCGCCGGGTTCTGATCGAGGAAGCCGTAGGGCTTGAGCCAGAACCCTGCGTAGTCGACGGGCATGATCGGCCAGTCCTCGGGGCGAGGGAAGTGCGTGAGGCCGAACGTGTGCCAGAGCACGATGTCCTCCCCGTCCAGCGACCGGTCGCGGGCCGCGTACTCGGGCAGGCCCGCACCTCCCTGATGCGCGTTCGGGTAGCGTCCGGCCGGCCAGATCTGCCCCGGCTCGTGCTGGGTCGCCCACAGGTGCCTGGTCGCGAACGCGGCTCTAGCGGCCACGGATGACGCCGGATCCGCCATCAGGAGCGCGGTGGGCTCAGGAATCAGGTGATACGCGGTGGGCCGTCCGACCGCGTTCGTGCGCGATGCGCTCTGCACCTCCCACACCCGGGCGACCGAGGTGTCGGCGTCTCGCTGCGCCCGCTTCTCAGTGGTCAGCGGCGTCTCCGACCAGCTGAAGGCGTTGCCGAAGGGGTTGTCCGGACCCATCGGCACGCGCTGCGCGTCGATCTCGACCAGACGGTTGTCTTCGCCGTCGATCGCGACGTCGAGGCGCGCGCTGAACAGGTGCTGGTGCACCGGGGCGAACACGCCGGGGGCGAGCTCGGTGGCGTGTCTCTGAGGCACGCCCGGCTCACCCGCCCCGACGAACACGATGCCCGTGGCCTTCGCCACGACCTCGATGGATCCGTCGAGGTAGAAGTGCCAGTAGAAGCCGTAGTCGTAGTTGCCGATCGTCGAGAAGTACGAGACGACGAAGCGGCGCGAGCGGCGCACATCCGAGCGGCCATCGAGGTTCGTGTGCTTCCAGAGGATGCCGTAGTCCTCCTCGTGCATGCAGACGACGTTCGGGATGCGCACGGGATGTCCGTGGTCGTCGGCGACGTAGCCGTCGAGGTAGCGGATCACACCGAAGCAGTCGCAGCCGAGCTCGAGGTGGTTGGCGTTCTTGCCGAGGAGGTACTCGCCGGCGTCGAAGTAGCTGATCCAGAAGCGACCAGGGGCGGTGTCGCCGTAAGGCACGACCATCTCGGGCACGCTGGCGCGGCTGAGCACCGAGCGGCCGTCGAAGGTCACGTCATGGAGCACGAGGCCCTCGCGCGCGTTGAAGCTCACCCGCATCGCCCAGTTCTCCCACTCGACCAGCGAACCGCTCACCGCGAAGCTCGGTCCTTCGGGCTGGCTGATCTCGATGGGCTTGACGGTGGTGCGCGCTTCACCCTGCACCTCGGGATAGTAGTTGCCGTGACCGGCGGGAACGGGGACGTCGCCCACATCCTCGACGCGGATGACGCTGTTCGAGGTGAGATCGATGTGCACGATCAGGCCTTCGACGGGGTGCGCCCAGGGCGAGTCGTCCTCGTCGTATCGCAGGAAGGTCAGCGAGCGGATGACGCGGCGCCCGACCTCGTCGGCGCGGCCCGTGTAGCCCGGCGCGAGCGGGCCGCAGAATGCGAGGTCGATGTGATCGGCGAGACCGCGGCGCGTCATCGCGGCCTGCCACTCCGGCGACGCCTTCGCGATGACTTCGGCGCGCTCGTACTCCTCGAAGAGGTACTGCGGCTGCCCGTACGGCGGGGCGTCGTTCGGGACCCGCTCGGCCCGCACGACCTCGCCGCGCGTGATCGAGACGACGACCTCGGTGGCGACGCCCGTGGCGATGTCGAGCAGGGTCGCGTCGACTCGTCGATCGATCGGTGCGCCAGGCGTCCAACCGGCGAGTTCGGCCTTGGTGGGCTCATCCGGAAGGAGCATCGGCACCCGGACGGTCTCGCCCAGGAGGCCCGCCGCGTCGAGCACGGCGCGGGCTGCGGCGATCTCGGCTCCGGTGAGCGGATCGAGCGGGTGGGGGACGGCGAACTTCTCGATGGTGACGGGCTGGTGGGACATCGGCCTACCTCACTATTTCGAGCGAATGCTCAATAAACGGGTTGCGATGATGCTACGCCGGGGTTGCGGGCGTGCACAAGCCCCGCGGTGATCCGGCTGTCCGCCGGGCTGCGGTGTGCGAAACGTCGGAGTCGCTGCGCGCCGCGCCGCCTCCCGGCATCCGCCGACGGCGTGCCGCGCGGGCCGTCCGACTTTTCCAACGCGCCGCCGCGCGGGGAGGGGGCTGCGTGCGGATGCGGGGGAGTGCGTTCGTGCCGGTCAGGAGCGCCAGGGGGCGAGGATGCTGTCGAGCACCGCGATGTGGGCGGCGGCATCCTGCGGCTCGGTCACTTCGACGACCTGCTGGCCATAGGTGATCGAGCGGAGCAGGGCCATCACGGCCTCGGTCGGGGTTCCCGCTGCGAGTTCGCCGTCGGCGACCGCTTCGGCGAGCGCGCTGCGGATTCCGCTCTGCCAGGTCGCGAGCGTCGGCGCCGCGGCGTCGGGTGCCGATGCGAGTGTGGCGAGGCGGCCCCAGAACCCGACGACGACACGCGCTTCTGCGCGGGTGCGGTCGTCGACCGGCAGTACTTCGCGCATGAGCGCATCGAGGCGGGCGAGGCCTCTGAGGCCGGCCGTGGCGATCGTGATGCGCTCGTCGGTGCGGCGGGTCACCTCGGCGGCTGCGGCGCGGATGACCTCGTCGAATCCGTCGAAATAATGCCAGAGCGATCCGGTGGCGACGCCGAGCTCCTTCGCGACGGCGCGCGATGACACGTTCTCGTGGCCGTCCCGTGCGGCGACGGCGAGCAGCGCCTCGGCGATCTGCCGGCGGCGCTCATCGTGATCGACGACGCGGGGCACATGCCCATCCTGCCCCATCGAAGAGCGCCTAGCTTTTTTGAGCGAATGATCAATATAATCCAGGCGTGGATCACGCTCTGACTGCGGCGCACTGGCTGACGGCGGGGGCGGCACTCGTTTCGGCCGCCGCCTGCGTCGCGGCGTGGCGTGCGGTGCCGTGGCAGGGGCGGCAATCCGCGCTCGCATCAGCGGCAGCCATGCTGGCCCTCGCCGCAGGCGAGGTCCCTGCCGGGATCGGGTTGCTCCTCGGGGCGGTTCTTCTCGTCTCGGCGATGCTGGGGACGGCGGGGGTGCGCGGGACGATGGCGGCCGCGACCTGCTGCCATCGAGCGGTCGGGTCTCTGGTCATGGCGATCTGCGTCTTCCAGGGCGCATCCGGTGGGACCGCCTCAGCGTCGACGGCGCATGCCGGGCACGGGCTCACGGGAGTCCTCGCCGTGCTCGGAGCCGTCGGCGTCGTCGGGATCGTCGTCTGGACCGTGGTGACGCAGTGGTTCATGGAACCTGTTCATCGCGGTCGCGCCGGTCGGTTGCTCGCTCTGGAGTCGTGGGCGATGGCCGCCGGCATGGCGATGATGCACGCCGCCGCCTGATCCTCCGGTCGCTGATCAGTGCGCCCCGCCGAACTCGATCAGCCCGACGCCGACGGCGATCAACGCGACGCCCGCGGCCATCACGAGCGAGAAGTGGTCTTTGAAGATCACTCGGCCGAGGACCGCTGTGATCGCGACTCCGGCTGCGGCCCACACGCCGTAGGCGACGCCGACCGGCATCCCCATCGCGAGGATCGCTCCGAGAAGACTGAAGGCCGCCAGGTAGCCGACCACGATCACGGGAATCCAGCGCTTGCGACGCAGCCCCTCCGATGCGCGCAGGCTCAGGGTCGCCGTGACCTCGCTCGCGATCGCCAGAGCGAGCAGAGCCCAGGTCACGACGTCGCCTCCTTCGTGTGACCTGCACGCGAGCCGAGTTCGACGAGGAGCACCCCGACGACGATCACCGCGATGCCGACGATCTGCACCGCGCCGAGCAGCTCGCCGAAAAGCACGGCTCCCATCACGGCGGTCAGCACCACGCCGATCGCCGACCAGATGCCGTAGGCGACGCCCACCGGCATCCCGCGGTCGAGGACGACCGAGAGCAGCCAGAGGGATCCGGAATAGCCGATCACGACCGCGATGAGCCAGAGCGGGTGCCTGAAGCCCTCGGCTGCGCGCAGCGACAAGGTGGCGGTGACTTCGAGGGCGATCGCGGTCAGGAGCGGCGGCCAGGCCGAGGGGCGGGTGCGTGTCATCGATCGCCTTTCTGCGTCTCGTGATGAGAACCTGGGGGATGCTCTCCTGATTCCCCGTCGGGCGGATCGACTATTCCGCAGCGCGAGAGGATTCGTCGCCCTGTGCCGACCGCGCGTACCCTGAGAGCACCCCCGATGCTCCACCCGGCGATTCCGCGCGCCGGCCACTCTTCGGCGCGCGCTCACAGATGCAAGGATGCAGATGACCGACGTACACGGCGACGACTGGCTGGCACGCGAGGAACTGGCCGAGCGGATGATCCCGCTCATCGGCTCCCTCCGACGGGAACGCGATGTGATCACCTCGCTGCATGGGCACCGCCTGCTCGGGCTGTCGGCGACCGGCATCGTCGAGGTGCACGACCGCGTCGCGCGGCTGGGGCACGCTCCGCTGGCGCTCGAGGACACGCTCGCAGTGCTCGAGGCCGTGCACGCTCTCGCGCCCGGGGCGGCATCCATCGACGTCGCCCGGCTCGTCGAAGGACGCGGCATCGGCGCGCTCGAGGAGTACCTCGCCGAGGCGCTCGCCCCGGCGTCCGGTGCCGTCGCAGCCGACCCCACCGACGTCGTGCTCTACGGTTTCGGTCGCATCGGGCGTCTGCTCGCCCGCATCCTCATCGCCCACACTGGTGGCGGCAGCGGTCTGCGCCTGCGCGCGATCGTCGTTCGCCGTGGCTCGGAGAACGACCTGGTCAAGCGCGCCTCGCTGCTGCAGCGCGACTCGGTGCACGGCAGCTTCGCCGGCTCCGTCACCGTCGACGAGCAGGCCGAGCAGATCATCGCGAACGGCACGCGCATCCAGGTCATCTACTCCGACGACCCCGCCTCGATCGACTACGCCGCCCACGGCATCCACGACGCGATCGTCGTCGACAACACCGGGCGCTGGCGTGACGAGGCCGGCCTCTCGCAGCACCTGCGCGCGAACGGCGTCGCCCGTGTGCTGCTGACGGCACCGGGCAAGAGCCCGCTCAAGAACATCGTGCACGGCATCAACCACGGCACGATCGAGCCGTCCGACCGCATCCTGTCTGCGGCATCCTGCACGACCAACGCGATCACACCCGTGCTCGCCGCGATCGACGAGGCGTACGGCGTCGTCAAGGGTCACGTCGAGACCGTGCACTCGTTCACGAACGACCAGAACCTCATCGACAACTTCCACAAGGGCGATCGACGAGGACGTTCGGCCGTGCTGAACATGGTCATCACCGAGACGGGTGCGGCGAAGGCGGTGTCCAAGGCGCTGCCGCAGCTCGAGGGCAGGCTCACCGGCAGCTCCATCCGCGTGCCCACACCCGACGTCTCGCTCGCCGTTCTGCACCTGACCATCGCTCGTCCTGCGACCAAGGAGCAGGTCAACGACTACCTGCGCCGGGTGTCGTTGCACTCCAAGCTGCGCCAGCAGATCGACTATGTGGAGTCGCCCGAGGTCGTCTCGACGGACTTCGTCGGCTCGCATCGCGCGGGCATCGTCGATGGGCTCGCGACGATCGCCGACGAGGACACCCTCATCCTCTACGTCTGGTACGACAACGAGTTCGGCTACTCCTGCCAGGTCATCCGCGTGCTCGAGACCATGGCGGGATCGCACCCGGTCGTCCTGCCCGCACGACGCGTGGTGACGCTCGAGGGCTGATGTCGGCGGAGCAGGGCATCATGGTGTCATGACGCCCAGCGCCCTGCTCTCCGAACGGCTGCGATCGCATCGGCTGACGGCTCCGGCCCGGTCGGTGACAGATGCCGCGGCGCACATGCTCGCGGTGCAGAGCCAGGAGTTCCTGGGCGGAAGATGGGCGCTCGGGATCCGCTCCTCCGGATCGCCGACGCTGTCCGCAGTCGACCGCGCCTTCGCGAACGGGCGACTCGTCCGGTCGTGGACCATGCGCGGCACTCTGCACATCATCCCCGCCACCGATCTGCGCTGGGTGCTCTCCGTGACCGGTGCCCGCCAGCGACAGCAGGTCGCCGGCCGGCACCGGGAACTCGGCATCGACGCGGAGCTCCTGGCCCGCGTCGCACAGACGTTGCGCACGAAACTCGCAGATGGCGGGCGCACCAGGGCCCAGCTGCTCGACGACATCGCCGAGCTCGGCATCGACCCGGCAGCGCAGCGCGGCGTGCACATCATCGGGGCGCTGTGCGTGGATGCCGTGCTCGTGCAGGGACCGGTGGTCGCGCGCGACGGCGCCGTGGGGCGGGAGCAGCTGTTCGTCCTCGTCGACGAGCACATCCGAGAAGCGCCGTTTCCCGACGATCCGCTGGCCGAGATGTTCGTGCGGTACATCGACGGCCACGGGCCTGCGGGCGCCGCCGACTTCGCCTGGTGGTCGGGGCTCACCCTGGGGGTGGCGCGCGAGGCCGTCGAACGCGGCCGGCAGCGTGTCGACGAGGTGTCCGAGGGGCTCTTCGTCTCGTCTTCGCGCCCTCGGCGGGCGTCGGGCGGCGACGTGGTGCGCGCTCTGCCGATGTTCGACGAGTACTACATCTCGTATGCCGATCGCGCGCCCGTCGCCGACGTGGAGGCGATGAGGCGCATCGGTCCCGGGAAGAACGGCATGGTCCGCGCGAGCCTGCTCGCCGACGGACGCATCGCGGGTGCGTGGACGCATTCGGCGGCAGTCGGCAAGCATCGCGACGCACCCGTCGCCGAGCCCTTCGACTCTTCGCTCGACCCGGGTGCGGTCGTCGCGGCGCTCCAGCGCTACAGCGATTTCGTCAGCGGCTGAGCATCGAGCGGTCCCGCCTCACTCGTCGGCGTGCCGCAGGAGGAAGTTGTACACCTCGTTGTCGTCGACGCCGGGGAAGGCGCCGCGGGGGAGCGGCGAGAACATGTGCGTGTGCACGCGCGCGCTCGGCCATGCCTTTCCCTGCCAGCGTTCGGCGAGATCCGCCGGAGGACGCCGGCAGCACGCCTCGTCGGGGCACGTCGACACGGCTCGATCAGCGGTCTCCCGTCCTCGCCACCAGCGCGCGTCGTCGAAGGGCACACCGACCGTCACCGAGAACTCGCCGTCGCTCGACGAACCGGTCTGGGTCGAGCACCAGAAGGTGCCAGACGGGGTGTCGGTGTACTGATGGTGCTCGGTCGTGCGGTTCTGCTGGGTGAAAGCTCCTCGCGCCTGGAACTTGCGGCACACGCGCTGCCCTTCGACGGCTCCCGTGACGTCCATGGGCAGGGGCAGATCGTCGTTCTCGTAGACGCGCGTGATGGCGCCGGTCTCATCCACGCGGAGGAAGTGCAGCGGCATCCCCAGGTGCTGCGTGAGCAGGTTCGTCATGCGCATGCCAGCGGCCTCGTGCGTCACGCCGAACGCGTCGCGGAAATCCTCCACCGCGAGGTTGCGGTCCTTCTTCGCCTGCTGCAGGAAGGTGACGGATGCGGTCTCGGGCATAAGGCACGAGGCGGCGAAGTAGTTGATCTCGAGCCGCTGCTGCAGGAAGTCGGCGTAGGAGGTGGGTGGACGGTGGCCGAGCAGACGGTGCGCCATCGCCTGCAAAGCCATCGATCGCAATCCGTGGCCGCCGGGGATCGACGCGGGCGGCAGATAGATGCGCCCGCTCTCGAGGTCGGTCACCGAGCGCGTGGAATGCGGCAGGTCGCTGACGTAGATGAGCTCGAATCCGAGCTTCTCGGCCATGATGTTCACGGTGCGGTGGGTGAGCGCCCCCTGCACGTGCCCGGCCTGGCGGAGCTGCTTCTCCGCCAGCTTCTCGATGTCGGGGAGGTAGTTGTGCTGCGAGCGCATGCGCAACCGCAGCTCGGTGTTCGCCCGTCGCGCTTCTTCGGGGGTGGCGATGGCTTCGCGCTCCCGGCGCTGCAGTTCGCGGTGCAGGCCCAGCAGCGATTCGATCGTCTCGTCGCTCATGCCCTTCGTGACGCGGACGGGCGCGATGCCGAGCTGACGGAACACCGGGCTCTCCTGCGCTCGCTCGAGCTCGATCTCGAGAGCGGCTCGCCGGTTCGGCGGCTCGCCCGAGATGAGATCGGTGACTTCGGTGTGCGTCGCGTGCGCGATCGCCTGGAGCAGCGACAGCTTGGGTTCGCGCTTGCCGTTCTCGATCAGGCTGAGCTGCGAGCCGGCCACGCCGACCAGTGCGCCGAGTTCGTCGAGCGTGAAGCCGTTCTCGAGCCGGTGATGGCGGATGCGGTGGCCGAGCGTCGTGAGATGGATGCCGGTAGGAGACATTCCTTGATCTTAGCGAAAGAATCACGATTCTTATCGGCTCGAATCGCCGAAAGTCATCGAAGAGTCAGAAGAAGATGGATGCAACGGCCCCCACTTCAAAGGAGCAGCAGTCATGGCGATCGCCGAAGTCTTCACCCCTCGCGCAGCATCCGTCGCCCCCGTGCGCACGTTCGGGACGGCACCGACCTATGACACCCCCGCGATGACCGAGCTGGCCGAATGGGTCGACGGGATCGCCGCGCTCACGCAGCCCGCCCGCATCCACTGGGTCGACGGTTCGCGCGCCGAGAACGACTGGCTGCTGCGCGGCTTGGTCGACGAGGGCAAGCTCATCAAGCTCAACCCCGAATGGCGCCCCGGTTCCTACCTCGCACGCTCGCACCCGAGCGACGTCGCCCGCACCGAGGGTCGCACGTTCATCTCCTCCGAGCGCGAAGAAGATGCGGGTCCCACGAACAACTGGGCGCCGCCGGCCGAGATGCGTCAGAAGATGACCGAGGTCTTCGAAGGCTCGATGCGCGGGCGGACGATGTACGTCGTGCCGTTCTCGATGGGGCCCGTCGGCGGTCCGCTGTCGCACATCGGCGTCCAGGTCACCGACAGCGCCTACGCCGTCACCTCGATCGGCATCATGACCCGTGTCGGCGACGCGGTCACCCGGCAGATCGCCGACGGCGCCCCGTGGGTCAAGACCGTGCACTCGGTCGGCGCACCGCTCGCCGAGGGCGAAACCGACGTCGAGTGGCCGTGCAACGACGACAAGTACATCGTGCACTTCCCCGAGACGCTCGAGGTCTACTCCTTCGGCTCGGGATACGGCGGCAACGCGATCCTCGCGAAGAAGTGCTTCGCGCTGCGGATCGCCTCGGTGATCGCCCGCGACGAAGGCTGGCTCGCAGAGCACATGCTGCTCATCCGCGTGATCTCCCCGGAGGGCAAGGCCTACCATGTGGCCGCCGCGTTCCCCTCGGCCTGCGGCAAGACGAACCTCGCGATGCTGCGCCCGACGATCCCCGGGTGGAAGGTCGAGACCCTCGGCGACGACATCGCCTGGATCCGTCCGGGCGAAGACGGCCGCATGTGGGCCATCAACCCGGAAGCCGGGTTCTTCGGAGTCGCGCCGGGAACCGGCGAGTCGACGAACGTCACGGCGGTCGAGACGCTCTGGGGCAACACGATCTTCACGAACGTCGCGCTCCGACCCGACGGTGACGTCTGGTGGGAGGGTCTGACCGACCAGGCGCCTGCGAACCTCATCGACTGGGAGGGCAACCCGTGGACGCCGGAGTCCGGACGGCCCGCGGCGCACCCGAACTCGCGCTTCACGGTGTCGGCGGCGCAGTGCCCGCAGATCTCCGAGGACTGGGAGTCGGCGGTTCCGCTCGATGTCATCCTGTTCGGCGGGCGCCGCGCGAGCAACGTTCCGCTCGTCGTCGAGGCGACCGACTGGACCCACGGCGTCTTCCTCGGCTCCAACATCTCCTCCGAGCGCACGGCCGCGGCCGAGGGCACGGTCGGTGAACTGCGCCGGGACCCGTTCGCGATGCTGCCGTTCTGCGGGTACAACATGGCCGACTACTTCGCGCACTGGCTGAAGGTCGGCCGCACCCTGCGCTTCGACCGTGCACCGCGGATCTTCCAGGTGAACTGGTTCCGTCGCGGCGACGACGGCCGCTTCCTGTGGCCCGGCTTCGGCGACAACTCGCGCGTCGTCGACTGGATCATCCGCCGGGTCTCGGGTGAGGTGGGCGCGGTCGACAGCCCGATCGGCCGTCTGCCGATCACCTCCGACCTCAACCTCGACGGTCTCGACATCCCCGCCGAAGACCTCGACGAGCTGTTCTCGGTCGACGCCGAAGCGTGGAAGACCGAGGCCGATCTCACCGAGGCGTTCTACGACACCTTCGGAGACAAGCTCCCGGCCGCGCTGCGCGCCGAGCTGGCATCGCTGCGGTACCGCCTGGCGAACGCCTGACACAGACGGGGCGCCGGCATCGGGGGATACGGCGCCCTTCCACCCCGCGAGGCGGGATGCTCGAGACGAACCCATGGCTGAGTGGTCTCGAGCATCCCGCCTTCGCGTTCTTCGGGAGGCCGGGTCAGGCCAGGAGCTGGTGGCGGGCGAGGTCTCGGTAGAGCGGAGTCGACTCGATGAGCTCGGCGTGCGTGCCGCTGCCGACGACGACGCCGTCCTGCAGCACGACGATGAGGTCGCTGTCGACGACGGTCGACAGCCGATGCGCGATCACGATGAGCGTGCGGTCGGCCGACACGGCGTCGATCGCCTCGCGCATGCGCTGCTCGTTCACGCCGTCGAGCGATGAGGTCGACTCGTCGAGCAGCAGGATCGGAGCGTCGGTGAGCAGTGCGCGGGCGATCGCGAGACGCTGACGCTCGCCGCCCGACAGCATCACGCCGTCTTCGCCCACGGGGGCGTCGAGTCCGAGAGGGTTGCGTTCGAGCACCTCGCCGAGATTCACGGCGCGGAGCACGCGCTCGCAGTCGGCATCGGATGCGGCGGGTGAGGCGAGCCGCAGGTTGTCGGCGAGCGTTCCGGCGAGCGTGGGAGCATCCTGCTCCACGTAACCGAAGTGTGCTCGCAGCTCTTCGCGCGGGTAGGTGCGCGCATCGTGACCGTGCAGGCGGATGGACCCGCCTGTGGGGTCGTAGAAACGCTCGACCAAAGAGAGGATCGTGCTCTTGCCCGCGCCGCTGGGACCGACGAGCGCCACCCGAGACCCCCGGGGTACCGTGAAGGAGACGCCTCGGAGCACGTCCCGCTCGGAGGCGGGGTTCGGGTCGTTCGACGGGTCGAGGTGCGCGTCTGCGAGCAGGGTGCGCGCTTCTCTCGCCGCCTTCTCCCGCGCGGCCACCACGTTCTCCGGATATCGGAAGCGCACGTCGCGGAACTCCAGGGCCGGAGCATCGGGGTCCGCGGGGTCGCGGGGGAGCGACGCCGTGATCTCGGCATCCGCCTGATCCTCCGTGGGGAGGTCGAGGACCTCCTGGATGCGTCCCAGGGCGCCGAGGGCCTGGTTCACCGAGGTGATCGCGCCGAAGGTCGTGGCCAGCGGCATCACGAGCATGAACAGGAACATGATGAACGTGATCAGGGAGGCGATCGTGATGGTTCCCGCCGCGACCCGGAATCCGCCGACCCCGAGAACGACGAGCAGCGACAGCTGCAGGGCGATGCCTGCGATCGGGACGACCAGCGAGGAGATCTTCGCGATCTGCACGCCGATGCCGTATGCGTCGGCGGCGAGATCCGACACTGCGGCCGTCTCACGCTCGGTGGCGCCGGAGGCACGGACGGTGCGGATCGATCCGACGGCGCGTTCGACGCCGGAGGCGAGCTCTCCGACCTTGACCTGCTGAGCCGTCGAGGCGGTGCGGATGCGCCCGCTGAGGGCGACGACCACGGTCACAGATGCTCCGATCACCACCACGATGAGCAGGAGCAGCAGGGGGTCGATCACGAGCATCGCGATCAAAGCGCCAAGGAACAGGATCGCGCTGCCGACGGCATCAGCCAGTCCCTGTGTGAGCACCGCGTAGAGCAGGGTCGTGTCGGTGCCGACGCGCGACACGAGGTCACCGGTGCGCCGTGCGTCGAACTCGCTGATCGGCAGATGCAGGATGCGGGCGATGAGCTTGCGCCGGCTCGAATGCACGACGGCGGTGCCGGTGCGCTGCAGCAGGTAGTGCTGATATCCCGAGAGGATCGACGAGACCACCACGAAGCCGACGAGCAGCCAGATCAACAGGCCGAGGCCGCGGTTGCCCTGCACGGCGTCGATGACCTGGCCGACGAGCAGCGGCTGCACGAGCGACGTCGCGGCTCCCGCGACGCTGAGGATCGCGACGACGATCAACGTGCGCTTGTGCTCGAAGAGGAACGGGAGGAGCTGACGGAACGTGGCGCGCGGACCGTCCTGCTGCGCGCCGCGTCTCAGGCGGCGGGATGTCGCCGTGCTGGACATGCGGAACCTCGTTCTGGAGATGTGTACTTCGACCGTACTTCGTGCCGAATCCGAGTCTGTGGATGGGCTGTGTGGTCGACGGAGGGGCGCATCAGCGGTGGATGAGCTCCTGCCAGTTCTCCGGCACGCGGCCTGCCGGTCCCGGTACGGGCTGATCTGCGGGATGGCTCCTCGGCGCCGCGAGCCTCGGCCCCTCGAGCGTGGTCTCGTCCGCATAATCCCAGTACCATTCCTCGCCCGGCTCGAAGCTCTGCATGAGCCGGTGGCCCGTTTCGCGGAAGTGGGCGCTGGCGTGCTGACCGGGTGACGTGTCGCAGCAGCCGATGTGTCCGCAGGCGGCGCAGCGGCGCAGGTGCACCCAGAACCCGCCGTCCGCGTCGCACTCGACGCATCCGGTCCCGGACGGCGCCGCGTTCGTGTCGATGTCGGAAATCATCATCTCTTCCTCTCTCAGAATGCCAGCGCGCGGTGGACGGACGCCACCGCGCTCGATCCTTCGCCGACAGCGGCCGCGACCCGCTTCATCGAGCCGCGCCGCACGTCTCCTGCCGCGAACACCCGTGGTGCCGACGTCTCGAACGGCAACGGCTCACGACCGAGCCCCTGCCACTGCGCGAGGGTCTGGATCCCCACATCGGTGCCGGTGCGGATGAACCCCTCGGCGTCGCGGTCGAGCGTCGGCAGCCAGGACGTCGCGGGCGTCGCTCCGATGAAGCAGAACAGCCCCCGAGCGTCGACCTCGCCGACGGTGTCGATGCGCACCGACTCCAGCGTGCCGTCCCCGTCGAGTCCGGTGACGTTCGAGGATGTGTGGACATGCACACGCGGGTCGTCGGCGAGACGGTCGGCCAGGTAGCTCGACATTCGCGTGCCCAGGTCGTGGCCCCGCACGACGAGGTGCACGGGCGAGCCGTGGGCTGCGAGGTAGAGCGCGGCTTGTCCAGCGGAGTTCGCGCCGCCGACCACCACCACGGGCTTGCCCTGCACCTGGCGCAGCTCGAGCGGAGTGGCGGCGTAGTACACCCCGGAACGCTCGAAGTCCGCCCATCGATCGAGGTCGAGTCGACGATACGCCGCTCCCGAAGTGACGACCGCGCTGCGCGCGCGGATCAGACGACCGTCCGACAGGGCGATGTCGAGCAGGTCGGGTCCGGCCCGAGTCAGCCCGACCGCTTCGCACGGCGCATAGACCCGCACGCCGAACTTCAGCGCCTGGAGTATCGCCTGGCCGATCAGATCGCCGCCGCTGACGCCGAAAGGAAACCCCAGGAAGTTCTCGATGCGTGACGTGGCTGCGGCCTGTCCGCCCGGTGCGACGGCATCCAGCAGAACAGTGCTCAGACCCTCGGAGGCTCCGTAGATGGCGGCCGCGAGTCCGGCAGGGCCGCCGCCGACCACGACGAGATCGACGACCTCATCCGCCTGTGCCTGATAGCTGAGGCCGAGGCGCTCGGCGACGAGGCCGGGAGTCGCGCGCTTGAGCGGTTCGCCCTGGATGAAGGCGACCGGAAGGTCACCGACCGTGATGTCATGCGAGTCGAGCGAGCCCAGCTCGCCGGGTGGGAGAGCCACGGCCTTGTGCACCAGGTCGAGGCGCTCGGCGAAACGACGCAACGCCAGGAGGTCGTTCGACGACGCGGTTCCCACGAACTTCAGGGTCATGGCGGCAGGCCCCGTGCGGAGCGATTCACGGCGCGCCCACAGAGCGTGCAGGATCAGATCGCACAGTTCGTCGTCCTCGTTCATGAGGGCACGCAGTGCCGCCCGGCTCACGCGGTGGACCCGTCCCGGTTGCATCACGCGCGCCGTCAGAAACGCGCTCTGCCCGTTCAACAGCCCCAGTTCGCCGGCGAAGGAGCGCGGACCCATGGTGGTGATGACGGCCTCTTCGATCCAGCGTGCGGCGCCGCGGACGATCTGAATCTCACCGGATTCGATGACGATGAGGTCGTAGTCCGCGTCGCCGGCGCGGAACACATGGTCGCCGGCGGCGACGTCCTCCGCGGTGCCGGCCGCGACCAGCCGTCCCCACTGCTCATCGGTGAGCACAGGCGACATGACCGGATCCGCCTCTTCCGGTCCGTCGTGCTCTTCGATTCCGTCCAATCGGCGCCTCCGATGCTCGTGGCGTCAACGGTATCCGTTGACTGGGCGCGGATTCCACCGCGCGCGGGTATTTCGTTCTGCACATCCGAGCGCGGCCGAGATGTGTCTGTCAGCGCTGGCCGAACCGCCGGTGAGCCGCCTGCTTGCTGACGCCGAGTGCACTCGCGATCGCCTGCCACGAGTAGCCGAGGTTGCGTGCTCGACGCACCTGGGTCTCTTCGGCGCGAGCGATGTCCTGGCGTATGGCGGCGAGGCGGTGCAGCTCTGACAGCGGCTCGCCCCCTTCGTGCTGTGCGATCGCGGGTGTCGTCATCTCGATTCTCCTTTCGTCAACCATTGTTGACGAGCTCGGTCGATCTGTCAACATGCCTTGACGAGTCGCACGATCTCCCGAATGCATCCATCCGGATGGCACACTGAACGGATGCTGTCCACACCCAAGCTCGTGCCCGGTGACAGAATCGCCGTCCTCTCTCCGGCCTTCGCTGCCCCGGCCGTCGCCCCGGAGCTGCACGAACAGGCCCTAGAACGACTGACCGAGCTGACCGGGCTCATCCCCGTCGAGTACCCGACCACGCGTGAGCTCGGCGCGAGCCCGGAGGCGCGAGCGGCTGACGTCAACGCGGCGTTCGCCGATTCCGGCATCCGCGCGATCCTCGCCACCATCGGCGGAGACGACCAGCTCATGGTCGTGCCGCACCTCGATGCCGCGCTCGCGATCGCCGACCCGAAGCCGTTCGTGGGCTACAGCGACAACACGAACATCCTCAACTGGCTGTGGGGCAACGGCATCCGCGGCTACTACGGCGGCTCGACCGCCGTGCATCTCGGCCCGGGGCCCGCCGTCGACGACATCCACGCTCGCTCGTTGCGCGCCCTGCTCATGGATGGTGCCGCGCTCGAGATCACCGAGCCGGGGGAGTCGGAGGACGTCGGCAGGCGCTGGGCCGACCCGCGCGCCCTCACCGAGTACGGTGATCGGGTGCCCACCGAACCATGGACGTGGGCGGGGCCGCCGAGACGCGTGGCGGGGCGCACCTGGGGAGGTTGCCTCGAATCGATCGACGGACTGGCGTTCTTGGGCCGGTTGCCGCACGCGCAGGAACTCGACGGAGCGATCCTTCTGCTGGAGACGAGCGAGGAGCGCCCATCAGCCGGCTGGGTGGCCCGCTGGCTGCGCGGGCTCGGAGAACTCGGCATCCTTGAGGCGGCAGCGGGCGTGATGGTGGCCCGCCCGCCCGTGAGCGACTTCGAGTTCCGTCCTTCGCCGGCCGAGGCGAAGGCTCTGCGTGATGCTCAACGCGACGTGGTGCTCGACGTCGTCGCGCGGTACAACCCGGATGCCGTGGTGTGTGTCGGCGTGCCGTTCGGTCATACCCGCCCACAGTGGATCCTGCCCTACGGCGGCACCATGGTGCTCGACGGCGGCGCCAGGAGGATCACCGCCCACTACTGAGAAATGGCCGCGCCCCGGAGGCGGGCACGGCCATTTCTCTCAGAGAGGGTCAGAGTTCCACAGCAGCGGCGAGGCCCAGG
This sequence comes from Microbacterium sp., assembly GCA_019510305.1. Classification (GTDB taxonomy): domain Bacteria; phylum Actinomycetota; class Actinomycetes; order Actinomycetales; family Microbacteriaceae; genus Microbacterium; species Microbacterium natoriense_A. The sequence goes on from JAEKKN010000023.1 coordinate 72,330, forward strand.
TCCTCTTCGTAGTCGTGGTCCTTCGTCTCTGTCGACAGCAGGAGGGCCACGAACGTGAGCACGCCCATCACCGACAGGTACAGGCCGACGAGCCAGGGTGCGCCGCCGGCCCATTCCCACAGCTTCAGCGCGATCAGCGGAGCCACCGCCGCGCCGAGGATCGACGAGACGTTGTACGAGATCGCCGAGCCGGTGTACCGCACGTTCGTCGGGAACAACTCGGGCAGCAGGGCGCCCATCGGGCCGAACGTCGCGCCCATCAGCATGAAGCCGAACACGAGGAACGCCTGCGTCAGCGCTCCGGTGAACTTCGGGTCGACCGCCGGCATGAGGAAGGCGTTGAACGAGAGGCCGAACACGATGATGAGCCCGGTGACCCACAGCAGCAGTTTGCGGCGGCCGATCGCGTCGGCGATGGGTCCCGAGAGCAGGGTGAAGATGCCGAAGAACACCACGCCGATGATCTGCATGAGCACGAAGTCGGTGTATCCGAAGCCGAGGCCTGGATAGAACTGCGCCGCGAACGCGGTGGCGTCGAAATCCTTGCCGGTGGCTTCCGCTGCGGCCCGAGCGGCAGCGGAGGCCGTCTCGAGCGATGCGGCCTTGGTGCCGTAAGCGAGCGTGAAGTTCGTCATCAGGTAGAACAGCACGTAGGTCGCCAGCATGATGAACGTGCCGAGGATCAGCTGCTTCCAGTGGTGACGGAACACGGTGGCGAGCGGCAGCTTGCGGATCGCGCCCTTCTGCTCGGCCTTCTTGAACGTGTCGGATTCGACGAGCTTCAACCGCACCCACAGGCCGATGATGACCATGACGGCGGAGAACAGGAACGGGATGCGCCAGCCCCACGACAGGAACGCTTCGGACTTCAGCGCCGGGTTCTCGGAGTGCGGCAGAGCCCAGTTGATGCCGAGGAACAGGAAGTTCGCGATGATGAAGCCGAGCGGCGCCCCGAGCTGCGGGAAGGTGCCGTACCAGGCGCGCTTGCCCTTCGGGGCGTTCTCGGTGGCGACCAGTGCGGCCCCTGACCACTCGCCGCCGAGCGCGAAGCCCTGAGCGAGTCGCAGGATCAGCAGCAGCAGCGCGGCCCACCATCCGATCACCTGGTAGGTGGGCAGCAGCCCGATCAGGAACGTTGCGATGCCCATCGTGAGAAGCGAGGCGACGAGGGTGGCCTTGCGCCCGAACTTGTCGCCGAAGTGGCCGAACACGACGGCCCCGATGGGACGAGCGACCATGGCGGCGCCGAAGACAGCGAATGACGAGAGCAGGGACGTCGTGTCGTCTCCCGTCGGGAAGAACAGCACGGGAAAGACGAGCACGGCCGCTGTCGCGTAGGCGTAGAAGTCGTAGAACTCGATCGTCGTGCCGACGAGGCTCGCGGTGATGACGCGCGAGCGGGGGTTCGCGGGCGCCGTTGTCGTACTCAAAGTGCTCCTCCGATCATTGCTCCACGCGGAGCACCTGGGGAGTTTACGCCTTCCTGAGTGTTTGCTGGGCGAAGCGCCCTGCGCGTCACTCCTCTGTGACGCCGAGTGACAATGCGGGGAGGAAGGCGGCCACGGGGGACAGCAGCTGCTCGAGCTCCAGCACGACGAGGCGGTTCTCACCCGGGACGGTGGCGGGCTCAGGCACGTACATCGTTCGGGTCGGTCCATTGCGCCAGTAGCGTCCGAGGAAGAAGCCGTTCACGAATGCGTAGCCCTTGCTCCACTCCGACGTGTCGAGGAAGAGGTCGGCCGGAGCGTCGAGATCGAACGACGCCGTCCATGCCGAGGGGCCGGTCTCGGCGGGGGAGAACGAGGCGGATTCCGCGATGGCAGACACGTCGAGCGGCGTCGACGTCCAGCCGGTGAGGGGCTCGCCGTTCAGCGTGACACCGCCGATCAGGCCCTTCTCCTCGCCGAGCCGGTGGTCGTAGTTCACGCGCCCCTGGTCTTCGACGAGGATGCTGAGCGCCGCGCCGGGCGGAATCGTGATCGCGCGGTCGTGCCGGGTGCGGGCGAGCGTGCCCACCGACACTCCGTCGACGCTGACCCACGCGAGGTCGCGAACGTCGCCGATGACCAGCTGGCCGCCTCGTGCTCCCGGCAGTTCGAGGTCGTAGCGGACGAGAGCGCTGAGATGGCCGAGCGCATCGAACGAGAGCGGATGCTCTGCCCGATCGGTGGGTGCCGGAGCATGCGTCCACGCTCCCGCGCGGGTCAGCGGCACGGAGAACTCAGGCGCCTCGGTTGCTGCTGCCGGAAGCTCGCCGGGAACCGGTGCGTACTTCGCGATGACGTCGCGGAACGCGAAGAACTTCGCCGTCGGATTGCCTGCTTCGTCGAGCGGGGCGTCGTAGTCGTAGGACGTGACGAGCGGCAGATACCGGCCCTTGTCGTTCGCGCCGTTCGTCAGGCCGAAGTTCGTGCCGCCGTGGAACATGTAGATGTTGACCGAGGCGCCGGCGGCGAGCAGGTCGTCGAGGTCGGATGCCGCGGCATCCGTGTCGGTGGTGTGGTGGACCCCGCCCCACCAGTCGAACCAGCCGTCCCAGAACTCCGAGCACATGAGAGGTCCGGTGGGCTGGTGACGACGTAGCGTCGCGAGGCGCTCCGTGCTGCGCGAGCCGAAGGAGCCGGTCTTGTGGAGTTCGGGCAGGCTGCCGTCGGCGAGCATCTGGTCGGTGGGCTGGTCGACCGTCGTGAGCGGCACGGTGATGCCGGCGGCGCGAGTCACCTCGACGAGCGCGCGCAGATAGTCCTTGTCGGCGCCGTAGGCGCCGTACTCGTTCTCGACCTGGACGAGGATGACGGGACCGCCGCGGTCGATCTGCCGCGGTGCGACGATCTCGTACACGCGGCGCAGGTAGGCGCTGACGTCGGCGAGATACGACGGCTCGGAGGAGCGGAGCTCGCGTCCATCACCGGTGAGCCAGACGGGGAGACCGCCGTTGTGCCACTCGGCGCAGATGTAGGGGCCGGGACGGACGATCGCGTCCATGCCCTCAGCGGCCACGAGGTCGAGGAAGCGACCGAGGTCGTTCCAGCCGCTGGCATCCCACTCGCCGCGCCGTGGCTCGTGAGCGTTCCACGCGACATAGGTCTCGATGGTGTTCAGCCCCATCAGGCGGGCCTTGCGGATGCGATCCTGCCACTGATCCGGGTGCACGCGGAAGTAGTGGATGGCGCCCGCGATCACGCGGTGCGGCCGACCCTCGCGGAGGAAGTCGGTGTCGCCGATGGAGAAGCTGGTCACGATGAAGCGCTTTCGGTGAAGAAGGGCGGGCGCGCCGACGGCGCGCCCGCCCTGAGGGTGTTACTTGTTGACGGAGAAGCCCTGCGAGTTGCCGTACTCGGCCAGCGCGTCCTGCCATGCGGTCAGGCCCTCGTTGAGGTCCGTGCCGTTCTGGTAGGACTGGCCGACAGTGTCGCCGAAGATGCTGTTCGCGTAGACCTGGTAGGGCAGGTAGTTCCAGCCCTTGACGACGTTCTTCGCGGCATCCGCGAGCACCTCGTTGATCTTCTGGCCGCCGAAGTACTCCGGGGCCTCGCTGAGGAACTCGTCGCTCGAGAGCTCGGCGTTGGTCGACGGGAAGCCGCCGGACTCGAGGAAGATCTTGATGCTGTCCTCGGAGTTGTTGAGCCACCACAGGAAGCCGGCTGCGAGAGCCGGGTTCTTGCTCTGCGTCGTGACGGCCTGGCCGCCGCCGCCGTTCTCGGCGCTCGCCGGGGCGCCGTCGTAGGTCGGCATCGGGGCGACTCGCCAGTTGCCGGATCCGTCGGGGGAGCCGGAGATCAGGTTGCCGGGCATCCAGGCGCCGATGATGAGCGTCGCGATGCTGCCGTCGCCGAGGCCGCGGAACCACTCGTCGCTCCAGCTGGAGGTCGGGGCGACGAGGCCCTCGGTGACCAGGCGGTTCCAGTTCTCGGTCCACTTCTTCGAACCGGCATCCTGCAGGTCGATCGTGACGTCCGTGCCATCGGTCTGGAACGGCTGGCCGCCGGCCTGCCAGATCATCGAGGTCGCGAAGCCCGCGTCGCCGGTGTCGTTGGTGATGTACGCGTCGGGGTTGGCCGCGTGGATCGCCTTGGCCGCCTCGTAGTACTCGTCCCACGTGGTGGGCACGGCGATGCCTGCGGCGTCGAAGACGGCCTTGTTGTAGAACAGCGCCATGGGGCCCGAGTCCTGCGGCAGACCGTAGATGGCGTCGCCGTTGGTGACGGAGCCCCAGGTGGACGCGGTGTAGTCGTCCTCGAAATCGGCGAAGCCGTACTGCGCGAGATCGACGAAGGAGTCGGTCAGCGAGAACTGGGGGAACGCCTGGTACTCGACCTGCACGACGTCGGGAGCGCCCGAGCCGGCCTTGATGGCGTTCTGGAGCTTCGTGTACTCGTCGTTGTTGGTGCCCGCGTTGACGAGGTTGACCTTGACGTTCGGGTAGGCCTTCTCGAAGGCCTCGACCTGAGCCTCGGCAGACGGCGTCCACGACCAGTACGTGATCTCGCCGCCCTTCTCGAGCGCGGCCTTGACCGAGTCGAAGGTGCCGTCGCCCGCGGCAGAGCCGCCGTCGGAGGAACCGCCGGTCGAGCAGCCGGCCAGGGCGATGGCCGCCACGGTTCCGGCCGCGAGCACGGCGAGGGCGCGCCGTGCAGCGGAGGAGGGAAGGTGCTTCATTGCTGTGTCCTTTCGGGAGGGTGGTCCGGCTTTGGACCGTGTTGCAGGGAGTGCGGGCGAGCTACTGCTTGACGCTTCCCGCGGTGAGACCTGACTGCCAGAAACGCTGCAGCAGCAGGAAGGCGATCACGATCGGGATGATCGTGAGGAGCGAGCCGGTGATCACGAGGTTGTAGATCGGCTGGGATCCGGCGCCGATCGCCTGCGAGCTCCACTGGTTGAGGCCGACCGTGAGCGGGTACCAGTCGGGATCGGAGAGCATGATGAGCGGCAGGAAGTAGTTGTTCCACGTCGCGACCACGGTGAAGAGCGCGACCGTCACGATGCCGGGAGCCAGCAGGCGCAGCGAGACCGTGAAGAACGTGCGGAACTCGCCGGCGCCGTCTATGCGGGCGGCCTCGAGCAGCTCGGTGGGCACGGATTCCGTGGCGAACACCCAGATCAGGTACAGCCCGAACGGGCTGATCAGAGACGGGATGATCACGGCCCACGGCGTGTTCGTGAGGCCGAGCTCGCTGAACAGCAGGAAGGTCGGCACGGCGAGGGCGGTACCCGGCACGGCGACGGCTCCGAGCACAACGGCGAAGACCGCACGGCGACCGGGGAAGCGGAACTTCGCGAGGCCGTATCCGGCCATGGTGGCCAGCAGCGTCGCACCGCCGGCGCCGACGACGACGTAGAGCAGCGTGTTGCCGAGCCAGCGCAGGAAGATGCCGTCGCGGTACGAGAAGGTCGCGGCGAGGTTGTCGAAGAGTGCGAAGTCGTCGGCGAACCACAACCCGAAGGAGCTGAACAGGCCGCCCTGGGTCTTGGTCGCGCTGAAGAGCAGCCAGACCAGGGGAACCAGCGTGTACACGCCGTACGCGATCATGACGATCAACAGGATGTTCGACTTGCGCGGGTTGAGCGGGTCGTGACGCTTGCGGCTGGGACGGGCGAGGGGGAGTGCCATGTCAGCGCACCTCCGACTTCGAGCCGCGCAGCTGCACGACGTAGGCGATGACGGCGGTGATGACGCCCATGATGATGGCGATCGTGGCCGCGTAGTTGAACTGCTGGCCCGCGAAGGACAGGTTGTAGGCGTACATGTTCGGGGTGAAGTAGGTCGTGATGACGTTGGGGGCGAGCGGACGCAGGATGTTCGGCTCGTTGAACAGCTGGAAGCTGCCGATGATCGAGAAGATGGTCGCGATCACGAGGGCGCCGCGCACCGAGGGGATCTTGATCGAGAAGATCGTGCGCCATGCGCCTGCGCCGTCGAGCGACGCGGCCTCGTACATGTCGGTCGGAATGGTCTTCAGCGAGGAGTAGAAGATCAGCATGTTGTAGCCGACGAACTCCCAGGTGACGATGTTGCCGATCGAGACCAGCATCCATTCCTTGGCGAACGGGGTGATCCCGTCGAATCCGAGGAGGTCGTTGACGTTGCCGGCGAGGCCGAACTGGTCGCCGTAGATGTAACCCCACATGAGGACGGCGACGACGGCCGGCACGGCGTACGGCAGGAAGATCAGGATGCGGAAGAACGATGCTCCGCGCAGCCGGGCGCTGTCGAGGGCGAGAGCGGCTCCGAGTGCGAGTGCGAGCATGATCGGCACCTGCACGACGAGGAACAGCAGCACTCGTCCGAACGCCTCCCAGAACTGCGGGTCGGTCAGGGCGCGCACGTAGTTGTCGAATCCGACGAACGCGTTGCCGCCGATGAGCTTCTCCTGGAAGAAGCTCAGGTAGAGCGCATAGGCGAGGGGGGTGAGGAACACCAGGGCGAACACGACCATGAAGGGGCCTACGAATGCCCAGCCCTTCCAGTCGCGCTTCTCGCGGCGGATGCCGAGGGCTCCGGCCGCCGCAGTGATATCAGTCGTCATCGACGAGTTCTCCAGTTCGGGCGGTGCGCTGCTTCGTTGCGCATCCACCATGTGTCAACGTCAACATAAGCGATCGACTGGTAATGTGTCAACGTCAACACAGAACGGATGTGATCGTGTCCGAACAGGGAACGGCAGAGTCGCCGCAGCGTCGACGCGAGCCGTCGATGGAAGACGTCGCCCGAGAGGCCGGCGTGTCGGGGCAGACGGTGTCGCGGGTGGTCAATGCACGCGGCTATGTCGGTGCTGCCACGAGAGAGCGCGTCGAGACGGCGATGCAGCGGCTCGGCTACCGGCCGAACAGCGCCGCTCGTGCCTTGCGGTCAGGGCGCTTCCGCACCATCGGCGTGGTCATGTTCTCGTTCAGCTCCTACGGCAACCAGCGCACGCTCGATGCGATCGCGGTCCGCGCCGCCGAGCTCGGCTACGCGTTGACGCTCATTCCGGTCGCGTCCAGTGCCCGTGAGACGGTGGCCGGGGCGTTCCGGCGGCTCGAAGAGCACGCGGTCGACGGCATCATCATCGTGATCGAGGCGCACCAGCTCGACGAGGCCGACATCGAGATCCCCGATGCGCTGCCGGTCGTGTTCGTCGACTCCAACCGCTCGACCGAGCATCCGTTCGTCGACACCGACCAGGCGCAGGGCGCGCGTCTCGCGACCGAGCATCTTCTCGATCTCGGACATGCGACCGCGTGGCACGTCGCGGGACCGGCGAAGTCGTACTCGGCTGAGCGGCGCCGTGAGGCCTGGCAGGCGACACTGGAGTCACGAGGGCTCGAGATCCCCGAGGCGATCGAGGGTGACTGGAGCGCTGCCTCGGGATACGAAGCAGGACGCCGCCTGGCCTCGATCGAAGGCTTGACGGCGGTGTTCGCGGCGAACGAGCAGATGGCGATCGGCGTGCTCCGGGCGTTCCGCGAAGCGGGCCTCGATGTGCCGGGCGACGTCAGCGTGGTCGGTTTCGACGGCCTGCCCGATGCGGCTCAGCTGTGGCCGCCGCTGACCACTGTGCAGCAGCATCCCGAGCGTGTCGGCGCTCTGGCTGTCGATGCGCTGCTCGCCGAGCTCGAAGGCGAGGAGCGGGTGCAGACGCCGCTGGTCGGCACCGAGCTCGTCGTCCGCGCGAGCACCGCGGCGCCGCGCTCTTCCTGACGCGTTTCGTCTCGGTCGCTGCGGTCCCTCGCTCAGCGACCGGTGACGAGCGGAGGACCTCATCGCTGCGCTCCCTCGCTCAGCGAACGGGGGTCGATCACCAGATGGCGGCGATGCCTGCGTTCGCTGCGGTGAGGATGCCGACCAGCCAGAACACTGCGGGAGCGATCTTCTCGCCGCGCTTCTGCCGTGCCGTGCCGATGCCGAGCAGGGCGCCGATCACGAGCAGGATCACGAGCTTCGTGCCGATCTTCGCGTAGTTCATCTCGGCGCCATCCGGCAGCCCCCAGGGAGCGGCGAGCACGAGGCCCGCGACCGCGGCGATGCTCATGCCGATGCTCATCAGACGGGTGAACTCCCGCTTTCCGCCGAAGGCCTGCACGGCCCAGGCGCCGAACAGCACGGCGAAGCCGATCAGGTGGACGAACAGCACGATGTGGCGCAGAGTCTCCATGCCCTCACCGTACGCCCGAGCGGTATTCCGCCGCCAGGTAGGCGAGCCTCAGCAGGCTTTCGCCCTCATGAGAAGAGGTCAACCGCGCGAAGGAAGGACGGACGCGGTCATTCCGTCCTCGTCTCGTGCGGTTGACCTATTCTCGGATGCCGCGGCGAGCCTCAGCCGCGAAGGTCGCGGATGACCAGAGCGGTGCGGAGCGCAGCATCCGCCGCCTCCGCTCCCTTGTCCTCCTTGGAGCCTTCGATGCCCGCGCGATCGAGACCCTGCTGTTCGTCGTCGAGGGTGAGCACACCGAAGCCGACCGGCTTGCCCGCGTCGAGCGAGACCCGGGTGAGCCCGTCGGTCGTGGCCGACGAGACGTACTCGAAGTGGGGTGTGCCGCCGCGGATGATCACACCGAGAGCGACCACCGCATCCGCTCCGCCGGCGAAGGCCGCCTGCGCCGCCACCGCGAGTTCGAACGAACCCGGTACCCGCACCAGGCGATGCGTCGCCTGCGCGGCGTTCAGAACGCGCTCGGCTCCGGCGATCAGGCCGTCCGTGATGACCTCGTGCCAGGTGCCGGCGATGATGACGACGTTCAGCCCGCGTCCGTCGATGTTCCCGGCCTGTGGAGCTCCTGCGCCGCTCATGCGTGGTCCTTTCCTTGAGCGAGAGCCTCTGCGAGCTCCGCCTGATCGATGATGTGACCCATGCGGTCACGCTTGGTCTCGAGGTACTGGTGGTTGTTCGGGCCGACTCCGACGATCAGCGGCACCTGCTCGATCACGTCGAGTCCGAGACTGCGCAGCTGGTTCACCTTGTCGGTGTTGTTCGTCAGCAGACGCACCTTCGAGATGCCGAGATCCGCGAGGATGCCGGCCGCCGCCGCATACTCGCGGGCGTCGGCAGGCAGCCCGAGGGCGAGATTGGCGTCGACCGTGTCGAGGCCCTCCTCCTGCAGGCTGTAGGCGCGCAGCTTGTTGATGAGGCCGATGCCGCGGCCCTCGTGACCGCGCATGTAGATGACGACACCGCCCTCCTGCTCGATCGCATCGAGCGCCGCGTCCAGCTGCGGGCCGCACTCGCACTTGAGCGATCCGAAGGCCTCTCCGGTCAGGCACTCGGAGTGCACGCGAACGAGCGCTGTCTCGCCGGGCTCGCCCTTGACGACCGCGATGTGATCGGTTCCGCTCACGCGGTCCTTGTAGGCGAGGAAGCGGAAGGTGCCGTGCGAGGTGGGGACGGTGGCGTCCGCCCGCAGACTCACGCGGCGCGTGGTGGTCGTCGACGCGCCCTCGGGGTCGATCTCGTTCAGGTGCGCGATCAGCTGCTCGATCGTGATGACAGGCACGCCGTCGCGGGCGCCCAGCTCGATGAGCCCCGGCATCCGCATCATGCTGCCGTCTTCCGCGACGACCTCGGCGATCGCTCCGACCGGACGGAGTCCGGCGAGCTTCATGAGATCGACCGCGGCTTCGGTGTGCCCGCTGCGTTCGCGGACCCCGCCGTCCACAGCCCGCAGCGGCAGCACGTGTCCTGGCCGGATCAGATCGCCCGCGCCGGACTGCGGGTTCGCCAGCACGTTCAGCGTGTGCGCGCGGTCGTGCGCGCTGATGCCGGTGGTGACCCCTGACGCGGCGTCGACGCTGATCGTGTACGCGGTCGAGCGGGCGTCTTCGCTGACTGCGACCATGGGCTGCAGGTTCAGGGCGTCGGCGAGATCGGTCGGCATCGGGGCGCAGATGAAGCCAGACGACCACCGGACCGTCCACGCCACCCACTCGGGCGTCGCGAGCTCGGCGGAAAGGATGACATCGCCCTCGTTCTCGCGGTTCTCGTCATCCGCGACGAGCACAGGGCGGCCGGCGCGCAGCGCCTCGATGGCCTCGGGGATGGTGGACAGGCTCATCGCGAGCCTCCTTCCGTTGCGATCTCGCGGAATGCGAGCAGACGCTCGACGTGTCGGGCGAGGATGTCGGTCTCGAGGTTCACCCGATCGCCGGCGACACGCGCTCCGAGGGTCGTCGCGGCGAGTGTCTCGGGGATCAGCGAGACCTCGAACCAGGCCTGCTCTTCGGCCGGCGTGCTGACCGCGCTCACCGTGAGAGACGTGCCGTCGACGGAGATGGAGCCCTTGTCGACGACGAGAGGCGCGAGGTCGGCGGGCAGCGAGACGCGCAGCACGCTCCACTGCGCTCCGGGGCGCACCTCGAGCACTGCGCCGACGCCGTCGACGTGGCCCTGCACGATGTGCCCGCCGAGACGAGCGCCCACCGGCATCGCCTTCTCGATGTTCACGCGGGTGCCGACGACGGCGCCGCCGATCGCAGCCACATCCAGGGTCTGCTTCATGACGTCGGTGTCGAAGGTGTCGGCAGTCGAGCCGACGACGGTCAGGCAGACGCCCGACACTGCTATCGACTCGCCGTGCACGGCATCCACTGCCGCCTTCGGCGCGCGCACCGTCAGGCGCCAGCCGTCGCCGGCGGGCGCGATGGCGGTGATCTCGCCGATCTCCTCGATGATTCCTGTGAACATCAGGCTTTTCCTTCTTCCAAGAGATCTTCCGTGAGGCGGGCGACCGCGAGCAAGTCGGGTCCGAGCGGCACCCATTCATCGACCGTCAGCCGGCGAGCGACGTCGATCGACGGCACGCCGATGTCGGTGAGCGCGAGGCGGTCGCCGCCGAGCAGCACGGGGGCGATGTAGGCGAGCACGCGGTCGGCGAGCCCCTCGGCGATGAACGCGCTGGCGAGCGTCGGCCCGCCTTCGATGAAGACGCTCTGCACCCCGCGGGCGTGCAGGTCGGCGACGACGGCGCGCAGGTCGCGGGTGTCGTAGAACAGAGGGGAGAGCGGATGCCGGTGCACCGCGGCGTCCGCCGGCGTTCCGCGTGAGCCGATCACCACGGGGATCGGCTGATGGTCGTAGAGGGCGTCGCCGTCACGGGCGGTGAGCGCGGGGTCGTCGGCCAGGACTGTTCCGGTGCCGACGACGATCGCATCCGCCGCGGAGCGACGTCGGTGCACGTCGGCGCGGGCGGCGGGTCCGGTGATCCACTGGCTTGTGCCGTCGGATGCTGCGGCGCGGCCGTCGAGGCTCTGCGCCCATTTGACGGTGATCTCGGGCCGGCCGAGTCGCTGCGCCGTGAGCCACCCCTCGATGAGTGCGTGCGCGGCATCCGCCTGCTCACCGGCCTCGACGCTGACTCCCGCGGAGCGGAGCCGATCGGCTCCGCCGCCCGAGACGGCGCCCGGGTCGTCGAGCGCGTACACGACACGGGTGATGCCGGCCTCGATGAGGGCGACGGCGCAGGGCCCTGTGCGTCCGGTGTGGTTGCAGGGTTCGAGAGTGACGACGGCGGTCGCGCCGTGCGCCGCGCCCGGCGCGAGTTTCGACAGTGCGTCGACCTCGGCGTGAGGAGTGCCGGCGCCGTGGTGCCAGCCCTCAGCGAGGACCTCGCCGTCGGGGGAGAGGATGACGGCGCCGACCTGCGGGTTGGCTCCGCGCGGTCCCTGCGCTGCGAGTTCGAGAGCGCGTGTCATCGCGTGGCGCTCCGCCTCGTTCACTGCCATCCGTCGTCCTCCTCTGAGGCTCCGGGGTTCACGAAGGGTACGACGAGCGCACGCGTGCGCATCGTGCTGCCTCCCTTCCGGACTAGCGAGATCTCTCTCGCATCACCGTCGGTACCGGAATTCCACCGGATCGGAATCTCGACGAATCGAGACTCTCGCGGACTGTCACCGCCGGTTCGGATTCTCACCGACCCCGGAGCACGTTGATGCTCTGAGTGTACTCAACGCGCCTGGGAGCGATTCATTCCACGACATGGAACGGAACGCGACTGCGACGTGGCCCCCACTCCACCCATTCGCATGCGTGAGGAAAGGCGTGACGATACGGCCTCGGTGGCTGCGTGCTACTTCAGCAGACGCGACAGGCGACGGTCGGCCAGCGGCTTGCCACCGGTCTGGCAGGTGGGGCAGTACTCCATCGAGCGGTCGGCGAAGAACACGCTGCGCACGGTGTCGCCGCACACGGGGCACGCCTCACCACGGCGCGCGTGCACCTGCATGCCCCGGCGTTTGGCGTCTTTGAGGTCGGCCGGGGGCTTGCCGGCGGCGGCGGTCACGGCATCCGTCAGCGTCGCGTGCATCGACGCGAACAGGCGATCGATCTCGTCGTCGTCGAGCTTCGCCGCGATCGCGTACGGCGACATGCGCGCCGCGTGCAGGATCTCGTCGGAGTAGGCGTTGCCGATGCCCGCGATCACACCCTGATCGCGCAGCAGACCCTTGATCTGCGTGCGGCGCCCCTCGAGGAGCCCCGCGAAGACCTCGCGGGTGAACGAGGGGTCGAGGGGATCCGGTCCGAGCCGTGCGATGCCCGGGACGTCGTGCGGATCGCGCACCACGTACACCGCGAGCGACTTCTTGGTGCCCGCCTCGGTGAGGTCGAATCCGCTGCCGTCGTCGAAGGCGATGCGCAGGGCGATCGGGGACTTGCCCGGTTTGATCAGCGTCGTCGGGAGCTGATCGAACCAGCGCAGCCATCCGGCTTTGGCGAGATGGAACACAAGATGCAGATCGGGTCCGCAGGACAACACGACGAACTTGCCCTGTCGAGCGGATGCCGTCACCTCGGCCCCCTGCAGCGCGTGAATCGGCGGATCGTAGGTCTTCAACGCCGCGATCGCGGCGACGGTCGCGCGCGTGATCGTGCGCCCGACGGCGCGTTCGGCGAGGAACGCGGTCAGGCCCTGTACTTCCGGCATCTCCGGCATGGACCAATCCTGTCACCGGCATCCGACGCTGTCATCCGTCGCACCGCCGCGATCTCGTTCTCCAGCCGATCCGTCGCAGATTCAGTCGAGCACCGGCCACGTCACCGGGGCGCGGTCGTCTGTCGCCAGCAACCCGGCGAGCCAGCCGTCGTCGCGACCGCGCTGGCTGGTCAGCGCTTGGCGCTGCAGGCCTTCGTAGCGGAATCCGAGTGCGCGGGCGGTGCGGGCTGACGGGATGTTCCCGGCGACAGCCTGCCAGCGGATGCGGGCGAGCCCGAGCTCTGCGAAGCCCCAGTCGATCACCGCTGCGGCAGCCTCGACGATGTACCCCTTGCCGCGTGCCTGCTCTGCGACCCAGAACCCCAGCTCGGCGTGGCCGCCGGCGTGATGCTCGGCGATGTCATGCAGCCCGATCATGCCGACGAGGACGTCGGCATGGCGGATGCCCCACACGGTCTCCGTCTTCGTGGCCCAGGATCGGCCGACGAGATCGACGAAGTCCTCGGCGTCCTTCCGCGTGTACGGGCTCGGCACCGTCGTCCACTTCGGGATCTCGGGATCCTGGCACGCGTGCTCGATCGCCTCGACATCCTTCAGAGTCGGTGCGCTCAGGACGAGGCGGTCGGTGGTGAGGATGACCGGTTCCATCCCGGCATCCTATGTCCCACCTCGGCCGGAGCCGATGTCCGACCCCCCGGTCTAAGCTTGTCCGGTGACTGTTCCGGGGATTCTGCGCGCCTTGGAAGAGGCGTCTCTGTACCGTGACGCCCTCAGCTGGGCGCACACCGATGCCGACCTCGGACTGGTCGACGGGCTCGATGCGCCTGCGCTCGCGGGGCTCCTCGACAAGCGCGCCACCGCAGGGCATCCCGCCGCCCTCCTCGCCGTCGTCCCCACCGGGCGCCGGGCCGAAAGCCTTGCGCAGGCTCTCGCCGCGTACATCCCCGATGCGGAGGTGCTGACCTTCCCGGCCTGGGAGACGCTGCCGCACGAGCGGCTCAGCCCGAGCCCCGACACGGTCGGCCAGCGTCTGCAGACGCTGCGTCGCGTCGCCGGGTGGACGGGTGATCACCCGATCGTGGTCGTGGCCTCGGTGCGTGCGGCTCTGCAGCCGATCGCCGGGAACCTCGGCGAGATCGCGCCTGTCGTCCTGAAGACCGGAGGCCGCGGTTACGATCTCGACGGCGTCGCCGAGCAGCTCGTCGAACGCGCCTACTCGCGCGTCGACATGGTCTCGCGCCGTGGAGAGTTCGCGGTGCGCGGCGGCATCCTCGACGTCTTCCCGCCGATCTCCGAACATCCGTACCGCGTCGAGTTCTTCGGCGACGAGGTCGACCAGATCCGTGCGTTCTCGGTCGCCGACCAGCGATCCCTTCCCGGCGACGTGGATCTCGTCGATCTGGCGCCCAGCCGCGAGCTGCTGCTCACGCAGGATGTGCGCGACAACGCCCGCCGCCTGAAGGACGCGTTCCCTGCCATCGCGGGGATGCTCGAGAAGATGGCCGAGGGCATACCCGTCGAGGGCATGGAGTCGCTGCTTCCCGCCGTCGCCGGCCCGCTCAAGTCGCTCGTCGAGTACATGCCCGAAGGGGCGGCGACCGCCGTGGTCGACCCCGAGCGCGCGAGCGCCCGCGCGATCATCCTCGGCGACACGAACCGCGAGTTCCTCGATGCGGCGTGGAGTGCGGCGACCTCAGGGGCGTCCGCTCCCATCGATCTGGGAGCAGGCGACTTCCTCACGATCGCGCAGTTGCGCGAGGTCGTGCGCGACCGAGGCGGTGTGTGGTGGCGACTCAGCCCGTTCGCGATGGGGGGAGAGGACGCCGAGACGGTCGACGCCGCCGTCATCCCGTCGTTCCACGGCAACGTCGACGGCGCGATCTCGTTCGTCGACGCGAAGATCCAGGACGGCTGGCGCGTCATCGTCATCGCGACCGGCACCGGCCTGGTCGACCGCGCGCGCGACGTGCTCTCCGACCGCGGGATCGCTGCCCGAATCGTCGAGGATCTCGTGGCCGCGCCGGATGCCGGCGTCGCCACCCTCACAGCGGGCAGCGTGGAGGCGGGATTCCAGATCGCCGAGGCGAAGCTCGCCGTCCTCACCGACAACGAGTTCTACGGCCGCACGATCGGCGGAGACCAGCGTGTCGTCAAGAAGCTCGCCTCGAAGCGCAAGAACGTCGTCGACCCGCTGCAGCTCAAGCAGGGCGACTTCGTCGTGCACGCCACGCACGGAATCGGACGCTTCGTCGAGATGACGCAGCGCGAGGTGTCGACCGGCGGCCGCAACGCGACCAAGTCGGTGCGCGACTACCTCGTGCTCGAGTACGCGCCCTCCAAGCGCGGTTACCCGGGCGACAAGCTCTTCGTGCCCACCGACCAGCTCGATCTGCTCTCGAAGTACGTGGGCGGCGAGGCGCCGACCCTCTCGAAGATGGGCGGCAGCGACTGGGCGGCGGCGAAGGGCAAGGCCCGCAGGGCCGTGCGCGACATCGCGGTCGAGCTGGTGAAGCTGTACTCGGCGCGCATGAGCGCAAAGGGGTACGCCTTCGGGCCCGACACCCCGTGGCAGCGCGAGTTGGAAGAGGCGTTCCCGTTCGCCGAGACACACGACCAGCTGCAGACGATCGAGGAGATCAAGGCCGACATGGAGCGGCCGATCCCGATGGATCGCCTGCTCTCGGGCGACGTCGGCTTCGGCAAGACCGAGGTGGCCGTGCGCGCCGCCTTCAAGGCGATCCAGGACGGCAAGCAGGTCGCGATGCTCGTGCCGACGACCCTGCTCGTCAAGCAGCACCTCGAGACCTTCACCGAGCGTTTCGCCGGGTTCCCGGTGAAGGTGCGCCCGCTCTCGCGCTTCCAGACCGACAAAGAGGCCCGGCTCACCCTCGCCGGCCTCCTCGACGGCACGGTCGACATGGTCATCGGCACGCATCGCATCCTCACCGATCAGGTCATGTTCAAGGACCTCGGGTTGATGATCATCGACGAGGAGCAGCGTTTCGGCGTCGAGCACAAGGACGCGCTGAAGAAGATGAAGACGAACGTCGACATCCTCGCCATGAGCGCGACGCCCATCCCTCGAACGCTCGAGATGGCGGTCACCGGCATCCGCGAGATGTCGACCCTGCAGACGCCGCCGGAGGACAGGCATCCGATCCTCTCCTTCGTCGGTCCCCGCAGCGACAAACAGATCGCCGCCGCGATCCGGCGCGAGATCCTGCGCGAGGGGCAGGTGTTCTTCGTGCACAACCGGGTGCAGTCGATCCAGCGCGTGGCCGCCGAGATCGCCGAGCTCGTGCCCGAAGCGCGCATCGCCGTCGCACACGGGCAGCTGGGCGAGCACCAGCTCGAGCAGGTGGTCGACGACTTCTGGGAGCGCAAGTTCGACGTGCTCGTGTGCACCACGATCGTCGAGACCGGGCTCGACATCTCCAACGCGAACACGATCATCATCGACCGCGCCGACAAATACGGACTCAGCCAGCTGCATCAGCTGCGCGGTCGCGTCGGCCGAGGGCGCGAGCGCGCCTACGCGTACTTCCTCTACGACGAGGCGAAGCCGCTGAGCGAGACGGCCGCCGATCGCCTGCAGACGATCGCCGTGAACAACGACCTCGGCTCGGGCATGCAGGTCGCGCTCAAGGACCTCGAGCTCCGCGGCGCGGGCAACATGCTGGGGGCCGAGCAGGCGGGGCACATCGCCGGCGTCGGCTTCGACCTGTACCTGCGCATGATCGGCGAGGCCGTCTCGACCTTCCGCGGCGAGGACGTCGAGTCCGGCCAGGAGCTGCGTCTCGAACTGCCCCTGGACGCGCGCATCCCCGAGGACTACATCGACAGCGAGCGACTGCGTCTCGAGGCGTACCAGAAGCTCTCGGCGGCCTCGGCGGCCACGGCCAAGGAGGAGGCGATCGATCTCGTGATCGAGGAGCTCACCGACCGCTACGGTGCGCTGCCGCCCGAAGCCGAGGGGCTGATCGCGATCGCGCGTCTGCGCCGTCGGGCTGCTCGGGCGGGTCTGACCGATGTGGTCACGATGGGGTCGAACCTGCGGATCGCGCCGGCGCGCTTCGAGGACTCGATCAAGGTGCGGATGCAGCGGCTCTACCCGAAGGCGAAGCTGGTCGGCGGGGGCGAGGCGCTGGTCGTGCCGATGCCCACGGTGCCGGCCGCAGTCGGCGTCGGGCTCGAGCCGCTCGCCGACGCGGCGCTGCTGGAATGGGTCGCGCAGCTGTTCACCGCGCTCTTCCCCGAGCCCGTCAAGGCCGAGTGACATGACACGACCTTCTCCCAAGCGGATGCTGCAGGTGCTCGCTCTCGTGCTCGCGGCTGTGACCGCAGGGCTCGTGCTGTTCATACCCAGCTACACGGTGGTGACGAGCGACTCCCGCGGCAACGAGTCGACCAGCACTCTGAGCATCTGGGAGTACAACGGCCCCATGTTCGCGCTCGTCGTCGCGATTCCTGTCGTCATCGCTCTGATCCCGGTCGTGACGCGCGGCCGGTGGTGGCCCCTCGTGAGCGTCGCCTCCGCCGGCCTTCTGCTCGGATTCGCGTTCCTCGGCGCGATGAGCATCGGCATGGCTTTCCTGCCCGCCGCGCTGGCGTCCGTCATCGCTGCGATGCTGAGGCCGCGGATAGGCTCGAGCGACGCCTGATACGGTCGTCTCTCCGCACGCCGCCGCGAGAGCGACAGGTGTGCACCGAGACATCGGTCTTCCGATTCAGGCCCAGAGCCACCGCAAGGCATCGGGCAGGAGCGTCCCGCCGTGGTTCGGACTGTGCCCGCCGTCGCCGACGACGAAGCGCAAGTCGAACCCGGCCCGCGCCAAAGCTGCCGCTGTCTCGAGGTTCTCGGCGAACCAGTTCCCCTCCTGATCGTTCCAGCCGATGTCGCGATGCGCCGCGTGCAGCAGGACTCGCAGTGGCTGGCGCGCACCTGCAGCCATCAATGCGGGGTAAGGATTGCCGCCGGGGATCTGCGCGAAGCTGGCGTTGAAAGCGATGACGCGTCGGATGCTATCGGGGCGCTGCCACGCCACGGTGAACGCCCCGTTCCCTCCTGAGCTTCCGCCGCAGATGCCGCGCAGGCGGGGATCATCTGTCAGCGCCGTGGTCTCGGCGACGCGCGGGAGCACCTCATTGAGTAGGAACCCCGCGTAGCGGCCGTCGCCGGCGTCGTACTCGTTGTTGCGATTCTTCGGTTCCGCGGCATCTGAAAACATCCCAGGGTCGACGAAGATTCCCACCATCGGCGGGAGCTCAGGGGCGATATTGTCGAGCACGATCCCCGCGCGCACGTCGCCGTCCGGATCGAGATACCACCAACCGTCGTTGAAGATCATCACGGCGGCAGGTACCGACGGATCGTGACTGTGCGGCGTGTGCACCCAGACCGTGCGGGTAGTCCCCGGGTAGACGATACTGTCGTCGATCACGAACGAGCGGATGCTGCCGGGCAGCACCTCGGAGCGCTGCGACGAGTCCGGACCGTAGGCGTACACGACGGGATCATCGGCGATCGGCATGGCTCGGTATGCGAATTCCTGCGTCATCCCAGCGAGAGCCCTCCGTCGGTGGTGAGAACCTGGCCGACCACCCAGGAGCCGGCATCTGTGGACAGCCAGCCGATCAACCGCGCCGGATCGTCGGGACGTCCGACCCGCCCGAACGGCGTCGTCGGAAGCCACTTCTCGAACTCGCTCAGGTCGCGGTCGGTGCTGTCGGCGTCGAGGTATCCCGTGTTGACCGGACCCGGGTTGATCGTGTTCAGCACCAACCCGACCTCCAGCAGCTCGGCGGCGACCGTGCGGGTGATTCCGGCCAGCGCCGCCTTGCTCGTGGCGTAGGCGACCTCGCCGCGCATCGGGCCGTGGCCCTGACCCGATGTCATCCAGATCACGTGCCCGGTGGGGCGGACGAATGGCCCGAGAGTGCCGAGGCGGTCGCCGGGGCGCGCTTGCCCGGCGTCCTCGCCGCCGAGCAGGTCGCGCAGCCGACGGGCCAGCCCGGCAGTGAGCAGCAGCGACGCGCGCGCGTTCGCGGCCCAGTGCGCGTCGAGCCGGTCGGCGGTCATGTCGAAGATGGTGCCGTCGGATCCGCTCATGGCCTGATTGCAGACGAGGATGTCGATCGCGCCGGTGAGGGCGGTTGCGGCATCCAAGAGCTCCTCGATGGCTCCCGCGTCGCGGAGGTCGGCGTGGTGGTCGCCCATCACCGCGCCGGCCGCCAGGGCGTCGGCCACGCCCTGGCGAACCGCGTCGAGGTCGTCACCGCCCCAGGGATGGTCGAGGTCGTGCGGGCGGAAATGGTGGATGAGGACGTTCGCGCCCAGGAGCGCGAGCTCGGTTGCGGTGGCGAAGCCGATGCCGCGGCGCCGGGAGACGCCGGTGACGAGAGCGGTCTTGCCGAGCAGAGGAAGGTCGTCGAAGGACATGCGTTGCTTTCGGTGAGGGTGATGCCGGGCACGCCTGTCGGCGGCCTCACGGCGCGGATCGGAGCGGCTCACCTGCATTGCATGCCTGCCAGCGTAGTGCAGCGGGCATCCGCCGTGCACCTCCCTCGGTGCTGTGCGCATTCCTCTGCGGAATACCTCGGTCCGTCCGAGAGAAGCGCATTTCTCCGAGCGAAGCCTGCGGCATCGGCGCCCAGGCAGGACTAGTCTGGGCCGCATGTTGTACGAGCACCTCGGGGCTCGGCCCCGGATCCATGACACCGCCGTCGTCGCTCCCACCGCCGTGATCTCCGGCGACGTGGAGATCGGGCCGCACTGCCAGGTCCTGCACGGGGCGGTGATCACCGCCGAAGGCGGCCCCATCACACTCGCGGAGCATGTGATCGTCATGGAGAACGCGCTGATCCGTGCGACCGCGGCGAACTCGGTGCACATCGGCGCCCACACCCTCGTCGGCACGCTCGCCAGCATCGCGGGTGCGACGGTGGGGGAGGAGGTGTTCTTCGCCTCCGGCGCGCGCGTCTTCAACGGCGCGCTCGTCGGCGATCGCTGCGAAGTGCGCGTGAACGCGGTCGTGATGCGGCGAGCGGTGCTGCTGCCGGAGACGGTCGTTCCGATCGGCTGGGTGGCAGCGGGCGACCCCGTGCAGCTCTTCTCGCCGGATCGCGACGCGGAGATCGCGGCCGCGCAGCCCGAGCTCGACTTCCCCGGCCATGTGTTCGGCGTGGATCGCGACACCCCTGACCTCATGGTGCAGCTCACCGAGCGCTACGGCACCTCGCTCGCGCGGCACCGCGACGATGGCGAGGTCGGTGGATAGCGGCATCCGCGACGCCACACGCGAGTGCGGGGTGGACGGACGCCGCAGCATCCGTCCACCCCGCGTCGACGTGGTGCGTCAGATGACGCCCTGTGCGCGCATCGCGCCTGCGACGCGCTCGAAGCCGGCGATGTTGGCGCCCGCAACGTAGTCGCCGGCGACTGCGTACCGCTCGGCCGCGTCGAAGGCGGCCTGATGGATGTCCGCCATGATCTCGCGCAGCTTGTTCTCGCTTTCGCCGAAGCTCCAGCGCTGACGCGAGGCGTTCTGGCTCATCTCGAGCGCAGATGTGGCGACACCGCCCGCGTTCGCGGCCTTGCCCGGTGCGAACAGCGCACCGGCCTTCTGGAACGCGGCGACCGCATCGGGCACACAGGGCATGTTCGCGCCCTCCGACACCGCTCGCACGCCGTTCGCGATGAGCGCCTCCGCATCCGCGAGGCTGACCTCGTTCTGCGTGGCCGAGGGCACCGCGATGTCCACGGGGACCTCCCAGACGCTGCCGCCCTCGACGAAGCGCGCACTCGGACGGCGCTTCGCGTACTCCACGATGCGAGCGCGCTCGACCTCCTTGAGCTGACGCAGCAGGTCGAGGTCGATGCCGGCGTCGTCGACGACGTAGCCGGAAGAGTCGGATGCCGTGACCGCGGTCGCTCCGAGTTGGGTCGCCTTCTGGATCGCGTAGATGGCGACGTTGCCGGAACCGGAGATGCCGACGCGCTTGCCTTCGAGCGACTCGCCGTGCACCGCGAGCATCTCCTGCGCGAAGAACACGGCGCCGTAGCCGGTAGCCTCGGTGCGCACTTCGGCGCCGCCCCAGGCCGTGCCCTTGCCCGTGAACATCCCCGACTCGTGGCGGTTGGTGATCTTGCGGTACTGCCCGAAGAGGTAGCCGATCTCACGACCGCCGACGCCGATGTCGCCGGCTGGGACGTCGGTGTGCTCGCCGAGGTGACGGTACAGCTCGTTCATGAACGACTGGCAGAAGCGCATGACCTCGGCATCCGACCTGCCGTGCGGGTCGAAGTCCGAGCCGCCCTTGCCGCCGCCGATGCCCTGACCGGTGAGCGCGTTCTTGAAGATCTGCTCGAAGCCCAGGAACTTGATGATCGACAGGTTCACCGAGGGGTGGAAGCGCAGACCGCCCTTGTAGGGGCCGAGCACCGAGGAGAACTGGATGCGGTAGCCGCGGTTGACCTGCAGACGTCCGGCGTCGTCGACCCAGGGAACGCGGAACATGATCTGACGCTCCGGCTCGACGAGCCGCTCGACGATGCCGCCGTCGATGTACTCGGGATGCCGCTCGAGCACGGGGGCGATCGAGTGCAGCACCTCGTGGACGGCCTGGTGGAACTCCGGCTCGTGCGGGCTGCGCGAGAGCACCGTGTCGAACACGGGTTGCACGGACTCGGCGAGCGGGTGGAAGTCTGCGGGTGTGGAAAGGGTCACGAAGAGCTTTCTGAATCGGTGGGGGACTCGCAAGCGATCGTGTCGCGCGATTCGTCGCCGGATCAGGCGGAGCTTTTCACTTTACCGGCAGGCTCGCTGTGATCTTCTTCACGTGACGAGCGGATGCCGGGTCACCCGGTGTTCTGCAGACCGGCCGCGACCCCGCTGACCGAGAGCAGAAGAAGGCGCCGCTGCTCGTCGTCGGCACCGGATCCGGTCGTCGCGGGAGCGGTGCGCAGCGCCCGGAGCGCGCGCAGCTGCAGCAGGGACAGCGCGTCGACGTAGGGCGTGCGCAGCTGCACGGCGCGCTGCAGGATCGGCTTGTTCTCGAGAAGGCGCTCGCCGCCGGTGAGGCGGATCACCCACTCGCGGGTCAGCCGCAGCTCGTCGAGCACGAGCGACGCGAGGTCGTCGCGGTCGCCGAGCTCGAGGTACTGGCGGGCGATGCGCTCGTCGGTCTTCGCGAGGCTCATCGCCACGTTGTCGATCAACGTGCGAAGCAGCGGCCAGTCGCGGTAGGCCTCGGCGAGACGCTGCTCGTCGCCGACCGCGGCCAGAGCCGTACCCAGGCCGAACCAGCCGGCCAGGTTGATGCGCGCCTGCGTCCACGCGAACACCCAAGGGATCGCGCGCAGGTCCTCCAGCGACTCCACCGACAGGCCTCGTCGCGCCGGCCGTGAGCCGAGCGCGAGCAGGCCGATCTCCTCGAGAGGCGTCACGGTCGCGAACCACGGAGCGAAGCCCTCGGCCTTGACCAGCGAGAAGAACCGCTCGCGAGAGGCGGTGTCGAGCACCGAGGCGATGTCCGCGAAGCGGGTGGCAGCCTCGCTCGTGCGCTCCTCGACCGTGGGCGAGGAGGCCAGCAGCGTGGCGGCGGCCACCTGGTCGATGTGCCGCATCGCGATGGCGGGCTCGCCGTAGCGGGCGAAGATGACCTCGCCCTGCTCGGTGAGCTTGAAGCGGCCGTCGACCGAATGCGGCGGCTGGGCGAGGATCGCCGAGTTCGCCGGGCCGCCTCCACGCCCGAGCGCGCCGCCGCGGCCGTGGAACAGGGTCAGTTCGAGACCTTCGTCTTTCGCCCACTGCGCGATCTTCTCCTGCGCCTCGTAGAGCGCGAGGTTGGCCGCGACGGGACCGACGTCCTTCGACGAATCGGAGTAGCCGAGCATCACCTCGAGGCGGCCGCCGGTGGCGGCCATGCGCTCCTGGAACTCGGGGAAGGTCACGGCTTCGGCGAGGATCTCGGGAGCCGCCTGGAGGTCGGCGAAGGTCTCGAACAGCGGCACGACGTCGAGGACAGGGGCGTCATCGCCCAGCGCGTGCTTCGCGAGACGATGCACGGCCGCGAGGTCGGATGCCGCCTGCGTGAACGACACGACGTAGCGGCCGGCTGCGCGGAGGCCGCGGTCGCGCTGGATCTCGGCGATGGCGCGGAAGACCTCCAGCACCTCCTCGGTCTGCGCGCTCAGCGCTCCACCGCCCTCGATCTCAGCGAGCGCGGTGGCGTGCACCTGCGAGTGCTGACGGACTTCGAGCTCCGTCAGGTGGAATCCGTAGGTCTCGACCTGCCAGATCAGGTGCTGCACGCCGCCGAAAGCGTGGCGGCGGGCGCCGGCATCCGCGAGCGAAGACTGCAGCGAACGCAGATCCGCCAGAAGCTCCTCGGGAGCGGCGTAGCGGTCGTCCTCGCCACGCCGCGTGGCGGCGATGCGATGCGCCAGCACCAGCAGCACGCGGCGGTGCGGCTCGTCGGGAGAGCGGGTAGCGAGGTCATTCGCGGTCTCGGCGTGAGAGGCGGCGAAGCGCTCCCAGATCGCGGTCACCTCGGCGCTCGGGGGCGTGCCCTGCGCGTCGAGGGTGAGGGTGCGGCCGATCCGTTCGACCGCGCGCTCGAGGCCGCGGAGCACATGGTCGGCCGCGATCTGCGAGGCTTCGCGGGTGACGGATGCCGTGACGAACGGGTTTCCGTCGCGGTCGCCGCCGACCCACGATCCGACGCGCACGAACGCGGGGACGATGGGCGCGCTGGAGCCGGAAGCGTCTCCGCGCAGCGCGTCGTCGATGCGGCGGTACACGTGCGGCACGGTCGTGAACAGCGTCTCGTCGAAGACGCTCATGACAGTGCGCACCTCGTCGGTGGGCGTGGGCTTCTGGGCGCGCAGCGGCGCCGTGCGCCACAGCGTGTCGATCTCCTCGAGCATCCGGCGGTGTGCGCGGTGCTGCTCGGCGCCCCCCTCGCTGGCCGCATCGTGCTGCGTGAGCAGTTCGGAGAGGCGGCGGATGCTGCTGGAAACCGCGCGACGCCGCGCCTCGGTGGGGTGCGCCGTGAAGACAGGGTGGAAGCGCAGGCCCTCGAGCCTGCGGCGCGCCTCGTCGTCGCCCACCTCCGTCTTCAATCGGGCGTAGGCGGTGGCTACCGTGTCCGCTGCGTCTTCGCGCCCGGGCTGGCCGGCACGCTCGCGGAGCACGCGCACACGCTGATGCTCCTCGGCGAGGTTGACGAGGTGGAAGTAGCACGTGAACGCACGTGCGACCTCGTCCGCCCGTTCGACGGTGAACGACTCGGCGATGGCCGCCGCGCGGTCGAACGCATCGGGGGTCTCCTCGTCGTACGCCTGGATCGTGGCGAGGCGCAGACGCTCGACATCTTCGAAGAGATCGTCGCCGCCGGCCTCGCGGAGCACCTGGCCGAGCAGGGCTCCGAGCATCCTGACGTCGGAGCGCATGGCATCGGGAATGCCGCGGCCTGCTTCGAAGCGTCCGATGACGCGGATCGCCTCGGTGTTCGTGGGCTCGGGAAAGGACTGTGCGGGGGTCACCCTTCGAGCGTATCCCGGCCGGGAAGGGTGCTCTGAACGGATGACGGCACGTAACGAACTCTTCACGAACCCGGCTGCGTACGATGGACACGATGCGAATCTCGGCGAAACACCTCCGTGGCCAGCAGTTCCCCGCCGTCCTCCTGCTGCTGGCAGCGGGGCTCGGGCTTCTGCTCGCGAACCTGGCGACGCATGACGCGATTGCTGCGATCCTCGACTTCCACATCGCCGTACCCGGCACCGCGCTCGATCTGTCGGTCGCGCACTGGGTGTCGGACGGACTGCTGGCGGTGTTCTTCCTCGTCGTCGCCATCGAGCTGCGGCACGAACTCACGCACGGCGAGCTCGACTCGGCGAGCAAGGCCATCCAGCCGGCGATCGCGGCCGCCGGAGGCGTGCTCGTGCCGATCGCCGTCTACCTGCTGTTCGCGGGGGCCGACAGCGGCACGGCGTCGGGCTGGCCGATCCCCACTGCGACCGACATCGCCTTCGCCCTCGGCGTGCTCGCGATGTTCGGACGTGGGCTGCCGTCCACGGTTCGAGTGTTCCTGCTCGCTCTCGCGATCCTCGACGACATCATCGGCATCGTCTTCATCGCCGTGCTGTTCGCGCACGACGTGCAGTGGCTCCTGCTCGGTATCGCCGTCGTCGCTGTCGCCGCGTTCTGGGTGCTCAGCCGGATGCTGCACCGCCACGGACACCCGGCCGTGGCCGTGCTCATGGTCGTCGTCGGGTTGCTCGCCTGGGGACTCGTCGCGGCCTCCGGCATCCACGCGACCATCGCCGGGGTGCTGCTGGGGCTGGTGATGGCTCCCGTGCCCGCGGCGCGCGTGCGGCATGCCCTCGAGCCCACGGTGAACGGCCTGATCCTGCCGTTGTTCGCCTTCGTCGCCGCGTTCGTCGTGATCCCGGCGGTCGCGCCGAGCGAACTGTCGCCGGCGTTCTGGGGCATCGTCGTCGCGCTTCCCGTCGGCAAGGTGATCGGCATCTCGCTGTTCGGCTGGGTCGCGATGCGCATCCGTCCGCGCGGTGCCCCGCCCGCCCTGCCGTTCGCCGACATCGTCGCAGCCGGCACCCTGGGCGGCATCGGCTTCACGGTGTCGCTGCTGCTCGCGAACCTCGCGTTCGCCGGAGATGCCGGGGTACGCGATCAGGCGATCCTCGGGGTGCTGATCGGCTCGCTCATCGCTCTCGTGCTCGCCGGCTTCTTCGTCTCGCTGCGAGCCGGGTGGTACCGGCGTGCAGCGGCTGCGACATCATGAGCACGTCGGAAGGAGACGCCGTGACCGAAGCGCCGGAGGATCCGCTGCGTCAGGTCGCGGAGACGATGCGAGCGGTGCGCGAGACGTGCGTGTGGTCCCAGCAGATCACACATCGCGACCTCGTCCCGTATCTGATCGAGGAATCGCACGAGGTGATCGACGCGGTCGAGAACGGCTCGCGCGCCGACCTGCAGGAGGAGCTCGGGGACCTGCTCTGGCAGGTGCTCTTCCACTCCGCGATCGCCGCGCAGGATCCCGATCATCCCTTCGACATCGACGATGTCGCGCGGGGGCTGAACGAGAAGATGGTGCGACGGCATCCCCACGTCTTCGCCGACGCGGTCGCTCGCACCCCCGATGAGGTGCTCGTGCACTGGAACGCCGCCAAGGCCGCCGAGAAGCGCACGCGCCGCAGCGCTCTCGATGGGATCCCGCGCGGGATGCCCGCGCTCGCCCTCGCCCAGAAGATGCTCGGTCGCGCTGCAGGGGTGGACGTGTCTGTCGCTCCGACCACAGAGGCGCCGGCCTCGGAATCCGAGCTCGGAGATGCGCTCCTCGCCCTCGTGGCGAGTGCGAGGGAGAACGGCTGGGACGCGGAGCGGGCTCTGCGCGAGCGGCTTCGTGAGATGGAAGATCAGGTGCGCGCGGCGGAGAGTTGAGCTCCGACCTGGAAAGATGGTCGCGTGGCTACCGTGAACCCGCCCCGTGGCATGCGTGACATCCTCCCCGCCGACAAGACGCGCCGTGAGCGCGTCCTCTCCGTGATCCGCGAGCGCTACCGCTCGCACGGATTCGACGAGATCGAGACGCCGGCTCTCGAGGAGTACTCGCGCCTGCACGCCGGGATCGGGGGCGACAACGAGAAGCTCGCCTACAACGTGCTGCGCCGCGGACTCGACGCCGAGGCGATCCGCGAAGCCGCCGCAGACCCCGCAGCGCTCGCCGACCTCGGACTCCGCTACGACCTGACCGTGCCGCTCGCCCGTTTCTACGCGAGCAACCGCGGTCAGCTGCCGGGCGTCTTCCGCTCCATCCAGATCGGCCCGGTGTGGCGCGCAGAGCGCCCGCAGAAGGGCCGCTACCGCCAGTTCGTGCAGTGCGACATCGACGTCATCGGCGACGATTCGTCTCGCGCCGAGGCCGAACTCATGGTCGCCTCACTCGACGCGCTGGACGCGCTCGGTCTGGAGGGATCGACCGTCCGCATCAACGATCGCAGGGCTCTGGATTGGATGCTGGAGAGCTTCGGCTTCACGTTGGACGAGCGGCCGGGCGTGCTCATCACGATCGACAAACTCGACAAGATCGGTCCGGACGGGGTCGCCGCTGAGCTCCGCGAACGCGCCCTTCGGCAGGCTCAGGGACCCAGTTCGAACGCTGCCGTCGACGCGTTCGAGGCGTTCCTCCGTCGCCCGCAGACCATGGAGTTCAACCCGTTCGGCGAGCGGCAGATCCGCAAGGCGCTGCCCGAGAACGCGCCCGACGAGGTCGTGGCGCACCTG
This sequence comes from Microbacterium sp., assembly GCA_019510305.1. GTDB lineage: Bacteria > Actinomycetota > Actinomycetes > Actinomycetales > Microbacteriaceae > Microbacterium > Microbacterium natoriense_A. The sequence continues at coordinate 99,542 of JAEKKN010000023.1, forward strand.
GTCGGCATCGGCGAGGCCGTCGCTGCGGGCACCGGCCGTGCAGACATCCCGCTCGTCTTCGACCCGTTCCTCGTTCGAGGCATGGGGTACTACACCGGGACGATCATGGAGCTCGCGCACCCCTCGGTCGACTACTCGCTCGGCGGTGGCGGGCGATACGACGGCATGATCGGACGGTTCCTGGGACAGCAGGTCCCCGCCGTCGGGTTCTCGCTCGGCTTCGAGCGACTGGTCGATCTCGTGACGTCGGACACGGATGCTGCGCCCCGGGCTGTCGTGCTGATCCACGACGCCGATGTGCCGGTCGCCGAACTCGTCGCGCACAAGGCCCGCCTGATCGCCGACGGAGCGCGGGTACGCCTCGAGCGCCGTACCAAGAACCTGAAGGCGCTGCTCGAGCGTTCCGCCGCCGACGGATACACGGCCTTCGCGACCGTCGGCGCCGGATCGGCTGAGCTGGAGCTCAAGCCCTTGAACTGAGCCGCCGCTCGGTCGCTGCGCTCCCTCGCTCAACGACCGGGTCCGGGCCGCTTCAACGACCAGGACGTGCCGCTCATCGACGGAGCCGGGGCCGTTCACCGGACGTTCACGGCGTCGGGGTCGAATCGGAGAGTGCGACGCCTCCGCCCTCTCCTCGCCGTCGGTCTCCTCCTCGCGGCATCCATCGTCGGCATCCGCCTTCTCCTCTCCCGTCAGGCGGCGATCGCCCGTCGCCGCATCGGCAAACCGCTCGGAGAGGAGTCCGTCGACGCAGACCGCCTGTGGAGGCGCAAGCTCGACGGGGAGCCGATCGAGCTGCTGCTGCTCGGCGACTCCCTCGCGGCCGGTCTGGGCGCCCAGACGCGCAAGCAGACGCTCGGCGGGCGGCTGTCCAAGGCTCTCGCCGTACGGCTCCAGCGTCCCGTGCGGCTCACCACAGGCGCGGTCGTCGGCGCGGAGTCGCCCGATCTCGGCTCGCAGATCGATGCGCTCCCCGCCGGCTACCGGCCGCACGTCGCCGTGATCGTGGTCGGCGGCAACGACGTGACCCACCGGATCCCGGTCGCAGTGTCGGCACGGCACCTGGAGAAGGCGATCGGACGGCTGCTCGCGGTGGGCGCCGAGGTCGTCGTCGGCACGTGCCCGGATCTCGGCGCCCTCCGTGCCGTCCCGCAGCCGCTGCGGCGGCTCGCCGCGAGCATGTCGCGTCGGCTCGCCGAGGTTCAGGCGGAGACTGCGGTGCGGGCGGGCGCCGAACCGGTCGACCTGCGTCGCGCCATCGGCCCGATGTTCTTCGACGCTCCGGAGGAGATGTTCAGCCTCGACCTGTTCCACCCGAGCGCGCTCGGCTACCGTCGCACCGCCGAGGCGCTGCTCCCCGCGGTCTGCCGCGCTGCGGGCAAGGTCACTCCGGTGCGCTGAACGAGGCGGCCCACTCGGCGACGCGTCGGGCGCTCTCCTCTTCGGAGAGGTCTTCGACGCGCGTCATGACCGACCACCGCACCCCGAACGGGTCGCGGATGCTCGCGAACCGGTCGCCCGAGACGAAGTCGGACGGGGCCTCCCGCACCGTGGCTCCCGCAGCGACCGCGCGCTCGACGACGGCATCGACATCGGACACATACAGTCCCATCGAGTAGCAGTCGTCCTCTCCACCGGGCGCGGGCACGAGGTGGTACTCCGGGTTCGGCTCGCCGAGCTGCAGCAGCCCCGTGCCGAAGTCGAGGTCGGCATGCGCGACGACGCCGCCGAACTCGGTCACGTCGACCACCCGAGCGCCGAAGACGTCGCGGTAGAACTCGATCGCCTCCTTGGCTCCGGGGATCGCGAGGAAGGGGGTGAGCGAGGTCGCGCGGTGCGGACGACCGTCAGTGGTGTGCTCGCCGGTCACGCCGGCCGTGGTGTGGTTCGTCATGGATCCAGGCTAGGAAGAAGCGGTTGCCGCGGGCTTGAACATCCGCGACAGCTTCACTCGGGCGCGGTCGGCGAGGGATCGTACGCTGGTGCGATGGTGAATCCCACGCGCGGAGTGCTCTACCCTGCGAGGCTGCCCGACTTCCATCGGCTGCCTGCGACCGGAGCCGCGGGCGAAGTCGTCGTGTGGTTCTGGATCCCCGAGTGGGACATCGAGCCGGGTCGCTCGTCGCGTCAGGAGATCGTGGGCTATCCGGCGCTCAACCTCGTCGTCGAGCCCGACGCCGTGACCCTGTCGGGCGCGACGACGCGTGCGACTCATCGTGATCTCCGCGGCACGGGCTGGGCGGTGGGCGCTCTGCTGCGCCCAGCCGCGGTCGCAGCGCTGATCGACGCTCCCGTCGCGGTGGTCGACGAGGAGCAGATGCTCGAGGAGCCCGAGCTGCTCGCGTCGGTGACGTCGGCGATGAAATCGGGGGAGGGTCATCGGGAGCGCGCGGTGGCGGCTTTCTCACGCTGGATCGCCGAGCGCGTCGGGCCGCTGGATGCCGCGGCCCGCCAGGCGAACGCGCTCGTCGACGTGCTCCTCGGCGATGACGCTGCGTCGAGCGTCGAGGAGGCGGCGCTGCGACTGGCGGTGTCGGTGCGCACGCTGCAGCGCCTCGCGCACCGTCACGTGGGGCTCTCGCCCGCGGCGATGATCCGCAGGCGTCGGTTGCAGGATGCCGCCCAGCAGCTGCGTGCGGACCCGGGAGTCGATCTCGCGACCCTCGCGGCCGAGTTCGGATACGCCGATCACGCCCACCTCACGAGGGATTTCCGCGCGGTGCTCGGGATCGCCCCGAGCGCGTATCGGGCCGACGCGCGCCGCTGACGTTCAGTTCGTCGGGAGCGGGTCCGCGACGCGCCGCTTTTGGGCCGGCATCCTCCGACAGAAGAGAATCGTCCCTACGAAGCGATCGCGTCAGCGACGTGCGAGGCGAAGGCGCAGCATCCGATATCCGACGCCGACCAGCACGACGCCCGTGCCGACCAGCGACGCGACGACGGGCA
>JAEKKN010000084.1 GCA_019510305.1 Microbacterium sp.
GCCGGGCCGAGACGGGAGCGACCACCTGATTCGCGAAATCGCGCACCGAGGCCTGCAGCTCCTGGTATTCCGAGGGGAGATCGACAGCCGCATCGCTGCTCATGTGCTCACCGTTTCGAGTCATCGCTTTCGCTTCGGTTATTGCAGACTAACCGGATTCACTGTAAGCGCATGCCCGCCCCGAAGGCAAGGGCCCTCAGGGCCGAGCGTCCACCATCAGGCATGACATCGCCATGCCGGCGAGGATGCGCGCACTCCGAGCCCGCGGTCCGATGTGGCCGGCGCTGAACGCCGTGGAGTTGAGCAGGCCGAACACGCCCTGCAAGCGCAGCTCGCATTCGTCGCGATCCAGCTCCGGGCGGACCTCGGTCAGCACGGCCCGCCACTGCTCGAGGTATGCGCGCTGCAGCGACCGCACCCGGCGGCTCGCCTCGGGCGGCAGCAGGCCGAGATCGCGGCCCTGAATCAGGATGGTGTCGCTCTCTTGCAGGGCGAAGTCGGTGTGGAAGGCGACGAGCCGGTCCAGCTTCTCGGCCGCCGGGATGTCATCGGCCACGATCTCTTGCGCCGCTCCGAGCAGCCGCTGGCTGACCGCGACCAACAACTCGACGAGCACCGCCTCCTTGTTGGCGAAGTGCTTGTACAGGGCGGGCCCGCTCACCCCTGCCGCCTCCCCCAGGTCGCCGATCGTCACCTCGGCGTAGCTGCGGGCCGCGAACAGAGTCGCCGCGGCCGCGAGGTACGCCGACCGGCGGCTGGCCTTCTGCGTGGCTCTCCAGGTGCTGGGCATGCTCCGCATTTTAGGTGCTGGACAACGCGATCCGTGGTCGTTAGCCTGATTTCAGTTAGTGACTGATAACTGAGGGCGGGCAATGGCGACCACGAGCTATCGCGAGCTGGTGCGCGAGTTGCACGAGCGCACGGCCCTCGTCGCCCTCGGGGGTTCCGAGAAGTCGCGCGAGCGGCACCGGGCCCGTGGCAAGCTGCTGGCCCGCGACCGCGTCGACGCGCTGCTCGACCCGGGAAGCCCCTTCATCGAGGTGGCGCCCCTCGCCGCCTGGGACCTGTACGACAACGAGAGCCCCTCGGCGGGCGTCATCGCCGGCGTCGGGCTGGTGCACGGGCGGCACGTGATGGTGGTGGCCAACGATGCGACCGTCAAGGGCGGCACCTACTACCCGATGACCGTCAAGAAGCACCTGCGCGCGCAAGAGATCGCGCTCGAGAACCGCCTGCCCTGCCTGTACCTGGTCGACTCGGGCGGCGCGTTCCTGCCCCGGCAGGACGAGGTCTTTCCCGATCGCGACCACTTCGGCCGCATCTTCTACAACCAGGCCAGGATGTCGCGGGCGGGCATCCCGCAGCTGTCCGCCGTTCTCGGGTCGAGCACCGCGGGCGGCGCCTACGTGCCGGCGATGAGCGACCAGACCGTCATCGTGCGCAATCAGGGCACCATCTTTCTCGGCGGCCCGCCCCTGGTGAAGGCGGCGACCGGCGAGGTCGTCAGCGCCGAGGACCTCGGCGGCGGGGTCACGCACGCGCGTTTGTCGGGCGTGGTGGATCACCTGGCCGAAGACGACAACCACGCGTTGCAGATCCTGCGCGACATCGTCGCGACGCTGCCCGCGACGCCCGAGCTGCCCTACGTTCCTTCCGC
>JAEKKN010000024.1 GCA_019510305.1 Microbacterium sp.
CGAAGCGCCCGCGGACGTAGCTGAGGATCTGCGTCGCGACGGCGACGCCGGCGGCCACGAGGGCGAGTCCGATGAGCACCCAGCTGGTCTTGCCCGTGGCGACGTAGAGCATCGCGACGAACATGCCGAAGATGAGGGTTCCGGTGCCGAGGTCGCGCTGGAACACGATGATGCCGAGCGAGATGACCCAGACGACGAGGACCGGGCCGAGCTCGCGCATGCGCGGCCACGTGATGCCGAGGAACCGCGTTCCCACCGAGGTGAGGCTCTCGCGGGTACGCACGAGGTAGCCGGCGAAGAAGACGGCGAGGCAGAGTTTCGCGATCTCACCGGGCTGGAACGAGATGAATCCCCCGAGCGACACCCAGACGGCGGCGTTCGCCTCGTCGACGCGGAGCCCGGGGACGAACGGGAGCAGCAGCAGAACGATGCCGGTGAGGCCGAAGATGTAGGTGTACCGGAACAGCACGCGATAGTTGCGCAGCAGGATGACGACTGCGATCGCCCCGGCGAGCGAGATCGCCGTCCACGCCAGCTGCTTCGTCGAGTAGGCATCCCACCCTGTGTAGGCCTTCGCGATGTCGATGCGGTAGATCATCGCGATGCCGAGTCCCGTGAGCAGCGTCGCGATCGGCAGCACGAAGGGGTCGGCGTCGCGGGCGACCACGCGCAGCACGATGTGCAGCGCGAAGGCGAGGGCGGCCAGGCCACCGCCGATCGCGAGGATCATCGGGTCGATCACGCCGAGGGCACCCAGCTGCACCAGGGTCAGAGAGGCACCGCTGATCACGGTGGCGAACAACAGCAGACCGAATTCGCGGTTTCGCTGCGTCTGCGGCATCCGGATGCTGCGGAGCGCCTTGATGACGCTGGTGTCGGCGGCGACGTCGGTGCTCATCCTGCACCCTCCGTCGGTGTCGGCACGGGTGTCGGCAGCGGGGTCTGCGTCTGCTGCGAGGTGATCGCGTCAGCGCCGGCCTGCAGGCGGGCGACGATCGCCTCGGCATCCGACAGCGAGCGAGCCGTGATCGTGCGTTCGACCGAGAGGCGCTGGTACTCCGGCAGGTCGGCGAGCAGGATTTCGGTGTCGCGCAGCGGCGTCGAGAGCGTGATCGGCCCGATGTTCTGCTGCACGCCCTGGAAGATCACGACGCTGTCGTCGTCGGCGCCGATGAAGTAGCGCGTCTGGGTCCAGCTGTAGGCCGCGAAGGCCGCGATGCCGAGCATGACCAGCACCACGAGCATCCCGGCGATCCAGCCCAGGCGTCGCCGCTTGGCGCGTCGGCGGTCCTCTTCGATGAGCTCCTCGAGGTACTCGGGTGCCGGTTCGAAGTGGCTGGGCTCGTTCGCCGCCTGGCGCACGGGGTGCAGCCAGTTGCTGAGCGCCGAGCGGGCCGCGGGGATCGTGATGTTCGCCGGGTTCGAGGCCGATCCGACGATGGTCGGGGTGCCCGAGGAGATCGCGTGCTGACCGCCGACGTCGACGAGCACCATCGTGACGTTGTCGGGGGCTCCGCCGTCGAGCGCCTGCTTGAGCAGGGTGTCGGCCGTGCGACCGGGAGCGGCGCCCATGCGCATCGCCTTGAGGATGTGCGCTTCGTCGACCACACCGGAGAGCCCGTCGGAGCACAGCAGCCAGCGGTCGCCCGGCTGGGTGTGCATGACGAACATGTCGAGCTCGGGGTCGGCGTCCATGTCGCTGAGCACGCGCATCAGCACCGAGCGGCGCGGGTGATAACGCGCCTCCTCCGGGGTGATGCGGCCCGAGTCGACGAGCCGCTGCACGAAGGTGTGGTCGGCGGTGATCTGGGTGAGCGCGTCGTCGCGGTAGAGGTAGATGCGCGAGTCGCCGATGTGGCCGATGACGGCGTAGTCGTCGACCATGATGATCGCGCTGAGAGTGGTGCCGAGTCCGGCGAGCTCTGGACGTTCCTTGGCCGCGCGGATCAGATCGCCGGCAGCCGTGGTCGCGGCGGCCTGCAGCGATGCCTGCGCGTCATCGGTCGACGCGTAGACCTGGTCGAGCGGCTCCATGCGGTGGATCGCGATGCTCGAGGCGACGTCGCCGCCCGCGTGGCCGCCCATGCCGTCGGCGACGACGAACAGGTTCGCTCCGGAGTATCCGGAGTCCTGGTTGTTGGAGCGGACCTTCCCGGTGTGGGAGATCGCGACGCTCGAGCCCTCGAAGACCATGCGTACGGGGCCTTACGCTCTCAGCTCGAATGTCGTGGCGCCCACCTTGATGGGCGTGCCGAGGGAGAGCGAGACGGCGGCGCCGGTGACGCGCTTGCCGTTCACGTAGGTGCCGTTCGTGGAGTCGAGGTCTTCGATCGTCCAGGTGTCTCCACGGAGCACGAGCCGCGCGTGATGGCTGGAGGTGTAGTCGTCGCGGATCACCAGCGCCGACTCGCTCGAGCGTCCGATCGACAGGCTCTCGCCCGTGACGGGCAGCTCGAGGCCGGCCTTGGGGCCGGAGGTGATCACGAGTCGCTTGGCGGTCGCGACCGTGGCGGGGCCGGTCGAGGGCCTCGCGGATGCCGGCTTCGATGCCGCCGGTGCGGGTGCCGGGACCGCCGCAGCCTGGTCGGCCGGGAGCTTTCGCACCTTCACCCCGAAGAGGTCGGCGCGAAGCGAGTAGACGACGGCGAACACGAAGAACCACAGCAGCAGGAGGAATCCGAGCCGCAGCAGGAGAAGAGGAAGCTCGGCCATCAGATCACTCCGAAGGCGCGGGTCGCGTCGTCGTCGCGCGGCCGCGCGGGCCGTGCGGGAGCGGTGATCGGAACGATCTTGAAGACGAGGTCGGTGCGACCGATCGTGATGGTCGTGTCGGTCGGCAGGGCCGCCTCGCGGAGCTTCTCGCCGTTGACCTTGGTGCCGTTGGTCGAACCCAGATCACGCATCATCGCGCGCTCGCCGTCCCACAGGATCTCGACGTGCTTGCGGCTGGATCCGGCATCGGAGATCGTGATGTCGGCATCCGATCCGCGTCCGACGATGGTCCGAGCGCGGGTGAGCGCGTGGCGGCGTCCGTCGACGTCGACCACGGCCTGCCAGCTGACCCGGCCCTCGACCGTGCCCGAGGTCACGCGGACGGTGCCCGTGGTGATGCTCTCGTCTGCTTCGAGCGAGATCGAAAGAGGGCCGGAGAAGCTGTAGCCCTGGGACTTCGCGTGCGTGGTGAGGAGCGCGTGGAGCTCATCGGTCAGTGCTCCGCCCAGTGCCAGCATCCGCTCCGCATCGTCGGGGCTGAGCCGCGCGACGTAGTTGTTGGGCGTGATGATGCGGTCGCGGCTGACCACAGCGGCCTTCGTGTCCGCCTCGCGCCGCAGCGCCGAGGCGATCTCGACGGGCTGGATGCCGCTGCGGAAGGTCTTCGCGAACGCGCTGTTCACTGCGCGCTCGAGACCCTTCTCAAAGCTGTCAAGTAGTCCCACTGGGCTCCTCTGGCATGCCGACCGGTGGGTACATCGTAGCCAGGTGTCCTGAGTGAACGCCGTTGCGCGGCGGATTCCTGGACGGCGTCGGGGGTTGTGCCGGGTTGCGAGATCGGGGTTTCGGGACGACCTCCGGCGCGGCAACACGGGTCTCGCGGGGTTCGTCGCGCCGAGTTTTCGCCGGGCCGGAACGCGTGATATCTTTGGGAAGTTGAGTTCTTCGGAGCGAGACGCTCGCGCGAGTGGCGGAATGGTAGACGCGCTGGCTTCAGGTGCCAGTGTCCTTATGGACGTGGGGGTTCAAGTCCCCCCTCGCGCACAGCGAGAAGAAGACCCGGTCTGATGACCGGGTCTTCTTCGTTTAAGGGCTGCTGTGCGCTTCCCTACGCTCCCCAGGTAGCGTCTCTCTCATGACCTCCCCGTGGTTGCCGAAGCCGACTCTGCACGGCGATCGCGTGACGCTGCGTCCGTTCACGGCGGCGGATGCCGAGGCGATGGGCATCATCCTCGCCGATCCCGACGTGCTCAGGCTCACGGGTTCGGTCACCTCGAGCGCCGAGATCGAGCAGGCGAGTCCCCTCCCTGACGAACGCACGCGTGACTGGTATGCGACCCGCGCCGGGGTCGACGAGCGCCTCGATCTGGCCATCATCGACAGTGCGACCGGCGCACTCGTCGGAGAGGTCGTGCTCAACGACTACGACGCCAACAGCAGCTCGGCGAACTTCCGCACGCTCATCGGGCCGGACGGCCGCGGCCGAGGCCTCGGCACCGAGGCCGCCCGGCTGATCATCGGCTACGGATTCGAGAAGATCGGCCTGCACCGGATCGGCCTCGACGTGTACGCGGTCAACCCGCGGGCCCAGCACGTCTACGAGAGCGTCGGCTTCGTCGTCGAGGGGATCAAGCGCGACGCCTTCGCCTTCGACGGCGAGTACGTCGACGAGGTGTGGATGTCGATCCTCGCCGACGAATGGGCGGCGCACCGCGGGCGGCCCGGGTTGGCCGCGCGAGGCTGACGAGTCGAAGGCCGCTTGAGTGCGTCCCGTCGAAGACTCGCGCTGATTAACCGCTTGACCAATCGCTACAGCCCCCGCTAGCATCGTGCGTAACCGATTAACCAATGGCGATAGGACGGGAATGGACCAGCGAGGGTTCTACCAACCGGAAGACGGATGGGTCGGGGATGTCATCCCCTGGCAGGAAGACGGCGTCTTCCACCTCTTCTACCTGCACGAGACGCGACGCACCCCCAAAGAGGGGATGCCGTGGCACCGCATCACGACGGAGAATCTCGTCGACTTCGCCGAGCAGGGCGAGGCCATCGCGTCCGCCGGCCACGACGCCGACGACTTCAACATCTACACCGGCAGCATCGTGCAGGGCGGCGACGGCGTGCACCACGCCTTCTACACGGGTCAGAATCCCGACCGTCGCGGGGCTGACGGACTGCCGCTGCAGCTCGTCATGCACGCGACCAGCCATGACGGCATGGCCACGTGGCAGCGTCACCCCGAGCACACCTTCGGTGCGACGGCCGGCTACGAGACGGCCGACTGGCGCGACCCCTTCGTCTTCCGCGACGAGGAACGCGGGGTCTGGCGGATGCTCATCACCGCCCGCCATGTCGACGGTCCCACCCGTCGTCGCGGCGTCGTCGCGCAGTGCATCTCGCACGACCTCGTCACCTGGGAGCCGGTAGCACCGTTCTGGGACCCGCGCCGAGGCGTCGCCCACGAATGCCCCGAGGTCTTCCAATGGGGCGACTGGTGGTATCTCGTCGCCTCCGAGTTCAGCGACTCCTTCACGACCCGCTACCGGATGTCACGCTCCGTCGACGGGCCCTGGATCGTGCCGGAGCACGACACCCTCGACGGCCGCGCGTTCTACGCCGCCAAGTCCGCAGCACGCGGAGACCGCCGACTGTTCTTCGGCTGGATCGCCTCCCGCGAGGGCTCGATCGATGACGGCGCCTGGCAATGGGCGGGAACGCTCTCTGTGATCGAAGCCGAGCAGCGCTCCGACGGAACCCTCGCGTTCCACCCGGCCGGCGAACTGCGTGAGACCTTCGGCACCGGCGCGGCCGCCCTCCCTGCGAACACTGTGCTCAGCGCCCCCGACGGCTACACGAGCGCGCTGACCGACGCCGACGCCCCCGATTCCTTCCGGCTCACCGCCGTGTTCGACATCGACGAGGGCACCCGCGAATGCGGAGTGCTGCTGCGTGCGAGCGCCGACGGCGACCGCGGGTACTCTCTCCGGCTCGAACCGCAGCGGGACCGCCTCGTCCTCGACCGCTGGCCCCGACGCTCGACCGGAACAGAGCAGTGGCAGATCTCGGGCGACGTGCCCTACGTGATCGAACTCGAACGACCCGTCCACTTGCCGGCCGGTCGGCATGAGCTCGAGGTGATCGTCGATGGCGACCTCTGCGTGGCGACGGTCGACGACGCCGTCGTGCTCAGCACCCGCCTCTACGACCATCGCACCGGCCGGGTCGGTGCATTCGCCGGCGACGGCTCTGTCACCCTCGAGAGCTTCACGCTCCACGAACGCGCCGATCGCAGCATCCGCGCGGCCGAATCCGCCACGGCATCCGCAGTTCTGTCCTGACCGCACCACCAGTTACCCGCATCATGAATCGAAGGAGATTGACCATGACCCGACCTGCGCGCAGGATGGCGTTCTTCGCCGCAGCCGCCGCGACCGCGATCGTCCTGTCCGGCTGCACGGGCGCCGCGACCGGCGCCGACCCGACCGACGTCGACCCCGAAGGCGAGATCGTCCCTCGTGAGATCTCGTGGCTGCTGTCGCGCCCTGCCGACGGCGGAGTGATCACCGCGATGGAGCAGATCGCCGACGAGTACGCCGCCGACCACCCCGGCTTCAAGCTCAACCTGATCACCACACCCGACCGCCCCTCGTACATCCAGAAGTACGAGACCCTGGCCGCGGCGAACAAGCTCCCTGAGCTGTTCGACACGGACGCGACCCCGTTCGCCCAGAAGCTCGCCGGGCAGGGTCGCATGGTCGACGTCGACCTGCTCCTCGACGACCTCGGCCTGTCCGACGACTACCGGGAGGCGGCTCTGAACTACCAGCGCTTCGACGACGGCTCGCTGTACATGGTGCCTTTCGAGTTCCAGCTCGAGTTCTTCTGGTACAACACGGAGCTGTTCGAGAACGCCGGCGTGCAGGTCCCCGCGACGCTCGACGACTTTCCGAAGATGTGCACCGACCTCCGCGCTGCAGGCATCACACCCATCGCCCTCGACGGCCAGGATCAGTGGCCGCTGGAGCGGTACATGGCGTACTACCCGTTCCGCCTCGAGGGCCCCGGCTACGTGCAGGACCTCAAGAACGGCAAGGCGAAGTTCTCCGATCCTGCCGGCCGTGCGGCCGCCGAGTGGCTGTACGAGCTGGGACAGGCCGGATGCTTCTCCGAGGGCTTCTCGGCGACCGGCTACGCCGACGCACAGGCGCAGTTCACGTCGGGGAAGGCGGCCGTCTACAACATCGGCACCTGGGAACTCGGCAACCTCGCGACCGACGCGCTCGATCCCGCCGTGCGTGATGCGGTCGACTACTTCACGCTGCCCACGATCGACGGCGCGGCCACTGCCGACAACGAGTACGTGACACCCTCGGGCATCGGCATGGCAGTGAACGCGAAGACCTACGACCCGCTCGTGCGGGACTTCCTCGCCTTCGCCCTCGAGCGGTACCCCGCACTCGTGGCGGAGACCGGCGCCTTCTCGCCGACGTCGAACGTCGAGACGACAGTTCCCGCCGGCGCCACGCCGCTCTACACGAAGGCGCTCGAGCAGGCGAACGACGTCGGCTCGGCCATCGCGATGCCGTGGGACACCCAGCTCGACCCGGCGACCAACACCCGCCTGCAGCAGGAGCTCACCCTTCTGGTGCAGGGCGAGATCACGCCAGACCAGTTCATCGAGACCATGGATGCCGCTCTCGCGGAGAACAGCGATGGCTGAAGCCCTGACAGCCGAGGAGGGGGCGGTACGCCCGCGCCCGCCCCGGCGCTCCTCCCGCATGAGCACCTCGATGCTGCCGAGACGCTCGGCTCTGTCGGTCGCGGTGTTCCTCGTTCCGCCGCTGCTGCTGTACGGCGTCGCGGTTCTGCTGCCGATCCTGCAGTCGCTGGTGCTCAGCTTCTTCCGCTGGGACGGCATCACGGACATGCTCTTCGTCGGCATCGACAACTACATCAAGATGTTCATGCGCGACGACGTCTTCTGGATCGCGTTCGGCAACGCCCTCGGGTATCTCGCGATCTGCCTCGTGCTGCAGCTCGGCGGCGCGCTGGTCGTAGCCAGCCTGCTCACCGCGCTCCCTCGGGCGCGCGAGGTCGTGAAGACGCTCTACCTGCTTCCCGCGATCATCTCCACGGTCGCGATCGCCTTCCTGTTCCAGCGCATCTACTCGCTCGACCCGGTCGGCCTCATCAACCAGGTTCTCTCCTGGGTGGGGCTCGAGGGGCTGCAGACGGCGTGGCTCTCCACCGTGCAGACCGTGCTCGCGGCCGTGTCGATCCCCGAAGGCTGGCGCTTCACCGGCCTGTACATGCTGATCATCTACGCCGCGCTCATCTCGGTGCCGCAGGAGCTGGAAGAGGCGGCACGCCTGGACGGCGCCTCCTGGTGGCAGGTGTTCTGGCGCATCCGCTTCCCCCACATCCGCCCGGTGTGGATCACGACCACGATCATGGCGACGACCTTCGCCCTGCGCGGCTTCGACATCCCCTACCTGCTCACCGGCGGCGGACCAGGACAGGCATCCGAACTGCTCACCACGTACATGTACAAGACGGCGTTCGTGCATACCGACTACGGCTACGCCAGCGCGATCTCGGTGTTCATCGTGGTCGAGTGCCTCGTCGCCGTCGGACTCATCCTGCTCATGCTCCGTCGAAGGGACGACTCATGACCGTGCTCGCAGCCCCGCCCGCCGCACCCGCGCCGCCCGCCTCGCGTCCCCAGCGGATCCGCCGCACCGCCAGCACTCGCCTGCAGGTGCAGCGGACCCTGCTGACCGCAATCCGTTCGCGCTGCCGTCGTCGTTCACGCTCGAGAACTACGGGCGAGCGTTCACGACGGGCAACCTCTGGCTGAACATCCTGAACAGCCTGATCGTCACTCTGGGGGCGAGCGCGCTGATCGTGGTGGCCGGCATGATGGCGGCTTTCGCCCTGCAGGTGCTCGGGTTCCGGTTCAGCGGATTCGTGCGCGCGCTGTTCCTCCTGGGCATCATCGTCCCGGTGCAGATCGCGCTGGTGCCGCTGTTCATCGACTACTCGCAGGTCGGGCTCCTCGACACGCACCTGTCGATGATCATCCCGCTCGCGGCGTTCGCCCTGCCGATGTCGGTCTACCTGTTCTCGTCGTTCTACGAGTACATCCCACGGGAGACCTACGAGGCGGCCTCGCTCGACGGCGCGGGACCGTACCGGATCTTCCTCAGGATCACGTCGCCGCTGTCGGTCAACACGATCATCACGGTGGTGCTGGTGAACAGCATCTTCATCTGGAACGACTTCATCTTCGCGAACACCTTCGTGCTCTCCGACGGGCTGAAGACCATCCCGCTCGGTCTGCAGAACTACATTGGGGCGATGGGGAACACCGATTGGACGGCGACCTTCGCCGCCGTGTGCGTCACGGTGACGCCGCTGCTGCTGGTGTTCCTGGTCTTGAACAAGGCGATGATCTACGGCCTGGAGAGCGGAGCGACCAAGGGATGAGCACCTCTTCGGGAGCGCACGGGGGCAGCGTGACCATGCGCGACGTCGCGAAGGCGGCGGGCGTGTCGGTGGCGACCGTGTCGCACGTCGTCAACGACAAGGCCGGTGCGCGCATCGGCGAGGACACGAGGCTGCGGGTGCAGGAGGCGGTCGCCGCGCTCGGCTACCGGCCGAATGCGCTCGCCAAGACCCTGTCGCAGGGCACGTCGCGCTTCATCGGGCTGGTCACCGATCAGGTGGCCACCACGCCCTTCGCCGGTCAGATCATCCACGGCGCTCAGGATGAGGCGTGGAAGCACGGGTACGTGCTGCTCGTCGCCAACACGGATGGCAACGAAGCCGTGGAGGGCGACGCGATCGCGATGATGTTGGAGCACCAGGTGCACGGCATCCTCTACTCGACCTGGTATCACCGCGAGATCGCCGTGCCGGAGGCGCTGCATCAGACCGACACGGTTCTGGTCGACTGCTTCGCCTCGGAGAGCGGCCTTCCCTCCGTCGTTCCCGACGAGGTGCAGGGAGGGCGCACCGCGACCCAGGAGCTGCTCGCGGCGGGACATCGCCGCATCGCCTTCATCAACACCACCACGCCTTCGCCTGCGCAGTCCGGACGACTGGCCGGCTACCGGTCGGCGCTCGAAGAGGCCGGAATCGCGTTCGACGAGGCCCTCGTGGTGCCGGCCTCACCGGAGCAGGAAGGCGGCTACGACGCGACGGCGGCGATTCTCGCCTCCGGTGCGACGGCCGTGTTCTGCCACAACGACCGCGTCGCGATGGGTCTCTACGACGGGCTTCGCGATCAGGGTCTGCACATTCCCGATGACATCGCCGTGATCGGCTTCGACAATCAGGATGTCATCGCCGCGCACTTGCGCCCACCGCTGTCGACCGTCGCCCTGCCGCACTACGAACTCGGCGCCACCGGGGTGCGCGTGCTGCTGGGAATGGAGTCCGCTCCGACGAGCGGACCGCTTCTCATCGCGTGCCCGTCGATTCGGCGGGAGTCCGTCTAGCCGCAGTGCCCGATGCGCGTGCCGCGCCCCAAGCGCGCAATGCGCCAGTGTCCTCCACCGCCGCAGACCCGTCAACCCCCGCTCGTCTCCGCCCCGCTCACCGATACGGTCGCGGGAACGAACAGAGGAGATGGCGATGAGCGATCCGCACAACACCCACGGAACCCCCGGCCCGAATGAAGAGGCCGACACCGCGTCCGGTGGCGCCCCGGAAGAGCCCGACGACACGTCGACCGACGACATCCTCGAGGACGAGACGACGGACGAAGACGGCAGGCCGCTCGAGAACCCCTCTGGCGGCTGACCGCCCGCATCACGCCCCCGGGTGCAGCACCACCTTGACGCAACCGTCTTCCTTGCGCTGGAACGTGCGGTACAGGTCAGGAGCGTCGTCCAAGGGGGCGTGATGCGTCGTCAGGTCCATGACGCCCAGCGGGTCGGACGGATCCTCGACCAGCGGCAGCAGGGAGTCGATCCAGTTCTTCACATTGCACTGGCCCATGCGCACAGTGAGCTGCTTGTCGAACATCGTCTTCATCGGGAGGATGTCGGCGTCGCCCGCGTACACGCCGCTCAGCGACACGGTGCCGCCTCGCCGTACTGCGTCGATCGACGCGTGCAGCGCCGCGAGCCGGTCGATTCCCGCCTTGTCGAGCACCTGTCGCGCCACGGGCGGTGGCAGCATCCCCACGGCCTTCTGCGCGAACGCCACACCGCCGTTGCCGTGCGCCTCCAGGCCGACGGCATCCACGACCGAGTCCGCCCCTCGTCCGTCTGTCATGTCCCTCAGCTGTTCGACCACGTCGTCGTGCAGATCGAGTGTCTCGACGCCGTGCCTCTCGGCCATGGCGCGCCGCTCGGGCACGGGGTCGACCGCCAGCACCCGGTATCCGCGATGCCGAGCCACCCTGGTCACCATCTGCCCGACCGGTCCGAGCCCCATCACGGCGAGAGTGCCGCCGTCTGGGACCTCGGCGTACTCGACGCCCTGCCACGCGGTGGGGAGGATGTCGCTGAGGAAGAGGTAGCGCTCATCGGGCAGCTCGGATCCGACGGCGATGTGGTTGTAGTCCGCCCGTGGGACGCGGAGGTACTCCGCCTGACCGCCCGGCACCTGGCCGTACAGCTTGGTGTACCCGAACAGCGCCGCACCGCTGCCGTACTCGCCGACCTGCGTCGTCTCGCATTGGGACTGCAGACCACGGCGGCACATGAAGCACTCACCGCAGGCGATGTTGAACGGGATGACGACGCGCTGCCCCACCGTGAGCGTCGTGACCCCGGAACCGATCTCTACGACCTCGCCCATCGGCTCGTGTCCGAGGATGTCGCCGCGGTCGAGGAAAGGGCCGAGCAGCTCGTAGAGGTGCAGGTCGGATCCGCAGATCGCCGACGATGTCACCCTGATGATCGCGTCGCCCGGATCCTGGATCACCGGATCGGGGACATGCTCGACCGTCACCGTGCGCTTCGCCTGCCATGTCAGTGCTTTCATCGTCGTCTCCTGTTCTCGTGTGGTTCGTATCGGCGGGTCGTATTCAGCGGGTCGTGTCAGTGGAAGGGGCAGCCGGCGCTCGAGCGGACACTTCCGCCGGATGCCGGCTTCGTCGGCAGTCGCCGTCGGTTCACCCCGAGTCCGTCGTCGAGGATGGTGAGGGCGGGATCGCTCAGCACCGCCACGGCCGCGGTGAGCCCCGCGATCACGAGCTTCTCGCCGGGGCAACGGTGGCCGGTGGCCACCTCGGCGCCGCCCTGCGGGACGAACGCCGCGATGGCCTCGTAGTCGTCGATATCGCGGAAGCGCTCGGGATCGAACACCTCGGCGCGCTCCCACGACTGCTCGTCGGTGTTCGTGCCGAGGATGTCGAGCACCACCCGGCCGCCCTGCGGAACCCTCTGCCCGTCGAAGTCGATGTCGACGATCGCCGTAGCCGGCAGCATCGGCACGAACAACCCGGTTCGGCGCACCTCCTGGGCGAACATGGTCGCGAGCGGTCCCCCGACCAGCGCCTCGCGCTCCGCCGTCTCGGCGGCGATCCGCTCACGCCACTCGGGGCGGTCATGCAGTTCCTTCGCTGCGAAGGCGACGAACCTCGCCGCCGCGATCATGGGCCGGATGCTGTTCTGAAGCTCGACCCCGGCCGTATGCGCCGGCAGACGCTCGCCGTCTCGCGATCGATGGTGAGCCCAACGCTCGAGCGCCGTGCCCGGCGCGGCCCGGAGAGTTCCCGCCCGCACGGCCTCGATGAGCCGCGTGGCGTGGCGATCGGACCACGCGCGGTTGAGGAGTGCGAGAAGGTACTGCGGGGAGTACGGCGCACCGAAGCCGTCGACGATCTGCGCCAGCCGGGCCGACCACCGGGTCTTCGCGGCATTCGTCCCGGGCAGACCCGCCCAGTCCATGATCGCGCGGCCGAACGCTCCCACCGCCGCGTCGTAGGCGCTCGCCGAGCCGCCGTCGAGCCAGTCGTCGCGTTCTCGGGCCCACTCCCCTTCGAGGAATGGAGTCAGCCGTTCGACCTGGCGGTCGTCATAGAGGACGTCGACGAACTCGGCCTTGCGATGCCGATGGTCGTCTCCGTCGAGAGCGTGCACCGACCCGTGGCCGAACAGCGGTTCGCGCACGACTGCGGGCATCGCTCCCGCGCGAGCGACGCGCGCTTCGTCGTAGAAGAGTGCGACGCCGCCGGCTCCGCGCACGAGCATCGCGTCGTCGCCGAGCAGACGGAGAGGCGCCGACCGTGCGCCAGGGCGCACGCGGCGCCAGATGTGCGCGCCGAAATCGTAGCCGCGGGTGAGCAGGCCGGGGGAGTCTTCGGGAACGGTTCGAGTCATGCCCCCGACGGTCGCAGACACGTCGAGGGTCGCCAAGGGGGGCGCGTGCAGGGCGACGGTGTGCTAACGGATGCCGGAGACCGGCCCCGATTCGGGCCGCTCGCCGCGGTGTTACCGGACGTGCGCCTCGAGCCAGGGAACCGGGTTGATCTGGGCGCCGTTGATGCGCACCTCGAAGTGGAGGCACGAGCCGATCGTGTAGCCGGTGTTGCCGACTCGGCCAAGGAACTGCCCCGCGACGACGTGATCGCCGGGCTGCACGGCGCGGGTGCCGTAGTTCATGTGCCCGTAGAGGGTCGTCACGCTGCCGTCTTCGTCGTGCTGCACCTGCACGGTCACGCCGTAGCCGCCGTAGCTGTCCTGAGACATCGTCACGACGCCGTCGGCCGACGCGTAGATGGGCGTGCCGATGGGAGCCGCGTAATCCTGCCCCATGTGGCTTCGGCCAGGACGGCTCGCCCCGAATCCGTCGGTCATCGTGTACGTGCCTGCCGCCATCGGGATGATGATCTGACCCGGCTTGGCGATGGGCGGGACGCCGCTGCGCGCGGTGGCCGCGGCGACGGCCTGCAGATCCCTCAGCTCGTCAGGCGTCGTCGCCGAGAACTCGCCGCTCACCACCACGTCGGGGAGCACGTCGGCGCTCGCGGTGAAGGACTGCGTGCGCAGATCTGCGGAGGCCGACGCCGTCACCGCCGCGGTCTCTCCGCGCACCATGCCGAGCGCGGGGAGGGCCGTTCCGCCCACCAGGGTCGCAACGGCCAGCGCTGCGCCCGTCATCTGCCAGATCCGCCGACGGCTCGAGGCGGGAGCCGAGCGCACGGGTCGTGCCGGTCGCGCTGACGTCGCTGCCGTGCTCGCCGGCCGGCGACGGGGACCGGCCGTCTTGCGGGCGCGGCCGTTGCGGGAGGAGGAAGCGGATGCCGTGACCGGCTCCTCGTCGACGGTCTCGACGGCCACGGTCTCGACGGAAGGAACCTCGGACACCGCGGGCTCCGCGTCTGCGACGGGAGAGTCGGGCGCGAGCGGAGCATCGGATGCAACGGGCTCCGGCGCGGCAAGCGGCTCTTCGGACGCGGCGCCGGCCGGGGCGGTGGCCGGATCGGCAGAGGGCTGCTCGGCGTCGGCGGCGGCTTCTGCCATCGGGCTGGTCGCTGCCGCCTCGACGGTCTGCACCACGGCTGCGGCGACAGCCGCCTGCGCACGGCGACGGTCGCGGCGGAGCATCGGGGCAGGGGTGATCGGGTCCGCGGCGGGCGCCTCGTCGAGAGGCGCAGAAGACGGCGCGGTTTCGGGGGAACGCGAAATGATGATGAAGCTCCTCGGGCAGGCGGTATCATCCGTTATCGATCTGTAACCTTAGGACGATTCGCCGCGGGGCCCAAATCGAGCGGCATTCTCACGGCTCAGTCACAGGCGGAGGCGTCGCCCACGCAGCGAAAGACGAGTGAGAGCCGGATCCTCACGGACCCGGCCCTCACTCGTTCATCAGTCGCCGGTCACTTCGCCTCCGCGGCCAGACGACTCTCGATCAGGTCGTCCACGCGCTGACGATCACGCGGGTAGCAACGGTACAGAAGGCTGAGGAACGCCGCGTTCACGAGCATCAGGAGCACGAGCACCCAGAGGAACACAGCCTGCAGCCCGAACGCATCGGCGAGCACGCCGGCGACGAACGTGAACGCCGCCCATCCGACCACCTCGAAGATCGTCAGGTAGATCACGAAGCCCTGCGCCCGGAGCTCCGGCGACATCACCGACATGAGGATGGGCCGGTTCACGCCGGGGTTGAGGCCCTGCGTGAGGCCCATCAGTCCCCAGAAAGCCGCGTAGAACGCGATGGAGCCGACGTCGAACTGCGTGGCGAAGAAGGCGACGACGGCGAACAGCACCTGTGCGGTCTGGAGGAAGACGACTCGGGCGTTCGGCCCGCCGCGGCGATCCAGCGCCGACACGACGAAGCCGCCGCCCACGGTTCCGAGGAAGTAGCCGATGCCGAAGGGCAGCGCGACGATCGCGGCCGTGGCGACGTCGAAGCCGCGCTCGGTGACGAGGAACTGCACGCCGAACACGGCGATGAGCAGATGGCCGGAGAGCAGCCGCGACCCCATCATCACGCTGAAGGTCGGGATCTTCATCAAGGCGATCGAGTCCTTCAGCCGCGGGCGGGCGTACTCGATCTTCGCGGCCTCGGCGCCGTAGTCGGACGCGCCGACCTCGGTCTCCTTGAAGAACACCAGCACGAGGAACCCGGTCAGCACGAGCAGCGCGCCCACGCCCCAGAATCCCCAGCGCCAGCCCGATTCCCACAGCGAGAGCAGGCCGATGAGCGGGCCGATGACCGAGCTGAGCACGGCGGAGATCCCGTACAGCATCCCCACTGCCCGTCCTCGAGACTTGTCGTCGAAGGAATCGGCGATGACGGCGTTCGTGATCGGTGTGAGCCCGATGACAGCGCCCGCCTGGAGGGTCTGCAGGAGGAGCAGCAGGACGAAGTTGTCGGCGAAGCCGGATGCCGCGGCCAGCGCACCGCTCAGCAGCGTGCTGACGAAGATCGCCTGACGCCGGGTGGTGCGGTTGGCGTACCAGACCCAGAACGGACCGAAGGGGACGCCGATGAGGCGGCCCAGTGTCGAGAGCAGACCGAGCTCGGTGTTGCCCAGCCCGAGGGTCTTCGCGATGGCGGGGAACAGCGTGGTGGTGAGGCTGCCTTCGCCGCTCTCGACGACCGTGACCCCGACGAGTGTGGAGAGGTTGCGCCAGCGCCCCTTCACCTTCACTGATCGGGAGGCCGCGGTCGGGTCCGCCGGCGCCGTTGTGGCCGTGTTCATGTGAATCCCTTTCGTCATTGAAATGGTCGACGGCAAGCTGCGTCAAGTCATTGCACAAGTGGAATGCAGCAATAGTCCACTAGTGGAATGCTTCTGTCAACACTCAATCGTCGACGGTTGGGTACGCGGCGCGGGCAGGGCGCCGACGATCGTTCCCGCCACGGCGAGTGCGTCGCGGCGACGTCGGGGGATCCCGCTCAGAGCGCGGCGGATGCCGTCGGGGCCGGAGCGGGGAGTGTGCCGTCGAGCAGCTCCCGTCGCAGCTCCTCGAGCTGCGCGATGTGCAGGTCGATCTGCTGCGTGCCGTGCTGATGCAGCCGTTCGCCCATGGACGCGGCCAGGGCGCGGTCGAATTCGATCGCCGTGCCCTCCTGGATCGTGCGGTCGCGGAACCGGTACTTGGCGACCTGTTCGCGCCGCGCCTCGAGTTCGATCTCGACGAGGGCGATGAGCTTCTCGGGGGTGAGGTACCCCGCAAACCCCAGGCGCGCGGCGAACTCCGGATCCTGGAAGCGGCTGGGAGGCGTGTAGGGGCCCTCGAGCCAATCGCGGAAGACCGTCATCCCGTCCGCGGTGACGCGGTAGATCTTGGCATCCTGTGCGCCTGGGCGCTCGTCGACCGAGTAGGCCACCCAGCCGCGATCGGCCATCGACGAGAGCGAGCGATAGACCTGGCTCATCGTCGTGTTCGAGCGGAGGAAGCGCCCGTGGTAGTCGAGGAACTTCTTGATCTCGTAGCCCGTGCGCGGCATCTCGCCGATGAGTCCGAGGAGGAGGTGCTCAAGCTTCATGGATCCGGTCCGGACGGGGGCGAGGGGAACTCTCGAAGAATGACACAAGTGCTATCCGCTGTCAACGAGCCGACGTTGACAGATCGCTGCGGCACATGGGATCGTGAGGGGAACTTATTCTACAAGTGTCATGGTCTGTGAAGGCGGTGGCGAGAAGGAGACGCGACGATGCGGGCGATCATGGTCATGTTCGACAGCCTCAACCGGCACATGCTGCCGCCCTACGGCTCAGAGGAGATCGAGGCGCCGAACTTCCGTCGGCTGGCCGAGCGCACGGTCACCTTCGACAACTTCTATGCGGGCTCGATGCCGTGCATGCCCGCACGGCGCGAACTGCACACGGGTCGATACAACTTCCTGCATCGCAGCTGGGGTCCGCTCGAGCCCTTCGACGATTCGATGCCTGAGATCCTCGGACGCAACGGCGTGCACACGCACCTCGCCAGCGACCATCCCCACTACTGGGAGGACGGCGGAGCAACGTACCACCCGCGCTACACCACGTGGGAGTTCTTCCGAGGTCAGGAAGGCGACCCGTGGAAGGCCGACGTCGCAGCCGAGCCGCACGGGACGACAGGGTTCAAGGGTCGCCTGCATCGGCAGGACGCGATCAACCGCGGCTACCTCCGGCGCGAGGCGGATCATCCGCAGACTCTCACCTTCGACGCCGGAGTGGAGTTCCTGCAGACGAACGCCGACGCCGATCGCTGGTTCGTGCAGATCGAGTGCTTCGACCCTCACGAGCCGTTCTTCACGTACGACGAGTACAAGAAGCTCTACCCGCACGACTACGACGGGCCCGAGTTCGACTGGCCGTCGTACTCCAAGGTCACCGAACCCGAGGATCAGGTGGAGCACGCGCGCTTCGAATACAAGGCGCTCGTGAGCATGTGCGACCGCTCCCTGGGGCGGGTGCTCGACGTGATGGACGAACACGACATGTGGGACGACACGCTCCTCATCGTCAACACCGACCACGGCTTCCTCCTGGGCGAGCACGGATGGTGGGCGAAGAGCGTGCAGCCGTGGTTCAACGAGCTCGTGCACCTGCCCGCCTTCGTCTGGGACCCCCGCACCCGTCGTTCGGGCGAGCGCAGCGCAGATCTCGTGCAGACCATCGACATCGCTCCGACGCTCCTCGACTTCTTCGGTGTCGACCCGACCGAGGACATGCTCGGAGCTCCGTTTCAGAGCGTCTCCCGCGACGGTGCGCTGTTCGGCATCCACGGCGGCCACGTCAACGTCACCGACGGCCGTTACGTCTACATGCGCGCATGCGCCACGGCCGAGAACTCTCCGCTCGAGGAGTACACGCTCATGCCCACGCACATGCGCGGACGCTTCGATCCGGCGGAGTTCGCCGGCGCCGAGCTCTCCGAGCCGTTCTCGTTCACGAAGGGCATCCGCCCGCTGCGGCTCACCGGTCGTGCGCAGATCAATCCCTTCAACTACGGGACGCTGCTCTTCGACCTCCACGAAGACCCCGCCCAGGAGCATCCGCTCGACGACGCCGACGTCGAGCTGCGGATGCTGAGGCTCCTCGCCCGCCTGCTGCGCGCGAACGACGCGCCCGCGAGCCAGTTCGAACGCCTCGGCATCCCGGTGGACGACGAGCCGGGCGACGAGCACCTTCTCGTGCACGACCAGCGCGACCGCGCGGCGGCGGCGGCGATCCCCATGCCGGCGCTCGACGAGTTCGCCCACGGGACGTTCGGCCTCGCCACCCCGGTGCCCGAGCTGCTCGCGCACCCGGTGTCGCGCGAGATCGTCACGCGCTACGCGCCGATGCTCGCGCAGAGCGAGATCCTCGGGATGCTGGGGAGCACGAGCCTGTACAGCCTCGCCGCGGTGGTCGGAATGCCGGTGCCGCAGCTGCATCGGGTCGCCGACGAGCTCGCGGCGATCTAGGACATACCCGTGAACGACGGCGTCGTGGGGTGCGGATGCGGGTGCGGAATGCCCCCACGTCCGATCTCGCAGAACATCGAGATCGGATCCCGTCCGGCGCTCGTGGTCCCGCCCGTGGCGCCGTCGTCGAGCTCGAGCGGCCATCTGGTCGAGCAGGTGCGGATGCCGGCGGGAACCCTGCTGATGGGCGACTCCTCCGGCGACCACAACCCCGGAGACGGCGAGCTGCCGGTGCACCCCGTCGACGTCGCCGCGTTCGAGATCGATGCGACCACCGTCACCAACGCGGACTTCGCGCGATTCGTCGCCGAGACCGGATACCGCACCGAAGCCGAGCTGTTCGGGTACTCGGCCGTCTTCCACCTCATGGTCGAGGCCGACCCCGCAGACGTCATGGGGCCGGCAGGCGGCACGCCCTGGTGGTTCGGTGTGCATGGTGCCGACTGGGCCCACCCGCGGGGGCGCAAGTCGGACCTCGACGGCCTCGAGGAGCATCCCGTCGTCCATGTGAGCTGGAACGATGCTCGGGCGTACTGCGGGTGGGCCGGGCGCCGGCTTCCCTCCGAGGTCGAGTGGGAGTACGCCTCGAGAGGCGGCCTGGTCGGCGCGAGGTATCCCTGGGGTGACGAAGACGTCGACGAGGGCGGGTGGAGGGCCAACATCTGGCAGGGCGTGTTCCCGCACGTGAACACGGCCGAGGACGGATGGTTGACGACCGCGCCCGTGCGCTCGTTCGCACCGAACGGCTACGGCCTGTGGCAGACCGTGGGCAACGTGTGGGAGTGGTGCGCCGACGCATTCGCCGCCGACGCGCATCTGCGGCGAGCGGAGGGCCGTCCCGCAGAACACGGATCGCCCGGGTCGTCGAGAGTTCTCCGCGGCGGCAGCTACCTGTGCCATTCTTCGTACTGCAACAGGTACCGGAACTCCGCGCGGTCGTCGAACACACCGGACTCGTCGATGGGCAACGCCGGGTTCCGCACCGTCTCCGCGGCGGGCAGAGAGGCGGAATCATGACGAGAAGACGGTTCCCAGACCGCGTCTATCGCGAGGGGGCCGAGCCAGACCCGCGATTCAGCCTCGCGAACGAACGCACCTTTCTCGCGTGGTTGCGCACCGCACTCGCGATGTACGCGGCGGCCTTCGCGCTCGAGGCCCTGTCGCTGCCAGAGGCGGTCGGGTGGCGTATCGCCGCCGCCGCGGTGTTCCTGCTCCTCGGTACGCTCGCCGCAGTGCAGGCGTGGTTCGGATGGAGCGCCGCAGAGAAGGCGTTGCGGCGCTCGGCGCCCCTGCCGGGCCTCGGGGTCGGGGGCGTCATCGTCATCGGCATCGTCGTCGCTGCAGGCCTCGTGACGATCGGCATGTTCGTGTGAGCGAGGGTCCCCGTTCGATCTTCGACAGCGGCCTGCAGCCCGAGCGGACCCTGCTCGCGTGGCGACGGACCTGCCTCGCCTTCGCCACCGCCAACCTGATCGCCCTGCGCTTCACGATCGAGCTCGCGGGTGCCGTCGCGGTCATGATCGCGCTCGCAGGCACCGCACTCGCGCTCGCCGCGTACGCGCTCGCCGCCGTGGGCTACCGGCGCGCCACGGCGAGCCTGATCCGTGACGGCGTGCTCGACCGCAGCGCACTGCCGCTGCTTCTGGCGACCGCGTCGACCCTGCTGCTCGGAGTCGCTGCGGGGATCTTCCTCGTACTGGACTGAGACGCGGGCCGACGATGCCGCCCTGGCATAATGAACCCGTGCGTCAGTCCCGGAAGCCCGCCGTCCTGCGCGGCTTCGCGGCGTCGGCGCTGGCGATCTTCGTGGCTCTCGCCGGGCACGTCACGGCCGGCGGCGCCATGCCGGGCCCTCTGGGCATCCTGGTGCCGTGGGTGCTGTCCTTCATGGTCTGCGTGCTGCTGGCCGGCCGCCGGCTCTCGGCCGTGCGGCTGAGCGTCTCGGTCGCGGTGAGCCAGTTCCTCTTCCACGCGCTGTTCGTCCTGGGCACGATCACGCCCTCAGGGACCGTCGGCGGTCACGTGCACGGCGCACCGCTGCAGCTTCCTCCGACGGAGGGGCTCAGCGCCACCGCGGCGGCAGACGGCATGATGTGGTTCGGGCACCTCGTCGCGGCGCTGATCACGATCGTCGCCCTGCATCGTGGCGAGAGCATGCTGCTCGCCCTGCGCGATCTCGCGGAGCAGAGCGTCCGCTGGTTGCGTCGTCGCATCGACGCGATCCTCTTCACGTCGACCCCCTCGCCTGTCGGCTCCCCGACTGCGTCCCGCGAACCCGAGGCCCTTCGCGACCTCGCATTCCTCTCCCCTCTCCGCGGGCGCGCTCCGCCGGCTCTCGCCGCCGTCTGATCCGCGTCGTCGCGACTCCTCCGAGTCCTTCGGCGATTCCCGTCGCGTGCCATCCGGCGCAGCCGGTGTCGCGATTCCCATCCGAGGCGTCGATCGACGACGCCCGTCGAGAGGTCCGTCCTGCATGTCCCCTGTCCGCAGATTCGCGGCGGGTGCGCTCGCGGCGGTCGTCGTGATCCTCGCGACCGCCCTGCCTGCATCCGCTCATGATTCGCTCACCTCGAGCACACCCGAAACCGACGAAAGGCTCTCCGCCCCGCCCGACGGCATCTCGCTCACCTTCAGCGGCGAGCTGCTCACGCTCGGCGATTCGATGACGGGCGCCGTGGTGCTCGTCGTGGACGAGGAGGGCCGGGAATGGGCTGACGGCGACGCCGTCGTGAACGGCAACAGCGTCACGCTGGCGGTGAAGCCGGGCATGCCCGAGGCGGGCTACCAGGTGCGCTGGCAGGTCATCTCCGAGGATGGGCATCCGATCTCGGGAGTCATCCCGTTCACGATCGGCGACGCAGCGCCGATGAAGGGCGAACAAGCGGGAACCGGCGGTGCGAACCCACCGTCGACGACGACGGATCAGGCGGCTGACGAAGCCGACGGTGCGGTGCGGACGCTGCTCGTCGCTGCAGGCGGAGCGGCCGTCGCCGCGATCGCCTACCTCCTCTATCGATTCCTCCGTCGCCGGAAGGCGACGGCCGCGGCGCCCGACGAGGGCGACCCTGCGGACTCTCAACTCTGAAAGGCAACAACATGGACACCACTGCAAAGAAATCGACCCTGCACGTGGCCGCGGTGATCGCGGCCGCCATGCTCGCACTCACCGGCTGTGCATCGGCCTCGCCCGCGGCGGAAGCCGAGAAGGTCGCCGCCGCCGACACCGTCACGATCGATGACGCCTGGGTCAAGGCGGCGGACGAGGGCATGTCCGCCGGATTCGGGATGCTCCGCAACTCCGGAGAACAGGACGTGACCGTCGTCTCGGCGCAGACCGAAGCGTCGAGCATGGTCGAGTTGCACGAAACCGTCGAGAACGACGCCGGCGAGATGGTGATGCGCGAGCGAGAGGGCGGTTTCGTCATTCCGGCCGGAGGCACGCTCACACTGGAGCCGGGGGCGAACCACATCATGCTGATGGATCTGGCGAAGCCGCTGAAGGCCGGAGACGAAGTGGCCTTCACGCTGACGTTCTCCGATGGCTCGACGGTCGACTTCACGGCACCGGTCAAGGACTACTCCGGCGCCAACGAGAACTACGACACGGATCAGTGATGTCGGCGCCCCTCGAGGGCGCTCGATCCGACCGCGCCGGTTCCTCCCGGCGGCAGTTCCTCCTCGGAGGGGCTGTCGCCGGGCTGGGGGCGGCGGCTGCGGTCGGCATCGACTACGCCCTGAATCAGAAACCGGCGCCCGCTGCGCCGTCCGAGCCGATGAACGGCGAAGAGAGCGTGCCGTTCTTCGGTGCGCACCAGGCGGGCGTCGACACTTCGGCTCAAGCCCACGGGACATTCATCGCGCTCGACCTGTTCGACGCCGTCGACAGTGACGGGATCATCCGCCTGCTGCGGCTCCTCACCGATGACGCGGCGAGGCTGACCCAAGGCAGGCCCGCCCTCGCCGACTCGGAACCCGAGCTCGCCGCGAGCCCCGCACGTCTCACCGTCACCTTCGGTTTCGGCGCGCGGCTCGTGGCGAGGGCGAGCGCGCAGCCGCCGGCCTGGCTCGCTCCCCTGCCGGCCTTCGGGATCGACGCGCTGCAGCCGGAGTTCTCCGACGGAGACCTGCTCATCCAGATCGCGGCCGACGACCCGCTCACCGTCGCGCACGCGGCGCGGATGCTGCTGAAGGACTCGAGGTCGTTCGCCGCCGTGCGCTGGACGCAGGCGGGCTTCCGCCGTGCGTACGGCACCGAGCGCCCGGGAACGACGATGCGCAACCTGTTCGGCCAGGTCGACGGCACCGCCAACCCGCGACCCGGCACCCAGGAGTTCGACGACGTCGTGTGGTCGCGCGAAGGGTGGCTCGCCGGCGGGACGGGCGTCGTGATCCGACGCATCCGGATGGACCTCGACAAATGGGATCGCCTGGATCGCAGCGGTCGAGAGGCGTCCGTCGGGCGCCGGCTCTCGAACGGTGCGCCGCTCACCGGCGGCGAGGAGTTCGACGAGCCGGACTTCGACGCGAAGACGGCGATCGGCTTCCCGGTGATCCCGCAGTTCGCGCACATCCGGCGTGCGCGGGGGGACGATGCCGAGAAGATCTTCCGGCGGGCCTACAACTACGAGGAGCGACCCATCGGCGCGGGACTGTCCGACTCCGGCCTGATCTTCGTGTCCTTCCAGGCCGACGTCGAGCGGCAGTTCACGCCGATGCAGCGGCGCCTCGCCGAACTCGACCTGCTGAACGAGTGGACGACGCCGATCGGCTCCGCGGTCTTCGCCGTCCCGCCCGGATGCGAAGAGGGCGGGTTCATCGGCGACACGCTCTTCGCCTGATGTCGTCCGCCTGGTCCCTTCTCGACCGCCGGAGGGTACGAGGCGGCGACGGGATACTCCGGCGGCTCCTTCCTGTCAACGGGCCTGCCTCGTGCGCGCCGCGCGCGGATGCTGGTCTCCACCTGAACAGGAGAGGAGAGCATGATGATGAATCCCGAAGCCTTCCTGGACCCCCAGGAGCCGCTCGTGCCCGAGGAAGCGCCCGACGACTTCAGCGAGGGGACGTTCCCGCCGGAGTCCGACCAGCCCGAGACGCAGGGCGAGGATCCGCTCGACGCCGAGATCGGCGAGGACGGGCAGGGCGATCTCGACCTCCGGGACGACGGAGGCGTCGACGCCGACGCCCCGACCGACCTGCGGGACGGCACGGAATGAGCGGCATCGGCGACCAGGGCGCGCGGCCGGACGACGTCATCTCGCCGGGCGATCCGGATGCCGAGAAGCGCATCGCCAACCAAGGCGGGGCGCAGCACGAGCCGGTGGAAGACGTTCCGGCCGGCGGCGCGGGTGCGGATTCGGGAGCGGCCGATACGGTCGGCGTCGACCCGGCGAGCGAGTCCTCCGTACCCGACGAATCGGTGCACAACGCTGAACCGGGCGTCGGCACGCGACGGCCGGACGACGAGGTGGATGCCGAGCGCTGAACCCTCGGAAAGAGCCGTCAGGCGGACGCTGCGTCCCGCAGGCACTCCAGGAACGCCCCGCGGACCGCGCTCTCGTCGTCCCGCGTGCGCCAGGCGGCCAGGAGCCGCGTCGTCGGTGATCCGGCGAGGGGTACGACGGCGATGGACGGCGGCACCAGCTGGCGGACCGACTCCGGCAGGATGCTGATCCCCACACCCGCCGCCACGAACCCCAGCGCCGTCTCCTGGTGCACGACCTCTTCGACCACGCGCATGCGTCCCGCCTGAGCGAGGAGCTCGGTCACCCGATCGACGTAACCGGGCATCAGCGCGCGGGGGTAGGCGATCATCGGTTCGGCGATGACGTCCTGGAAGGAGGCCTCGGTGCGACCCGCGAGCGCATGGCCGGCGGGCAGGCACGCCACGAGACGCTCCTCGAAGACCACGGCTGTCGACAGCGAATCGGCGCCGACTCCCGTCCGAGGGAGCTCGTCGCGGACGATGCCGATGTCGAGAGTGCCCGCACGGAGACGGTCGAACTGCTCGCCCGAGGTGAGCGGCACGAGCGTGAGGCTCACCTTCGGGCGTCTGGCGCGGAACAGTCGGACGACCTCCGGCAGCACAGTGTAGTTGGCCGAGCTGACGAAGCCGGCCGTGAGCTGACCGGAGAGTCCGTCGACGTAGTCGCGCATGTCCGCCCGCACCGCGTCGACCTCGTCGAGGATCCGCCGCGCGCTCTCCTGCAGATGCACGCCCGCAGCGGTGAGAGCGACGCGGCGCGTGCTGCGGACGAACAGCGGCGTGCCCACTTCTCGCTCGAGACGTCCGATCTGCACGCTCAGCGGCGGCTGTGACATATGCAGCTTCTGCGCCGCGCGCCCGAAGTGGAGCTCGTCCGCGACGGCCATGAAGTACCGCAGCTGACGCAGTTCCATTCCCGGGACGATACGCGCCGTGTATTACCGATCCGTTACGGCCGCATTGCGAGCGAAACGCTATCAATCGAAGGTGGAAAAGGTATTTGACCTGGGGTTGTTCTGACGGCTTATCTGGTGGGGAAGCACCCGATTTGGAGGACCCGACATGGCCGCAGACCCCACCCCCGACACCCGCATCGACATGCTCTACCTCAGTGAGCCCGAGGTCATCGCTGCGGGCATGAAGGACATGGAGCGGTGCATGGAGGTCATGGAGGAAGTGCTCGTGCTGGTCGCCAAGGGCGACTATCGGATGGCGGGGAGCTCGGCGAACTCGCACGGCGCCCAGATCGGCTTCCCCTCGTCGTCGCCTTTCCCGACGATGCCTCTGGATGCAGCCGACCGGCGCTTCATGGCGATGCCGGCCTACCTCGGCGGCCGCTTCGACGTCGCCGGCGTCAAGTGGTACGGCTCGAACGTCGACAACCGCGACAAGGGTCTTCCGCGCTCGATCCACCTGATCGTGCTGAACGACAAGGAGACGGGGGCGCCCTTCGCCATCATGTCGGGCAATCTCGAGAGCGCCTATCGCACGGCGGCCGTGCCGGGAGCGGCGGCCAAGAAGCTGGCGCCCGTGAACGCGAAGTCCCTGGGCATCATCGGCCCAGGCGCCATGAACAAGAGCGCGCTGCACGCCATGACCACGGCGCGCCCGACGCTCGACACGATCCGCATCAACGGACGCCGTCGTTCCACTTCCGAGGCGTTCGCCGCCTATGTGAAGGCGCACTATCCGCAGTTCACGACGATCGAGATCGCGGAGACGGTCGAACAGGCCGTGCGCGATTCCGACATCGTCTCCGAAGCGGTCACGGGTCTGGTCGGCTCGGAGAACTATCCGTACATCGACGGCGACTGGATCAAGCCGGGCGCGTTCCTCAGCCTGCCGGCCAATCTGCGCATGGACAAGGAGTACACCACCTCCGGCAAGGCCCGGCTCATCGCGGACGCCAAGAAGATCTACGAGGCATGGGCCGAGGAGTACCCCTCGCCCTCGCACGAGACCGCCTTCGGCATGATCGGCCTGTACTGGCAGGACCTCATCGACGCAGGCGAGCTCGACGAGTCGCGCGTGGTCAACATCGGCGACGTGTTCGACGGCACCGCGGTCGGCCGCGAGTTCGACGAGCAGCCCGTGCTGTTCAGCGTGGGAGGCATGGGCGTCGAGGATGTCGCCTGGGCCAAGACCGTCTACGAGAACGCGGTCGCGAAGGGCATCGGCACCACGCTGAAGCTCTGGGACGCGCCTGACCTGGTCTGACCCGTGCACGACATCGACAGGCGGGAGTCCGCCACCTACGCCGTCATCGGCGCCGGCCTCAGCGGCGCCTCGGTGGCATGGCGCCTCGCGGCATCCGGCGCCGACGTGATCGTCCTCGAGCGCGACGTGCCGGCATCCGCCCTCGGCAGCTCGCACGGCTCGGCGCGCATCTTCCGCTACGGCTACCTCGACCCGTTCTACGCCGGGCTCGTCGTGCGGGCGAAGAGCTCGTGGGACGAGCTCGAAGCGGCGAGCGGCAGGCGGCTGATCACGCCGAGCGGGTCGCTGGATTTCGGCGCCGTGCGCGATCCGCGCGGGCTCGCCGAGGTCCTCGAGACGGTGGGAGTCGAGCACGAGCTGCTCTCGAGCGCGGATGCCGCGACCCGCTGGCCCGGGCTGCGCTTCGACACCGAGGTGCTCTGGCACCCGGGCGCGGGCGTCATCGACGCCGAGGAGTCCGTGACCGCGATGCTCGATCTGGCCCGCGCGGCCGGCGCCCAGGTGCGCACCGAGTGGGAGGTCGCATCCGTGCGGCACGGATTCACCGGCTACCTGGTCACGTCGACGACCGGCCGCACCGTGCACGCCGAGCAGGTGATCGTCGCCGCGGGCGGATGGCTGCCCGCGCTGCTGGGCGAGCTCGACCTGCCGCCGGGCTTCGCCGACGCGCTGCCCGAGTTCGAGGTGCGCCAGGAGAACGCGTTCCACTACAGGTATAGGGATCAGAGCGAGCGGGGCGAGCTCGCCCGAGGATCTCAGACCTCGTGGCCGACCTTCATCTACAAGGGCGAGGACATCCAGACCTACGGGCTGCCGGGAGGCCGAGACGCGGAGTTCGCCGGACAGAAGATCGCCGAGTACAACGGCGGCCGCGTCATCCGCTCCGCCCGCGATCAGGACGGCGCGGTCGATCCGGACAACCGCGGACGTGTGACCGGATTCGTCGAGGAGTTCGCGCCGGGGCTGGAGGCCGAGTCCTACGCGGAGACCACCTGCCTGTTCACGAACGTGCCGCGCGACGACATGATCATCGATCGAGCCGCCGGGGTCACGATCCTCTCGCCGTGCTCAGGTCAGGGCGCCAAGTTCGCTCCCCTGCTCGGCGAACTCGTGCACGATCTCGTCGCCGGAACCGGACGATCGTCCGAGCGATTCCGCGCCGTCGGGCAGCGCTTCGCGGGAGCACTGCGATGAGCGGCGACGCAAGCGCCCTCCTCGCCCAGATCGCGCACATCGGCGTCGATCCGGAGCGCGGCGGATACACCCGACCCGTGTTCTCGGCTCCCGAGCTCGAACTGAGAGCCTGGTTCATCGCGCAGGCCGATCATCGCGGACTCGACGTCGAGATCGACGGCAACGGCGTGATCTGGGCGTGGTGGGATGCTCCCGACGCGCGTCGCGTCGACGCGATCGCCACGGGCTCGCATCTCGACTCCGTCCCGGGCGGAGGCAACCTCGACGGACCGCTCGGCATCGCCAGTGCGCTCGCCGCCGTCGACGTCCTTCGAGAGCGCGGCATCCGGCCCGTGCGACCTCTCGTCGTCGCGGCGTTCCCCGAGGAAGAAGGGTCGCGCTTCGGCATCGCCTGCCTCGGCACACGGCTGCTCGCCGGGCTCGTCGACCCGCAACGCGTGCGAGAGCTGCGCGACGACAAGGGGGTCACCTTCGCCGAGGCGGCGAGGGGCGCCGGTCTCGACCCCGCACTGATCGGCCCCGATGCCGCCCGCCTCGCAGCGATCTCCGCTTTCGTCGAGCTGCACGTCGAGCAGGGCCGAGGTCTCGAGGACCTGGGGCAGTCCGTCGCACTCGCGGGAGCGATCATCGCCCATGGCCGCTGGCACGTGCGCATCGACGGCCGTGGAGATCACGCCGGCGCCACCCGGATGGCCGATCGACAGGACCCGGTCGTGGTCGCCGCCGAGACGGTGCGCGCGCTCCGTGCGCACGCTCTCGTGGTCGACGACGCCCGCGGGACGATCGGCCGCATCAAGGTCACCCCCGGCGGCACCAACGTGATCGCGGCATCCGTCGACCTGTGGATGGACGTCCGCCATCGCGACGAGCCGGCGGTCAGGCGCATCGTCGAGGAGGTGACCGCCGCGACCGAGCGGTCGGCCGCCGCAGAGGGCTGCACGGTCAAGGTGACCGAGCAGTCGTTCTCCCCCACCGTCGCGTTCGACGACGGACTCCGCGAGCGGATGCACGCGGTGCTCCCCGACGCCCCCGTGCTCGACACGGGCGCCGGGCACGACGCGGGCGTGCTCGCCGGAGTCATCCCCACCGGCATGCTCTTCGTCCGCAACCCGACCGGCGCTTCGCACACACCCGCCGAGGCCGCCAGGCCCGAGGACGTCGCGGCGGGCGTGATCGCGCTGGCCGACGTGCTCGAATCCCTGATCATCCGCTGACCCTTCGACAGGCTCAGGGGCCCACCCTCACAATCGAAAGGAGAACGACATGGACATCACCTCGCAGGTCAACACCGGCTGGATGCTCACCGCAACCGTCGCCGTCACCCTCATGCTGCCCGGTCTCGCGCTGTACTACGGCGGCCTGTCGCGCACCAAGAACATCCTGAACACCATGATGATCGTGCTCGGCGGCTTCGCCGTCACCGCGGTCCTCTGGGTCCTGTACGGCTACGGCCTCACGCTCGGCGACTCGGTCGGCGGCGTGGGACTCATCGGAGACCCGACCGGGCTGTTCGGCATCCAGTCGCTGCTGGGCGCCGAGACGCCAGAGGGAGCCGTGCCCGGCATACTCATCGCGGTCTTCCAGCTGATCTTCGCGGGCCTCACCGTCGGCATCATCGGCGGGGCGGTCGAAGGCCGGATGAAGTTCTCCAGCTGGCTGGTCTTCGCCGGCCTCTGGGCGACGCTCGTGTACTTCCCCGTCGCGCACTGGGTTTTCGCCTTCGACTCCGCCGACGGCTCGGTCACGGGCGGCTGGATCGCGAACAGCCTGCACGCGATCGACTTCGCCGGCGGCACCGCCGTGCACATGAACGCGGGTGTCGCAGCCCTCGTGCTCGCGATCTTCCTCGGCAAGCGCCGGCACTTCCCGAACGTCGGACGACCGGGCAACCTGCCGATCGCCATCGTCGGCGGCGGGCTCCTCCTCGTCGGGTGGTACGGCTTCAACGGCGGCTCGTCGGGTGGCATCAACGAGAGTGCGGGCGTCGCGGTCACCAACACCCTCGTCGCCGCCTGCGCCGGTCTTCTCGGCTGGCTCGTCGTCGAGCGGATCGTGCGGAAGGCGGCGACCTCGCTCGGTGCGATCTCCGGCGTGCTCGGCGGCCTCGTCGGAATCACCCCGGCCGCGAACTCCGTGTCTCCGATCGGTGCGATCGTCATCGGCCTGCTCTCGGGAGTCGTCGCGTTCGCGACGCTCGGCCTGAAGGAGCGCTTCGGCTACGACGATGCACTCGACGCCGTCGCGATCCACATGTTCCCCGGCATCTTCGGCACCCTCGCGATCGGCTTCCTCGCCGACCCGGCTTCTCCGGCAGGGGCGCAGGGCATCTTCTTCGGCGGAGATGCGAGCCTGCTCGGCACGCAGGCGATCGCGATCGTCGCGGTGTTCGCCTACACCGCAGTCGTCACCGCGCTGATCTCGTGGGTGCTCTCGAAGACGATCGGTCTGCGGGTCGGCGACGGCATCGAGATCATGGGACTCGACACCACGCTGCACGCCGAGACCGCCTACGACCTGGACGACGTGCGCTCCTGAGCGCCGGTCCCCGAGAAAGGACATCATCATGAAGCTCATCACCGCAGTCGTCCAGCCCGGCGCTCTCGAGCCGATCAAGACCGCCCTCGCCGAGATCGGCGTCACCGGCATGACGATCCTCGACGCGAAGGGGCACGGAAGCCAGGTCGGAAAGGTCGAGGTGTACCGCTCGCAGCGGGTGAAGGTCGACTTCCTCCCCAAGATCCAGATCGAGACGATCGTGACCGACGAGGAGCTCGAGTCGGCGCTCGAGGCGATCCAGGAGGCAGCGCGCACGGGCGCGATCGGCGACGGCAAGATCTGGGTCACAGACGTTCTGCAGGTCATCCGGGTTCGCACGGGAGAGACCGGCCCGACCGCGATCCGCTGAGCACGTCATGTCGCACGGCACCCGCGTGAAGTCCCTCATCGTCCGCCCGACGGACGTCGCCCCGCAGACATGGGCGAACGGTCTCGGGGTCACGCGGGTGCTCGCCGCGCGACCGGGATGGCGCATCAGTCTCGCGGAGATCGAGGGGCGGATGCCGTTCTCGCCGTTCCTCGGAGCCGATCGCCTGTTGATCCCCCTCAGCCCTGCGGGCGTCGCGCTCGAGATCAACGGCCGCGTGAGCCGCGTGCCGCAGCACTCGGCGATCACGTTCCGCGGAGAGGATCAGGTGTTCGCAGACACCGGCTCGGGCCGGGTGACCGTGGTGAACCTGATGGCTCGACGGTCGAGCGGACGCATGCAATGGGCGATTCGCCGAGTCTCGGGTGCGATCGCCGAGACCG
This sequence comes from Microbacterium sp., assembly GCA_019510305.1. Lineage (GTDB taxonomy): Bacteria > Actinomycetota > Actinomycetes > Actinomycetales > Microbacteriaceae > Microbacterium > Microbacterium natoriense_A. Next base: position 30,776 of record JAEKKN010000024.1, read on the forward strand.
CCGACGCGATCGTCGTGCTCGCTGGAAGGGTGGAGGTGCGCGGCGAGGTGGCGCCGCCGGGTGCCGTGATCCGACCGGACGCGCGGTCGATCGCGGTGTCCTCCCCCGACGCCTCGATCGCGATCATGCGGGTGCGTGAGCGCCGGCGGGATCGACCGCGGCTCTGACGCTGGAGAGGCGCGAGATCGTGCGTTACTGCTCCCCTGAGCTCTTCTTGAACTGGCGCTCCCAGTCGCGCAGTTCGCTGCGGCCGATCAGGGAGTCCAGCGAGACCTGGAAGAGCAGTCCCTTGCGTGCGTTCACCTGCTTGATGTTGTCGACGATCTGCGTGGTGACGGCGCTCAGCGCTTCGCGGACCTCGCCGATGCGCTCGTCGGGCGTGTCCCACAGATCCGGGCGCGTGAGCAGATCGAGCAGGTAATCGCGGTCGAGGGCGGCGACCAGACGGGCGAGCTTGTCGGAGTACTCGGCCTCAGCGATGACGCTCTGGTCTTCACCCGCCTTCGCATCCAGGCGGATGAACAGCTGCTCGACGTGCGAGGCGAGCGCCTCGATGTTCGTCGCCGTCTCGGCGGCGATCGCGTTGCCCGGCACGGCGGCGTAGAAGGGGGCCAGCTCCCGCAGTCGGTCGACCCGCAGACGGATGCCGGGCGGCACCGGGTCAGCACTCTCGAGGGAGGGCGCTGACGTGCGTCGTCGGCGAGCGACCAGACCGACGGCGACGCCTACGGCCGCCACCAGCACGACGCCGCCGATGATCACTGGCATGAGGAGGTCGGCACCGCCGGAGCCGCTGCCCGGGTTCCCGCCGGCCGCGGGGAGCTCCGCTGACACTTCCTGCACTGTCTCGACCAGACCCGCCGGCATCCCCGCGCCCTCGTTCTGGTTCGCGATCGTCAGCACGGCGTCGCGACCGAGCGCGGCGGAGTCGCCCATCAGATCGTCGCCGATCGCCAGGATCACCGTCTGCTGATCGGCACCCTTCGTGAGCTTGTCGAGGAGATAGAAGGTGTACTGGTCGGCTTTCGCCGCCTCGTCCGGGAGGACGACGACAGCGATCGAACCGTCGGCGGGAACCGTCTGCGACAACGAGGCCTGAAGGTCCGCATAGCCGGGGATGTCCGTGGAGACGTACACGTTCGTCGAGGCCAGCGCCTCGATCGCGGGACCCGTCCAGGAATCGCCAGTCACGGAGAAGTGATGCATGCGCGCCTCAGAAGTTGTTGATCACGGAGGCGAAGACGAGATCGATGCGCTCGGCGTTCGACGCGTCGAACAGCTGCCCGCCCGTGGCATCCGCGATCCGCTGCAGAGCAGAGGTGTCGGCTCCCTCTCCATACGCGATCGGGAATATACGCACAGGGGCGTCGCTTCCGCCCTCTTTGGTGCTCTTGCCGATCTTCGCGATCAGCGAGTCGAGCGAGGTGGCGGAGTCGGTGTCCTCGCCGTCGGAGAGCACGACGATCGCGTTGATGCGGCCGGGCTCGGCGCGTTCGCTCATGGCCTCGTAGGCGGTGAGGATCGCATCGTAGAGCGGCGTGCCGTTGCGTTGCGCGTAGTGCAGATCCTCGAGTGAGGAGTCGAGCTTCTCGCCGTCCGACCCGAGAGCGGTGACGTCGCGCAGAATCTGTATGCCTTCACCGGCATCCGATGAGATCCCCGTGGTGAACGCCCAGACGCCCACCTCGTCGGTGGAGCGGAAGTGATCGAGTGTGGTCTGCGCTCCCTGGATCGCTCCGTCGAGGCGAGACCGCCCGTCGCCGATCGGGTCGTCCATCGAGCCGGAGATGTCGATGAGCTCGAGCACGGAGGAGGGCTTGCGCACCTGCGTCCACTGATCGATCGCTGTCGAGATGACGTCGACGTCGGGTTTGGGCAGCGTCACCGCCGGCTGCGCGGGATCGACGCCGAAGTTCGCCGTGAACAGCTTGCCGAGCGGCACCGACTCGTCGAGAGGACGGAAGCCGTACTCGGGCAGGATCTTCTGGGCGTCGGTCGTCTGCAGGAAGGCGGCGAAGGCTTCTCCGGCAGTGCGCTGCTCGGCGGTGACCCACTGGGCGCCGAGCACCGTGACGGGGTTGTCCGACCACATCGAGCCGCCCGCGGGGTACACCGCCACCAGCTTGGTCTTGGGCGGGGTCAGGGTCTCACCCGGCTGCACCGTGTGCGAATCGGGGTTGCCCTGGTTGTAGTTGAGGAGCGAGGTCTCCTCGAGAGCCACCGCCGAGACGTAGGCAGAGCCGTTCGAGCCGTTCTGCGTCTCGTCGTAGAGCGTCGACAGGACGTTGCCAGTGGTGTCGCCGTAGTGGATCACGCACTCCTCGAACACGCGGGAGAAGTCGGCTGCGGCGTCGACGTCGGCCGAGGTGAGATCCGCCGATTTGCCGGATGCTTCGTACGACTGCATCAGGATCGTCGAGAGTCCGGTCGTCGAAGTGTTCGGGTTCGTCTTCGAGATCTTGAACGCGCCCCAGATGTCCTTCCCGACACTCCCCCAGCCCTCCGGGTCCTGGCACAGCTGCGACAGGTCGGTGATGCTGATCGGCTTGTCGGGCCAGCCGAGAGCCTTCGCCATCGGCTCGGGCATGCCGAACACGACCGGGGTGCGGGTGAACGACGCAGGTTCCCCGACGAGATTCGCCGACGCGGCGGCGGCGACGCGGTCGGTCCACACCGTGGAGGCCGGTGACCACAGCGTCGGCCACAGGTCGTGATCGTCGCTGGGCCAGTCGTCGCCCGCGGTGAGATAGCGTGCGGCGTTGCCGGACGAGACGTTGATCGGTCGCACGGTCGCGCAGGTCTTCAGGCCGTCGTGCTCGGGCGAGTCCTTGAAGGCCTCGGCGAGCTTGTCTAGCATGTTCACCTTCTCCGACGACGTCGCGATGGTGATGTGCGTGCAGCCGTCCGAGGGGAAACCCTGTCCTTCGGCGTCGGTGCCCGTGTCGTCGCCCGGCGTGCAGGCCGACAGGACCAGAGCGATGAGGGCCGTGGCCGCGATGGCGGCCGGCGTTCTGCGGAGGATCCTGCGTCGCGGGCTCATGGGCCTAGGGTATCCAGATAATCGTCTCCCGATCACTGATCCCGTCAGGTGAGGGCCGAAGTCCCCTGCAGCGCGTGCACGACGGGTGAGAGCTCGGGCTGCGCGACCGCCTCGCCGAGCGTGCGTTCGAGTGTCTCGTCGTGGATGGGATGCGCCTTCTCGTACAGCTCGCGCCCGGTCGGGGTCAGCTCGGTGTAGATGCCGCGGCGGTCGTCGGCGCACAGGATGCGGGTGAGCAGCCCGCGATCCTCGAGACGCGTGACGAGTCGTGTGGTGGCGCTCGGGCTCAGCGCCGCCGCGCGGGCCAGCTGCTGCATCCGCATGTGCCAGCCGTCCTGCCGGCTGAGCGCGTCGAGCACGGTGTATTCGACGACGGAGAGATCGACGGATGCTCCGAGTGCGCGTTCGAGCTCGGTCTCGATGATTCCGTGCAGAGCCGCCAGCGTGCGCCATCCGCGTGCCCGGATCTCGACGGCGTCGTCGGAGATGCCCATGATGTCCTCCACAAAAGTAGTTGCTTGCGCGGGATAATTGCGTGTGCAATGATTAATGCTCGCGACGCAACATCCCGCGTCTGCAACTACTTTAGCAGAGAGCTCATCATGCCACTCGGACTCATCGCACTCGCCATCGGCGCCTTCGGGATCGGACTCACAGAGTTCGTGATCATGGGCCTGCTGCCCGAGGTCGCCGCCGATTTCGGCGTCACCGAAGCCACCGCAGGCTGGCTCATCTCGGGCTATGCGCTCAGCGTCGTCGTCGGCGCCCTCGGCCTCACGGCGGCAACCACACGACTGCCACGCAAACCCGTTCTGCTGGGACTCGTCGTGCTGTTCATCGCGGGCAACGCGCTCACCGCGCTGGCCTCCGACTACCCGGCGGCCATGGCCGGCCGCATCATCGCCGCGCTGTGCCACGGCGCGTTCTTCGGCATCGGCTCGGTCGTCGCGGCAGACCTCGTCGCTCCGGCCAAGAAGGCTCGCGCGATCGCCATCATGTTCACGGGACTCACGGCCGCCAACGTGTTCGGCGTGCCATTCGGCACGTTCGTCGGACAGCAGTTCGGCTGGCGTGCGACGTTCTGGGCCATCTCCGCGATCGGAGTGGTCGCCTTCGCCGGCATCGCGCTGCTCGTCACCGTACCGCCCGCCACGGGTGAGAAGGTGAGCCTGGTGCACGAGCTCCGCGCCTTCCGCTCAGGGCAGGTCAGGCTCTCACTCACCGTGACCGTGCTCGCGTACGGCGGCATGTTCGGCGCCTTCACCTACATCGCGTACACGCTCACCGGGGTGACCGGCTTCGCGGCCTCCGCCGTGCCGTGGCTGCTCGTCCTGTTCGGGATCGGCCTCGTGATCGGCAACGCCGTGGGCGGACGCCTCGCCGATCGCTCGATCGACCGCACGCTGCTCGGCTTCACCGGTCTGCTGCTGCTGATCCTGATCGCCTTCGGACTGCTCGCCTGGTCGCAGCCCGCCACCATCGTGATCCTCGTGCTGCTCGGCGCGTTCGGCTTCGGCACGGTTCCCGGCCTGCAGAGCCGCATCATGCAGTACGCAGGCGGAGCCCCCACGCTCGCGTCCGGCGCCAACATCGGCGCCTTCAACGTCGGCAACGCGCTGGGCGCGTGGGCCGGCGGCCTCGGCATCGCTGCAGGACTCGGCTACACCTCGCCCATCTGGATCGGCGCCGCCATCACGGCATCCGGTCTGGTCGTGATGATCGTCGCCGCCCTCACGGCGCGACCCGCCCGGCACTCTGCGACCGGCACCGTCCGCACCGTCGCCGCCTGACCGCACCCCCACAGAAAGCAAGAGAATGACCATCCCCACCCTCACCCTGAACAACGGCATCGAGATGCCCCAGCTCGGCTTCGGCGTCTTCCAGGTGCCGGATGCCGAGACGACCGCAGCCGTGTCGGCGGCGCTCGAGGCCGGCTACCGGAGCATCGACACCGCCGCGATCTACGGCAACGAGGCGGGCGTCGGTCGAGCGCTGGCGGAGTCGGGCATCGCCCGCGACGACCTCTTCGTCACCTCGAAGGTCTGGATCAGCGACCACGGCTACGACAGCACTCTGCGCGCGTACGACGCCGCGCTGGAGCGACTGGGACTCGACCACCTCGACCTGTTCCTCATCCATTGGCCGACTCCCGCTGCGGGCACCTATCCCGAGACATGGCGCGCTCTCGAGAGGCTCTACGCCGACGGACGCGTGCGAGCGATCGGCGTCTCGAACTTCGAGCCCGAGCATCTCATGCGTCTCGAGACCGAGTCGGGCATCGTTCCCGCGGTGAACCAGGTCGAGCTGCACCCCGCGCTGCAGAACCGTGCGGTCGTCGAGGCGAACAGCGCTCGCGGCATCGTGACCGAGGCGTGGAGCCCGCTCGCCCAGGGGGCGGTGCTCGGCGACCCGGCCGTGCTCTCGATCGCCGAGCTCCACGGGAGGACTCCTGCGCAGGTCGTGCTCCGCTGGCACTTGCAGCAGAGGCGCATCGTGATCCCGAAGTCGGTGACGCCCGCGCGCATCGCCGAGAACCTCGACGTCTTCGGCTTCGACCTGTCGGCGGACGAGCTCGCGGCGATCGACGGGCTCGAACGCGATGGCCGCACCGGCCCGCACCCGGCGGAGTTCAACGGATGAGATCGGGCTGCTGCGCCCGCATGAACTCCTCGGCCGCGCGCACCTGATCGGCGCTCGGGCGGATGCCGGTGTACAGCACGAACTGCTCGAGCGCCTGCAGCGTCGCGACCTCCGCGCCGGTGATGACGGTCTTCCCCGCGGCACGGCCGGCCCGCACCAGCGGGGTCTCGGCGGGCAGCGCCACGACGTCGAACACGACGGATGCCGCCGACACCTGCTCCTCGCTGAACGACAGGTCGTGCTCCTCCGTTCCCCCGGCCATGCCGATGGGCGTGATGTTCACGATGATGTCCGCCGTGCGGGCCCCGGCGTCCGCGGTCCAGTCGAAGCCGTAGAGATCGGCGAGACCGCGCCCGTTCGCCTCATTGCGCGCAGCGATCGTCACCTTCGTGAATCCCGCGTCGCGGAAGGCGGCGGCGGTGGCCTTGGCCATGCCACCCGAACCCTTCAGCAGTACAGCGGCCGCGGCATCCAGTCCGTTCCGCGCGATCAGCTGCGCGATGGCCGAGTAGTCGGTGTTGTACGCCGTGAGCACGCCGTCGTCGTTGACGATCGTGTTGACCGAATCGATCGCGGAGGCAGAGGGATCCATGCGGTCGACGAGCGCGATCACGTCCTCCTTGTAGGGCATCGATATCGCGCATCCGCGGATGCCGAGACCGCGGACTCCTGCGATCGCCTGCCCGAGATCCGTAGGCGCGAAGGCCTTGTAGATCCAGTTCAGGCCGAGCTCCTCGTAGAGGAAGTTGTGGAATCGGGTGCCGTTGTTGCTCGGACGCGCCGAGAGCGAGATGCACAGGGTCATGTCCTTGTTCAGCATGGTCACGCCACAAGGGTAACGCTCTCGGGAACCGAATTCCGGGGGCTGACGGGAACGGTCGGGGTCGCCTAGGGTGTAGGTGCATGCACAGGGGATTGATCGTCTCCGTCCTTCCCCAGAGGACGGGAAGCCTTCCCCAGAGGCGCGACGATCCGTGTATGCGATTGGGCCCCCTCGAGCAGTTCAGTCCCCAATGGGCCGCTCGAGGGGGTCGCTATCCCCCTCCTGAAGATTTTCGAAGAATGTCCCCCAAATGGGGGACAAGGACGTCGCGTTGGGGATATGCTTATTCCTGACGCACCCTCCGGTCGTCTTCGGCCCTCATCGCTCCCCCCGCGGTGAGGGCCACACAATTTTTCGGGCTCGAGCCGCGACCTCTGTGTGTCGCGACATGACGCCTCGTGCAACATTTCTGTTACGGGCTGACCCCTGCTCTTCCGCTCACGCCGTGCTCCACTATCTTTGAGCTCGTCGGTGCATCCTGCGTCGGCTTCTTTTCCAGCAGAACAGGCAGTAAATGAGCACCCAGGGCACGGTCAAGTGGTTCAACTCGGAGAAGGGCTTCGGCTTCATCTCCCCCGACGACGGCGGCGCTGACGTTTTCGCGCACTACTCCGCCATCGAAGCATCCGGCTACCGGTCTCTCGAAGAGAACCAGCGAGTCGAGTTCGAGGTCGCGCAGGGCCCCAAGGGCCTGCAGGCAGAGAACATCCGCCCGCTCTAAGCGCGGATTCCACCGGAACTCCCCGACCGGGGCCGACATCATGTGCGGCATCCGGCGGGGAGTTCTGTGCTTTCCGGTGGCTCTCTCGGAGGAGAACGCGCACTCGGGAGGAGCTTCGGGCTGAAATCCTCAGCCTGAGCGCGGGAACTCCTCCCGAACGCGTGGCGGCGCGCGCCGCTCCCGGAGGAGTGGCGCCGACGCGGGGTTCAGCTCAGCAGCAGGGCGCGCAGCTCCTCGGCGGATGCTGCGCGGAACGCTGCGTCATCGCCCTCGTGCGCGTCGCTGAAGCCCCATTCGACGAAGATCACGGGCACGCCGTTGACGTTGCCACCTTCGACGTCGTGGTGTCGATCTCCGATCAGCACGGGGCGAGAGGTGTCGGCTCCCCGCTCCGTCAGGCGCTTGAGAGCCTCGACGACGATGTCGGCCTTCGAGGCGAGAGTCGATTCGTCGGGCGTCGCACCCACCGTGGCGAGGAAGTACGGGCGCAGCTCGAAGTGGTCGACGAGCGCGTCGACCTGGTTCTCCGGCTTCGAGCTCGCCGTCGCCTGCGGGACGCCGGCGGCGTGCAGCTCGCGGATGATCTCGGGCACGCCGGGGTACGTGTTCACGTCGGTCGTGTACCCGTCGGCCTTGCCGAGCGTGCGGTAGAAGGCGACGGCCTCGGACGACTGCTCGGGCGTCATGCCCGCCTGCACCTGGAACGACTCGAACATCGGCGGACCGATCCAGTGCACGAGGTCGTCCCTCGTCGGCGCCGGGTGCCCGAAATGCGTGAGGGCGACGTTCAGCCGACGGAGGATCCCGACGGACGCGTCGATGATCGTGCCGTCGACGTCCCAGAGGACGCAGGAATAGGGGGAGGAGGGCATGCTTCCAGCCTATGGGCTGCGACTGCGCGGCTCAGAACAGCCGGGGGATGCCCGACTCGATGCCCTTCATGTCGTCGTAGTCGAGCACCAGGCAGCGGATGCCGCGGTCTTCGGCGAGCACGCGGGCCTGGGGCTTGATCTCCTGCGCCGCGAAGACGCCCTGCACGGGGGAGAGGTGCGGGTCGCGGCCGAGCAGCTCGAGGTAGCGGGTGAGCTGCTCGACGCCGTCGATGTCGCCACGGCGCTTCACCTCGACAGCGATCGCCACGCCGCCGGCATCGCGCACCAGAAGGTCGACGGGACCGATCGCCGTCGGGTACTCGCGGCGCACCAGCGTCGCCCCCTCGGAGATCAGGTCGACCTGCTCGGCGAGAAGGCGCTGCAGATCGGCCTCGACGCCGTCCTTCTGCAGGCCGGGGTCGATGCCGAGGTCGTGGTTCGAATCGTGGATGATCTCGTAGATCTGCACGCGCAGGGCGTCGCCGGTCTTCTTGTGCGTGACTCGCCACACCTCGACGACCCCCGCGATCGCCTCTTCCTCGCCCGGCTCCTCGGGAGCGAGCGTGCAGGGAGGGCTCATCCAGTTCAGCGGCTTGTAGCTGCCGCCGTCGGAGTGAACGAGCAGACTCCCGTCGCCCTTGTGCACCAGCAGACGCGTGGCGAGAGGGAGGTGGGCATTGAGCCGCCCGGTGTAGTCCACGGAGCAGCGGGCGATGACGAGACGCACCCGTCGAGCCTACTTCGTCGCGGAGCCGTCAGCGGCCGAGCATCCCGTCGAGCGCATCGAAGACACCGAGCTCGGCCGCCGCCGAACGTGCGACCAGGAACCCGATGATCCCGATGAGCCAGGCCGTGTTCTCCGCACCGGTGCGCTGCATCCAGGCGGCGAACCGCTCGAGCGGCCGCTGCACGAGCGGCGCGGCGACCACCCGCAGCGCGAGCAGGACGAGAGCCGGGGCCACCATGAGGGCGCAGTACGCGACGAGGGAGAGGACCCGGAAGGGCGTGCTGACGCCGGCGTCGGCGAGCATCGTCATCGCGAGGATGTAGGGGAGCATCGTGGCGACCTCGACCAGCCCGGCCGTGATGGCGACGGCCATCACCGCTGCGCCACGGGTCCGAGGATCGAGCAGGCGATCCCGCCAGCGGGTCACGCGGCCCGACGGCGCCGCATCGGACTCGGTGGGCGCGGCCGCCTCGTGATCGCTGGAGCCGGTCGTGACGGATGCCGACGCCGCCGCACGCGCAGGGGCTCGGTGCGTCGACGCGGGCGGCCCGGTCGGCATCGTGAAGGCGACGATGATCAGCCCGACCCCTACCACGAGACGCGTGACGACCCCGGCCGGCGAAGCGAGGAACCCGGAGGCGACGTCGACGACGTTGACCAGACCCCAGAGGAACAGCAGACCCACGAGCAGGTAGAACGCGCCGATCGTTCCGAGGTAGAGCAGAATGCGCCCGGTGCGCACACGTCCGGGACTGAGGAGGAGGAAGACGGGGATGAGCAGCGTGCCGACGCTGAGGCCGTCGACGAGAGCCAGCACGGCAAGTGCGAGGGGGAGGGGCAGGCCGCCGAGGAGTTCCATGCTCCCAGCGTCACGCGGGCGACGCCGAGGCGGATCGGGCGAAGGTCGCGGTCGCCGTGGCCGATTTCTCATCCCTTGGTCGGATGCGGCCGTGGGGAGGTCGTGATTGCATGAGGGGATGAAGGAGGCGACGGCTGACAGCATCCGCGGCTGGTACCTGGCGCATCGCTCTCCGATCGACGCGCTGCTGATCGCCGGACTCAGCGTCGTCTCCGCTCTCCTCGGCTTCAGCGGGAACTGGAGCGTTCTCTCCGTGCTCCCCGCCGACGTCTCTCCCTGGTGGACGCTGGCGACGGCCGTGCCCGCGTGCGTCCTCGTGCTGACGAAGCACCGTGCGCCGTGGGCGTCGTTGATCGTCGCCACGGTGATATTCGGCGTCGACCTGTTCACGACCGGGGGACTCGGCCCGCTCGTCGTCCTCCTCGACGTGCTCTGGACCGCGGTGTTCGTCGCCCGCCCGTCCGTCCGCGGCCGTGTCCTCATCGCGGCTGCGGTCGGCGTCGCGGTCATCTTCATCATCGCGGTGATGAGACCGGAGGGGTCCGTTCCTCTCGCCCTTCTCGTCGCCGTCCAGTTCGGCGCCCTCGTCGGCACCGACTACTGGTGGGCGGTCGCGGTGTCCCAGGCGCACGAGCTCGCCGAACTCCATCGTCAGCGTGCCGAGGAGGCGGCTGCTGTCGCTGAGCGAGATCGCGAGGAAGCGGTGCAGCGCGAGCGCGAGTCGATGGCGAGAGAACTGCACGATGTGGTCGCCGGCCACGTGCTGGCGATGGCCATCCGAGCGGAGGCCGCGCTGTCGGTGCCGGCGGACGAGAAAGTCGACAGGGCCGCGCTGCGTGCCGTCAGGGATGCCGGACTCGACGCGCACAGCGCGCTGCGGTCGATGATCGTGGTGCTGCGCCGCGGCGACGGACAGCTGTCGCCGACGCCGCGGATCGACGACATCGGGGCGCTGGCCGCGGACGCGCGGCGGGCGGGGCTGCAGGTGGAGGTGACGGTGGCGCAGCTCGCCGCCATGCCGGCCGCCGTCGAGCAGGCGGCGGTGCGCATCGTGCGCGAGGCGCTGTCGAACTGCGTCCGGCACGCCAGCGGGTCGCACGTCGAGGTGAGGGTGGAGGACGCCGGCGACGGCGTGCATGTGCGGGTCGACTCCCGCGGAGGCGCCGAGCTCGTCGCGACGTCCTACGCCGGGGGAGGCTGGGGACTCAGCATGCTCGCTGAGAGGGTCGACGCCCTCGGCGGACGGTTCTCGGCGGGCCCGCGGCCCGGCGGGTGGCGGGTCGATGCGCGACTTCCGGCGGCCGTGTCGTGAGCGGTGGACCGACCGTGCTCATCGCCGACGACCACGCGGCGATCAGGGCGGGGCTGCGCATCATGCTGGAGTCTCACGGCGTCACCGTGGTGGGGGAGGCGGCCGACGGTGAAGTCGCGGTGCGGAACGCGGCCGCTCTGCGCCCGGACGTCGTGCTGATGGATCTGCGGATGCCGGGACGCGACGGCGTCTCGGCGACTCGCGAGATCGTCGAGCGCGGCCTGAGCGACGTGCTCGTGCTGACGAGCTTCGACGAGGACGAGCTGGTGTTCGGCGCGATCGGCGCGGGTGCGGCTGGCTTCCTGCTCAAGACCGCCGATGCCGCATCCCTGGTCGCCGCCGTGCGGGCGGTGGCCTCCGGCGACGGTGCACTCGACCCGCGCGTCACGAGGCGAGCGCTCGCCGCGGCAGCCCTCGCGGCGAAACCGTCGACGACCGCCGAGGCACCGCTGCCGGCGCTGACCGCGCGTGAGCAGGAGGTTCTCGACGGCATCGTCTGCGGGTGGTCGAACGCTCAGCTCGCACAACGCCTGGGCATCAGCGTGCCGACCGTGAAGACGCATGTCTCGAATGTGCTCGCCAAGCTCGGCGCCCGCAGCCGTTCGCATGCGGCCGCGCTCGTGCGCCGGATCGACGGGTGACGCCGACTACTTGTTCGCCGAGGTCATCTGGTCTTCGCGGAGAGGACGGGCTGCGGCCGAGAAGAGCCCCGAGAGCGCCGCGAGCACGACCAGGATGTAGAGGGTGTTGAGCAGGCCGATGTGCTCGCTGATGAAGCCGAGCACAGGAGGGCCCCCGAGGAAGGCGATGTAGCCGATGGTCGCAGCCGCGCTCACGCGGGCGGCGGCCTTGGCCGGGTCGTCGGCGGCTGCTGACATGCCCAGGGGGAAGCCGAGCGAGGCGCCGACACCCCAGAGCGCGGCGGCGACGAAGACGAGCGGCGTGTTGGGCGCCAGGATGAACAGCAGGATGCCGGCCGCGGCGGTGATGGCGAGGATCCGCAGCACGATCACGCGTCCGAACCTGTCGACCAGCGGGCCGCCGAACAGGCGGACGACGGTCATCGCGACCGAGAACGTGGCGAGGGCCGCAGCGCCCGCCGCGGGCCCGGCGCCGTGGTCTTCGGAGACGCCGAGCGCGAGCCAGTCGTTCGCACCGCCTTCGGCGAACGACATGCCCAGCATCACGATGCCCAGCGCATAGGTGCGCGGCTCGCGCCACGCCTCGAGCGCGACGTGCATGCGCTCACGCCAATGCGGCTTCTCGGCGGGTGAGGGATCGAGGGCGGCCTCGCGGTTGGGCACGTTCGCGAAGCAGACCACCGCGAGCACCGCGATCACCGCCGCGACGACGAACGCGTGAGCCGAGACGTTCGCACCGAGCTGCACGGCCAGGGCGCCCGCACCGGCGCCGATCACAGTGCCGAAGCTGAAGAAGGCGTGGAACACCGGCAGGATCGTCTTGCCCATCTGCTGCTCGACCGCGGTGGCCTCGACGTTCATCATGACGTCGAGCGAACCGTTGCCGAAACCGAAGAGGACGAGGCCGACGAGCACCACGGGGAGCGATCCGAGCACGTTGGTGCCCAGGCCGATCAGCGCCACGCCGACTCCGAAGATGAGCATCGTCACGAGCATCCCGAGCCGCGCTCCGGTGCGCGCCATCACGGCCGGACTCGTGGAGATGCCGATGATAGACGCGATGCCCATGCCGAGCAGCAGCAGGCCCATCTGGGCGTTGTCGATGCCGAGCGAGACCTTGATGTCGGGCACGCGCGAGGCCCACGTCGCGATCGACAGGCCGCTCGCGAGGAAGATCGCGAAGATCGCGGCACGCCAGCGGACGAACTGAGAGCGGGTGAGGGCGGTGTCCATGCCAAACAGCCTATCGAATCGATTCGATTGTTTGAAACCCGGGCGAGCTATCCTCGGAGTATGACCAGTCACGAGTCGGTGCGCCGCGCGACGATCGCCGACGTCGCGCGAGCAGCCGGAGTCGCGACGTCGACGGCCTCCGTCGTCTTCAGCGGCAAAGCCAAGGTGTCGGCGACGACACGCGAGAAGGTGCTCGCCGCCGCCGCCGATCTCGGTTACACCGGGCCCGACCCGCGCGCCGCGTCATTGCGTCGCGGGCGCAGCGGGATCGTCGCCGTCGTGCTCGAGGGGCACTTGCGCGCGGCCTTCCTCGACCCGGTGACCACGGCGATGATGGACGGCCTGACCGACGGCCTCGCCGACCTCAGCGCCGGAATCCTGCTGCTTCGCGACGACCCGGGGGAGAGTGACGGCTCTGCGCTCGCGAACGCCCCGGTCGACGCCGTGGTGCTGATCGGATGCTCTGGCCGCACGCGAGCATCGCTCGACATCGTCCGCAGCCGGGGTCTGCCCGTCGTCGTCATCGAGGGGGATGCGGGGGAGGGGGTCCCGCAGATCATCCTCGACAACGTCACAGCGGCAGCCGATGTCGCCCGACACGTGCGAGACCTCGGGCACCGGGATGTCGCGCTCGTCACCCTGCACCTCGACGCCGCTCGCGAGCGCGGCGTCGTCACGCAGGAGCGAGTCGACCGCGCGACCGTCGACGTCACGATCGATCGCCTCGAGGGCATGCGGTCGATCTTCCCCGATGCCCCGGCCATCTCGGCAGCGGGCAGCCTGATCGACGAGGGCCAGCTGGTCGGAAGAATGCTCCTCGCGGATGCGGCGCACCGTCCCACCGCGATCCTGGCGCAGAGCGACCTGCTCGCCGTCGGTGTGATCCGAGCCGCCGAGGAACTGGGCCTCCGGGTACCCGAAGACCTCTCGGTCGCCGGCTTCGACGGGATCGCCGTCGACGGGCTCGGCGGACCTGTGCTCACCACGAGTGTGCAGCCGGCCGTCGAGAAGGGGCGCGCCGCGGGAGAGCAGGTCGCGAGGATGCTCCGCGGAGAGCAGGGCGTGAACGTGCACTTCACGTGCCGATTCCGCGCCGGCGCGACGACCGCCGCGCCCCGCTGACAGCGGTCAGGAGTGCGCGGGGCCCACAGGGAGGGTGCGGGATCCGAAGTCGAGGATCGTGTAGCGACCGCACGACACGACCTGCTCGGGAATCGCCGACTCGGGCAGCTGCCACTGCACGCTCTGCGAGTCCTGGAGGAGGAACGACACCGCCTGCGCATCAAGGTCGCTGCGATTCACCAGCCACGCGTAACCGTTCAGCCGATGGTCGACCTGCACGAGCTGAGCGGGGTCGTCGAGGTGCGTCTTCGGGAGCCGCACGGTCCAGAACTGGCCGGCGCCGGTGCGGCCCGACGCGGTCACCCAATCGGTCACGCATGTGAGATCGGGGTCGGGGCGATGCGCCGCAGCCTCAAGGCGAGGGACGCTCAGCGCCCCGGCGACGATGATGAGGGCCGCGGCGATCGCACCGAGGGGCCGGGGCATCCGCACGGTTCGCGGCGAGGCGACCACGGCGAGAAGAGGAGCGAACACGACCGGCTGCAGGTAGCGGGCCGCGTGCGTGCCGAGAGCGATGGCGCCGATCACCACGATGAGAGGCAGCATCCACCCCGCTGAAGCCACGAGGCGCTCGCCGTCCGTCGCAGCGCGCACTGTACGCAGCACCGAGAGAGCGAGCAGAACGACGACGACCAGTGCGCCGAGTATGCCGAGGGGCGTCGAGAGGCGCTCGGCGAGCAGGCCGCCGTAGTACCCGATCGATTCTCGCCAGAGCTCGGGCTGCGCGTATCCGGCACCGGTGTTCGCGATCCATGCCGTGAACGGAATACGCGCGAGGAGGCCGAGGAGCGTGCCGCCTACGAGAACGGCGATCGCGACCGGCATCCGGCGCCGATATCGACCGCGCATCGCACCGACGGCGAGGAGAACCGTCAGCGGCGCGGTCGCCCATGCCCCGAACAACGGGTTGCTCAGAGTGGCGATGATCGTGACGGCCCCGACCGCGACGAACGGCCAGCGACCCGCTCCGTCGACAGCGCGGCGCAGCAGACCGACCACGATCATCACGGCGACGACGGTCGAGGAGTAGTACGTCGTGGTGAGCTGCAGGGAGGCGAGTTCGAGGGCGTCGCGCGACGCCGAGGTCTCGGTGACCGCCACGACTCCGAACAGCGATAGCGCGATCAGAGACCAGCCGACGGGCGAGGCGCCGGCTCGATGAGGCCCGGCGACCAGGCGGATGGCGCCGTACACGGCGAGGAGATTCACGACGGCGTTGATCGCGAGCAGCGTGTTCAGATCGCCGGAGGCGAGCAGAGAGAGACCCGCGAACACGGCGGACTCCGGAAGGAAGAGCACGCTCGACATCGCCCAGTCGAGAGGTTCGCCAGACAGGATCGAGCGCGTGAGCATCGCGACGATCAGTGAATCCCCGTCGCGGAACAACAGCTCGGAACGAGCGGATGCCGCCACCTGCGCGGCGACGGCGATCGACATGCCGAGAGCGGTGCACCACCCCAGCAGCTCCCGCGCCCACACCCGTCGCATGTGACAACTCTCGCACGGGGCCCGCACGCGCCCGGGTAAACTGGATGGACACCCGCCCGCCAGCGCCGCAAGGCCGACGAGCCCCGAGGGAGCCACGATCATGCTGACTCTCCTCAGCGCCTTCCTCCTCTCCTCGGTTCTCATGCCCGTTCTGGTGCGCTGGATGGGCGCGCGGGCGTTCTTCGTCGCCGCTCTTATTCCAGCCGCGGCATTCATCCACGCCCTGACGCTGACGCCGCAGGTTCTCGACGCCGGATCCACGCCCTTCGAGTCGGTCGCCTGGATTCCGCAGCTGGGGCTGGACATGTCCATGCGCATGGACGTGCTCGGCTGGGTGCTGACTCTCATCGTCACCGGTGTCGGCGCGCTCGTGCTCTTCTACTGCCGCTGGTACTTCCATGACGACTCGGCCGGTCTCGGGCAGTTCGCGGCCGTGCTGCTCGGCTTCGCCGGAGCGATGTACGGGCTCGTGCTCACCGACGACCTGGTCATGCTCGTCATGTTCTGGGAGGTGACGAGCATCCTCTCGTACCTCCTCATCGGCTACTACCGCCGCCGTGCCGCCAGCCGCCGTGCCGCACTGCAGGCGCTGCTCGTCACGACACTCGGCGGCCTGATCATGTTCGTGGGCGTCGTGCTGCTCGTCGTCGACGCCGGCACTTCGAGCATCCGCGAGATCCTCGCACTCGCCCCCACCGGGCCGATCGTGGACGCGGCGATCGTGATGCTGCTGATCGGCGCGATCAGCAAGTCGGCGCTGTTCCCCTTTCACTTCTGGCTGCCTGGCGCCATGGCGGCGCCGACTCCGGTCAGCGCGTACCTCCACGCCGCCGCCATGGTCAAGGCAGGCATCTACCTCATCGCGCGCTTCGCGCCGATCTTCGCATTCAGCGGCCCGTGGCGGCCGATCCTGATCGCACTGGGCGTCTTCACCATGCTGCTGGGCGGCGTGCAGGCCCTCCGCGAGACCGATCTCAAGCGCATCCTCGCCTTCGGGACGGTGAGCCAGCTCGGCTTCTTCGCGGTCGTGATCGGCTACGGCACGCAGGCGTCGGCTCTGGCCGGGCTCGCCCTCGTGATCGGTCACGCGCTGTTCAAGTCGGCGCTGTTCCTCATCGTCGGCGTGATCGACCGTCAGCTCTCCACTCGAGACATCACCGAGCTGTCGGGGGTCGGCCGTCAGGCGCCGGTCTTGGCCGTGACGGCTTTCGTCTCGGTCGCCTCGATGGCGGGCATCGCACCGACCATCGGATTCGTCGCCAAGGAGTCGGCGCTCACCGCCCTTCTCGACGACGCGCTGGGCGGCTCGGTCTGGGGTCTGGTCGCCCTCGTGGGCATCGTCCTCGGGTCCATGCTCACTGCGGCATATGGCGCGCGATTCCTGTGGGGTGCGTTCTTCTCCAAGCGCGACGAGCGCGGAGATCGGTTGCCCGACACGGCGTGGCCCGGCCCGCCGGTCGGTTTCGTGGCCGCCCCCATCGTGCTCGCGGCACTCACGATCGCGGCCGGGCTCGCCGCACCGGCGCTCGACGTCGCTCTGCACGGCTATGCGATCACCGCGACGCCGGGTCTCGACCACACGGGCGACGCCGCCGAAGGGCCGGGACACCTCGCCCTGTGGCACGGCTTCGAGCCCGCACTCGGCATCTCGATCGGCTCGATCCTGCTCGGCATCGGCGTCTTCCTGCTGACCCGTCGCACGGGGTGGGACCGCAGGCCGCGAGTGCTGCCGTTCACCGCCGCCGACGCGTACTACTGGGTGGTCCGCGCGATCGACCGGCTGTCGGTGCTGAGCACGACGCTGACGCAGCGGGGTTCGCTGCCGGTCTACGTCGGCACGATCTTCGTCGTGTTCGTGGCGGCCGAGACCACTGCGCTGCTCGCGAGCGACATCGACCGCTTCCAGCTCTCGGCCTGGCACACTCCGGCGCAGATCGCGGCCGCACCCCTGATGGCGGTCGCCGGCATCTTCGCCGTGCGCGCGCAGAAGCGATACACCGGCGTCGTGCTCGTGTCGGTCACGGGTCTCGGCATGGTCGCCCTCTTCGCGACGAGCGGGGCGCCCGATCTCGCGCTCACGCAGATCCTCGTCGAGACGGTGACGATGGTCACCTTCGCGCTCGTGCTCCGGCGGCTGCCGGCGCGGATGGGCGAGCACAACGCCTCGGTCGGCCGCATCCCCCGTGCCCTGCTCGGCATCGGGGTCGGCGTCACCATGGCTCTCGTCGCGATCGTCGCGACGCAGTCGCGCGTCGCCGATCCCATCTCGGCGGCGTTCCCGAAGCTCGCGTACGAGATAGGGCACGGCAAGAACGTCGTCAACGTCGCCCTGGTCGACCTGCGCGGCTGGGACACCATGGGCGAGCTCTCCGTGCTCGTCCTCGCGGCGACGGGAGTCGCCTCCCTCGTCTTCGTGACCCATCGCGCCGACCTGCTCGCCGAGACCAGGACTCTTCCCCGGACCACTCGCCGCGCGACGCGCAGCAGGCCGCTCGTCGAGACCACCGACGGCATCCGCTTCCAGACGTCCGAGAACCGCAGCAGCCCTCGCGCCTGGCTCGTCGGCGGCACGAACATGAAACCCGAGAACCGGTCGATCCTGCTCGAAGTGATCGTCCGCGTGCTGTTCCACACCATCATCGTCGTGTCGATCTTCCTGCTGTTCTCGGGGCACAACCTGCCCGGCGGCGGCTTCGCGGGCGGCCTCGTGGCGGGTATGGCCCTCGTGATGCGGTACATCGCGGGCGGACGCTGGGAGCTGGGCGCCGCGGCGCCCACCGATGCCGGGCGACTGCTCGGCACAGGGCTCGTGCTGGCGGTCGGCTCGGCGGTCGTG
The DNA here is from genome assembly GCA_019510305.1 of Microbacterium sp. GTDB lineage: Bacteria > Actinomycetota > Actinomycetes > Actinomycetales > Microbacteriaceae > Microbacterium > Microbacterium natoriense_A. The sequence goes on from JAEKKN010000024.1 coordinate 49,090, forward strand.
CCGCTGTTCTTCGGCCTGGCCCCGCTCACCAGCAGATTCTGGGAGTGGGAGATCCCGGGGCTCGGTCACATGGAGTTCGTCACATCGACGATCTTCGACATCGGGGTGTATCTCGTCGTGATCGGGCTGGTGCTCGACGTTCTGCGCAGTCTTGGCGCCGAGGTCGATCGGCAGGCCGCAGCCCTTAGACAGGCTCAGGACCCTTCGACAGGCTCAGGGACCCAATCGCGGGCGAGAGGGGTGAACATCTGATGGATGTGTCGCTGACCCTCATCGTCATCATGGCCGTGCTGTTCGCGTGCGGCGTGTACGCCATGCTCGAGCGCAGCCTCACCAGGGTGCTCATCGGATTCCTGCTGCTCGGAAACGCCACGAACCTGCTGCTGCTGATCGTCATGGGCGTGCCGGGGAACGCGCCGTTCTTCGGCACCGAGGGCGAGATGAGCGACCCCTTGCCGCAGGCGCTCACCCTCACGGCGATCGTCATCACGTTCGCCGTCTCGGCCTTCCTGCTCGCCCTCATCTACCGTTCCTGGCAGCTGGGCCAGGCCGACACCGTCGAGGACGACGAAGACGACATCGCGATCCGCGGCCGCACGGATGCCGAGGAAGACCTCATGGGCGACGACGAGGGCGACTACGCCGACGACGACGCCACGACCGACTTCGTCGGCCTGCAGACAGCCCCGATCACGGTGCTGCACATGCGCGATCATCCTGCGATCGTCGACGGGGCGCCAGTCGACCGGCCGGTCGCGCCCGTCCTTCGACAGGCTCAGGAACCCAGAGGTCAGGCTCCAGAAGCCGGAGAGGAGGACGGCCGATGAACTCGCTCATCCCCCTTCTGGTCGCCCTGCCGCTCCTCGGGGCCGCGATCACGCTGATCTTCGGGCGCAACGCGCGCGTGCAGTCGATCGTCACCGTGGTGACGCTGGTGGTCGTCTCGATCATCGCGGCCGTGCTGCTGGTCGTGGTCGATGCCGGTGCCCCGCTCGCGGTCTCGGTCGGCGGCTGGCCGGTGCCGTTCGGCATCGTGCTCTACGTCGATCGGCTCGCGGCCCTGCTCGTCCTGGTGTCGAGCATCGTGCTGCTCGCGGTGCTCCTCTTCTCGGTCGGCCAGGGCATCGCAGACGGGGCGGAGGAGACCCCGATCTCGATCTTCAATCCGTCGTACCTGATCCTCGCGGCCGGCATCTTCAACGCGTTCATCGCGGGCGACCTGTTCAACCTGTACGTCGGATTCGAGATCCTGCTCGTCGCGTCGTACGTGCTGATCACCCTCGGCAGCACCGAGTCCCGCATCCGCACCGGCGCCGTCTACATCGTCGTCTCGCTGGTCTCGTCGATCCTGTTCCTCGCCGCGATCGCGATGGTCTACGGCGCGCTCGGCACCGTGAACATGGCGCAGATCGCCGAGCGGATGACGGAGCTGCCGCAGGAGACCCAACTGGTCCTGCATCTCATGCTGGTCCTCGCCTTCGGCATCAAGGCCGCGATCTTCCCGGTGTCGTTCTGGCTGCCGGACTCGTACCCGACGGCGCCCGCGCCGGTCACGGCGGTCTTCGCGGGACTGCTGACGAAGGTCGGCGTCTACGCGCTGATCCGCACCGAGACGCAGCTGTTCTCGGAGAACGACATCAACACGCTGCTGCTGATCATCGCTCTCGCGACCATGATCGTGGGCGTGCTCGGCGCGGTCGCGCAGGCCGAGCTGAAGAGGATCCTGTCGTTCACCCTGGTGAGCCACGTCGGCTACATGATCTTCGGCCTCGCGATCGCGACGCCCGCGGCGATCGGCGCGACGGTGTACTACATCGTCCACCACATCATCGTGCAGACCACGCTGTTCCTCGCCGTGGGACTCGTCGAACGCCGGGCCGGCAGCACGTCGATCCTGAGGGTGAAGGGCCTGCTCAAGGTCGCGCCCGTGATCGCCGTGCTGTACTTCATCCCCGCGATCAACCTCGGCGGCCTGCCGCCCTTCTCCGGGTTCATCGGCAAGTTCGCTCTGTTCGAGGCCGCAGCATCCGTCGGCACCCCCCTCATGATCGTGCTGATCGTCGGCGGCATCGTCACCTCTCTGCTCACGCTCTACGCCCTGATGCGCGCGTGGAACCTCGCGTTCTGGCGCGAGGAGGAGGACTCGGCCGAGACCGAGGGGCGGCTCTCGCATCTCGGCAACGCGCCCGCCGCCGACGAGCAGCAGGAGCGCCGTCGCATCCCTGCCATCATGACCATCGCGACCTCAGGAATGGTCGTGGTCACGATCGCCCTCACCGTGTTCGCGGGACCCCTGTACGCGCTCTGCGACCGCATCGGCGAGGCGCTGCTGCAGCCGGTCACGCTCACCCAGCTCGAAGACGAGGTGAAGGGATGAGTCCAGACATGACCCGGCACTTCTGGCGGGACCTCGGCGTGCAACTGCCGTTTCTCGCCTGGCTCGTCGTGCTGTGGATGCTGCTGTGGGCGCAGTTCACGCTGCTCTCGTTCGTGACCGGCCTCATCGTCGCGGTCTTCGTGACGCGCGTGTTCCGCCTCCCCACGGTCGAGCTCTCGGGCCGGGTGAACCTCTGGTTCGCGGTGATCCTCGGAGTGCAGTTCCTCTTCGCCGTCGTGCGAGGCGCCCTCGTCGTCGCGATGCAGGTGCTCGATCTCCGTCGCCATCCGGGAACCGCGATCATCGCCGTGCCGCTGAGATACTCCGACGACCTGATGATGACGCACGTGTCGGTCGCTTCGTCGCTGATCCCCGGATCGCTCGTCGTGGAGGCGGACCGCGACCGCCGCATCCTGTATCTGCACGTGATCGGGGTGCGCAGCATGGCGGACGTCGAGAAGCAGCGCGAGGGAGTGCTCCGCTGGGAGAAGCGCATCGTCCGCGCACTGGGAGATCCGGCGCAGTATCGTGCGCTGAGGGCCGACGAGCGGAAGGCGGACCGATGAGCATCCTGCTGGGCGTGATCATGGTGGTCTTCGGCGTCGCGGCGCTGCTGACCGTGATCCGCATCGTCCGCGGCCCGTCGATCCTCGACCGCGCCGTCGCGAGCGACGTGCTGCTGACGGAGGTGATGTGCGTGCTCGGGGCCGAGATGGCGATCAACGGGCACACCCGCAGCATCCCGGTGCTGCTGATCATCGCCGCGATCGGGGTGTTCGGCTCGATCGCGGTGGCGCGCTTCGTCGCCCGGAGGGACAACACGACACCATGAACGTCTTCGGTCTCATGATCCCCGACGCCGTGATCGACGCGGCGGTGCTCGTGCTGATCCTCGTCGGCGCCCTGCTGTGCCTGTTCGCTGCCATCGGTCTTCTGCGCTTCCGTGATGTGCCCTCCCGTCTGCATGCGGCCACCAAGCCCCAGGTGCTGGGACTCCTGCTCATCTGCCTGGCGATCGCGCTGTCTCAGCGTTCGATCGGCGGCATCCTGCTGGGCCTCGTGCTCGTCGCGCCGATCGTGCTGATGCAGTTCGCCACCGCCCCGTTGTCGGCGCACATCGTCGGACGGCAGGCGTACCGCAACGGCTCGATCGAGCAGCGCAACCTCGTGGTCGACGAGCTCGCCGATTCGAAGCAGACTCCGCCCGCGGCGGGGTGAGGGAAGGGGCCGAGATGACGACACCGCAGGGGTGGTATGACGCAGGCGTGCCGGGGCGGCAGCGCTGGTGGGACGGAGCGCAATGGACCGCGCACGAGCGGGACGCGCCGGTCGCGTCGCCATCGATGGGGTGGTACCTCGTGCCGGGAACCGTGGACGTCCGCTGGTGGGACGGCACGGTGTGGACGCCCTACCGCATCCGCGACGGCAAGCCGAAGCCTGACGCCTTCGCCATCGAGCCGCCGTCGACCGGGTTGATCCTCGGCATCATGTTCCTGGTGCTCGGCCTGGCTCAGCTGTCACTGGCGCTGGCCACACGGAGTCCCGGCAACTTCGTCACTCCGGTGCTGTTCGTGCTGGTGGCTGTCGTCTGGATCGTCGGGGCGCGGCATTCGCAGGGGGTGCGCGCCCTGCCTGCGCCGCAGAGCATGCCGATCATCGACCCGGTCGCCCGGCCGCTCCCCGGCGAAGTGGAGGGCCCGGGTGCCGGCTGGTATCCGATGACGGGGCAGGTCACCCGGTGGTGGACGGGCGCTCGCTGGAGCTGGTACATCGGCATGAAGTTCGGCGCGCGCCCAGGCTACGCCGGTCCCCGTGGTTACATCACGTCGATGATCGTCGGCTGGTTCATGGCAGGTCTCGCCGTACTCGGACTCGCCCTGGGCGTGACGGGCGCCGCGCTCAGCGCGAGTCCCGCGGGCGCGTTCATGATCGCGATCGGCTTCGTCTTCGCAGTGGTCTTCGCCGGACTGGCGCTGTTCATCCTGCTCCTGACGCGCTCGCGCCGGAACGCGATGCTCCTGCCGACATCCCCTCCACCGCTGCGGTGAGCGAACGCCGACCGGATCAGATCCGCTCGGCGAACCGATGGATCAGGTCCGCGGCCACCTCGGCGTCGCTGATGAGCGTGCTGTGGCCGCGATCGGGGATGACCTCGAGCTCGGCTTGCGGAACCGAATCGACGATCTCGCGGCACCAGGTCTGCGGGGCCATGGGGTCGCGTTCGCCGCGCAGCACCAGCACCGGCACCGCGATGCGGGGATAGACCTTCTCGGGTTCGTGCACGATCGTGGCACGCATCTTGCGGATCAGGTTCGGCCCGCCGCGCAGATACTCGCGCGCTCCGCGCCACAGCACCAGCGGGCTCTCGCCGAGCAGGTCGCGCAGGAGATAGTTGGCCTGAGCGCGGATGCTGCGCGCGGCGCTGTCGACGGTCGGACCCGCCAGGACGACGCCTTCGACGAGCGCCGGATGCCGCACCGCGAGTTCCGCGGCGATCTGACTGCCCATGGAGTGCCCGATCACGATGACCGGCGACTCGTCGGCATGGCGCAGATACGCCGCCAGGAAGTCGGCGTGCCGCTGCATGGTCAGAGTGCGCTCGGGCTCGGGCGCCTCGCCGAATCCGGGCAGGTCGACCGCGATCACGCGTCCCTCGAGCTGGCGGACCAGGTCGAGGTACACGCTGCGGCCCATGCCGATGCCATGCAGCAGCAGGAACACCGGTCCGCCGGTTCCGAACGTCTCGGCCACGAGCGTCGCGCCGGCATGCTCGAATTCGACGACGGATGCCGGAGCACCCTGCGGGGCGAGCAGACGGTTCGGCATCCTCCCACGCTATCCGACCCGCGCACTCCCGCCGTGACGGAGCGCGAGGGTCCAGGATCCGCCACCGGTGGAGCGGCAGGAAGCGAGCCGCGTGCGAGGATGGATCAGTGTCCTCCCCTGCATCCGAAACAGCCGAGAAGCGGTGGCTGCGGGCGCGGATCTCCGCAAGCCTGACCGACCCGGTGCTGAACGCCCTGGTCGCGGCCGTCGCGGTCTCACGCATCGGGCGCGGGGTGTTCCTCGCGGTCACCGTACTGTTCTTCACGCAGATCGTCGGGTTGAGTGCGGGCGAGGCGGCCATCGTGCTCGCAGTGTCGAGCGGATGCGGCGTCGTGGCGTCCTTCCTCGGCGGCTGGCTCGCCGATCGATGGAGCGCCCGCCGGCTCACCTTCGGTTTCGAGGCGCTCGGCGGACTGCTGCTCGCGGCGTACGCGTTCGCCGGCGACTTCACCTCAGCGCTGCTGCTCGCATCCCTCTCCGGCTTCTTCGACTCGATGGGTCACTCGGCACGCTCCGCGATCATCGCACGCGGCTTCGCGCCTGAGCGGCGGGTGCACGCCCGCGCCGTGCTGCGCACGGTCACCAACCTCTCGATCGCACTGGGATCGGCGATCGGCGCGATCGCCCTCGCTCTCGGCACCCCGGAGGCGTACCGTGCGGTGATCGCCGTGGCGGGCCTTCTCTGCGCGGTCGGCTCCCTGCCGCTGCTGCGGCTGACCGCGGACGTCGACGCGCCCGCACGCACGCGGCTCGGGCCGCAGGTGACCGAGACCGGCTCGATCGACACGGCCGCCGCGGCTACCGCGCTCGCCGAGCGCAAGGACTGGGCGCAGCGTTCGCCATGGCGTGACCCGCAGTACCTGGCGCTGACCGCACTCACCGGGATCTTCGCCATGCAGTTCGGGGTCTTCGAACTCGGCGTGCCGCTGTGGATCACCCGGGAGACGACCGCCCCCGAGGTGATGGTCGCCGTGCTGCTGATCGTGAACACCGTCCTCGTCGTGATGTTCCAGGTGCGCGCCTCCCGCGGCACGCACGATGTGCGCACCGCGGGTCGTGTCACGCTGATCGCAGGCGGACTGATCGTGATCGCGTGCCTCGTCTACGCGCTCGCCGCAGGATTGCCCGTGTGGGCGGCGATCGTGCTGCTGCTCATCGCCACGATCGCATACACGTTCGCCGAGATCCTGTCCCAGGCCGGCGGCTGGGGTCTCAGTTTCGAGCTCGCCGACGCGAAGCGCGCCGGGGCCTACCAGGGCGTCTTCGGCATGGGGTTCTCGCTCGGGGCCCTCGCCGCGCCCCTCGTCGTGAACGCCACCGCGATCACCTACGGCTTCTTCGGGTGGGTCGTGCTGGCCGCGATCTTCCTCGCCGCGGCGTCGGGCACCTGGCTCATCGCCCGGCGTGCCGCGGCAGTGTCAGCCTGACGCCCGCTCCCGGATCGGGATCCGAGGGTCGCCATCGTGCGGAACTGCTGCTACCTTTTGTTGGCGTAAGCAACATATGTGCGGCGGCATGCCCGCCATGACGATGATGTCAGGAGAACCACATGCGACGATCTCTGCGATCACTCTTCTCGGTCGCTGCGGCAGCCGTGCTGCTGCTGCCTTTGTGCGGCGTGAGCACCGCCTATGCCGCGCCGCCCGGGCACAGCAACGCCGACAAGAACGCTCTGCGCAACCAGGCGCCCAAAGACCTCGCGATCGGCAGCGCGGTGTGGGGCCAGAAGCAGCTCATGGACTACGACGCGGCCGACCCGACCCAGTACCAGCAGGTGCTCGGTGCGCAGGTCTCGTCTCTGACCCCCGAGAACGACATGAAATGGGACGCCGTGCATCCCGCCCCCGACGTGTACGACTTCACGTCTGCTGACGCGCTCGTCGCCTACGCGAAGGCGAATCATCAGCAGGTCCGCGGGCACACGCTGCTGTGGCACAGCCAGAACCCGGCCTGGGTCACCGAGGCGAGCAAGACCTGGACCTGCGACGAAGCGCGCGACGTGCTCGAAGACCACATCCGCACCGTGGTCGGCCATTTCAAGGGCGAGATCTACGAGTGGGACGTCGCGAACGAGATCTTCCAGGACACCTGGGAGAACGGCGGCGTGAAGCTGCGCACCGAGGCCAACCCGTTCCTCAAGGCCTGCGCCGACGACCCGGTGGCTCTCCTCGAGGACGCGTTCCGCTGGGCGCACGAAGCCGATCCTGATGCCGTGCTGTTCCTCAACGACTACAACGCGGAGGGCATCAACGAGAAGACCGACGCGTACTACGCGCTCGCTCAGAGGATGCTGGCCGACGGGACGCCGCTGGGCGGATTCGGTGCTCAGGCGCATCTCAGCCTTCTCTACGGTTTCGACACGACCCTGCAGGCGAACTTCGAGCGGTTCGCCGCACTGGGTCTGCACGTGGCGGTGACCGAGGCCGACGTCCGCATCCCGTTGCAGGACGGCGAGACCGGCCCGACGCCCGAGCAGGTGGCGACGCAGGCCGAGCGGTACGACGGGCTGCTTCAGGCATGCCTGAACGTGAAGGCGTGCTCGTCGTTCACCGTATGGGGATTCCCCGACGCGAACTCGTGGGTTCCCGACGTCTTCCCCGGTGAGGGCTGGGCCACGATCTTCGAGGACGACTACTCGCGGAAGCCCGCGTTCGACGTGATGCTCAGCTCGCTGCGCGACGCGACGCCCGGCACCTCGCCGCGGCGCTGATCCGGTGGCGGGCGGCCCGCTCGGGTCGTCCGCCACCGGCTCGGTCACGGAACGCGCCGCGACGCAGGACCGTCAGTCTTCCCCACCGGCGGGCGTCAGCACCAGGGTCTGCGTGGTCGCGGCATCCACCGCCTTCGCCGAGAACGCCCACGGCTGCTGCACCCCGGCCGCCCAGCGCTCGGTCTGATCCGTGTAGTGCTCGTGGAAGGCGTGACCCGACGCCCCGGTGAGGTGGATCCAGGTCGAGGCGTCGAAGTCGGACAGATCGACGACCATGCGCATCGACGGCACCGTGGTCGTGGCATACGAGGCGCCGAGCTTCCATCCGGTCGCGTCGACGACCGAGGCGCCTCCGCTGACCGGATACGGCCCGCGGTTGAACAGCCATTCGATCGGGGCGATGCCCGACTCCCCGAGAGTCGAGCTGGTCAGGGTGAGCGCGTGCAGTTCGCCCCAGTTCCAGGCGTCGACGGCGGTTCCCTGCAGACCCGACAGCTCGTCGTACGCCTCTTCGGCCGACAGCGCGAGCATCTCGTCCATTCCGGCGACGTCGATCGCCGTGTTGGTCCACAGCGGATCGGACGGGTCGTCGAGAAGAGCGCCCACCACCGTGAACAACCGGCCCTGCCCGTCGATCGGCAGCGGCTGCTCACGTTCGGCGAAGAGGTTCTGCACGAGGTTCGACCACAGCACGTTCGCGTACGCGGCGGCAGGCGAGGAGGCCTCGTTCTGCGCATCCCAGCCGCGCAGCAGCTCGACCGCCTCGCGCGGACCGGCGCCCGACACCTCGACGTCGACGAGAGCAGCCGCGAGCTGCTTGCCGATCCACATCTCGGCATCCATCTGGATGTCCCTCATGTCCTGAGCCGTCAGGGGAGCCGTGGCGGAGCGGCGCTCGATCAGATGCGCGATGCGGGCCGCCCGGTACCCGTAGTCCCAGTCCTTCGACAGGAAGTAGTCGTAGTCATCGGTCACGATCGCGTTGTTCGCGGTGACGATGTATCCGGAGGCGGGGTTGTACGAGACCGGCAGATCCTCGAAGGGGATGAAGCCCGTCCAGTCGTAGGCGCTGTCCCATCCCGGTTGCGGCATCCATCCGTCTCCGGCGCCGCGCACAGGCAGCCGTCCCGGAGCCTGATACCCGATGTTGCCCGCGGTGTCGGCGTAGATGAGGTTCTGCGCGGGAACGTCGAAGAGGGAGGCGGCGCGACGGAAGTCGTCGAAGTCCTTCGCGGTCGCCAGCGCGAAGATCGCGGTCGAAGCGGTGCCGGGGTCGAGGGCGGTCCAGCGCAGACTGACCGCGTACTCGTGATGGGGAGCGGACACCGCCGGTTGGGTCGGGAGGGTCGGGAGTGCGGGTTCCGGGTCCTCGGCCAACGCGGTGAAGTCGTCGACGAGCCCCGAGATGATCGGGCCGTGCACGGTGGAGCGGACCCGTCGGTGGTGAGATTCGTGAAGCCCCAGGCGACCTGCTGGTTGTGGCCGATCACGATTCCGGGGAGACCGGAGAACGAGAAGCCGCCGACGTCGAAGGGGCAGCTGTCGGTGACCTTCGAGCACTTGAGCTGCACCTGGTACCAGACCGAGGGCAGCGCGGCGCCGAGGTGCGGATCGTTCGACAGCAGGGGCAGACCGCTTTCGGTGAGGGCGCCCGACACCACCCACGAGTTCGATCCGATGCCCTCGCCGACATCGCCGACGAGCAGGCTCGCCGCCTCGATGACGTCTGATGCCGTCTGCCACTCGATCGTCGTGCTCGCCTTCTGGATGCCGGCGTCGGCGTCCGTCGTGAAGGCCGCGGCGTCGGCATCCGTCTCCGTCGCGGGGACGCTCGAGATCTTCGGGACGATCACCGGGTTCTGCTCGAACGGGTAGGGCGGGTACAGGTGCTCGATCGTCGCCTGCGTCTCGGCCGAATCGGATCCCGATGCGGCGAGATCGGCGGCGAGCAGAGCGCGTTCGGTCTCGTCTTCGATGTTCGTGCGCAGGTCCCACGCCATGGCCTTCAGCCAGGCGACCGAGTCGGCGGGAGTCCACGGCTCGGGTGCGTAGTCGGGATTCTGCATGCCGATCACGGCATATTCGAGCGAGAGCTCGGCGCCGGAGCGTGTCGAGAGGTACTCGTTGACGCCGTCGGCGTATGCCTCGTAGTAGCCGAGCGTGGTCTCGTCCATGGCCGCGACTTCTGCTTCGGCGACATCGCGCCAGCCGAGCGTGCGCAGGAACGAGTCGGTGCCGATCTGCGATTCGCCGAACATCTCCGAGACGCGGCCTGCGGTGACGTGGCGGCGGAAATCCATCTCGAAGAAGCGGTCCTGCGCGTGCACGAAGCCCTCGGCGTAGAACAGGTCGTGGGTGGAATCCGCCGTGATCGTGGGGATGCCGCTGTCGTCGCGCTGCACCGTGACCTCGGCCTTCAGTCCGTCGAGCGCCAGGGTCCCCCCGGTCTGCGGGAAGGAGCGCTGGATCGTCCAGGTGACGAAGACGGCGGCGGCGACGGCGACGACCACGATCGCGGCGACCACGAGGAAGGCGATCCGGCCGATGCGGGCGGCGAGCGGCCGTCGTGAAGGCGCGACAGGGGTCTCTGAATCGGTTGTCATCGTCGAGAACTCTTTCGGGTAAGTGGGACTCAGTCCCACAGAGCCCCGGTCCGCGTATCAGAACGCGTCCTCGCATCATAGCCGGGGCCGCGCCTCCTGACGGAAGTGCGGCCCCGGCATCCGATCAACCGATCAGGCTCGGCTGCAGATCGCGCAGTGTGCGCTTGTGCGTCATGCGCGTCACGCCGATCGCCGCCAGCAGCAGGGCGCCCACGAGCCACATGCCGAGCACGGCGAGGTCCCAGCCCGCCCTGGCGAGATCGCCGCCGTACATCAGCTGACGCATCGCGTCGACGACGTATCCGAGCGGCAGCACGTGATGCAGCGCCGCGAGCGGGGCGGGAAGCGTCTGCCAGGGGAAGGTGCCTCCGGCGGTGACGAGCTGCAGAACCATGAGGACCAGGCCGAGGAACTGGCCCACCGATCCCAGCCACACGTTCAGCGTGAGGATGATCGCCGCGAACGTCGCCGAGGCGAAGATGAGCACGCCCAGAGTGCCGAGCGGATGGTTGAAGGTGAAGCCGAGGGTGATGGCGAGGATCCCCATCAGGCCGATCATCTGCACAGCCCCCAGCATCGCCGGAGTCAGCCAGCCGGCGAGAGTGATGCGCAGCGGCGAATGCAGTGCGGTCACCGCGCGCCGAGAGATCGGCTTGACGATCAGGAACAGGGCGTAGATGCCGATCCAGGCCGACAGTGCGGCGAAGAACGGTGCGAGGCCTGCGCCGTAGTCCTCGGCGGAGGCGAGCTTGTCGCTCGACACCTTCACCGGGTCGGCGATCGTGTCGGCCTGCAGGGTGCGCAGCTCGGCGGTGGATGCCGGGATCTTGGCCACTCCGTCGGAGAGGCCGTCACGCAGCGTGCCGATGCCGTCACGGAGAGTGACGAGCCCGTCGCGCAGCTGTGCGGCGCCGTCGTTAGCAGCCGCAGCGCCCGTCGCGACGGTACCGGCGCCGGTCGCGAGGGTCGACGCCCCGGATGCGACGGATGCGGCGCCGTCGGCGAGCTGATCGACCTGGCCGACCGCGGTCTGCACCTTGGTGTTGCCCTCCTGCAGCTTCGTGCCGAGCGGATCGAGCGTGGCGAGGACGCCGTCGATCTCCTCCTGCGTGAGCCCCTGATCGGCGAGCAGAGTGGTGATGTCTGTGCGCACCTGCGGCAGAGCGTCGGCGGCCTGCTGCACGGCGGAGCCCGCGCGGTCGGCGATGTCGGCCAGCTTGCGGTTGCCGTCGCTCACCTGCTGCGCACCCGCGGCGAGTGTGGTGGCGCCCGCAGCGAGCTGGGCGGTGCCGTCGGCGAGCTGGGCGGTGCCGTCGGCGAGGGTGCTGCTGCCGGTCGTCGCTGTCGTCGCACCGTCGGCGAGCTGCGAGGCGCCATCTGTCGCGGTGATCAGGTTGTCGCGCACGTCGCTGAGCCCGGTGAGCAGGCGCTCTGCGGCCTCGCTGCCGACCATCTCGGCGACCGAGCTGCGGATCTTCTCGACGGCCTGAGTACCCATGGATGAGGCGAGGTAGTTGTTCGCGTCGTTCGTGTCGAGTTCAATGCGCGCCTGGTGCGGATCGTCGGACGCGACCGAGGTCAGCGCCTCGGAGAAGTCCGCCGGAATCGTCACCATGAAGTCGACGGATCCGTCGTGGAGCGCCTGTGCACCCTCGGCGGCGGTCATCCGCTGCCAGTCGAAGGCGTTGCCCTCGATGAGGTTGTCGGCCACGTCTTCGCCGTAGTTGACCCTCGAATCCTGGGTCTCTGAGCCTGTCGAAGGGTCGCTCGTCGAGGCGGCGCCCTCATCGTTCACGACGAGGGCGACGGGGACGTCGGGGAACTTCGCGTAGGGGTCCTGGTTCGCCCAGAGGTACAGACCTCCGTAGAGGATCGGCACGCACACGAGAGCGACGAGGGCGAGGATGCCCATCCTGCTGGCGGTGAGCCGCCGCAGCTCGGCGGCGATCATCGAGGGAACCTTCATCGTTCGGCTCCGTTCTCGTTCAGGTCTTCGGGGGTGGTGTTCGGCGACTCGTCGTCTGCGGCTGTATCGGGCGAGGGGTCGTGCATCGGAGCGGATGCTGCGGCATCCGACTCGAGATCCCCAGGATCCGGGTCATCCGTGTCGGCGTCGGGCCGGGTGTCCGACCCGTCTGCGGGAAGAGGCAGGTCATCGTCGGGTTCCGCGGCCGGTGCGTCGTCGAGCACCAGGGGCTCGATCGGACCGGAGGCGTTCACGGCGCCCAGCTCCTGCATTCGATCCAGAGCGACGGCCGCCGAGCCTCCCACGATCACGAGCATGGCGTAGCCGCGCTCGGCGAACTCGCGCGCGATGCGCCACCAGCCATCGGGACTGCCGCCGTGCCGGTCGGGGGAGACGAGCACGATGCCCTCGGTCCCTTCACGCAGGATCGCGAGCTCGCACATGATGCGCACGCGCGCAGCCGGGTCGATGTTGCCGATCGGCACCGAAGCGAGTTCACCGAAGCCCAGATCGTTGAGCCAGCGCCGGGCGTGCAGAGGCGTGGCGCCGCGCCCTGCGAACATGAGCTCCTCGCCGACGACGCCTGCGAGAGCGATGTCGGCGTGCGGGTCGCTGACATCGGGGGCGTCGACGAGCGCGATCGTGCGTCGCAGCAGGCGATTGTCCGTGGCTCCGTCGATCGTGACCCGCCCGGTCGCCGGCTTCATGCGCCCGCTCGCGATCAGACCGAGCACGGTCGGCCGCTGTTCGGTCTCTGCGATCGCGTAGCGCACGGCGCCGGTGTGGAACTCGAGGCTCGTGGTGGGCAGCGCGCGGCCTTTGCTCACGTCATGCAGTGCGACTCTCATTCGGCGTCCTCCGCAGCGACGATCTGAGGGTGCGCGGCGAGCAGCTCGTCCGCTTCGCGCCACGATAGTCCGGCGATGCTCAGCACGGCGCGGACGGCGACGTTCGCGGCTTCGGAACTCGCCGCGTCGGTTCGTGAGATGACCGTGCGCGCCATCTCCTCGATGAGTCGCGCGAGGGTGGGGGCGGCGAGATCGGTGCGGAAGCTCCCGTCGTCCTGACCGCGACGGGCGAGGTTCGCGACGGTGCGGCGCAGCGGCGCGAGCGCTTCGGCTGTGTGCTCGACATGCGCCTCGTCGAGAGCCAGGGCTGCGGCGACCTGCACGTGCGCGGCTTCACGCCAGAGCAGTGCGGCCAGACGGGCGAGTGCGAGGCGGCTGTCGTCGTCGGTCACAGACTCGGCGATCGTGTTGAATCGCTTGGCTCCGCTCGAGATGAGCTCGCGGATGAGGGCGTCTCGGTCGTCGAAGTGGCCGTACAGGGTGCGGCGGGACAGGCCGGCGTTGCGGGCGATGACGTCGACGGAGGCATGGGGGTCGTTCGCGAGGGCGGAGCGGGCGGCGGACAGGATGCCGGCGCGGTTCTCGACGGCATCGCGGCGGGGTGCACGAGTGGTCATGGCACCATTTTACGTATAGTGCACATGCGTGTGCAAGATAACTCGGAATGTTCACAGCATCCGGTCCGCGACCCATCACACATCGGGGGGCGACACGCCAGATCGGGGGACGGAATCGCGAAACGATCCCCCGATGTGGCGTGTCGCCCCCCGAAGTGGAAGAGGGGTGGGGCAGGAACCCAGAGGGGGCGGATGCTGACTGCGCAGCATCCGCCCCCTCAGAGAAGCAGGCGTCAGTCGGTGCCGGAGTCGAACGCCGCACCCTCGGACGCGGTGTCGACGGCATCCGCCAGCGTCTCGTCGGCCTCGGAGATCGAGCCGTGCACCGACTCGGTGATCTCGGCCGACTCGCCTGCGGTGACACGGCCGACGAGCTCGCCCGTCGCACCGCCCACGAGGCCGAGGCTCGCGTACTGCTCGAGACGCGCACGCGAGTCGGCGATGTCGAGGTTGCGCATCGTGAGCTGTCCGATGCGGTCGACCGGCCCGAAGGCCGCGTCGCCGACGCGCTCCATCGAGAGCTTCTCGGGCGCGTAGGAGAGGTTGGGCGAGACCGTGTCGATGATCGTCCAGTCGTCTCCGCGACGCAGGCGCACGGTGACCGAGCCCGAGATCGTCGAGCCGACCCAGCGCTGGATGGACTCGCGCAGCATGAGCGACTGCGGCTCGAGCCAGCGGCCCTCGTACATGAGGCGGCCGAGACGGCGACCCTGCTCGTGGTAGGTCGCGAGGGTGTCCTCGTTCAGGATGCCGTTGACCAGGCGCTCGTATGTGATGAACAGCAGCGTCATCGCCGGAGCCTCGTAGATGCCCCGAGACTTCGCCTCGATGATGCGGTTCTCGATCTGGTCGCTCATGCCGAGGCCGTGGCGGCCGCCGATGCGGTTGGCCTCGTGCACGAGCTCGACCGGATTGCTGTACTCGACGCCGTTGATCGCCACGGGGCGACCGGCCTCGAAGGTCACGGTGACGTCCTCGGTCTCGATCGCGACCGACGGGTCCCAGAACTTCACGCCCATGATCGGGTCGACGGTTTCGAGCGAGACGTTCAGGTGCTCGAGCGTCTTCGCCTCGTGGGTGGCGCCCCAGATGTTCGCGTCGGTGGAGTACGCCTTCTCGGCGGAGTCGCGGTAGGGGAAGCCGTGCGAGACGAGCCATTCGCTCATCTCCTGGCGGCCGCCGAGCTCGGTGACGAAGTCGGCGTCGAGCCACGGCTTGTAGATGCGCAGACGAGGGTTGGCGAGCAGGCCGTAGCGGTAGAACCGCTCGATGTCGTTGCCCTTGTAGGTGGAGCCGTCGCCCCAGATGTCGACGCCGTCGTCCTTCATGGCGCGCACCAGCATGGTGCCGGTGACCGCGCGGCCGAGGGGAGTCGTGTTGAAGTAGGTCTTGCCGCCGGAGCGGATGTGGAATGCGCCGCAGGCGAGAGCGACGAAGCCCTCTTCGACGAGTGCGGTCTTCGCGTCGACGAGGCGCGCGACCTCGGCGCCGTACTCGAGCGCGCGACCGGGGATCGACTCGATGTCGTCTTCGTCGGGCTGGCCGAGGTCTCCGGTGTAGGTGCAGGGCACTGCGCCCTTGTCGCGCATCCACGCGACGGCGACGGAGGTGTCGAGTCCTCCGGAGAAGGCGATGCCGACGCGCTCGCCGACGGGCAGTGACTGGAGAACCTTGGACATGGTTCCCAGTCTATCGGCGGCGTGTCGGCTGTTTCGGACCCGCAGCGAGCATCCCGCACGACCCGCAGAAGGATGCTCGGGGGTCAGGGCGCGCCGGCGGCCTCGAGCTCGTCGAGCAGTTCGGACTCGTCCGCCGTCCGTGCCAGTTCGCGTCGCTGGTGCGCGGCGTAGCGACCGCCCCAGCTCGTCAGCGCCTCGACGAGCGGCATCGAGCCCCGGCCGAGGTCGCTCAGCCGGTACTCGACCTTGGGCGGGACCTGCCGATAGACGGTGCGGATGAGAAGACCGTCGTCCTCCAGCTCGCGCAGCTGTCGGGTCAGCACGCGAGCGGTCGGTTCGTCGAGCAGCCTGCTGAGCTCGCCGAACCTCAGCACTTCGTGTTGGTGGAGAAGACTGAGGATGCTGGGCTTCCATGCCCCGCCGAGCACGGCGATCGAGATCTCGGCATCGCACGCGTCTCCCCACTCTCGGACGATGCGCTCCGTCTTCTCCCTCATCGGCCTGCCTCCCGCTGTGCCACAGTATCCAAAAGGTCACTATGTACCTTAAATGACCGTACTTGTCAGAAGTGTACCTTCCCTTGAGACTGAGATGGTGACCTTCTCGACGCCCGCAACTGCCACTCGACCCCGCTCGGCCCTCCATCCGTGGCTCGCCATGATCCCGCTGCTTCTCGGCATCCTGATCGGCGCGCTCGCGATCAGCAGCATGTCGACCGCGCTGCCGTCGATCCGAGGCGACCTCGTCCTCAGCGACAGCGGCGCCCTGTGGCTCGTCGACGTCTATTCGCTCTCTCTGGCGGCGACGCTGATCATCGCCGCCCGGATCGGCGACGCGTTCGGGCGCAAGCGGATCGTGCTCCTGGGGCTCGCCGGCTTCGCGGTGCTCAACGCGGCGGGCGGGTTCGCTCAGGACGGGATGCTGCTGGTCGTGGTGCGTGCTCTCCTGGGCGTCGCCGAGGCCTTCGTCGTGGCCGGCGTCGTGGCCACGATCGGGGCGCACTATCACGCACGCCAGCGCGTACTGGCTTACGGGCTGTGGACCGCGACCTTCGGGGCAGGCAACGCTCTCGGGCCGGTGCTCGGCGGACTCGTCACCGAGGGCCCGGGGTGGCGCTGGCTGCTGCTGGGCAGCGTGCCGCTCGCGGTCGTCGCCGGCGTGCTCGCGATCCGGCTCGTGCCCGATTCCCGCAGCTCGCGCCCACCGTCGTGGGACATCCTCAGCATCGGGTCGTCGATCGTGGCCCTCGGGGCTCTCGTCTTCGCCCTGCACGAGGTGCTCGCAGCCCCGCTCGCCGCGGGCATCGCCGGAGTCGTCGCGGTTGTGACGCTCGTGTTCTTCATCCGCAGGCAGCGCGTCCTGCGCGATCCCCTCATCGACATGCGACTCTTCCGGGCACCCGGGTTCAGCCCCGCCATCGTGCGCATCGTGGCGAGCAGCGGTGTGTCGACGGCATCCGTGCTCCTGGTGAGCCTGCACCTGCAGGACGCCAGGGGCTTCAGCGCGGCCGAAGCCGGCATCGCGATCCTCCCGCAGGCGGTGGCGATTGCGCTCGGCGGAGTGCTCGCACCACTGTTCCTCCGATGGCTGACGTCACCCGCGCTGACGGTGATGGCGCTCGTGGTGCAGGGGGCGGGGCTCGCCTGGCTCGCGACGGGGGTCGATCTCGTCGCGCTCCCCCTCGTTTTGGTCGGGGTGGGTTTCGGGATCGCCGCCACGCTCGCCGCGACGACCCTCTTCGACGTGACGACCGAAGACGACGCCGGCCAGGTCGGGGCGATCCAGGAGGTCGGCTTCGCCCTCGGCGGAGGTCTCGGCATCGCCGTGCTCGGCACGATCGCCTCGATCGTCGGCTCTCGCGGCTTCATCGTGGCGCTCCTCGTCGCGACCGGGATGGTCGTCGCCGCAGCGCTCCTGCCGCTCGGGAGACGCGCCGCGAAGCCCTCCGTCCTCGAACCCCGCTGAAGAAAGGCCATCCGTGTCCGCATCACGCCCGACCGTCCACTGGATCTACGCACACCCCCAGGAGAACTCGTTCAACGCCCGGCTGTTCCGCGACGGGGTGGACGCGCTGTCGCGCGATCACGATGTGGAGACGACCGACCTCTACCGCCAGCGGTTCGACCCCGTGCTCGCGGCTCCGGATCTGGGCGACCCGCAGGGGAGAGACGGCAACGTCGTCGACCTCATGGGCGAGGCACATGCCGAGGGGCGGGTGCCGTCGGATGTGAGCGAGGAGCAGCGCAAGCTCCAGGCCGCCGATCTCGTCGTGCTGCAGTTCCCGCTGTGGTGGTACGGACCCCCGGCGATCCTCAAAGGGTGGTTCGATCGCGTGCTGACCAACGGGTTCGCCTACGGCCCGGTCGACCCGCACACCGGTCTGCCGCTGCGCTACGGCGACGGCCTGCTCGCCGGGCGCCGTGCCCTCGTGATCGTGACGGCAGGTGAAGACGAGCGTTCCATCGGAGAGCGGGGCGTGAGCGGAGACCTGGACTCGCTGCTGTTCCCGCTCACGCATGGCACCCTCTGGTACACCGGGATCGAGCCGCTCGACCTGCACGTCGTTCACGACGCCGACGGATTGGAGTCGGCGGGGGTCGATCACGAGAGCGTGCGGTTGGTCGAGAGGCTCTCCGGCATCCGCGACGAATCGCCGAGCAGCCCGTTTCGCCGACTCCGCGACGGCGAGTACCACGGCACCCGAGCGCTCCGAGCGGATCTGCTTCCCGGTCGCACCGACCTCGGCATCCACCGCGTCACGATCGACTGAACGACACACGGCGGGAACACGCGCTGAACGGCGCGCGTGTTCCCGCCGTCGGGCCCTAGACCGCTTCCACGAGCAGCACGAAGGCCAGGCCAGAGTGCCGGAAGCTGCAGGCGCTGCTGACCTGACTGCCCGGGTCGGATGACGGCCCGACCCGCCGCCCGGCGGCTTCGCGGGGGCGGATCGGGCGTGAGTGGCGGGTTATCCTCGTGCCCGAGGTGACGCATGCTGGCGGGACGCCGCGCTCGGGCGGCGTCGACGAAGGAGTTGCTGATGACCGACACGCTGGCGCGACCGCCATTCGATCCCGAACTCGAGGCGGCGCTTGCGCTCGTCGGAGATCACATCCCGCCGACGCTCACGGCGGAGATGATCCCGCTCATGCGACAGATGCCGATGGCCGGTCAGGACGAGATCTTCCAGCTGCTCGCCGATCGCGGCTTCGTCTGGCGCGACGTGATGATCCCCGGTCACGATGCCGGCGACATCGTCGTGTCCGTGATCGAGAAGGACGGCCGTACCGGAACCGGCCCTGGGTTCTTTCACACTCACGGCGGCGGCATGATCCTCGGCAACCGCTGGTTGGGCGTGACCGCGTTCCTCGATTGGGCCGAGCGGTTCAACGGCGTGATCGTGACGGTGGAGTACCGACTCGCCCCCGAGTTCCCCGACCCCTACCCGGTCGAGGACTGCTACGCGGCGCTCGAGTGGACCGCCGAGCACACCGACGACCTCGGCATCGATCCGTCCCGGATCCTGATCGGCGGTGGCAGCGCCGGCGGAGGTCTCGCCGCGGGCACCGCCCTCCTCGCCAGGGATCGCAGCGGTCCCGGCCTGATCGGTCAGCTTCTCATCTACCCGATGCTCGACGACCGCGACGAGACCGTCTCGACTCGTCAGATCGACGGCGTCGGAGTGTGGGACCGAGGATCCAACATGACCGGATGGACCGCGCTGCTCGGCGAGCGCCGCGGCAAGGAGGATGTGTCGATCTACGCCGCCCCGGCGAGGGCGACCGACCTCTCTGGTCTCCCGCCTGCGTTCATCGACTGTGGCAGCGCCGAGGTCTTCCGCGATGAAGACGTCGCCTATGCCAGCAAGCTGTGGGAGGCCGGGGTCCAGGCCGAGCTGCACGTGTTCGCCGGCGGGTTCCACGGGTTCGACAGCTTCGCGCCGCATGCGTCTGTCTCACAGGCCATGCTTGCGGCGCGCGACAACTGGGTGAACCGCCTGCTCGGCTGATCCGCCCCTACGGGGTCGCGGGATCGACCCCGTAGGGTGGAATCCCGCGCGATGGAGCCCGACATGCAAGATCTGCTGGGGCGGCTCACCGCCCTCGACCCGGATGCGAGCGAGACGCTCAAGGTCGTCTCGTACTTCGACGCGCTCGTCGCCCGGTCGGTGGGCGCGGAGAGCATGCTTCGCGGTGCGGCGCTGCTCAGCGGCGCGACCGTCGGGCACCGCGAGGGCCGCCAGACCACGCGTGTGCGGGCGGACGGGATGCGGATCGATCCCGCGGATGTGTCGGACGGCTGGTCGATGCGCGAGAGCGGATCGGATGCGGTCGTCTGGATCGAGCGCGACGGCGATCCGCACACGAACGACGCCATGATCCTCGAACGGCTCGCGCTGGCTCTGGGCATCATCCGCGCGCGGCGGACCGTCGGGCCGGAGAGCGCGGTCGAGTTGGCGATCAGTGCGTACGCGAGTGTACAAGAGCGCGCGAGCGCCCTGGCGCGGCTGCGATTCGGCGACGGACCTCTGGTGGTTCTGGCCTCTCCGCCTGATCCGGCGCCCGGTGCCCAGCATCCGTCGGCCGTCGTCGCCACCCGCCATGGGCTGACGAGAGCAACCATCGTGCCGTCCGGAACCGAGCCGCGATCGCCCTGGCCGGTCGGAGTCGACCTCCGTCTCGGCGTCGGCGTTGAAGGACTCGCCCCGGCATCGTGGTCGTCGGCGCTCATCGCCGTCCGCCTCACGAGTGCCGCGGATCCCGTCGTCGACGCCGCCGACATCGGCGCGGCCCTGATCGTGGCCGAGGCCGCAGAGGGCAAGCCGCTGCATCCGGATGCCGAAGTCCTCGGGAGCCTCGACGCACGCACCCTCGAACTGCTCGACGCCGTGGCCGAAGAGCGCAGCGTGCGCGCCGCGGCGGTGCGTCTCGGCCGCCACCACTCGAGCGTGCAGGAGAAGCTCACAGCTCTGATCGAGGTGCTCGGCTACGACCCACGCGCCTCGCGGGGCCGCACCCGCTACGCGCTCGCGCGCATGCTGCTCACCCTCGCCCGCTGAGCGGGCGCAGGCGGGCGAGCCGCCCGCACCCCATCGCGAGAATAGGTCAACCGCGCCAGGGGAGGATACCTGTCGGCATCCGTCCTGTTCTCGTGCGGTTGACCTATTCTCGGGAGACGGCGAGAGCTCGGGAAGGCTCGGGATGCGTGGAGCTCGCAGGCTCAGACCTGCCGGAGCCGCCCCGCTAGCCAGGCCGCCTGGCGCTGCCAGTGCACGCCCTGCCCGCCCTCGTGCTCGTTGAACGGGTACTCGATCACCTCGGCGCCGCCGAGATGGTGGTTGGCCGCCGCGTACACGGTCGACGGCGGGCAGATCGGGTCCATCAGGGCGACCGAGTAGAGCGCGGGAGCGGTGGCGCGGGCTGCGAAGTTCACGCCGTCGAAGTACGACAGCGTGCGGTACGTCTGGTCGACCGCGTCGCGGTGCACCGACAGGTAGCGGACGATCTCCTGATACGGGTCCTTGTCGGTCAGCCCGACCGCGCGCTCGAAATGGCACAGGAACGGCACGTCGGGCATGACGCCGACCAGGCCCTCGCTGAGGCCGGCCGCGGCGATCGCTATACCGCCGCCCTGGCTGCCGCCGGTGACCGCGATCCGTGCGGCGTCGACGCCGTCGAGCCCACGCACAGCATCGATGAAGAGCGCGGCGTCGGTGAACACGCGCCGGTAGTAGTACTGCGCAGGGTCGTCGATGCCGCGGGTCATGAAACCGGGCGTCGAGGCTCCGGTGCCGTGCGGGTCGGGCGTGCCGCCTCCGGTGCCCCACGAGCTGCCCTGGCCGCGCGTGTCCATGAAGGCCCAGGCGTATCCGGATGCCGCCCACGCGAGACGCTCGTGCGGCAGGCCACGACCGCCGCCGTATCCGTTGAACTCGACGACGGTCGGCAGGGGCCCTGTAGCGCCGGCGGGCACCACGAACCAGCCACGGACCGCGTCTCCGCCGAAGCCGCTGAAGGAGACGTCGTACACCTCGACCAGTGAGAGCGGCGAGTCGATGCGAGTCAGCGTCGGCGGCTGCGCGACCGCCCGTGACTCCGCGAGCGTGCTCCGCCAGAACTCGTCGAAGTCCTCAGGCGCCGAGACCTCGGGATGGTAGGAGCGCAGCTCTGCAGGGGGCAGGTCGAAACGGGGCATGACGGTCGATCTCCAGGGTTCATCCGGGGTGATGGTGTGAAGGTTCAGGCCGAGCGTATCGGAGCGCCGGCGCCGTAGAGCGGCAGGTGCCCGAGGCCAGAGCTGGGGGCCTCAGGCGCCTGCGGCGAAGAAGAGCCGGCCCTCGCCCTCGACGTGAACGCGCGCCGCGCGCGCGATGAGAACCGCGCGCCCTCGTGGCACGTCGATCGTGGCGTCGCCGGATGACAGGCTGAACGCGCCCTCGGTGCACAAGGCGACCGCGGCGCCGGCGAGGTCGAGCTCGCCGGTGCTCGTGCATTCGTAGAGCACGAAGCCGGGAGCATCGTCGGGTGCGCCTGGGCGGAAGACGCGGATGCCGTCGCCTGCGGGCGACGCGTCGAGGCGCGGGTCGCCGCCCTCTCGAGCGTCGAGCACCCGGCCGAGCTCGTCGGTGTCGATGTGCTTGGGCGTGAGTCCGCCGCGGAGCACGTTGTCGCTCGGTCCCATCAGCTCGATCCCCGAGCCGCGGAGGTAGGCGTGGATGTTCCCGGCCGGCAGCCACAGCGCCTCGCCCGCCCGCAGCGTCACGTGCTGCAGCATGAGCGCACCGAGGATGCCGGGGTCGCCCGGGTGGGCCTGCGCGATCGGCCGCAGCACGGCGAATCGGTCGTCGGCCGCACCGACCTCGGTGACTGCAGCGACAAGAGGAGCGATCCGCTCGTCACCCGACAGCAGCCACAGAAAGGCGGAGCGGATGCCGTCGGCATCCGCCAGCAGTTCGCTCCAGGCCTGCAGCGCTGACCCGTGATCCGGGCCGATCGCCGCCGAGAGCGCCTCAAGGTCGGACTGCACGTCGGCGACCGGACGGAACCCGCAGAGGGCCTCGAATCCGTCGTACAGCGCCACGATCATCTCGGGCTTCGAGTTCGGGTCTCGGTAGTTGCGGTTCGGGGCGTCGACAGGGATCCCGAGTTCGTTCTCGCGCGCGAACCCCTCCTGCGCCTGCGCGGTGCTCGGGTGCGCCTGCAGCGACAGCGGTTCGGCGGCGCAGAGGATCTTGAGCAGGAACGGCAGACGCACGCCGGTTGCCCGCTCCCATTCGTCGAGGGTCTGCCACGGGGCATCGCCGACGACGCGGCTCGGCGCCGCCGGATGAGCGCCCAGCCACAGCTCCGCTTCGCGGAGACCGGTCGGGGCGGTGCCGCGCACGTGCGCGACCCCGTCGATCTCTCCCCAGGCGTAGTCGCGTGGGGTGTTGTCGATCTCCCAGAAGACGGCGGTCATGCCGTCACCTCCTTCTCAGTGCGGACGAGCTCGGCCAGGCGTCCTCTCAGCGGATGGTCGGACGCGAGTTCGACGAGGGCGTCCACTCCGTCGAGGCCGGTCCCGACCGGGGGTGCGAAGCGCACCGCGGGACGCGCGGCGCGCACCGCCGCCTCGAAGGCGCTGCGGATGAGGTCGGAGCGCAGCACGCCGCCGATCGCGCCGACCGCTGCATCGGCGGGAGCAGCGGTCGTCTGCAGGGCGGACGTCACCGACAGCGCGAGCTCGGCGGCGGCCTGCTCGCAGATGCGTCGAGCGATGGGATCGCCCTCGGCCGCGAGCGTCGCGGTCGGGGCGGCGAACGACGCGACGAGCCGCACGCGGTCGGAGTCCGCCTGCAGCGAGGTGTATGCGCCCTCGAGGTCGGGCCAGCGCTCGCGGACCAGCGGCGTGAGCGCGGTCGCCTCGCCGCGCCCGTCGTACGCGCGCATCACAGCATCCAGCGCTTCGCGACCGATCCAGTAGCCGCTGCCCGCGTCGCCCATGATGTTCCCCCAGCCGTCGACGCGCACGGCGGAACGGGGCCCGACGCCGAGCGTGACGACGCCGGTGCCGACGGCGATCACCGCTCCCTGGCGGTCGCCGAGAACGCCGAGGAACGACGTCACCGAGTCGTGGGCGACGATCACTCGGCGCGAGTCCGCGAGTGCCGGGTGGCGGAGCAGCGATTCGGCCTCGGAGTGGACGTCGGTGACTCCCGAGACGCCGATCGCGACGGTGTCGGGAGCCGCTCCGGCCGCCTGAGACAACCGCTCGGCGGTCTCAGCCAACTGCGCTGCGAGCGGCCTGTCGGTCAGCACGCCGGGCAGAAGATCGTCATGCGTCGAGCCGTCGGAGCCGTGCAGTCGCACCTTGGTGCCGGTCTGTCCGGCGTCCATCGAGAGGAGGGCGAGGGTGCTCATCGGCGTTCCTTCGTCTGCGAAGCCCGCCGGGAGCGGCCGGGCGTATGACAGCGTAGGACGTCCACGATGTGCGGCAAAGCCGGATCCCGGTTTGGCGACCTGATCGGCATGGCAATCGACCCCGGAGCGCGGTCGCCTACCGCCCTGACATCGGCTCGACTCCGGCACCGTGCTCAATGGCTCGAAGCACTCGCGAGGGCCGCCAGCTTCCAGAGAGCGTCGACCGACGAGTCGACCTGTTCGCGATCAATAGCGCCGCTTACGAACTGCAGGACGAGCCCGTCGAGGGCAGCGAAGACGGCGCGGGCGAGAGCGCGGTCCTCATCATTGGCCGAATCGCCGAACATGCTTCGTGAGACTTCAGCGGTGTACTGGTCGTACATCGCGATGATGTGTTCCCGGATCTCTTCGTCGCGGCTGGCTTCGAGGACCATCTCGAACTGATAGACATGCAGGTCCTTCTCTTCGCTGAGCGTCGACCACAGTGCTGACCTGTAGTCCTCGGCCGAGTCGCGGAAGCCAGCGAGATGCGAGTCGTTCAGTGCGGTCGTCGCGGACCACGAGAGCGCGGCTGATGCCAGCGATGACAAGGAGCCGAAGTGGTGAGCTACGAGGGAGTTGTTGACGCCGGCTTCTTGCGCCACCTTTCTGAAAGTCATGCCGTGCAGGCCGTGGCGCGCTACAACGCGGACCGCCGCTTCGATGAGAGCCTCTCGGCCCGTGCCGTATTTGATGCGCTGGAGTTCCTCGGCCATGTTTGGCACCCTACCTCTCCCGAGCCGCCCGCACGCACAAGAATTGAGCAAATGCTTGACATTGAATTCAGCACCTGCTCAAATGGCTTCACCATCCGCCTTGTTCAAAGGAGAACGCCATGGCGTCGACCACCGCAGAATCCGCCGCTGAGCAGACCACAGCACTGAAGCGCAACAGCCTCGGCGTGGTCGGTGTCGCGTTCTTCGTCATCGCTGCGGCCGCTCCCATGGCCGCGTTCGTGGGCGCGGCTCCTGTCGTCTTCTCCCTCGTCGGCAGCGGCGCCCCGGCCGTCTACATCATCGTCGCCGCCATCATCGCCGTGTTCGCCGTCGGCTACTTGAAGATGAGCCGTCACATCACCAACGCGGGAGGCTTCGTCGCATACATCGCACGAGGGCTCGGCTCGCGTGCCGCGACGGGATCCGCGGGCATCGTCGTGGTGACCTACCTCGCCCTCCAGATCGGACTCGTCGCCCAGTTCGGAGTCTTCGCCCAGCAGTTGGCAGTGAGCGTCGGGCTGAACCTGCCGGTGTGGGTCTGGGTGATGCTGGCGATCGCCATCACGACGGTCCTCGTCATCCGCGGTGTCGATCTCAACATGCGCGTTCTTGGCGTCATCATCGCGCTCGAGGTGATCGTCGTGGCCGTGCTCATCGTCGGCATTCTCATCGCCTTCCCCGGGCAGGATCCTTCTCTGGTGAGCTTCAGCCCTGCGGTGCTGACGAATCCCAGCATCGGCGTCGCCGGCCTGTTCGTGTTCACCTGCTTCACCACGTTCGAGGCCACCACCGTCTTCGCTGAGGAAGCCAAGAACCCCCGCCGGACGATTCCGATCGCCCTGTTCGTCGTCATCGGCTTCGTCGCCGTGTACTACACCCTCGCCACGTGGGCCGTGAGCTACGGGCTCGGCGCCGCCAACGTTCAACAGGCCTCGGCAGACAACCTCTCCGGCGTCATCTTCGCCCTCGCCTCGCGCGCCGTTGGTCCCTGGCTCTCACTTGTGATGCAGATCCTTGTGCTCACGAGCTTCCTCGCGATGCTGATCGGCGTGCAGAACATGTTCGCCCGCTACTGCTTCGCCCTGGGACGTGCACGGGTCCTTCCGCAGATCTTCGCGCGGGTCTCCCGGGTCAAGCGTGCGCCCCACGTCGCCGCGCTCGTGGATGCTGCCGTCTGCGTGGTCGTCCTCGCGATCTTCTTCGCCGCAGGCGCCGACCCCATCGTCGTCATCTACGCGTGGTTCGTCGCGCTGGGGACCATCGGGTTCATCACGATGATGACTCTCGCCTCCGTCGCCATCCTCGCGTTCTTCCTCCGCGAGCGGCTTGAAACGGGCTTCTGGAGCACCAAGTTCGCTCCGGCTCTCGCGCTCCTGTTGAACGGTGCCGTGCTGGTGATCGCACTGTCGAACTTCGATGTCCTCCTGTTCGGCGACGGCACGGTGGCGAAGGCGATGCTCTGGCTCATTCCCCTCGCTTTCGTCATCGGGTTCATCATCCCGAGCTTCCGCAAGGACATCGACTTCAAGGTCGTCGCGATCGCCTGACGATCGCCCCCCGACATCCTCCCCCGAAAGGAATCCCCACAGTGAACTCCACCGACTCGAAGGTCCACGCGCAGGGCTTCATCGCCCAGGATGACTGGCCCGACGTCTCCGCGATGATCGACGGCTTCGGCGAACCGAGCCTGCCCGCGAGCGAGGTTCTGGCTGGTCAGACCATCGACATCCGCTTCGACGATGGCCGGACGATCCGGCACGAGTTCCGCTCCGCACGGGAGCTAACGAGGACCGTCCTCACCGGACCGCGTGCCGGCTCATCCGGCACGCTCGCCTATCGCGCCGTGGAGGTGCGCCCGGGAATCCAGATCATCGATGTGGTCGAGGGTGCAGACGCGGAAACCCGAGCGATCACCTTCGTGATCGACCTCGCGGATGGCAGGGTCACCGCCGCTGAGAGCGGCATCACGCTCACCGATGGGGTCGGTCGCACCGACACCCTCTTCCTCTCCGGGCGCATCGATGGCATGGGCGAGATCGAGCAGCGGCCGAGCAGCCAGGAACTCGTCGGCAAACGGATCTACTACCGCTACAGCGAGACGGAGCGTTACGAACACATCTACCTCAACGGGGGAACCTTCGTCTGGCATTGCATCTCCGGTGCAGAATCGGGACTCGCAGACGTCGACCAGACGAAGGCTCTCGCGCTGGCGGACGGACTCGTCATCTTCTTCTGGAAGGAGAGCGTGATGCCTGTGGAGAGCTTCCTCGTCGTCGATCTGCACGAGCAGCGGTCCATCGGCCGGATGTTCTGCTGGGAGAACTCCACACAAAGCGTCGTCCACATCCCCTTCGACAGCCGCTTCACGATCCTCAACGAGACCACCTACCCGAACGACTGAGCCGCTCACGGCTCAGAAAGGCACGACGATGTCCGATTTCGCCAGCAATTCCAGTTTTGACCGATCCGCCGCCGAGCCGTTCGAGGTCGGTACGGTCCAGTGGACCCGCCGACCGGGAGAAGGAGACCGCGAGGCTCTTGCGTCCGGATTCTGGTTCATCACCCCCGAGGAAGCGCCCGGCCCGATGCGAGTAGTCGGGCACGCCGACGAGACGGTGTACATCATCGAGGGCCATCTGCGCATCGAGCTGGAGAACGGCAACGCATTCGAGCTGACCGCCGGATCCGTCGCGACGTTCAACAAGGACACAGCCGCCGTCTGGACCGTACTCGCGCCGACTGTCGAGTTCTTCGTCTACTCCTGAAGGCCCGGTCATGACAGAGCAGGACTACGACGTCGTCGTCGTGGGAGCCGGGTTCGCGGGTCTCACAGCCGCCCGTGAACTCACGTGGAGCGGTAGACGCGTACTCATCCTCGAGGCGCGGGACCGCATCGGGGGACGCACATGGCTCGACCGGCGCCTCGGCCTCGACATCGAGCTGGGCGGCACGTGGGTCCACTGGATCCAGCCCTTCGTCTGGGCGGAGCTGCACAGGTACGGGCTCGGACTGATTCCCAGTCCTGAGCCGGTGGCGGCGTGGCGGCCGATCGATGGCCGCCCCGCGCCCATCGCGCCCGATGCGCTCCTCGACCTGCTCGACGAGCCCAACCAGCAACTCGGACGCGTAGCACGCGAAGTCTTCCCTCAACCCTTCTCTCCTCTCGAGTCGGAGCAGGGCGCGCTCCTTGATGACGAGCCTCTGATCGACCGTCTCGATGCGCTGGACCTCGACGAGGAACAGCGCGCACTTCTTCGGTCCTTCTGGGCGTTGAACTTCAACGGACGACTCGAGGATGCCGCGTACACGCAGGCCCTGCGCTGGCTTGCGGTGGCGAACGGCGACTGGCGCGTGCTGTTCGAGGCGTGCGCGAGCTACAAGATCGCTGGTGGCACGCGCGCACTCTTGGAGGCGATCCTCTCGGATACGAACGCTGACCTTCGGCTCGGCGCCGACGTCGCGTCGATCACGGATCGTCCTGACGGTCTGATCGTCGGCCTCGGGGATGGCTCGTCTGTCAGCACCGCCTCAGTGATCGTGACAGCGCCACTGCACGCCCTCGGACGCATCTGCTTCGAGCCGGAGCTCCCGGTCGATACCGTGCGCACGCTCGACACCGGGCAGGTGGGACTCGGAACCAAGATCTGGTTCTCCGTCGATGGCGAGCAACCGCATTTCGTCGCGTTCGGGGAGCACGACGCGCCCCTGAACTTCCTGCAATCGGAGTATCACGTCGACGGGCGCACCATCGTCATCGGATTCGGTACCGACGCTCTTGCCATCGATGCCGCCGACCGGTCGACCGTGCAACAAGCCGTCGACCGGCTCGTGGACGGCCTTACCGTCATCGAGGTCGCCGGACACGACTGGACGAGCGATCCGCTCTCCGGGGAAACCTGGCCGATGCACCGCGCCGGCTACCTGAAGACCGGGCTGCCTGCCATGCGAACACCGCACGGACGGATCGTTTTCGCGGGGTCGGACTTCGCCGACGGATGGGGCGGATTCATCGACGGTGCCATCGAAAGCGGTCTCACCGCAGCCCGCAGCATCCTCAATCGCCAGCCATCCGGGCCCGCCGGCGCGCCGGCCCCGATCTAGACCTCACACGATCAGGAGTCATCATGACAACCGCAACCAGCATCCTCGACACCATCACCGTGCCCGAGTCCAACGGCCGAGCGATCCCCGACGCCGCGACCCGTGAGGTCATCGGTCACGCACCGGTTCACAACCTCGCAGACCTCGAGCACGCCATCACGTCCGCCCGTACCGCTCAGCCGGCATGGGAAGCACTCGGTCACGCCGAGCGCAGCCGCATCCTGCATGCCGTCGCCGATGATCTCGAGGCCAACGCCGAAGAACTCGCTGTGCTCCTGTCCCGGGAGCAGGGGAAGCCGCTCAACGGCCCCAACGCGCGCTTCGAGGTCGGCGCCTGCGCGGTCTGGACCCGTAACGCCGCCGACACCGTCCTGGAGCCCGAAGTCGTGTTCGAGGCCGGGACCGCGCGCGCGGAGGTTCACTACGGCGCGCTCGGCGTCGTCGGTGCGATCGGCCCCTGGAACTGGCCGATGATGATCTCCGTCTGGCAGATCGCACCTTCCCTGCGCATGGGCAACACCGTCATCGTGAAGCCCAGCGGTTTCACGCCGCTCAGCGTGCTCGCCCTCGTCGAGATCTTCAACCGGCACCTCCCGACCGGCGTGCTCACAGCCGTGACCGGCGACCGCGAGATCGGCTCCACGCTCGCCGCCCACCCCGGTGTGGACAAGATCATGTTCACCGGATCCACACCGACCGGTCGAAAGATCGTCGAGGCATCCGCGAACAACCTCGCGCGGCTCACCCTCGAGCTCGGCGGAAACGACGCCGGTATCGTCCTTCCCGGAACGGACATCACCGCGCACGCGGAGGATCTCTTCTGGGGCTGCTTCATCAACACCGGGCAGACCTGTGCGGCTCTGAAGCGTCTTTACGTGCACGACTCCGTCTACGAGGAGACCGTCGACGCCCTCGCTCAGCTCGCGCGCACGATGCCGATGGGCCAGGGCCTGGACGAAGCGAACGTGCTCGGCCCGCTGCAGAACCAGAACCAGTTCGACATCGTCGCGCGCCTCGTCGAAGAGGCCCGTGCGGCCGGCGCCCGGATCGTTGCGGGTGGCGAGGCAGCGACACACCTCGGACCGCTGTTCTACCAGCCGACCGTCGTGGCCGACATCACCGACGGTGCATCACTCGTAGACGAGGAACAGTTCGGTCCCGCGATCCCGGTCATCCGGTACACCGACGTCGACGACGCGGTCGCTCGGGCGAACGCCAGCGAGCAGGGGCTGGGCGCCTCCGTCTGGTCGGACGACCCCGAAGCGGCTCTCGCCGTCGCCCACCGACTCCAGGCCGGAACGGTATGGATCAATCAGCACGGCGCACTCAACCCCCAGGTGCCGTTCGGAGGCACCAAGGCCTCGGGTTACGGACAGGAGTTCGGCACCGCGGGCCTGAAGGCCGTCGCCGCGCCGAAAGTCATCAGCCGATGACGTTCGGCGGCGCCGGCGTCGAGAACGACGTCGTCGTCATCACCGGTGGCGGCACCGGCATCGGCGCCGCCATCGCCGATCGATTCGCCGCCGAAGGCGCTCGCGTCGTGCTGCTGGGCCGGCGTGCTGGACCCATCGAAGAGGTCGCGCGCCGCACGGGAGGATTGCCGATCGTCGCCGATGCCGGTGATGCGAAATCGGTGGAGGCTGCCGTCGAGAACATCATCGCGACGTACGGGCGAGTCGACACACTGGTGTGCAACGCCGGCGGCGGCGGGTTCGCGACGGTCGGCAACACCGACGACGCCGATTGGGCAGCGTCCATGCACGCCAATCTGACCACCGCGTTCACGACCTCGCGGGAATTCCTTCCCGCGTTGGCGCTCTCACACGGCCGCATCGTGATGATCTCCTCGCTCTCCGGCCTGTTCGCCGGTCCGGCCATGGCGGGATACACCACGGCGAAGCACGCCGTGATCGGATTGACGAAGTCCCTCGCACGGGACTACGGAGCGTCAGGCATTCGCGTCAACGCCATCTGCCCCGGCTGGGTCCGCACGCCGCTGGCCGACGAAGAGATGGACGAACTCGTCGAGCATCTCGAACTCAGCGACCGCAACGAGGCCTACGACCTGGTGACGACCGACCTTCCGCTACGTCGTGTGGCAGACCCATCAGACATCGCTGCCGCCGTGCGGTTCCTCGGCTCAGGCGAGTCGGCCTACATCACCGGTACGACGCTGGTCGTCGACGGCGGAGCGCACATCGTCGATCTCCCAACCCTCGCCTTCGAGAAAGCGAGGGCGTGATGAACCTCGAGATCGACGGGCGGGTCGCTGTCGTGACCGGAGGCGCATCCGGAATCGGTCAGGCGTGCGTGGCTGCGCTGGCTGCCGAAGGCGTACGCGTCGCCATACTCGACCGAGATCCACGAGGAGCGGCGGTTGCGGCCGAGCATGCTCGCAACGGAAAGACGGTCACCTCACACGAGGTGGACATCACCGACGAGGACAAGGTCGGTTCCGCGATCGCCGAAGTGATCGCGCAGCACGGCGGAATCGACATCCTGATCGGCTGCGCCGGCATCTCCGGCCCCGTAGGTGTGAAGCTGGCGGAGACGGACGCAGCCGACTTCGATCGGGTCCTCGCGATCAATGTGCGCGGGAACTTCCTGATGGCCAAGCACGCGATGCCACACCTCGAGAGAAGCGAGGCAGGCACGATCGTTCTCGTCGCATCTGATGCGGCATTGGTCGCCTTCGAAGGCATGGCCGCCTACGGCACGTCGAAGGCGGC
Source organism: Microbacterium sp. (assembly GCA_019510305.1). GTDB lineage: Bacteria > Actinomycetota > Actinomycetes > Actinomycetales > Microbacteriaceae > Microbacterium > Microbacterium natoriense_A. The sequence continues at coordinate 80,700 of JAEKKN010000024.1, forward strand.
GGTCGTGATGCTGGCCAAAGCAATAGCCATCGATCACCCAGGTATCCGGGTCAACGCCATCTGCCCCGGAATCGTCGACACCCCGATGTCGCGAACCGACCTCGGCCGCGTCGAACTCGGTTTCGAGGACAGCGCACTGCCAGTCATGAAAGCCTCGCAGCTCGCCCGCCAGGTCCTCTTCCTCGCATCCCCAGCAAGCGCTCCGATCAACGTAACGACCCTTGTGTCAGATTTCGGATACGCATCCCGGTCAGCGCTCGGCGAACTCGGTTTTCTGCGCTGACACGCTGATTGGCAGCACGTCGGCGCCTCAGTCGAACCCCGGATACTCCTCGAGCTTCTTCTCGAACGCATCGCGATCGGCATCCTGCAGCACCGCACTGGCGATCACGACGAGCTGCAGGCCCTCGAGCGGCTCGCCGGTTCGGGTGTTCTGCGCCTCGCGTGTGCGCTGGAAGCTGCCGTCGCTGTCGTGCGACAGGTCGTAGATGTCGGCGTAGAACCGCATGGGGTCGGGATAGTTCTCGGTGTACGACTCCCAGGTGTGCTGAGTGCGCGGGTCATCGCTGCCGTACAGCTTCGTCATCACCGAGGGGTCGATGCTCGACACCGATGGGTCGTTGAACGCGTACAGCCCGTACATGCCGTGATCGACCACGATCTGACCGATCAAGTCCATGATCGCCACCTTGGTGGCATAGTCGTGGATCGGCTCCGTCGTCGCCCAGCCCTCGGTGGCGAACTCGTACAGCATCGACTCGCCGCCGTAGCCGTTGCGCTCCGGCCGCAGGTCTTCGTCGCCGACCTGCACCCACTCGTAGCCGAACTCCGCCGTCACCTGCGCGCGGATGTCGGCGAAAAGCTCGGCGGCCGCGGCGCGGACTTCTTCGACGGACTGCTGATCGAGCGCCTCCTGAGGGTCGGTGCCCTTGATCCCGGGGTACGCCTCCTCGTGCTTCTGCTCGTCGCTCTTCATGCCGTCGTAAGCGCCGGCCGCCGATGTGCGCAGCGCACTCAGTCCACCGACCGTGGCGACGTTGAAGAGCAGAGTGACGACCAGCGCGATGCTGCCCAGCATCCGTCCTCGCGCAGTGAAAAGCGTGGCGATCACGAGGCCCAGCACCACGAGCTGCAACGCGAACATCGTCACGCCGTACAGCATGTCCGTGCCTCCGGCGGCCATCACGATGAGCAGGATCGCCGCGAACACGATGGCGACCACGAGCACGACGCGGCTGAACACCGACGACGGCTTCTTCTCGATGGCTGCCGCGGCGGTCTCGCCGGCGCTGTAGATCGACGCTGCGGGCGTAGGCGCCGCATACGCGGACTGCTGCCGTTTCGCCCCGCGGTATCCGCCGGGCGGCGGCACGGGCGGGGCGCCCTCGGTGCCGGCGATGTAGCGCTGCCGCTGCTTCTCCCGATCCATCACCATGGCTTGTCCGTTCCGGTGCCGCCCGGCTCCTCGCCGTCCTGACGCTGATCGCGTTCCTGCTGACCCTGCTCGAGCTTCTCCTTGAGCTCGTCGAGCTTCTCGTCCGAGGGCTGCGGCTCTGGCTGCTCCTCCTCCTCGGGCTTCTGCTCTTCGGGCTGCTGCTGTTCCTGCTGCTCCTGCTGCTTCTGCTTCAGACGGTCCTCGGTGTCTTCCTTGGTCTTCTGCATATCGCGGTCGGGATCGGACGACTGCTGCTGCGCCTCTTCGCTGTTGCACTCCTCGGGCGTCTCGCTAGTGAGCGTCAGAGCCTCGCCGTAGAACTCGGCGGCGGCGGCCCCGTCGCCGTCGGCGGCGGCCGCATCGCCCTGCCGTTCGATCACGAGCGCGAGGTTGATGCGCACGGTGCACACCTCGAGACCGTGCGCGAGCTCGAGCGACTCCTCGAGCTTCGTGCGCGCCTCGGGGAGCTTCTCTGCGCCGGCGAGCGCGGTGCCCACGTTGAACGGCGCCTTGAACGGCTCGAACCAGTTCAGGAACTCCTGACCGCGCGCCGAGGCCTCGGAACCCGCGTAGTCGTCGACTACGTAGGCGCTGATGCTCTGGTGGGCGAAGGCGTACATGCTCAGCAGCTTGCCGACGAACAGGAGCGCCGCGAGTGTGAGGGGGAGGGTGCCGATGGCGATCCAGCGACGGATGCGCCGCCGCCGGCGGTTCGCGGCGAGAAGAGCGGATGCCGCGGCCGTGGTGTCCGCGCTCGTCGTCTGGGTGGCCGGGTCGGTCGAGAGGTCGGTCATGACTCACCTCCGGTGGATTCCTCGGTCGTTGAGCGAGGAACGGAGCGACCAGACGAAGCGTCGTGGGTCGCCGGCGTCTTCAGCAGACGCAGTCGCGCCACGAGCATCGTGGCCCTGGCGAGCTCGACCGCGAGCAGGAGGACCACGACGAGCGCGGCCACCCAGTACAGCTCGGTGACGTTGCCGATCTCACCCGACTTCGAATAGGTCGTCGTGGTCGACGGCGCCTCGGGCAGCTTCGGCTCAGCATCCGCCGTGCGGTGCAGGTATTCCACGCCGAGCTGATCGGCGATCGTCTGGAGGTTCGCCTCGTCGATCACGGACTTCGCGTTCGCACCCTGGTACTGGATGTATCCGCCGTCGGCGCCGTCGACTCCGCCCGTTGTGAGCTTCATCGCGCCGCCCTCCTCGGTGCCGTAGCCGAACACGCCGCCGGCGTCGGTCAGCTTCGCGCTGCCGGTGAAGGCCTCCGGTGTGCTGCCGTCGGTCTGCTCGCCGTCGCCGAAGTAGAACACCATCCGCGAGCGGTCGGGCGAGGACTCGGCAGCGCTCGAGAGGGTCTCGCTCAGCATCTGGCTCGCGATGCCGACCGAGCTGCCGCGCGACTGGCTGGTCACCTCGGGGCGCAGCACGTCGAGAGAAGAGATCAGCGCCGTGGTGTCTGTGGTCAACGGCATCCGCAGGTCGGCCGCGGCGTCGAACGTGATGAGCGCGAAACGGGCGCCCGGGTACTCCTCGACGATCGCCTGGATGTCGGCGCGCACGCCGTCGAGGCGGGGCTTGTCGCCGTCCCAGTCCTCCGCGACGATGCTCGCGGTCGTGTCGACGACCAGCACGACGTCGGTGTCGGTCGCGAGGGTCTGCGTGGCGCCGCCGGGGATGCCGGGGCGCAGCAGCATCACGAAGCAGGCGAGCAGCATCACCAGCCGCATGACCCACAGCCACAGCGGTGCGCCTCGCTTGGCGGGCCGCGTCATGGTCATGACCGCGACCGCCACCACCGGTGCGAAGAACAGCAGCAGGAGGAAGACGTTGAGGACGGGCTGGAAGATCACAGCTTCACCCTCCAGACGACCACGACGAACGCGAGGGAGGCGATCATCAGCACCACGATCCACAGGTTGGGGGTGTCGGTCCAGACCACCTGCGCCTGACCCCTCAGCTCGGTGGCGTCCTGCTCCTGCACGGCCGTGACGATGTCGCCGACCGTCGTCGTGTCGCGCAGACCGTACGCCTGACCGCCGGTGCTCTCGGCTGCCGCCGTGAGTTCGTCGCTCACCGCGGCGTCCTTGCCCTGCACCGGGTTGATCGCGAACACGCGAACGCCGTTGCCCTTCGCGTAGGCGGCCGCCTCCTCGACGGTCACGATGGAGGCGCCGTTCACCTCGTTGTCGGTCGCGAGGATCACCGAGCGCGAGCGCTCGTCGTCGGGGTGGTCGAAGGCCATCGCGCACGCGGCCAGCCCGTCGCCGATGAGCGAGGCGCCGTCGCCGTTCAGGGTGCCGACCCAGTGCTCGGGAATGTCTTCGGTGTAGTCGAAGCTCTCGCGCACGCTCTGCAGGTGCTCGCGGACGAACTCGTAGTCGTCGGTGAGGGGGAAGACCTGCACGGGGGAGCTGTTGAAGATCGTGAGTCCGATGCGCTCGCCCTTGAAGCCCTCGAGCAGCTCCTCGAAGACGCTGAGCACCTCGACGTCGACTTCGCTCATCGAGCCCGACACGTCGAGGCACAGCATGATGTCGCGGCTCGTGTTCACCGGCTGGATCGTCTGCGACGACATCGGCCGGGCGGCCACGACGCCGGCGCTCAGAGTCGCGATCGCACCGAGGGCGAGGATGCCGGTGAGCCCGAGCACGCGTCGGCGCAGTGCGGAGCGGAATGTCGGCAGCGCCCGCAGGCGCTCGGCGCGGGCGATGCGCGCTCGCTCACCCGCCGCGGTCCGCGCGCGGGAGCGGAGTCCGAGGAAGAGGCCGATCCCGACCGCGAGGATGACGACGCCCGCCGCGACGAGGATGATCCACCAGTTCGCTAGTGCCATGAGCGCACCACCGTTCTGGCGGCCTCGGCGCCGGCGGTCGGATCGATCGCCGGGCCGGGGCGGAAGATGCTGGGGTAGAAGTGCCGGCTGATCGCATCGATCAGCGCAGGATGCACGCCGCGGGCGACGAGATCGTCGAGCGCGAGCACCGGCGCCTCGAGACCGCTGTACTCGTTGACGAAGGTGCGGACGACCTTGCTGAGCTCGAAGTTGGCGTGACGAGCCGACAGCCTGCGCGCACGGTAGTCGTCTTCGATGCGCTGGATCCGATCGAGGTATTCGAGCCGCAGTTGCGACAGCACGTCCATCGTGAGCAGCTGCGGGCCGGGCTGATTCGCATCGAGCTCGCTGAGCCCGCGCCGCGGGCGGGTCAGGACGACAAGGAGCCAGGCGCCCAGCACCAGCGCCGCCAGGATGCCGAAGGCGAGCAGCATCCACCATCCGGAGTACTGGAACGGGGGATACAGTTCGTCAGAGCCGGGCATGAGACCTCCGGTTCAGCAGCTGCAGCAACTGAGGCACCGCGTCGTCCTGCCCCTCGAGCACGCTGTGACTGATCTCCATGCGCTTGAGCGTCTCGACGAGATAGGCAGCATCCGCCGCGGTCTGCTCCGTCAGCTCGCGCACGATCTCGACGTCACCCTGCACGAAGTCGGGCACGTCCCACATGGTGTCGACGTCGGTGCGCGTCGCGTTCGTCGCGTGGTCGAGCACGACCTCCGCATCGCGCACGGTGAGCCACAGCACGTCATGCTGCACGCGCAGCCGGCGCAGCATCCGTTCGGTGTTCTCGGTGATCGGCGCCTCGTCGGTGATGATCACGACGATCATCCGGCGCGAGATCGTACGGGTGATGAACGACAGCAGCGCATCGCGGTCGCTGGGGGCGTGGCTCGAGTCGATCGCCGAGTCGATCGTCTGCAGCGCGTGCTCGAGGGCTCCCTCGCTGCGCCCAGGCGCCCGGCGCCGCACGCGGTCGGCGTCGCCGTAGACGACGGTGAAGTCGTCGCCGTGACGGAGGGCGAGCACCCCGAGAACACCGGCGGCGAGTATCGCGAGGTCCTTCTTCGACTTCTCGTCGTGGGCGAGTGCCGCCATCGACCGACCGGTGTCGACCGCGAACATGATCGTGTGCATCCGCTGCGCACGGTGCCGCTTCACAAGCGGGGTTCCCTGCCGGGCGGTCGCACGCCAGTCGATGTCGCGCACCTGATCGCCGTACTCGTACTTGCGCAGGTCTTCGAAGTCGAGGCTGCGGCCGTGCATCAGCGACGCGTAGGCGCCGTCGAGCGCGTGCAGCGACTTGCGCGACGAGTGGATGAAGAGCTTGCTCTTCACCTGGGTGATCAGGCTGGGCATGGGTCCCTGAGCTTGTCGAAGGGTTCGGAGGTTCAGGGGGTCGGCACGGCCGCGAAGATCTGGTCGATGATCTCCTCGCTGCGGATGCCTTCGGCGTCGGCCTCGAACGTGAGCAGCACGCGGTGGCGCAGCACGAGATGGCGGAGGGACCGGATGTCCTCAGGCAGCACGTGTGCGCGGCCGTTGAGCAGCGCGAGCGCACGCGACGCCTGCAGGAAAGCGATGCTCGCACGCGGGCTCGCACCGTATTTGATGTAGCGGGCGCGCTCTTCGCCGATGTACGGTGCGGGGTTCCGCGTCACGTACGCGAGCGAGACGATGTAGTTGCGGATCGCCGGGTCGACATAGATGCGCGAGGCGGTGTCCTGCAGCATCCGCACGTCGTCGAGCGTCACGGCGCTCTCGACGTGGCGGTCGGGGTCGAGCACGCCGGAGTCGATGCGGCCGAGGATCTCGAACTCCTCTGCGGGGCTCGGGTACTCCACGATCTCCTTGAGCAGGAAGCGGTCCATCTGCGCCTCGGGGAGCTCGTACGTGCCCTCCTGCTCGATGGGGTTCTGCGTCGCGATCACGAGGAACGGCTTCGGCAGATGGTGGATCTCGCCGCCGATCGTGGTCTGGTGCTCCTGCATGGCTTCGAGCATCGCGCTCTGGGTCTTCGCGCTCGAGCGGTTGATCTCGTCGAGCAGAACGAAGTTGGCGTGCACAGGACCGAGCACGGTGCGGAAGGTGCCGCTCGACGCGTCGTAGATCTGGTTGCCGGTGATGTCGCTCGGCAGGAGGTCGGGCGTGCACTGGATGCGCTTGAACGACGCCTTGACCGTGTCGGACAGGGTGCTCGCGGCGGTGGTCTTGGCGAGACCGGGCACGCTCTCGAGCAGGATGTGACCGCCCGCGATGAGCGAGATCAGCAGGCTCATGCGCAGGCGATCCTGGCCCACCATCTTCGCCGAGTACGAGTCGGAGATGATCCCCAGGACCTTGCCTGCGTGGGCGAGTTCCTCTGCCGACGGGCCCTGCCTGTTCACGGGCGCCTGCTCGACGTTCGCACGCGCCTGCGGTGCGGCGGCGGCCGCCTGCTGCGGTGCCGCCTGCGCGGGAGGGGCGGGAGCGATCGGCGTCGCGGGAGCAGGAGGTGCAGGCGGAGGCGGGACCTGACCCGCGACTGCGCCGGGCGCGTAAGGCTCGTTCATCGGTGTCTCCTCTTTCGCACGGGGACACGACGGCCATCCCCCGGGAATCAGCGTAACGGCACTGCGCTGTGCTCGCGGTGGGGAGAACTGCCCATGACGGATGCCTCGGCATCCGCTCTGCGGTCAGCGGGGCGGGGTGAGGCCGGGGTGAGATTTCCCCAACTCGTCGGCGCCGACCGCCACGATCGGAGACATACGTACATTGTTCGTCTGGTCGGGAGGGACCTGAATGCGCGAGTCACAGGGAAGAAGGCGCCGATTCCGAGCGCTCACATCGGCGGCGACGGCGGTGCTCCTCGCCGCATCAGCTGTGCTCACGGCGACGCCGGCGTCGGCCGCGACGGTGTACGAGATCGAGGCCGACTGGAGCGACGGCACGCCTGCTCAGGTGACGACCGGAGACGTGGTGAACGCCGAGTGGCGCATCAACGTCAACGACGACGCGGCGGCTCCGTCCAACGATCCGGTCGACGACGTCGACTTCACGGTGACGACGACCAGCGGCCGCTTCACCGCACTGCCTGACGCCTGTCTGACCACCGGTGTCGACCCCGCGTCGAGCATCTCGCCCGACGGCTCGACGCTCGTGTGCAACGTGGGCACCAAGAACCAGGGCACCGCCGTCGTCGTCGTGACGCCGATCGAAGCCGATGGTCCCACCGGCAGCGAGATCACGGCATCCGGGACGATCGAGGGGAAGACCGCGACCCTGAGCCCGATCGACATCGTCAACGAGTTCGCGATGGACATGCGGTGGGCGAGCGGCGCCGCGTACATCGAGCAGGGCACCGGGTACTACCAGACGAGCTTCGAGTGGACCTTGAGCAGCGGACGCAACAGCGACGAGGGCCCACAGACGGCGGTGTACGACCTGACCATCGCCTCGCCGCAAGGCGGAACGGTCTCGGTCGCGCCTGAGGCCTGCACACCGTTCGACATGGGCGTCGCTGCGACCGGGCACCCGTGGTCGGGCGGAGGGCATCCCGCCGATCAGACGGCGGGCTTCGTCGGCGGATGCACGTTCGAGCACGTCGGGGGAGACAGGTTCCGCCTCACGCTGTCGGGCATCGACTACTCGCCGGCGAGCATCCCCACCCGCGACTCGGCCGGGGGCTTCCTGCCGGTCGACCAGATTGCACTCGCGTCCGGTTCGGTCTATGTCCGCATTCAGACCACGGCAGCGGGATCCGTCACCGTGCAGCAGGACCCGGTGACCTACACCTCCACGACAGGGCTCACCGCGCAGGACGACGTCGCGAACAACTCCGAGACCAAGACGTGGACGCCACTGGGCACCTACTCGTCCGGATGGGGGCGGGGCTACACCGGCAGCGGAGGCACCACGTGGGACGACACCTATCTGGTCTCGGCAGGTACCGTCGTCGGTCAGTACCTCGACACGGGCTGGCAGCGATGGCCCGATCGGGCAGATGACCGACTGGTCGGTATGTGCGCCGCGCTGGACACCCGGAACGTGACGTTCGAGGACTTCGTGTGGGGCGCCCCGGCCGGTGGCGTCGACGGCGTGCCGTTCGAGTACTACACCGGGCCGAGCGCACTGCTCGATCCCGCGAGCCCGGGATACGACCCCAACGCCTTCGACTGCACCTCGTCGAACGGATGGACCACGACCGAGCCGGCGAACCCGTCGGACATCAAGGCGGTTCGCGTCGTGATGACGCAGGGCACCGCCGAGGCTCACGTCGACGACCCCAGTATCACCCCGGTGCTGTTCGTGCGGATCCGGCCTGAGCTGCCTGTCGGCACCGAGGTGTGGACGTTCTTCTCCGGCATCCACGATGCGCCGGTCCCGAATACGTGGACCGGGCCGAACTACGCCGGCTGCATCACGAACACTCCGGGCTGGCGCTACCCCTGCACCACCGGTTTCCGAGATGTCCTCCGCGTCGCGGCCGCATCTCCCGCCATCACCAAGTCCGCAGATCGCACGGTCGTGACGCCCGGAGTCCCCGCGACGTTCACGCTCACTTATGCGGCGACCGGCGCGGGACAGGTCCCTCCGACCGTGAACGGCTTCCAGATCGCAGACACGCTTCCCGCAGGTGTGACGTATGTGCCCGGCACCGCCTCGCCGGAACCGCAGGTGAGCACGAACGGGTCGGGTCAGCAGGTCCTCTCCTGGACGCTCGACGCCGTGGCCACGAACGCATGGCATCCGCTCAGCTATCAGGCGGTCGCCGACGACTCGGTCACGGCGGGCAGCGTTCTCACCAATACCGCGGTGGCATCGTTCGGCGGACAGGCCAGGACGGCCGCCGCCCAGGTCACCGTGACCACGAACGGATACACCGAGATCGGCAAGACGCCGGACTCGCCGTTCATCCCGAACCTGAACGGCGACGGCGTCGGCGCCGGAGCCTGGACGGTGACCCTGCGCTCGTTCGATTCGCTGCCGCAGGACTTCACGGACACGATCGACATTCTCCCCTTCGTGGGTGACGGACGGGGAACCGGCTTCGAGGGCGACTACGCGTTGGCGGGCGTCGACGCGGCGCCGGGCTCGACCGTGTACTACACGACCGAAGACCCCGCCACGCTGTCGGATGACCCGAACGCCTCCGCCAACGGCACCGCCGGCTCCCCCTCAGCGCTGTGGAGCACGGCCTTCACGGAGGATGCCACCGCGATCCGTGTCGTCGGCCCTCGTCTCGCCCCCGGGGCGATCCAGCAGTTCACAGTCGGGATCGAGACGGACGGGGTACGGGGCGGTGATGTGCTCGTCAACCGAGCTCAGGCCGTTGCGGAGCACACCAGGCTGGTGATGCGCACATCGGCGCCCATCACGGTCGCGAACTACTATTCGGCCGCGCTGAAGAAGTACGTGATGGATGCCGACGGCGTGTGGCGCGATGCGAACGACGTGACCGACTATCCGGTGTTCGACATCGGTGACACGGTGCGTTACCGGATCGAGGTCGAGAACACCGGTCAAGGCACGCTGACGAACGTGGTGGTCGCGGACGACAAGCAGCCGGAACTCGGCGGTTTCACGGTCGACGAGCTGGGACCGGGCGAGACCGAGCACCACGATTTCGAGATCGTGGTGGGAGAGGCGAACGGCGACACCGTGGTGAACACGGCCTGCGCGTCGGCCGACCTGCCCGCGGACTCGGGTGTCGCACCGACGATCAACTGCGACCCGGCAGGATTCGAGATCGACGGCGCTCCGACCCACACCAAGGAGCTGCTCTCGGCTTCGCCGATCGGCGGCGGGCAGTGGCAGATCGTCTACGGCGTCGACGTGAGCAACACCTCCGCGCACGCGACCACGTACACGTTGTCGGATGAGCTGCACTTCTCTCCGCAGGTGTCGGCCGCATCCGCTGAGGTGACCACCTCTCCTGACGGTGTGGTGCTGGCTGACCCGGAATGGAACGGAACGGATCGGCTCACGATCTCGGCCGGCACGCCGCTGCTCGGAACCGACGACGAGGGCTACGCCGCGCATCACTACGAGGTGACCGTCATCGCCGATGTGCCGTTGCACTTCGAGGGCGCCGGCGCTGACGTGGATCCCACCGCGTGTCCTGCGGACGGATCTGACGCGGACCAGGGGTTCAACAACTCCTCGACCATGACGGATGCGACAGGCGACGCCGAACAGGATCAGGCTTGTGCGCCGATCCCCTCGATCAGCATCGAGAAGTCGATCGTGGGCGAGCCGGTGAAGGGCCTGCACGGAGAATGGTCGATCGTCTACGAGATCGTCGTCGCCAACGACGGCTCGGCCGCGACCGACTACACCCTGACGGATCGTCTGCGGTTCGGGACCGGTATCACAGTGAAAAGTGCGAACATCGCACAGACGCCCGACGGTGTCGTATCGAGCCCGACCTGGACCGGGCGCGGAGCGGCGGGCTCCGCCGAGAACGTAGTGGCGAAGGATGAGCTCGGCCCTGGCGCGGCGCACACCTACCGCGTGCAGGTGACGGCCGTGCTCGACACGAGGACGGCGGATCGCACCGCGCTCATCTGCCCGGCGCCCGGCGCGGGTGACGTGGGTGGCTTCGCCAACACCGCGGGCGTGGAGAGCAACGGTCTCGCTGCCACGGACGACGCCTGCGCGGTGCCCGAGTGGCCGGCGGGGGTGACGTCTCCGCTGGCGTCGACCGGCAGCGAGCTCAGTGTCGGCGTGCTGTCTGCGGCGGGAGTCCTTCTCCTGACTGGCGCGGTGCTGCTCTTCCTCCGACGCCGGCGAGTGATCGCGGAGTAGCGGCTGAGGGAGCCGTCGTCGCCGCGACGACGGCTCCCTCCTCGGCGGGCGCACGCCCTCTGTTCGGGTGAGAACTATGATCAGGGGAGCGGTCCCGCTGGGGGGAGGCCGATGCTCCTGTTGACGTAGACATCTCACCGAAGGCATCATGACGATCGGCTCGCCCTCCGACCACGGTGCGCGCGCGCCGATTCCGGCCGCGCTGATCGCTTCTCTGCCCGACACCGTTCCGGACGATGTGCTCTCCGCTCTCCGCCTCGGAGATCCCGGGGCGGCTCTGCGAGCGGCCCTCGACGGGCACGACCTCTCTTCGGCGACCGACGTCCTGCGCATCGCCTGGTTCGATCTGCTGCGCGACGACCATCTGCACGAGAGCAGGACGGCGCTGGAGAAGCTTCCGGCCGCAGCTCTCACCTCGCATCCCCTTCTCGCCATGGCTCTCGGGATACTGCTCAACGCCGACGGACTGCGCCGCACGAAAGCCGCCTACTACTTCGGGCTCGCCTCGCTCGGGATACGGTCGTGGACCGAGCGAACACCGGCTTCGGAGCGGGCCCTGGTGCTGTCGAGCGAGAGCGCCGCGCTGCGGTTGATGGGCAAGTCTGCGCTGTCCGTGCGGTCGGCAAGAGCAGGAGTGGCTGCGCTGGAGGAGATCCGCGATGACCGCGCCGCTCTCATCGGATACCTGCCGCGCCTCTACTCCCAGCTCGGCACCTCTCTGTACTACGGAGGTGCGGAAACCACCGCCCTGCAGGTGTTCGCCCGTGGTTATGCCGAGTTCGGCGAGGCGGATGTCTCGAGCTTCAGCAGCCTGTCGATGATGGCCGGCATCCATGCGCTGCGTGGGAACATGACCGAGGCGGCGTCGTTCGTCGCCATCGCGCGGGGCGAACCGTGGACCGACGAGCAGCGGGCGATGTACACCGGAACCTTCTACCGGCTGGCCGAGGCGCTCCTCGCGCTCGAGCGGTTCGACACCCGCATGGCGGCGCAGCATCTCGCCGCCATGCGGCACGACCGGCGATCGATCGAGCACTGGGTGGCGATCGGACGGGTCGAAGCGATGACGGGGCTGTTCGCCGGCGACCCGGCGGGGGCCCTCGCCCGGCTGGAGGAGCTCGTCGTGCTTCGAGGTTCCGAGGGGCAGGCGGCCGCCAACCGGAGCCGGCTGGTGACCATCCGCAGCGTGCTCCATCTCGCGCTCGGGAATCACGAGGCGGCCGCGACGGTGCTGCGACGGGACGCAGGTCGCACTCCGCAGGATCACGTCGACCGAGCCAGAGTCGCTCTGGCTACAGGCGCGACCAGCGATGCGCTGCGCCATCTCCGAGCCATAGCGGGGCGCACGCAGAGCACGAGGACCCTGGCGCAGGCGCTCACGCTCGAATCCGCGATAGCGCTGCGGGCCGGCTCCGGCCGGCGAACAGATGTGCTGCTGCGTCAGCTGATCTCGACGATCCGGCAGTCGCAGCAGCGCACCGCCCTGCGCCTCGTGCCCCCGGAGGATTCGGCGCTGCTGTCCGAGGCCTTGACCAGGATGGGCGCCGCCGATCTCGCCGAGATCGGCGAGATCGGCTCGCTCCTCGCCGAGCCGGATCGTCCTCGCCTCACGTCGCGGGAGCGGGCCGTGCTCGAGGTACTGGTGCGATCGGGCTCACGGAGCGCGATCGCCGCCGAGCTCTTCGTGTCGCCGAACACCGTCAAGACCCACCTGAAGAGCCTGTATCGCAAGCTCGGTGCCCGCACTCGAGAGGAAGCGCTCACGATCGCGATGCATCGCCGGCTCATCTCGCCGACGAGCCTGGACACGCTGTCGTGACCCGTCAGACCTCCGGCGACGGGTCGAGGTGGACCACGAGGATGCTGTTGATCTGCGCTGCGCTCGCCGCGGTACAGGCCGTCGCGTCGCTGGGCGTATCACCGGTGACTCCGGCGATCGCCACGGCCGCTCCCCCGTTGTACGCCCTGGTCGCTGCCGTTCACAGCGTCATGCCGTTCCTCGCGCGGATACTCACGAGAGCGCCCTGGTCAGCCACCCTGACGGCGGGGGTGGCCGGGGCGCTGGTCTGGCCGTTCAGCCCCATCGGGCCGCTGTTCATCGTCGCCCTCGTGACGGGCGCCGCGGCTTTCGACGTCGCCCTGCTCGGCTCGCGGTCTGCCGCATGGCGGCGGCTGATCCCCGCCGCCGCTTTCGCCGGAGTGTCGCTGTTCGTCGTGTCGCTGCCCGTGTTCAGCCCCGATCATCTGACGCCGGTCGTGCTGACGGCCACTCTTCTGGGACGCCTGGGCGGCGAGTTGATCGCGCTCGCGCTCGCCGGCGGTCTCGCTTCAGGACTGTTGCGGTCGGGAGTGCGGGTCAGATGAGGCGAACGGCTCAGATGTCGTCGCGACGGGCCTCGATGGCCGAGCCGGCGGTGCCATCGGAGTAGGACACGCGGATCATGGGGTTGAACAGGTTGAGGCCGAGCAGCGCCCCACCCACCCCGATGGATCCGTTGCCGTCGCTGTCGAACGTGATCGTCCCCGCTTCGAGCGTGCCGTACTTCACGAGCGCCTTCGATCCGGGATTGCCGGTGACGCTCAGCGTGTAGCTGGTGATGAGCCCGAGCGGGCTCTTCTCCTTCTGGACCCCCGCGAACGTGAGCGACTTCGGGGTGACAGGGGGCGGAGTCGTCGGGGTGGTGGGCACTGTCGGCGCTGTAGGCGTCGTGGGCGTCCCGGGGTCTGTCGGTGTCGTCGTCCCGGGTGTCGTCGTACCCGGATCGTCCGAGTGCGGGGTCGTCGGCGACTCGGAATCGGGTGTGGGCTTCGTCTCGTCGGTCTTCGCCTCGTCGGTCGACGGCTCGTCCGTGGCGGGCGATGTCGGTGCGCCCGTGCGATCGACCACTCCGTACTCCCCGGCCGGAACCTTGTCGTCGGTGCGGTCGGCATATGTCGTCACCGGGCCGTTCGCGAGCGCCGTCACGTCGCCGCCACCCGGGCTGAACAGACCGAAGGCGATGAGTCCCATGCCGACGACGACGGAGCCGATCGCGAGGATCTTCCGCGGTCGCGACCAGCCGTTCACACGCGAGTGCGCGCGAGCGACGGCTCCGGCGGCGGGCAGGGGCGCTGTCGCTTCCGCGCTGTGGCGGACCTTGCGCGCGCCCGTGCTTTCAGGCGCGTCCGAGTCCACAACGGGCCCCTCCTGCCCTTGGAACATCCGTACCGCCGATCCCTTCGTCCGAAGCCGCCGGCTCCGTTCGACCGGCCACTCCCTGCCGATCGCATGCGTGACGTAAATATACCGGGATTCGGATGCCGCCGAAGAGAACGCTCGGGGCAGCCGGGCCGATCGCCGGTCGCGATCCGGCGCTCTCGTGCACCGGGGAGCCGGAGTGCTGCCAGGAAATCTTGAACTTCACGACGTAGTATCGAGCCGCGCTGCGAGGGGCCCGTGGGCGCGAATTGAACACAGAAAGCTGTACAGCACCATGACTGATGCACAGGTGTCGCTCGATGAGCGACTCGGCCCCGTGAGCGTCGAGGGATCGGCGCTCGCCGATCAGATCTTCGACATCGTCGGCAACGCCATCGTCGAGGGCACGCTCGAGCCCGGCGAGAAGGTCAACGACAAGGAACTCGCGGCGGCTCTGGGCATCTCCCGCACTCCGGTGCGCGAGGCTCTGCAGCGCCTCACCTGGGTCGGACTGGTCGAAGTCGCACCCAGCCGCTACACCCGCGTCACCGAGATCACCGACGAGATGGTGAGCAGCACGCTCGAGTACATGGGCATGCAGGCCAGCATCGCGCTGCAGCTCGCGATGCGCCGCATGGATGCCGACGAGTTGACCGAGGCGGTCGGGATCCTCGACCGCGTCGTGGCTGCGACCGAAGCCGGTGAGGCCGAAGCGATGATGAACGAGTCTCTCGCGCTCCTCGAGTACCTGGTGGGCAAGAGCGCCAACCCGGTCTTCGCGGCGATGATGGCCGAGACCAGCCTTCTCGTCGCTCGCAACCTCCGCCACCTGCGCCCGGAAGAGGGCTCGGCGGCCGACCGCATCGAGTGCTTCCGCGAGATGCGCGCCGCGATGCTCGCCGGCGACGCCGACTCCGCAGAGAAGTGGTTCCGCAAGCAGCACGGGATCGGCGTCGACACCTCCCTCTGACGCGGTTCACCCTCCCGCGCGCGCCTCTCCACCAGCTCACACGGCCAGTGTGAATGGAGACGATCCCGACCGAGTGGTCGGTATGGATATCGTTGAGGCGGTGGCTGCTCCGTAACACCGAGTGGGCCGGAAGGTTCTGTTTGGGAGGGCAGAATTGTGAGTGAACCGATCGATGTCGGCGTGGTCGAATCGCTTTCGAAAGCGCAACGGGCGGGCGATTGGGATCGCGTCCTCGTGATACTGCGCGACGAATGGAGCGCGCTGTCCCAGGATGCGCCGCAGGTCCTGATCGATGTCATCGCCGCCCTGCCGCAAGAGGTGATGGCCGAGAACAGTCGGCTTCGTCTGGCCATTCAGTACCTGCGCCGTTCGCTCGATCGCCAGCCCCAGGGGCGCGCCTACGACGACATCATCAGCGACGACCCGGAAGCGGCACCACTCGACCGCCTTGCCTCGCTGACTGGACGCATCGCCGCGGCGCGGGGAGCGGGCCGACATCGTGATGCCGTCAGGGCGACGGAGGTCGCCGTCTCGACTCTGCGCAGCATGCCCGTCGAGGTGATTCCGACGTTCGCGAACGCACTGCCGGAGTTCCACTATCACTGGGGAGTCACCTTCCTTCTGGTGAGTCGCTTCGACGACGCTCTCGAGCAGTTCACGCACAGCCACGATTGGGCCGTGTCCGCTGGCAACCGGATGGTCGACGCCCGCGCGGTCGGCGCTGCATCTCTCATCCACGCGCTTCACGGGCGGGGCCGACAGGCATCCGAATGGCTCGCGAAGCTCCCGCCCATCCCCGACGACGCCTGGTGGGCGAGCGACGCTGCCACCCCAGCGCGCCTGGCCGACGCGATCCTGCACACCGAGCGATTGGAGCCTGACGCTGCGCGCGTGGTCTTGTCGCGCATCGACATCCGCTTGTCGTTGGACTACTGGGGTCCGTACTTCGCGCTTCGCGCCTTTCTCACCCCCGACGACCCGGGTGACGCCCAGGCACTGCTCTCGGAGTTCGACGCATTCGTGGGTGGACTCGCGCCGGAATACGCGAACGTCCCGCTGAACGCGGAGTACACCTCCATCGTTCGGTATCTGCTGCTGCAGATCCTTCACCAGTCGGACCGCGCGACGAGGGCGCTCGGCGATGCGCGGGTGGATGCCGAGTCGAGCGTGGTGCGACAGACGGGCGCCACGCTGCACGCTCTTCGTCTGTTGAAGCTCGGGCGCGGCACCGACGCTCGCGCGGTGATCACGCCTCTGCTGCACACCTCCAGCGCACACCCGCGTGTGCTCATTCCTGCTCTGCTCATCGCCGCCGAAACCGACACTGTCAATCACCGCGATGCGCTTCTGCGTCGTGCGGCGGCGCTGGCGGCGTGGAATCACTGTCATGCCCCCCTGACGCTCGGCTCGGCGGACGTGCGGGGGCGCCTGGCCGAGTTGGTGCGGGAGCGCGGAGAGGGCAAGATCGCCGACCGCTTGCTCGCGGTCGTCGAAAGCTCTGCCGTCGCGGGTACCGACGCACTCACCAGACGCGAGAACGCGGTCGTGCGCGCCGCACTGGCAGGGCGCTCGAACATCGAGATAGCCGAGGACCACCACGTCAGTGTCAACACCGTGAAGACGCACCTGCGCACCGCCTACCGCAAACTCGGCGTCTCGAATCGGGCACAGTTGCAGCAGTTGTTCGAGCTCGGCCGCTGAGCGGCTCCGACGAGTTCGTGCCATTGCGCTCTCTGCGCGCCGCGAGGAGATCGGGCGGTCAGGCGACGGGGTGATTTTTCTCGCGGAGGGGTGATTTTCCTTTCTGTGGGTGAGCTGAGTTCTCGGGTCGCTGAAAGACTCCCCCTGGAGTCAGGACCGAACGGTCCGTTCAGGCTCTGATCCGGGCGATGATTCCGGTCCTGCGCGTCCGCGCTTGTCATGGTGCGAGGGGCGCTCCGGACGTCGTCGCCGCCGGCACACAGGGTCTGCTTTTCCGAGCAGACGGGGAGGAACACATGCGTACACATCGTCGGGCGCGATCGCGCCCATCATCTCCGAGAGCCGCTGGACGGTCGATCGCCGCCGTCCTCGGTCTTCTGGCTCTCACGGGCGCTTCGCTCGTCGGGGTCGCGACTGCTGCACAGGCGGCACCCGGCACGCCGGGCACGCCGCAGGCCAATTCCGTCGTGTTCCAGGAGAACTTCGAGAACGGTCCCGGCACGGCACCGCAGCTCTTGAGCGCGTACACCGGAGCCGGCGGCCAGACCTACACAGCGGACTCAGGCTGGCTGACCGGCTGCAACGGTGCGATCGTCAACTTCAACGTTCCCTATACGTCTCTCGGCAACTGCGTTTCGACTGTGAGTTCCTCGAACCTGCGTCAGCTCGCGTACGCGCTCGGTGCGCACAGCGGAGCTGCAAACCCGGCAGCGAACGACGCCGTCGCGGCATTCACCGAGAACAATCCAGGAGTCAACGCGGTCGAGTTCCAGACCGTCAGCAACATTCCGCTCGCTCAGGCCTCCGGGCGGTTCCTCACGTTCAGCGTCGACACCGCCGCGGTGAACTGCCAGGTGTCCGCGCCGCTCTATCAGTTCGCGTTCCTCAACGAAGGCGGCACCGCGACCAACGTGGGAGGGCAGCTGAACGCCTGTACGTCAGGATCGACGGTGACCGCCCCGGCGATCGGACCGCTCGCCGCACGCGCGGTCAGCGTGGGCACCTACACCTCAAACGGCTCGGTGCTGTTCAGCGGCTCGACGCTCGGCATCCGTATGACGAATGCGAACGGCTCCGGGCAGGGAAACGATGCGGCGTTCGACAACATCCGCATCCTCGATGTCACGCCGCAGCTCGACAAGTCGTTCAGCCCGGCATCCCTCGTGGCCGGTGAGGTCTCCACTCTCACGCTCACCGTGACCAACACCAACGATCTTGCGGCGAAGAACGGCTGGTCGCTGACCGACGCCCTGCCCGCCGGACTGACGATCGCCGACGGCGCCGCCGCGACGACCTGCCCCGCAGGCGTCGTGGACGCGCCCGCCGGCGGCACGTCGATCACCGCGTCCGGCAACCTGACCGCCGGAATGGCGTCGTGCACGATCACCGTGAACGTCACGTCTCCGGTGGCCGGTTCGTTCACGAACGGCCCCGACAACATCACCAGCACGGGCCTGAACCCGCCCGCCGATTCCACCGTCGTGTTCGATGAGCAGGCACCCGCGATCCGCGTCGTGAAGTCGGCCACGCCGACTTCCGAAGAGGAGTTCACGGTCGGCCAGGAGGTCACCTATTCCTTCGTCGTCACCAACACCGGCAACGTCGCTCTGACCGACGTCGAGGTCACCGACACCGGATTCACCGGAACGGGTGAGCTGTCGCCCATCGTCTGCCCGGCCGGCGCCGCGAACCTCGCGCCTTCGGTGTCCGTGACCTGCACTGCGACCTACACCGTCACGCAGGCCGACGTGGACGCGGGGTCGATCACGAACAGCGCGACCGCCACCGGCACGCCGCCCGAGGGCACTCCGCCGGTGTCTCCGCCGTCGGAGGTCACGATCCCGTCGGTCGACCCGGCGCCCGCGCTCACGATCGTCAAGAGCTCCGACGCCGAGACGATCAGCGAGGCCGGTGAGACGATCACGTACTCGTTCCTGGTCACCAACACCGGAAACGTCACGCTGAACGACGTCACCGTCACCGAGGCCGACTTCTCGGGCACTGGTGAGCTCTCGGCGATCATGTGCCCGGCAGGGGCTGCATCCCTCGCCCCGGGCGCGGACGTGACCTGCACCGCGACGTACGTCGTGACGCAGGCCGACGTGGATGCCGGAGAGATCACGAACACGGCTTCGGTGACCGGCACCCCGCCGAACCCGCTCACGCCGCCCCCGGTCACGCCCTCGAACGAGGTCGTGGTCGACGTGCCGCCGGCCCCCTCCCTCGAGGTCGACAAGACCGCGAACCCGGAGACGATCACGGCTGCCGGTCAGACGATCACATACTCGTTCCTGGTCACCAACACCGGAAACGTCACGCTCAGCGACGTCGCAGTGACCGAGACGGACTTCTCGGGCACCGGTGAGCTCTCGGCGATCGCGTGCCCTGCGGGCGCTGCATCCCTCGCTCCGGGCGCCTCGGTCACCTGCACCGCGACGTATGTCGTGACGCAGGCCGACGTGGATGCCGGATCGATCACGAACGCGGCCACTGGCACCGGCACCCCGCCGAACCCGCTGACCCCGCCCCCGGTGTCCCCGCCGGACGAGGTCACGGTCGACATCCCGCCGACCCCGGCGATCACGGTCGTGAAGTCCGCCGATGAGGCCGCACAGGCCGACATCGCGGTGGGGCAAGAGGTCACGTACTCGTTCCTCGTGACCAACACCGGAAACGTGACCCTGACCGACGTCTCGGTCGTCGAGGGTGACTTCTCGGGTGCGGGCGAGCTCTCCGCGATCGCGTGCCCGGAAGCCGCGGCAGCCCTCGCCCCGGGCGCTCAGGTCACCTGCACCGCGACCTACACGGTCGTGCAGGCAGACGTCGACGCCGGCACGGTGACGAACTCCGCCACCGCGACCGGCACTCCGCCCACCGGACCGGACCCCGTGTCACCGCCGTCCGAGGTGGCGGTTCCGAGTGCTCCGGCGCCCGGGCTGAACGTGGTGAAGACCGCGAGCATCGACCGCGCCACCGCGGTCGGACAGGCGATCACGTACTCGTTCGTCGTGACCAATACCGGCAACCTCACGCTCACGGACATCGTCGTGAACGAGACCGGCTTCACCGGCACCGGAACACTGTCGGCGGTGACCTGCCCGGCTGGGGCGGCGTCGCTCGCGCCCGGCGCACAGGTCATCTGCACGGCGACGTACACGGTGACGCAGGCCGATCTGAACGCCGGATCGATCCGCAACATGGCGACGGCGGGGGGAAACACCCCCGGAGGCGATCCGTTCACCTCCGACCCGTCGACGGTCACCGTCCAGACGCCGGGGACGCCGCTTGCGGTCACCGGTGGTGAAGTCGCCGTCGGTGTCGTGATCACGGGCCTGGCGCTCCTCGTGGGCGGCGGGATCCTGCTGCTGGTCCGTCGCCGTCGTACGGCGGAGGCATCGAGCCAGTGACCGACTGATGCATGAGGACTGGGCGGTGCACGCGATACGCGTGCACCGCCCAGTCCCGTTCCGAGGTGCCGTCGACATCGGCCGCCGCGTCCGGATCTAGACGCGGATACCGCCATATCGCTAGGTTCGAGTCGGGGACGCGGAACTCATGCGTGGCGGAGGACACATGACGGACACGACCGAGCGGAACAGCGGCACCCGAGACCGAGTCTGGCGGCGGCTGCGTCGCCCGGGCCTGAGCATCCAGTCCAAGCTCCTCATCATGCTGCTCGCGGTGAGTCTGCTCTCGTCGATCATCGTGGGCGCGATCGGGTTCCTCAACGGTCGTCAGTCGCTGCACGCGGCAGCGGTCGATCAGCTCATCACCATCCGCTCGATGCGCGCGGCCGAGGTCGTCGAGGCCATCGACGATGTCAAGGAGTCGGCGTCTCTCAACTCGCGCAACCTCAGCGCGCAGACGCTCTCGACCGAGATGAACGCGGCATTCGACGAGCTCCAGCAGCAGCAGCTCAGCGATGAGCAGCAGACGCAGCTCGAGTCGTACTACGCCGGCACTTTCGTGCCCGAACTCGAGAAGCGCACCGGCGACGACTACGGCACCGAGGCATTCATCCCCGAATCCAACGCCGGGAAGTATCTGCAGCTGCACTACTCGACCAGGAACCAGGACTTCGACGCCGACTACGACACGCTGCTCACCGCGAACGACGCCGGTGACGGCACGACGTACTCGGCCATGGCCGATCGGTACGGCGACTACTTCGCCCGACTGATCGACCGCGCCGGCTACGAGGACGCGCTGCTGCTCAATCTCGAGGGCGACGTCGTGTTCTCGGCCTACAAGGGCGTCGACCTCGGCACGAACCTGAACACGGGACCGTATCGTGACACGGCCTTCGCGGACACGTATCGCGAGGTCATCGCGACCAACTCCGTCGACAGCATCGGGATGACGGACTTCGAGCGCTGGATCCCCTCGTTCAACGTGCCCGCGATCTGGGTGATCTCGCCGGTCGGCAACGACAGCCGCATCACCGGTGCCATCGCCTTCCAGATCCCGATCGACAAGATCAACGGCGTCACGACGGGCCACGAGCAATGGAAGAGCGAGGGCCTCGGCGACACCGGCGAGGTCTACCTCGTCGGGCGCGACGACCTGATGCGCAGCACCGCTCGGCTGCTCGAAGAGGATCCGAATGAGTACCACCGACGGCTCGTCAGCGGAGGCATCGCCCCGTCGATCGCCGATCGGATCGTCGAGGTCGGCGGGACCGTCCTGCTGCAGCCCGTCACCACCAAAGCGGTGGCGGATGCGCAGGCAGGCAAGAGCGGCACGACTGAGGGGCGCGACTTCATCGGCGGTGACAGCCTCACCGCCTTTGCGCCCCTGGAGGCCGAGGGCCTCGACTGGGTGATCATCGCGCGCATCGACACGGCGGAGGCGTTCGCCCCCGTAGCCGACTTCACGCGCACCGTGCTGCTGTCGCTGCTCGGCATCCTGCTCGCCGTCTCGCTGCTCTCGCTGCTGCTGGCCCAGGTCTTCACCCGGCCCATCAACCGCCTGGTCGGCGCCGTGCACCGAGTCGCCGAAGGAGACCTCGACGTGCAGGTGCCGCACTCCTCGCGCGACGAGTTCGGCGACCTCGGCAGCGCGTTCAACGACATGGCCTCGAGTCTGCGGATCAAGCAGCAGCTGATCGACGAGCAGCAGATCGAGAACGAGAAGCTGCTGCTCACCCTCATGCCCGAGAGCGTCGCCACGAAGTACAAGAAGGGCGAGGAGGCCATCTCCGAGGCCCACGAGAACGTGTCGGTGGTCTTCGCCGAGGTGGTCGGCCTCGACGACCTCGCCCGCGGCTTGAGCAGCGAAGAGGAGATCGCGCTACTGAACACCCTGATGCGCGGCTTCGACGAGGCGGCGGAGAAGACGGGCGTCGAGAAGGTCCGAACGCTGCGCGGCGGATACCTCGCCTCCTCCGGGCTCGTCGTGCCCCGCGTCGACAACATCCGCAGGAGCGTGGAGTTCGCGCGCAGCCTGCTCGGCGTGATCGAGCGGTTCAACGCGCAGAACGGCACGCAGATCTCACTCAGGGCCGGCGTCGACACGGGCACCGTGACGAGCGGCCTCGTCGGCCGCACCAGCCTCGCCTACGACCTGTGGGGCGACGCGGTGAACCTGGCTTACCGCGTGAGATCGGTCAGCGGCGAACCCGGCATCTACGTCAGCCAGACGGTGCGCGACCGCACCCAGGAGCTGGTGACCTACGTCGAGGCCGGGACCGTGGAGTCGCAGGGCCGCACCGAGACCGTCTGGAAGGTGGCCTGACATGGCCGAGGCGTTCCAGGACGGCTGGGCCTGGTGGGTGATCGCGCTCGCCGCGGGCGTGCCTGTGCTCCTCGTCGTCCTCACCGAAGCCATCGGCGCCCTCGGCAGGCGGGGCAACCCGGTGGCCAAGCCGCTGCGGATGCTGCGCAACTGGGTCGTGCCGGTGGGCGCGCTCTTCGCCCTGCTGGCGTTCGCGATCCAGTCTCCGGCAGATCAGGTGTGGGTGCGGGTGGTCGCGACCGTCTTCGGCTTCCTCGTGATCCTGCTGGTGCTGTCGGCGTTCAACGTGGCGCTGTTCGCGAACGCGAGACCGGGATCGTGGCGGGAGCGGATCCCCTCGATCTTCGTGGAGATCGCGCGGCTCACGCTCGTCGTGATCGGCCTCGCGCTGCTGTTCTCCTGGGTGTGGGAAGCCGACGTGGGCGGCCTGTTCACCGCGCTGGGCGTCGGATCGATCGTGATCGGTCTGGCGCTCCAGAACGCGGTCGGCGGGGTGATCTCGGGACTCCTGCTGCTGTTCGAGCAGCCGTTCAAGATCGGCGACTGGCTCGACACCGGCGGTGTGAAGGGCAGGGTCGTCGAGGTGAACTGGCGTGCGGTGCACATCGACACCGGCTCCGGCATCCAGATCGTCCCGAACTCCAACCTCTCGGGCGCGTCCTTCACCAACATGAGCCAGCCCGACGGGCCGTACTCGGCTGAGGCCGAGGTGAAGTTCTCGACCGACGATCCGCCGCACGAGGTGATGGCGCTGCTTCTCGAGACCGCAGACGCCCTTCCCCTGCGGATGCCGGGGGAGCGGGCCTCCGTGCGGTACTCGGGTGCGGGCGCCTACGGCGTCTCGATTCCGGTCGCCGCGCCGGCCGAGGCGGCGCGAGCGCTGTCGACGTACCTCTCCTGGCTCTGGTACGCCGCTCGCCGACGCAAGTTCGCGCTCGACGGGGATGCGACCGACCCTCTCGCCGAGCCGCAGGTGCTCGTCGCGGCGCTGGCCGAGATCGCGTCGACCCTGCACCTGCGCGAGGACGATGCCGAGGTGCTGCGCTCGAGCGCGCACCTCGAGCGCTACGGGGTGGGCGAGGTCGTGCTCCCCAGCGGGGTCGTACCCGATGAGGTGCGCGTGGTGCTGTCGGGTCGCGCGGTGCTCTCGGTCGAGGCTGACGGCGGGCGCATCGAGGTGGGCGTCTCGGAGAAGGGCGAGATGATCGGGCAGACCGCCCTGACCCGGGAGCGCACCAAGGTCGTGACGGTCGCCGGTGAGATCCTGACCGTGGTCGTGCTGCCTCTGGAGACCGTCGACGAGCTGATCAGGACCCGCCCGCGTCTGGCCGCGGAGATCGGGGAGTCGCTCGAGTTCAAGCGCACTCAGGCTGAGGCGCGGCTCGCCGAGCTAGGCATCGCCCGGGGCGGAATCCGCGGGCTCTGATCGGGCCGGCGGCTGACGTGCTCAGGAGACGGATGCCGTGACCCGGGCCGCGCGTCGGCGCCCGACCCACACGACACCCGCCGCCACGGCGAGGATCGCGACGGCGATGCCGACGATGTAGACGGCGACGCCCGCATAGCCACCGGGAATGAAGTGCGGGTTCAAGAACGGGTACGGGTACCACCAGTGGTCGCCGGTCGCAGGGGCGATGATGAAGTCCGCTCGGATCAGCGTGTACACGACCCAGACGATCGGAAAGACCGCCGCGACCAGCACGCGGTTCCAGGGCATCGCGCGGTGACGCGGGGCGAACAGCACATCGGCGAGCAGGAACACCGGGATCACGACGTGCAGAACCTCGTTCGACCACGGCACGGTCTGGCCCTGCGGAAGCGTGTAGCCCCGCAGCAGCAGGTTGTAGACGATGCCGGTGACGATCATGTAGGTGCTCGCGCACACCAGCAGCGTCGCGAGCCAGGTGGGTTCGCGCTCGGCGCCGCGGCCCGCGGTCCACGCCCAGATCGCGGCGATCGCGAGCGCGACGGCGGCGAGCACGTTCGATTCGATCGTGAAGAAGCTGAAGAAGTTGGTGAGGACGGTGGGGATGTGGCCGCCCCACTCGGTCTGCGAATCGCCGGCGTTGCGCAGAGTCTGCGACAGCTGGGCGATGATCGCGGCCGTGCCGAGAACGGCCGCCGCCAGGCGTGCAAAGGGCCACCACTTCGTCATGTCTACCTCCGGAAGCTCACTCTAGCGGTGGGGTCCCGACTGGGGAGGAGGCCGCGCAGAACGGGCCGTGTCGGGGCCTTGGGTAGGATGGAAAAGCCCGAAGAGGGCCAGCTCATCAGCCGGTGCAAACCCGGCGGAAGCAAGGGGGTCTCCCATGCCAGGAATCGTTATCGTCGGCGTCCAGTGGGGCGATGAGGGCAAGGGCAAGGCCACCGACCTGCTCGGCGAGCGCACCGACTGGGTCGTCAAGTTCAACGGCGGCAACAACGCCGGTCACACCGTCGTCGTCGGCGACGAGAAGTACGCGCTGCACCTGCTGCCCTCCGGCATCCTCTCGCCGGGCGTGACCCCGGTGATCGGCAACGGCGTCGTGATCGACCTCGAAGTCCTCTTCAGCGAGCTCGAGGCGCTGAGCGCCCGCGGCATCGACATCTCGCGTCTGAAGGTCAGCGCGAACGCGCACATCATCACGCAGTACCACCGCACGCTCGACAAGGTCACCGAGCGCTTCCTCGGCAAGCGCAACATCGGCACCACCGGCCGCGGCATCGGCCCGGCCTACGCCGACAAGATCAACCGCGTCGGCATCCGCGTGCAGGATCTCTTCGACGAGAACATCCTCCGCCAGAAGGTCGAGGGCGCTCTCGACCAGAAGAACCACCTGCTGGTGAAGGTCTTCAACCGTCGCGCCGTCACCGTCGACGAGATCGTCGAGGAGCTGCTCTCGTACGCCGAGCGCCTGCGCCCGATGGTCGCCGACACCGGTCACCTCATCGCCGAGGCTCTGGGCCGAGGCGAGGTCGTCGTCTTCGAGGGCGGCCAGGCGACCATGCTCGACATCGATCACGGCACGTACCCCTTCGTCACCTCCTCGACCGCGACGGCTGCGGGCGCAGCATCCGGATCCGGTGTCGGCCCTGGGGCGCTCGACCGCATCGTCGGCATCGTGAAGGCCTACACGACGCGTGTCGGATCCGGCCCCTTCCCGACCGAGCTGTTCGACGAGCAGGGCGAGTGGCTGCGCAAGCAGGGCTTCGAGTTCGGCACCACGACCGGCCGCCCGCGTCGGGTCGGCTGGTACGACGCGCCGATCACGCGCTATGCGACCCGCATCAACGGCATCACCGACCTCGTGCTCACGAAGCTCGACATCCTCACCGGCCTCGAGCAGGTGCCCGTCTGCGTCGCCTACGACGTCGACGGCGTGCGATTCGACGAGGTGCCGGTCAACCAGACCGAGTTCCACCACGCGACGCCGATCCTCGAGTACTTCCCCGGGTGGAGCGAGGACATCTCGACGGCGCGCACCTTCGAGGATCTTCCGCAGAACGCCCAGGACTACGTGCTCGCGCTCGAGAAGATGAGCAACACCCGCATCTCGGTGATCGGGGTCGGGCCCGAGCGCGATCAGGTCATCGTCCGTCACGACCTGCTCGACTGAACATGACGCGGTTCTGGCTCGGCGGCTACGGCCCGGCGATGGAGGGTTCGGCCGACGGCATCGGGATGCTGGCCGGCGACGAGACGGCGGCGACCGCGCTGAGCTACCGGGGAGCCGTCACCGAGACGCCCTCGCCCTCCTGGCTCGCCCCGCATCCGACCCTCGACGTCGTGTACGCGGCGCTCGAGGGCGACGCGGCGGTGCAGGCGTTCGTCCGCTCCGGAGAGTCGGCGCTCACGCCCCTCGGCGACCCCGTCGAGGCCGGACAGTACGTCTGCCATCTCGCGGTCGCTCCTTCAGGGCGCTACCTGATCGCCAGCTGCTACGGCGACGGACGGGTGGTGCGCATCGGCATCGACGGTGCGGGACGTCTGGTTCCTGATGCCGCGCACAAGGCCGCTGAACTGCGAGCGGCGCTGCTCGGCGAGCCGCAGGATGACACGGGGGCCCCCGCGGGCACCGGTGTCGCCGCGACCGACCCCTATGGCGCCGAGGGCGTCCGCGAGTCGCACGCGCATGCTGCGGCGTTCCTCGCCGACGGCCGTATCGCGACGACTGATCTCGGCTTCGATCTGGTGCGGATCTGGCGGCTGACGGCGGGCGGACTCGTGCTCGACCACGAGGTCGTGCTGCCGAAGGGCACGGGGCCCCGGCACATGGTGGTGCATCCGAGCGGACATCTGCACGTGGTCACGGAGTACTCCTGCGAGGTGTTCACGCTCGCCGCCGGTCCCGACGGCACCTGGTCCGTCGTGTCATCGGTGCTGTCGAGCCCTGTCGCCGAGGTCGGCGTCGACTTCCCGGCCGAACTCGTGCGCACCCGCGACGGGCAGTTCCTGTACACGGCTCTGCGCGGAAGCAACACGATCGCCGCGCTGCGGGTCCGCGGCGCGGGAGAGAGCCTCGAGCCGATCGCGCTCGCCGACTCGGGCGTCGACTGGCCGCGGCACCATCTCGTGCACGAGGGCAAGCTGCTCGTCGCCGGTCAGCGCTCCGACACGATCAGCCTGCTCGATCTCGACGAGCGCACGGGTGCGCCCCTCGGCATCCGTCATCAGGCTCCGGTGCCGACGCCGACGCACTTCCTGCCGGTGCGCTGAGGGCGATTCCCGCGCTCACGCCCGCTCTGCAGACTCGGATTCACGCCGCGACTTGACCTCAACCTTTGTTGAGGTCTTAGCGTCGAGCCCATGACCATCGACACGGGAGAGGTGCGGACCGCCACGGCCTCCGCGCCGGGCATCATGAGCGGCACCTATCTCTGGATAACCATCGGCGCCTGCGCCCTCGTCTTCCTGGGGGCGTTCGAGTCCCTGGCCGTCACGACGGTGATGCCGGTCGTGAGTGCGGACCTCGGCGGGGAGCGTCTCTACGCGCTCGCCTTCGCCGGTCCGCTGGCCACCGGAGTGATCGGCATGGTCGCGGCGGGGAACTGGGCGGACCGCCGGGGGCCCGTCGAACCGTTGTACACCGCTGTCGCCGTCTTCGTGGCGGGTCTGCTCGTTGCCGGTCTCGCCCCCAGCATGGAGGTCTTGGTCGCCGGCCGTTTCGCGCAGGGGCTGGGCAGCGGTGCGTTGACGGTCGCGCTGTACGTGGTGGTCGCGCGCGTGTATCCGCGCGATCTGCACCCGGCGATCTTCGCGGGCTTCGCGGCCGCGTGGGTGGTGCCGTCGCTGATCGGCCCCACCGTCGCCGGCATGGTGACAGAGCTGTGGAGCTGGCACTGGGTCTTCCTCGGCGTCGTCGCGCTCGTGCTCGTGGCGCTGCTCATGGTCGTCCCCGCTCTCAAGAATCTCGCCCGCGACGGCGGCGACCGCTCGATCCCGTGGTCGCTCGGACTCCTCGGCTGGTCCGTCCTGGCCGCGGTCGCCGTTCTCGCTCTCGATCTTCTGGGCGACGTGCCCGGCGCGGGGCCCGTGCTGGCTGTCGCGGCCGTGATCGTGGCTCTGATCGCCGTCCGGCCGCTGCTGCCCAAGGGCAGCCTCGTGGCCCGTCGAGGTCTGCCCTCGGTGATCCTCGTCCGAGGGCTCGCTGCGGCGGCGTTCTTCGGAACGCAGGTGTACATCCCGTATCTGCTCACCGATCGCTACGACTTCACCCCGACGCTCGCCGGGCTGTCGTTGACCGGCGGCGCCTCGGCCGCAGCCACCGTGCAGGGGCGCATGGGCACACGGCTGTCGAGCGTCGTCGCCGTGCGGATCGGCACCGGTCTCGTGGTCGCGGGCGTCCTGCTCGCGCTCGTGTCCGCGGTGCTGCACATGCACGCCATGGCGATCGTCGCCGCCTGGATCGTCGCCGGCACCGGCATGGGGCTGATGAGCCCGCGCACCAGCGCCCTCACCCTCGAGATGTCGACACCCGAGAACCAGGGCTTCAACAGCTCGGCGATGACCGTCGCCGATTCCTTCGGCAGCGCCCTGTCGCTGGCCGTGACCGGCGTGCTGTTCGCCGCCGCCAGTGCCGCCGCCGTCGCGGACCCGTTCGTCGTCGTTTTCGCCTTCGCCGGTGCGGTCGCCGTCGCAGCGGCTGTGCTGTCACCCCGGCTGGCGCCGCGAGCGGACGGCGACGCCGCCCGAGAGGTGGCAGCGCCGTGAGGGCGATCGTGCAGCGCGACTTCGGTGGGCCGGAGGTGCTGAAGATCGAAGAGGCTCCGCTCCCCGAGCCCGGCGCGGGAGAAGTCCGGGTGCGGGTCGAGGCGGCCGGCGTCCACGCCGTGGACACCGACATCCGTCGAGGAGACGGTCCGCCGTCGATGCCGCGGCCGGTGCTCCCGATGACGCCGGGGCGTGAAGTCGCCGGCGTCGTCGAAGCGGTGGGTCCAGACGTTGATACGAGCCTGATGGCGGCACGAGTGGTCGCGCATGTCGGCTTCCGCAGCGGCGGTTACGCGGAGTTCGCCCTCGCGCCGGTCGCATCGCTCCATCTGATTCCCGACGAGGTCTCGTCCTCTCAGGCGGTCGCGGCAATCGGCACGGGCCGAACGGCGCAGCTCATGTGGGAGAACGCGCCCGCGCGTGCGGAGGACGTAGTGATCGTTCCTGGAGCGTCGGGGGGCCTGGGGAGCCAGCTCGTGCAACTGTCGTCGGCGGTCGGGGCGACGGTGGTGGCGCTGTACGGCGGAGAGTCGAAGCGCGCGACGGTGGAACAGCTCGGACCGGCCGACCCGAGGTTCATCGCCCTGGACTCGACCGATGAGGCGTGGCCGGAGCGGATGACGTCGCTGCTCGGAGAGCGACAGCCTTCACTTCTGTACGACGGCGTGGGTGGCGCGGTCGGTCGCGCCGCGCTCGAGACCCTCGGTCGCGGAGCCCGCATCGTGATCATCGGGTGGGCGAGCGGCGCACCCGTGCGTATCGACACCGACGACCTCGTCGGCAGATCGCTCACGGTCATGGTCCCGCTCGGGCGTCCGCCGGCAGACCTGAGGGCTCTCGAATCGAGGGCGCTTGCGGCCGTGGCGGCGCGGCAGGTCGATCCGCCGGTGGACGAGTATCCGCTGGAACGCGCGGCAGAGGCCCATGCCGCGATCGAGCAGCGTCGTCAACGTGGGAAGGTCGTGCTCGTCACGCCGCGCTGAGGATGCGGCTCATCGGCCGCGGCCCATCGGCCGCACGGCACGAGTCGGCGGGAATTCCCCCGAGAGCGCGAGTGTTCTGGCACCCTGGACGCACGCACCCCGTCGAATGGAGCCGCCGATGACCGACGAATACGATCTGATCGTGCTGGGCGGAGGCCCGGTGGGAGAGAACGTCGCCGACCGAGCGGTGCAGGGCGGCCTGACCGCCATCATCGTCGAGAGCGAACTCGTCGGCGGCGAGTGCTCGTACTGGGCGTGTATGCCGTCGAAGGCGCTGCTGCGCCCGGCGCAGGTGCTGCGCGCAGCCCAGCACGTGCGCGGCGCGGCCGAGGCCGTCACCGGAAGGCTCGACGTCGCGGCCGTGTTCGCGCGGCGCGATTCGTTCACGAGCGACTGGTCGGACGACGGGCAGGTGCGCTGGCTCGAGTCGGCGCACATCGACCTGGCACGAGGACACGGGCGGCTCACGGGTGAGCGCGAGGTCACCCCGTCATCCCGCCCATCGACGGCTTGGCCGACGCCTCGCCCTGGACGAGCCGAGAGGCGACCAGCGCCCAGACGCTGCCCGAATCGCTCGCCGTGATCGGCGGAGGAGTGGTCGCCGTCGAGATGGCCACGGCGTACGCGGCGCTCGGCTCGGCCGTCACGGTCATCGCCCGCAGCGGACTGCTCGGCGGCATGGAGCCCTTCGCGGGCGAGCGTGTCGCGGCCGGCCTGAAGGAGCTCGGCGTCGACGTGCGCCTGTCGGTCGGCACGGAGTCTGTGCATCGAGACGAGGAGGGCGTGCACATCGTACTTTCCGACGGCTCGACGGTCACGGCATCCGAAGTCCTGGTCGCGACCGGACGATCGCCGCGCAGCGGAGACATCGGGCTCGAGACCGTCGGGCTCGAGCCGGGCAGGTGGATCGCGGTCGACGACACCCTGCGGGTCCCTGATGTGCCGTGGCTGTACGCGGTCGGCGACGTCAACGGGCGCGTGCTGCTGACCCACCAGGGCAAATACCAGGCGCGAGCGGCGGGAGACGTGATTGCAGCGCGAGCGCTCGACGGAGCGGTGGATGACGCGCCCTGGGGACGTCACGTCGCGACCGCCGATCATGCAGCCGCCCCGCAGGTGACGTTCTCCGTCCCGGAGGTCGCCTCGGTCGGACTGACCGAGAAGGCGGCGAAGGATGCCGGCATCGCAGTGCAGGTCGTGGACTACGACCTCGGCTGGGTCGCGGGCGCGAGCCTGTACGAAGACGGGTTCGAGGGGCAGGCGCGGCTCGTGATCGACACGGAGCGCGACGTGATCGTCGGCGCGACCTTCGTCGGGCCGGAGGTCGCCGAACTCGTGCAGACCGCGACACTCGCGATCGTCGGCGAGGTGCCGATCGCGAGGCTCTGGCACGCCGTGCCCGCCTATCCGACGGTGAGCGAGATCTGGCTGCGGCTCCTCGAGGGCTACGGGCGGGATCACGCGTGAACGCCCCATCCGATCTGGGCGGCGCTCCGAACAGGTGACGGAATGTGTCGCACATCGACGTGTGCGCGCGCAATCCTCCCCCCGATGTCCGACACCTCTTATACGCTCGAACCACATCTGAGGAGGCAGCACCATGAAGGCCGTACTCGCAGGAACCACCATCGCCGAGGCCGACGAGAGCGATCTCATCCGCATCGAGGGGAACTGGTACTTCCCTCCGGCATCCGTCGCGCCCGACGTGCTCGTCGAGAGCCCGACCCCCTACACCTGCCCGTGGAAGGGCGTGTGCCAGTACTGGTCGGTGCGGGCCGGCGGTGAGCTTCACGAAGACCTGGCGTGGTCCTACCCGCATCCGTATCCGACCGCCTTCGACCGCGTCGGCAAGGACTTCTCGGGCTACGTCGCCTTCGCGCCGGGCGTCGAGGTCTCGCCGTAGCCCCGACGGGAGACCGCCTTGATCGAGTTCCGCAACGTCACGAAGCGATTCCCCGACGGAACGCTCGCCGTGAACGACTTCAGCCTCGTGCTGCCCTCGCGCAAGACGACGGTCTTCGTCGGCTCGTCGGGCTGTGGCAAGACGACTCTGCTGCGCATGATCAACCGCATGGTCGAGCCCACCTCGGGAGACGTCGAGATCGACGGTGAGAGCGTGCTCGGCGGCGACCCCGTGAAGCTGCGCCGGAGCATCGGCTACGTGATGCAGAACTCCGGCCTCATGCCGCACTTCAGCGTGATCGACAACGTGTCGACCGTGCTGCGGCTGAACGGCGTGGGGCGCACGGCCGCCCACGCCCGCGCGCGCGAACTTCTCGACACCGTCGGACTCGATCGCGCACTCGCCGACCGCTACCCGAGCCAGCTCTCCGGCGGGCAGCAGCAGCGCGTCGGCGTGGCCAGAGGACTCGCGGCCGATCCCAACATCCTGCTGATGGACGAGCCGTTCGGCGCCGTCGATCCCATCGTGCGCGCCGATCTTCAGCAGGAGACCAGCCGGCTGCAGCGCGAGCTCGACAAGACCGTGGTGTTCGTGACGCACGACATCGACGAGGCGTTCCTGCTGGGCGATCAGGTCGTGATCCTCGACAAGGGAGCGCGCATCGTGCAGGTGGGCAGCCCCAGCGAGATCATCGAGAGTCCGGCAGACGACTTCGTCGCGGCGTTCATCGGCGCCGACCGAGGGCGTCGGGCGCTGAGCCTCAAGCAGACGCCGCGCGGGCTCGTCGTGGTCGACTCGGAAGGGCGCACGCAGGGCGCGATCGTCGGGTCGGATGCCGCGGCTCCCGCTTCTGCCGACGGAGCCGCCCCGTGAACTGGGTCGTCGACAACTTCGGGCTGATCCTCCAACTGACGGTGATCCACCTTCAGCAGAGCGTGATCCCGATCGTGCTCGGATTCGTGCTGTCGCTGCCTCTGGGCTGGGTCGCCTGGCGGTACCGCCTGGTGCGCGGACCGGTCATCGTGCTCACAGGGCTTCTCTACACGATCCCCTCGCTCGCCTTGCTGATCCTGCTCCCCGCGACGCTGGGCTATTCGGCGATCAGCGCGCCCAATCTCATCATCGCCCTGACGATCTACGCCGTGGCGATCCTTGTGCGCGCGGTCGCCGACGGACTCGATTCGGTCGACGAAGACGTGAGGCAGGCGGCGACGGCCACCGGCTTCGCCCCGTTCCGCCGCTTCTGGGGGGTCGAGTTCCCGCTCGCAGGTCCCGTGATCCTCGCGGGACTCCGTGTCACGGCAGTGAGCACGATCTCGCTCGCGACCGTCGGCATCCTCATCGGCGTGACGAACCTCGGCTACCTCTTCACGAACGGCCTCGAGCGTCGCATCATCGCCGAGGTGTTCGCCGGCGTCATCGCGGTCGTGATCATCGCCCTCGTGTTCGACCTGGTGCTCATGCTGATCGGCCGGGCGCTGATGCCGTGGACCCGGGCGAACGCAGCTGCGGCGCAGGGGGCGACCGCCCGCGTCGCCACGACGAGGGCGGCCGCATGAATCTCTTCGCCGAGGCCATCGCCTGGATGCTCGCTCCCGCGCAGTGGACGGGCAACTATGCGCTGCCGAAGCTGCTGGGCGAGCATCTCGCGCTGACGGCGATCTCGGTTCTCATCGCCGCGGCGATCGCCCTGCCGATCGGCTGGCTCATCGGCCATACGGGCAGAGGCCGCGAGGTCGCGGTCGCGGTCGCCGGCGCCGCGCGTGCGATCCCGGCGTTCGGTCTCATGGTGCTCCTCGTGCTGCTGCTCGGCGTGCTCCGCATTCCTGAAGCGGCGATCACCACCTTCGTGCTGCTCGCCATCCCCTCGCTCCTCGCCGGGGCGTACACGGGGCTCGAGGCCATCGACCGCCGTGTGATCGATTCCGCCCGCGCCATGGGCATGACCGAGTGGCAGATCTTCTTCAAGGTCGAACTGCCTCTCGGGCTGCCGCTTCTGCTCGGCGGCATCCGCTCTGCTCTCCTCCAGGTGATCGCCACGGTCACGATCGCCGCCTACGTCAATCTCGGCGGACTGGGCTGGCCGATCATCCAGGGCATCCCGCTGCGTCGCTTCGACCAGGTCCTCGCCGGCGCGATCATCGTCGCGGTGCTGGCTCTCCTGGTCGACCTGCTCCTCGCGGCCGCCCAGCACGCGGCGGTTCCTGCCGGCCTGCGTCCACCGCGAGCCGTGCGCCGTCGCGCGGCCGACCCGGCTCCTGCATCCGTCCCCGCCTGATCCCACCCACAGCACCAGAGATCCCCGCACTCCCAGAGAAGAGGAAGTCATGTTCACAGCACGAGGCAAGCGCACAGCCTTCGCCGTCGGCCTGGTGGCCGCAGCCGCACTCGCCCTGTCGGCCTGCAGTTCGAGCAACCCGCTCGACGAGCCGTCCGATGCAGGCTCCGGCTCGGGCGACTCCGACACGATCGTCGTCGGCTCGCAGGCGTACTACTCCAACGAGATCATCGCCGAGATCTACGCACAGGCGCTCGAGAACGCCGGATTCACGGTTGAGAAGAAGCTCAACATCGGCCAGCGCGACGCGTACATGCCCGAGGTCGAGTCGGGCGAGATCGACGTGTTCCCCGAGTACACCGGCAGCCTGCTGGAGTACCTCTCGAAGGACGGCACCGACGTCACGAGCCCCGACGACGTGTACGCGGCGCTCAAGGAGGAACTGCCCGAAGAGCTGACGGCCCTCGACTACGCCGAGGCGTCCGACCAGGACACCTATACGGTGCTCAAGAGCTTCGCCGACGAGAACGGCCTGAAGACCATCGCCGACCTCGCCAAGGTCACGACTCCGGTCACGATCGGCGCGGCACCCGAGTTCGAGCAGCGTCCCTACGGCCCGGCTGCAGCCAAGGAGGTCTACGGTGTGGACCTCGCGTTCTCGGCCACGGGCCAGACGACGCTCGAATCGCTGCTCGCAGGTCAGATCCAGGTCGCCGACATCTACACGGCCGACCCGGCCTTCCAGACGGAAGACATCGTCGCGCTCGAGGACCCGAAGAACCTGATCCTCGCATCGAACGTCGTGCCGATCGTGTCGAGCGACATCGCCGACGACGTCTCCGACGTGCTCAACGCGATCAGCGCCAAGCTCACCGCGGAGGAGCTCGTCGGACTCAACGTGCAGAGCACGGTCGACCAGAAGTCGTCGGCTGACATCGCCAAGGCCTGGCTCGAGGAGCAGGGTCTGGTCTGATCGCGTACAAGGAAGGGGCCTTCAGACGACCGTCGGAAGGCCCCTTCCTTGTACGCGTGTGGCCGAAGGGAGCGGCCTGAGAGAATAGACCGTATGGCAACGGACACATCGGCATGATCTCGAAGCGCGATCTCGCCCAACGGCTCGACATCTCCCTGGAGATGGCCGACCGCCACGGTTTCGGCGACGGCGCGAGCGAGTCAGAGCTCGCGGCGCTCGAGCAGGATCCGCCCGCATGGCTCGTCCAGTCCCGATCGAACCGCAAGAAGGGTGCGCGCCCTGTCTGGGTCACGTTGACCTGCGATGTGTGCGGTTATTCCGAGACGGCGAGGCCGAAGAAGTGGTGGCCCGAGTTCACCTACGTGATCTGCCGCCAGCACTCAGTCGACGAGCTTCCGAAGCCGGCCGCCGGGCTGCATCGCGGGTACTTCGAGGGCGTCGGAAGCCGGTTCGTCGGCGTCGTCGACCAGGGGCTCTAACCCGCTCGATGACGCAAGCCAGCGCTATGCGCGAAAGCGGCTGTGACTACACCCGGGCGTCCTGTCGGGGAACCCAGACCTGGTTGATGATGATGAGGATGGATGCCGCGACCGGCACCGCGACGAGTGCTCCGAGCAGTCCGAGCAGAGTGCCCCCGGCGAGGGCGCCGATCACGACGAGCGAACCAGGGATGGAGATCGCGCGGTTCATCACGCGGGGTGTTATGACGTATGCCTCCACCTGCATGTACACGAGATAGACGATTCCGAAGACCAGCGCGGCGACCGGGTTCGTGAACAGCGCCAGCCCCGTTCCGATGATCCAGAACATCACCGAGCCCACGAGCGGGATCAGCGTGATGCAGAACGCCACCGTCGCCATCAGCGGCGGGAACGGGAGTCCGAGGAACAGGTAGAGCAGGAACGCGAGCAGCGCGTTGAAGAACGCGAGCACGACCATGCCCATCACGTAGCCGCCGACCGAGTCGGTGATCTGCTCGGTGATCTCTCCTGCCCTGATGCGGTCGCGCGCGGGGGCGAGGCGCAGGAGGCCGGTCTTGATACCGGGGAGGGTCGCGACGAAATAGAGCGTCAGAACCAGAACGACGATGGCCCCCGAGATGCCGCTCGCGATGCCGGCGCCGATCTTGAGCGCTCCGCCTCCGATCGCGGCGATGTTGCCCGGATCGGTGAGGAACTTCTGGATGTCGGCGACGAGGTCTTCGAACTGATCGCCGAACTGCTTCTCGAGGGTCGCGTAGATGTCGGTGCGGGTGAAGTCCTGGATCATCCCCGGCACCGAGCGCACGAAGCTCGCGACCTGGTCGATCACGATCGGCAGCACCATCCACAGGATCAGCCCGACCACGACGATCAGTCCGAGGATCACGACGACCACCGAGGCCGCACGCGAGAGGCCGCGGCGCTCGAGGAAGCGCACGGCGGGATCGAGGCCGAGAGCGGCGAACAGTGCGAGAGCGATGTAGATGAGCACGGTCGACAGGCTCGTCACGGCGAGGCCGAGCACGATCGCCGCCAGCCCGCCGAGCGTGACGAGGAAGCCGAAGACGAACGGCTTGTCGATGCGGGTCCAGAACGAGCGGCTCGGCGTCATGGGCTCGATCACGACGCGGCGCGGGTCGGGCGTGATCATCATCTCCACGACGGGTGCCGCTGCTTCGTCCGCCGGGACGGATGCCGTGGCCTCTTCGCTCTCGGACGGCGTCGGTTCTTCTCGGCTCATGTGCTCACGATATCGGGCCGTGTGGGGACCGTAGAGTATGTGCATGACCGACGCGCTGGACCCGAAAGCCGAACTGCTCCGACTGCGCGCGAGCATCGACAACATCGATGCGGCGCTGATCTTCATGCTCGCCGAGCGATTCCGCGCGACGCAGCAGGTCGGTCATCTCAAGGCGGAGCACGCGATGCCGGCATCCGATCCTGGCCGCGAGGAACAGCAGGTCGCACGCCTGCGCGCTCTGGCGGAGGATGCTCACCTCGACCCCGAGTTCGCCGAGAAGTGGTTCAACTTCGTGGTAGCGGAGGTCATCCGTCATCACACCGAAGCGGCCGAAGGACGATGAGCTGATCCCCGGGTGGACGACGGTGTGTGCAGCACTCATCCACCCGGGGCAGTCAACTTAGTTTATTGAATAAACTATGGTCGAGGGTACGCAGTACCCGGGACCCTGTCAACCATTTCCCGACGATGGACCAGCAATGCTGAACAGCGACGATGTTCTGGATACTCAAGGCTCTGTTCGGCGTGCGAATCTCCGGCGTGCGCTGCAGCTCGTGTTCCGGGGCCGGGGAGTCCAGACCAGGGCCGGTATCGCGAGGGCTACGGGGCTCACTGCGGCGACCGCGTCGTCTCTCGTCGCCGAACTCATCGACAGCCGCCTCGTCGTCGAGGGCGCGCAGGCCGCGAGCACCGGGGGCAAGAGGGCGACGACTCTGAGCGTGGATGCCGCGCACCACCTGATCCTGGTCATGGTGATCCGGCCGACTGATGCACGGCTCGCGCTGCTGGCGCTCGACAGCTCGGAGATCGACGTCCGCACGATCGCCTACTCCGCTGAATCGCGGGATCGGAAGCTCGATGAGGCCGTCCAGGCGATCGCCGCCGACTACGGCGAGCGTCTGCTTGTCGCCGCCGCTCAGCTGCCCGGAACCACCGACGGGCGGAAAGTGCTCGAGAGCGTGCAACTCGGATGGAGCGACGTGCCGCTCGCCGATCGGCTCGAGACCGCGCTCGGTGTGCCGGTTCTGCTCGTGAACGACGTCGATGCCGAGGCGATCGCCGAAGCGGTCGGAGAGGCGCAGAGCCCGGGCTACCGTCTGTTCGTTCACATCGGCGTGGGAATCGGCGCGGCTGTGACCATCGATGGGCAGCTCGCCCCCGGTCCACGCGACCGCGCCGGCGAGATCGGGCACGTTCAGGTCGAGTTCGGCGAGCAGGCGCGCTTGTGCCGGTGCGGGCGTCGCGGATGCCTGGAATCGGCGTCGTCGATGACGGCGATGCTCGGCGAGGACTTCACCGACGCGATGGACGAGGGCGAGGTCACGGTTCTCGCCCGGGCGGTGGATGCCGTCATCATCGCCGAGGGCGCACGTGCGCTCGCGCGCACGGTCAAGCTCGCGTCGGCCCTGCTGGATCCCGCAGAGGTGGTCGTCGGCGGGCCCGTGCGCGCACTCGGGGAGCGCTTCCTCGATCTCGTGCGCGAAGAGGCAGACTACCTCGCGACCGGAACGACATCGGTGCCCGTGCGCTACGCGCGGGGCGGCACGAATCCGTCGATCGGGGCAGGGCAGCTCGCGCTCTCGTCGGCGCTCGGTGTGCAGTGGAGCGCCGAGCAGCTTTCCGGGACCGGCGCCGACGGGACCTGAAGCGGGCCACGTACGCGGGGGAG
Source organism: Microbacterium sp. (assembly GCA_019510305.1). GTDB lineage: Bacteria > Actinomycetota > Actinomycetes > Actinomycetales > Microbacteriaceae > Microbacterium > Microbacterium natoriense_A. Next base: position 119,053 of record JAEKKN010000024.1, read on the forward strand.
TATGGTCGCTCGCATGACAGCCGACTCCACGCTTCTCGAGGTCGCGGCGGAACTGTACGCCGGGCCGCCGGAGGAGTTCGTCGCCACACGCAATGCTCGGGCGAAGTCCGCAGCCGATCGGGCGCTCGCCGATCAGATCACAGCGCTGCGCAAGCCGAGCGCTGCCGCCTGGGTGGTCAACGTCTTCGCTCGCGAGCGTGCCGCGCAGCTCGGCGAGGCGCTGCGGCTGGCCGAGGAACTCCGCGAGGCGCAGGCCGATCTCGACGCGGCCGCGCTCGCAGAACTGGGGCGCCAGCGCCGAGCGCTCACCGCCAAGCTGGCCGCCGAGGCCGCGTCGCTCGCGAAGGCGCGGGGAGCTCGAGTGACGGATGCGACGCTCGAGGCCGTGCGTCAGACGATCTCGGCCGCGTTCTTCGATCCGGATGCCGCGGCCGCCGTCGCGTCGGGCCGCTTGGTGCGCGAACTCGAACCCGCTGCGACCGTCGACCTCGCGGCTGTCGTCGGTGGAGGAACCCCTGATGCGCCGGCATCCGCTCCCGAGCCGGTCGACGAGCTGCGGGCGCGCCGTGAGCGGCACAAGGCCGAGAAGGCCGTGCACGACGCCGAGCAGGCGCACGCGCGGGCGGTGAGGGATGCGCAGAAGGCCGACAAAGATGCGCGGGATGCCGCCGAGCGCGCCGAAAGGGTCACGACAAGGATCGCCGAGCTCGAGAAGGAGCTCGCCCGCGCCCGCGTCGACGCGGATTCGGCGGAGGAGGAAGCCACAGCCGCGAAGGAGCGTCGGGATGGCGCCGCCGAGCGGGCCGCCGAGACGGACGCTGCCGCCGCTGACGCGAAGGCCGCGCTCGACGTCCTGCGCGACGGACGAGGGTAGCGTCGGGGTCCGCTCTTCCTCTGCCGCGCATCCAACTAAGGGGCCGGCACGCCAGATCGGGGGACGAATCTGTCGAAACGTCCCCCGATCTGGCGTGTCGGCCCCCGAAGTGGGCGGGTGGAATGCGTCCTACTTCACCGAACCCGCGGTGAGCCCGCCGACCAGGCGCTTCTCGATGAGCATGAACAGGATGACCACGGGCAGGATCGCGACGAGCGAGACGCCGAACACGTACTGCCAGCTCGTCTCGTACTGGCCGACGAACTTGGTGAGCGCCACCGAGAGCGGCTGGTTCTTGTCGGTGGAGAGGATCACGAGCGATGCCGCGAACTCGTTCCAGCAGGCGACGAACGTGAAGACGATCGCGGTCACGATGCCCGGCCACACCAGCGGCAGGTTGATCTTGAACAGCACCGTGAAGCGCCCGGCGCCGTCGATCTGCGCGGCCTCGTCGATCTCCTTGGGGATGCCGGCGAAGAACGAGTGCATGATCCAGATCGCGAACGACAGGTTGAACGCGGCGTTGATGAAGATCATCGCCGCCCAGGTGTCGCCCATGCCGAGGACCGTGAACTGGCGGAACAGACCCGAGGTGAGCACAGCCGGCTGCAGCATCTGCGTGACGATCACGAGGAACAGGAACACCATGCGACCGGGGAAGTGGAACCGGGCCGTGTAGTAGGCGGCGGGCAGCGACACCGCGAGCACCAGCAACGTCGCGAAGACGGAGATGATGATCGTCGAGACGAGGTTGAACGGCAGCGGCGTCTCGGGCGTCGCCCACATCGTGATGAAGTTCTCCCAGTGCCACTCGGTCGGGAGATACGTGGGGTTCACCGAGCGGATCTGCGGCTTCGTCTTCACCGAACCGAAGAACATGATCAGGTACGGGAGCACGAAGATCAGGAGCACGAGCAGGCCAGCGGCCATGCGCAGGATGACGCGGGGCAACGACACCTGATCCTCGGTGTAGCGGCGCTTGCGTCCGATCTGGGGAGCTCGAGCTCCCGTGCCGCGGGTGGTGACGAGGGCGGTCTCGGTCACGGTCATGATCAGACCTCCTTCATGGGCTTGACGGCCTTGACGTAGATCGCGACGATCACGATCACGATGAGGAAGGCGACGACCGACAGCGCGCTCGCGACGTCGACCTTCTTCTGCAGCTCGATGTACTTGAAGATCATCGTCATGATCGTGTCGGCGCCGTAGCCGGGGATCGACCCGGTCATGACCTTCAGGATCGGCAGCGAGTTGAACACGTTGATGATGTTGATGAGGACGGCGACCGCGAGGGCGCTGCGCAGCTGGGGGACGACGATCGTCCAGTAGGTGCGGGTGGCCCCGGCTCCGTCCATCTTCGCGGCCTCGAGAGTGTCGGAAGGCACCGTCTGAAGGCACGCGAGGATCGTGTACGTCGTGAACGGCAGCGACACGAAGATCGCGATGACGATCGACCAGATGAACGCGGTGAGCGGGTTCTTGGTCCAGCCGAAGCCCACGGGGTCGCTCGACAGGCCGAGGTCGTACAGGAACTTGTTGAAGATGCCGAAGTACGGCTCGAGGCTGTAGTAGAAGACCATCGTGGTCATCACGACGGACGCCGCCCAGGGGATGATGACGGCCATCCGCACGATCTGCCGGCCGGGGAAGGCCTTGTTCAGGACCTGGGCGAGCCCGAGCGAGATGAGCACGGTGAACAGCACCACCACGACCACCCACACGATGGTGCGGAAGAAGATCGGCCAGAACTCGGCGAAGGCGAACACGGTCGCGAAGTTGTCGAAGCCGACCGAGCCCTTGTCGAGGCCCGAGAGGGAGATGTCTCGGGTCGAGTTGAAGAACATCACGCCGGCGGGGAAGAGGACCACGCCGATGATGAGCACCAGGGCCGGTGCGATCCAGGGCAGCGCCTGGAGGAGGTCCTTCAGGCTCGGCCTGCCGCGCGCGGCGCCCGAGGTCTTCGGGGCGCGGGAGCGGCCGGAGGCCGCCCCCGCGGGGACGGAGGGGGTGGCTTTCGCCGCCCCCTCGAGGTTCGAGGACTCTGTCGTCTGGCTCATGGTTGTACCCGAACCTCTCCGTCTCTCGAGGCTCAGCCTGCGTCGACCTGTGCCTGGATCTGCTTCAGCACGTCAGCCGCCGGCTGCGACTGGAGCTGACCGAACAGCGACTTGAACGCGCCGTCGGCAGCCGACCACTTGGCGTTCGTCGAGGGGTAGAACTGCGCGTCGGGCAGCACGTCGAGGAACGGCTTGAGCTTCTCGTCGCTGTTCAGCTGCTCAGCACCCGACTTGGTGACGGGAAGGAATCCCTCGGCCTGCACCCACGGCACGTAGACGTCGGCGGAGTAGTAGTAGTCGAGGAAGGTTGTGATCGCCTCCTGCTTGTCGTCGTCGTTCTTGAACGCCATCAGCTGGTCCATGACACCCAGCGTGAACGGCGAGCCGTCGGCTGTCGGGATCGGAACGATCGAGTAGTCGAGGTCGGGGTTGCCCTCTTCGATCTGGCCCACCGTCGGCGGGAGACCGACCTGCATGCCGATCTTGCCCTGGATGAAGATGTCCATCAGCGGCGAGCGGTTGGTCGAACCGGGGTCGGCCTGGGTGGCTCCGGCGTCGATCATCTTCTTGATCTGCTCGGCGCCGGCGAGGTTCTCAGGAGTGTCGATCGTGATCTCGGATGCGTCGCCGAACGAACCGCCGCCGCCCCAGAGCCACACGGCCGCCTCGGCCTGCGCCTCTTCAGAGCCGAGCGGCATGCCGTAGCCGGCCACACCGCCGCCGAGGGCTGAGACCTTGGTCGCGGCATCCAGCAGCTCGTCCCAGTTGGTCGGAGCCTCGACGCCGGCCTGCTGCAGCAGCGCGTTGTTGACGAAGAGCGCACGAGCCGATGCGATCAGCGGCAGGGCGTACGCCGTGCCGTCGACCTCGGCGTTCTTCAGGAATGCGTCCTGGAAGTCGGAGTAGGTGTCGTCGGAGACGACGTCCTTGGCGGGGTACAGAAGGTCGTCGCCGACGAAGCCGGCGAAGGGGCCTCCGTTGTAGATGTCGGGGGCCTCGCCGGCCTGGATCTTGGTGGACACGACCTTCTCGAGGTTGTCCCACGACTGCACCTCGAGCTTCACCTTGATGTCGGGATTCTCCTTCTCGAATCCCTTGATGACGTCTTCCCACAGACCCTTGGTCGCGTCGGAGTAGCTGGGGACGAGCAGGTCGAGCGTCGTCGCGCCGCCCTCGTCGCCACCGCCACCGCCAGAACCGCCGAATCCGCACGAAGCGAGTGAAAGGGTGGCGACGGCTGCTACCGCAGCTGCGCCGAATCGCAGTGACTTCTTCATGTGTTGCTTTCCTCACTGTGTGTGTCCGCCGCTTCGGAGGAGAGCGGCGAGGGTGCCCTCCGATGGAGCGGCAGGGCGCCTCCAGCAGAGCGGCGATGATGCACAGCCGCGAACACTCACGCGACGGTGCGTGTGATCCCGCTCCTCACGGAACGGAGATCGCAGAGCCGGGGTGGGCTCTTGGTGACCTCTTCGTCCACGGAATCGGCGGAGAGGCGGTGGAACTTGTTCGATTATTTGTCAAGGAAACGAACAAAATCAAGAGCACGGTTGCATTCATTTCCTTGAGCGCAATACTATGATCGAATCACGCATAGAACAATCACAATCACGCAAAGACTTTGAAGGGGTCGATCATGACCGACGTTCTGCCCGGCGCGCACATGCGCGCAGAGCTCATCTCGCAGCCCGAGACCTGGGCCCGCGCGGCCGATCTGCGCGATGGCCAGGCGCTGCTCCCGAACCGCGGCGCCCGTGTCGCCGTCGTCGGCTGCGGCACCTCGTGGTTCATCGCGCAGTCCTACGCCGCGCTGCGCGAGAACGCGGGGTTCGGCGAGACCGACGCTTTCGCCGCGTCTGAAGCCTTCGTCGATCGCGGCTACGACGCGGTCGTTGCCCTGACGCGTTCCGGCACGACGACAGAGGTGCTCGAGCTCGTCGACAGGATCAAGGGACGCATCCCGACGATCGGAGTGATCGGCGATGAGTCCTCGCCCCTCGTCTCCCTGGTCGACGAGGCCGTGCTCATGCCGTTCGCCGACGAGAAATCGGTCGTTCAGACCCGCTTCGCGACCACCGCCCTCGCGCTGTTCCGCGCCTCTCTCGGAGAGGACCTCGCGAGCGCCATCGCCGATGCCGAAGCCGTGCTGGCGGGCACGGATGACGACGGCCTGCGCGATGCCGAGCAGTACACGTTCCTCGGTCGGGGCTGGACCATCGGTCTCGCGCACGAGGCGGCCCTGAAGATGCGCGAATCCTCGCAGTCGTGGACCGAGTCCTACCCCTCGATGGACTACCGTCACGGCCCGATCGCGATCGCCGCCCCCGGACGGATCACCTGGCAGTTCGGCGAGGCTCCCGAAGGGCTCTCGGCTCAGGTCGAAGCCACGGGAGCGCGCTTCGTACAGCATCCGATCGACCCGATGGCCGATCTCGTGCGTCTGCACCGTGTCGCCCTCGATCGAGCCGTCTTCCGGGGGCTCGACCCCGACCAGCCGCGCAACCTCACGCGTTCCGTGATCCTGGATGCATGATGTCGACGCCCGAAGGCGTCGGCATCCCTGACGTCGAACGCGACACCACCGGTGAGAAGCTGGCCGCGGTGCGCACGCTCGGCGCCGGCGCGCCGGTGCTCGCCTTCGACGTGGGCGGAACCGACATCAAATCCGCGCTGTTCGACGTGAACGGCACCGCGCTCGGTCTGCGTCGCACGCCGACGCCGACCGCAGAAGGCGATCGCACCGCCGTGATCATCGAGCGTCTCGGTGTGCTCGCCACCGAGCTCCGGGCCGCGCATCCCGATGTGGTGCCGCAGGCGGTCGGCCTGGTCGTGCCGGGGATCGTCGACGCGGATGCCGGCATCGGCGTGTTCGCCAGCAACCTCGGCTGGCACGATTCGCCGCTCCGCGACCTCGCGAGTGCGAGGCTCGGCCTTCCCGTGGCCTTCGATCACGACGTCCGTGCAGCGAGCTGGGCGGAGCATCGCGTCGGCGGCGCCCGTGACTACGCGGACGCGGTCGTCCTCGTGATCGGCACCGGCATCGCCGGCGCCGTGCTCGTCGGGGGAAAGCCGTACACCGCGGGCGGCTACGCCGGCGAGATCGGGCACTCGCCGATCGCCGACGGGCCCGAGTGCGCATGCGGCGCTCGTGGCTGCCTGGAGGCCCTGGCCTCGGCCGGAGCGCTCGCTCGCCGCCACCGCGAGGCGACGGGCGTGACGCCCGATGGCGCGAAGGACGTCATCGCGCGCGCGGCCGCTGGAGATCAGGCTGCTGCGGACATCTGGAACTCCGCCCTCGACGCACTCACCCTGTCGCTCGCGCAGCTCACGGCGGTCCTGGCGCCGCAGGCGGTCGTGATCGGCGGCGGCCTGTCGCGCGCGGGCGGTGCGCTGTTCGATGAGCTCCGCGCACGGCTCGAGGCGCGACTGAGCTTCCATCGCCTGCCCGTCCTCGTCCCGGCCGAGCTCTCCGGCAACGCCGGCCTCATCGGCGCCGCGCTGCGGGCCAGGGAGCTGACGTGATCCTCACCGTCACCCCGAATCCCGCGCTCGACCTCACCTGGCACGTCGAGCACCTGGCCTTCGGCGGTTCGCACCGAGCGGATGCCGGCATCGCCCGGGCCGGCGGCAAGGGCCTGAACGTCGCGAGGGTCGTTCACGCTCACGGCGTCCCGGTCGCCGCGGTCGCCACGGTCGGCGGCGGCACCGGCGTCGAGTTCGCCGCTGAGCTGAGTGCATCCGGCGTCCCGCACGTGCTGGTCGAGGTCGCGGGAGCCACCAGACGGAGCATCGCGGTCGTCGACGAGCAGCGCGGCGACACGACGATCGTCAACGAACGCGGCGTCAATCCGTCGGATGCGGAGTGGGCGGCGCTTCTCGCCGAGGTCCTCGAACGGCTGCCGAGCGCGTCTGTGCTCGTGATCTCGGGCAGCCTGCCACCCCGTGCGCCGGACCAGCTGCTGCCCGTGCTCATCGGGGTCGGCCGCGATGGCGGCGTCCCCGTGATCGTCGACACCTCCGGGCCTGCGCTGCTGCGCGCCGCGGATGCCGGAGCATCCGTCCTCAAGCCCAACGCCGCCGAACTCACCGAGGCCACAGGCATCGCCGACCCGCTCGAAGGCGCTCGATCGCTCATCGACCGGGGCGTCGAACTGGTGCTGCTTTCGCTCGGCGCCGAGGGGATGCTGGCCGTGACGGCATCCGGCGCACTGCACGCGCGCCTCGACGTACCTCTCGCAGGAAACCCGACCGGCGCCGGCGATGCCGCCGTCGCGGCATGCGCCGTGCTGCTCGCAGAGGGCGAGCGCGACTCTGAGCGCATCCTGCGCCGCGCCACGGCATGGTCGGCGGCCGCCGTGCTCATGCCGCTCGCCGGCGAGATCTCCGACACCTGGCCCGAACTCGAAGCGCGCGTGACCGTGCGACCGTACTCATCGAAGGACCCTGAATGACCCTCGTCTCCGCCCGCGAACTGGTGAAGGACGCCGCGAGCCGCGGCTCCGGCATCGGCGCGTTCAACGTGATCCACCTCGAGACGGCTGAGGGTCTGGTGCGCGCCTCGGAGCAGGCGCAGCTGCCCGTGATCCTGCAGATCTCGCAGAACTGCGCCGACTATCACGGCGGTCTCGAACCGATCGCACTGGCCACGCTCGCGGTGGCTCGCCGCTCGTCGATGCCTGTCGCGGTGCACCTCGACCACGCCGAGCGCCCCGAGCTCGTAGACGAGGCGATCGCGCTGGGATTCGGCTCGGTGATGTTCGACGGCGGCGCACTGCCCTATGACGACAACGTCGCCCTGACCGCTGCCGTCGCCGAGCGGGCGCACGCGGCCGGCGTGTACGTCGAAGGCGAGCTCGGCGAGGTCGGCGGCAAGGACGGAGCGCATGCGCCGGGTGTCCGCACCGACCCCGACGAGGCACGGGCCTTCGTGGAGGCGACGGGAGTCGACGCCCTCGCCGTGGCGGTGGGCTCGTCGCACGCCATGCTCGATCGCTCCGCATCTCTCGATCTCGAGTTGATCGCGCGGCTGCACGCCGCCCTCACGGTCCCTCTCGTGCTGCACGGCTCCTCCGGAGTCGCCGACGCAGTCATCGCCGATGCCGTACGCGCCGGTATGACGAAGATCAACGTCTCCACGCACCTGAACGGGTTCTTCACGCGTGCGATCCGAGACGCTCTCGGCGCCGACGACTCGCTCGTCGACTCGCGCAAGTACCTGAAGCCCGCCCGGGACGCGCTCGCCGGGGAGGCCGCGCGGATGCTGCGATCGTTCGCCCTAGAGTCGTAGTCATGAAGCGAGCCGCGCGTCTGAACGCGATCCTCGATCTGCTGGCCGCGTCGGGGGAGGTCACGGTCGAGGACCTGGTCGAACGCTTCGGTGCGTCGCAGGCCACCACTCGACGTGACCTCGACAGTCTCGCCGAGCAGCGCCTTCTCACGAGGACCCATGGCGGCGCCGTCGCCCAGGCCGTCGCCTACGAGCTGCCGATCCGCTACAAGAGCCACCTGCGCACCCAGCAGAAGAAGGCGATCGCCCAGGCCGCGGCCGAGCTCGTGCTCCCCGGCATGGTCGTCGGCCTCTCCGGCGGAACCACGACGACGGCCATCGCCGCCGCACTCGCCGCGAGGGACGATCTCGCGGAGGGCGGCGGCATCACCGTCGTCACGAACGCCGTGAACATCGCAGCCCAGCTCGCCACCCGCCCCGACATCAAGGTCGTCGTGACGGGCGGAGTGATCCACTCGCGCAGCTACGAGCTCGTCGGCCCGTTCGTCGAACAGCTGCTGCGCGGAGTGCGCCTCGACATCGCCTTCATCGGGGTGAACGGGATGGATGCGGCATCCGGCGCCTCCACTCAGGACGAGCGCGAGGCTGCCGTGAACCGCATGATGGCCGAGCGAGCCCGGCAAGCCGTGGTCGTGACCGATTCCAGCAAACTCGGGATCACGGCATTCGCCTCCGTGGGCGAGGCCGAGCTCTTCCCCGTGGTGCTGACGGACGCCGACGCCGACGCCGCAACTCTCGCCGCGCTGCGCGAAGCGGGCTACGAGGTGCGCACGGCCTGAGCCCTCGCTCGGCGCCCCTGTGAAACCCGGCGGGGGTGCCGCGGTTGCAACCGCGGCACCCCCTGAGTAGTCGGTGTCCATGTCGTGTCCCTGCACTCCCCAGTGCACAGGTTCCCCAGTTCGACTGCGCCTCCCGCGCTCCGCCTTCTCGAAGCCCTTTCGCATCGGCACCTTCCGAAGATCAGGAGCAGGTCACGCCGCGTCTGATACATCGAATGGAGAAATTCTTCAGAATCCGCTGCCGTGGCATTGGAACGGCGCATGAAGGCCGGTGCTGCGAGATGCCGCGGCCAGCGCATCCGCAGGATCCTCGCCTGCTGCGAGGCCCGCGTGCACGGCTGCGAGCAGCTCTCCGGCCACGGCATCCGCCACGACCACCGGTGCGGCGATCACGCACCGCGTGCCGGCGTGGAGCCAGACCCGGGTCATGCCGAGCGCCTCTTCGCCCCACCGCACGGAAGAGCGGCCGAGCTCGCAGGCCGACAGCACGACCGTGGCCGGAGTCTGCGGAATCAGGTCGATGTCGTAGCCGAAGAGCGCGCCGTCGGCGAGCTCGAGCCCCGAGAACAGCGGGTTGTCGGTGGCGTGCCGCCCATGCGCGGCGATGTGCAGGACGTCGCTGCGCGCGGCGAGATCGGTGACTGCGTCGACCTGTGCGCCGTCGCCGACCAGCACCTCGGCGACCTCCCAGGCGTCGGCCGCACGCCGCACCTCTTCCTCCGCGCGCGGTACCCGCGGGCCCGCCGCGAAGCCGGCCGTCGCGGTCAGGGACTCGCCGCCCACCTCCGTCGCAGCTGGAGCGGGGCGTCGACCAACGTGGTCGCCGCCCCGGTGCTCGAGCCACCGGGAGACCGAGGTCGCCAGCGTGAATGGCACGCCGTGCAGGCTCGGCAGCATCGCCCACGGGATGCCGCCGAGCACACCGGGCACGGTCAGGGCGAAGCGCCCCGCGTCGACCCCCAGCGGCACGATCAGTTCGCGGTCGAGACGCTGCAGGCGATCGGCGAGCGAGCGCTCGACCGGCCCGGCCATCGGCCCTCCGCGGGTGAGCGCGGCGACGTCGAGGTCGGCTCGCAGGCCGTCGAGAGCGGCCTGCACGCGAGACCAGTCGAGAGCGACGGTCCATGAGCCGGATGCCGTCGCCACCACACATCGCAACTCCGCGCCGGTGAACACGTAGGCGAGAATCGCGGTGTCATCGCCGAGCAGCGCCTGGGCCTCGGAGAGCCCGATCCGATCTCGGCTCCCCGAGGTGCCGGTTCCCGACCACTGGCGTTCCCGCACCCGGTCGCGCAGCGCTCGCACGCGTGCGTCGGCGGTCCAGTCGGAACCGGCGAGGTCGGCGCGCAGCATCCGCAGCTCGGCGAGATCCGCCGAGAGCCCGTCATCGTGCGGCGGGCGCACAGGAGCGACCTGCTGGCTGAGGTGGCGGGCGCGCTCCGACCACTCGAAGAGAACCGCAGGGTCGCCCGATCGGGCTGCGGCCCGGAGACCCGCGAAGATCAGTTCGGTGCCGTGCATCGCCACCGAGGCCTGAAGGTCGAGAGCGCCGAACGACTGCTGCCATGCCGTGAGCAGTTCGAGGCCCGCCGCCGCGTCGCGCCGTGCCTGCGCATCGCGCCCGACGCTCGAGGCGCGCACCGCCCGCACTTCGAAGGCGCGCAACCGCAACGGCGTCGGGGCGTCGGCGGCGAGGCGCGGCATCCGCCCGTCGTCGACGAGTCGCGAGGTCAGTGTCAGCGCGGTCGCCTCGGTGCGGAATCCCGCTGTGCGCAGAGCGGATGCTGTGCGCGCGAAGTCCGCGGCCGCGGTGGGGCGCGAGGCTCGCACCCGCGCCTCGAGCCGCACGGCGTCGGCTCGGGCCGCCCAGCCCTCGTTGCCGAGGCGGGTGAAGCGGCGTGCCGCCGTGGCGGCCGTGCGCTCAGCGGCCGCGACGTCGTGTCGCAGCTGCGATCTGGCGAGATGGAACTCCGCCTCACCTCGGGCCTGGCGCATGCCCTGCGCCCCGAACTGCTCGGCCACCGTGGCGAGCAGCTCTTCGGCCTCGGTCGTGAGGCCGGCATCGCGCAGCACCTCGGCGCGGTCGAGGTCGCTGATGGCGGCGGCGAGATCGCTCGTGGCGGCGAGAGTCGGTCGCGAACGGGTCATCGACGCGAGCGCGGTCACCAGGTCGCCGCCCAGCAGCGCGGCGTAGCCCAGGTTGTGGCGTGCCTCGGCGAGCGGTTCGTCCTCCCCTCGGGATTCGTAGATGGCCGCGGCCCGTTCGAGATCGGCGACGCATGCGGCGAGCTCGTGCAGCTGCATCCGCGTCACCGCACGGTTCATGAGAAGGTTCGCGAGTTCGGTCGTCTCGGCGCCGACCTCGTCGGCGTCGCCCGAGTCGGCGGCGGCGTCGATTCCGTCGATGGCCAGCGTGAGCATCGCCTGCGCCTCATCGAGGCGACCGGAGTGCAGCAGAAGTGTGCCGAGCTGCCCTCCGAGCATCGCCGTCGTCTCGGCGCTCAGACCGGGCCGGGCGAGGGCTTTGCGAGAGAGCCGCTCGGCGTCGCCGGGGTGCCCGGTCTGCGCGAGGACGTAGGCCAGAGTGCCGTCGATCCGCGCGCGCAGGTCGTGATCGTCGGCACGGGCCGATGCTGCGGTTAACGCGCGTCGTGCCTGGCCGAACCTCCTGGCGTTCGCCGCGGTCACTCCACGGCGGTGCAGTTCGGCGGCAGACAGGGGCATGTCCCCAGGATGGCGTGCCCGAAGCGCCGGGGGAAGTGCGCGGCGCTCGAGATGTTCCACGTTCGCCGGCTGTGAGCATCGCGAGGCGGCCGATCAGCCGGCCGAGGGGCGCCTCCGTCGACGTCGGAGCGCGCCCGCTGTGCTCGTGATCAGCCCTGAACCACCGGCGTGGGCAGTCCCTCCATCACCTTCTTGACGGCCTCTGCCGCGGTCGAGGTCTTCACCCCCGCGAGGGGAACCGCGCCGAGCTGCGCCGCGATCCGACCCGCGACGTACGGGGCCGCGAACGACGTTCCGCTCCACACCGCGAAGCCACCGCGGTAATCGTCAGGGTCGAGCGTCTCCCGGCTGAGCCCCGCGAAATCTGCTCTCGACGACGCCTGTTCTCCGCCGACGAAGGCCGGTGACGTGCTCACGACAGCGGCGCCGGGTGCATACACGCGCACCCACGGGCCGACATTCGAGAACAGCGCGACCGAGCAGGAAGACGGATTGAGCGCGCCCACCGATACAAGAAGGGGAGCGTCGTCATCGCGGGAGATGCCGTTGTCGGCGCCCGGCCACGCCCACAGCGAGGCCGGGAACGACGGGCGGTCGATCGCGTCGTTGCCCGCCGAGCACACGACGACGCAGCCGAGCTCGCGCGCCCTGGTCAGCAGGGCGTTCAGGGTCAGACTGAAGAGCCCGTCGGTTGGCGTCTCGTGGTAGTACCCGAGAGAGAGGTTGAGGACATCGATCGGATGCCCGGTGCGCGGGTTCTCGCGGTGCCGCCGCAACAGCTCGACGACCTGCGCGAGAGTGTCCAGGAATGTGCTCTCGTCGACGACGCCGAGAGCACCGGCGATGCGGATCGACAGGATGTCGGCATCCGGCGCCGCCTGGCGGATGACACCGGCGATGAAGGTGCCATGCCCGGCCACCGCATCGATCTCGCCGTCGAGCTGCCCGTACAGATCCGGGTAGCGCTCCGGATCCGCGTCGTCGGTCAGCCCGACCGGCACCCCGTCGACGTCGACGTGCTTCGTCACGATGTCGTCGGGAAGCCAGTCATGCACCCCGCATCCGGTGTCGAGCACCGCGACGACCGTTCGGCGGCCCTTGCGCGGGGCGGGGCCACGCAGCGGCGCCGGGCCGAGCCAGCTCACCGGCTGTCGAGCGCCGCGCCCCGGCTGCAGGTAGTCCTCGCTGCCCGCGGCTCCCCCGGCGCCCATCGGGTTCGTGCGCGTGAACGGATTCGTTCGCGTGAACGGGTTCGTCCTGGTGAACGGGTTGAGTCCCACGGGGTCGATCGACAGCACGTGCTCGAGGCTCGTGCGGGGCATGGGCGAACGAGAGATCTTCCGCGCGCGCTGCAGCACGCGCCAGGCGTCGGGTGCCACGGGCGATTCGCCGCTGCCGGCGTCATCGGGCGTGGTGAGACGGGCGCGCACGAACCAGGGGATCTCGGCGGTGAGACCCCGCCGCTGCGCGGGCTCGTCGAGGATCAGCTGCCAGCCGAACGACGCCGCCGCCTCGTGCAGGGTCTTGACCTCGCGGTCGTAGGCGCCGTTGTCGTCGTCGTGCGTGATCAGCAGCCGCTCGGGCAGGTATGCGGTGGGGAAGGCTCGGATGCCGTCGACTCGTTCGACGTTCGGGTCGAGCGCCGTGCCGCGCCGGATCGATCCTTCCGCGCGATCCTGCCAGGTCCATCCCTCGGGCTGCTCCATCGGTCGTTCCTCTCATGGCGGGCGTGCCCGCGGTGTCGTCGTCGGATGCCGGTCAGATGCGGGTGGCGGCCGTCATCACAGCTCGAACTGCGGTGTCGACAGGGTGCGATCCTCATCGCCGACCCTGGTCGTCAGGCGCACTCGGGTGAGGCCCGCGGGCACGTCGTCGAAGACGAACCGACCGGTGTCCGAGGGGGCGGTGGAGCGGATGCCGTCGCCCTGGCTGAGCACGATCGCCGCCGAGGCGGTGTCGACCCAGCCGTCGATGCGATGGCGTCCGCTCGCCGTCGTGGTGACGTGGAGCAGGATGCTCGTGGTGCCGTCGCTGAACTGCAGCGTGAGAGCATCCGCGTCTCCCCTGACCTCTCCGAGAGGCTGGTCGACGAGGGTGAGCAGCGCGTACTCCGCCGACAACGAGTCGGTGACGACGGTCGCGATCATGCGATCGATCAGGCTCGCGGGAATCGGGTCGACCTCGGTCCACAGGGAGCGGAGCCGCGCGAACAGCTCGGCGTCTTCGTGCTCGGTCATGATGCTCCTCCCGCAGGCTCCAGCAGGACGCGGAGTTTGGTGAGGCACCGCTTGCGCGTCGGACCGATGCTGCCGATCGGCATCGCCAGGTCGGCGGCGAGAGCGGCGTAGTCGGGGCGGTCTTCGAACGCGATCACGCGCAGCAGCCGCTGGCACCGCTCGTCGAGGGCTTGTACGGCAGCCCAGAGCCGTCGCCTCTCATCGCCGGTGGTGGCGCGCTCCTCGGCGGAGGCCTGTGGCGGGAGCAGGACGTCGAGGCCGTCGGCATCCGTCTGATCGACTCTGCCGTGCGCTTTGCCGACCTTCCACGCCTCGCGGCGGGCGGTGGTCGTTAGCCATGCCGCGACCGCACGCGGATCGGCGACCCGTTCATGCCCGCGCACGAGCTGCAGCCACGTGGTCTGCACGACGTCCTCCGCGAGCATCCGCTCGAGGCCGTAAGCGCGCACCACGTGCCAGAGCACAGGAGACATCAGCCGCACGAGGTCGTCCATCGCGCGGCTGTCGCCGTCTCTCCATGCGCCGAAGAAGGCTGCGGCTCTCTGCCACCGCGCCGCCCCGTCTTCGGTCGGATCGAGATCGGCGTCGGGAACGCCGTCGATCATGAGACCCATTGTGATCACACCATGAAGGAGCGCGGCAAGGGTTTCCTGATACGTGTACCGGATAAATAAACCGGCGGAGCAGGTGAGGTCCCGTTCGCATCCTGCAAAACCCGGGCGGATACGGCCGGTGTGGATGCCGGCGCCGGTCCCCTCGCGAGAAGGAGGTTAGCGTGGAGGGGTGATCGTCCTCGCCGTCGTGCTCTTCCTCAACGCCGCGTTCAACGCCCTCGTCTGGCCGCAGTTCTACAAGCGGGTCTCGAACGACCCGCGCGCGAGGGACGAGAACGGCAAGCCGACCGCATTCCTGAAGGTGCACGCGGTGCTGATCGCGATCGCGCTCGTGCTCGCCCTGGTCTCGGTGCTCGTCGGAGTCGTCGCCCTGACGGGGGCTCTCTGACCTCTGCGTGCGAAAAGTCGGAGCCGCGGCGCGACACGCCGCCCGCGGGGTCTCCTGCACGGCATGTCGCACGCAGACTCCGACTTCTCGCACGCCGGGGTGAGTCCTGGCCGAACCTGAAGCCAGGCCCGCGTCACCTCCTGGTCAGGGCCGCGCGACGGGCTGCTGCAGCTCGGTGACCCAGTCGGACTGATCTTCCGATACCGCCCGCACGTAGAGCTCGCGGCACGGTCCGCTGGGCACGAAGCCACGGGCGATGATCTCGGCGTGCACGGCTCCCCAGGTCTCACGGATGCGATCCATCGACCCCAGGTGCACGCCGCAGATCGCGAGCTCGACAGCAGGCAGATCGACGAGCTCGAACCCTTCTCGACGCTCTCCGCCGTATGCGTAGCCGGCCGTGATCTCCATGCCGTCTTCGGTGAGCTCGTACTGCGCGATCGGCGTCGACAGCGCGCCGCACTCGTCGCCGAGCACGCGCTCGATGCGCTCGAACAGGGGGCCGACCGCCGCGCCCACCTCGTCCTCCGGCACGGAGGCGACATGCGCGGCGAGGCGCACGGCGGGCAGGGGCTTCTCGATGATCTCGACGGTGGACATCTGGTTCTCGCTCTCTATGAGGTGGAGCCGCCGTTCCACGTCGACGAGTCTGGCCGCGGCGACGCGGTGCTCCTCTTCGACTTCGGCTCGGCGTACGCGCAGCATGGCCGCGATGCGGCCGGCGTCGATCCCCTGCTCGAGGATCTGCGCGATGTCGTCGAGGCCGAAGCCGAGCTGGCGCAGGGCGACGATCCGGTGCAGCCGCTCGAGCTGCGATGGATCGTACGACCGATAGCCGCTGGACTCGTCCACGTGGGCGGGCACGAGCAGCCCGGCGGTGTCCCAATGCCGCAGCATCCGATGGGTCACCTGGCCGATCTGCGCGAACGCTCCGATGGATAACATGTCTCCGTTATCTCGCCTTCCACAGTGTCAGGGTCAAGTCTCTCGCTCCTGCGCGTCCTGGCGGGCTCTCATCATGATGCGGACGAGCACGGCGGCGAGACGCGAACGCGGCGTGCCTACGGCTTCGCTCGGCGGAAGGCGAGGAACGAGAAGAGCGCGAGCACGGCCACGACGACGAGACCCCACAGCGCGACGCCGACAGTGCCGAGGGCGCCCAGAACCTGGCCGACGTCTCCCCACCATTCGAAGCGCGTCGCGAGGTAGGCGAAGCCGATCAGCGCCAAGCCCAACGCCACGCCGATGATCGTCAGCACCACGCCGCCCCAGGTCTTGAAGATCGTGGCGCCGGTGAAACCGATCACGAAGAAGAACAGCGCGAGCGTGAAGAACACGACGAAGGCGCCGAGCGGACCAGCCACCCACGCCCACGGCTGGTAGAACATCCACCCGTTGACCCCGTATCCGCCGGTGGCGAGCTCGATGCCCCCGCCGATCAGGAAGAGCAGGCCCATGAAGGTGCTGCCGAGCACCGCCGTCAGCATCGTCCCGAGGAAGAACTCGCGACGGGTGATGCTCATCGCCTGTGAGAACGGGAAGGTGAGGGTCATCGCCGAGATGCCGATCGCGAAGAAGTACCACAGCGGCGCCTGTGCCCCGCCGCCGTACTTCGGTTCGCCTGACGGGATCAGGAGGTAGATGAGAATCGACATCGCCGTCGCCGCAGCGAGGATGATCAGCGGGATCCAGAAGAAAGTGTTGCGGTTGATCAGCTGCAAGCGGACGACGTTGAGTATGCGTCGCATCACACGACCTCCTCTTTCACGGCGGACTTGGCCGACGAGTTCTGCGTGAGTCGAACGATGAGCTGCTGCAGCGATACGGGCGCGAGTTCGAGGCCGGCGGCGATGACATCCGCTCGCTCCTCCGGCGTGAGCGCGCCCAGAGTGGTCACCGAGACCACCCGGCCGAGGGATTCCCGGTGCAGCACCTCGCGGCCTGTCGTCCATGAGTCGACGACGGACGCGTCGCCGATCACGGTGACGGCGCGGTCGCGCACGGCATCCGTGTCGTCGTTGAGGATGATCCGGCCGTTGTCGATCACGATCACCTTCTCGATGAGGTTGGCGACCTCGTCGATCAGGTGGGACGAGAGGATGACGGTGCGCGGGTGCTCCGCGTAGTCCTCGAGCAGGCGGTCGTAGAAGATCTGCCTGGCCACCGCGTCGAGGCCGAGGTAGGGCTCGTCGAAGAAGGTGATCTCGGCGCGAGACGCGATTCCGATGATGACCCCGACGGCGGAGAGCTGACCGCGGGAGAGCTTCTTGATCTTCTGTCTCATCGGCAGTTGGAACTGCTCGACCAGGTCGTCGGCGACGGCCTGGCTCCAGTTCGGGAAGAACATGCTCGCCGCCTTGAAGGCGTGGCGCGGGTGCGCGTCGTCGGGGTACTTCTGGCTCTCGCGGACGAAGCAGAGCCGGCTGAGCACCCTCGCGTTCTCGTACGGATGCTCGCCGAAGACCTTCACGGTGCCTGACGTCTCGAAGTTCTGCGCCGTGAGGATCGACATGAGCGTCGTCTTGCCGGCGCCGTTGCGGCCGAGCAGGCCGTAGATCGCGCCCGGTTCGAGCGACAGAGTGACGTCGTCGAGGGCGTTCTTGTCCTTGTATCGCTTGGTGAGGTTGTGCACCTCGATGACGGCGGTCATGCGGGGCTCCCTTCGGTGCGAGCGGCCCGCTCGGCGAGCATGTTCGCGAGATCGTCGGGGCCGAGCCCGAGCGTGCGGGCCTCGGCGAGCAGTGGATCGATGTAGCGGTCGGCGAACGCGGAGCGGCGTTCGCCGAGCAGGAGATCTTTGGCACCGGCCGCGACGAACATGCCGATGCCGCGGCGCTTGTAGAGCACTCCCTTGTCGGTGAGCATTGCGACTCCCTTCGCTGCCGTGGCCGGGTTGATCCGGTAGAACGCCGCGAGTTCGTTCGTCGAAGGCGCCTGCGATTCCTCGGTCAGCGAGCCGTCGAGGATCGAGTCCTCGATCCGCTCGGCGATCTGGAGGAAGAGCGGCTTGCCTTCTTCGATCACGGGTCCTCCGGAGGCAGTTGGTTGGTTAGTTACATGACTAAGTAACCCATGGGTCTGAGCGCTTGTCAAGATGAGCCTCAAAACGCAGAAGAGCCGCCTCGGTATGCCGGGCGGCTCTTCCAGGGATGGGGCGCGATGCGTCAGGACCGCCCGATCAGCGAAGCGAGAAGCGGCAGTTGCGCCGGGTCCTCCAGCGCGGTCCCCACAGCCACGACGCTCGCCCCCGCGCTCAGATATTCGCCGGCGTTCGTCGCGTTCATTCCCCCTGTGGTGACGAACCGGGCCTGCGGGAACGGCCCGCGCATGGCGGTGAGCCACTGCGGCCCGAGCACCGAGGCGGGGAACGCCTTCAGCCAGGTCAGCCCCGACTTCATGGCGAGCTGCACCTCGCTCGCGGTCGCGACGCCGGGCATGCTGAGCATGCCCGCCTCATGAGACGCGCGGACGACCTCGAGGTCCAGCCCCGGACTGACCGTGAACGATGCTCCGGCTGAGGCCGCCTGGGCGACGTGCTCGAGCGACACCACAGTGCCGGCGCCGACGATCTTGCCGCGTTCGCGAGCGGCGGCCGAGACCAGGCGCAGCGCCTCGAGGTCTTCCGTCGTCTGAATGGGGAGCTCCACCATGTCGATGCCCAGATCCCACGCGATCGTCGACACCGCGAGGCTGCGCTCTACGCCCATGCCGCGCAGAATCGCCATGAGCGGTGCGCCCCCGAAGAGCTCCTCGAAACCGGAGTTGTCCATCGTCTTCCTTCTCTCGTCTCCGGCCGCGGGGGCGGCCGGTCCTGTCATCGATCGCGGGCGGTCAGCCCGCGGCATCGGTCTCGCCGACCCCGATCACGTCGTGGGTCGACTGCAGCACCAGGTGTGCTCGCTCATGTCCGCTCCGCAGGCTCTCGTGCGGAGAGCTTCCGTTCAGCACGCCCGACAGATATCCGGCGGCGAACGCGTCGCCCGCGCCGACGGCCTCGACCACTTCGGTCGGGATGGCCGGCACGAACATCACGCCGTCGGGGGAGAACTCCGTCGCTCCGACCGCACCGTCCTTCACGACCAGGTGAGAGGGAGCCGACACGAGCGCTCGCACGTCGGCGGCGGTGCGGCATCCCCACAGCGTCTCGGCCTCGTCGAGCCCGACGAACACGATGTCGGCGCGGTTCGCAAGTGCGAGCAGCGCGGGCGCTGCCTCGGATGCCGACCACAGCGCCGGGCGATGGTTGACGTCGAAGCTCAGCAGAGCCGGACTCGCGGCGACGCGGTCGATCACGGTGTCGATCATGGCGGCGCAGCTCGCGGAGAGCGCGGGCGTGATGCCGGAGACGTGCACGATCCGCGCGTCTTCGAGCGGCACCTCGGCGACGGTCTCGGGGTTCATGCGCGAAGCCGCCGAGCCGGCGCGGTAGTAGCGCACGCCATGGCCGGGGTCTTTGAAATACACCCCGGTGGGTGCGGTGGGATCGAAGCCCACCCAGCGCATGTCGACGCCGTGTGAGGCGACAGCGCGGTGCACGCGGTGTCCGAGCACCTCGTCGCCGAGGCGGCTCACCCATGCGGCGCTCTGGCCGAGGATGGCGACGTGCGCGGCGACATTCGACTCGGCGCCTCCGATGCTCAGCCGCACGTCTTCGGCCTCGGCGAGGGGCGTGGCGTCGGTCGGCGTGACGAGGAGCATGGTCTCCCCGATGGCGATCAGGGCCGGGGTGGCGGCTGCGGTCATGATTGTCATGATGACGAGTGTGTGCAGTGCACGCAACGAGCGTTGCAGCATATGCACAGACATGGTTCCTGGAGTAGGTTCGACCCAGTACCAGGACTGCGGAGGACTCGGATGGCACAGCGGCTTCTGCTCGACGGACTCGGCGCCGAGCGTCTCTCGGCGCGCGACAAGGGCATCCCCGAGCGCGCGTTCGGACTCACGGTCGACGCATTCCTGGCCACAACCCCCCGGCTCGCCGAGTTCTGGACGCCGCTGATCGCCCTCGACGACGCAGCGATGCGCGATAACATCGCCCTGATGGCCGACTGGTCCGCCGAGCGCGGACTCGACCTCATGCCCCACGGCAAGACGACGATGGCTCCCGCCCTGTGGCAGCGCCAGCTCGACGCCGGATGCCCCGGCATCACGCTCGCCAACATGGACCAGGTCCGTGTCGCCCGCACCTTCGGTCTCGCCGACATCATGCTCGCGAACGCCGTGATCGACCCGCGCTCGCTGCGCTACCTCTCGGCCGAGCTCGCCGACCCCGACCTCTCGTTCGTCAGCTGGGCCGACTCGCTCGAGACGGTGGAGCAGATGCAGGGTGCACTCCGCGAGATGGGAGTGCCCCGCCGCGTCGACGTGTGCGTCGAGCTCGGCGCCCCGGGTGGACGCACCGGCGCACGCACCGTCGACGAGGCGATCGAGATCTCACGGGCGATCTCGGCATCCGACGTCCTCCGCCTCGCCGGAGTGGCAGGGTACGAAGGCAGCCTCGGCCATGACCGCTCTCCTGCGGCGCTCGCCGCGGTGCGGGGATATCTCGAGAATCAGATCGCACTGCACGATGCGATCAGCGATCTGTACGACGACGAGGGCGACGTCTTCGTGACGGCCGGCGGCAGCGCCTACTTCGACCTCGTCGCCGACGTGTACGCCCCGGCCATCGCGCGCGACGATCGCACCCGTTTCACCTTGCGCTCGGGCGCCTACATCGTGCATGACGACGGCTTCTACCGCGGCATCTCCCCTCTCGACGGCGGTCGCAGCGACGAGGGGCGGTTGCGTTCGGCCATGCACGGCTGGGCCCGTGTCGTCTCGCACCCCGAACCAGGGCTCGCGCTGCTCGACGGCGGCAAACGCGACCTCCCGTTCGACGAGGGGCTGCCAGAGCCGCAGGGCGTCGCCGCCGACCTCGGCGCCCCGCTCACCGCGTTGCCCGGCGCCACGATCTCGGCCATGAACGACCAGCACACGTTCCTGCGCTCCGCCGAGGTGCACGTCGGCGATGTCGTGCGGCTCGGGCTGTCGCACCCGTGCACGGCCTTCGACAAATGGCACTACCTGCCGGTCGTGGCCGCGCCCGACGACGACCGCGTGATCGAGCTCGTGCGGACGTTCTTCTGACATGTCGCAGAGCGTGCGCAGGGCCGCCCTCATCGTCGACGCGATCGCGTCGCGTCCGCAGAGCGTGGCCGAACTCGCGACGGAGTTCGGGCTGCACCGATCGACCATGTTCCGAGAGCTGCAGACGCTCGAAGACGTCGGCTACGTGCGTCGCCGTGCCGACGGCGCGTACGTTCTGGCGTTCCACCTCGTCTCGCTCGCCCAGGTCGCGCTGGAGCATCTCGACCTCAGGAAGGCCGCAGCTGCTCCGCTGCGCGATCTGCACGAGGTCACCGGCAACACCCTGCACGTCGCCGCGCTGATCGACGACTCGATCGTCTATGTCGACAAAGCGGAGGACCAGAGCGGCATGCGCATGTACTCGCGCATCGGGTCGCGCGTGCCGCCGTACTGCACGGGGGTCGGCAAGGCGATCCTCGCGGACCTCGACGATCAGCGCAGGGATGCCGTGCTCGCCGGCACCGCATGGACACCGCACACCGCCAACACCCTCACGTCGAGGGGTGCGCTCGACGCCGAACTCGACGTGATCTCGGGACGGGGCTGGGCGGTGGACGATTCGGAATTCGAGGACTTCGTCAACTGCGTGGCCGTGCCGATCCGCGGCCCGATGGGTGTCGTGGGCGCGCTTTCGCTCACCGCGGTGCGTGCCGTGCAGGATCTCGACGAGCTCGCCGTGCGCATTCCGCTGCTGCAGCGCGCGGCGGCGCAGATCGCCCGCGAGGTCGGCTGACGTATCTTGGGGAGGTGCCCGACTTCCCCTACGCCCGCCTTCGCCGGCGGCCCGACGTCGAGGCCGAGAACCTACAGGCTCACGACGCGACCGATCTGCTGCTCGTCGAGAGAGCGCTCGACTCCGACATCCCGGGTGCGGAGATCGCCGTCATCGGCGACGAGTACGGCGCGATCACGCTGGCGCTGGCGGATGCCGGGCTCACCGGCATCCGGGTCCATCAGGATCTTGCGACCGGTCGGAGAGCGCTGACGCTGAACGCCGAGGACCTCGGTCTGACCGGCTTCGTGCCGCACGAGCTCGACTCGGCATTGCTCGCCGACGCTCGGCTCGTGCTCCTGCAGCTGCCGAAGTCGCTCGCTGAGCTCGAAGAGATCGTGGATGCCGTGGCGCGCTGGGCCGCTCCGGATGCCGTGCTCGTCGCTGGGGGCAGGGTCAAGCACATGACTCTCGCGCAGAACGAGGTGCTCGCGCGTTCGTTCGCGTCGGTGCAGGCGCAGCGTGCCGAGCGGAAGTCACGGCTGATCGTGGCGTCATCTCCGCTGCCCGCCCCCGCATCGCCGCCGTTCCCGGTGACGGTGCAGCACGAAGGCCTGACCCTCGTCGCGCACGGTGGCGCCTTCGCCGGAGCCCGGCTCGACATCGGCACTCGCGTGCTACTCGACGCGCTCGGGCGGATGCCCGTGGGGGAGACCGTCGTCGACCTGGGCTGCGGCACGGGCGCGCTCGCCGTCTCGTACGCGATCGCTCACCCCGGGGCTCACGTGATCGCGACCGATCGCTCGGCGGCGGCCGCGGCATCCGCTCGAGCCACCGTTCTCGCGAACGGGGTCGACGACCGCGTGACCGTGACGCATGACGACGCCGGATCAGAGATCGAGACCGGTTCGATCGATGTCGTGCTGCTGAACCCGCCATTCCACCTCGGCACGAGCGTTCACACCGGTGCCGCGACCCGGTTGTTCGAGGCGGCGGCTCGGATGCTGCGCCCCGGCGGCGAGCTCTGGACGGTCTACAACTCCTCGCTCGGCTACCGCGCCGAGTTGACGCGTCTGATCGGCACTACCGAGCAGGTCGAGCGCACGCCGAAGTTCACGGTGATGCGCAGCGTCAGGCGCTGACTCTTCATACTCGCGAGACCCGCGCATTCCCCCGGTCAGCCGCGGAAACCGAACAGTGATCAGCATCCCGGATTTGCCCCTGATCGGCCATTTCGTTATGTTGGTCTGTGGGTCTTCTGGCCCAAGACCAGTCCGCGGCCGCGTCCTTCTTTCGATGTGCTGTGCTGCGAAGAGGCGTGGGCGTACGGTCGATGTTCTCTGCGAGGGATCCGAAATCCCTTGCCAGCGCCGCCACAGCGAAGCACTCGAAACGGCCCCGTGAACGTCACCCGGGCGTAACCGAAGCGGGCTCGCCCCACAGGGCGCGCCGCGGGGGAAACGTGTCCGAAATCGCACTTGAAGCGCGCCATCTCTACAAGGTGTTCGGGAAGAATCCGAACCAGGCCGTTCGCCGGCTGAAGGCCGGGGAGCGCCGCACCGACGTCACCGA
Organism: Microbacterium sp.; assembly: GCA_019510305.1. Taxonomy (GTDB): domain Bacteria; phylum Actinomycetota; class Actinomycetes; order Actinomycetales; family Microbacteriaceae; genus Microbacterium; species Microbacterium natoriense_A. The sequence continues at coordinate 142,423 of JAEKKN010000024.1, forward strand.
CGCAGGAACAGCCGCCGTCATCGACGCCGGCTTCACCGTGAACCGCGGTGAGATCTTCGTCATCATGGGACTGTCCGGCTCGGGCAAGTCCACCATCATCCGCATGCTCAACGGGCTGCACGAGGCGACCGACGGCTCGGTCCTCGTCGCCGGCGACCCGATCACCGGCATCCCCGCCTCGCGTCTGCGCGAGATCCGCCGTGACCGCATCTCGATGGTGTTCCAGCACTTCGCCCTGCTGCCGCACCGCACGGTGGTCGCGAACGTCGCCTACCCGCTCGAGCTCAAGGGCGTGCCCCGTGCCGAGCGCCTCGCGAAGGCCGAGGAGATACTCTCCCTGGTCGGACTCGAAGGCCAAGGCGACAAGCTGCCCTCCGAGCTCTCGGGCGGCATGCAGCAGCGCGTCGGCATCGCCCGTGCCCTCGCCGCTGACACCGACATCCTGCTGATGGACGAGGCGTTCAGCGCCCTCGACCCGCTGATCCGCCGCGAGATGCAGGAGCAGCTCCTCGAGCTGCAGGAGAAGCTGCAGAAGACCATCGTCTTCATCACGCACGACCTCAACGAGGCGATGTTCCTCGGCGACCGCATCGCGGTGATGCGCGACGGTCGCATCGTGCAGATCGGCACGCCGGAGGACATCCTCACAGACCCCGCCAACGACTACGTCGAGCAGTTCGTGCAGGACGTCGACCGCGCCCGCGTGCTCACCGCGTCGAACGTGATGGAGCGCCCCCGTCCGGTCGTGGCCGAAACGGCAGGACCTCGTACTGCGCTGCGCCAGATGCGCGACGCCTACATGTCGGCGACCTACGTCGTCGGGCGCGACCGCAAGCTCGTCGGCATCGTGACCGACCGCGACGCCGTGAAGCTGGTCCGCAAGGGCGAGACGACGCTCGCGTCGATCCTGAAGCCCGTGCCGCTCGCGGTCGACGAGAACGAGGTGCTGATGAACCTGTTCATCCCGGCCGTCGAATCGCCCGTGCCGCTGGCGGTGACGGATGCCGACGGCCGACTGGTCGGCGTCATCCCCCGCGTCACCCTGCTCGCTGCCCTCGGCCCCGGTCCCGGCGCGACGGGCGAGCTCACGCTGCCGCTCATGCCGATGCCGCAGGCCGAGATCGACGCGGTGCTCGATGACGGTTGGACCGCAGAGCCGGCGACCTTCCCGGTCGTCGAGCGCGGACTCGAACGCGGAGAAGATGCGACGCCGAGCGAGGAGATCACCCGATGAACTTCCACCTGCCCGTCGGCACCTGGGTCGAGTCCGCCGTCGACTGGATCAAAGCCAATCTCGACGGCTTCCTCGACGTCGTCTCGTTCGTGGTGACGTTCCTCGTCGAGGGCCTCACCTTCCTCCTGCTCCTGCCCTACTTCTACGTCGTGATCGTGGTCGCGGCGCTGATCGCCTGGCTGGTGCGCTCATGGCAGCTCGCGATCGGCACCGTGATCTCCTTCGGCCTCATCGTCGCGATGGGGCTGTGGGTGCCCGCGATGCAGACGCTCGCGCTCGTGCTGGTCGCGGCGCTCGTGGCAGTGCTCATCGCGATTCCGCTCGGCATCTGGTCGGCCCGCAATCCCACTGTGCGCGCGGTGCTCAAACCGGTGCTCGACTTCATGCAGACCATGCCGGCGTTCGTCTACCTGATCCCCGCGATCGTGTTCTTCAGCATCGGCGTGGTTCCCGGTCTCGTCGCCACGGTGATCTTCGCGCTGCCCCCGGGCGTGCGCCTCACCGAACTCGGCATCCGCGGAGTCGACTCCGAGACCGTCGAGGCCGGGCAGGCCTTCGGCGCGACGCCCTCGCAGATCCTGCGCGGCATCCAGCTTCCGCTCGCGATGCCGACGATCCTCGCCGGCGTCAACCAGGTCATCATGCTCGCGCTGTCGATGGCCGTGATCGCCGGAATGGCCGGCGCCGACGGACTCGGGAAGATGGTCGTCGAGGCCATCTCGACCGTGAACATCGCCAAGGGCGTCGAGGCCGGTCTGGGCGTCGTGCTCATCGCCGTCTTCCTCGACCGCGTCACCGCGGCGCTCGGGTCATTGGGCCGCCACCCCGGCTCCCTGCTCTGGACGCTCGCACAGCGACGCTCCGGGCAGCGTGCTGCCGCGGCATCTGCGGCGGTGGCCGACGCCAGTGCGGTCCGCACCGACGAGAAGGAGCTTCAGAATGCCTAAGAACAGGATCTTCAGCGCAGCGGCTCTCGGGCTCGCGGCGACGCTCGCCCTCGCAGGCTGCGCGACCGACGGCGCCGGCGGCACCAGCGGTCTCACCGGCGACGGTTCGAGCGCAGGCGGCGGCGACAAGGGAACCATCACGCTCGGCTATCTGCCCAGCTGGACAGACGGCCTCAGTACGGCGTTCCTGCTGCAGGATCAGCTCGAGAAGCTCGGCTACGACGTGGAGATGAAGACGCTCACCGAGGCGGGGCCGCTCTATGCGGGACTCGCCCAGGGCGATGTCGACCTCTACCCGTCGGCCTGGCCCGAGCTCACCCACGCCGAGTACATGAAGAAGTACTCCGACGACATCGAGGATCTCGGCGCGTATTACGACCACGCGAAGCTGACGATCGCGGTGCCTGAGTACTCCGACATCGACTCGATCGAGGATCTCGCGGGGCGCGGGGGCGACTTCGGCGGAAAGATCGTCGGCATCGAGCCGGGCGCGGGCCTCACAGGTCAGGCGGGCAAGATGTTGTCGGCATACGGGCTCGACGGCGAGTACTCGCTGCTCACCTCGTCGACCGCGGCCATGCTCACCGAGCTGAAGGCGGCCACCGAGAAGCAGGAGGACATCGTCGTCACGCTGTGGCGTCCCTTCTGGGCCAACGACGCCTTCCCCGTGAAGGATCTCGAAGACCCGAAGGGCGCGATGGGTGAGGCCGAAGGCCTGCACTTCCTCGGCACGAAGGGGTTCTCCGACGAGTTCCCCGAGGCGGCCGAGCTGATCGAGAAGATCACGCTCGACGACGAGCAGTACGGAGCGCTCGAAGACCTCGTCGTCAACCAGTACGGCGAGGGCGAAGAGGCGGATGCCGTCGATGCCTGGCTCGAGGAGTACGGCGACCAGTTCGACTGGACCGTGAACGGCTAAGGGGTCACGCACCACGCGCAACCCCCTGACCCGTCCACGTCCCCGGGCGTAGCCTGGCGGCGTGGACGGGTTCGCAGCGGTCGATTTCGGGTTCGCCCGCGAAGTCCTCCAGCGGGGCATCGCGGCGCTGTATCTCGTCGCTTTCCTTTCGACGCTCAACCAGTTCCGGCCGCTGCTCGGCGAACGCGGTCTGCTTCCCGCGACGGCGCTGCTCGAATGGGTCGCGGCGAGCGACGCCAGGAAGCGGATGCTGAACCCGACGCTGTTCCGGCGCATCCGCTATACAGATCGACGCCTCGTCATCCTGTGCTGGTTCGGCATGGTCGTCTCGCTGTTCCTCGTCGCCGGCATCCCGCAACTCGGTCCGCCCTGGGTGCCGATGGTGTGCTTCCTCGCGCTCTGGCTCGGCTACATGTCGATCGTCAGCATCGGGCAGACGTTCTACTCGTTCGGGTGGGAGATGCTGCTGCTCGAAGCGGGGTTCCTCGCCGCCTTCCTCGGCTCGAACGACCAGCCGCCGCCGACCGTGGTGATCGTGCTGTTCTGGTGGCTGCTGTTCCGGCTCGAGTTCGGCGCGGGAATGATCAAGATCCGCGGCGGCCGCGAATGGCGGGATCTCACCGCGCTCATGTACCACCACGAGACGCAGCCGATGCCCGGTCCACTGAGCCGCCAGGCGCATCTGCTGCCGCGGTGGTTCCACCGAGTCGAGGTCGTCGGCAACCACTTCGCGCAGCTGGTGGTGCCGTTCTTCCTGTTCGCGTCCCTTTTGAGCTGGGTTCCTGAGCCTGTCGAAGGATGGGTTCCCGGGCCCGTGCCGCAGATCGTCGGCGCCGTGGCGGGCGCGATCGTCATCGCCACGCAGTTCTGGCTCGTGCTCACCGGCAACTTCGCCTGGCTGAACTGGGCCACGATCGTGATCGGGTTCTCTGCGATCGGCCTTCCCTCGGTCGTTGAGCGAGCCCAGGGAGACGAGACGCCCTGGGTCATCGACGGCATCCCGCTGTACTGGTTCGCCTTCACCTGCGCCGTCGGCATCCTGTATCTCGCTGTCAGCTGGCCCGCCGTGCGCAACCTCTTCGCGCATCGTCAGCTCATGAACGCGAGCTTCAACCGCTGGCAGCTCGCGAACGCGTACGGAGCGTTCGGCACGGTGACGAAGGAGCGCGTCGAGATCGTCGTCGAGGGATCGCCTGACGAAGACGGCGCGGAATGGCGCGAGTACGAGTTCAAGGGCAAGCCCGGTGACGTGCGACGGGTGCCGCGGCAGTTCGCGCCGTATCACCTGCGTCTGGACTGGCTGATGTGGTTCCTGCCGCTCGGGCGTTCGCTCGACGATTGGTTCACCGGGTTCCTGCTGCGGTTGCTCGAGGCGGATGCCCCCACCCTCGCCCTCTTGCGGACCGATCCGTTCGGCGGCGAGCGGCCGCGCTGGGTGCGTGCCGTGTCCTACCGCTACCGCTTCGCCGCCCGCGCCGAGCGGAAGGCCGACGGCGTGGTCTGGGTGCGGACGAGGCGCCGTGTGATTCTGGGCCCGTTCGGGCTGAAGTGACCGGCGTGGCCGCGCTCCTGCGGATTCACCCCATCCGCTCGGGAGGAGATCTCACGTTCGGGCTGAGGATTCTCCCCTGAGACTCCTCCCGAACGTGCTTTCTCCTCCCGAACGCGCGGGCCGGGCCGGCGCGGGTCGGGTTCGAAACCCCGAGCGCGGCGAAACGCCCCGGCCGGGGAGTATCCCCGGACGGAGCGTTCCGTCTCGCTTGGCGAGATCAACTGATCTTCTTGCGGTACGAGACCATCGCCAGCACGTAGGCGACGACGAGGATGCCGACGCACCAGGCGAGTGCCACCCAGATGTCGTTCCCGACCGGCTTCTCGGCGAACAGCGCCTGGATCGTGTTGACGATCGAGGTCACCGGCTGGTTCTCGGCGAACCACCGCACCGGGCCCGGCATGGTGTCGGTCGGCACGAAGGCCGAGCTGATGAACGGCAGGAAGATGAGCGGGTACGAGAACGCGCTCGCGCCGTCGACGGTCTTCGCGCCGAGTCCGGCGATGATCGCCAGCCAGGTGAGGGCGAGGGTGAACAGCAGCAGGATGCCGATCACGCCGAGCCAGGCGGCGACGCTCGCCCCGGTGCGGAAGCCCATCAGGAATCCGACCGCGAAGATGATCGCCAGGGTGATGATGTTCGCGACGAGAGACGTGATCACGTGCGCCCACAGCACGCTCGATCGGGCGATCGGCATGGAGTGGAACCGCTCGAAGATGCCCGACTGCATGTCCGTGAACAGCCGGAACGCCGTGTAGGCGATGCCCGACGCGATCGCGATCAGCAGGATGCCGGGAAGCAGATAGTTCACGTAGTTCTCGGTGCCGGTGCTCTGCTGGAGCGCCCCTCCGAACACGTAGACGAAAAGCAGCATCAGCGCGATCGGGGTGACCGCGGTGGTGATGATGGTGTCTGCGCTGCGGAAGATGTGCCGCATGGAGCGGCCGGTGAGAGTCGCCGTGTCGGCGACGAAGTGCGTGCTCATGCTGCGTTTCCTCTCTGATTCTGGGTCCCTGAGCCTGTCGAAGGGCCGGCAGAGGTGCCGACGAGGGTGAGGAAGATCTCCTCGAGGGTGGGCTGCTTCTCCACGTACTCGACCTTCGCGGCCGGGAGCAGCTGCTTGAGGTCGGCGAGCGTGCCGTTCGCGATGATGCGGCCCTCATGCAGGATCGCGATGCGGTCGGCCAGCTGTTCCGCCTCGTCGAGGTACTGCGTGGTGAGCAGGACCGTGGTTCCGGTGTTCGCGAGCTCCTTGACGACGCCCCACACCTCGATGCGCGCCTCGGGGTCGAGACCTGTGGTCGGCTCGTCGAGGTAGATGACCTCGGGGTGGCCGACCAGGCTCATCGCGATGTCGAGCCGACGGCGCATGCCGCCGGAGTAGGTGCCGGCCTTGCGGCCGCCGGCATCCGTCAGCCGGAACTTCGCCAGCAGCTCGTCGGCGATCTTCCCCGCCTCGGGGAGGTGGCGGAGTTTGGCCACCAGCACGAGGTTCTCACGTCCGGTGAGCACCTCGTCGACCGCGGCGAACTGCCCGGTGAGGCTGATGGACTGACGCACCTTGAGCGGATCGGAGGCCACGTCGTGGCCCTGCACGGTGGCCGTACCGGCATCCGCCTTCAACAGTGTGGAGAGGATGCGGACCATGGTGGTCTTGCCGGCGCCGTTCGAGCCGAGGAGGGCGAAGATCGACCCCTTCTGCACCTCGAAGTCGACACCGCGCAGCACGTGCAGGTCCTTGTACGACTTCTCGATGCCGCGCACCGAGATGGCTGCGTTCGTCATGACTCCTCCTTCTTCTTCGCGTCGTCGAACGCCTTGATGAGGCGCGCGCGCTCCTTGTCGATCCACTGCCGCCCGCCGTAGGCCGCGGCGTAGTTCTCGGCGAACTCGACCGGGTCATCGCCGACGATCGCGCTGACCGGCGTGCCGTCGATCGCGGCGCGCTCCCACAGGTCGGCGATGTCGAGGAACATCTTCACGATGGTGTCTCCGTCGGTCACGCCGCCGTAGTACATGTTGTAGCGCTGCTGCGCCTTCGCCATCTCGCGGTACGGCTCGGGCAGGGCGTTGATGCGGGCCTGAGCCTGCTTGTACTGCTTCTTCTCTTCGAGCGATCCGGTGATCGCTTCGATCCACTTCGCGGCCATGTCAGTTCTCCTTGTTGCTCGTGGTGGTGGTGTTCAGCTGTTCGATGTGCTGCGCGAGGAAGTTCCAGGTCTTCCAGAAATCCTCGAGTTCCTCGCGGCCCTGTGCGTTGAGGGAGTACACCTTGCGTGGCGGCCCCTTCTCGCTCGGAACCTTCTCGACGTCGACGAGGCTCTTCTGCTCGATCCGCACGAGAAGCGCGTAGATCGTCCCCTCGGCGATGTCGGCGAACCCGTGGTCGCGCAGTCGCGTGGTGATCTCGTATCCGTATGCCGGCTGCTCGGCGAGGAGAGCCAGAACGAGGCCCTCCAAGGTGCCTTTGAGCATCTCGGTCATCTGCTTGCCCATCAGGCCCTCCTTTCCTTGGTCTCGGTACTCAGTGTTGCTGGGTACCGGTACAAAGTAACACTGAGTACCGGTACTTAGCAACACCGAATACCAAAGAATTTTCACGCACTCCGAAGATGGCCGTGCGTGAAGCGGAGAATCCCGGCTGTGGTGCTCGGATGCCCGTCAGTCGCGCAGGTAGGCGAGCACGGCGAGCACCCGCCGGTGCCCGCTGTCGCTCGAGGCGAGTCCGAGCTTGGCGAAGATGTTGCCGATGTGCTTGCTCACTGCGGTCTCGGAGACGAAGAGCCGTGCGGCGATCGTGAGGTTGTCGAGCCCCTCGGCCATGAGCCCGAGGACCTCGCGTTCGCGAGGCGTCAGCGTCTGCACCGGGTCGTCGGCGCGCCGCCTGCTCATCAACTGGGATATGACTTCGGGGTCCATGACCGTTCCGCCCGCGGCCACGCGGCGCAGCGCGTCGACGAAGGACGACACCTTGCCCACACGCTCCTTCAGCAGGTAGCCGAGGCCATCGGCACCGGCCGCGAGGAGCTCCCCGGCGTATCTGTCTTCCACGTACGCCGAGAGCACCAGCACCGGGAATCCGGGGCGACGTGCCCGCGCCTCGGCGGCGGCCTTGAGCCCCTCGCTCGTGAATGTCGGCGGCATCCGCACATCGACCACGGCGGCATCCGCTTCGTCGAGGCGGGCGAGGAAGTCATCGCCGTTGTCGACGGCCGCCACCACCTCGAAGCCTTCGCTGCGCAGGAGCAGCGCGAGGCCCTCCCGCAGCAGGGTGTCGTCCTCGGCGATCACGATCCGCACGGAAGCTCCGTTCTCAGAGACGTCGGTCCCCCGACCGGACTGTCCAGGCTCATGGCGCCTTCGAACGCCTCCAAGCGGCGGCGGATGCCGGCGAACCCGCCGCCCGGCCGCTCGATCGCTCCGCCGACGCCGTCGTCCTCGACGGCGATGCGCAGGCGGTCTCCCTCGCGGGTGACCCGCACGACCGCGCGAGTCGCCCGGCTGTGCTTGCTGATGTTCGTCAACGCCTCGGCGACGACGAAGTAGCTCGCCGATTCGACGGCGGCGGGGACTCGTCCGATGTCCGTCGCCTCCAGAGTGCACGGGACGATGCTGCGCCCGGCGAGCGAGGCCAGCGCCCCCTCGAGGCCGAGCTCGTCGAGGATGGGCGGATAGATGTCATGCACCGTACGGCGGAGGCCGGCGAGCGCCTCGGCTGCGGCCTCCTGCGCGCGCTGAAGGGGCGCGGACACGTCTCCGGCGCCGGTCTCGAGCGCCCGCTCGGCGATCCCGAGCATCATGACCACGTTCACCAGGCGGTTCTGCGCGCCGTCGTGAAGGTCGCGCTCGATCCGTCGCAGTTCGGCCCCGTGCGCGTCGAGGGCGGCGGCCCGGCTCAAAGTCAGCGCGTCCACCCGTGCGGCCAGGCGCGACACCTCGGGGGCCGTCAGGAGCCGTGCCGACAGTCCGGACAGCAGCCGTGCCGTGGCCGGGATCAACCACCATGAGACGAGCGCATAGGCCGCGGCGATGAGCGGCATGGTCGCCGCGAGCGCCCACGAGGTCACCGGGTACGGAACGCGGAGCGGATCGTCCGCGGGGACGAGATACCAGTAGAACGGCACGGCGAGAGAGCTGACGACGCCGAGCGGGATCGACACGACGGTGAGCGAGACGAACAGCACGGGAAGCGCGTGCACCGTGAGCCAGAGCGCGTCGCGACCCGCGGAGCGGGAGAACGCGAACCGGAGCCTCTCGTCGATGCTCGATCCTGGTGCCAGGGCGGCGGGCGTGCCGGTGATGACCTCGCCCCGTCGCCGGCCGATCCGCAGCCTGGCGCTGTCGCTCCACGACCGCAGCGCCTTCACCGCCTCCGGCATCAGCAGGACGCCACCCGTGATCAGCATCAGCGGCAGGAGCGTCAGCCCGACGCAGAACAGGACGACCGAGACGACGGATGCCGCGGCCTCGACGGCGACGAATCGCCAGTCGCGCATCCAGCTCAGCATCCGTGATCGCATCCTGCCAGTCTGCCGCAGGCTGTTCCCGCGCACGGTATAGCCAGCACCACCATCGATCGGGTGGCCCGCAGGATGGGGGCGTCGTTTCGGCGTCCCTAGCGTCGAAGCATGACCTCTCTGCTCCCGGGCCGCGCCCCGGCCACGTCCCACCCCACCGAGGCTCTGCGTCTCGAATCCGTCGTCAAGAAGTACGGCTCAGGTCCCAGCGGGGTCACGGCTCTGGCTGGCGTCGATCTCGCCATCGGACGCGGCACGTTCACGGCGATCATGGGACCGTCAGGGTCTGGCAAGAGCACCCTGCTGCACTGCGCGGCCGGGCTCGACACCCCCACGACCGGCACGGTCCGCCTCGGCGGCACCGAGATCTCCTCCATGCGTCGCAGGGCGCTCACGGCGTTTCGACGCGATCACGTCGGCTTCGTCTTCCAGGCCTACAATCTCCTCCCGGCGCTCACCGTGGAGCAGAACATCACGCTGCCGCTGCTCCTCTCGGGTCGTGCCGTCGAGCAGCGCTGGCTGGACTTCCTCCTCGACGCCGTCGGGCTCGCCGATCGCCGGCGCCGGCGGCCCTCCGAACTCTCGGGCGGACAGCAGCAGCGAGTCGCCATCGCGCGGGCTCTCGTCACGCGTCCCTACGTCGTCTTCGGCGACGAGCCGACGGGCGCGCTCGACTCGCGTTCCGGCAAGCAGGTGCTCGAGCTGCTGGCGCACTCCGCTCGTGAGCTGGATCAGACAGTGGTGGTCGTCACCCACGACCCCGTGGTCGCCTCCCACGCCGATCGTGTGATCTTCCTGGCCGACGGCGCCTTCGCCGGGCATCTCGACGGCGCCACGCCCGCGCAGATCACCGATCGCATGAGCGCTCTGGGGGAGTGGTGATGGCGGCCGCAGGCGTCGGCTTCGGCCAGCTGGTCCGTGCCGATCTGCGGCATCACCGCGCCGGCTTCGTCGGCGTCGCCGTATCGACGCTCGTCGCGGCGGCGCTCATCACCGGCCTCGGGATCCTGGTCGAGTCCGGGATGCGGGGAGGCCTCGCTCCGGAGCGCTATACGAGCGCCGAGGTCGTCGTCGGCGGCGCGCAGTCCGTCGACGTGCCGGAGGATCTCCCCGTGCCGCTCACCGAGCGGGCAAAGCTCCCGGCCGATGCCCAAGAGGCGATCGCTGCGCTCCCCGGCGTCGAATCGGTCGTCGCCGACGTCACGGTCGTGCTGACGGGCGACCACGGCAGGGTCGAGGCGCACCCGTGGTCGGCATCCGCGCTGAGCGGATTCCGGATCACCGAGGGCGCCGAGCCGAGCGGCCGGCTGGAGGTCGTCGTGACCGGCTCGTCCTCGACCAGCGTCGGCGACACGCTGAGGCTGTCATACGGCGGCGTGGAGGGAGAGTATCGCGTCGTCGGGATCGCGGAGGCGGCGGTCACGACGGAACGGGTGCCGCACGTCTTCCTCAGCGCGCCGCGGATCGCCCAGCTCGACCCGGGCGAGGGCGCCGCCCAGGCGCTCGGCGTGTTCGTCGCGGAGGGAGCGTCACCGGAGGCGGTCGCCGGCATGATCTCCGAGCGGTTCCCCGCGCTCCACGCGGTCACCGGCTCCTCACGGGGCGACGTCGAGTTTCTCGAGTCCGGAGCCGCGCGCGCGTCACTCGTCACGATCGGCTCGGCGTTCGCCGGCACCTGCCTGCTCGTCGCGATGTTCATCGTCGCGGGCACGCTCTCCCTCTCGGTGCAGTCCCGCAGACGTGACTTCGCCCTCCTGCGTGCGGTCGGAGCGACCTCTGCGCAGGTGCATCGCCTGGTGTCTCGCGAGGTTCTGACGGTCTCGGCCGTCGCCGCGGTGATCGGAGTCGTCCCCGGATACTTCTTCGCCTCCGTGCTGCAGAGCGCTTTCGTCCGGGCCGGTGTCATCCCCGGCGATTTCGCGCTCGCCGTCAGCGCCCTTCCGGCCGTGGCCGCTGTGCTGCTGGTGCTCGCCAGCGCGTGGGGAGCGGCGCGGATCGCGGCCAGCCGGCCGGCTCGCATCGATCCCGTCGAGGCGCTGCGCGAGTCGGCCACCGGACCCGTCGGAATCGGTCGAGCGAGAATGATCACGGGTGTCGTCCTCGCCGCGGCCGGCGTGACCCTCTCGTGCATTCCCCTTGTGATCCGTGGTCAGAGCGCCGCGGGCGCCGCCGCCGGAGCCTCGATCATCCTGATCATCGCCCTCGCCCTGCTCGGACCGCTGCTTGTGAACCGTGTCGTACGCCTCGCCGGCGCGCTGCTCGGCCGGCTCTCCGCGCCGGGTTTTCTCGCATCGGCGAACGGAACGGCCGACGCCCGCAGGCTCGCCGCAGCCATCACCCCCATCGCGCTCGGCATCGCGCTCGGGCTGGTGCAGCTCGGAGCTCCGGCGATGATCGCGAACGAGGCTGCGGCGCAGACGAGTGCCGGAGTGATCGCCGACCTGCGGGTGACCGCGCCGGCGGGGCTGTCAGACGCGGGCGTGGCGCGCATCGCCTCTCTTCCCGGCGTCGCCGCGGTGAACCCGGTCACGGTAAGCCAGGCCGTGCTCGATCACCACGAGCTGGGCAAGGAGGAGATCACCCGTACCGACTTCGTGCTGCAGGGCATCGACTCCGCCGTCGCCTCGAGCACGATCGATCTGCGGGTGCGCGAGGGCGCCCTCGACCTGAGAGGCCCCGACCGGGTGGCGCTCAGCACCGATGCCCGGCAGGTGCTCGGCCTCGACGTCGGCGACACCCTCGTCGGCCGCTTCGGAGACGGAGCACCGCTCGAGGCGGAAGTCGTCGCGATCTACGAGCGCGGCCTCGGATTCGGAGACGTGACGATGTCGGGAGACGTCGTGCGCGCGCACACGACGACCGGTATGAGCGGCCTCGCGCTGATCGACGCGGATGGCGATGCGGAGAGTCTGCGGGCGGCGCTCGAGGCGGACGGGTTCGTCGTGAGCGGCGCCGGCGGCGTGGCGGCCGCCGGAGCCGACGGCCGATCGCAGCAGGGCTGGGTGAACGCGGTGGCACTGATCGTCATCCTCGGCTACATCGCGATCGCCGTCGTGAACACGCTGATGATGGCCACCGCCCAGCGCTCGCGGGAGTTCGCGCTGCTTCAGCTGATCGGCGCCTCGCGGCGGCAGGTCCGCGCAATGATGAGGACGGAGGCGTCGATGCTCGTGGTGATCGCGACGGTGTTCGGGGTCGCGATCTCCGTGCCGCCTCTGGTGGGCATGAGCATGGGCATCACCGGTCAGCCGGTTCCGATGCTGCCGCTCGTGCCTGGCGCCATCCTCGTCGGCGCGATGGGCGCGCTCGCCCTGGTGGCCCTGGCGGTAGCCACCCATGCGGCGATGCGCACGAGGCCGGTGGACGAGATCGGATCGCGGCAGTAGGGATCGGATCTCGGGGTGCGCAGGGACAGGATACCCCTATGGGGTATCCTGTCCATGCGCAGACAGGTCGGCCGTCACACTCACCCACGACTGAAGGAAGAATCGATGAAGATCCCTACCGCGGCTGCAGCCGCGCTCCTCCTCGCCGGAACCGTCGCGCTCGCCGGGTGCTCCGCGGCCGCGCCGAGCGACCACTCCTCGATGCCGGGCATGGACCACGGCTCGTCGTCCTCGACGGCATCCGACGCGCCGGCATCCGGGGCGAACGACGCCGACGCGATGTTCGCGGCGATGATGATCGTCCACCATCAGCAGGCCGTCGAGATGTCCGACCTGGTGCTCGGCAAGGAGGGCATCGATCCGCGGGTCGTCGATCTCGCCGAGCGCATCAAGGCCGCGCAGGCGCCCGAGATCGAGAAGATGCAGGACTGGCTCGACGACTGGGGTGTGGATGCTCCTTCCGGCGGGATGGGCCACGGTGACGGCATGATGACCGAAGACGACATGGCCGCTCTCGAGGCGGCATCCGGCGCCGAGGCCTCGAAGCTGTTCCTCGAGCAGATGATCGTGCACCACGAGGGCGCGATGGCGATGGCCGAGGCGCAGATCGCCGACGGTGAGAACCCGGATGCCGTCGCCCTCGCCGAAAGCATCGCGTCCTCGCAGGGCGACGAGATCGCAGAGATGAGAGACATCCTCGAGTCGCTCTGAGACGGGCGGAGCACTCCTCGCGGGCAGACGCGCGCGTCATGTCGTTCCCAGCTCTCGAGGAGTTCGGGCCGCAGTGTCTTGGGTAGAGTTCTCGGGACATCGAATCCGAGATCAGAATGGGGATCACGTGGAAGGGCAGTCCGTGAAAAAGCACCAGGACTACAACCCGGGTCCGCGGGTCGGGATCACCTTCTCGACCTTCGACCTGTTGCACGCCGGGCACATCATGATGCTCGCCGAGGCCAAACGCCAGTGCGACTACCTCATCTGCGGTCTGCAGATGGACCCCACGCTCGACCGTCCCGAGAAGAACGCTCCGACCCAGACCGTCGTGGAGCGGTACATCCAGCTGCGCGGCTGCGAGTACGTCGACGAGATCGTCCCCTACTCCACCGAGCAGGACCTGGAAGACATCCTCCGCTCCTTCAAGCTCGACGTGCGCATCGTCGGCGACGAGTACGAAGACCGGGACTTCACCGGCCGCACCTACTGCGAAGAAGCAGGCATCGAGCTGTACTTCAACAGCCGCGACCACCGCTTCTCCAGCTCCGGCCTGCGCAAGATCGTCGCCGCCAAAGAAGCCGAACGCACCGCCAACGACTGAACCCCGCGGCCCGTCTCAGGGGTTGAGGCGTGCCGCGGCGACGCGGGCTTCGAGCATCGGCAATGAGCGCGAGGGCGCGGGCCGGATGCCGAGCGTCGTCGCCAGCTCGAGCGCGAGCGACGCGTGCCCCGCGGCGTTCGGGTGGAAGGGGTCGCCCATGAGGCCCCACGGAACGCCGCCGTTGCCGAGCTCCGTGAAGCGTGCGTGCTGATCGACCAGAAGCACGTCGTCTGCGGCGGCGACCGCGCGCACCGCATCGACGAACTCGACGATGCGCTCGCGGCCGGGCGCGTTGGGCACGTCGATCGACGGCGGCGTCTGCAGCACGGCGATCGCGCCCAGGCTGCGGACGCGGGCGACGAACCGGCTCAGCGACGTGGCGAAGTCGCTCGGTTCGACCGTCGCGCGACCGGGTCCGGTCGCGAGGTCGTTCGTGCCGATCATGAGCGTCACGACGTCAGGGCGCCACGACGAGACCCGGCGGTCGAAGTCGCCGAGGATGTCGGTGAGGCGGTGCCCGCTGATGGCCGAGTTGATCACGACGTCGCGCGTGCGGCCGAGCTCGCCGCGCACCAGCTCGTGCAGGTGTTCGGGGTAGCTGCGCTCGCCCTGGGTGTGCACGAGGCCGTGCGTGATCGAGTCTCCCGTGAGCACCCAGGTGAGGGGTGCGGCGCCACCGAGAGCCTCGGCGAGACGCCGGAGATCGGATGCTGCGGAAGGGGTGGCGTCGGATGCGAGAGGTTCGGCGTTCGGCACGGCAAAGAGCCTAGCGCCCACGCCCGCTCGGGCTGCCGGCGCACTACTGTGGAGATCGTGAGCCCCGAGTCCGACAGACCGTAGATCGCGGGTGAGCGCAGCCGATGCGCTCCCCGCATCCTCTGTCGACCCCTCACTCTCGCCGTCCGCCCATAGCGCGGTGTCGACGGCGCCAATCCGTCTGGATGCCTCATGCCTTTCCTCATCCCTGTCCTCGCTCTGGCGATCTTCGCCCAGGGCACCAGCGAGTTCATGCTCGCCGGACTCCTTCTCCCTCTCTCCTCCGATCTCGGCGTCGAACCCGCTCAGGCGGGGCTGCTGACCTCGGCGTTCGCCGTCGGCATGGTGGTCGGCGCGCCCGTGGTCGCCGTGTTCGGCGCCCGATGGCGACCGCGCCGTACGCTCGTCCTGCTCCTGCTGACGTTCATCCTCGCGCATGCCGTCGGCGCCGTCTCCACGTCGTTCTGGGTGCTGTTGACCACGCGCGTGATCGCGGCGCTGGCGAACGCCGGCTTCCTTGCGATCGCGCTGTCGACCGTGCGGGGCATCGTGTCGCCGGGGCAGACGACACGCGCGGTCGCGACGCTGCTCGCAGGCACGACTCTCGCCACGATCGTCGGCGTGCCGGCCGGCGCGCTGCTCGCCGGCATCCTCGGCTGGCGCTCGACGTTCTGGGGCGTCGTGGTGTTGTGCGTTCCCGCGATCCTCGGCCTCCTTCTCGACCGGACGCTGGGGCGCGTCGCGACGGCACCACGCGTCCGAGTGCGCGCCGAGCTGAACGAGCTGCGTCACCGACGGGTACTCGTGCCCGTCATCCTCGCGGTGCTCGTCAACGCGGCGACCTTCGGCGTGTTCACGTTCCTGGGCGTCATCGGCGCAGACGCCGGCGTGGACGATGCGTGGGTTCCCGCACTCCTCGCGGCGTTCGGCATCGGGGCTTTCCTCGGGGTGAGCGCGACGGCTCGGTGGGCAGCAGTTCGCGAACGCGCGTGGATCGCCGTGGGCGGCTTCGCCGTGACGGCACTCTGGGTGCTTCTGGCCTTCGGTACGGCATCGGCTCTCGTCGTGTTCGCGGGGGCGTTCCTCGGAGGGATGCTGTCTTTCGCCGTCGGCTCGGCATTGATCTCGAGAATCGTGAGAGAGGCGACCGGGGCGCCCGTGCTCGGCGGGGCCTACGCGACCGTCGCGCTCAACCTCGGGGCGATGGCAGGACCGGCATTCGCCGCTTCCGCCTATTCCGCGGCAGGTGCTCAGGGCATCGTGCTCGCCGCGGCCGCGCTCACCGCCGCCGCAGCATCCCTCGCGTCTCTCCTGCTCACGTCACCCTGACCTGACCCGCCTCCGCACCCGCGCCAGCCCCGCCGCCGCTGCGCGAGTGCACGGCATCCCGCCGAGTGCACGGGTTCCTCACGTCGAGATCCCGTGCGCTCGGCAAGAGCACGTGATCTCGACGCGCTCCCCGGCCGCTCAGAGCCACTTCTTGTACTTGAACACCCCGTACAGCGCGACGGCGAAGGCCGCCATCGCGCCGATCGCGAGCGGGTAGCCGTAGGCCCAGTGCAGTTCGGGCATGGCGTCGAAGTTCATGCCGTACACGGTGCCGACGAGGGTCGGGGCGAAGATGATCGCCGCCCACGACGAGATCTTCTTGATCTCGTCGTTCTGCGCCAGGCTCGCGTCGGACTGCCTGCGCGACACCAGGGCCGAGTGCACCGTGAGCGCGTTTTCGAGGATCGCACGGAACGAGTCCACCCGCTCGTTGACGCGGATGACGTGGTCGAGCACGTCGCGCAGCGACCTCTGCAGCTCCTCGTCGATGCGGTACTTGTCCGACCCGCGACGCAGCCATTCCAGCATCCCGGCGAGAGGATGCACCGCCCGCTGGAAGTTGATGACCTCGCGGGAGAGCTGGTAGATGCGGCGCGACAGGGCGTCGTCGTCGCTGTCGCCGAACAGCTCGTCCTCGATCTCGTCGATGTCGTTCAGGAGGCCGGCGACGATCGGCTCGTAGCCGTCGACGACCTCGTCGAGGATCGCATAGAGCACGGCCTCGGGTCCCATCGCGAGCAGCTCGGGGTTGGCCTCCATGCGCTGCCGCACCGCGACCAGATTCGGCGACTCGGCATGCCGGATCGTGACGACGAAGTCCGGGCCGATGAACAGGTGCAGCTCGCCGAACTCGATCGACTCCTGCTCGTCGCGGTAGCGGGCGGGGCGCAGCACGGCGAAGAGCGTGTCGCCGTAGCGTTCCACCTTGGAGCGCTGATGCCCGGAGAGCGCGTCTTCCACCGCGAGCGGATGCAGGTCGAACTCGCGGGCGACCGAGTGCACTTCCTGCGGGCTCGGCCGGTACAGGCCGATCCACGCGATGCCGTCGACCGCGTCGAGGATGCGGTAGGTCTCGTCCAGGTTCTTCGGGGTCTCCACGCGACGTCCGTGGACGTACACGCCGTTGTCGATGAGCGCCATGATGCGGATCCGTTCATGCAGGCGCACGCCGGGATCGCCGGTGCGCGCAAATTCGTCAAGGGGCGGATGACGCCGCCGACGGCTGCGGAGGATCAGGCCTGTGAGACGCGGAGCGGATGCTCAACGCGTGAAGACGGCCGTGCGCGACGCAGCGGGGGCGGCGTCGTGACTATCACCGGACATCGCCATCACCGCCTTTCGTGCACTCTGGGGGTCGGACGACCCGAGGGGTCAGCTTACTCCTGCCAACCCGGGAGAATGCCACGACGCCGGGTGGTGGATAGCGCGCCGGACTCGTCGGGGTGTGCCGTTGTAGCGTGGCTCGGATGAGATTCAGCGCATTCGAGACGTACGCCGATCGGAGCGGGATATCCTCACCGATCTCTCCGGAGCCGCAGAACAGCGACTATGAATCGGGCATGGTCGAGATCGACGGCGAGTCGTGGCACATCCGCACGGCGCGGACCACGCCCACCAAGCCCGGTGCGTTCGTGGCCTTCTGGCGAAGAGATGAGAAGGCGAAGACCGTGCCGTACGGATCCGACGATCCGGCGGCGGGGCTGCTGGTGTTCGTGGAGCAGGGCGGTCGGCGCGGGGTTTTCCGGTTCCCGGCCGAGTACCTGGCGGAACTGGGCGTCACCTCAGCAGGAAGCGCGGGCAAGCGCGGGTTCCGTCTGTATCCGAGCTGGTGCGAGGGGTTGAACCCGCAGGCGGCGGCCACGCAGCGAGCTCAGGCGTCGGCGTTCCGGGAGTACTGACTCCGGCTCGCGCGCCCCAGCGTCAGGCGTCGCATCCGTCACTCGACATGCTCGACGCGGGTGTTCGTGCTCGTCAGCGGCGTGCCGTCGGCGGCCGTGACGACGAGCTCGGGGAGCGGGGCGCCGCGATCATCCGTCAGCACGGAATGCGCCTCTCCGGCCGCGAACGCGTGGCGTTCTCCCCACTGCCGCAGCGCGACGACCACCGGGAACAGGTCTCTGCCGGCATCGGTGAGTTCGTACAGCCGGCGTCTGCCCGATGGTGCATCGATCTGGGTGAGCAGTCCGTGTGCGGTGAGTCTGCGGAGCCGGTCGCTGAGGATGTTGCGGGCGATGCCGGTGCGCTGCTGGAAGGCGGTGAAGGATCGCGCGCCGTCCATCGCGTCCCGGATGACGAGCAGGCTCCATCGGTCGCCGACCAGGTCGACCGACCGGGCGACGGGACAGCTCGGGTCTGTCCATGTCATCGTCGGGATCTCCATCGGCCACCTCCGGTGAGTTGCAGATTGAAACCAGCTTGCCCTATGTTGCTTTTGGTAGCAAATTGCAACTAATTGAGGACGTGGTCGATATCAAGAGGATGACGAGAGCGACGCTCGCCGTGGTGTGCGCCGTCGCGGTGGCGAGCGTGTACGCGGGGCAACCCCTTCTCGTCGAGATGGGACGCGATCTGGGTGTTCCGCTCGACGCAGTCGGATGGATCGTGGCTGTGGGACAGGTCGGCTATCTGCTGGGCCTCGTCCTCCTCGTGCCGCTGGGAGACGTCTTCGATCGCCGACGGCTGATCATGCTGCACCTCGCGCTGCTCGCCGTGGGGATGGCCATCGTCGCCGCCGCTCCGACGCCTTGGGTCGCCTTCGCGGGTCTGGCGTCGGCGGGGTTGTTCGCTGTCGTGGTCCAGACATCCGTGGCGTACACGCTCGCGCTGTCCGGGCCGCAGGATCGCGGCCGAAATCTCGGGGTGGTGACCTCAGGCGTGGTCATCGGCATCCTCGGGGGACGGATCGTCGCGGGTTTCCTCGCGGATCTGTGGAGCTGGCGGAGCGTCTACGTCCTTCTCGCGGTCCTCGCTGCGCTTCTGGCGATCGCCGTGCTGGTCATGCTTCCTGCAGACGAGCGCTCAGGGGGTGCTCGATATCGAGCGGTGCTTCGATCGTCGGCCGGAATGTTCGCGCAGCGGGTCTTTCTCGGCCGCGGGCTGATCGCGTTCTTCCTGTTCGCGTCCTTCGGCACTCTGTGGAGCGGTCTGGTCCTGCCCCTCGCCGGTGCGCCATGGCACCTCAGCCCGACGCAGATCGGGCTGTTCGGCGTGGTCGGTCTTGCGGGTGCTCTCGGCGCCGGCCGCGCCGGGCGCTGGGCGGACGCCGGTCGCGCAGACCGTGTCACGGGCATGGCCCTGACCGCTCTGCTGGCCTCCTGGATCGCGATCGGACAGCTGGAGTGGTCGTGGGGCCTGCTGATCGTCGGGGTGATCCTGCTGGACTTCGCCGTCCAGGCCGTTCACGTCAGCAACCAGCACATCCTCGCGTCCGCCTATCCTGATCGGACGAGCACCGCCGTCGGTGCGTACATGGTGTTCTACTCCCTCGGCTCCGCGCTCGGCGCTGCCGCCACGGCCGCTGTCTACGACGAGGCGGGCTGGACCGGCTCGGCCGTCCTCGGAGCGTGCTTCGCGATCGGCGCACTCGTCGTGTGGGCGATGTCGAGGTCGGCGGTCTCTGGTTCTTCCCCCGATCGCCTCGAGGTCGGGGCGGCCGGGATGCGCTGATCGAGACCGTTCCCGGGCTGCCTTCGGGGCGCGGATGTGCCCTAGAGGGTTTCGGGTCGGTGAACCTGCTCCGGGGCCGAGATCTCCCTGGCGACCTGCTTCTCGAGCACCTCGACGGCCTCGTCGCTGAGCAGGATGAGCCCGTCGAGCTCGTCGCGCACTCGCTTGTAGGCGACGTTGCGCTCGGCCTGAGTCGCGGACTCGTCGACGGCGACCTTGAGGAGCTGCTGCGCGCGGTCGAGGCGCTTGCGCTCTGGCTCGGTGAAGGTCGAGTCGCGCAGGCGACGGGCGTCCTTCTCGGCGATCTCGAAGGCGACGGCGTAGGCGCCGACGGCGTCGAGGTACTCGGAGACCTGCTTCTCGGTGACGTTCGCGTCGGCAGAGGCGGGACGCAGAGCATCCGCCGTCTTCTTCGCCCGAAGGAACGCGGCGACGAGCGGCTGACGGCCATCGCTCATGGCGGGGAACGCGATGAGCTTGGCGACGTCGAGTTCGTAGTCGAGCCAGCGCGCGGTGATCTGGTCGTGCTCCGCGAAGAGGCGGGTCAGCAGATCGTTCGGAGCGACGGATGCCGTGGTGTCGATGATCGTCGGACCCTGGCGCTTCGGCAGGCCGCGCGCCTCGAGTTCGGCGGACTTGAGCTCCGCCTTGAGACGCAGCGTCTCCAGGCGCCGTTCATGCCGGCGTCGCGCCGCCCACTCCCAGCGCTTGGCTGCTCCACCCGCCACGCCCATGACGGGGAAGATGAGCCACCAGTAGGTGCCGAGCCACGTGAGGAGCGGTTCCATGATGTGCTCAGCCTACTTCGCGGGCCGATCGCCGTGGAGACCTGTTCCGGTCGCAGTTCGTGCCGTCTCCGGCGGCGGAAAGCGGCACGAATCGCGACCGGAACGGTGGGAACACAGCACGGCGCGGCACGAATCGCGACCGGAACGCGCCGGGCCCGGATCACCAGTCGTGCACAGTCCCGTCGGCCAGGCGGTTGTAGGGCAGGTACGCCTGTTCATAGGGGTACCTGCCCGCCTCGTCGACGTCGAGTTCGACGCCCAGGCCCGGCTTGTCACCGGGGTGCAGCAGGCCGCCCTGCCAGGTGAAGCTCTGCTGGAAGACCTCGTTCGTGCGGCTGCCGTGCTGCATGTACTCCTGGATGCCGAAGTTGTGGATGCTGAGCCCCAGGTGCATGGCCGCCGCCATGCCGACCGGCGAGATGTCGGTCGGACCGTGCATGCCCGACTTGATCTGGTACATCGCCGCGTAGTCGAGCGTCTTCTTCAGCGCGCTGATCCCGCCCATGTGGGTGACCGCACCGCGGACGTAGTCGATGAGCTGGTCGCGGATGATGTCTTTGAAATCCCAGACCGTGTTGAAGATCTCCCCGATCGCGAGCGGCGTGGTCGTGTGCTGGCGCACGAGGCGCAGCGCCTCCTGGTTCTCGGCGGGGGTGCAGTCCTCGAGCCAGAACAGGTCGTAGGGCTCGAGGGACTTGCCGAGCTTCGCTGCCTGGATGGGCGTCATCCGGTGGTGACCGTCGTGCAGCAGCGGGAGGTCGGGGCCGAATTCGTTGCGCACCGCCTCGAACACGCCGGGCAGATGGGTGAGGTAGGAGCGCGTATCCCAGTCCTCCTCGACGGGTTTCGCCCCGCGACGGGCGGGCTCGTGGTCATAGCGGGCCTCGCCTCCGCCCGTGAACGCCGACTGCGAGGCGATGCCGTAGATCGCCTTTAGCCCGGGCACGCCGGTCTGGATGCGGATGGCCCGGTACCCCTGCTCGAGATGCGAGCGCACCGAGTCGAACAGCTGGGGAAGGTCGACGCCGGAGGCGTGGCCGTAGGCGAGGAGGCCCGTGCGGGATGCGCCGCCGAGCAGCTGGTAGACCGGCATCCCGGCCTTCTTGCCCTTGATGTCCCAGAGCGCCATGTCGACGGCGGCGATCGCCGCCATGGTCACCGGGCCACGGCGCCAGTACGCGCTGCGGTAGAGGAACTGCCAGGTGTCTTCGATGCGATCCTCGTCGGCGCCGATCAGGAGCGGCACGACGTGCTCGGCGAGATAGGCGACCACCGAGAGCTCGCGGCCGTTCAGCGTCGCATCGCCGAGACCGGTGATGCCCTCGGCGGTCGTGATCTTGAGGGTGACGAAGTTGCGGTCGGGGCTGGTCACGATGACCTCGGCCTTGTCGATGGGCATGCGGACTCCTCGTCGAGAACTTGTATGGCACTCTGATCAAATCACTGCCATACAAGTTTCGTCAAGCTATCGTGACGGTATGCCCGAGACCCCGCCCCGTCCGTCCGCCCGGACGGTTGCGTACGGGCGGATCCGCGACGGCATCATCGGCGGTCATTTCGCTCCGGGAGGCCTGCTCTCCGAGAACGAGCTCGCCGCCGCGCTCGGCATCAGCCGTCAGCCCGTGCGCGAGGCACTGCTGCTCATCGCGCAGGAAGGCCTGGTCGAGGTGCGCCCGCAGAGCGGAACCTACGTCACCCGCATCGATCCCGATCGCGTGCGCGAAGCGCAGTTCATCCGCGAGGCCATCGAGCTGGCATCGCTCGCTGCTTGTGCGCCGCCCGAGGAGGAGGACGAGCGGATGCTGCGCGACCTCATCGCGCGGCAGCGCACGGCATCCGACCGCGACGCGTTCTACCCGCTCGACGAGGAGTTCCACCGCGCCCTGCTGGGTCTCGCGGGCCATGCCAACGCCTGGGCCGCGGTGAGCGCCGCGAAGGGGCATCTCGACCGCGCCCGCTATGTCGGCATGAGCGCGACGCGCGCCGTGCAGGACTACGTGGATGACCACGAACGGGTCGTCGACGCGCTCGCCGCCGGAGATATGGATGCCGCGGCCGAGGCTCTGCGCGAGCACCTGCGGTTCGTGTTCGCCGACCTCGAGGCGGTGCGGGAGCAGCATCCGGAACTGTTCGAGGGCGCGCCCGCCGCGCGCACGGGCAGGCCCTCGCGGCGCTGAGGCGGCCGCGGGAGAAGTTCTGCTCCCGACTCTTGTGTGAGAAACCTTAGCCGTCTAGGTTTTCATCGACAAGGGTGTCGCCCGACCTGCGCTCGGCGATGAGCCGCAGGCGCGCCCTCGCAGCCAAAGGAGGCAGCTATGAGTTCAGTCAGTGGCGCGGCCGCAGGCAATCCGTCCGGGATGACGTCTGCGAGTCGTACCGTCGGCTCGCCGGAGCATCATTGGTTCACGGAGCCGACCGAGCCGGCGAAGAAGAGCTACGTCACGTGGCTGATCATCGCCCAGTTCGTCTTCTTCATCGCACTGCTCGGTCCCGCGGTCGTGGGCATCGGTCTGAAGATCAGTTCGCTTCAGGCGGCAGGGGCCATCGCAGAAGGGGCCGCTGCCGCGAACTCGGCGTCGGCGATTCTGGGAGGGGTCGGCGCCTTCTTCGCGGCCATCGCGAACGTGGTGTTCGGGCGCATCTCCGATCGCACGACGAGCCGGTGGGGCCGCCGCCGCGTCTGGATCGTCCTGGGCGCCGTGATCATGACGGTCGGATTCGTCTTCATGGCCCTCGGCGACAGCCTGGCGATCGCGACCGTCGGCTGGGCGATCGCCCAGCTGGGCGCCAACATGACGCTCGCCCCCTTCGTGGCGACGATCGCCGACCAGGTGCCGAAATTCCAGCGCGGCGCGATCACCGCGGGCCTCGGCATCGCGCAGAATGTCGGCATCGTCGGCGGCGTCTACGTGGCCGGCTGGTTCTCGTTCAACCTCTTCATCGTCTTCGTCGTCCCGGCGATCCTG
The DNA here is from genome assembly GCA_019510305.1 of Microbacterium sp. Taxonomy (GTDB): domain Bacteria; phylum Actinomycetota; class Actinomycetes; order Actinomycetales; family Microbacteriaceae; genus Microbacterium; species Microbacterium natoriense_A. The sequence goes on from JAEKKN010000024.1 coordinate 165,798, forward strand.
TCGATCGTCGCCCTCGTGATCTTCGTGGTGGTGCTGCCGGACAAGCAGCTGCCGGTCAAGCCTCCGCGGATCTCCTTCGGCGAGATCCTCGGCACGATCTGGGTGAGCCCGGCGAAGCACCCCGACTTCGCGCTCGCGTGGTGGTCGCGCTTCCTGATCACCTTCGCGGCGTTCGGCTTCACGACGTTCCGGTTCTTCTACATGGTGTACCACCTCGATGTCCCCGAAGAGGAGGTCGGCCTTCTCATCGCCAACACCACCCTCGTCTACACCGGAGCGCTCGTGATCACGGCGTGGATCGCGGGCAGGATCTCCGACAAGATCGGCAAGCGCAAGGTGTTCGTGTGGACCTCGACGGCGTTGTTCGCCGTCGGCACGCTCGCCCTGATCTTCATCCAGGATGTTCCCTCGTACTACGTCCTCGAACTGTTCCTCGGCGCCGCCTACGGCATCTACGTCGGCGTGGACCTCGCCCTCGTGGTCGACGTGCTGCCGAACCCGGACGACGCAGGCAAGGACCTCGGCGTCCTCAACCTCGCCAACGCTCTGCCGCAGACGGCGGCTCCGCTGGTCGGCGGGCTGGTGCTGGCGGCGACCGGCGGAGCGACAGGGGCCGACTACACGACCTGGTTCACCGTCTGCGCGGTCCTCTGCCTCGTCGGAGCGCTGGTCATCTTCCCGATCAAGTCGGTGAGATGACCGGCTGGCACAGACCGGGCGGCCGGATCCTCGGGGGACTCCGGCCGCCCCACCACCCGCTCGCGTACGGAGGGAGCGTTCTCATGGCGAATTGGTATATCTCCTAGACTTATGCCGATGACTCGTCGGGGGCAGTACGCCAAGGGTGCCGCGAAGCGGGAGGAGATCCTCTCGGTGGCACTCGACGTCGTGGCGGAATTCGGATGCCGCAGCGCATCGAACCGCGAGATCGCCCGCCGCGTCGGGCTCACCCAGCCGGGACTCATGCACTACTTCGGCTCGCGCGAGGAGCTCTACATGGCCGTGCTGCGCGCCAGAGACGCTCGCGACATCGCAGAGCACTGGGTCGACAAGCCGAACTTCGAGGGCTTCCTCGACGTGATCGAGCACAACACCCGCGTGCCGGGTCTCGTGCAGCTGTACGTCGAGTTCTCCGCCGAGGCGAGCATCGGAAAGCATCCGGCGCACGAGTACTTCGTCGAACGGTACGAATGGGTGCGCGACCTTTCCGTGCAGTCCGTGAGGACCGCTCAGGAGAGCGGCGAATTCGGTCAGAACGTCGACGCCGAACTGATCGCCGACATCATCGTGGCGACCGCCGACGGGCTGCAGCAGCAGTGGCTGCTCGACCGTTCGATCGACATGGTCGCGCGACTGCGGGCCGTGTGGAACGGCGTCGCCGCGCTCTCGCACCTCGGCTCGGTCGACGGCGGCCCCTCCGACGGCGGCCCCTCCGACGGTGGCCCCTCCGGCGGCTGACCTGCCGTCGGGCCCCGCCCCGGGTCCCGGCAGGCGGTGTGCCACCAGCGACTTGACCTGCCACCATCCGAATCGCGTCGGGAACGTGGTGGTTCGTGAACTGCCTGGTGGTTGACGCGTGCGCCACTCTTCCTGCACATCGTCGAGCTTGGACGGGACCGCTCCAAAGCCTGGGGACAGAGCATTCAGCGCTTGTCGCCAGGTGCAGAGTGAACGGATGCCGGAGATCACACCCGCGAAGATCGAGAGAAGGCGCCGCATCACCCACGAGCAGGCGGAGCAGCTGCTGCGCAGTCGCGAAGACCTTCTCGATGACGGTTTGACGGACCGTTCGCTGCGCGAGCAGGTCGCCGGCGGGAGTCTTCATCGCGTGCGCCGGGGGCACTACGTTGCGACCCGGACCTGGAAGTCATTGTGGCCCGAGGGCCGGCATCTGCTGCACATCATCGCGGTGTGCCGCGACGCCTCGGCGCCGCCTGTGCTGTCGCATGTGTCCGCTGCTGTCGTGCGCGGGTTGCCGCTGTACCGACTGGAACCGAAGCGGGTGCATGTGTGCGTACCGCTTCCCCGCCACGCGGGCAGCGCGAGTGACGTGCTGCGCCACGAGCTCGACCTCGATGACGAGGACGTCGAGGAGATCGCGGGGATCAGGGTGACGAGTGCGGCGCGCACAGTGCTCGACGTCGCGCGAACTCTGCAAGCGGAGGCCGCGCTTTCGATCGCCGACGCGGCGTTGGGTTCTGCGGCCGTGACGAGACACCAGCAGGACCCCGAACTCGCCGCGTCCTGGCGAGGCGACCTCGAGCAGCGACTCGACGCCGTTCGCGGTAGGCCGGGGGCTCGCAAGGCCGGGCGCATCGTGGCGTTCGCCGACGGGCGAGCGCAGCTGCCGGGCGAGAGCGTCAGCCGACTGCGCCTTCACCGCCTCGGGTTCCGGAACGTCGATCTGCAGGTACGCATCCCCGCGCCAGACGGTCGCTCGTTCTACTGCGACTTCGGTCTCGACGACATCAACTCGTTCGGGGAGTTCGACGGCCTCGGCAAGTATCTCGACCCCTCGACGCGCGGTTACCAGAACGTCGAGGAAGCGGTTGTGGAGGAGAAGTGGCGCGAGGACTGGGTGCGTGGCACGACTCGGAGAGGGATGCTCCGCTGGGGAGGTGAGCATATCGGCACTGTGCGAGCCTTCGCGAGCCGTCTGGCGGCCTTTGGCGTGCCGTTCACAGGCGACCTCCGTCTCGATCGACGTCGCCTGCGCTGATCGGCCGCGGGCGTGCAGGTGCGTCCGCCACCATGATGTCGACCGGCCACCAGGTTGTCGACGTCGGCAACGTGGTGGGGCGTCGGCAACGCGGTGGGACGTCAACAACGTGGTGGGGCGTCGGCAACGTGGTGGGGCGTCGGCATCGTGGTGGGGCGTCGGCATCGTGGTGGGGCGTCGGCATCGTGGTGGGGCGTCGGCATCGTGGTGGCGGGCAGAGGCCCTGGGCCCGCGTTGAGGGAATCCGGCTCGCGTGTCAGGATGAGCGCATCCGGCTTCAGAGAAGCCGTCCGTGGTGTGAGGGAGCGAACATGCAGCTGGCGATGGTGGGACTCGGACGGATGGGCGCGAATATCGTGCGGCGCCTCATGCGGGACGGACATGAGTGCGTCGTCTACGACGTGAACCCGGAAGCGGTCGCGACGCTCGTCGCCGAGGGGGCGACCGGCGCCGACAGCTACGCCGACCTCGCGGCCAAGCTGCAGACCCCGCGCGTCGTGTGGCTCATGGTGCCGGCATCCATCACAGGACAGGTCGCCGATGAGGTGGCGGCCGTGCTCGACCGCGGCGACATCATCATCGACGGCGGCAACTCGAACTACCGCGACGACGTGCGCCGTGCCGCGGCGTTGCGTGAGCGCGGCATCGAGTTCGTCGACGTGGGCACGAGCGGCGGGGTGTTCGGCCTCGATCGCGGCTACTGCCTGATGGTCGGCGGATCGGATGCTGCGGTGCAGCACCTCGAGCCGATCCTGCGCACGATCGCCCCGGGCGTCGGTGAGATCGAGCGCACACCCGGGCGCGACGGCGACCTCGCTCCCGAGGAGCAGGGATACCTGCACTGCGGGCCGTCGGGAGCCGGGCATTTCGTGAAGATGGTGCACAACGGCATCGAGTACGGCATCATGGCCGCGATCGCTGAGGGCCTGAATCTTCTCGAGAACGCCGATGCCGGTGTGCGCGAGGCCGAGCACTCGGCCGAGATCGCCCCGCTCGAGGAGCCCGAGTTCTACCAGTTCCCGATCGACACCGCGAAGGTCGCCGAGCTGTGGCGCCGCGGATCGGTCGTGTCGTCGTGGCTGCTCGATCTCACCGCGGCCGCACTGCACGCGAACCCGCGCCTCGACGGGCTCGCCGGCCGCGTGTCGGACTCGGGTGAAGGGCGTTGGACTGTCAAGGCCGCCGTCGACGTCGGTGTTCCGGTGCCCGTGCTCGCGGCCTCGCTCTTCGAGCGCTTTGCTTCGCGCGACGAGGATCGCTTCGCCAATCAGGTGCTCTCGGCGATGCGCCTGCAGTTCGGCGGTCACCAGGAGCGCCCGGCCGGCGATGTGCTCGAGGCGGGCGGCCGCAAGGTCGACGAAGGCTGAGTCCGCAGCATCCACGGCGGTCATCGAGCGACGCCGTCACTCGTTCCGAAGGACTTCTCACGTTCGGAAGGAGCTTTGGCCGCTGAGGCTCCTCCTGAACGTGAGTTCTCCTTCGGAGCGTGCGGGGCGCGCGGAGCGTTCGGGGCCCGCAGAGCATGCCGGCGGCCGAATGTGCCGTGGCGCGCCGAGTCCTTCAGCCGCGCTTCAGCCCCGGTGTGCAGGCTGGGAGGATGCGAATACTGCTCGTCGACGACGAAGTGCGGCTCGCCGACGGCATCCGCCGGGGGCTCGAGGCCGAGGGGATGGTCGTCGACGTCGCGAACGACGGTGCCGCCGGGCTCGGTCTCGCGCGCGATCGCGACTACGACGCGATCGTGCTCGACGTCATGATGCCGGGCATGAGCGGCTATCGCGTATGCCAGGCGCTGCGCGCCGAGGGCGATTGGACTCCCGTGCTGTTCCTCACGGCGAAGGACGGCGAGTGGGACGAGGTCGAAGGCCTCGACACGGGTGGCGACGACTGGATGACGAAGCCGTTCTCGTATCCGGTGCTGGTCGCGCGGCTCCGCGCGCTGGTCCGCCGGGGCGGACGCGAGCGGCCGGCGGTGCTCGAAGCGGGGGATCTGCGCCTGGATCCGGCCGCACGTCGGGTCTTCCGCGGCGAGACGGAGATCTCGCTCACGGCGCGAGAGCTCGCGGTTCTCGACTTCCTGCTCCGCCGACGCGGTGAGGCCGTGACCAAGGCCGAGGTGATCGCGAACGTGTGGGGCGACGATTTCGATGGCGATGCGAACATCGTCGAGGTCTACATCGGGCACCTGCGGACGAAGGTAGACAGGCCGTTCGGAAGAGCGGCCATCGAGACGGTCCGCGGCACCGGCTACCGGCTCGCCGGGAACGGCGGCTGAGATGACGGAGACCCGCAGACGCGGCATCCGCTCGATCAGGGCACGACTGACCGCCGGCGCCCTCCTCGCAGTCGGAGTGGTTCTCGCCGGGGGCGCCCTGGGCACCGTGATCCTGCTCGGACAGCTGCTCACGCAGGGGGTGGCGGCCTCGGTCGAGCAGGATCTCGAGACGATCGGCGAGCAGCTCGAGAACGGCGCGATCGACATCGGAGACCTCGACGGTGACGTGCTCGTGCGGGTGCAGGGCGCGCAGTCCGCCGCCAACGACGACGACGCCGAGCAGTTGCCGATCGTCGCCGAGGACTCCGTCGTGCGCATCGTGGTCGACGGAGACGCCTACCTCGCGGCCTCCGATGAGACGGATGCCGGCATGCTCACTGTCGCGCGGCCGATCGATGAGGTCGAGGCGGCGACGGCTACGGCATCCGGTCTCCTGGCGGTCGCGGTGCCCGTGCTGCTCGTCGTGATCGGGGTGGTCATGTGGCTCGTCGCCACGCGCGCCCTCGCCCCGGTGGAGCGCATGCGCCAGCAGGTCGACGACATCGACGGCGCGGGGCTCGATCGGCGCGTCGACGCGGGGCGCGACGACGAGTTGGGCGCGCTTGCCGCGACCATGAATCGGATGCTCGAGCGGATCGAGTACGCGCAGACGACGCAGCGGCGCTTCGTGAGCGACGCCTCGCACGAGCTGCGATCACCGCTCGCGACGATCAGGCAGCACGCCGAGGTCGCGGTCGCGCACCCGGCATCGACCTCTGTCGAGGAGCTCGGCGGGGTGGTGCTCGATGAGGGGCGGCGCATGCAGGAACTCGTCGAGGGTCTGCTGCTGCTCGCCCGACTCGACGAGCACGGGGGACGCGAGCATCCGCGCGCGCCGGTGGATCTCGACGACATCGCGCTCGCCGAGGTGCAGCGCCTGCGCGGCATGGGCGTCGACGTCGCCGGTCGGCGTATCGGCCCAGGGCGGGTCGCCGGCAGCGAGGTTCTACTCGGCAGAGCCGTGCGCAATCTCGTCGACAACGCCGTGCGCCACGCAGCGGGCACAGTGGCGCTGGCCGTGGTCGTGTCGGGTCCGCACGTTCTCCTCGAGGTGGAGGATGACGGATCCGGAGTGCCAGAGGAGCAGCGCGAGGCCGTGTTCGAGCGCTTCGCCCGGCTCGACGAGGCACGCGCGAGAGACGCCGGCGGCAGCGGTCTCGGACTCGCGATCGCCCGTGAGATCGCGCGGGCGCACGGCGGGGAGCTGTCGGTGTCGACCGGCGTGCTCGGCGGAGCGCGTTTCACACTCGCGCTGCCGGTCGCCGCGGAAGGCTGAAGGCGGCTTCAGGAAGCTTCAGCGGCGGTTCATGGGTGGCCGCGCAGAGTAGAAGCATGAACACCGAAGAGAACACACCCCAGCAGCCCGACCGAGACGCCGAGACCCAGCGGTTCGACACGGAGCCCGCAGCACCTGCCGCTCCCGCCGGACCGCAATCGGGCCGGCGCCGTCGGAACATCCTCATCGGAGCAGCGGCGACCGTCGCGATCCTCGCCGTCGGCGGTGGCGCGTATGCGATCGGCGCCGAGGTCGGCGACGACGATGACGACCGTCCCGCCGCGTCGCAGGGCAGTGGCTCGAGTGCGACCGACGATGGCGATCGCGACGGCGATCGCGCCGATGACGGTGCTCGAGACGACGACCGCGCCCCCGAGACGGGGGCGGGCGCAGGAATCGTGGCGGATGCCGCCTCGATGCGCGACGCGGCAGAGGCGGCCATCGACGCGGCGGGCGGCACCGGCGCGAGCTCGATCGACGTCGAGCACGGCGGCTACGAGGTCGAGGTTCTCCTCGCCGACGGCTCGGAGGTCGACGTGTTCGTCGGCGCCGACGGCGCAGCATCCGTCGATCCGTCCCGCGACGACGACCGCCGCGCGGACCCGGCGCTCGATCTCGCGACGCTCGGCGACATCATCGACGCCGCTCTCGCCGCGTCGAGCGAGGCCTCCGGCGGCGACGGCACGGTCGATGCCGTGTCGAGCAGCGACGACCAGGGCGTCGCCTACGAGGTCAGCATCCGTCTCGCCGATGGACGCGACGCCGACATCGATCTCGCGGCCGATCTCGCGCTGGTCTTCGCCGACGTCGACGACGACTGATCTGCATGCTCCGCGGCCGGGGAGCCGGTGCGGTCATCGCCCGAGCTTCTCGGCGCAGGCCACGCAGTGGGTCGCGAACGGCCGCACCTCCAGACGAGCGATCGGGATCGGCTGCCCACAGCCGGCGCAGACCCCGTAGGTTCCGGCATCCAGCCTTGCGAGGGCTTCGTCGACCTGGCGGAGTTCGGATGCCGCGGCATCTGCGAGGCCCGACAGACGCGACCACTCAGATGAGAGCGTGACCCCTTCGGGGTCGTGCTCGTCATCGTCGTTCGATCCCTCCCGGTCGTGCACGAGCTCGCCGAGCACGACCGCGGTCGACGCGACGCGGGCGGCGGCGTGCGCCCGCAGCCGCTCGAGAAGTGCGCGGACGTCGTCGGTCATGCCGACACTGTACGCGCGGCATCCGACGTCGGCTTCGGCAGAAGTCGAGGCGGGTGAGGCCTCAACTCTCGGCGTCTCGTGTCGCTCCGCTCGCTCAACGACCGGGGCGCCGGCATCCGACTGGTCGTCGAGCGAGGGAGCGGAGCGACCGAGACGAAACGCGGTCAGCCGACGGTGGCGGCGATGTCGGGCTGGTCGCTGAAGATGCCGTCCATGCCCGTGTCGAGGAACACCATGATCTCGCCGGCGAGATCGCCGGGCGCGATCGGGTCGGCGGATGAGCGGAACTCGACCGGCAGGTACTGGTTCTCCAGGCGGAACGTCCAGCCGTGCACATCGAGACCCGCAGCGTGCGCGTCCGCGATCACCGGTGAGGGCGAGGCGAGTCGTCCGTCGGGTGTGCGCGGGATCAGCACCGACTTCTCGGCGCCGATGCCGTCGGCATACGACGAGATCTCGGCGAGCCCGGCGGGCTTCACGAGGTCGGCATAGGTGCGCGCGTCGCCCGCGAGCGTGAAGTCGTAGGGGCGACCCGACGAGTTGATCAGCTGCGCGAGGTGCACGTCGGTGAGGCCGTTCAGCTCCTTGAGGTTCGCGACCTCGAAGCTCTGCACGATCACCGGGGCATCCGCCGAGTCGACGCCGTTGGCTTGCAGGGCGGCGACCAGCGGCTCTTCGAGCGAAAGCCCGATCGAGTCGAAGTACGACGGATGCTTCGTCTCGGGGTAGACGCCGATCTGGCGGCCGTCGCAGCTCACGGAGTGCCGGGCCAGGTCGAGGACCTCATCGAGCGTCGGGATGACGTAGAGTCCGTCGAACGCCGTGTTCGCGGGGCGTGTCTGAGGCAGGCGCTCCTTGGCACGGAGCGTGCGCAGCTCGGCGAAGGTGAAGTCCTCCGTGAACCAGCCGGTGGTCTTCACGCCGTCGATCGTCTTGGTCATCTTGCGGCTCGCGAACTCGGGGTGCGCCGCGACGTCGGTGGTGCCGCTGATCTCGTTCTCGTGGCGGGCGACGAGCACGCCGTCCTTGGTGGAGACCACGTCGGGCTCGATGTAATCGGCGCACTGCACGATCGCCTGCTCGTAAGAGGCGAGCGTGTGCTCCGGACGGTACCCGCTCGCTCCGCGGTGGCCGATCACGGTGACCTGCTCGGGTTCGACCTTGGTGCGGTCGAGGTCGATCACCGCGAACTCGGTGTCGTCGGGAGTTCCCGTGACGCGCGCGTCGTTGCCGGGATAGTTGTTGTCGTTGGCGATGAGCAGGTCGCCGTTCTTCAGCTGCACGATCGTCTCGAGCGACTGCACCGGAAGCGACCACACCTCGCCGGTGCCGTAGCCGTTGCCGGCGCTCAGCCCGTCGGGGTTCGAGACGCGCAGGGCGTCGAACACCAGGCTCTTCTCGACGTAGCCCTCGGCATCCGTCTTCTTCAGGTCGATCTCGTAGATGCGCTTGGTGACCGCCTGGTCGCCCTCGAAGTCGTCGCGCTCGACCACGAGCAGACGGTCGTTCTTGACGGTGAAGGCGTCGCCGATGACGTTCGGCTCCTGATCGGTCTGGTAGTTCCAGCTGCGTCCGGTGTACACGCCGCGCTTGGTGTCGAACTCGAGGATCTCGCGGCGGCGCAGGTCGGGATCGTCGGCGTAGGCGCCCTCGACGATCGGGTACAGGTAACGGCCGTTCACGGATGCCGCCAGCGCCTCGAAGCCGCGGCTCGCGCGCACCCGCGGAGTCTCACCGGGCTGTAGATACGGGTTCTGCGGCGACTTCGCGCCGTCGAGGGAGAACGGCTTGGCGAGCAGCGTGCCGTTCGCATCGAAGTGCAGCAGGAAGGGGCCGAACTCCTCGCCGACCCAGAACGTGCCGTCCTTCGCGCGCACGGCCGACTCGATGTCGAAGTCGGCGCCGGTGAGCAGGCGCTCCGGGGTGGCGTCGTGGACGATGGGGAAGTCCAGGACGTGGTTGCGGTCGTTGTACGAGATGAAGCGCTCGACGGCGATCTCGCCCGAGCCGCCCTGGGCCGTCTGCCAGTCGGGGCGCACGAGATAGCTGCGCAGCAGGAAGTCGGCCGAGTTGCCATTGGCGCCGAAGCCATTGTCGGGCTGCGCCCAGAACGTGCCGTCGCCGTTGTCGATCACGGCGGAGAAGCCGGGGATGACCTGTCCGTCCCACGGGCCCTGGCGGCCGTTGCCTGGCGAGGCGAGCGCGCCGGACGGCGGACCGTCGGCCAGGAAGTCGGCCGACAGCTCGGCCCACGCGACGAGCGTCGGCTCGAACGCGTGGTTCTTCGATGTCGGAGTGGTCTGGTTGCCCGCGGCCTGCGCAGGAGCGGCGAGCAGCAGGGTGGCTGCCGCGGCGACGGCGGTGGCGGCGGCTATGGCGCGATGGACTCGTCTCATGTCTGCGAGTCAACCGTCAGCCGTCGGCATCCCTCTGACCCGGCGATGACCTTCCGATGACGACGTGGTGAACGGAACCTTGCCCCATCGGTCGTTGAGCGAGGAGCGCCAGCGACGAGACGAAACGCGGTGAACCTATCGAGATCGTCTTGCGACGTTTCGTCACTTCGTCTCGCTTCGCTCGCTCAGTACGACGCTCGCCATATCGCGCGCTCAACGACCGACGCGCGGTCAACGACCGATGCGCGGAACCTCAGCCGAAGAGCAGAGTCAGCACCGTCGCGCCGCCGCCGCCGAGGATCAGCGCGATGATGACGGTCCAGGCCACGATACGGATGCGCCGGTTGCGGCGGGCGTCGAGGTCGCCGTAGTCGTCGGTGTCTTCGCTCATGATTCTCGCTCGCTCGCTCGACGAACCGGGTCAGCCGACCGGCTCGGCGATGGTGGGGCCGAAGGCCGCGGGCAGTGTGGCCTGCGAGCGCTCGCGCAGCTCGGCGACCGACACCGTGAAGACGTCCTGCACCTCGAGCTGTGGCTCGACGTCGGTCACGCCGATGCGCATCACCGCGTAGCCCCGACCCTCGCAGAGTCCGCGGAACTTCACGTCGTCTTCGCGCGGCACCGTCACGATGACGCGGCCGGTCGACTCGGAGAACAGGGCGGATGCCGCATCCACACCGTCGCGCTCGATGATCTCGTTCAGCCAGACGCGGGCGCCGACGCCGAAGCGGGTGACGCCTTCGGCGAGCGCCTGTGCGAGACCGCCCTCGGAGAGGTCGTGCGCCGAGGAGATGAGCCACTCGTCGCGTGCCGCGGCGAGGAGGCCTGCGAGTCGCTTCTCGCCGGCGAGGTCGACCTTCGGCGGGCGTCCGCCGAGGTGCTGGTGCACGGTCTCGGCCCATGCCGAGCCCGAGAGCTCGGTCGAGGTGGTGCCGAGCAGGTAGATGTTCTGGCCCTCGTCCTGCCACCCCGAGGGGATGCGGCGCGAGACGTCGTCGATGATGCCGAGCACGCCGACGAGCGGGGTCGGGTGGATCGGCACGTCGCCGGTCTGGTTGTAGAACGAGACGTTGCCTCCGGTCACCGGGGTGCCCAGCTCGTAGCATCCGTCTGCGAGGCCGTCGACCGTCTGGCCGAACTGCCACATGACCTCGGGGTTCTCGGGAGAGCCGAAGTTCAGGCAGTCGGTGATCGCGGTGGGAACGGCGCCCGTGACGGCGACGTTGCGGTACGCCTCGGCGAGAGCCAACTGTGCACCAGCGTACGGGTCGAGCTGGCAGTAGCGGCCGTTGGCGTCGGTCGAGATCGCGAAGCCGAGACCCGACTCCTCGTCGACGCGGATCATGCCCGCGTCGTCGGGGAAGGCGAGGGCGGTGTTGCCGAGCACGTAGTAGTCGTACTGGTTGGTGATCCAGCGGGTGTCGGCGAGGTTCGGCGATGCGACCAGGTCGAGGAACTGCGTCTTCAGCGTCTCGGGGTCGTTCGAGCGGGGCAGGTTCTCAGCAGCATCCGCCTGCAGCGCGTCGATCCACGTCGGGTACGCGACCGGGCGGTCGTAGACCGGACCGTCGACCGCGACGGTCGAGGGGTCGACGTCGACGATGCGCTCGCCCTGCCAGTCGATGATGAGGCGGCCGTCGCCGGTGACCTCGCCGAGCACGGAGGTCTCGACCTCCCACTTGTTCACGACCTCGAGGAAGGCGTCGAGCTTCTCGGGCGCGACGATCGCCATCATGCGCTCCTGCGACTCCGACATGAGGATCTCCTCAGCCGTGAGCGACGGGTCGCGCAGCAGAACGTTGTCGAGCGAGACCTTCATGCCGCTGTTGCCGTTGGCCGCGAGCTCGCTGGTCGCGCAGGAGATGCCGGCGGCGCCCAGGTCTTGAATGGCCTCGACCAGCTCGTCGCGGTACAGCTCGAGGCAGCACTCGATCAGCACCTTCTCGGCGAACGGGTCGCCGACCTGCACAGCGGGGCGCTTGGTGGGGCCGCCGTCGGCGAAGGTGTCGGATGCGAGGATGCTGGCGCCGCCGATGCCGTCGCCGCCGGTGCGGGCGCCGAACAGCACGACCTTGTTGCCGACGCCGGTGGCGTTGGCGAGCTTGAGGTCTTCGTGGCGCAGCACGCCGACCGCGAGCGCGTTGACGAGCGGGTTGGCCTGGTAGACGGAATCGAAGACCGTCTCGCCGCCGATGTTCGGCAGGCCGAGGCAGTTGCCGTAGAAGCTGATGCCGCTCGTGACGCCGTGCACGACGCGGGCGGTGTCGGGGTGGTCGATCGCTCCGAAGCGCAGGGCGTCCATGACCGCGACCGGGCGTGCGCCCATCGAGATGATGTCGCGGACGATGCCGCCGACGCCGGTCGCCGCACCCTGGAACGGCTCGATGAACGAGGGGTGGTTGTGCGACTCGGCCTTGAAGGTCACGGCCCAGCCCTCGCCGACGTCGATGACGCCCGCGTTCTGGCCCATGCCCACCATCAGGCGTTCCTTCATCTCGTCGGAGACCTTCTGGCCGAAGCGGCGCAGGTAGTTCTTCGACGACTTGTACGAGCAGTGCTCCGACCACATCACGGAGTACATGGCCAGCTCACCCGAGGTGGGGCGGCGGCCGAGGATCTCGCGGATCTTCGCGTACTCGTCGTCCTTCAGGCCCAGCGCCGCGTAGGGCTGTTCCTTCTCGGGGGTCGCTTCTGCGTTGGCGACGGAGTCGGGAACGTGCTTGTGGGCGGTGGCTTCGGGGGCGTTGGTCACGCGCACTCCTCAAGAAGGGGGCCGGCGGGCGTTCCCATTCTACCGGGGCTGATCGTACGCTCGTGCGGGGTCGAAACCGGCGGGTGCGGCTGACTGAGAAGAGGGGGCGCCCCCTCTTCTCAGAGGGCATTCCGGAGAGCGTCGACGATCGCGGTGCCTCGATCGTCGCCCGCCTCCATCATGTTCGTGAGGAAGGCGAACCCGATCTTCGCTTCGGGCTCGGCGAAGGCGACCTGCCCGCCCGCGCCGTCGTGACCGAATCCCTGGGGGGTGACGTAGCGCCGCGCCCCGGAGTCGAGCTGGAACCCCATCCCCCATGCGGGCCAGGGGCCGGGTGCGGTGAAGAACGGTTCGCCCGCGCTCTGGACCGAGGTCGCTTCCATGCGCACGTCCTCTCCGATCAGACGATGGCCGTTCGTCTGCGTCACCGTCGCCGACCAGACGGTCGCCAGCGCGCGAGCGGTGGCGATGCCGCCGGCGCCCGGAATGATCGCCCGATGCAGGGCGGGATCGTTGAAGCCGCTGCCCGGTCCCACGAGTGCGGCAGGCAGAGCCCCGCCCAAAGTCATGGCCTGCGCGGGCCAGTGGTTCTGCGGATCCTCGACGAGGCGCGCGGTCGCATCGGCCAGGGTCGCGCCGATCGACATCGTCGCCACCCGCTCTTCGACGGCGGGCGGGATGCCGATCCACGCGTCGACGCCCAGGGGACTTGAGATGGCACGATCGAAGAGGTCCCGCACCGAGAGCCCCGTAGCCCGCCTCAGAACCTCGCCGACCAGCCAGCCGTGCGTGATCGGATGATAGGCGTAGGCCGTGCCCGGTGCCCAGAAGGGTTCCGACTGCTCGACCTCGGCGACGACCTGCGCGAAGTCGAGCAGCTGTGCGCGGGAGAGCGGGCGACGGAGCGCCGGAACTCCCGCCCGATGCGCGAGCAGGTGCCGTACGCGCGTGCTCTCCTTGCCGTTGTGCGCGAACTCGGGCCAATGATCGACGACCAGGTCGTCGTAACCGATAGATCCCTGTTCGACGCACTGCGCCACGAGGATCGCCATCAGTCCCTTCGTGCAGGAGAAGATGACGGAGGCCGTGTCCGCCTTCCACGCCGAGCCTGGGCCGGCTTCGCCTGCCCAGACGTCGACGATCGTCTTCCCGTCGACGAGGACGGAGAGCGCCGCCCCCATGCCCTTCCGCCCGTCGAAAGCGCGCGCGAAGGCGTCGGCGACTCCTCCGAAGCCCGCCTCCACCGCTCCGTCGATCCTCGTGTTCACTGCGCCACCGTCCCATTCGCGATCGATGGCCATCCGTCAGGGTCCGGGACCAGGGCGATCGGGTCCGAGATCCGCCCTCCGAACTCCTCGGTGCTGCTGCCGTTCATGAAGCCGATCAACGACAGTCGGCCCTCGCGGTCCCGCACCGCACGCGCCGCATACAGCGACTCGTCGTGCAGGAGCCGCGCGTGCTCGATCGCGCACCACCCGGTCTTCGGGTCGCGAGGCGCGACCCACACTCCTCCGGCGCGATCACTCATGCGATCACCGGCGAGATGTGTGCGATCGCATGAGAACAGTACGAAGTGCCCGCCTTCGAACTCGAGGGCCTGCAGCACCTCCAGGTGCGCGAATCCCGCGCCCGGTGCGCTCAGCGGTTCGCCGATCGTCCAGGAGCTCAGATCGCGCGAGGTCGCATGGCCCACGACGCCGAGGTCACGGGGGTCGGCGGACTCCTCGGTGCGTTTCGCTCTCGACGTGATCAGCATGTGCCAGAGATCCCCGTCGAAGAAGACCCACGGGTCTCTCCAGGCTTCCTCCGGCCACGTGCCGTCGGCCAGCGTCTCGTACCAGCGCGGATCCGCGCGCAGAACAGGCGATGGCGCCTTCGACCAGGAATGAAGGTCGGTCGAATCGGCGGCGCCGATGCTCTCGACGTTCGTGTGAGCATCCGGTGCGAGGAACACCGACCCCGTATAGAACATCCGCCAGCCGGCGGTCTGCGGCACCACGCATCCGGTCCACGTCGCCGTCGCATCGAACTCCCCGGGCGCTCCCGGCTCGAGAACCGTGCCGTGCGCGGTCCACTCGCGCAGATCCGTCGACGTCGCGTGCCCGATCACGGCGTTGCGGTGTCGCAGGGCGGGATCGCCCAGTGCTCGTGGTGCGTTGAGGTAGAAGAGATGGAAGAGGTCGCCGTCATCGGCGATCCAGCAGTCCCAGACCCAGCGGTCGGGAATCTCGAATGGCATGGCTGCCCTTTCGCATGGTGGCGGAGCGCCGCGCTCGTGCGCGACGCCGTGCGGCCGGCCGAACAGCTCAGCTGCGGTGGAGGACGTCTCCCAGAGCCCGGACGATCGCGTCTCCACGGTCATCCGAATGAAGCTCCATGAGGTTGGTCACGTAGGCGAACCCCACTCGGTGGCGGCGGTCGGCGAAGGTGACCTGGCCGCCGGCTCCGTCGTGCCCGAACGACTCGGGGCTGAGGAACGGCCGGCGCTCCGACGGGATCATGAAGCCCGTGCCCCACCGCGGGTACGGGCCGGGAAGCCACCACACCGGCTCGCCCTCGCTCTGCACACGGGTCATCTCGGTGACCACGTCCTCTCCGAGCAAGCGATGCCCGTCGGTACGGGTCACGGTCGACGACCAGATGGTCGCCAGCGCATGTGCGGTTCCGATTCCGCCCGCGCCCGGGATCTCCGCCTCGTGGACCTTCGGGTCGTCGAAACCTGCGCCGGGGACGACGAGTTCTGCGGGGAAAGCGGCGCCGAGCGTCATGGTCCGCCCCATCCACCGCGCCTGCTCCGGGTCGAGTTCCGGCATGCCGCCCGGTGGGGGCGCATCCATGCTCCCGCCTCGCGTGAGGCGGGCGACGGCCGGCTCCCGATCCGCAGGGATGCCGATCCACGCGTCGGCCGACAGCGGTTCCGCGATCTCCTCACGGAAGAATCGGCCGACGGGGGTGCCCGTGATGCGGCGGACGATCTCGCCGACGAGCCAGCCGTAGGTGAGCGCGTGGTAGCCGTACTGTGTGCCCGGCTCCCACAGCGGCTCCTCCGCCGCGAGCCGCTCGGTCATCGGGGTCCAATCGAGCGCGGTGGCGAGATCGACGTCCGCACGGAGGGCGGCGAGGCCGGCACGGTGCGACATGACCTGCCTCACCGTGATCGACTCTTTGCCCGCGGCTGCGAACTCCGGCCAGTATCGGCTGACGGGTGCGTCGAGGTCGAGCGCACCCGCCTCCACGAGGCGTGCGGCGAGGATCGCGACCAGGCCCTTGGTGCCGCTGAAGATCACGGCGGGCGTCGTCTGCTGCCAGGGACGCTCCGGGCTCGACGAGGCGTGCCCGTGCCAGACGTCCACCACGGTCTCGCCCTCGATGCGGATGCTGAGGGCGGATCCCCCGGTCTCACCGGCGGTGGCGGCGAACGCCTCGACGACGTGTTCGAATTCGGGCGCAGCGGCGCCCTGGATGTCGTTCATGCGGTACTCAGCCTTTGATTGCGGAACTGGCGATGCTGGCGACGAACCAGCGCTGGAAGATCAGGAAGACGATGAGCACCGGGAGGATGAAGATCACTCCGAACGCCAGCACGCTCCCCCATTCGGGAGGTTGTGCAGCCTGGAACACGCTCAGCTCGAGCGGGAGCGGCCGCACCGACGTGTCGGTGACCATGAGCACCGGCCACAGATACGAACCCCATTGGGCGAGGAACGTGAGGATCGCGACCGTTGCGAACGCGGGCTTGCTCATCGGCACCACGATCGTGAAGAAGGTGCGGAAGGGGCCGGCGCCGTCGAGTCGAGCGGCCTCTTCGATCTCGCCCGGGATGCCGAGGAAGAACGTGTAGAAGAGGAAGATCGAGAACGCGCTCGCGACGAACGGGATGGCCTGGATGAGGATCGTGTTCCGGCTTCCGCTGAGCATGTAGTACAGCGGGAGGGCGACGGCCTCGAACGGGATGATGGTCAGAACCGTGACGAGCAGGAGCACGAAGGAGCGGCCCTTCCAGCGCATCCTCGCGAGGGCGTACCCGGCGAGCGAGTTGACCACGAGGCCGCCGACCAGGACGAGTGCCGTGACCACCACCGAGACGGCGATGAACTGCCACAGGTATCCGGTGGTCGAGTTGGAGAACCGGCGGAAGACGTCGATGTAGTTCTCCAGCGAGAACTCGGTGGGGAAGAACCCGCGCACTCCCGTCAGGACCTGATCACCGGGGCGGAAGCTGCCGACGACGAGGTAGTAGATCGGGGCGAAGAACACGAGGGCGAAGAACGCCAGCAGCGCGTACTCGACGATGCGGGTCGCGATGCTGCCGGAGCGACTGCGGACGATGCTCATTCGACACCGCCTTCCTGGCGGATGAGCCGCCTCTGGATCAGTGCGATGACGGCGACGATGATGAGGAAGACCACGGCCATCGCAGCGCCCTGGCCGATGTTGTTCTGGTCGTATCCGGTGGTGATCACCTGATACATCACGGTCTGGGTCGCCTCGATGTTGATGGATGCGCTCTTGTCGAGCAGATACACCTGGTCGAACAGCCGGAACGCGAAGATCGTCGTGAGAAGCGTGACGAAGATCAGGGTGTTCCGCACGCCGGGCACGGTCACGTGGACGAACTGGCTCCATCGGCCCGCGCGGTCGATCGAGGCCGCTTCGTAGAGCTCGGGCGGAACGCTCTGCAGCGCGCCCAGCAGGATGATCATCTGGAAGCTCACGCTCTGCCAGATCGACATCACGATGATCGCGCCCAGCGCGGTCGACGGATCGCCGAGCCAGTCGTGCGGTCCGATCGCGCCACCGCTCACGGCGCCGAGGAAGCCGTTGAGCAGACCGTTCTCGTCGCGAGCGAAGATGAGGCGCCAGATCACGGCGACGAGGGCGAGCGGGAACACCAGCGGCATGAAGAACAGCGTGCGGAAGACCGTCATGCCTCGGAGCTTGCGATTGATGAGGATAGCGAGGCCGAGGGCGAGCGCGGTCTGCAGCGGAACCACGACGAGCGCGAATGCGAAGTTGTTCCCGAGTGAGCGGAGGAAGGTGGCGCTGATGTCCGGATCGAAGAACAGCCGTGCATACTGTTCGATCCCGACGAACCGAGGGGGCCGAGGGTTTCCGAGCTGGATGCGGAAGAACGACATCACGACGGCCCCCAGGAAGGGGATCGCCAAGAAGGCGGTGAGCAGGATCAGCCCGGGGGCGGCCATCAGGGGGCCGGCGGCGCTGGCCGATCGCCGGCCGCCGCGGGGACGGGATCGGGACCCGCCGCTGCGCGATCGGGTGGTGGGGAACGTCATGTCTGTCCTCAGATGGGGTGCGCTGGGCGATGCATCTTCCGCCCAGCGCACCGGTGCCGACGGGTTACTTGTAGTCGTCGTTGTCGACGAAGTCGCGGTCGATGGCGCGTGCCGCCGCGCTCAGGGACTCCGCAGCGTCGGCGCCTCCCCAGACGGCGCTGAGCGCTTTGCCGAACTCTGCGGTCACCACGGGGTAGCCGGCGGTGATGGGCCTCGAGACGGCGACGCAGTCGACCTTCAGAGTGTCTTCGGTCGGGCAGGCCGAGTTCAGCTGCGCGGAGAGGTAGGCCAGCGGCTTGCCGTCGCCGTAGAGGGCGGATGCGGTGAGCGCCGTCGTCGTCGCCGGCGGCGCCCCGTTGGCGGACGTGTACTCGTTCACGACCTCGTCGCTCATCAGGTAGTCGAGCAGCGCGCCGGCCGCGGTGGCGTTCTTGGTGGNNNNTGGCGCCGCCCATGCTCCAGGCGATGGTGCCGGAACCCGTCTTCGCGCCCTGCCCGAGGTCGGGAAGCGGACCGACGACGAGATCATCGCCGAGCGCCTCCTTGTAGGCCGGGTACAGCCAGTTGCCCATCCAGTTCAGAGCTACGCGGCCCGACTGGAACGCGACGCCGTCAGTGTCGGGATCGGTGTACTGCCGCCATGACGCCCACGTCTCGACGGCCTCGACCGCGGTCTCGGAATCGAGTGCGCCCGACGCGCGACCGTCTTCGATGAGGGGTGTGCCAGCCGACCAGAGCACCGGCGCGAATGCGTAGATGCCGTACTCGGTGGAGAAACCGTTGTTCTCCGCGAGCCCGAATGGGCGGCCGTCCGGGTCGAGAGCGGCGAGCTTGTCGAGCACGTCGCTGAACTCCTCAGCGGTCCACGCGTCGGCGGCGCTCGACGGCATGGTCACCCCCGCAGCATCCAGGAGCTTCTTGTTGCCCCACATCGCCAGCCCCGAGTTCATCATGCCGACCGCGTAGAGGTCGCCGTCGACCGTGTTCTGGCCCTTGATCGCGGCGGTCTGATTCTCGATGGTGTCTTTCGAGACCCAGTCGTCGATCGGCGCGATCCGGTTGAGGTAGGCGAAGTTGGCGATCAGCGGCCCGTCGACCTCGACCACGTCGGGAAGCTCCTCATCGGAGGCGGTCTGCAGCGCCGTCGTGAACTGATCAGCGGGGATGAACTGCATGTCGATGGTGATGTCGCCGTTGGACTTCTCGAAGTCATCCATGATCTTCTGGATCGCTTCGTTCTCCGCCGACTGGCCATCGAGCGCCCAGACGGTGATCGTGCCGGTGCCGCTGCCCGCTTCGACGCGTGCGGAGGGATCGGCCGTGCCTGAGCAGCTCGTGAGCATCATGACCGCTCCGAGGCTGAGGGCAGAGACCCTCAACCATCTGCGTGACCTCTCGGAAACTGAGTGCAGTGATCGCATGTGAATGACTCCTTCGTCGTACTGGTCAAGGGAAAGCGGCGCGCTCGGGAGCGCGCTTGGAGGTGGGAGGGCTTCACGGCCCACCTCCCGTAATCTCGGGTGCTACAACCATTTAGCATCATGCCGGAGATCGCGATCGTCGTCAAGACGCGACCTCGATTCGCCGTTCGGCGGCCTGTCAGCAGCGGACGTGCGTGCGGCTCACGACGGGTCGTGACGGCGCGGGCTCCACGCCGATGACGCGGGGGCTACGAGAGCCGGGTCAGCGCGTGGGCGCCGCGACGGAATTTCTCACGATCGTCGGCATCGGTATGAGGACCTCTTCGTCGGCGGACGGGTTGAGCAGGAGCTGCACTGCCTTTTCGCCCATGTCCTCGTGCGGGAGCCCGATCGTGGTGAGCCCGGGTCGCAGGTAGGAGGCCAGTTCGTCGTCGTCGAAGGAGATCACGGAGATGTCATCGGGAACCGAGAGCCCCGCGTCTGCCAGCGCCTGATAGGCGCCGAACGCGATCCGGTCGTTCAGGCACAGCAAAGCGGTGACCGGACGCCCCCGTTCGAGGACCGCCCGGGTTGCGGCGTACCCGCGGTCGGGAACCCAGATCGAGATGGACTCCTCATCGATGAAGCTCAGGTCGTGTGCACGCATCGCTTCGGTGATACCCGCCATACGTCTGGTCACCGCGATCGAGCGGAGCAGCTCTGCACTGACCTGATCGCGTTGTCCGATGAGTGCGATGCCGTTCCTGTGCCCGTGCTGCACGAGCAGATCGACCGCGGCGCGCCCTCCGGCTTCCTCGTCCGGCAGCACCGAGCGGCGGTGGATCGGACTCGCCGCGTTGAGCATCACGACTTCGGTACCGGCCGGAACCTCGGGCAGGTCGACCTCGCGGGCGCGCATCGATGCGAACAGGATGCCGTCGGCTTGACGGTCGAGGACCGCCTCGACCGCGACGGCCTGTCGCCGGGGATCGCCGTTGGTCTCCATCACGAGCACCACGTGACCGGCTTCTTCTGCGGCCGCGATCGTGCCCTCGATGAGTCCGGAGGCGAAACGCGTCGTCGTGACCATGTCGGAGATGAAGCCGATCGTATGGGTCTTGTCTCCGCGAAGGGCTCGAGCCGACAGATTCGGGCGATAACCGAGTGCCTGGGCTGCGCTGAACGCCCGGTCCCTGGCGTCCTGAGACAGTCGGGTGTTCGGTCGGCCGTTGAGGATCAGAGACACCGCCGTCGGTGAGAGCCCCGCGAGGCGGGCGACATCGGCGAGCGTCACTCTCTTCCCGGTCACGGTCGGTCCCTCCTGTCCGACCGGCCGTGATCCGCGGACGGTCATTGCCACTCTAGGTGCTGAACCCTTGAAGCACCGGCGCTCGGGCGTGGCAGGCTGCCTCGCGGCAGCGACTATGCTCACACAGTCGACGAGCACGCCCCGGCTCGGCGACTCACCCTCGAGACGGAGATCGGATGCGCACCGCGATCGTCGGAGCCGTGCTGCTCGTCGCCGGCGCGGTCGCTGCCGTGACCGGCATCCTCCCGCTGTCCGACCTGGTCGAACTGTGGGATCGCGTGTGGCCGATCCTGCTGTTCGTGTTGGCGATCACGGTCGTCACCGAGCTCGCCGCAGCCGCCGGGCTGTTCACGGTCATCGCGCAGCACACCGCTCGCTGGGGGCGCGGTCGTGCGTGGACGCTGTGGTTGCTGGTCGCCCTGCTGGCCACCGTGAGCACGATCTTCCTCTCGCTCGACACGACCGCGGTGCTGCTGACCCCGGTCGTGGTCGTGCTCGCGCGTCATTCGGGACTCGATCCCCTGCCGTTCGCCTTGACGACCGTGTGGCTCGCCAACACCGGTTCGCTGCTGCTTCCCGTCTCGAACCTCACCAATCTGCTCGCGCAGCATGCGATGGGACAACCCAGTCCGTTCGAGTTCGCGGCCCTCATGGCGGCGCCGGTCGTCGTCGCGATCGTCGTGCCGCTCGCGGTGATCTTCGTGCTCTACCGCCGCAGCCTGCTCGCCCGATACCGCACGGGCGAGGGCGTGGCGGTCGACGATCCCGTGCTGTTCCGCTGGAGCGCAGGTGTCGTCGCGGCCCTCGTCCCCCTGCTCGTGTCGGGTCTGCCCGTGTGGATTCCGGCGGTCGCCGCCGCGCTCGTGCTCGGCGCCGTGTTCCTGGTGCGGCGCCGGGGCGTGCTGCGTGTGGGACTGCTGCCGTGGCAGCTGATCGTGCTCGCATCGGGTCTGTTCCTGTTCATCGAGGCCCTGCACGCGGTGGGGCTCGGGACCGTGCTCGCCGCCGTGTCGGGAGAAGGAGAGTCTCCGCTCGCGCTGCTGCGGCTGGCGGTGACCGGCATGGTGGGTGCCAACGCGATCGACAACCTCCCCGCGTATCTGGCACTCGAACCGTCGGCCGAGAGCCCGCTGCGGCTGGCGGCGCTGCTCATCGGCGTCAACGCCGGCCCGCTCATCACGCCGTGGGCGTCGCTCGCGACGCTGCTGTGGCATCAGCGGCTCACGTCGATGGGCGTCGAGATCAGATGGGGTCGATACATGCTGCTGGGAGTGGTCGTCGCACCGCTCACGGTCGTGCTGTCGACGCTGGCGCTCGCCGCGTTCGCCTAGACGGCGATCGCGCGCTGGCTGTTCTCGCTGAGACCCCCACCTATTGTCGAGACCCCCAGCTATAACCGGGGGTCTCGACAATAAGAGGGGGTCTCGACGGGGCAGGGCGGAGGGTGCCGCAGCGCAGCCCCTCGCGCGTGGCGGATGCCCGCGGAGCGTGTCAAGGGTGTTCTGAGTGTCGGTGGCCTCGCGTAGGAAGAAGGGGACGGAAGGAACACGCATGGCTGCTGGAGACATCGAGACGTATCACCGCAACGGAATCTGGTTCAACCGCATCGAGGGGGAATCGACCACGTTGGGCATGAGCTTCGAGAGCCGCGCAGATGCCGTCAGCGTGGGGCGCAGCGCCGCCGCCGCCCGTCAGGTCGGGCACTCGGTGCGCAGCGAGGAAGGGCCTTCGGCCGATGCGAGCGCGTACGAACGGCATGCGCGTGAACTGATCGCGTGATGCTGCTCCAGGCATGCATCAACGGCGCGCGAGACGCATCGCAGCATCCGTGGCTGAGCGCAGACGAGGCGTTGTCGGCCGACGACGCCGCGCGTGCGGTGGCGGCCGGAGCGCAGGAGATCCACGTCCACCCGAAGGATGCCGCGGGGCGTGACAGTCTCGCGGCCGACGACGTCGCCCGGTGGGTGCGGGCGATTCGTGCGGCGTGCCCCGGAGTGCCGGTCGGCGTGACGACCGGCGCCTGGGCCGAGCCCGACTCCGAGCGCCGCACCGCGGCGATCGCCGGATGGACGGTGCTCCCCGACTACGCGTCGGTCAACTGGCATGAGGCCGGAGCCGACGAGGTCGCGGCTGCGCTGATCGACCGCGGTGTCGGCGTCGAAGCGGGCATCTGGGACGGCCCTGGACTGGAGGCATGGCGGCGTTCTCCCGTGCGCGCCGACTGTCTGCGCGTTCTGGTCGAATTGCCCGATGAGGCCGTCGAGACCATGCGCGGCCACGCCGAGGGGCTGATCGCCCACATCGCGCGTGAGGAGCCGATGCTGCCGATCCTCCTGCACGGCGAAGACCGCTCTGCCTGGGCGGCTTTCGACCTGGCGGTCGAACGCGGCCTCGATTCTCGCGTGGGCCTCGAAGACACCCTCACGCTCCCCGATGGGCGGCCTGCCTCGGACAACGCGTCGCTCGTGCGGGCCGCATTGGCGCGGAGGAAAACGCTGATCGACGCTCGGTCTTAGTTCGACGCGGTGATGATGTGCGCCTGGATCCTCCCGCGCACCTCTTCCTCGCCGTAGCGCGAGGCGATCCGGGCTGCGGCCCTCTCTGTCGCCTCCTGCAACGCACCGGCATCCCGCTCCTCGATCTCCGCCCGCACCGGGGTTCCCTGGCAGTAGGCCGTCGCGGCGATCAGAGGCGACGGCGCGACGCTCTGCGCGGTGACGGTGTCGAACCCGATGCGAGTGAAGCCGGCATCCCTCAGCTCGCGCTCGATCTGCGCGATGTCGTGGTAGCCGTGCGGGACGCGGGCCATGAAGCGCGGCGGGTCGTCGGGGAACATCTCGGCGAGCTCGTCGGTCACCTCGGCCGCGAACTCGTTCTTGTCGAGCCCGTCCCAGACGCTGAAGAGGAACACGCCGCCAGGCGCGAGCACGCGCAGCGCCTCACGGTAGGCGCGCACCCGATCGGGGAAGAACATGGCGCCGAACTGGCACAGGACGACGTCGAAGCCACCGTCGTCGAACGGCAGGTCCAGCGCGTCGGCGGACTGCCAGCGCACGCGCGGATCGGGAAGGACGGATGCCGCGAAATCGAGCATCGGGCGGCTGAGGTCTGTGGCGATGTAGACGGTGTCGGCGGGCAGCTGAGGGAGCAGGAAGCGCGGGACCACGCCGGTTCCGGCGGCGGTCTCGAGCACTCGCTTCGGCGAGAGAGCGGATGCTCGGTGGGCGAGGTCGGCCGCGTAGGGCTCGAAGATGAGCGGCACCATGTAGCGGTCGTAGTTCTCGGGGATCGACCCGGAGAAGACGTTGTCAGGATCGGGCATCGTTGCACCTCTTGAGGTGAGGCTACGCGCCCACGGCGATGCGGGGAAGAGCCCTGAGGCGATCGTTTCGCGGCGCGCGTGCGGCATCCGCTCTCTGAAAGGAAGCTGGCAGTCTCCTCCTTCTGCGTAACGAGAAGCCGCTCGCGCCGTCTCATCAAGTACTGGGAGAAAGCTCGGCATGGCCGAGCCGAACAAGCTGGGGAGATGCAATGACGATTCGGGGAGCGCACGTTCAGCGTGCTCGCACGACGACACGAGGCCGGGGGCCGCGCTGGGGGCGCGGCCTTCTGTCGGCGGTGACCGGGCTGACCCTGGTCGCCGCGGCCATGCTCGGCACCGCGCAGATCGCCGCGGCCGCGCCGACCGTGACGCATTCCGATGCGATCTCGAACCTCGCGATCGAGAAGACCGACGGCACCGGGCCGGTCGCGCAGTGGGAGAAGGTCCGCATCACGGGCGACTGGTCGGTGCCCACCGGATCGAAGGCCGGAGACACCTTCGGTATGTCTTTGCCGGAGGAGTTCAGCCGCACCGGCGGCGGAGCGTTCGACATCACCGATCCCGCGACGGGCGTCGTGCTCGCTCAGTGCCAGGTCGCCGACGGCAGTGGTCCGGAACTCGTCTGCACGCTGACGCAGGCCGTCGAAGGCATGGAGAATCCCGGAGGGTCGTTCTGGCTCGAGGTGGCCGCCTCGCGATCGACCACGAGCACCACGGTCGAGTTCGACCTGGGCGGCAGGGTCGAGATCGTGGAGCTCCCGGGCGGCGGCGGGATCACTCCCGAGGACCTGACCGAGGCGGAGCAGCCGTACAAGTACGGTGGCCCGACGGCGGTCGACGGGCGGCTCGAGTGGGTGGTCGGGATTCCGAGCAGTGCGGTGCTCGACGGCGGTTTCGTTGTGAAGGACTCGCTCGATCAGGGGCTGGAGAACCACCACTACACCGGCGAGATCCGGCTGCTGCAGCGGCCCGTGGTCGACGGCGTCCTCGTCGGCGACTGGTCGGAGGTCGCGGCAACCCAGTATCAGGTCGTGTTCGCGCCCGACGGTCGCTCCTTCGAGTTCACCGCATCCGGACTGCCGGAATCCGGGCTCTCCTATCGTCTGCTCTACTTCACGCAGGCGGATGACATGGTTCTTCCCGGTGACGTGTTCGGCAACAAGGCGATCGTCAACACCTCGGAGACCTCGGCGAACGTCGTCATCGCCCAGTCAGGCGGGGGCAGTGGAACGGGCGACCAGTACACCCGGTTCGAGATCACGAAGGTGCTCACGGGCGCTGCAGCTGATGAGGCCCGCGGCGCGACGTTCACGGTGCGCTACTCGGTCAAGGGCTCGGACGAGCCATCGAAGACGCTGTCGGTTCCCGTGGGGCAGGCGGTGCGCAGCGATCGTGTGCCGCTCGGCTCGACGTTCATCATCGAGGAAGTCGACCTCCCTGTGATCGACGGGGTCACCTGGGGCGACTGGATCATCGAGGGAGAAGGCGTCGTCGAGACCGGAGACGGCCGGTACGAGGTCACGCCGGCGACGTCGGCCGGGGTGAGCCTCACCCTCACGAACGAGGCGAACGCGACGCCGGTCGACGGCAGTCTGTCGTGGGAGAAGGTCGATCACGCAGGTGCAGCGCTCGCGGGCTCGGAGTGGCTCCTGTCTGGTCCGCTCGGCGACATCACCGTGGTCGACGGCGGGCAGGGCGACGAGGCTGAGGCCGACGGCATCCTGAGCGTCAGTGGGCTTCCGGCCGGGACGTACACCCTGACCGAGACCAAGGCGCCGCAGGGGTACGAGCGCACCGACGAGACCTTCACCGCGACGATCGACGCCGAGCATCAGGTCGTGAGCTTCGGGCAGATCGTCAACGAGAAGACGCCGGCTCCGGTCGTCACGCCGACTCCTCCTGCGACGCCGTTCGAGCTCGCGCTCACGGGTGGTGGCGATGGCCGCAGCCTGGCGCTGATCGCGTTCGCTCTTCTTCTCAGCGGCACTGCCGTTACGGTCGGTGCCGTCGTCCGGAGGCGAGTGAGCGCCTCGAAGCGCTGAGAGTCCAGGGCCGCTGCGGGTGCGCAGCGGCCCTGTCGGTGGTCTGCCGGGATCGGGTGGCTGGGGTCGGGTCGAGCTCGGCGAACCCGCCCCGAGCTCGATTCGCGAACCGTCGCCGACATCGCGAATCTCGCCTTCATCGGCGCGAAGACCGACAAGGACATCCGCTACCGGGCGTCGCTCGACTACGTCGGTGACTACGAGCCAGGGATGCTGGCGTTGTCGACTGCGACGTCCTCGGCGGCGGCCTTCGACGGCTGCCCGCCCGCGGCGGCATCATCGGGTGGCGTCCAGATCTCCGACGGCTTGATCCCGACGCCATCCTCATATGCGGTGATTCCCAGAAGAGAGCGTTCGAAGCGGATCCATCGGCTCGTGGCCGCCTTGTCAGCCGCCTTGCGCTCGCTAAGCGTCTTCTTCTTGTTCAGCTTCTGGCGTGCGTGGTCGTACTCGCGGAGGACCCGCCAGGGGTCCTCGCGCACGAGATCGCTGCGACCGTAGCGGCCGGCCGCGACGAGAACGTTGAAGCGCTCCTTCCCAGCAGAGGAGGCGTGAAGGGCACCCAGCTCGGCGCCGATCATCAACACGGCGGCGGCGACTCCCATCCAATGAAGCATCGGGTTCTTCGCCGCAGCACCAGCGGTGACGAGGAAGGTGGCGGTCAAACCGAAAACTGCGACAAGCATCCAGAGCGACACCACCCCGCCGATTCCGACACGACGCTTCGCTTCGTGCGCTTCGACCATGATGCGCGCCTCGGTGACCCGGGCCGCAAGCTGTTCGCGCTCAACAGCAACCATCTCGCTGTCGTGGTGGGCGAGGGCTTCCGCGAGCCGGGCCCGCCAGTACTTCGGCGACGACGGAGACCCGTGCACGGTCGCGGACCGGCTGGCGAGCCAACCAGGCAACTTGTTGATCACCCAGATTCCGACTCCGAGGAGCACGATGATGAGCGTCGCTCCCCATTCGCCCGTCGCGGGAGCGATGAGGCTCTTGAGATCATCCATAGGTCCTGTTCCTCTCGTCAGCGCAGGTCGGGTCCGCCAGCATCCTCGATCTCGTCGAGCACGCTGATCACCACGTCGGAGGCCGAGCCGGCGTCTCTGAACGTGTCCTTGGGCTCACCGGAGAGCTGCTCATCGAGGTGCGGGTATTTCTCGATCAGGAAGCGACGCCGATAGGCGTAGTCTGCTGCGTCGACGATCCCCTCGAGGGTCGTCCAGTTGAGGGCGCCGCCGATCACGATGCCGACGGCGGGCACGACTTTGCCCAGGCCCTGCTTGGTGAGGCGCAGACCGAAAGCCTTGGCGAACTGGCCCGACACTTTGGATACGACGGACTTGTCGAGGATCGCCCAGGTCTTCCCGCGCACCAGCGCCTGCGTGAGGCGCGAGATGTCGGCCATGGCCGCGGTCTTGGCTGTGGCTGATGCTGCAGTCCCCGCGTTCACCACGGACATCACGAACAACTTCTCGGCTGGCTCTTCGGGGTCGTAGCCGTAGTGCAACGCCACATGTCCGACCGATCGTGAGGCGAGGCCGAGCACGATCGCGGCATCCCCGGCGAAGGCACCTACCACGACTGCGCCCGACGGGGCTGCGGCGGCGCCGGCCGAGGCGGCGGTCACGAGCTCTCCACCGCTGATCAGCAAGCCTGCTCCGGCGCCCGTCAGCGCTGCGGTGGCGGGGTAGTACCAGGATGCACCGCGTCCGCGGACACGGTCGATCTGTTCGAGATCCAGCATCCGCAGATCGGAGAGAGATGCGACGTCGTGTCCGCGCTTGTTGTGTTTGGAGATGATCTGCTTCGGCGAGAGCCCGGCGCGTGACACCCGCCCGACCGTCTGCCGTGTGGCGTCGAAAGCGCTGGCAGCCCAGTCGGGCACGGCGGCTGCGGCCTGCTTCGCGCCCGAGCCGATAGCTCCGGCGGCCTTCCCCGCAACGCGCTGAGCCCCGGAAGCGGCAGCCTTCACGCGAGGGTGCTTATCCAGGTTCGCCTCGACGCGCTCGCCGAGTGCGGCAGCCCCGGTCGCGATTCTCTCGCCCGTGTTCCGCATCGAACGCGAGAGTGGGCGACCGCGGAACCGCTGCACGTGCTGCCACGCCGCGAGCTCGTACGCTGAGGGATCTGCCATGGTGGAGAGCGTATCGGGCGGCGCGGACAGCAACGTGATCCGGCCGCCCCCGCGGGCGCCGATGTCGTCGCACGTTGCGCCATCATGGAACCGTGCCCTCGCCTGAATCGCCGGAACCCGCCGACCTGAAGCGCGTCCATGCGGAGTGGGAGGGCTACGCCTCGCCACTCCGTGAGTTCGTCATGCTCAACGCGCTCGTGGCGTTCGTGCTCGAACTCGCGATGCTCGTGTTCGTCGGGTGGTGGGCGTTGCTGCTCGACGTTCCGTGGTGGGCACGGATTCTGATCGCATTCGTGCTGGTCGGCGGACTCGCCGTGTTGTGGGGGACGTTCGCCTCTCCCCGTGCTCGCGTCGCGCTGCCGGTGTTCGGGGTCGTGGTGGTCAAGGCGATCGCCTTCGGGGCAGGCGCGCTCGCGCTGTGGGGAGTCGGCGGACCGGTGGCGGCTGGGGTGTTCGCCGTTATGGCGGCGGTGAGCGTTGCGATCACGACGTTCGTGAGGGGGCGGGTGACGTAAACCCGGCTGAAGCCGGGCGTGAACTCAGTCGCGCGGAAGCGCGATCTTGTTCCCGTCGTCGACGTAGGTCGTGAGTGGAACCGCGGTGGCGAAGTCATCCGTGAACCGGCCCGTACCGACGAGATCTGCACCCAGATCCCGCACTGCCGAGAGCAACTGTGCGCGCTGCGCATCCGACCACTCGCCCGGATGCAGGTCGTGCGTCTTCTTGAGCTCCCGCGAGATGCCCTTCCGATCAGTGATGACGGTCGGGACTTTGCCGCCGCGATCGAGTCCGTTCGTGATCACCAGCGAGTCAGGATGCGAGTAGAAGACGCACGTCCGGATGGTCGCGGTCGATGCTCCGGTTTCGGCCAGCAGGTCGCGGAAGCGCATCGCCTGCCGTCGCACCTGCGTCGCTGGTGACGCCTTTTCCCGCTCGTAGCGCACCTCGATGCGTGTTCCCGCCTCGCCGGTCTTCGCCGCATGGATCGCGAACGAAGAGCCGAGTTCCCGCTCCTGGAAGAACAGGCCGAGCACAGCTGCGTGCTTCGACGGGAGGATTCCGTCGAAGACGACACCTTGCCAGTTCTTGCTGTCGACGATGATCACAACATTCTCGGTGATGACCAGATGGTCGATCTGCGCGCAGAACACGTCTTGACCTGCTTCGTTGGCGGCAAAGACGACATTGGTCGCGACGATGGCGTCGAGATTCGCCGATGTGAGGGCGCGCACAAGCGCCTGGCGCGATGCAAGCTCCCACTTCATTCCGCGCGCGGCGTGGCGAATCGCGGCATCACGTCGCTTGCCGAGCATCGCGATCTCTGCCTCGTGCATTGAATCGTGGGCCGCGATCGTCTCGGAATGATCTGCGTTCGTCAGCTGCAGCGATCGCTGGTTCTCCTCAACAAGCCCGGCGAGCTGTGCGCTGTGCACCTCCGCGTCACGCTTGCGTGTCTTGCGCGCATGACTGAGCAAGAAGAACAGCACGGCGATGACGGCGAGGGCGATGGCGACTGTAAACAAGGTCTCCGGCTGCATGCCACCAGAAGATCACAGCCCGTCGACATCCGGTGGGCCTGGCGCAATGTATGTGGGAATCCACGATCACCCTGAACGTCCGCTCCCGCGCGCCTACGTCTCGGCGGACCTGTGCAACTGCGGTGGCCCGCCGGGATGAACGGCTCGCGCTACTTGTCGCAGGCGATTCCGTCTCCGTCGCGATCGAGGTCGTAGACATCGGCGCCGACGATCTGCACGGGCCCGCGCACGTAGGCCGGCCCGTTCCCGCCACCGCCCTCGCAGTCGACGTCGCTGGAGATCGGAACACAAGCGCCTGTGTAGTTGGAGTCGCAGGTGCCGGCTCCTTGCTGGACCAACGGGACAGGAGCGGGCGGTGCTACGGGTGCAGGCACACGGCTGCCTACCGCCGTGACCTCGGCAACGGGCGCCGTCTGCACGACCTCACTCGCGACTTCGCGATGGGTCTCGACACCGTCGATGAGTGTGATCTTGTACGTGATGACCTTGAGTCCGGCAACACCTGCCGTGACGACCGCCGTTGTGCCCTGATCGCGGGCTGGGTCGTCGACGGTCGTCTGCTCGAAGGGGATGGCGATCTCTTCGATCGCGGTGTCGAACGTTGTGGGCTTCGCCGAGGGGCGTGCGCTCTCAGCTTCCGAGGTGCCGCCTGCAAGAGTGTGCGGAGTGGATGCCGTGACGTCATTCGTTCGCGTCGAGCTGGCGCTCGCGACTCCTCCGCCGGTGGCGAGGAGCGCTGCCAGTCCGAGAGCCACGAGTCCCGAGGTGCGGGTGCGGAGGCCGACCGCCGGCAGAGGCCGGGCGATCAGAACGAAGAGGCCGAGGCCTACGGCTGCGACTATGGCGAGGACGATTGCCACCGGAGACCATCGAGCGAGCACGCCGCCGATGATGACGGGAACGATGAGGGTGGCGGCGACGAGCCAACCGGATCCCCGCTTCTTCGGGGTTGAGCGACGGCTCGACATGGCTGTACCTCTCAGGAGAACTCCGACAACCATATATCCATATATCGGAGCGGCCCCAGGGTTCTTGCGCCAGGCCGCAGCAACGCGACGCCAGCTATTGCACCGACCAACCCCCGTCGGATGCCAGCACGGCCCCGTTGATGTTCACGGCGTCGTCCGACAGCAGGAACGTGATCGATGCGGCGAGGTGCTCGGCGGTCGCGACCGTGGGGATCGCCTGCTGGAACGGCGCGAGGCGAGCGGAGCCGTACTCCGACATGTTCGGCGGCATCGGGATGCCGGTGGCGACGCCGCCCGGAGCGACCGAGTTCACGCGGATGCCCTTCGGCCCGTACATGAACGCCGCCGACTTCGTGACGCCGATGATGCCGTGCTTGCTGGCCGTGTAGGCGTTGCCCGAGGAGTTTCCACGCAGGCCGGCCTCGCTCGAGACGTTGAGGATCGAGCCGCTGCCCGCGGTCTCCATGATCGGCAGTACCGCGCGCATGAGCTTGAACGGAGCCGTGAGGTTGATCGCGATGACGCGGTCCCAGACGGCATCCGTCGTCTCGCCTGCAGGGGAGAAGTCGTCGTTGATTCCGGCGACGTTCGCGAGGGCATCGATGCGGTCTCCCGCGGCGGCGATGACCGCGTCGATCGCGCTCTGCTGGGTGAGGTCGCCGGCGACGGTGACGACGTCGGGGAACTCGGCCTTCAGCGCATCGAGCTTCTCGGCGGAGATGTCGGCGGCGATCACCCGTCCGCCTTCGCGAGCGATGCGGGATGCCGTGGCCTTGCCGATTCCGGAAGCTGCGCCCGTGACGATCACGGTCTTGCCTGAGAAACGTCCGGTGGTGGGTTTCTCGGTCCAGCCCGCAGTGTCGGTGTCTTCCGGGATGACGCCGCCGTTGGCCGCGCGGACGAGGTCGTCGACGACCGACTGCGGCAGTGCGCCCTGGCTCATCGCGACGAGCTGCTGCAGCGGCAGGCCCAGCACCGGGGTGAGGAGTTCGGGGTCGGCGCCGGTCTGCTCGAACAGGCGGCGGACAAGCGGTCCGCCGACCTCGTGGTTCAGCCATTCGCCGATGGTGGAGTGTGCGGTGAGGGCCATGCTCGTGCTCCTTGATTCGAGTTTCGCAACGGTGCGTCTACTTATTTCTGATCGTACTCCTGAGTAGCCTGTGAGCGTGCCCCGACCTCGAAGTGAATCCGCCCGGCAGGCCGTGCTGGAGGCGATGCGGGGGGCTCTGTCGTCCTCGGGCTATGAGGCCGTGACGATCGAGGGGCTCGCCGAGGCCGCCGGAGTGTCGAAGCAGACGATCTACCGGTGGTGGCCGTCGAAGGCGGCGATCCTGGGGGAGGCGCTGCTGGAAGGTTCCCTTCCCGAGGTGGGGCTGCCGATGACTGACGATCTCGGTGCCGACCTCCGGGCGCTGTTCACTCTGCAGGGCGACGACACGGTCGCGCTGGCACGGGCGCTCATCTCCGTTACCGCCACCGACCCTGAGGTCGGCGCCGTCTTGGACGAGCGCCTCGCGGCACCGTTGCGCGAGTGGACGAAGGCACGGCTCGCTCGAGCGGCCGATGCCGGTGAGGTGCGTCCGGACGTTGATGCCGCTGTCGTCGCCGACCAGCTCATCGCGATCGGGTCCTACAACACGTTGCTCGGCAAGCCTCTGGATCGGGCGAAGGCGGATGCTCTCAGCGATCTGATTCTGCGGGGGATCGCCGCGTCGCGGGCTTAGATCACGCCCGTTCGCTGCCGGTCGTTGAGCGAGCGAAGTGGGACGAAACGCGGAGCCAGCGGCGCAGAGCCCTGCTCCACCGGGAAGTGTGGTTGTGGCTCGACAGGCCGGTCGCCCGGGCAGCCTGAAGTCACAATGTCAGAGGTCCGCGATCAACTTTGTTCGTCGACGCGCGAAGAGTCCGGCGCCAAGGACGCTGCCGATCCGCGATGATGGAGAGCAGCCTTACACCCCACTAGGAGATCCATGACCGAGCGCCACCTCCATGCGGGCGACAACCTAGATTTCTTCCGTGAAGTAGATCCCGAAACTGTCCAGATGGTCTACATGGATCCCCCCTTCGCTTCCGGGCGAGACTACAAAGCAGTCATGCGCTCACGTCGCTCCGGTGGATCTGAAACCGTTGATGCGTTCTCGGACATCTGGAACCGCGATGCGTCGCCCCTTCGGATCGAATCCCCGAAAGTGCACGTGCTGCTCAACGCGCTTGCGCCGGCTTTGACTCCTTCGCTGACAAACTATCTGCATATGATGGCGTCCCGAATCGTGGAGGCGTGGCGAGTGCTCGAACCGCGCGGCTCGATCTATCTTCACTGCGACCCGGCGGCGAGTCACTACCTCAAGATGATCTTGGACGTCGTTTTTGGGCCGGAAAACTTCCGCAATGAGATCGTGTGGAGACGTACGCACGCTCATAGCAGCTCCCGACGGTACGGCCCGGTGCACGACGTCATCCTGTTCTATTCTAAGACCGGGGACTATGTCTGGAATCAGCCGTATGTCCCCTACGCTCGCGAGTACCTCGACAAGTACTACACCGGTAGTGACTCGAAGGGTCGATATCAGCTGATCACATGCACCGGACCAGGTGATCGGAGAGGAACGCGAGCCCACTACGAGTGGCGTGGCCAGTACCCGCCGCCGGGGCGTCACTGGGCGTGGCAAGTCGAACGCATGGAAGAGCTAGACGCGGCGGGGCTTCTCGTGCATTCGGCGACTGGCGTCCCGCGGCGAAAGCGTTACGAGCATGAGGCCCCAGGTGTGGCGCTCCAGGACGTGTGGAACGACATTGGTCGACTTGACGCGCATTCTCTTGAGCGTACCGGATATGAGACACAGAAGCCGATTTCTCTCCTGACCAGGATGATTTCCGCCAGCACTGAGCATGGTGGGGTCGTATTGGATCCTTTTGTTGGCTCGGGAACCACCGCCGTGGCAGCAGAAGAACTGGGGCGCGGTTGGCTGGTTGCTGACCGCTCGCTACTTGCCGCGAGTCTGACCCTTAGTCGCGCTCGTCGCGCAGCGGGAGAAGCTCCCATCCGCCTGTCGGGCTTCCCTTCCAGCAAGTCAGAGGCGGTCGCGCTGCGCACGAAAGAGCCGACGACGTATGGCGCCTGGGCGACGAGTATTCTGGGGGCTTCCATTGATCGTGGACGATCGAGCGATGAGATGACTGAGGGACACGGGACTCTGGGGGCCGAGATCTCGAGCAAGACCCGATCCTGGGTCCCCCTGCGGAAGCCTTCTGGTGCTCCTCAGATGTCGGAATCCGATGTTCCAGGTGGAGTCACAATAGGCCTGACATTCGATTCCCCGATCTCCGCGAGAATTCTTCGCGCCCGAGCGGCACGTACGGGCCCGAATCTTCGCGTAATCAACGTCCCGCTCGAGGACGCGGTTTCCTCTGCCACGCGATCTGCAGGGCTTGCGTCATCGCTTGCTGCGGACGGTGCGTCTTGACGATGCAGTTGCCGCCCCTCCCCGTAGCTTCGTCGTCTGTGGGCGCGCAAACCGTAACGGATCACGTTTCGGGGGTGCTCAGCGCGCTCGACAGATCGGTGGTGGACGCGGTGCCGCCTGGCGGAAACTGGCGCGACCTTCCTGAGAACTTCCCCTCCCAGCGAGTGCAACAGATACGTGCGAGTGCTGGCCGGGGAGAGGGCTCGCGAAGCACCTACTACGGACGGTTGCGCTGGGATCGGCCGAGCTACACCATCTCGACGTATTTCAACCGCCCCGGTAACGGCTGCTTTATCCACCCATCAGAATCACGACTGATTACTGTGAGAGAAGCCGCGCGACTTCAGACTTTCCCCGACTACTGGCGTTTTAGCGGCACTCTTCGGCAGCGCGCTGTCCAGATCGGAAATGCGGTACCTCCGCTACTTGGACTTGCAGTTGCACGGATGTTTGAGGCAGGCTCTGTCGTCGATCTTTTTGCCGGAGCCGGTGGCCTTTCGCTGGGAGCCGCGCTCGCAGGTCACTCGGTGGTAGCTGCTGTCGACAATGAACCAGCAGCCGTACTGGCCCATAATCTCAATATGCCTGGGGATGCTGCATTCGTGGCCGATTTGGGTGACGAGTCCTCGGCTCGGCGTGCTTGGCGTGAAGCGGCGGCGCGCGCATCGGGATCGGTAGATCTATTGATAGGTGGGCCCCCTTGCCAAGGATTTTCAACGGCAGGCAAGGCGCTGAAAGATGATCCCCGTAATAAGCTCCTTTGGTCTTACGTAGAGGCGGCCGATTACTTGCGTCCTCGAGCGTTGGTGATTGAAAATGTCGTGGCTTTGGCGCAGAGTCGGGGTCGGCAACAACTCGGCGATGTACGCAAAGCGCTCGATGCCATGGGCTATCAAACGGACGTCAAGATTCTTCATGCCGAGGGCTATGGGGTTCCGCAACGTAGGCGTCGGACGATCCTGGTTGGTACCCGTGGACCTCTGCCCGATTGGACTCCGCCGGAGCACTCTATTGAGCCCCCAGCATTCATGTCGAGCCAGCCGGACGGTCCGCAGGCCTCCAAAGCGCAAACGGTTCTGGATGCCATAGGGGACTTGCAGATACCTGAAGGAGCCAACCTTGACGTTTCCGTGCGCCTAGGCAGCCCAAGAACAAGTCTTCAGGCCTGGCTTCGCGGAGAGCGCACACAAGTGGATGCTGCCGCGTGATCCCGGTTCATAGCGAGGCGGCGTTCGAAGCCGGGCTTGCGGAATTGAGGGCTTTCAATCAGCAACACGCCGTCCGCGGACGGTTCGTTGCGTTGTATCTCGGGCTACGGCTCATGGGTGACCGGATGGCACCGTTGGGTTCGGTCGAGCGAACCACCGCCAGTGAGATCCAAGCGTTCCTAGATCTCATGTGGACGAAGACACATCGAGCTCCGCCGCTGAATGTACTTACGGCGCCGTTTGGACGCGGTGGTCCCAATAGCGGCTACTCCACCGTCACTGGGATGTTTGCTCCCGGCAACTCGACTGCGACGAACACTTGGCGCAACAATCTTGGTATACAGAAGGGAGTGGGATGCGTCGCGTCACCGGAGCTAATCGCTGAGCTGACCTCGCATGAGGATCCGCGTGCAGCATGTCCACACTTCGTTCACGATGGTCACGGACATGTGTGTGCCCTTTCGCATCCGGCCGCCAGGTACAGGGGTGAGAAGCAAGCGATCTGGTTGGCGCGGTCAGATGCCGGCTTTCAGGTGGTTAATCTTGACGAACCGAGTGCATTTGAACCGTACCTGAGGCCCGGCGGCGCTCGTATTCCCGTGTATGCCCTGCTCGCGGCGCTCTACTGTTTCGCGCCACTGGCAGTCTATCCGGTGCGTAGAGAAGTCACGGTTGCCGAGTTCGAATCAGATTTCGGATTCCCGCCAGGGTTTGTGGATACCACATTTGACTGTGATCCGAACTCCCCAGCTAACGCGCGCACGATTAACGCGGCCGACGTTTCCGATTCCTCCTCCGTCGTCGACGTACAGCCTCGCGAGTCGGCTGGCGTTGGAGCTCCGCTTCCGATGTTGCCCGAGCAGGTGATCCTCAATTCCGGAATCCAGGCGGAAATCACGGTCGGCTTGTTGTTCGAAGCAGCCGGGTGGACCGTTTTTTACACGGCTGGCCAGCAAGGACTTGGCTACGACCTACGGGTCGAATCGGGTCATACGATCCTTCACATTGAAGTGAAGTCCTCAGTTGGTTTCGTTCGACCAGTGCTGACTGCGAGCGAGTGGAAAGCGGCGAACACGTTGGGGGAGTCGTTCATCCTTGCTGTTGTCGACTTCGTCGGCTCGGACAGGCAGACCATTCACTTTGTGCATCATCCCGCGAGATCAATGAGTGCTCTTGAAAGGACCACTGTCAGCTACGTCCTCCCGAGGGATTTGTGGGAGGGTGTTGCCGTACCAGAGGTGCCGACCTCCACTTGATCGGACCGACGCTCATCAGCGCTGCGGGGTGGACAAGCACCTGATCGGCCATCCGTTGGCGTCGGCCTTCCGCATGACTCGCTCGGCGCCGGGCGTGGTGAAGAAGGCCAGGTCCCGTAGCGCCTCCGGTGCAGGCGAATCGCCCTGTTAGTGATTGATTCGCGATATTGATCGATGCCTGTCAGCGGTCGGGCTTACCCCTGACCGGGCGACTTTCATCATCTGGCCAGCCACCTGTCGGTTGTGGAGTGTGGTCTGCGTTCATTGGATTGTTCTTCGCGGGAAGGTGCGAATACCAATCGACTTGCTCGACGGGTTCTGCTTTCAGGCGACCTGGTTGAGCGACATGATCCACCGAGTGCATGTCCCCTACTCGAACCCGCCCGTCAACCTTCCCCGCATCCGCTCGCTGCTCTCGTTCATCCCGACGATCTGCACGCTCTTCCCCAGCGCCGCATACTTCGTCTCGATCGCATCCAGCGCGGCCACGGTCGACGCATCCCAGACATGCGACCCCGACAGATCGATGACCACCCGAGGAAGCGGAAACAGTCCGCGTCACGGACACGAAGTGCGCCACCCGCCGCACGAACAGCACCGACGCGACGAGCACGCCTCCCACAACTCCCACCGCGAGATTGTGGGTTACCAAGACCAGAAGAACGGTAGAGAGCATCACGAACGTCTCGCTCTTCGGCATCCGCTTCAAGGTCGACGGACGCACGGAATGCCAGTCGAACGCGCCGATCGCGACCATGATCATCACTGCCACGAGAGCTGCCATCGGGATCGTCCCCACGAAGTCGCCGAAGACCACGACCAGCAGGAACAGGAACACTCCGGCGCAGAACGTCGAGATGCGAGTCCTCGCCCCCGATGCCTTCACGTTGATCATGGTCTGACCGATCACGGCGCAGCCGCCCATGCCGCCGAAGATCCCTGAGAGCACGTTCGCGACGCCCTGCGCCCACGACTCACGGCTCTTGTTCGAGTGCGTGTCGGTGATCTCG